>JAQXDL010000018.1 GCA_029251375.1 Pseudomonadales bacterium | reverse complement strand
GCCGTTGGTAACGCGTTCGTCAGCGTCACGGTCACTGTATCTGTCGCCGTTGCATTTGCTGCATCTGTAACCGTTAGCCTAAACACGACAACAGCGTTACCTAACGATGCCGTAAAGGTCGGGCTTGCGGTCGTTGCATCTGACAAACTAACAACCGGGCCCGAAATCTGCTCCCAGTTGTAAAGCAAGCCGCCCTCTGGATCATTACTGGCTGTGCCGTCCAGCGCCACTGCAACGCCGCTTGGAACCGTTTGATCGACCCCCGCATTTGCCGTAGGCGCTCTGTTTGCCAAGATTGAGAAATCAAAAACCGGCGTCTCGATGCCACTGTAGGCTGCCGCATTGTTGTTTTTAAAGCGATTTACCTGCGTTTCTAAATCGACATCTCGCGCCAAATTCTGCACGCCGTTCGCACCTTGCACACGTACAGGATCACCATACTTCAAACCGTTAAGCTCACCGTCAACCAAGTCCAGTGTCACCGCACGAATCACTTGATAGGTTGGTGTCCCTAGACCCAGCTCGACCGTGAGGATATTAATCGCGTTAGCTAAACCACCTAACAACAACGCATATTGCTTCTCGGCCAGACTTGCACCCGCTGCTGGTGCAGTCGGATTAGCTGGTACGGTTGAAAACGCATCAAAACCGGCTTCGCTCGCAAACGCAGCACGACTGGTATTAAAAATACCGCCGAAGCCACCCTCGGATGCCGCAAGTTCTCGTGAACGTATGACTAAACTGTCTGTGATTGGATTGATCGCAACACGGGCGGAACCGCTCGGCAATATCGAACTAAAACCGTCGTTTGGACCCAATTGGATAACACGATTGCCTGACCGGTCGGCCTCATCGACAAATGAACCGCCAAAACTTTCTACCAATACCGTGCCTGCATCCGCCGGCAGTGTCACCGTGAAATTACCCGCTGCATTAGTACTCGCTCTGGCTATTTCGGTCGACAGCGGAAAGCCGAACTGATCAACAGGGTAAAATAATACCGTCGCGCCATTCACCGGGCCCTTCGTCACACCACCGGTAACTGTATCGCCCTTGCTTACGCCGGCAGACACTGAACCTGCACTTGTCGCAGCAGCCGGTGCATCGTCGCCTCCGCCTCCACCGCCTCCACCGCCACAAGCTGAAAGTAGGCCAACAAAGCTCAACGTCAATAGCGAGCGGTAAACTGTTTGTGTTCTCATCACGGTCTATCCATTTATGTCTTATTTGAATCCCCAACTTTGGGCACTCGTTAGTTCTCTAAGCGGCATGAACTTAGCACGCCGTTGGTTCAAGATTAAGGTGTGGGGTTTCCAAACACCGCTACGCCATTGACGACAGTCGCGCCATTTTCAAGTCGAAAGCTCAAACCCGCACCCTGTGGCACCGCGCCACCGAATCCGACAAAGTTGCCACCGAAACTACCGGTTGCACCTGCGGCGCCATTGACCGTCACCGTGTTGTACAAGCCTGAAAATAGATTCACATTGATACTACCGGAGCCAACTGCGGTCCACGCCTGGTTATTAATACCTAACTCAACGCGACTGCGAACTGTGGCATTGGTAAAGTCGGCGCTTAGTTCTGTACGACCTAGAAACCCAGTATTACCGGCGTTATCGGTAGGGTCGGTGTTACCCACCAATGTGTAGCTCGCTGTACCCGTAATCGCCTGGGTCGGCAGCACTTCGTCGGTCAACGACACAACCCAATGCAAACTACTATTGGTTAAATCGAGATCGCTAGAAGTAGACCCATCAATACTCGTCTGCCCAACCCCTTCCGCCCAGCGGCCCCAGCGTAGCTGGCTTGTCGCATCAAAACCGGTGTCCAAATTTGTCGCTGAACCAATCGCGTAACTGACCGTTTGCGTATCCGAAAGATCATCAAAGCCGGTCAAATTACCCGCGCCATCAAAAGCTGCCGTTGTCGCATTTGTATTTGTGCTTACCGCAACACTCGTTGTGCTAAAGGATAAGCCGCGATTAACAAACTCGCCGACCCCAGTCGTCAAATCGACCTCGGTGCCACTCGGACCTTCAACTATTATTTCTTGCACTGGCGGCGCTTCGGCCGTTGGCGCGGCCACAATTACCGAGGTTGTGCTGCTTGTCGCTGCAGTTGGTGAGGAAGATGGGCTGCTTACAGGCCCCGCTCGAAACCCACCGGAGTCGCCGCTTGGCGCAGCCGAGACACTGGTTGTCGCACCAGAATCACCGCCACTAGTCGAACCGGCATCGCCGCCGCCAGTTGCACCGCCTGTATCCCCGCCAGTTCCTGCAGAATCAGCGCCGCTATCGCCTGAATCGGTACCACTGCCGCCAGAATCGCCGCCACTGTCGCCGGAAGCACCGCTATCTCCTGAGTCGCCGCCCCCGTCACCGGAATCACCGCCACTGTCACCGGAATCACCGCCACTGTCGCCGGAATCATCACCACTGTCGCCGGAATCACCGCCGCTGTCACCGGAATCGTCACCACTGTCACCGGAATCATCACCGCTGTCACCTTCTTCACCCGAGTCGCCTGAGTCATCACCGCCGTCACCTTCTTCGCCAGAGTCGCCCTCTTCACCAGAGTCGCCCTCTTCACCAGAGTCTCCTTCTTCACCAGAGTCACCTTCTTCGGAGTCGCCTTCTTCACCGGAATCACCTTCTTCTTCAGAATCACCCTCCTCTTCGGAGTCGCCCTCTTCGCCGGAATCACCTTCTTCTTCAGAATCACCTTCCTCTTCAGAGTCACCCTCTTCTTCAGAATCACCTTCCTCTTCAGAGTCACCCTCTTCTTCTGAATCACCTTCCTCTTCAGAGTCGCCTTCTTCTTCTGAATCACCTTCCTCTTCAGAGTCGCCCTCTTCTTCTTCGCTCTCTTCGCCTTCACTTTCTTCTGAACTTTCTTCGCTGTCCTCTTCTTCTTCCTCTTCTTCCTCCAGAACAGCCAAGCCCTCATCCTGCAAACTCGCCGGTGGCGCTATCAAACGTGACGGTGGGGTATTGAAGTCCGCCGCAAAACCGTATTGATTCTTGGCTAAAGTTAATTCGCCGCCACCGTTGCTCAAGGCAACGCCACCATCAGAGACACCGACATACAAACCATCATCCGTGCCGCCACAATCAGCTGAACATAAACGCGCAACATAGTTAGTACCCCGAACACTGATGACAGCCGACGGTGTAGAAACCTGATAAGCAGATGGATCTCGCTTCGCTATCCGCCCCGTGATGGTTCTAAAACCACCCTTTTGTAAGTCAAACTTGGCTCGCAAGGCCGTGCCGGCTCCAATCGCTGGTTCAGTTGCCGTTGCTGGCGCTTCGAGTTCTTCAATCACAAACCGTGAACCCGGTCGAATCGCCACTTTTGTGCCATCCGCTAACTTAATCTGCGCATAACCTTTCGCGCCAGTGACAATCACATCACCTGCGTTAACCACATCACCACGACCTAAAACACTGATCGCTGGGCGTTCAACCGTCACATTACCAAAGGTATACAAGGCTTGACCGACATTCGCCCAAGCCGTCAATGACATCATCGACATCGCCACTAGCAAGAGAGTCTGTAGACGGGTTCGTTTCATTTGCTGATTTACTATTTTCATCGTCTAGCCCTCCTTAAAACATTTTTCGCAGCGTGAACCCAACTTCCAGCCGGTCATACTCATACAAACTCACCGACGAATCCTTCGCGCTATAATTTACTCGCAACGTGGTCGACCAGTCGCTCATCGGGAACTTATTCCAGGTCGCCCCTAAACCGACTGAGAATGTGTCGTCCTCACGATCAATGCCAAAGAAAGGCTCCTCGTATTCAACCCGACTCAAACTCGCATCAACAAAATAAATCTTGCCACCGGCGCGAAACCAACTATGACTCGCCGATAGGCCGTAACCATCGGCAGAGAACAACGACGTTGCTTCTTTCGCATCATCACTATTGCCGGTTAACGTCACGTTAAACAGCGCCGCACCATAGGTCTGACTCAACGACAGGCCATACAACAATTGATCAACGTCCTGCACACTCAAGGCAGCATCTTCAAACCGAAGCGCGCCGCCGCGTAAAAAGCCGGATAAGGATAGACTGTCACTTAACTTGTGTAAGTACGACACAGTCGCGCCAAAGCCCTGCTTGTTATAGGTCCCATCTAAAGCAGAGAACACGGTATTGGCAACCACGGACAAGGAGTCCTCACCAATCGCCCAGTTCAAACCACCGCCTATATCAATGTTCGAGGTGTCGACATACTTTGCCGATGGGTTACTGCGGTGATCGGCTCGGCCGCTCAACAGCAATTGCAGATCCGGTGTTAATGGCTTGCTGTACTGGACCCCAAACACACCGCCTAACACAGCGGATTCTTGTTCGAGGTTGTTCGCCGCCAACGCAAAGCCCAGGAAGGTCGCATTGTCTGTCGCCGCCGCCGGGTTGCTGTCGTAACCTAAACCTAAATCGACGTAGTATTGGATGTCCGATTTATAAGCACGTGCATTGTTATCAATCGCCGCTAAATAATCCGTTGCCGCCAACTGGACTTTCTCTGGAGGGTTATCCGCCAACACACGCTCGAACTCAACCCGTGCCAACTCGTTATCACCAATATCGTAATAGGCACGCGCCAGTTCCATCCGCGCGCCGGCAAAGGAGGGACGGCGTGCAACCAAACGCTGCAGACTGAAGATCGCCTCACCCGACTCACCACTGTCCAACGCGGCAATACCTAAGAGGTAGTCATAGGCATCGTCGCCTGACCAATCACCTTCGTATTGCGTTAATAATGCATAGGCCGCATCGGCGTCATCCGCCGCCAGATAGCCACGTGCCTGCTCATAAACCTGCTCTTGGTTAGCAGCCAGAGCCGCACCGTTTAAGGCCAATAAACTCGCACACAATAAAACCATGCGCCGGAATCCCGGATTCCAACCTATTTTCATGTTGTATACTCTTTATGTTGTGTATTTTTATTAGCTGAGAACCAGCCAGAAGGAATATGTTGGTGTGCACAGCAAGGCGCAACGGACTGCCTTAAGCAACGATCCATATGTGCTTTATCAATACAGGACATTAACACCCCATCACTCTATGTTGAGATTTCATACTAACGACTAAACGCTAATGTGAAAGACGCTTCAAAGTGTAGGTGATTAGAATATTTTAATCACCTACCATTTTTCTAGAGTATCGAGTATGCAGGATTATTCTAGGGGGTAAATCACCCCTAAACAGGATTGACAAAGCAATGTTGTTAGTTTTCCAGCTAAGCGCCGCTGAGGTCGCTCACTAAAGAAGCACGGGTAGGCTCTGGAAGCTGCAGAGGCTTTTCTTCGTAAGCTTGATGATCGATACCTACTTGAACGGCAGCACCGCTTTGAAGACTCGCAACCATCTCCTGTGGGAACTGGAACCTCAGGAAGTGCACGGCTGAGGTTTTTTCATCATTTGCACGCTCCATATCTTCATCAGCGATGGCAAACACCGGGTCTTGTCCGTCAACTTTTACCCACACACAATCTTCAATGCCCTTCATTTCCTGAAGCTTGATCTTGCGCTCGTCGACGTCGGCATACTGAATCAGCATCGTGCACTTCCAATTATTACCGTCGGGTATCAGCGGGTTATAAGCTTCTAGCTCATCCGTAATGCCAGCAGCATCAAACACCTTCTCGATTCTAAGCATTTCCTGCACTTGATACCGAATACTCAAGAGATCTTCAAAGATGAACAGGATATGGTCGCCAATCAATACTTTACGATCTTTTTTGTGAGCTAATACCCTTTCACGGAAAGCGGCTCTTTCATTAGAGTAGTCTTCTAAAGACCATAGATCTTGTCGATTTAATTTTGGCATAACGCTGGTTAGATTCCGTAAGCTAGTCGTAGTAATGAAATGGGATGCTGCGCTTCGTCAACCTTTTCGGTGAGATTTGCTATCTGCACACCCGCCATGGGGCAATCGCTGGAAAAGTAATCGGGCTCAACTTTATCAACTTGCTTCACCACCGGCCGGGCAATTTTTAGAGATTTATCTCTTGTCTCTTTTTTTACGGCATAAGTACCGTCGTGCCCAGAGCACCTCTCAATTGTGTGAACTTGTGTGTCGGGAATAAGGTTGAGGACGTCGCGGGTCTTGTAACCAATATTCTGCACCCGCAAATGGCAAGCAACTTGGTAACTGACATCACCTAAGTTGTTTTTAAAGTCGATGTTCATAGCGCCTTGTTTGTGGCGCAAAAACAAATATTCAAAGGGATCAAAGAAGGCTGCCTGCACCTTCAAGACGTCTTCATCGTCAGGAAACATTAGGGGTAATTCTTGCTTGTACATCAACACGCACGAAGGTATCGGTGCAATCAAGTCGTAACCCTCATCAACCATTTTCGCGAGCACGGGAATATTTTTCTCTTTCAGCTTTTCGACACTATCTAAATCGCCAAGCTCAAGTTTCGGCATTCCACAACATGCTTCTTTCTCAACAAGGTCTATGAGAATTTGGTTGTGTTCGAATACTTTAATGAAATCTTCACCCAAGTGAGGATTATTATAATTGCCGTAACAGGTCGCATAGAAAGCAACTTTGCCCGTCGTACGCCCGATCGATGTAGGCTCGATAGCGGTTGCCGACTTTTGTTTAGGGAACTGTTTTCGCAATGTCTTCGAGTGATAATTAGGTACCGGTGCCTGATGGTGCACATCCAATGTTTTTTCTAACGCATTTCGGAACAGGCCATTATTATTCAGAGCATTAACGGTCACATCTACAAGGGGAATCGTCGCGAGCTTACCAACCGTGTCGGTGCTGGTCAGCACCTCGTCTCGAACACTTGCACCGTCATTTTTGTAACGCTGTGCTTTGGCCCTTAACATCAGATGAGGAAAGTCCACATTCCATTCGTGGGGTGGCACGTATGGGCACTTCGTCATATAACAAAGGTCACAGAGATAACATTGATCTACCACGTCGTAAAAGTCCGATTTGGCGACACCATCTACTTCCATGGTTTCTGACTCATCAACCAAATCGAACAGTGTCGGAAAAGAATCACATAAGCTGACACATCGCCGGCATCCATGACAAATGTCATAAACCCGCTCCAACTCAGAGAAGAGCGAACCTTCATCCCAGAAGTCCTCCGTCCTCCACTCTATTGGGTGGCGAGTCGGTGCTTCCAGACTGCCTTCTCGTTTGCCTGCCATGCGTGATCCTTTACCGATTTTTCTACTGCTTTATTTTACGAACTTAAGCGTCGAGGCTATCCAACGCTTTCTGGAAACGATTTGCGTGACTTCTTTCTGCCTTTGCAAGTGTCTCGAACCAGTCCGCTATTTCATCAAAGCCTTCATCGCGAGCTGACGCAGCCATACCGGGATACATATCTGTATACTCGTGAGTCTCGCCCGCAACAGACGCCTTTAGATTGTCGCTGGTTGGACCAATCGGTAAACCTGTTGCTGGATCACCCACTTCTTCTAGATACTCTAGGTGTCCGTGTGCGTGCCCTGTTTCGCCTTCTGCGGTTGAACGGAAGACGGTCGCAACGTCGTTGTAACCTTCCACATCGGCTTTTGCTGCAAAATAAAGGTAACGTCGGTTAGCTTGAGACTCACCGGCAAATGCATCTTTCAAATTTTGTTCTGTCTTAGATCCTTTTAAGGACATTTTTTATTTCTCCTAGGTTTTAAAACGCTCCGACAAGGTAATTGAAATCGCACCGTCGAGTCCAATCAAAGTTTTCACTTACGACCATCTAATTTTTCAATGAGTAAGCCTGTCATGATCTAAATGATAATCGTTCTCAAAAGTAAACCTGCGGCAGCTGTTGCGCTTAAATCGACCTAATGATCTGTCAGCTATACCCGTGCTAATGTATCGAAGATTTTCTTAGGTAATCTAAATGTTACGTCTACTTGTTAGCCTGATTCTTTACCAGTCACTATTCGCCTTTGCAGCTGAGCCCGTCAAACACACCATTGAGGTTGATGGTCACCCCATGGCCCTGTGGCAAAAATCACCAAGCAAAACGCGCGCAGTGGTTCTGCTCCTGCACGGCCGAACTTATAGTGCGCTACCGGATTTTGATCTCCAGGTGGCGGGCGAGAACCTCTCGTTTATGGACCGCTTAACTGACTTAGGTTTTACGGTTTATGCCCTTGATGGTCGAGGTTATGGTGATACCCCGCGGGATAGCTCCGGATGGCTAACACCTGACCGTGCCGTTCGAGATGCAATTGCAGCAATCGAGTGGATCAAAAACAAAGAGAGCGACAACATTCACCTTTACGGATGGTCGTATGGCTCGATGGTGGCCCAACTTGTTGCTCAACGGCGACCCGAACTGCTTGCTTCGATCATGCTGTTTGGTTATCCCTTCGATCCAGACCGACACGTTAAAGATAAAAACGTCGAATACCCATCTGATCCTTCACGGCAGCTCAATACCGCAGAACATGCCGCCAGCGACTTTATTGTCGCCGACACGATTAGCAATAAAGCGATTCAAGCCTATGTCGATCAAGCATTGGTCGCCGATCCTATCAGGGTCGACTTCAAAAATTTGCACGAATGGGCAGAAATGGATGCATCAAAAGTCACCGTCCCAACCCTACTGATGCAAGCTGAACACGACCCGCTTGCAGCAACGCCTTTGCAGCTCAATTTATTCACAAAAATTCCAACTGCAAAAAAATGGTGGGTGGTACTGGCCAATGGTGATCACGCTGCGTTGCTTGAATCCTCGAGCGCTGAAATGCTCCGCGCCATGAATGCATTTATGACTCAAATTGAATCAGAACCCGTCAAACCTGCTTCTTAAAATCTTGAAATAATTTGTCAATGTGATGCCAGATGACACCCGGGTCGCCGTTACCTATGGGGCTATTATTCAGATGGCTTACCGGCCAAGCCTCGTGGGTCGAACTGGTAATAAATACTTCACTGGCACCGTCGAGCTCTTCAACACTTATCTCTCTCTCTTCGAATGACAGCTTGTGCTCAAGCGCCAATTCAACAATCAGGTCGCGGGTGATACCGTGCAGCAGATGAGAGCTTTTAGGTGGCGTAACCAAAACGCCTTCAACGACAGCAAATATGTTTGAGGCGGTGCATTCGGTAACCTTGCCATCGCGAATTAAAACGGCGTCGTTAGCGCCCGCGGCAATCGCTTTATTTTTCAGCATCGACGCAGCGATCAAACTAACGGTTTTAATCTGTCCCATTGACCAACGAAAATCATCTAAGGTGATCAAGCTGTAGGGAGTCACACTCGCTCTCTCTAGGATCGGCGCTGCGTTAACCATGACGAACACGGTTGGCACTAACGTATCCGGGTATATATGGTTACGAAGGCTATCCGCGCCTCGCGTCACCTGAACGTATAGTGCAGCATTATTTTCGCCACTTCTTTCAACCGCTTCCTTTAACAACGACGTCCATTGCTCATCAGACATCGGGTTTTCCATGTCAACTTCTGTCAGACTATTAGCCAGGCGAGTTAAATGCCGCGCAAGTGTAAATAATTTACCGGCATAAACCGGAATCACCTCGTAAATACCATCTCCGAACAAGAAGCCACGATCGAGCACGGACACCTTGGCATCAGTAATAGCGCCCCATTCCCCATTTAGATAAGCAATCGACATTTTACGGACCTGTGAACATCAAAAACCGCATGATACTGCCTTTCTTCTGCTCTAAATAGGTGTGATCTAGCGACTATGTACATACTATCGACCAAGATCTGTAAGCGCAGCATTTAACCGAATCTAGAGCTCGGCCAGTTATTTTTGCTAGACAGACAAAACAAGACGACCGAAGGCTTGCAGTTTGATTTCGTTCATAGGAATAATGGGCAAAATCCATGATAGAACCCAGCCAATGAAAAAACTGCTTATTGCCAACCGCGGTGAAATCGCGATACGTATATCCAGAGCCGCAACGGAGCTTGGCATTGAAACTGTCAGCATCTATACGCAAGATGACTCAGCCTCTCTGCATACCAAAAAAACAGATACTTCTGCGTGTTTGAAGGGCACGGGGGCAGCCGGCTATTTAGATATCGATAACATTGTGGAGCTGGCGATCCAGCACCACTGCGACGGCGTGCATCCTGGCTATGGCTTCCTAAGCGAAAATAATGCGTTTGCTGCCGCCTGCGAGGCCGCCGGCATTATCTTTGTTGGTCCAACTCCTGAACAGCTGAGTCTGTTTGGCGATAAATCCCAAGCAAGAAAACTTGCCGCAAGTAGCGACGTGCCACTGGTACCTGGTACGAACGGTGATACGGGTCTCACTGACATAAAAGCGTTTGTGCAACAGTTGGCCAAGGGACAAACCGCTATCATCAAAGCAATCTCCGGCGGTGGCGGTCGCGGCATGCGCATGGTCGCCACGGTCGATGATGTCGATAAGGTTTTTGACCGCTGCAAAAGTGAAGCGAAGGCAGCTTTTGGCGACGATGCCGTTTATATCGAACAACTCATCCCCCGCGCTCGGCACATCGAAATACAAATTATTGGTGACGGCGAAAACGTTACCCACCTTTGGGATCGTGAATGCTCAATTCAACGGAATCATCAGAAGGTTATTGAAATAGCACCAAGCCCAAGTTTAACGCTTGCGGAAAAGCAGCCTCTCATTGACGCCGCCCTACGCATGGCCAGTTCAGCTCAATACCGAAGTCTTGGCACGTTCGAATTTCTTGTCGACGCAGATGATCATCAAAACTTCTACTTTATCGAAGCCAACCCTCGACTACAGGTTGAACACACCGTGACCGAAGAAGTCACCGGCTGCGACCTCGTTCAGTCTCAATTGCTGCTCGCAATGGGGCAGCCACTGGCGTCATTAGCACTTTCTCGTGACGAACCTAACGGATTTGCTATCCAGTGCCGTATTAATATGGAAGTCTTGGGTAATAAGGGCCGATTCAAACCTTCCGGCGGCACAATTAGTGTCATAGAGCCACCATCGGGCCCCGGTATTCGAACCGATCACTTTGGTTACGCAGGTTACAAAACCTCAACCCGATTTGACTCTATGCTCGGCAAACTCATCGTTCATAGCCCCAAGGATTTCTCAGAAGCGATAAGGAAAACTTACCGCGCGCTTTCGGAGTTTAGATTGGAAGGCTTTGAAACAAACATTAGCTTCCTACAGGCTGTCTTAAACAACACAGACTTTAGGAACAACGCGGTTTATACAAGATTCATCGACGACAACCTTGAAGTATTGGGCCAGTCCGCTAGCCATCCCGCGTTCTATTTCGAACACAATGCATCTGAGACCATCGATTCAACGGATGAACCAACGGATGAACCAACGACCCAGTCTGGTTTGGCCGGTAGCAAGATGAACAGCAATGACCCGCTCGCGGTTCTCTCTCATGGCAAATCTTCTGCGCCACAAACAGTCACAAGCCAGACTTCTCATAATGTTGATCGCACAGAACCAACTGACGGCACGCAAACCATTCGATCGCCACTACAGGGCACCATCATTGAAGTTTCGATCGCTAACGACACGGCTGTTATTCAGGGGCAGCAGTTGGCGATAATGGAAGCAATGAAGATGGAACACGTCATTCAAGCGCCCTTAAATGGCACGGTCAAGGTCATCAGCATCTCCGCCGGTGACACCATCGTTGAAGATTTTTGCATGTTTATCATTGACCCGTCAGATGACCAATCAACGACTGAAACAAAAGAGATAGCCGTAGACCTCAATCATATTCGTCCTGATTTGCAGGAAGCTTTGGATCGGCACGCATTAGGACAAGATGCATCAAGACCTGAAGCCGTTGCTAAACGTCGTAAAACCAAGCATCGAACCGCAAGAGAAAATTTAGAAGACCTTGTCGATGCCGATTCGTTTGTTGAATACGGCGGTCTTGCCATCGCTGCTCAACGTCGCCGACGCAGCGTTGATGACTTGATGCAGAACACCGCGGCTGACGGCATGGTGACCGGCATTGGTAGCGTCAACAAAGCCATGTTCCCTGATCAGGAAACCCAATGCATCGTCATGTCATACGACTACATGGTTTTGGCGGGCACGCAGGGGTTACAGAATCACCGCAAGAAAGACCGCATGTTTGAACTAGCGGAAACCTTAAAAACACCCGTCATACTTTTCGCTGAAGGTGGCGGCGGCCGTCCCGGCGATACTGATGGAGCGGGAATAGCCGGACTCGACTGCCTTGCGTTTGAGTTATGGGGCCGCCTGTCAGGCCTAGTGCCAAGAATAGGTATCACAACCGGACGTTGCTTTGCGGGTAACGCTGCATTACTCGGCGCCAGCGATGTTGTGATCGCAACCAAAGACGCCAACATAGGTATGGGTGGACCCGCCATGATCGAAGGCGGCGGACTAGGCATATTCACACCGGATGAAGTTGGCCCCATGTCTGACCAGGTGCCCAATGGCGTGGTTGATATCGCGGTAGAAGATGAAGCAGAAGCCGTCAGTGCCGCAAAGAAATACCTGTCCTACTTTCAAGGTCGAACCGAGAACTGGCAGTCTCAGGACCAACGTAATCTACGCGATATCGTGCCTGAAAATCGCTTGAGAATTTACGACATCCGACGCGTGATTGAAACCTTGGCTGATGACGATTCAGTACTCGAGCTAAGAAAAGACTTTGGTCTAGGCATGATTACAGCCTTCGCGCGCATTGAAGGACGCCCGGTGGGTATTGTTGCAAACAACCCTGCATTTTTATCAGGTGCGATCGACAGCAACGGCGCTGACAAAGCTGCACGCTTTATTCAGCTCTGCGATGCTTTCGACATTCCTATTTTAAGCCTCTGTGATACACCCGGCATCATGGTCGGCCCCGAGATTGAGAAAACCGCTTTAGTTCGCCACGCGGCACGTATGTTTGTCACCGGCGCGAATGTTTCCGTGCCTTTCCTAACCATCGTTTTAAGAAAGGGTTATGGACTTGGCGCACAGGCAATGGCGGGAGGCGGTTTTAAAGCCTGCTTGTTTACTGTCACATGGCCAACCGGGGAATTCGGCGGCATGGGTCTTGAGGGTGCAGTCAAACTTGGCTTTAGGAAAGAACTCGAAGCGATCAGTGACCCCGAGGAGCGGCAAAAGGCTTATGAGGGGCGTGTCGAAGGCATGTATCAAAGGGGCAAAGCCGTCAATTTCGCAACAGCCTTTGAAATAGACGATGTAATCGACCCTGCTGACTCCCGTCATTGGATTCTTGCCGCGCTAAAGGCAGCACCCAAACCGGCAGCAAGAGACGGCAAGAAACGTAACTTTGTTGATACCTGGTAGTTGATAGATTCTTAACTGGTTGCCGGTCAACAATTAACTCGTCAAAGATGAACACGACAACTAGCAGGCTACGACCTGCTAGAGAGCATTGCGTCAATCAGGCCAGCTTAACTTTTGCGACGGCAACTTTGCAGCCTCGCGTATCCACCGAGTGAGCATATACGGCGCCTGCTGTGTCTGAGTCCATACCGTCGGAGCCGGACACAATATAAAGCGTGGATAGATCATTACCGCCAAAACAGACACTGGTGCACATAGGTTGGGGAATCGACAGATGATCAACCTGAACGCCCTGCGCGTTAAGGACGGCAACACCGGCGCCATCAGCAGCAAGTGCAACCCAAACTCTGCCGTCCTCGGAGACGACCAAACCATCCGGCGCGCCTTTGTCAAAAGTCGCAAAGGTCTGCTTCTCACCCAAAGAGCCATCTTGCTCAACATCGTAGTAGTTAACGGCGCGACGTGTTGTGTCGGAATGGTACAGTCTCGACCCGTCAGCAGAAAACGCCAATCCATTTGTCAGTCTAATATCTTCGCCGACCTTACGAGCACTGCCGTCCAAATCGATAAGATACAAATCCCCCGCTTGCGGTTCGCGTCCATCTGCGAAGACTGGGCTTGAGCCCAGAGAGCCGACATAAATTCTACCCAACGCGTCCGTGGTTAAGTCGTTATAACCGACATTGCCAGCCGCTTCATCACGATCTAGGACAAGCTGCGTTTCACCACCTGAAAATGATTTATAAGAAATATTCCGACCTGAAACAATCAAACCACCCGCTTCATGCACCGCCATTCCGCCAATGCCTCGACGATGCTCGAACACTGTTTCAACCTTGCCATTTTGATCAAGTGCAAAAACGCCGCCACCGAGCACATCGGAGAAGAACAGTTTGTTGTCGAACCAAACTGGACCTTCTATGAGGCCGAAGCCCTGCGTTAGCTTTTCCATTTCATCTCCTGCTAGCGATCAGTATTTATAAAACAAACATTACATTACACCGGATACAAAAACGCCTCGACTAGCGAGGCGTTTTATTACTCTTTGTAATCTTAGCCAAACTGGCCTAAGAATATACTCCTAACAGTTACGCTGCTGGAATAAATACTGCTTTAGTTTCGAGGAATTCTTCAAAACCTAGCTCGCCCCACTCACGACCGTTACCAGACTGCTTATAGCCACCAAATGGAGCATTGAAGTCTGGACCTGTGCCATTAATGTGGACATTACCCGTTCGAATCTGGGCAGCAACCGCTTTAGCATGATCAACATCACTCGACTGAACATAACCTGACAAACCGTAAGGTGTGTCATTGGCGATTTCGATTGCTTGCTCTTCAGTTTCATAAGGCAGGATTGACAATACTGGCCCAAAAATTTCTTCCCGTGCAATTGTCATGTCGTTATTAACACCACCAAAAATGGTGGGCTTAACAAAATACCCTGCATTGAGACCGTCAGGACGGCCAGTACCACCGGCAACCAATTCAGCGCCTTCATCGATACCTGCTTGAATCAACGCTTGGATCTTATCGAACTGAACTTCACTGACAACAGGACCGATAACGGTACCGTCTGCAAAGGGGTCGCCCGCTTTAACAGTCGCCGCTGTCGCTGCAGCGATTTCAAGTGCTTCAGCGTGCTTTGCAGCAGGCACTAGCATTCTTGTTGGCGCGTTACATGACTGGCCTGAGTTGGTGAATACTTGAGACACACCGCCAGCAACCGCTGTTTGCAAATCGGCATCTTCTAGAACGATATTGGCAGACTTGCCGCCAAGTTCTTGAGAAACCCGCTTAACCGTATCGGCCGCTGATTTTGCAACTAAGATACCAGCACGTGTGGAACCCGTGAAAGACATCATGTGAATGTCAGGATGCGATGACATTGGCTCACCGACGGCAGGTCCGTCACCGTTAACAAGATTGAAGACACCTTTAGGTACGCCAGCGGCATGAAGGATTTCTGCCAAAATAATCGCGTTTACGGGTGCAACTTCACTCGGCTTCAAAACCATGGTGCAACCTGCCGCTAGAGCGGGTGCAACCTTGCAAGAAATCTGATTGATTGGCCAGTTCCAAGGTGTAATAAGACCACATACGCCAACAGGCTCTTTCTTCAAAAAGTAACTACCTCTCTGCTCTTCCCAAGCGTAGTTCTTTAAGATTTCCATTGCTGTTGCAAAATGCGCCTGTCCTGTCGCTGCCTGTGCTGCTTTCGATAGCCAAATCGGCGCACCCATTTCTGTCGAGATCGCCGCAGCAATCTCGTCGTAACGTTTGCCATACTCGCCAAGAATTGCACCAAACAATTCAACGCGTTCTGCAACGGACGTTGTTGAAAAACTTTCAAAGGCAGCGGTTGCCGCAGCAACAGCTTTATCGACGTCAGCCGCTGAACCCATGCTGATTGTCGCAAAGGGCTCTTCTGTAGTTGGGTTAATGACATCCAGGGTCTTTGGAGTTGCAGGGTCTACCCACTCGCCATTAATGTAGAACTTTAGGTGTTCTTGCATGGTATCTCTCTCTTGTTTGTGTAAATTGAGTGTGATTTCAGGTGTTAACTTAGGCCTAATTCAGTCGAAAATCGGTGTTAAGTCCACAATTCAAATTTTCTATCTAATTCGCCGTTATCGCTGCTGATATTGCGAATACTCGACTTAATGTTCTGACATCGAAAAAACGGAGCATAAACGTACAAACATGGGTGAGTGCTGTCAACCCTGTATGTCGAAATGTGCCGAAACAATTAGTCACGACTATGTAGGCAGATCAGCTAGCCACGGCGGCTTAAACCATGCTGCTTAAGCCTCCACAGCAAAACATCTAGCCGGTCCTGACCAAAGAAAGGCTCGCCCTCGAAGGTGCATGTGGGAACGCCCCAGTGCCCGACAGCGTGATGATCGTCCTGATTCTTGTCAATAACTAACTCAAGTCGCGGTGTTTCATCAGCAACGATCAGATCAAGTTGCTGCAAGTCTAAGCCTTCCCGTTTAACGGCACGCGCCAGTAAATCGCCTTCGTGCCAATTTTTTGTGCCGCCCCAGATCAAACTGGAAACTGCATCAGCAAACTCGATACCCTTGCCCACCTCGGCTGCCGCAACACCTAGCCGGGTGAGACGATGAATATAAGGTTGTTCCTGCGCCGTTCTGGCTCGCCCATCGTCACCACGATACTGATTCACAGGATCTGGACTTGGCCAAACAAAAGGGATTTCAAGGAACTCAGCAACGCGATGCACATCGGTCATCAGATAGGCCGGCCACTGAGGATTGACGCTCAGAAAAAAATCAGGCGTACGAATAGCGATTGGATACACGGGTCGAAAATTTAATTTAAGCTCATATTCATCCGTCATCGCACGCAAGCGCCGTGTCGCCAGATAGGACCAAGGACTTCTAAAGGACCAAAATACGTCTATCTCTAATTTTGCCATTTTTCATCTTCTCCAATGCGTCCATTCACATACAATATAGTTTGGTAAATCACCGGTGATTTTGCGCCTAGCCACCGACAAATAGCGCGTTGATAACTACGACCTGAGTAGACCGTGTATCATGCCCAATCTTCCTGTCGCTGTGTAAACTTATCCATGGACCAATTACCCACATCCTCGCAAGCGGTGTTCGAGCTTGAACTCGAGGTCATTGAGGACAACCAACCCATCCTAGATTTGCTTGCAGACAACTGTGCATTTTCAAGATCAAAGATAAAACAAATGATGAAGCAAGGTGAGGTTTGGCTTCAACCTAATAAGGAACAGAGCCGCAACAAAATCGAGCGACGCATTCGTCGAGCTAAAGCAACCCTAGCAGCCGGTGATGTCGTTCGCGTTTATCATAACGAAGCTGTCTACCTAACGGCTCCGCCAAAACCGACACTTATCGCAGATGAAGGAATCTATAGCGTCTGGTCGAAACCCGCTGGACTGATGTCGTCTGGAACGCGCTTTGGGGATCACTGCGCAATCAACCGCTGGGTAGAGCAAAATCTCGCACCGCAACGTGAGGCCCATCTTATTCATCGCTTAGACAGATTCGCGACTGGCTTGATCGTGCTGGCGCACACCAAGTCGGCGGCGGCAGCTCTATCAAAGCAATTTAGCGATAGAACCGTATCAAAATGTTATCGCGTTATTGTCGAAGGAATCATTTCAGATCCCTTGCGTATCGATTCAGAACTGGACGGCAAGCCTTCAATATCAAAACTTGCGCCAACATCAATAAATCAAGACATGCAGCAAACAACACTCGAAGTAACGATTGAGACAGGCCGGAAACATCAAATTAGAAGACACTTGGCAGGCATTGGTCATCCAGTTTTAGGGGACAGACAATATGGCGCAGGAGAAGGCGAACTGACACTAAGATCCATCAAACTGGCCTTCGATCATCCGCAAACGGGGAACCGAATGGCCTACATACTCGACACTTAAGGTTCTTTGCAGTTTTTATTTTTCTTACGAGCGAAACCTAGCTATATCGTTAGGAAAAGAAATCTAAGCTCGTGTTCCAGTAAAGGTCGCATCGCCAAAAGCGCCCAATTTCACAGAACCGTCAATCGTGTCACCCTCGACTTGAGCTAAGAAGTCCAGATTCATCGGCATCGGCTGGGTCATCTTGATATTCCATGACAACTGATTACCATCCGCAACGCCACCGTCAAACGTCTGTTCACCCTGCGGCCCGACGAACTTTCCCGATAAACTATCACCGCTCGAATCTAGTGTGAGTGTCGCGTCCTGCGATCCCATTGGTGACTTAACCGTAACTTTCCAATCTCCATCTGCACTCATTATCAATTCCCTATATTAATCGCGTTGGCCGTAGTTCCATCTTACCCAAAATTATTTAAGCCTTTCAGCCACCCTGACAAAGCGGTTAGCCTCCTGCAAACATAATCAAAATGCCAGCAGCTACAGCAGAGCCAATAACCCCCGCCACATTCGGACCCATAGCATGCATCAACAAAAAGTTATGCGGGTTTGCTTCCAGCCCGACTTTATTGGCAACTCTAGCAGCCATTGGCACAGCTGATACACCGGCGGCACCAATCAATGGATTGATCTTTTGGGATGAGAGCAGGTTCATCAATTTCGCCATCAGTATGCCTGTAGCCGTTCCAATACAAAATGCGACCATGCCTAGAACAAGAATGCCGAGCGTCTCTGGCACGAGAAATTGTTCCGCGCGCAATTTTGAGCCAACAGCCAAACCAAGAAATATTGTTGTAATATTGATTAATGCATTTTGGGTCGTGTCCGACAAGCGATCGACGACGCCGGATTCACGCATCAAATTACCGAAACAAAACATACCAAGTAAGGGCGCAGCACTGGGTACAAAAAATGCGACCAACGTCAGCAGCAGAAGTGGGAAAACAATTTTCTCAATTTGGCTCACTTCGCGCAGCTGAGTCATTTCTATCTTACGTTCCGATTCTGTCGTTAACAGTCTCATAATGGGCGGTTGAATGAGAGGCACCAACGCCATATACGAGTATGCAGCGACTGCAATCGCGCCAAGTAGGTGTGGCGCTAGCTGTCCAGCAACATAGATTGCCGTTGGCCCGTCTGCGCCACCGATGATACCGATCGCCGCAGCTTCGGCAATCGAGAATTCCAAAAGTCCCGTTTCCGTCAATGCGACAGCACCCATCAAGGTTGCAAATATGCCGAATTGTGCCGCGGCTCCCAAGAATAGCGTCTTTGGATTGGCCAACAACGGTCCAAAGTCGGTCATTGCACCGACACCCATAAAAATCACTAATGGGAAAATGCCCGTCTCAATACCCATTGCATAGAACTGATGCAGCACGCCTTCGCCGACCGCTATATCAACGCCCGGAATGTTACTTAGTATACCGCCGAAGCCGATCGGTACCAGCAGCAACGGCTCAAAGTTTTTTGATATCGCCAGATAAAGCAACAACACGCCAATACAGATCATTGAAAATGATCCAAACGTGAGCTGATAGATACCCGTGGAGTGCCATAGTTGTATAAGCGCTTCCATACCGACTAACCCAAGGTCACGAGTGTCGCGCCCGGTGAGACACTATCGCCTTCTTGGACGAGGACCTCCTGCACCTGGCCCGCACTGGCTGCCCTGATTTCCGTTTCCATTTTCATCGCCTCGAGCACGACGACTACATCGCCGCTTTGGACATGATCACCAGGCTTGACCATCACTTTAAATATGTTGCCCGCCAGTGGCGCCGTCACGCCAACTTGGCTGACACTGCCAATGGGGCCCGAATTTTGTGTCGGTACAGCAAGAGCCGAGTTTGCGACCGGGATCGCGCTTTGAATGTCACCACCGGGAGTCACCTTGACCACATATTGCTGGCCTTGCACGTCAACTGTATAAACTTCAGCGCCATTGTTGTTAGAGCTCGGTACAACAGCACTCGATGGTGTGACCGCTTCCTGCGCTTGAGGCATAGGCTCAAAGGCCGACGGATTGTTTCTATTTTCAAGAAACTTTAGACCAGGCTGAGGAAAAAGGGCATAGGTCAAAACGTCATCATCTAGGTTTTCACCAAAAACAAGCGGCTTATCATCAGCTATCGACAGTAACTCTTTCTTCAGTTTTTCAAACTCGGGCTGAAGATCATCCGCTGGACGGCCGGTGATGGCCGCACCACCTGCAAGTACTTTTTCCTGCAGTGCAGTGTCTACAGGCGCTGGAGTGGCACCGTACTCACCCTTTAGAACGCCTTCCGTTTCCTTGGTAATACTCTGGTAACGATTGCCCGTCAGAACGTTTAGTACGGCTTGCGTTCCTACAATTTGCGATGTTGGTGTCACGAGCGGTATGTAGCCTAACTCTTTACGGACCTTCGGAATTTCCAGCAGCACATCGTCTAGTCGGTCGGACGCATTTTGTTCCTTCAACTGACCTTCCAAATTTGTCAGCATGCCACCGGGGACTTGAGCGACTAAAATCCTGGAATCAACACCCTTTAAGCTACCTTCAAATTTTGCGTACTTTTTCCTGACTTCTCTGAAATAAGCCGCAATTTCTTCAAGCAGAATAATATCCAGACCCGTATCTCTTTCTGTACCTTCAAGAATCGCTACCAAGGACTCCGTTGGAGAATGTCCGTAAGTCATACTCATCGACGAGATAGCCGTATCGACATTATCGATGCCTGCTTCAATAGACTTAAGGTAGGTTGCCGTCGACATGCCCGTCGTCGCGTGGCACTGCATATGTATAGGTATATCGACGCTCTTCTTGAGTTCTGAAACCAGCTCATAAGCCACGTAGGGAGTCAGGAGTCCCGCCATATCCTTTATCGCAATAGAATCTGCACCCATGCTCGCAATCTGTTTACCTAGGTTTATCCACGAATCGATGTTGTGTACCGGGCTTACCGTGTAAGAAAGTGTGCCTTGAGCATGCTTACCCTGTTGTCTAACAGCGGCTATCGCACATTCCAAATTTCGAGGATCATTCATCGCATCAAATATTCGAAAAACGTCGACGCCGTTGATCGCCGCTCGTTCGACAAACTTTTCGACCAAATCATCCGCGTAATGTCGATAGCCCAATATGTTTTGGCCTCGGAACAACATTTGCTGCGGCGTATTAGGCATTGCCTTAGAAAGTTCGCGAATTCGCTCCCACGGGTCTTCACCTAAAAAACGAACGCAGGCGTCAAAAGTTGCACCACCCCAACTTTCGAGGGACCAAAAGCCAACCTGATCGAGTTTTTCGGCAATGGGCAGCATATCGTCTATGCGCATGCGCGTCGCAAACAAAGATTGATGGGCGTCACGCAAGACGACATCGGTAATGCCGAGAGATTTCTGATTACTCATTGATGGAGAACCCTTATTATTTGTTCACTATTGTTAAGTGAAAATTATCAACTCAGTGAGGTAGCACCGAGAATTATTTTTTGCTGTCTGTCACAGCAAACCGATTGATCAGTTGTGATCTTCACGGTATTTCTTCACCGCCGCAGATAGTGCAGCGAGAATCTTGGGGTCGGTCAAACCTTCACTCGCAGCGGCGGAAGGACGCAAGGTCACTTCTGGGCTTTCGGTAGTAAAAAAGGTTTGCAGCACATATGACATCAACATCGTCGCTCCTACCAATACAGTAAGGAAGACAACAACTGTGCCCATTCCATAAACAACCAAATCGATTGCTTGTGTCAATACATCCGACATTTAACTTTTTCCTGAATCATTTAGTTAGCAATGTAGACTTACTTTAATTCACAACTTAAAGGCAAAATAATACATAGATCATACACTGTTGTCAGCGGCGATCGCGGCCGCGCTTTATCGCAACCACCAACGCATGGTGTTCGTCACAAGTTCAGCCGCATCCTGCTGTACAAAATGTCCAGCACCCGGTGCCGTTACTATAGTCACACTGTTATCGACCCAGTCCCAAGTATTATTTAGCCCGTCTGAATGCAGCGCTTTATCCTCAAGACCATGAAAGATTAGCACCGGCATGGTCAGTTGCGGAGTGCTTTGCGGAATCATGGATTCAGATGCTTTTGATTGATCAGCAGTTGGGTAGTTCATTTTGTAATAGGCCAGCATCGCGTCAAAATCTGAATTGCCAAACGCCTCGAGATAATGAGGAATCGCCTCTTGATCAGTTACCCAACCCGTCAGGGTTTCAGGCGTCATAGGACTGCCAAAAAAAATATCAGGATCTGATGGTTGGCCGTCTATGAATCTCTGCGCATAACCGGTATTTTTTCTTGCTTCGGGATTTTCCTTTTGCACCTTCATCATGCCGTTGGGATGAGGCAGATTAAGGATAACTAACTTGCTCACCATTTCCGGATGAGCAAATGCGACATTCCATGCCACACTACCACCCCAGTCGTGGCCGACAATAATTGCGCTCTGCTGATCATGATGACGCACTACAGCGACAACATCTGAGACTAGATTCGCCATTACGTAGTTTTCAACGCCTTTGGGCTTGTCACTTAAGTTATAGCCGCGCTGATCAATAGCTACCACTTTAAACTTGTCCTGCAGACCAGCCATCTGGAGCCGCCAGCTGTACCAAAAATCAGGAAAACCATGGATCATGACAACTAAAGGACCTTCACCCAGCGTTGCATAATGAATCTTCACGCCGTTATTGTCAGCGTAGCCATGCTCGACTTCACCCAGCAAATCCGCTGACAGACAAGTTGACCAGAGAGTTAAAGCAAGGAGCACGGAGATCATTTTCTTAGCTAACACAGACATGACGTTGCTCCAGCAAGGTAGCATTAGGCAGTCGAGCCACCGTCTGCCATGTAAACAGACCCGGTCAAAAACTCTGCGTCATCCGACGACAAGAAAAGCATGATCTTGGCGATATCAACCGGTTCAGCATAACGCCCGAGAGGAATATTGTCCTGCATCCCCTGCTTTGCTTCTGCAGCCTGACCCGGCGCAAAACCTTCTTCAAGACTGCGCATCATTCGTGTCTCGACGGGCGATGGGTTAACGGTGTTGACTCGAATATTCATCGCCGCACATTCCTTCGCCGCCGACTTCATCATACCGATGACCGCATGTTTAGACGTTACATACGGCGCAACATTCGCGGCACCATTGATACCTGCGACACTAGAAGTAATGATAATGCTGCCACCACCTCGCTTCTCAATTGCCGGTATCGCTGCTTTTAAACCTAAGAAAGGTCCTTTAACATTTACCGCCATGACCTGGTCAAACCGAGCCTCGTCATAATCAACAATTGAAGTAACATCGCCTTCAACACCGGCATTGGCTAACAATATATCGACGCCGCCGTAACGCTCTTCAGCTGTTTGAATCATTGTTTGATTATCTTCTGCACTCGTCACATCGGCGACACAATAGCTAACCTTGTTGCTACCAATCTCATCACAGGCTGATTTCAGTGCCTGCTCATCAACATCAACAAGCAACACATCCGCACCTTCGGCAACGAACATCCTGCCCGCCTCTTTACCAATGCCGCCTGCACCACCAGTGATGACTGCCACCTTACCGTCTAAACGACTCATACAATTTCTCCAACATTAAATCTTGTATCAACAAATTTCGCGTCATTAAACTCAGCGTCAACCATCGACATGCTCACAAGGCTAGATAGGTGACCTCAACATTACTGTACAGATGATTGATGATGCTATCTACAGGGGGGTTAGAAAGAGATATCAAACATCAGCAAGGTTGATGGGCCAGGGTACGTGCTGCGTTTTGATTCGCCTGACTTGATTCATTCAAATGGGGCGGTTATCTACCTGAGCGTAGCGCGCACTCGTTGATAACTTTCAGAGCCATATACGTGCTGTTTGAACGACATTTTCCAAAAAATGTTCCTGCCGATCAATGCTTTCGCCTCGCAAGATCATTTGCGTTAGAAAAATGGCAAGGCCAAGAAAAATCAGGGCTTTTTCTCGCATTTCGTCATCCTTCACGTAATCTGGGTCGCCCGTCAGAATTTGACACAACCCGCCGATCGCTTCTTCTTCAAAACGTAAATACTGCTCACGAAAGGGGTCGCCAAAATAGGCATTCCACATCACCCAAATTTTGAAGTGATCAGGTTTCTTAGGAACCGTTTCAATTAGATGATGACCACTGTCGCGCATTCTTCCATCGAAGGTTTCAATATTTGTAAAGGACAAGATCGCATCGTTAATGATGTAGTCTTTGACCGAATCCAGCACTGCAGAAACAAGATCATTACGTGTCTTAAAGTAAGAATGCACCGTCGGAATAGAAACACCCGCCGCGCGTGCCACATCACCATGCCTACCTGCATCGATCCCTTTCGATGCAAACACCTGAATCGCAACCTCAAGCAATTGTTGTCGTCGTTCATCCGGCGCCATTTGTGCGGCTCGGCGCAGGTTTTGAGAATTTTCAACTTCGATCATAGGAATGATTTCTAACCGTCTGTGACTAATATCGAGTGCAAACGAAGCCACCCTTAAAGAAGGCGTATTCTATTGCATTTACACTCACTGAGTAAATACTCATTGACTAATTACTCAATTAGATGCGACTATCCCAAAATCGTCTCACGTCGCTCTAAACCTGAACGCGAAGACATCACAAAAAAGGTACCCAGCATGACTGACACCCAACTATGGCAAGTGTGTTACTGGTTATTGATGACCGTCGCAACTTACACGTCGTTTAGATACTTCCGTGATCTCGGAGACATAACACAGGCTGTAATGACCGTTACTCGAAAAAATATGCTGTTCGCCATACGGCATGAATATCAAATGCTGACGGTTAGTCTCATTAGCCTCGGCGCGGCAACTGGCATTGCCTTCGGCTTTGATGCGGGTTGGGGTTCCTCAACTGCAATATTGATTTCGGTAAATGGGTTATTTTTAGGTTTTCCATATATCTGGATTCACTATGGTTTACGCAATCAGCAGGCAAGCGCAACCTACTACAGTATTGAAGAAGCTCAGGACTTTGTCAGACCCGAAGACAGCGTCATCGTGCTGGTGAACAATGGCGAAGCACGCGCCCATCCCGATTACCACATTAAGCGACCACATCTCGCTGGAACCCCAGACGGTCTAGGTGGCGATAACATCATTATGACCTACTGTTGCTTGACCCATCTTGGACTCGGTTTTAAACCAGAGATAGAAGGTAAAAGACAAAACTTAACCGTACTTGCTCAACATGGAAACAACCTTATTATGCGGGATGCCGAGCGAGGCGAACCCATTCAGCAGATGTACGGCAGCCGCGACATTGATAGACGATTCTCTGACAAATCAATGCAGCAATGGCCAACATTTCGCATGACCTTTCGTGGCTATCAGAAGGCGTACCCGCAAGGCACTGTATTCCTCAACAAAATCAAACCTTTTAAAAAGAGCCCCCTGCTGTTTTTGTTAGACAACGTTGTTGAAGCCGTATTCCTCTGGGGCACGGTTCCCCACCACACAAATGAATCTCTCCTGTTCGACACAATAGATGTTAAGGACGACCGCCTGAAGATGAAAGATCAAGTCTGGGGCTTCAATATCAGCGATGACGTAGTTGCCTACACACAAGAGTACGTGCAGCAACAGGGCGGCGTGATCAACACCAACGTTGGCAATCGAAATGTTGTCGTTGCATGGGACGACAGCCACGAAAGTCTCGGCGTTTTTTACAACGACACAGGTGCACCCGTTGACACCATAAACATTTTTGGCGAATCCAACGGTCATACCTTAGAACGGGTGGAGACGGTCAAAGCGGGTGCCTACTGGTGCGTTTGGGCGAACTATTTCCCTGAAACAGATCTGAACCGCGAAGCGCAACTCAACCTTGCTCAAGCTAGCTAAAAGGATGCATTCAATGAATCGAAAACGACACCTAACCGCATTCATCACAGCGCTTGGCGTTCTTAGCGCGGCCGCGAACGCAGAAACCCAACCTGAAGCGATCCAGCACGATGCTGAATATTATGTGCTCGCTGCACAAAACGGAAAACAGTGGTCTAAGGACGACGACGCCATAGATAAGAAGCTTGCAGCGTTACGCGAAGAAAATGGCGGCAAGCGTCCAAACATTTTGTACATCCTGATCGACGACATGGGTTTCGGTTCACTAGGATCGGAACGGATGAACTACGTCAACGGCTACAAAACACCTAACATCAATCAGATGGCCAAGGACGGCATGTCCTTTATGCGAATGTATTCCGAACCCTCTTGCACGCCGACGCGCGCCGCTTTAACAACGGGACGCTACGCCGTGCGAACAGGCATGAATGAAGCAAAGGCAGATCTCGCCGGTGAAGGTTTATCTCGCGACGAGGTCACCTTGGCAGAAGTACTCTCTGAATCCGGCTACAACACCGTACATGTCGGCAAGTGGCATCTAGGAGATATAGAAGAAGCTTGGCCGCACAATCAGGGCTTCGACTATGCTGAATTCCCTGTTCATCAACAGGGACAACTCGCCCTCATGCACGAAGATGCCGAAGCCGCCACACACGTAATAGGCCTGAGCAGTGGCTCACACAGTGATGAATTCATTCTAGATCGTAGTTTCAGACCAAACCCCGCCCATCTCGTTACAGCACTCGAAGCACACAAGGGCGAGAAAGCAAAAGAAGTGCATATTAAATCCGGCGAAGCTTGGTCAGAGAAAAAATATCGCGACATGAATCTCCGCTATCAAACCAATGCACTTAAACAGTTGCAGCAACTTGCAACAAAGGATGAGCCTTTCTTCCTGCAGTATTGGCCCTTGTATCCTTTGACCTTTGTAAAAGCACAAACACCTGCCACCAGCCGTAACGGCGGCACGATGGCGGAGAGCATGCAAGAAGTAGACGGTTGGATCGGCGAGTTGCTGGGCGAACTAGACACACTTGGTATTGCCGACAATACACTCGTCGTTGTGATGGGCGACAACGGTCCCTTTATGCAGTTTCTAACGTCGACCGGTCAATCCGACCGAATCTACCGTGGTGGCAAAGCACAACATCTTGAGGGCGGCGTTAGGGTCGATGCGTTTGCTCGTTGGCCAGGCGTGATAGACGCAAACTCTACCGTCGGCGACATGATTCACGTCAGCGACTTGTTCACCAGCTTTGCACGCATCGCTGATGCAACCGATTATATTCCCCGCGACCGCATCATCGATGGGCTCGATCAATCATCTCTGCTGCTGCTAGGTGAACACCACGGAAGACGAGACTACCTGTACATTTATGAAGGGGCGGTGTTGAAATCTGTGGTCAAAGAGCATTACAAATTACATGTTCCACCACCTGGTCAAAACCCTATTGCAGCACCCATTTTTAATCTTCTTAGAGACCCTCGCGAAGAACGTGGCCTGCAAACAACAAACTCAGCCAGCTACGGTATCTGGACCTCAGCCAAGTTCGTCGAAATGCTACAACGGCACATGGTAATGAAACGAAAGTATCCAGACCGAGTCGTCACTCGGAGTGAACCCTACACGGGCATCACTAACTTAAGACCCGAAACCAAAGCCCTGAAAGAGAGCTTCCTCTCAAAGAATGCAATGTTAATAAGACCAAGGAAATAATTCTATGAACCAATATGACGCAATCATTGTTGGTGCCCGCTGCGGTGGCGCACCTCTTGCGATGCTACTTGCTAAGGCTGGGCATCGCGTTTTGCTAGTTGATCGTATGGCCTTCGGCACAGATATCATGTCGACCCACTACGTTAAGCGATCAGGTGCTAACTTATTAAATCAGTGGGGCCTATTGGATGCAGTACGTGATGCCGGAACGCCCGCAATCGACCAGCTAAACTTTGAAATTGATGACACGCGCTTGTCTGGCAATGCACCACCCTGTGATGATGTTGGCACAGACTTTACACCCAGACGTATTTATCTTGACAAGATACTCGTCGATGCCGCCATCGATGCAGGCGCAGAAGTGCGCGACAAGTTCACAATAACGGACCTCTTGTTCGATGACGGGCGCGTGATTGGCATCAAGGGTATCGGCAAAGGCGGCAAAGAAGTTTCAGAACATGCCAAGATAGTTGTCGGCGCTGATGGTGCCCGCTCCTTTGTGGGCACGAGTGCAGGTGCAGAGATCACTGTCGATGCAGGTACACATACCTGCGGTCACTATGCTTATTACAGTGGCATGAGAGAATCGGACTCTACCGCGTCCTTACGCATACTAACAAAGGAGCGGCGGTTTTATATCACCTTTCCAACCAACGATGATCTGGATATGGTCTTCTTGTTTTGGCCGACTGAGGAAGCACAAAAAGTCCGCGCAAATTTGGACAACGCCTTCACTGAAAGCTTGAAACTAGCACCTGAACTCGAAGCACGCGTGATGTCAGGTACCCGTGAATCAAGAATCTCAGGCACTCATGTTTTGCCAAATTTTTTTCGTCGCGCACACGGACCTGGTTGGGCGCTCGTGGGTGATGCGGCCTTGCATCGCGACCCAATTACAGCCCAGGGTATTACCAATGCATTTACGCATGCGGCAATTCTGGCAGAGGAACTAGACAATGCGCTACGCCTAGAGACTTCAGCTAGCAATACAATCAACAGCTCAATTGATCAGGCCGCTGCACAGTATGACCAACGCCAGTTTCAGATTCTGAAACCAATGTTCGACTACACAGTGCATCTAGCAATGCTGCAAGCGCTGCCTGATGAGATGCAACAAATGCTGCCCATGGTCGCCGCTGATGCAAATGCGACCTCAGCTTTTATCGGCGCCTTCATGGGAAGTGTGCCACTCGAACAAGTCTTCCCACCCAGTCTGCTGAATCGGTTTTCTGCAGACGTTGAGCGGGCTCAACAGGAGAATAGAAATGTCGCTTAGTGATCAAGAAATTATAAAAAAAGTGCTGTGGCTTGCGGATATCGAAGAGATTAAACAACTTAAAGCGCGATATGCAGCCGCGTGTGATGATGACTACAACACCCAAGCGCTTGGGCAACTGTTCACAGAAGACGCTGTATGGGATGGCGGCATGATGGGATTCGCGGAAACCCGCCAAGGTATTGTCGAGTTCTTTGACAACGCTTCAAACATTGTTGGCTTCGCTGTGCATGGCATCAGCAATCCAATTATCGAAATTGAGGGTGATACGGCAACGGGGCACTGGTATCTCGACCAACCCATGGCCATGAAAAACACAACAGAATGTTTTTGGTATTGCGCGCAATACCGAGATCAGTATCAACGCACTGAAGACGGTTGGAAATTCAGCCGCGTCAAACTAATTGCCCGAGCCTTCACGCCTTACGAAGCTGGCTTTGGTAAACAACTTCTCGCAGATCTACCAACATAGGATCTCACCGATGGATATTGAATTTGAATCGCTGGCTAACGTTGCAGATCAGATTAAGAAAAAGACTTTGTCTCCTGTGGAACTGACTGAGTTGATGCTGCAACGTATCGCTTCGTTGAATCCTGATTATCATGCCTACACCACCATCTGTGAGAAACCGGCTTTGGATCAAGCAAAAAAAGCGGCAGATGAAATTCAAAAGGGTCATTACTTAGGTCCGCTACACGGTGTGCCAATCGCTGTGAAGGATCTCTTTCAAACCGAAGGAATACCGACCACCTGCGCGTCAATTGTGAAACGTAACTGGATACCCGATCACGATGCGACTGTGGTTCAAAAACTTAAAGAAGCCGGCGCCATTATCCTCGGCAAACTCAACATGACTGAGTTTGCATTATCAGGCTATCACCCAGACTTACCCGTCCCCCAGAACCCCTGGGGTAAGAATCGATGGGCGGGAGTCTCATCAAGTGGCTCTGGCGTCGCAACTGCCGCTGGTCTTGCCTTTGGAACACTGGGTAGTGACACAGGTGGCTCCATCCGCTACCCCGCCGCCGCCAATGGCGTCGTTGGCATCAAACCCACCTTTGGTCGCGTGAGTACACACGGCGCCTTTCCATTAGCCTACTCGCTGGATCATATCGGACCGATCACGCGACGCGTGGAAGATGCTGCAATACTCTTGCAGACGATTGCTGGATTTGACCCGAAAGACAATTTCTCAATGCGATCAGCGCCAGATGATTATCTAGGAAAGCTTCAATCCGGTGTTAAAGGCTTACGCATCGGCATTGATGAAACCTACTGTGCGACAGACGCTCATCCGGAAGTCACCAGCGCGGTCGTTTCTGCAGCCAGCTTGCTGGAACAGCTTGGCGCGAAGATCGTTCCGGTATCAATGATAGATGTCCTAGAGGTATGTCCCCATTGGGGTGCTGTTGTTGCCGCTGAAGCTGCTGTTGCCCACCAGGATATGTTCCCCGATCAAGCAGATGATTACGGTCCCGTATTTCGCGCTACACTTGAAGCCGCAGCATCGATCAGCGGCGCGGACTATTCAAAGGCGCGTCTCGCTGCTGCAAAAACTAAAATGATCTTCGATACGCTTTTAACAGATGTAGATTTACTGTTGTGCCCGGGTTCACCACTTCCGGCAATGCCATTAGAAGAATTTCCACCCACTCAAGTATTACCTCCTGAGGCCGTGGCCGCCTTTGTTGGTTTTACGGCGCCAATGAATTTCTCCGGCCACCCCACAATATCTGTGCCTTGCGGTCTTTCTTCAGAGAACTTGCCCCTGGGTCTACAGCTGGTGGCTCAATACAATGACGAGGCGCTACTTATCGCTGCTGCACATGCATACGAGCGAGCGACACCGTGGCACACCTACATACCGACACAACTACAATCTTAATCGCGGAGGTGACTTTAATGACAAATGACGAATGCATTGAAAAAGCAAAAGAATTTTACGCTGTGCTACTCAGTGATTTCGCCGCCGCACAGGCGGATTACCTCGCGGATGATGTTTGTTGGGAAAATCCGCTTCCCGACAACATTCCTTTTGGTGGTATCTATTACGGCGCGGAGGGTCTGTTGGAGTATCTGGTAGGAATAAATGATGCCATCGAGATGAGCCCACTTCACTTCACCGATATCATCGCCAATGATCACGTCGTCTCGTTGATTGGTGTTGAAGAAAACACACTTGTGAGAAGCACTGATAAGTATTATACGATGCCTTTTGTTCATGTCGTCCGGTTCAATGCAGAAGGTAAAGTCGAACATGTTCGAGAATACAATGACACACGGGAAATGGTTGCAGCGTTTGGTTAACGAAAACCTTTAGGTAATCGAATAGCTTGCCTCGAATTAAACCCGCCGCTCTTCCAAACAAAAAAGGGCCCTCTTTCGAGGACCCTTTTTTGTTTGGCGGAGAGGGAGGGATTCGAACCCTCGATGAGTTTTAGCCCATACTCCCTTAGCAGGGGAGCGCCTTCGGCCACTCGGCCACCTCTCCAGTAAATCACATAAATCGAACACTCAGTCGCACAGCATTGAGTCTTATAAATATGCTTTGAAATGGTGCGCCAGGAGGGAGTCGAACCCCCGACCTCCTGGTTCGTAGCCAGGCACTCTATCCAGCTGAGCTACTGGCGCACAAAGAACGCGTATTATCAGGATGAGACCCTAGGTCGTCAACACGTATCCGCTGTATTTCGCTCCATTCCGATAACTTTTCGTCAAGTTGGCGCAAACTTTCGGAGAACTGAGCAAAAAAACTAAGAATACCGCCTACTTGCACTTTTTTATCTCGACTGTAATATTACAAAAAATTAACAATCTAATTATATTTTGTAATATATGAAGCCCTCCTCCGTCATTCTCGATTTACTGCGCACTTTTCCCGATCGGGGCGCCAGCGCAAAACTGATTCTCGCAACAGGTAAAATGTTTGGTATCAGTGACAACGCGATTCGGGTGAATCTTTCCAGACTCACGTCGAAATGTGTCATCGATAAATTGGATCGCGGCCACTATCGAATCAGCCAACAGTCCACCCCGTTGAATGACTTTGTCGAAGAATGGCGGCTCGGAGAAAAGAGACGAAAGAGCTGGAAGAAGAACAGTTGGCTGTGCCTCGTTATGGACAGCAACCTATCAGTCGAATGTCGGCGAAATGTTGGCTACCTTGGCTTTAGAAAAATTCAACCTGGACTTTGGGTAAGACCAGACAATCTAAAACTAGAAAGCGCGGACCTTCTCAAACGTTTGCGCAATTTAGGCATTCCTTCGAATGTAATCCTGCTCGCTGCCAGTCAATTTGCAGAGGATAATGCCGAGCAATGGTTCGGCTTTTTTAATATTGAGCAATTGGATCAACAGTATGCTGACATGAACCAACGACTTCATGACAGTTTGGCAAAGCTCACCAATCAAACCAACGATGCCGCTAAGAAGGAGACGTTTCTGCTTGGCGGCGCGGCGATTCAAATGTTAATCAAGGACCCGTTGATTCCAGAACAGATCCAAGCCCCTGCGATGCGCGAGGCACTTTGGCAAACGATGCTTGAATACGACAAATATGGACGTGATATTTGGGCAGCAAAATTAAAAGATGCACCAATCATTATTCCAACATCCAACGACTCTGCGTTCATCAGCGATCGTCGAACGCAATTAACCGGCCTATCACTATGAATACAAAATCACTGTTTACTGACGACGAGTTCAACTTCATCACCAGCAAAAATACCCTGTCCGCATTTCGAATTGTGTTATTTGACTGGGCGGTGATCATCGCGACGTTCGTGATTTGTGCTCATTACCCCAACCCCCTAACAATCTTGCTCGGCATCTTTATTCTTGGTAGTCGCCAACTGGGACTGGCGGTGGTGGTACACGAAACCGGTCATCGAACTTTTTTTAGGTCAAATAAACTCAACAATTGGGTCGGCAATTGGCTCGCTGGCTATTGGGTTTTCTCAAACAAAGACAGCTACATGAAAGTGCATCTAAAACACCACCAATTTGCCGGCACACCAGACGATCCTGATTTAAACAATTATCAAAACTACCCAATTTCAAGAACAAGTCTGCAGCGTAAAATAGTCCGTGACCTCACGGGACAAATTGGCTGGCGAAGAGTTAAATCGATCGGCCGTGCGATTCGAAAATTAGGCAGCACGAGCGCTCAGAACGCAACTTATCTGCAACGCAGTATGGCTATGAACCTAATGATGATTGCGGTTATGAGCAGTTTTGGCGCTGCCTGGCTTTACCTGATGTGGCTGGCGGCATTTATGACGACCCACATGTTGGTCGTGCGCATTCGCCAAATTGGAGAACATGCGGCGGTTCCCGATCTAACGAGCACCGACGCACGACTCAATACACGCACACTACACATTAGCTGGTTAGAGAGACTTTTTATCGCACCCCATGGCGTCAACTACCATCTAGAACATCACATGCTGGCTTCAGTGCCTATCTATAGGCTCAAAGGCATGCATAGATTGCTGTTAAAAAAGGGTTACTACGATGGCATGAGATTTCAGAAAGGCTACTACAACTTATTGAAAGACGTCAGCATCGCTTAATATAAGCGACCGGGGTGTTTTTCATTGTAGGCATGTATTGACGAATGTGCTTGTGAAGGTTCTTAGGAAGGTTCTTAGAAAGGTTCTTACGAAGGTTTTTACGAAGGTTCTTACGAAGGTTCTTACGAAGGTTCTTAGAAATGTACATTTGAATAAAGAGTCGCACTCGCGTCGACGCGATCCGACTAGGCTATTAGGATTTAGCGTCTTCAACAGCCTCTGGGTCGTTATCTAGCTCTATGGTTAGTTTGACATCTGAATTTGATTCAGCATTCTGAATGCAATCGTAGATTTCTTCTCTATGAACAGCAACGTCTTTGGGGGCGCTGACACCGATGCGAACCTGATTACCCTTTGAGCCGAGCACCGTGACAGTAACATCGTCACCAATCATTAGTGTTTCACCAACTCGCCGAGTCAAAATTAACATCGTTGTTTCCCTTCTGCTTTAGCCTAAATAGTCAGCTGAATGGATAGATTCCATTGATCGGAAAAAACTCAGATTTCTCTGAGCCCTCCAGATCATAGCAAAATATGCGGGAAAGTGAGCATTTATTAACCAGGCGATTGATTGTTACTTTAATCTAGCCCAAGAACGATCGGCGCTAGGTTTTGGAAGAACCGAACATCTCACGAATCTGGCGATTTTAATCGGTAAAACTCATTGTTTAAGAGGCATCAAGCCCAAATGCGGTGTGCAGTGCACGTACGGCCAGTTCAAGATATTTTTCTTCTATCACGACGGAGATCTTGATTTCAGAAGTTGATATCATTTGGATGTTGATCGACTCTTCCGACAATACCTTGAACATTTTGGTTGCCACGCCGGCGTGGGACTTCATGCCAACACCGACAATCGACAGCTTGGCAATCTTGTTGTCACCGGTGACTTCACGCGCGCCAATTTCATGCGCAACCCGTTCCAGGATTGCCGTCGCTCTGTCATAGTCGTCACGACGCACAGTAAAGGTAAAATCAGTACTTTTATCCGCAGCAATATTTTGCACGATCATATCAACTTCGATATTTGCTTCGCTTATTGGCCCAAGGATTCTTGATGCAATACCCGGTATATCTTTCACACCAAGCATTATTAACTGCGCTTCATCTTTCATGAACGCGATACCTGAAATCAGTGGCTGTTCCATATTGTGGGATTCCTCGTTGGTAATCAGTGTTCCGGACGCATCAGAGAATGACGATAGAACACGAATTGGCATTTTGTATTTACTGGCAAACTCGACGGCTCGAGTGTGAAGCACTCTTGAGCCTTGACTTGCCAATTCCAGCATCTCCTCAAAGGTCAAGGTCGTGAGCGGCTGGGCTGCTTCAACGACTCTTGGGTCTGTGGTGAAGACACCCTCTACATCTGTATATATTTGGCATTCGTTTGCCTCAAGAACAACGGCAAGCGCCACTGCGGTCGTATCTGAACCACCTCGACCGAGCGTGGTAATATTCCTATCACCATCGACGCCTTGAAAACCGGCAACGACGGGCACAGTACCGGCCGACAACTCACGTTGAAGATTATCTGTATCGATATCCAGAATACGTGCTTTGGTATGGCTGGCATCGGTAAGAATCTTTACTTGTCCGCCAGTAAACGATTTAGCGGGGTATCCCATCTTTGTCAGCACCATCGATAGCACAGACGCAGTTACCTGCTCTCCCGTCGACAACAGAACATCAATTTCGCGACGAAGGTCAGCATCACTCTCTCCGACACTTTTAGCCAACTCATCAAGACGATCGGTTTCCTTACCCATTGCCGACACAACGACAACCACGTCATCACCACGATCGCGGTAGCCGGCTATACGCTTGGCCACTCGCTCGATGTGCTCAATGGATGCAACTGACGTCCCACCAAACTTTTGTACGACTAATGCCACTTAACTCTCACTCTAAATTTTTGAACTGTGTTGTGAACAATTAACTTATCGGTGAGTCAACTTTTCTTCACACTTCTCTTCAAACATTGCTTCACCGCGATTGACACCTACGGAGCATCTAAACAGCGATTAAAAAACAGACTCAGCAGAACTACAGTCGTTCTTCTAAGTATGCTTGAACCGATTCAATAGCTGCCGGAACTGCTTTCGTATCTGTACCGCCGCCACGTGCCATATCCGGACGACCGCCGCCTTTGCCGCCAACTTGGGTCGCGACATAATTCAATAGGTCACCCGCCTTGACCTTGTCGGTCAAATCTTTGGTGACGCCGGCAACTAATACCACCTTGTCATCATTGATCACAGCGAGTAATACGACGCCGGACTGCAGCTTATTTTTGACGCGATCCATTGCATCGGGCAATGTTTTCGCGTCACCGCCCTCAAGCAGTTGCGCGACGACTTTAACGCCATTTATCTCAACAGCTGAATCCGCCAGATCTTTTCCGCCACCACTCGCAAGCTTCATATTGAGTTGCGACACTTCTTTTTCAAGCTTTTTGTTCTGCTCTAACAAACTTTTTAGCTTATCTGTGGCGCTGTTCTTATCAGCGCGTAATAATGCAGAGAAGTCTTCTAACGTTTGTTCTTGTTGCATGACTAGCTCAAATGCGCGTACACCTGTGACAGCTTCAATCCGCCTAACACCTGAGGCAATACCCACCTCGCTGGTGATTTTCATCAAGCCAATATCGCCGGTGCGACTCGCATGCGTACCGCCACATAATTCAATCGAAAAACCGTTACCCATGGTAAGTACGCGCACAGCTTCTGAATACTTTTCACCAAAAAGTGCCATTGCGCCCTTCTCTCTCGCGTCTTCCAGATTCATCAGTTCTGTTTGAATCTCAGAATTGCCACGGATTTGTTCATTAACAAGCAACTCAACTTTCAGCAATTCTTCTTTTGTGACACCTTCAAAGTGTGAAAAGTCGAATCGCATACGTTCCGCATCGACCAATGAGCCGCGCTGATTTACGTGATCGCCCAAAACGATTCTTAGCGCCGCATGCAGTAGGTGCGTGGCCGAGTGATTCAGACGGGTTCGATCGCGCTGCAATCGATCGACTTCAGCGTTGACGCTATCGCCAACTGATATCTGCCCTTCAATGACGGTTCCCTTATGCAGAAATGCATCGCCGCTTTTTATCGTATCGTTGACCACGATTGAAACACCGTTGGTAAATAGCTTACCGCTATCACCTGCTTGGCCGCCGGACTCAGCGTAAAAAGGTGTCGCGTTTAACACGAGTACAACCTCATCGCCTGCTGACACAGATTCAACTTTCTGCTCATTGTGAAATAGATGCGCGATCACGGACTCGCCGATCAATGATTCATACCCAACAAAGGTCGTGACATCATCCACTTTAAAGTTATCGACATCGATCGAACCAAATTTACTTGCAGCTCGAGCACGCTCACGTTGCGCTTCCATTTCAACCTCAAAGCCATCCATATCGATGCTCAGATTCTTCTCGCGCGCAATATCGTTGGTTAAGTCCGTTGGAAAACCATAAGTGTCGTACAATTTGAACACGACGCTGCCGGGTATTACGTCACTCTGAAGCTGACCAATTGCTTCATTAAGGATCTTCATGCCCTGATCGAGTGTCAGCTCGAATTGCTCTTCTTCTTTTAAAAGCACCTTCTCAATTTGTGCCTGAGTCGACTTCAATATGGGATAGGCATCCCCCATTTGATTGACCAACTCGCCAACCATCTTGTGGAAGAAAGGACCCTTCGATTGGAGTTTATGTCCTTGCCTCAGGGCACGACGAATGATTCGACGCATGACATAGCCACGTCCCTCGTTCGATGGTAGGACGCCATCGGCAATCAAAAACGCGCTTGCGCGGATGTGGTCAGCGATCACTTTTAGTGAGTCGTTTTGTAAATCCTGACAATCGAGCAATTCACCTGCACGTGCGATTAAGGCTTTAAACAAATCGATATCGTAATTATTGTGCACACCCTGCAATACCGCAGCTAATCGCTCAAACCCCATACCTGTATCAACACAGGGCTTGGGTAAAGGCGTTAGCGTGCCATCAGCAGACTTATCGAACTGCGTGAAGACCAGATTCCAAATTTCAATATAGCGATCTAACTCGCCATCTTTTGATCCAGGCGGACCACCCGGCACATCCGCACCGTGATCATAGAATATTTCAGAGGAAGGACCGCAGGGTCCCGTGTCACCCATGGTCCAGAAGTTGTCATCATCACCGAGCCGCGTGACACGATTTTTATCAAAGCCAATCTCATTGACCCAAATGTCTTCAGCCTCATCGTCACTTTCATGCACTGTCACCCAGAGACGCTCTGGCGGTAACTTGACGACTTCTGTTAAAAACTCCCAAGCGAAAAATATTGCGTCGCGTTTGAAATAGTCGCCAAAGCTGAAATTACCGAGCATTTCAAAAAACGTGTGATGACGCGCCGTGTAACCAACATTATCCAGATCATTGTGTTTGCCACCGGCCCGAACACAACGTTGGCAACTAACAGCCCGTGTGTAACCTCTGTTTTCTCTAAAGGCTAAGGCCTCCTTAAACTGCACCATGCCGGCATTCGTAAACAACAACGTAGGGTCATTGTCTGGCACGAGTGACGAGCTATCGACGATAGCGTGCTGTTTGGCGGCAAAAAAATCGAGGAATGCCTGTCGTATTTCGCGACTATCCATGCTGATTACAACTTGATAGAAAATTAAGGACGCTAAAGATACAGAAAAGTGGCGCACTTCTAAAGCGAATCAGGCGCTATTTGTTCCAACTGCGCGTCATAAAAGCGTTGTTTTTCTTCGTGTTTTTCCGATCTTTGATAAATTACAGGATATTAATGTGGTCGAAGCTAAAACCACGTTGCTGCAAGAATCTACTCCTTTTAGCAAGACCCTTGGCATCCAGCGGTGTATCTCCAAATTTCTTTAGGGCAACAACCGCCACCAAATCGAACCAATCAACCTCACAGGTATCAAATCCGGACTGAATCAGCTCATCTGAAACGCCTTTGCCGCGCAATTCCATACGTATTTTGACGGGGCCTTGGCCTCGATTAGAGCGTGCCCGGATAAACGCTTCTGTTAATCTTGCATCACTTTGCAGACCTTGCGCTCGCAGGCGTTCAACCTCGACTTGAATCATCTCAGTTAAAGACACGTCGGCATTTGGCAGCTCTAACCAGGGCTTATTGAAGCGTTTTTCTAATTTCCTAACAAGCTCAACAAGCGCATGCTCGCGTCTTGCCAGCAAATCCATCGCACCAAGGCGTATATCAGAGGATTTTAATTCAGTCATGTTGTCTTTTATGCGTTAACGGTTGGGTACTTTCTTTGCAGATTTGAGCTTAGCACCACAACGCATTATGGCTATTGGTTGCTTTCATGGTCTTGCACTTTAATTTTGCAAAAAAAAGGGTAGCTGACCGATAATCACCTACCCCTTTCTTTTTAGCGAGGCTTTTTAACAAAGCCTTTTTTGTGTACTACAACTACTACCAGCGCCACTAGTTAGCACCCCTTGTTAGTACCTCTAATTAGTACCTCTAATTAGCACCTTTAATTAGTACCACGCACCAGCTGTTTAACCAGAGATAGGCGTAACGTTGTCATCCTTATCTTCTGACTCAGCATCAGCGCCACTGTCGAGCAGCTTCGCACGAATAAGCGCTTCAATTTCAGCACCCATCGCCGGATTGTCTGCCAGATACTCACAAGCATTTTTCTTGCCCTGGCCAATACGTTCAGTACCGTAGCTGTACCAGGCACCCGCTTTGTTGACCAGACCCAATTGCACACCAAGATCAACCACTTCACCTAACCTGTAAATGCCTTTACCGTAGAGAATTTGGAATTCAGTCTGCTTGAAAGGAGGCGCAACCTTGTTTTTGATGACCTTTACTCGCGTTTCATTACCAACAATTTCATCACCTTCTTTTATGGCACCGATACGTCGAATATCCAATCTGACAGAAGAGTAAAACTTAAGTGCGTTACCACCCGTTGTTGTTTCTGGGCTACCGAACATGACACCAATCTTCATTCGAATCTGATTAATGAAAATAACCAATGTGTTTGACGTTTTGATGTTACCCGCCATTTTTCTAAGTGCTTGGCTCATCAGCCGAGCCTGCAGACCGACATGGTGGTCACCCATATCGCCCTCAATTTCTGCTTTCGGCGTCAGCGCTGCAACAGAGTCGATAATAACCACATCCACAGCACCCGAGCGTACGATGTTGTCGCAGATCTCTAGCGCCTGCTCACCCGTATCTGGCTGGGAAACCAGTAGATCATCAATATTCACACCTAAAGCCTGTGCATATAGTGGATCAAGTGCGTGCTCTGCATCAATGAAGACGCAAGTGCCACCCGCTTTTTGTGCTTCGGCAATAACCTGCAGCGTTAATGTTGTCTTACCTGAAGATTCAGGTCCATATATCTCGCAAATACGACCACGGGGCAAACCACCGATGCCCAAGGCAATATCGAGACCCAAAGAACCGGTTGAGATGGCCGGTATCTTCTCTTGCGGCGAGGCACCCAAACGCATGACTGTGCCTTTACCAAACTGACGTTCAATCTGAGACAAGGCTGCGTCGAGCGCTTTATCCTTTTGAGAATCGGATGATTTAGCCTGCTTATCTTTCGAGTCTTTATCTGACATATCTGCTCCTTGGTATTTCTCTCGGTTCTTGTATTAGTTCTTGTATTAGTTCCGTATTTAAAACTCAAAGACTCTCGATAAACGACAATTGAGTGCGACTGTGAGTTTCTTTTGTTCGTGATTTCAGTTGGAGTAATTTATACTGTATATTTAACCAGTACACAACCTGTTTTTTAAAAAAAGAACTGCGATTGCGACAAACAGAGAAAGACATCTTGCAGCAAGGTTTATCTCGCACATGACAGAGGGTTGAACGCTGCTTTAAAAACGTCAGGGGCCATCAACGGCGACAGCTGGCCAATCGTTTTGGCGCTATGAATGCAGCCGGAATCGTTCGCCAGCGCGATTTTTCTCCGCATCCCCAAAACTAGGCTACCAGACTAGGCTACAAGACTAAGGCTTTGAGTGTTCCTTGTGCTCGGATTCACGTAATATGAAAGGCTTACCTATCAACACAACGAGCCCAATCGTCTCCGTGCCAAAAGCTCAAACAACAAAGCCCAATCACACGCCAATGATGCAGCAGTTTCTGCGCATCAAGGCTGACCATCCCCAAGAATTGTTATTCTATCGAATGGGCGATTTCTACGAATTGTTCTTCGATGACGCTAAGCAGGCAGCAGAACTGTTGGGCATTACCTTGACCGCCCGCGGCCAGTCGGACGGACAACCTATCCCTATGTGCGGCGTGCCCTTTCATTCAGCCGATGGCTATCTGGCTAAGTTAGTAAAAGCAGGTGTTTCTGTCGCAATATGCGAACAGATAGGCGACCCCAACGAGAGTAAGGGACCCGTTGAGCGACAGGTAGTACGGGTCATCACACCCGGCACGTTAACAGACGAGTCATTGCTTGATGCCCATCGAGACAATTTTATTGTTTGCTGCCACCGCGGCGAAGAATCCCTTGGGCTAGCCTGCCTTGATCTGGGCAGCGGCCGTTTCGAGATTATTGAGGTACTTGATGACGAAGCACTGCTATCAGAGCTGTCAAGATTGAATCCAGCAGAGATGATCATTGCGGAAGGTGCAAAATATCCCGATACCATCGCCAAACGTGTTGGCGTGCGCAGCAGAGCCGCATGGGAATTTAACCATGAGCAAGCCGTCACGACTTTGTGCTCGCAATTTCAAGTCCATGATCTTGGTGGCTTTGATTGTGACGACAAGCCCGTTGCCGTCACAGCAGCCGGCAGCCTCATTGCCTACGTAAAGGAAACACAACGTTCGGGTCTGCCGCACGTGCAGACATTACATGCACTCAATCGTGATGATGCAGTTGTTATTGATAGTGCTTCGCGGCGCAACTTAGAATTGACGCAAAACATCAACGGTGGTGATGAACATACCCTGTTTTCGGTTTTGGATAACACATCAACAGCCATGGGGAGTCGGCTGCTAAGTCGCTGGATCAACCGTCCCATTCGTCAAAAAGCGATACTCGATCAACGACTCGACACCATTGGTTATCTGCTTGATAACTATTTGTTTGAAGATATTCGCGAGGCGCTAAAGTCGATTGGCGACATTGAAAGAATTTTGGCTCGGGTCGCACTTAAGTCAGCCCGACCTCGAGATCTAGAGCGGCTGAAAAATGCATTGCTAGCCCTACCCGCGCTGAATCAACTTTTAGACGCGATTCCAACACCACTTATCGAGCAGATAAACGAGCAATGTCAGCCTTATCCAGAACTTTCAGCGACCCTTGATGCAGCCATCAAAGAAAACCCGCCGGTCGTGATTCGAGAAGGTGGCGTCATTGCGACAGGCTATGATGAAGACCTAGATGAGCTACGCGGTATCAGCGAGAACGCCGCCGAGTTTCTCGTCAAACTAGAAACAGAAGAACGTGAGGCGACCGGCCTATCAAGCCTGAAGGTCGGCTACAACCGCGTTCATGGCTACTATATCGAAATTTCCCGCAGCCAGTCCGAGAAAGCACCCGATCGATATATACGTCGTCAAACACTCAAAAATGCCGAACGATTTATCACGCCTGAATTGAAGGTTTTTGAGGATAAAGCGCTTAGCAGTAAGAGTCGTGCATTGGCCAGGGAAAAACATTTATATGACGAGCTGCTCGATCTACTTGTCACTAAAGTCAACAAGCTGCAAATCACTTTCACTGCCGTTGCTACATTAGATGTTATTTGTAATTTGTCGGAGCGCGCTTTGTCGCTGTCTCTGAGTCGACCTCAGTTAACTGACAAACCGGGTATTTCAATCGAAGATGGACGTCACCCGGTGGTTGAGGACGTGCTGGATGCGCCCTTCGTCGCCAACAATTTAAAGATTGGTCAACAGCGCAAACTACTAATCATCACTGGTCCAAACATGGGCGGTAAGTCGACGTTCATGCGCCAGGCCGCGTTAATCACGTTGATGGCGCATATGGGCAGTTTCGTACCTGCAAAATCAGCGACAATCGGTATCGTTGATCGCATATTTACCCGTATCGGTTCATCTGACGATCTGGCTAGCGGCCGCTCTACTTTCATGGTTGAAATGACAGAAACCGCGATGATTCTGAATAACGCGACAGAAAACTCACTGGTTCTGCTCGATGAGATAGGCAGAGGCACGTCGACCTTTGACGGACTCTCGCTTGCCTGGGCAACCGCAGCCTATATCGCAGAAGTTAGCCGGGCCATGACGCTGTTCGCGACGCACTATTTTGAACTGACAACCCTTCAGGACACACTACCGGCCACCGCCAATATTCATCTGAAAGCGAAGGAACACGGTGACAGCATCATCTTTATGTATGCCGTCGAGGACGGTCCCGCAAGCCAGAGCTATGGCTTGCAGGTCGCTCGACTAGCTGGCGTGCCAAAGTCAGTGATTGAAAACGCCAAGATGAAATTGAAGCAATTAGAAGACAATGAAGTCAGAGAGACCCCCCTGCAGTCGGACCTCTTTTTGACACCACCTGCGTCAATTGACACCGAGGCGGTCGTAAAGGAATCGCCAGTCTATCAAAAACTTGCGGCAATCGAGCTGGATGATTTATCACCGCGACAAGCGCTTGAGCTGTTGTATGAACTAAAAGATATCTCAACCTAAGCCAGTTGATCCGAAAGACTTAAAAACTGACGATGGCTACATCTTGTGGTAGCCCAAAAAGCTGCTAGAATGCTTTTTTCTGCCAAATACTAACGTTATAAATAAGGAAACATAAATGACATTTGTGGTGAGTGATGCATGCATCAAGTGCAAACATACGGACTGTGTTGAAGTTTGTCCTGTAGATTGTTTTTACGAAGGACCTAACTTTCTAGTTATCAATCCTGATGAGTGCATTGACTGCGCTTTGTGTGAACCTGAGTGTCCTATCGACGCAATTTTCTCAGAGGATGAACTGCCGGAGGATGAGCAGGAATTTCTTGAATTGAACGCTGAGCTGGCTGAAATTTGGCCAAACATAACAGAAAAGAAAGATCCGCTTGATGATGCAGAAGAATGGGCCGACGTAAAAGGAAAGATGGCTCACCTCGAAAGATAAAAGTCTACATCGCTTAAACCGCACAACCTTGTGCGGTTTAAACTCTGTTCCATTCCATTCACCTGCTCACGACCTACGCTGCGACAATGCCAACCAGGACTCTGGCGCATTATTCAAGCAATTACCACGCGATAAAGCTAGCCCTCTAATTCTGTACCTCTAAATCTGTACCTCTCGATCTGTGCCTCTAAATCTGTAAATCTAAATCCATCGATATAATCTCTGGGCTTTAAATTTCGCTAATTAACCACTATCAATGCCAAGCAAATGCCGCACGGTTGTCTGTTATCGCTTCGGCAAATATATGAGAGGGTTCTCTGGTTTGCCGTTTCTTCGAATCTCGAAATGAAGTATTTCAATTGTTGACCCACTTGAGCCTATGACAGCAATCTTTTCACCGGCGGTGATTTTGTCGCCTTCTTTCACAAAAATTGCGCCATTATTTCCATAAGCACTTAAGTAGCGATCACTGTGCTTCACAATCACCAACTTGCTATAACCTCGCAGCCCACCGCCTGCGTAAACAACTACGCCAGGACCTGCCGACAGCACGGACTCGCCCAACTTTCCACGAAGATCAACACCCTTATTGACCTTTCCGCTGAGTGAAAAGCCGGAGACAATTTCACCGCTAATGGGCCAACGCCATTTTATTTGAGAATCATTACTTAGTGTTTTCTGAGGCTTCGAAGCCGACGGTTGAGTCTTCTTGGCCGTCTTTGTTTTCTTAGTTTTTGACTTGGCCTTGCTAGTGTTTTTTGTCTTCGTGCTGGCACCGCGCGGTAACGATATCTTTTGATCGACAAAAATCAGGTACGGTGCCTTAATGTTATTAGCATGCGCGATTTCGTTGAAATCAAGACCGTAGCGAAACGCGATCGAGTACAGGGTTTCACCTGACCTCACCACATGTGAACGCGAACCAGAGAATAAACGCTCACCGGCATTGAATACCGGCACACCACCATTTGTTGATGAGCAACCGCTGAACAAGCTAAGACTCAACACCATACAAATCAACATAGCGACAGGTCTTGGGCATAAATATGCCATCAAGGCGTTAAGCCTGACCTCGCGTGTTCCTTTGTATTGGCATCGATACATCATTGCTATTTTTATAAAAAATTAGATTTTAACCAATCGTTTCAGCAGCATCCTTCGACTCGGCTTCTGCCACAGACAAAAATGCTAGCAGTACGACACAACCCAGCCCGACAACAAGTCCAAGCAACGCCATCAACAGGTCTGCATCAAGCCCGGTCATCGCCGCATAAGCCATCGGCGTCACCGGCTCTGAAACCAAAGGTACTTGGCTGCCATCAGGTTTGATTTGATAGCTACGGACATACTGCCAGGGCCATAGTTTAACCAGCGAGCCAAGCATAAAGCCTGTTAACAGTGACAAGGTCGCATCACGATAATTGCGAAACAATCGATCGAGGATTCGCGCGAAGGTAACGATGCCAAGCAGCATACCCATGCCGAGATAAAAAAGTGGCTCAATGTCGAAGTTCTTAATCGCCTCAATGACGCCACGATAGAGTCCAAGAATCAGCAGTAAATAGCTACCAGAGAGACCCGGCAGAATCCAAGCACAGATTGCGACCGCGCCTGCTACAAACAAATAGACCGGCGTGGGAGACACCTCAACAGGCAGCAGATTTGCCACCACTAGACCGAAGGCCGCACCCGATAAGACATACAAACCAAGATCCCAACCGAACCGAGCAATTTGCTTAGCAACTAAAATAACCGACGCCAAAACCAAGCCAAAAAATAATGACCAGATAAATATAGGATGATTGTCGAGCAGATAATGGATACCGCTTGCGAACAACAGCACGGACGTCGCCATGCCGGCCAACAAGGTCAACAGAAAATTAATATCGAGTCTTAGCCAAGTCGCGCTGATACCGTCTTTAAACAAATCACGAAACACAACAGGGGTAAATCGTTGTATGGCGGTGATCAAGCGAAGATAAATACCCGTGATAAAGGCAATTGTTCCACCGGAAACACCAGGCACAACTTCCGCCGCCCCCATCACCAATCCGATGATGAAAATTTTAACGACGTTAATACGACGTTTCGCCAATGATGCTGAATCTGATTCGGTCACGCTTTACCACCGAGCAAAGGTACAAACTTCACATCTTCCAGCACCTCAGTTTCAAACTCACCATCATGATTTGTAATGAGTTTAAGTTGTTGCTGCTCGTCACCGACAGGAACGATCAAGCGACCTTCTGGTGCTAATTGATTTAGTAATTCTCTTGGCACGTGCCGCGGCGACGCGGTAACAATGATACCGTCGTAGGGACCACGATCAGGCCAGCCGATATTACCGTCATCATATTTGAACTGGGTATTTTTGTTGCCGAGCATGCGTAAGCGTTCCTTAGCTTTATCAAGCAAACCTTGAATACGTTCAACGGAATATATCTTGTCCGCCAATTGCGCCAGTACGGCCGTTTGATAGCCAGACCCGGTGCCTATTTCCAGCACCTTGGTAAGGGGACCGGCGGCAAACAAAGCTTCCGTCATGCGGGCAACAATATAGGGTTGTGAAATGGTTTGATTGAAGCCGATCGGCAACGCGGTGTCTTCATAAGCGCGATGCGCAAGCGCCTCATCAATGAACACATGCCGAGGGATCGCATCGATGACATCCAGCACGTGTTCATCCATGATCCCCTGTTGGCGTAACCTAGCCACCATCCGGCTACGGGTACGCTGGGACGTCATGCCCGTCCCTTGTATATCTAAACCCTTACTCAATGTTTTTCCCCTGACCTTGAATCAAAACCAAAATCATCCGCATCGCTGAATTGAATTAATTCTTGCACTAAACTTGTTGCGTAAGCACCGGGCGGCAAGTCAAAACTCAACAGCAGACCGTCATCGTTGAAGGTCCACTTTAAATCCGTTGGCACAATGCCTATCTGCCTTTCACTGGCTTTAACTTTAAATTCCTCTAAACCTTTGCCCCACTGCTCAAAGTCAGACGGTGACAATGGTGGAATGGTAATGTCTCGATGAGGGGACAGACCATACAACCACAGTTTCTCATCAGGTTTCCAGCTATCTTCATCTACCGTCTTTGCAGAGACTGCATCAATCATTGCCGCTACCTGTTGGTTAAACAGCCAAGAACGCGCTGCCGACAAATAGATTCCCCGCTTCTTTCTTGCAAACTTAGTTCCGGCAAACATCATGCTGGCATGCTTTAAGTTATTACAATCAATGCCAAACCGTTGTTTGCCGAAGTAATTGGGAAAGCCTGTTTTTCTAATTGCGTCTAATCGCGCTTCAATCATTGCCTGATCGCCGCTGAGATTTGTTACCTGCAACCGAAATCGATTGCCGCTATGCGCGCCGATGCGTAACTTTCTCTCATGCCGAACAACATCCAACAATTCGACACCTTCAATGTTTAAGCCGCTCAAATCGGGCTCCTGTAGCCCAGGTAACCAACAGCTAAACCATTGAGTTGTTACGGCATGTCGATCCTTTTTACCCGCATATCCAACGTCAAAATAGCGAAGCTCTAAGAACTCTGCGAGGCGATCAGAAACCCAGCCAGTGTTAGCGCCGCATTTGCGAATTTTCAGGTAAACATGCTCTCCTGCGCCGGTTAACTCAAAACCTAATTGTTCTTCAACCACAAAATCTTTCCAACTCTGCCGCAAAATACCTGCACCAACGGCAGGTCCATGAAGGCGAGGAAAGTCGAGTTGCTTGGATTCGAAAACGGCGCTCATGAATTAGGCTTCAATTTTACGCACGAGCACAGTCGCCTGCGCCGCAAGTCCTTCCTCGCGACCGATATAACCCATTCTTTCTGTGGTTGTCGCCTTAACGCTTATGCAATCAATTGAGACTTGTAGGGTGGCAGCGACAGTCTCTTGCATGGCGTCAATGTAATTTGCGACGCGAGGAGCCTGAGCAATCAGTGTCAAATCAGCATTAACGAGTTCGTAGCCTAGGCCTATGAGTTTTTGATAAGTCGCGGTCAATAATTGCAAACTATCTGCGTTCTTAAACGCGGGATCCGTGTCAGGAAAGTGTTTACCTATATCACCGAGCGCCAACGCACCGAGTAGTGCATCGCAAAGCGCATGCAGTAACACGTCGCCATCAGAATGAGCAATGATGACACGATCGAAGGGGACTGAGACACCGCCCAGCTTTATCGACCCAACCTGCGCCTCACCAAACCTATGCGCATCAAACCCATTACCAATTCTCAATTGATCGACTCCTGCTGGGAAAGAATATACGCCGCATGTAACAAATCTTCTTGTGTTGTGATCTTGATATTATCTTTGCTGCCTTCAACAATTTCAGGCGCCTGTCCCGATGCCTCAATTGCGGAGGCCTCATCAGTAATCTCTATCTCAGATTCAATTGCCTGATCGAGGGCCTGCTTGAGCATGCCAAACCGAAACATCTGCGGCGTTTGTGCTAACCACAACTCACTTCTATCGAGCGTCTCCTGAATCCTTATCGTCTCACTGGGGGATTCAGTGACGGTCTCATTAGATGATGCTTGCAAGGTCTTTTTTTGCGCATCCTCGGAAAATGGCAGAGGATGACTTGCAACGATTTTCTTTAGTGTATCGGACACTGGCACCGCAAGTATGCCGCCAACATCAGTGTTCCGGAGTCGATTATACAACTCAAAAATATCTGCAGTCCGAACGCAGGGACGAGCACAATCATGCACCATAACCCAATCGTCTGCGTCACAATCCAAACTGGCAAGACCATTGCTTACCGATGCTGCTCGACTCGACCCGCCAATAACAATGTCACATCGATCAACAAATTCAATCAACTCGAACTCATGATCCTGCGCCGACACAACCAGAACTATTTTTCTTGGGTTAAGTTGCAATAATTTTTTGAGGGTGTGTGCCAGAATAGGTTTGCCAGCAATCGACAGATATTGCTTGGGTTTCGAAGCAGACATTCTGCTGCCGATGCCCGCGGCTGGCACAATCAGGGTGACATCTTTTAAACTTTGAAGGTCGCTACCGGGCAAATCGGACATTATCTAGGGTTCGTCCTGTTCAACCAGTAAGTAGAATGTTTCACCTTCTTTTATCAACCCTAATTCAACTCGTGCCTTTTCTTCAATGGATCCATGACCACTTTTGAGATCACGAATTTCAGCCCGCAAAACTTCATTTCTTTCATTTTTAACTGAATTCGCAACTTCCTCTACAACGACTTTCTTTTCAAGACTGTCAACATGCGCGTAACTTCCCTCGCCAATCCAAAGTCGCGTCTGCAGCACCAACAAGGTGATGACTAACAGCGCTAAGAGGATTTTGTAGACGGTCATCAAAGTTTACCTTTTGAATTCATCAATACCTTTAAACAAAGCACTAGATTTGTCTTCGATGCGAAGTAATCGGTTATATTTTGCGACACGATCACTTCGGCACAATGAACCTGTTTTTATCTGACCCGATGCCGTGGCAACTGCCAAATCCGCAATGGTTGTATCTTCGGTCTCGCCGGAACGGTGGCTAATCACAGACGAATAGCCTGCCGCACGTGCCATACCGATCGCCTCAAGAGTCTCGGTTAATGTGCCTATCTGATTTAACTTAATCAAGATTGAGTTGGCAACGCCATCATCAATACCGCGCTTAAGAATTTTTGGGTTAGTCACAAATAAGTCATCACCGACTAACTGCACTTTGTCACCGATTGCGTTGGTTAAATTGGTCCAGCCATCCCAGTCGCTTTCGTCCATACCATCTTCGATTGAGATAATCGGATATTTCCTAGAAAGCTCTGCGAGATAGTCAGTGAACTCAGAGGAATCGAAACTACGACCTTCGCTGGCCAGCACGTACTTTCCGTCTTTGTAGAATTCAGTCGACGCACAGTCCAGACCAAGGTAGACATCTTTGCCCGCCTCATAACCGGACCGCTCAATTGACTCCATAATGATCTCAAGTGCAGATTCGTTACTGGGTAGATTTGGCGCAAAGCCGCCTTCATCACCAACAGTGGTACTCAAACCCCTCTGTTTTAAAACGCTCTTGAGTGTATGAAATATCTCAGTACCACAACGCAGTGCCTCCGAGAAATTCTTCACGCCTACGGGCAGCACCATGAACTCCTGAATGTCGACGTTGTTATCAGCGTGCTCGCCACCATTCAAAATATTCATCATAGGTACCGGCATGCTATAGCGACCAGGGCTACCATCCAACTCTGCCAAGTACTCGTAAAGCTCCATGCCCTTTGCAGCCGCTGCCGCTTTCGACACCGCTAAGGAAACTGCCAGAATCGCATTAGCGCCCAGCGCTGCCTTATTCTCAGTTCCATCCATTTCGATCATCTTTCGATCGATACCAACTTGATCTTCGACATCTAAGCCAAGCAATGGCTCTCGAATTTTTGTATTCACATTACCGACAGCCTTCAATACACCACGACCTAAATATCGACTTTCGTCTTTATCACGCAATTCAATTGCTTCACGGGACCCTGTTGACGCACCAGAGGGCACACAGGCAGAACCTATTAATCCGTTGGCTAATTCAACTTCTGCTTCAACGGTGGGGTTACCACGGGAATCAAGAATTTCTCTGGCTCGAATATCTACTATCTCTGTCACTCAAACATCTCCTAACAGTTTAATCTCTATCTTATATTTTACGTTATCGCGTATGGCTTAAAAACCGATGAGGCCTGCCGCACGACCCGACGGCCTCAAGGCGCAATCTAGTCCATCGACAATTCAGGCAGATTACTTGATTTGATCGTGGTGTCGATAACCTTCAACAGTGACAACAATTCATGCATGCGTCCTAGCGGCCACGAGTTGGGTCCATCGCTGAGGGCTTTGTCTGGCTCAGGATGTGTTTCCATAAATAAACCGTGAATGCCAACACTGACTGCAGCTCGCGCGAGAACCGGCACCATTTCTCTCTGGCCACCAGAACTTGCGCCCTGGCCACCGGGTAATTGCACACTGTGTGTCGCATCGAACACTACGGGGCAGCCTATTTGCTTCATCACTGCCAGTGAGCGCATATCTGACACTAAATTGTTATAGCCAAAACTCACACCACGCTCACAGGCCATAATATTTTGATTGCCTGTCGCCCGCGCCTTCTCAATGACATGCACCATATCCCAGGGCGCTAAGAACTGGCCTTTCTTAATATTGACGGGAAGCCCCATGGCAGCAACATTTTGAATGAAATTTGTTTGGCGACAGAGAAATGCGGGTGTTTGCAGCACAGATACCACATCGCAAACTTCATCTAGCGGCGTATCTTCATGTACATCTGTCAGTACCGGCAAACCTAAATCGTCTTTTACCTGCTGCAGGATTTTCAAACCTACATCCAAGCCAGGACCACGATAACTCTCACCTGAGGAACGATTCGCTTTATCGAAGGAGGATTTATAGATCAAGTGAATACCTAGGTCGTCACAATCCTCTTTCAGTTGTGCCGCCGTATCCAAAGCCATCTGTTCCGACTCAACAACACAGGTTCCTGCAATCAGAAAGAAAGGGGTTTTATCACCGACGGTAAAATCACATAAGTTCATCGTTTTAGTATCCATAGTTTTCTTTGCCTCTCACTCGGCATCTACCCGTCAAAGCTGCAGAAAAGTTAAGTCTCATTATGCCGTGGTCACCCACTGGACATTATTTCGATAATTTTTGTTGCTCGAGCGCAGCGTTTATAAAACTGATGAAAAGTGGATGCCCATCACGGGGCGTTGAAGTGAACTCTGGATGAAACTGGCTTGCGACGAACCAAGGATGATCAACAATCTCGATAACCTCGACCAATGAATCATCTGTCGAGCGTCCTGCTACTCGCAAACCGGCTTGCTCTAGTTGTTCCACATAGCGGTTGTTCACTTCGTAGCGATGACGATGGCGTTCTTTTATAGAACTGCTGCCGTAGATTTTGGCTGTCAGCGAATCACTACTGAGTTTGCATTCCTGCTCGCCCATTCGCATCGTGCCGCCAAGGTTAGAGTTTGCATTTCGTTGTTCCACACTGCCATCTTCCGCCGTCCATTCAGTGATCAGACCGATGAGGGGATCGCTTGCATCAGAATCATTTTCAGTTGTGTCGGCGCCTGTAATACCTGCCACGTTACGAGCAAACTCAATAATCGCTGCATGTAATCCATAACAAATACCGAGGTAAGGGATTTTATTTTCGCGAGCATAGCCTGCCGCTGCAATCTTTCCTTGAAAACCACGGGTACCAAAGCCGCCAGGCACCAGTATCGCGTCAGCTTCTGCGAGAATATCAACGCCTTTATCGATAACTTCTTGAGAGTCCAAGAAAGTCACGTCGACTTTAGTATTCGTGTGGATACCGGCGTGAATGATCGCTTCGGTGAGTGACTTGTAAGCATCCAAAAGATCCATGTACTTACCGACCATGAACAGCTTGACTCTTTTACTCGGGTTAAGATGATCATGAGCAACTTTTTGCCATTCACTCAAATCAGCCTCTTTGCAGTCAATATTCAATTTCTTGACGACAATTTCATCGAGCTTCTGCTCATGAAGTAGTGCTGGGATTGCATAGATGGTGTCGGCATCTATCAATGGTATGACCGCATTTCGTTCAACGTTGGTGAACAATGCAATTTTGTCACGGGCAGAAGATGCAATTTCGTGATCAGACCGAACAATCAGTATGTCCGGCTGCAAGCCTATCGAACGAAGCTCTTTTACTGAGTGTTGAGTCGGTTTTGTCTTTGTTTCACCCGCAGTCGCGATGTACGGCACGAGGGTTAGATGGATAAACATGACCCGCTCACTACCCAGCTCGAAGCGCAACTGCCTTGCTGCTTCCAAAAACGGCTGAGATTCGATATCACCAACCGTGCCGCCAACTTCGACAATCGCTATTTCAGCATCGCCAGCACCTTCAATAATCCGCTCTTTGATCGCGTCAGTGATGTGAGGAATGACCTGAATCGTTGCACCGAGGTAATCGCCACGGCGCTCTTTTGCAATAACGTCAGCGTAGACTTGGCCGGTTGTGAAATTATTCTTACGGGTCATCGTGGTTCGGATGAACCGCTCGTAGTGACCTAAGTCGAGATCTGTTTCTGCACCATCAACCGTGACGAACACTTCTCCATGCTGCAAAGGACTCATCGTACCCGGGTCCACATTGATATAGGGATCGAGTTTTAGCATGGTTACACCAAGACCACGGGCTTCCAAAATAGCACCCAAAGACGCGGCTGCAATGCCCTTTCCCAAAGAGGAAACAACACCACCGGTGACAAATATAAAGCGAGACATTTAACTCCCATCGAGAATTTTAAGATGGTCAGAGAACCTAACCAAGATGGCTTTCTAGAATACCACTCATGCAATTCTCGCTCAATCCGATTTTAGTAAATCGGGCTAAAATGTTGCTATAAATTCCATTCAACAACCCATCCCTGCTCATTGCTACCCGCACGACGAGCCGGGACTATGCAAATCATGGGTCCGATAGGGCTGATTGCGGCGATACCGACCAGCTCATCATCAACATAGAGCAGCGGCACAGTATCACGCAGGACGGCGGGCACGCCGGATTCTTGAAAGATATTTTTCAAACTTCGATGACGTTCAAATTTGAGCTTTTCACCACCCTGACGCCTTCTTATCTCGAGGCATTGCCCTTCTTGCAGGCTAAGACCCGCACCGATCACCCGTTCAACTCGAAGCACGCCGGCACCGTGCGCTATCCCACCGGTTGCCAAGGAAGCGACTGTTGAGACCGGGCCCGTCAATTCAGACGTGCGTAAATCTGTGTTTGGCAATAGCTGACCTTGAAAATAGGTCGGCTCGTCAACTTCTGGCAACAAAACCACTGCCTGCTGGTTTCGACTCAAACATAAACCCTGCCAGCGAAAAATAGGATCAGCCTCCATTTGAGGACTATCGGTTGGCTGCACCAAACCTTTTACGATGGCGTTGATAAATTTATCGCTCGGCGACTTAGATTGATGTTGTCCAAACCAAAAACGCAGCACATTCTCCAGCCGTGGCATCGATAATGCTCGCAGTCCTAGCAGACTGACGGATAACGGCGAAAAAGCTATTGCATCGAAGTCCTGTTCAGCAATCTCAGCGATAAGTTGATTGGCACTCTGGGTCTTGGCGATATAACGCTGAATGTTAGGCTTCATATCAGGCCAGCGCTTTTCCATCAGCGGAATAAGCTCGCCCCGGAGATAGTTTCGATCAAAGTGATGTTCAGCATTACTTGGATCTTCGATCCAAGCGAGCTTATGGGTCTGCGCATATTCAAGTATATCGCGCCGCGCTAAGTGCAACATAGGCCGCAGCAAGACGCTTAGCCCAACCGGCCTTGTCTTGGGCATACCCTGCAGGCCGAAGGGCTTTGTACCTCTGAGAAATTGCAGATACGCGGTCTCGACTTGATCGTCTAGATGGTGCCCGAGAAGAAGCAGATCCTGTTCACCTAATGATTGCTCAAAAACCGTATAACGAGCCTGACGCGCATTAGCCTCCAAGTTACCTTGCGTGCTGACCTTAACGATTTCACAGTGAAACGGAATATCAAGTGTCCGACAGACATCTGCACAATGCGAGGCCCACTGAGCCGATTCAGATTGTAGGTCGTGATCAATATGCAGCGCACACAAAGTCGGAGCAGTACTTGGCTTGATATTGTGATCTTCACTATCAGAGCCTTGTTCTTGAACAGCCTCTTTTCCTCGAGCGCCTTCAATTGGGTTTTCTTGAGGGTTTTGAAGGGCGATTTCATGGGCGTTTTGAAGGGCGTTTTGAAGGGCGTTTTGATAAGGATCTTGATGGCGGTTTTGATGAGAGTTTCCGAGCAGGTTTTGAAGCAGATGCAGAAGCACATGGGAATCTAAGCCACCGCTGAATCCAACCACGACTCTGCCCTTACAGGCTAGAATGGTTGCAACGTCCTGTTCGAGAAAACCTATCGTTGTCATTTAATATTCATTGCCGCTGTATCGTTGCTGTGCAATTGCAGTGAAAGCGCTGCGCGTGTAATCAACGTGCAGATTACGAATGCTAGTAATCCAACACCACTCTTTCATTGCCATAGTGATCTTTTAAGGTTTGAATCAGGTCATCATCAGGCGATACGCGCCAGGCATCTCCGAGACTAATATCGACGCTTGCCTCATCCCTCACGTAGTCGATCGATACCTGACAGCCTCGACCCGGCCTGCCCTTAAAGGGGGCAAGGATACCTGCCAATTCAACAGCAAAATTCTTATCCAACTCGCAACGAGTCAAACTGACCTTTAACTGCCTTGCCCATTTCTCACGCGCATCAATCCAGTCGCAAACTTCCGTTGCTCTCATTTTGATACCACCTGAAAATTCATCTAGACTCGTGGCACCTTTGCAAAAAACGATACCATCCTTAGCCAGTTTTCCGTGATTAATCTCATACAGATCTGCGAAAATCGCTAGATCAACGCGACCGGTCTTATCATCAAGAGTGATGAAAGCAATGGTTTCACCCTTGCGCGACTTCATGGTTCGAATAGCAACAATCAAACCAACGACCCACTGCTCATCTTTGCCGATGCGCAAATCAGCAATGCGTGTTGTTGGCAGTTTTCTAAGCTCGCCAATGTAAGGATCCAGCGGATGACCCGTTAGATAAAGACCTAAGGTTTCTTTTTCCAGATCCAACCGTTGTTTGATAGTGAGACTTCGAACAGTATCAATTTGGCTGTAGGGCGATGTGTCATTTTGACCGCTGGAAATACTGTCGCCAAAAAGATCCATCAGACCACCATCTTTGTTCCTCGCATTTTGCTCGGCCGTTTTCACCGCGGCTTCTCGATTGACTCGAAGTAATGCACGCTTGAAATCAATTGTTGATTCCGCTTCGGTCTGCCCTTCAAAAGTCACCAATTCATCCAGCGCACCTGAACCAATAAGCCCATCGATGGCTTTCTTATTAACTTTTCGAGAGTCGATTCGATCACAGAGCTCGTACAAGTCGCCATAGGTTCCAGCCATGCCTCGATTCTCAACGATGTCGTCGATCGGACCTTCACCTAACCCCTTGATTGCACCTAAACCGTAGATAATCGATTTATCCGTATCAGCGACAAACCGAAAAGCACCGCGATTAACATCCGGTGGAGAGAGCTCAACATCAATTTCTCGGCATTCTTCAACGTTTGTGACGACCTTGTCTGTTGTTTGCATATCAGCAGACAGTACTGCCGCCATAAAATCGGCTGGGTAATAATGTTTTAACCATGCTGTCTGATAAGCAATCAAGGCATAGGCAACAGAGTGAGGCTTGTTGAAACCATACCCCGCAAATTTTTCCATCAGACTAAATATATGGTCCGCCTGTTTTGATTCGACACCGTTTTCAGTTGCGCCCTTAAGAAAGCTATCACGCTGCTTCGCCATCTCTTCGGGTTTCTTCTTACCCATGGCGCGCCGCAGTAAATCAGCATCCGCCAATGAGTAGCCAGCAAGAATCTGAGCAATCTGCATCACCTGCTCCTGATAGAGCATAACGCCATAAGTGCCATCGAGGACTCGCTCGAGTGACGGATGCAAATAGTCGACTTCGTCTTCACCACTCTTGCGACGAATAAAGTCAGGTGCAAGTTCCAGCGGGCCCGGTCTGAACAGCGCAACCAAGGCAACAACATCGCCAAATCGCGACGGTTTAACCTGCTTCATCAGGTCCTTCATACCCCGTGATTCCAGCTGAAAAACAGCGGTTGTTTTTGCATCCCGCAGATTTTGATAAATCGCAGGATCTTCAAGCGGAATACGGTCGATATCAATACTGTCTTGATTGGTGGATTCTCTTCGAGCGTTAATACTTTTCACTGCATTGTCGATGATCGTCAATGTTCGCAGGCCAAGGAAGTCGAACTTAACGAGCCCTGCCTTCTCAACATCGTCTTTATCAAACTGCGTAATAAGCCCGCCGGATTCATCACAATAGATCGGCGAAAAATCCGTAATTCTAGTGGGCGCGATGACAACACCACCCGCATGCTTGCCCACATTTCGAGTAATGCCTTCTAACTTGAAGGCCATTTCCATGATTTCTTCCGCCTCTTCACTTTGCGAAATAAACTCACGTAACAATGGCTCCTCTTCCATGGCTTTCTGAAGTGTGATGCCTGGGTCGAAAGGTATTAATTTCGATATTTTGTCACCCAGTGAATAGGGTTTGCCCTGGACTCGCGCAACGTCGCGCACAACAGCCTTCGCCGCCAAGGTACCAAAAGTAATGATCTGAGAAACCGCGTCTCGGCCATAGCGATCCATGACGTGTTGAATGACACGATCTCGGCCATCCATGCAGAAATCAATATCAAAGTCAGGCAATGAAACTCGCTCAGGATTTAGAAATCGCTCGAACAACAAATCATATTCAATCGGATCAACGTCTGTGATCATAAGCGCATAGGCGACTAAAGATCCGGCGCCTGAACCCCGTCCGGGGCCGACGGGAATATCATTATCTTTGGCCCACTGAATAAATTCCATGACGATAAGGAAGTAGCCGGGGAATCCCATATTATTAATAACATCGAGCTCGAATTTTAGCCGATCGCGATATATCTGATAACGAGCCTCATAATCATCGGCATTCTTATCGAGAATGTTGACGAGTCGATCGTCCATGCCATTTTCGGACACTTCACAGAAAAACGATTCAGTCGTATAACCCTCTGGAATCGGATACTCCGGCAAATAATAATTGCCAAGATCGATGGTCACATTACAACGACGGGCTATCTCAATGGTATTCTCAATGGCTTCGGGTATGTCCTCGAACAAGGCACACATTTCTTCGGGTGTCTTTAAGTACTGCTGGTCGGAGTAACGCTCTTCGCGCCTTGGATCATCCAGCGTGCGACTATCGTGAATACACACTCTGACTTCGTGGGCTTCGAATTCATCCTGATTTTGAAATCTGACATCATTTGTCGCAACAACCGGACAATCTAAGGATAAGGCAAGATCAACGGCCTTATGGACATGATCTTCTTCACCGGCTCGACCGGTACGGTGCAATTCAAGATAAAAACTATCTTTAAAAACAGACATCCAATAAAGCGCTAGATCTTTGGCCAATGTTTGTTTACCTGCCAACAACGCCCTGCCAATCTCGCCTTCGCCGCCGGCAGAAAGTGCAATAAGCCCTTCTGCTTTTTCTTCAATCCACTGTCGCTGCAGCAGCGCCTTACCTAGATGTTGACCTTCCTGGTAGCCACGTGACAGCAGTTCCGTCAGATTACGATAGCCTTGGGTTGTTTTAGCCAGCAGCACGAGCGGCGTCGGTGCATCGTCCTCGGCTTCTGCACAGACCCAGACATCGCAACCGACGATAGGCTTTACACCCGTCGCATTGACTGCATTGTAAAATTTCACCAACGCATACATGTTGTTGTTGTCAGTAATTGCCAGAGCCGGCATGCCCATCGAGGCGGCTTCTTTTGCTAGGGGTTTAATCCGAACAATGCCATCGCTGACGGAATATTCTGAATGGATACGTAGGTGTGCGAAGGGTTGACTCATTGAGTGAGTTTTTATTTTCCAAAGTAGATTCGAATTGTGCGTCCATAGTAACGGATGTCAAAATCAAACGAAACAAATCCCGCTGCTGCAAGCCGAAAACTGAAAAACCTTGAGACTTCAACGGGGCTTGGATATTCGTATCACCTGACACAGACTGACATGCAAGCCGACTTCGGCTACAAATGCGTTTTTCATCCTAAGAAGTCATGCGGAGGCAATAATTATAGACACTGGTTTCACGGCAACGGCTTTACGCAGAGGCCCTATTGACCTATCGCTTGGGGTAAATCTTCTCCATTACGAAACGGCACTCGCATAATAAATGCGGTGCCCGTCCGTCTCCCGCAGAACAACCCTTCGAGCCGATATTCAATCAAACACAAAATGTCAGCTTCGTTGCCGACAAACAATCTATTCAGAGACGGTAAACTGCATACCTGCGTTTTCTTCTAATCGATCCAGCAGTAAATCACCCATCGCAGTTGAAGGTGTCCAAATTCCGCCGGCAACACTCAAACTATCCTTAGCAAGACACACGGCGCTTTCAGCCAACATTTTAGATGTGGCGCCGTAGCCAGGATCACGATCACCGGTCACGGTGACTTTTAACTTCTTGGTGCTTTCGCCTGATGCTATTCCGCAAAACTCAACATTAAAATAACCTTTGGCAATCGCCTCCTCGGATGGTCCTTCGCCCGGTGAAGGCATCAATGGCGCCAGCAGTGAACGTGTTGGCTTAAATGCTGTAAGCAACATAAGTAAACCTGACATGCCCGCAACCAACGATGCTTTTATATAGCCGCCAGGACCGTTACCCATTAGCATCGATTCGCTATAGCGAAACTCACTACCATATTTGTAATCCATCAACGCATTACTACGTCTTACAACCCGAGTGTTGATAGCGGCCATCACGAAGGGCGCCGTCCATTGCTTAAAGTCCGCATCATAGATCGCAGCTGCCTGGTCGGGACCATCCTCACCTGTTGGCATATTCTGTGGGTTTAGTGCATACGGATCGGCGATCAAATCAAGGATAGACGGATCAACTTTGCCCTCCTCCATCATATTCATCATGCTCGCAACCGTGCCGCCACTAACGCCACCGCTTGTATCTCCAACTCGAAACTTCACTGTCGACGCGTGACAGCCATGAGTTTCCTGCATTTTCTTTTGCAGATAAAACACACCCATATCAGAAGGAATACTATCGAAACCGCAGGTGTGAACGATCCTTGCACCACTGGCTTCAGCTTTGGACTGATAGGTATCAATCATTTTGCGCATCCACTGCACTTCACCGGTAAGGTCACAGTAGTGCGTGCCATGTTCGGCGCAAGCTGCAACAACCACTTCACCATATAGAGCATAGGGACCGACCACGGCACAGATGACTTTTGTCCGAGAGACTAAGTTACTAATTGAAGCTGGGTCATCACTGTTGGCGATCAACTGGGGAATATCTGCGGCAAAACTACCGGCTCTTTGATTGACAACCTCCGCCAGCTTTTCAGCATTTCGTCCAGCAACCGCCCATTTTAAATCGCTATCTGAGCCATATTTACTCGCCATGTATTCAACAACAAGTTGTCCGGTGAATCCGGTGGCGCCCCAAACGATGACATCAAATTCTCGATTTTCCACTTCGTTCTTTCTCCTTTAAGTTAAATTCTTCAACAACCAGCTTCGTCACTTTATATCTTATCTGAAATCACTCATTTTGCTTCAGCGCTTCTCGGCAGGGCCGGAAAGACATGCGATGAATTTCTGTCGGTCCAAACTTACTCAACGCCGATAAATGCATGCGTGTCGGATAGCCCTTATGCTGCGCAAAGCCGTATTGCGGAAAGACAGCATCAAGTTCAATCATCTCGTGGTCTCGAGCCACTTTTGCAATGATGGACGCGGCCTTAATCGAATCATGTTTAGTGTCTCCCTTTATAAGCCAATCTGAGGGACATTCAAATGCCGGGCTACGATTACCATCAACTATTGCATATTCAGGCTTCACACTGAGACCCGCTACAGCTCGCTGCATCGCAAGCATACTCGCGTGCAGAATGTTGATCGCATCGATTTCGTGTACCTCAGCCCTTGCCACGCAATAGGCTATCGCGCGCTGACGGATCTCCTCATCAAGCACAATGCGGCGCTTTTCCGTAAGCGCTTTTGAATCCTTTAAACCCTCAATTGGATTTGCTGGGTCAAGAATGACCGCCGCCGCCAACACAGCACCCGCAAGAGGACCACGACCCACCTCGTCGACGCCTGCGATACGGTCTTTTCTATATTTCGAATTGCGTGCCATTTCTATTAACGAAAGATTAACGAACGATTAGTTTTGCGATTGCCTGTGCTGCGACTTCGCCGGAGTTTTTTCTCAACCCCTGATGTATCTCATCGAATGCTGCTTTTAACTCATTATTGGGTTGCTTAAGCAACGTCATGATAGCTTCTGCCAAGACCTCTGGTGTCGCTGCATCTTGAATATACTCTGGTACAAGCGGCTTTTGGCTAAGGATATTCGGTAAAGCAAAATAATCTGTGGTGACCAGCCTTGAAATAATGGCATAGGTGAACTTACCCAATCGATATGACATAACCATCGGCTTACGTAACAGCATTGCTTCAAGCGTCGCAGTACCTGAGTTAACCAACACCAGATCCGCTGCCTGCATCACCATTTTCGCATCACCGGTGACAACACTTACTTTCAACGCAGTTTTTTGTGCATCGACCTCGAGCTCGATGAGCGCCTCAATCTGTTGTTTTCTCTTTTCATTCGCTGCAGCAATGATAAACATCGCAGCGGGAAGTGTTTGGGCAACAATGATTGCCGCTCTAAGAAAGTCGGGACCAGTATGTGTCACCTCACCGCTTCGAGAACCGGGCAATATTGCGACGACATGGCTCGCCTGTAACACGCCATATTTTTCCTGCGCCGCAGGCAGACCGGTAACACCATCTAACGGATCATATTCGTAGGCTTTTGGATGACCAACAAACTCAGCATCAATGCCATTTTCTCTGTATATATCCAGTTCAAACGGATAAAGCGTCAGCATCAAATCGACCTTTTTTGCAATGCTCTTTATTCGGCCTTTACGCCACGCCCATACCGTCGGGGAAACATAGTGAACAGTCTTGACACCCTGTTTTTTTAACATGCCTTCAAGAAGTAGATTAAAAAAATTGAAATCAATACCGATGAAACACGACGCTTCACTTTCAATTGTTTTACGCTTCATTTCGCGAAGAATGTGGATCAGATCAGGTAGGCGTTTTAGTGGATCAACAAAGCCGTTGACTGACAGCCGGCTAATGTCGAACCAAGATTCCATACCTTCTGAAATCATGGCAGGACCACCGATGCCAACAAATCGAGCCTTAGGAAATTGCGCTTTCAAGCCTCGAATGAGATCGACACCAAGGTTATCACCTGAAATCTCGCCCGCGAGCAGCGCAAAAATTACCGGCTTGTCAGTTTCGACAACCTGTGAATTTAATGAGTCCGATTGCAACACGTTCAGCGCTGACTTCCCTGGCACAATTAAATTGCCGTTGTATGCTTGGGCGTTAGGTAACTTTCTGTTCCGCACAAGTTAGGTTGGTCGAACAGACAAGTTGGCCATCAACATAAGCTTTGCCGGTTGCTTTCAACCAGTGATTTCTGAGGTTTGTAATCTCAACTTCAAGGCGCATTTGATCACCCGGTACAACTGATCGTTTGAACTTGGTCTTATCAGTACCGGCCAGGTAATAAACATACCCATCAGCCAAAGTCCGGTTACGACTCTTAAAAGCAAGAATTCCGGACGCTTGCGCGAGTGCTTCGACGATCATAACGCCTGGGAAAACTGGGTTTCCGGGAAAATGTCCGTTGAACTGCGGCTCGTTAATGGTCACGTTTTTAATCGCCACAATACGCTTGTCGGTTTCAAACTCGACAACTCTATCAACCAGCAAGAAAGGATATCGATGCGGAAGAAGTTGGCAAATTTCGTTAATGTCCATGAAGTCATCCATTATTTTTTCTTCTCCAGGCGCTCCAAAGAGCGAACGCGCTTAAACAGCTCGTCCAACTTAGAGAATCCCACAATATTGCGTTTCCATAGAGTACCAGACATCAAACCTGTTCCTGACGAGTACCTGCCTTTTTCTTTAATTGATCGGCTGACAAGCGACATCGCTGTCACTTCGACCTGATCAACTATCTCGATGTTATTTATGATCCCAACACCACCACCGATCAAACAATACGCGCCGATAGTGGTACTCCCCGCAACAGCAGTGCAACCCGAAATAGCCGTATGGTCGCCAACACGCGAATTGTGTCCAATTTGGACTTGGTTATCGAGTTTGACCCCGTTACCAATAATCGTATGCCGGAGTGCACCTCGATCGATCGTCGTACCGGCACCAATCTCGACATCGTCACCAACCTGTACACTATAAATCTGCGGCACTTTAACTAAAGTGGCCGTCTGAGCATCAAACTCAAACCCAAATCCATCAGCGCCAAGCACTGCACCACTATGAATGACAACCCGCTCACCGATTTCAACATCATGATAAATACTGACATTGGCCGCTATTTGAGCGCCTTCTCCAATTTTCACATTCGCGCCAATGAAACAACCGGGACCAATTTCTGATCTGGCATCAATTCTGGCATTTGACTCAACAACTGTGTTTGCGCCAATAGAGACTTGACTACCGTAGCTCGCTGTTGCCGCGACAAACGCCGTTTCATGAACACGCTCATCGGACAGTGGTCTTGAATCAAACAGGGTCGCTATGCGCGCTAATGCTAGGCGTGGTTGTTCGCAAATAAGTACTGGTTTATCAGTGGATGCCGCATCGTTTTTCGACAAAACGATAGCGGCAGCCTGCGAGCCCGCCAAAGATTTGGTAAAGGTAGAATTAAACAGGAATGCCAACTGCTCAGCCGAAGCATCTTCTAAACTCGCGATGCCTGAGATTTGGATTGTTGGGCTACCACGCAACTCAAGACTAAACCTTTCAGCTATTTCACCAAGTGTGTAGTTCAAGCCACTCCTCCGAGCAGGTTAAGACAAAAAAATGGGGGTCGCAATGCACCCCCAATTTCTAATTCAAAGGATCATTATCGGCATGATCCGCTCGAAATATTCCAACGGCTATGAGTCAAACCGTTTAGTGGAACAATGATCGTTACTATTCAGCATCTAACTGATTGAGCTTTTCTGTCACTTTACGCGTAATGTTGTAAAGGTCAGTGACATAAAGAGCGGCTGCACGAGGAAGGATCATGTCATAGTCTTCAGACAAAACGAGCTCTTCGATGGCCTTTTGAATTTTGCTGTCAATACCAGTGAATAGTTCTTTCTGACGCTCTTCAATCTGACGCTGTAGCTTCTGTCTAAGATAGACGAAGTCGTTATTCATTGATTCAATTTGCTGCTGCAGACGACGCTTCTCCGCATCGCTCATAACATCAGCATCTTTGTTCATTCGTTCCAACAGCGCTGCTGCTTCTGACTGAATCTTACGAATCTCATCTTCTTCGCCTTTAAATTCTTCTTGGATCTGCGTTAACAGACGCTTGGCTTCTTCAGATTGAAGAATGGCGTTCTGCACGTCAACGACAGCGATCTTAACTTCAGCTGATGCGAAAGATGACGTAAAGGTCAAAACCGATATCGCCAGAATTGCCAGGATAGATTGTTTTATAGGCACAGATTGTCTCCTCAAGTGCTATTGAATTTGAAATTTCTAAACTTTCATAAGAAAACGCCTAGGGCGCATTCGTCTATTTTTAAATCTTGAACATGACCACTTTGACCAGCTTTTTCGAAAAACAAAAATTTATGTTCCTCTGAGCCAAGACAACATGGTTCGTACCGTATATCCACTAGCTTGTTACTTCAGCATCTTGCTGAAAATTTTACCTAATATGATTCGCTTAAGCTGCCTTAAAAACGACTACTTATTTGACTCACATTTTTAAAGGCGCTGATGTTGTCACATCCGAGAGTTCGATTCAATCTCTGCGCGACGTATTAGCCTTGTATAATAGGTAAAATGCCTATTCTTCTCGACCGACTCAATCTAGACAACAAAAAGACTGTTTTAGTTCCAAACAAGCTTGCCTAAATGATGCCTCACACGCACAAAAAGTACCCAACATGGATCTATCAAATCAACAAAGGGGCTCTGCCGCTATAGCGCTTGACCTAGTTCGAACTGGAACGACTCTGTCTCGTCGCCATCTTTCTCGTTAAGCGGTATCGAAACACTAAAACTCAACGGTGCGAAACCGGTAATCCATGTAAGTGCGAAGCCGGCGGTGTAACGCAGCTCCCCATCTTTTGGATCGGTACAGATAACGCTGACTTCTAGACAATTTGAATTAAAGACATTACCACCATCAATAAAGAAGACCGATTTCATTTGTCTTTGGTCTTCAACAAAAGGTAACGGGAAGATTATTTCAGCATTAAAGGTTGCCAGCACGTTACCGCCGATAGGATCTGGCTCAGCAAAAACGTCATTTGGGTTTGGTGTTGATCTTGGGCCAAGTGAATTGCTCTCGTAACCTCGCACCGATCCAAATCCACCTGCATAGAAGTTCTTATAAAATGGATAGGTTTCCGTGTCACCGTAGGAATCACCGTAACCCAATCTCGTTGACAACCTGAGTGTCAAGGCACGGGTCAGTGGGAAAAATATTTGGCCTTGATAATTAACCCGATAGAACTCAAGTTCACTGCCTGGCACCGTCATTTCAAATGAGAAGGATTGAGAACGACCGCCGGTGGGCAGAAAACCACGATTCAAAGCGGACATCGAATAGGAGGCCTGCACAGAGAACAAGTCAAACTCATTGCCTTCTCTGGCTAGGAACTGGGATATCTCCTGGGCAGGAAAAATACCTTCGGTAATTTCTGTGTTCTCATAGCCGAAAGTGAAGTTTACTCGGGCTATTTCGCTAATAGGGTAACCAAAGTTAACATTGGCACCGTACGAGTCTGTTGAAAACCGTGCGATATTTCTCGCATCAAAGTCACTTGAACGATAGAAGAACGAATAACCCCGACTGACACCGTCGACGGTGTAGTAAGGATCAAAGAAGGAAAAGTTGTACGCGGTTTGGAAGTCACTTTGATTAACGCCTAGTGAAATACTGTTTCCTGTTCCCCAAATATTTGAGTCTTGGTAGCTCGCACCCAAGATGACACCGGTGTCTTGCGCGTATCCTAATGTACCTGATATTGAACCCGAGGATTGCTCTTCGACGGTGTACTCAACATCAATCTGATCATCCAGACCTGGTACCGTTGGTGTTTCTACGCCAACTTCCTTGAAGAAACCAAGCCGTTCAAGTCGAACCTTGGAGCGTTCGATAAAAGCATTGGAAGCCCAACCGCCTTCCATTTGACGCATTTCTCGGCGCAGCACATCATCCTGCGTATGGGTGTTACCGCGAAAAGTGACTTTACGCACGTAGGCGCGATTACCGGCATCAACAAAGAATTTGACCTCAACGGTGTTATCGTCATCGTTCGGCACAGGCTGTCCGGTCGCACTGGAAAATGTGTAGCCAGCATTACCTAATGCACGCTCGATCTGTTCTTCCGAAACCGTTATCAATTGCCTTGAAAATGTCTGGCCTGGCTGAACATAAACCAGCGCGCGAACACTTTCTTCAGGGATATCATGCAATTCACCGGCAATATCAACGGCATTGACCGTATATAAGTCCCCTTCGATAATGTTGACGGTGATGTAAACATCTTCTTTGTTAGGGGCGATTGATACCTGCGTTGAATCAATCACAAAGTTAAGATAACCACGGTCGAGGTAATATGACTCAAGGGTTTCCAAATCACCGGTAAGTTTTTCCCGCGAGTACTTGTCGTCCTTGGTATAAAACGAGAACAAACTTGGCAATCTCAGCTCGAGCAGATCCAGCAGGGTTTCATCATCAAAAACACCGTTACCTACAATATTGATATGACGAATACCGGCCACATCACCTTCACTCACTTCAATCCGAATGGCGACGCGGTTTCTTGGCATCGGTACCAGCGCTGTTTCAATTCTTGCACCATAACGTCCCTGAGAAACATACTGTCGCTCAAGGTCTGTTCTTATGTGTTCAAGGGTAACTTTCTTAAAGATCTCGCCTTCGGCCAGACCTGAAGAGTTTAAGCCCTCTAACAGGGCCTCGGTTTTAATCGCTTTGTTGCCTTCAATAACGATAGAGTCGATTGCGGGGCGCTCAGACAGCGTAATAACGAGCACGTTTCCATCGCGGCCCACCTGAACATCTTCAAAGGATCCCGTCTGAAACAGATTGCGAATGAGCTGACGAACTTCAACATCGCCGAGATCATCACCCACATTGACAGGGATAGACGCAAACACGGTACCCACTGATACCCGCTGGAGTCCCTCAATTCGGACATCTGAAACGACAAAAGCGCTTGCGTTGCAGCTCAAGGCCAACAAAAAGAGGCCAATAAAGCTTTTAATTCTTATCATAAATTACTGTACCGCGAGGCCTAAAGCCTCATCAAGTCGTTGTAAAAAGCCAGCATCATAATTCCCGCAAGGAGAAACATACCCACCTGCAACCCCATCATTTGAATCCGCTCTGGAACGGGGCGGCGTGTCACTAGTTCAATGAGATAATAAACTAGATGGCCGCCATCTAATATGGGGATGGGCAGCAAATTTATCACACCTAAGCTAATACTTAATAACGCCAGAAAGGAAATGAAGTTTTCCAACCCCGATTCGGCTGAATCACTCGCCACTTGAGCAATTGTGATAGGTCCACTGAGGTTTTTTGGTGAGATAGCACCCTTGAGCATCTTATAAATCGACTCGAGGGTAAACATCGTCACCGACCATGTTTTATCAACCGCAGGAATCCATGCAGAGTAGAACGGATACGAAACCTGTCGCACCATTTCCGGTGGCATCTCAATTGGCTGTCTGGACGCACCCAAAAAGCCAACCTGCTGCCCCTCTCTGTCGATCGAGCCAGGGGTAACAGCAATTGACAGCTCAGCGCCAGCACGCAGCACATCTAATTGCACTGTTTGGTTAGGGTGGGATTGAATAAGCTGCACAAACTGCTGCCAGTCAACAATTATCTCACTGTTCAACCGCAGAATCTTATCGTCCGCTTGAAGCCCAGCGGCCTTCGCTGCACTGTCATCAACGACGCCTCCTATCACTGCGGGAATCTGAGGGTAGTTTAAGACCAGCCCAAGTGCAGCTGCCGGATAAGGGTTTTCCTGATCCGACAACCAATTTTGCACGGACAGTTGATAGTCTCGCGTAACATCGTTGCTACCAAATTCTTTTATCGAAATTGCTATATCACCCGTATCACCGATGCGACCAAATAGTTGCATATTGACATCAGACCAGGTGTTAGTCGGCTCACCGTCAACGGCAACAATCTCTTGTCCCTGCCGTAAACCCGCCTGAGCTGAGACACTTTGCTTATCAAGCTCACCAAGTATCGGCGCAACACCGGACACACCAGCAATGAACAGGACCCAGTAGGCAACGATAGCGAGCAAAAAATTAGCAATAGGACCTGCCGCGGTAATAGCGATACGCTGCAGTACCGGCTTACGATTGAAGGCCAAGTGCAGCTGATCATCTGCCACAAAACCATCTCTTTCGTCCAGCATCTTCACATAACCGCCAAGCGGTATTGCCGCGAGCGCAAACTCAGTAGGCGCTAGCGGTTCATTACTGCGAGTCTCGATAACTTGGTCAACGGGCGGCACGACCACAGGCTGCCCACCATGCTTAATATAAAACGGCTTACCAAAACCAACACTGAACCGCAGAACATGCACACCACAGAGTTTTGCCACCCAATAGTGACCGAACTCGTGGATAGTCACCAAGATAGACAAAGTGACTATGAGTGCGACGACACTCTGTATTACATCAAACATAAATCTATTTCTCTTTTGATACTAACTGCCAATTGCCCCGTAGCGGAGAACGAGTGATTAACTCTTTCGCCAATGTGCTCTCACACGAGGTTTATAGCGACCGAAAAAAATCAAACAGCACCATCATTTAAGATGCAATATCGCTATATCTGACGCTGACGCAAGATTTCTCGCGCATATATTCTAGCCACATTATCAACAGCTAATATTTCATCGACATCTGCTACCGCATGCGCGTCGACCTGCGCTAAAACTTTTTCCACTATGATTGGGATATCGGTGAATCGAATAAGTTCACTTAAAAAACCTTCTACGGCAATTTCATTCGACGCATTGAGTGCAATAGACAGACTATCTGCACCCTTCGCAGCTTCTTCCGCCAACGCGATACAGGGGAATCGATGTCGGTCAGCTGGTTCAAAATCTAGCCGCCCCATCGTCATAAGATCAAGCTCGCTGACGCCGGAATCGATTCTCGACGGCCAAGCAAGCCCATGCGCAATAGGGGTGCGCATATCCGGGTTTCCCATCTGAGATACAACAGACCCATCGTGATAAGCGACCATCGAGTGGATAATCTGCTGCGGATGAATAACTATCTCAATTTGTTCTACAGGGACATCAAAAAGCCAATGCGCTTCGATAAGCTCCAAGCCCTTGTTCATCATCGTCGCTGAATCAACAGATATTTTTCTACCCATATCCCAATTCGGATGGGCACACGCCTGCACTACGGTCACCTTGGGCAAGTCCGCTAAAGGTGTTTCACGCAGGGGCCCACCTGAGGCTGTCAAATAAATCTTTGCGACACCTCCAGCGTATCCTGGCGCACCGTTCGCCAAACTTTGAAAAATCGCATTGTGCTCACTATCAATAGGCAGCAAAACGGCATCGTTCTCCTGCACTTTACGCATGAACAACGCACCGGACATGACCAACGACTCTTTGTTTGCCAGCAGTAATCGTTTACCTGTTTCGGCGGCGCGTAACGACGACGGCAACCCTGCAGCACCAACAATTGCAGCCATGACGACATCTGTTTGTTCGTGGCCAGCAACCCAATCCAACCCTTCTGTCCCCGACAAAACATCGGTCATGCTGCCTGCGGTCTTTAATTTCTTGGCTAACTGCTCAGCTTTGCCTTCATCACGCATGACGGCAAATTGCGGTTTATGTCGTTCACATTGGGAGAACAATAGTTCGACATTCGTATTTGCTGTTAACGCGAACACATTAAACGCATCGCTATGGCGCTGCACAACATCCAGCGTACTCACACCAATACTGCCTGTGGCGCCTAGAATGGTAATGTTTTGAATCACGGAGGATTGAGAGGTATTCATAAATTCACTTCAATATCACCACTGAAACACAACGAGAAACAGGACAAACAAAGGTGCAGCAGACAACAGACTGTCTATTCGATCTAAGAACCCACCATGACCCGGTAACAACGCGCTGGAATCCTTTATGCCGCGAAAACGTTTGAACATACTCAAAGCGAGATCGCCAAGCACAGAGACAAGAATGATGCCGAAACAGCCGAACATAAACATGGCACCGTCCCAAGTCACGAGCGAAGGACGTCCCAACCAGAGCAACATCAGCACAGCAATGATCAACGCCACGACAGCACCACCAACAAGACCTTCTATTGATTTACCTGGACTCACATCGGGCGCCAGCTTGTGTTTACCAATCGCTTTGCCTGTGAAATAGGCGCCAATATCGGCACCCCAGATAAGAAAGAAGAGCATCAAAATGAGAAAACTGCTGTCAGCATAGGATTTAAGTTCGACTAACGCGACGAAGCCAGGTATCAAGCTCAGCAAGCCAATGACACATCTTGACCATTGCCCACCCCATAGCGATGTTCGTTTTGGATATTGAACAACAAGAAACAACGCCGCCAGCCACCACAGCGCAGCCGCAGCCAACACTAGGCTCAAGGGTATATGAATGGCTGGCAGAAGGCACAGGGCGACAAAGGCAGCATAGAGATAACGCTGCCAGCCGGTTAAGCCTGCAAGGTTGGCCCATTCCCACGCAGATACGGTAATAACCGCACCAACAAAATAGATAAAACCCATTTTAGGCAGAAAGAAAATGCACGCGATTGCAATCGGCGCGAGGATGACAGCGGTAATGATTCGCTGCTTTAGCATGATATGCGTTTATCCAATTGGCGGCTTATTATCGCTTCGCTTTTCTCAGCACTGATGCCAGCAGAAGGGATTATGCTCTGGTGAAAATAAGCTTTGATCGTAACGTCCCTATATTTCCATTAAGTCCGATTCTTTCGTCACAAGAGAATCGTCAATCTCTTTAATCTTCGAGTCAGTTAACTTCTGGATATCGTCAGTTCCCTTTCGCTCTTCGTCTTCTGTGATTTCTTTTTCTTTCAACAGATCTTTTAGGTCTGCATTAGCATCACGCCGAATATTTCTGATCGCAACTCGAGCATTCTCAGCTTCTGACTTGGCTATCTTTGTTAGATCGCGACGGTTCTCTTCAGTCAATGCTGGCATTGGTAGACGAATCTTGTCTCCGGATGTTGCCGGGTTCAAGCCAAGGTCTGACTTCAAAATCGCTTTTTCAACAACTGAAACCATTGGTTTTTCCCAAGGTACGATTGCCAGTGTTCGGGAGTCTTCAACGGTGATATTCGCCACCTGATTAAGCGGTGTCGTCGTGCCATAATAATCCACAGTCAGACCGTCAAGAATGCCAGGGTGTGCACGACCTGTTCTAATCTTCGCAAATGCTCCTGCCAGCGCTCCTAAAGACTTCTGCATGCGTTCTTGAGCATCTTGTTTTATTTCTTCTAGCATGGGATTCCTCTTCTTTTTCGCGGTCAGATGCCGAATTTGATCCGTCTATCTAACGCGTAATTAATGTTCCTTCATCACCGCCTAGGACAGCAGCACGAAGTGCACCATTCTGCCCCATGGCAAATACTCGAAGCGGCATATCATGATCTCTTGCCAGACAAATAGCCGTCAAATCCATGACACCTAGTTGTTTTTCGAGGACTTCATCGTAAGTTAACTCATCAAAGCGAGTTGCTTCTGGGTTGGTCACAGGGTCAGCGCTGTATACGCCATCAACCTTGGTGGCTTTCAAAACTATATCAGCCTCTATCTCAATGCCTCGCAGGCACGCAGCTGAATCAGTGGTGAAAAATGGGTTGCCGGTTCCTGCCGCGAATAGAACAACTTCACCATCCTCAAGATGACGAATTGCTCTGCGTCGATCGTAATGTTCGACAATACCGCTCATTGGGATCGCTGACATAACACTGGTATGAATACGCGCCCGTTCAAGCGCATCACGCATGGCCAACGCATTCATAACCGTGGCCAGCATGCCCATATGATCACCGGTGACGCGATCTAATCCGGCGGCATTTAACTCGGCGCCGCGGAAAATATTACCACCACCAATGACAAGTCCAACCTGCACGCCAATGCCTACAAGTTGGCCTATTTCCAAAGCCATTTGATCAAGAACTTTCGGGTCTATACCTACACCTTGGACCCCTAACGCCTCACCGCTTAGTTTAAGCAGGATACGACGATGTTTTAGAGTCGTTTTGTTAGGCATAGATTCTCTCCGGGTTGTGAATAGCTTTACCGGTACGTTAGCTTAGTTGACTTGCAACTTCAGCAGCAAAATCAACTTCTTCAACTTCAATGCCTTCACCGACTTCAAAACGAACAAATTGCTTCACTGATGCGCCTTCTTTTTTTAACAGCGCGCCAACTTTGATATCGCCATCCTTTACAAAAGGTTGATCAACCAGGCAAATTTCTGCGAGATATTTACGCACTCGACCCTCAACCATCTTTTCGACGATCTCTGCCGGCTTGCCGCTATCAGCAGCCTGAGCGACATAAATTTCCTTTTCTTTGGCGATAACATCCGCGGGTACGGCATCTGAAGAAACAAATTGTGGGTTAACAGCAGCAATATGCATTGCGATATCCCTACCCAACTCTTCATTTCCACCTTCGAGTTCTATCAAAACACCAATTCTACCAGTGGTATGAATATAGTTAGCGACAGTGCCTTCATAAACTGCGGCGCGACGAACAGAGATGTTCTCACCGATTTTCTGTACAAGCGTTTCTCGGGTTGACTCAAGTCCTGCCTGCAAAAGCACCTGAACATCCGACTCTTTCGAATCGAATACTGCATTGGTCGCTATCTCAACAAAGCCGTTGAAATTGTCATCTCGCGCCGCAAAGTCAGTCTCACAGTTGATTTCAACCATGACAGCGACACCATCAGATACCTTCGTACCCAATTTACCTTCAGCTGCTGTTCGACCTGCTTTTTTAGCCGCTTTCATGCCGCTAGATTTTCTTAGATTTTCAATTGCCAATTCCGCATCGCCGTCTGCTTCAACCAATGCTTTTTTGCAATCCATCATTCCGAGACCAGTACGTTCTCGAAGTTCTTTTACCATTGCTGCTGTAATAGCCATGATGATTTCCTCATGCAAGAAGGGGGCAATAAATGCCCCCAAAATTTTGTTAACTTAAGCTAGATGTGAAACCCAGCTTTGAATGGGCTTAATCTACCGAGTGCAGCGGCGTTATTCCGCTGGCTTGGTCTCTTCTGTAGATGCAACTTCTTCTGCAGGCGCTTCAGCTACAGGAGCTTCTGCAGCTGGAGTTTCAGCTACTGCTTCAACTTCTGGTGCTGCTTCTTCAACAACTGCTTCTTCTGCAACAGCTTCTTCTGCAACTTCTACAAATTCACCAGCACCGGGACCTTCAAACTCAGCCTTACCTTCAATAACGGCATTAGCAATCGCTTGAACGAAGAGTCGAATAGAGCGAATCGCATCGTCATTCCCTGGAATAACAAAATCAACACCATCTGGATTACTATTCGTATCCACAATACCAACAACTGGGATTTTCAATTTGTTAGCTTCAGTGATCGCAATGCGTTCATGGTCAACGTCGATAACAAAGATCGCGTCAGGCAGTCCGCCCATGCTCTTAATTCCACCGAGGCTACGCTCTAGTTTGTCAAGATCACGTTGACGAGAAAGTGCTTCTTTTTTGGTGAGCTTAGTGAAAGTACCATCGTTGAATTGCTCTTCAAGGTCTCTCAGGCGACGAATCGATTGACGAATTGTCTTGTAGTTAGTGAGCATGCCGCCCAACCAACGCTTATCAACATAAGGCATTCCGCAGCGTTCTGCTTCTTCCTGAACGACTTTACCTGCACTTCGTTTCGTACCAACAAAGAGGATTTTATTCCGCTTCGACGCTAGGTTACGAATATAGGTAAGAGACTCATTAAGAGCGGGTACTGTCTGCTCTAAGTTGATGATGTGAATATTATTTCGTGCTCCAAAGATGTAGTTGTTCATCTTTGGGTTCCAGTACCGTGTTTGGTGACCGAAATGGGCGCCTGCTTCAAGCAGCTCCCGCATAGATACGCTAGACATATTTTCTCCGAATTTAAATTTGGGTTAGGCCTCCATACACCCCATCGTCCAACTCCTTAGCTTCTTGTTCCCCAAGAAGATCGAGAGCACCCGTACGATGTGACGGTGTATGTGAGAATTTGGTTTCGATCTGGTTCCCCCAGACCGGCGCGCTTTATACCATAAAAAAAAACAACACACCAAAGAGTTTCTTTTGATTTGCTGGAAATTCGCCAAAAAGCACTGAAAATCGACCTTACAGTCCAATATCTTTAAGCATATTACGGTTAGTCAACAATCTGGTATAGTTCGCCCCTTTTTGCCAAGCCCTAGATAAATACATGACCATCGAAATTAAAAATTCCGAAGATATAGAGAAAATGCGCATTGTTGGCGCACTTGCCGCAGAGCAGTTAGAGATGATCGAGGCGCATATAAAGCCAGGTATCAGTACCGGCGAATTGGATCGAATTTGCCACGACTATACCGTCGATGTACAAAACGCGATTCCAGCGCCACTAAACTATCGCGGTTTCCCTAAGTCGATCTGTACATCGGTTAACCACGTTGTCTGCCATGGCATACCCTCTGATGACAAAATTCTGAAAAATGGCGACATTATCAATGTCGATGTCACACTGATAAAAGATGGTTACCATGGTGACACCAGCAAAACTTTCACCGTTGGGAAATGTGGCGTGCTCGCCGAACGGCTCGCTGCAACATGCAAAGAGACGCTTTACAAAGGTATTGCTCAGGTAAAACCTGGCAACCACCTTGGCGATATTGGCCATGCCACACAAGTCCACGCCGAAAAAAACCGCTTTTCAGTGGTTAAGGAATATTGCGGTCATGGCATCGGTAAAGTTTTTCATGACGAACCGCAGATACTTCACTACGGCAAAAAAGGCACCGGCGCGGAAATGCTGCCGGGCATGATTTTCACAATTGAACCGATGATTAATGCGGGCAAAGCAGCAGTGAAGCTACTTCCTGACGAGTGGACGGTTGTTACCAAAGATCACAAGCTCACCGCACAGTGGGAACACACGATTTTAGTGACCGATACCGGTTACGAAATTTTAACATTCCGAGCAGACGACACAATTCCCCGCTCAACATAACGGATCAAAACTATTGACCAGTGCCAATCTAGACGCAATACAGGCAAAACTTGCAAAGGAGATCGTCAGTTCACGACAGATCATACCCGCATTCAAACAGGCCATTGTTGATTGTAAACAGGATCTTGAAAATCGCTTTCGAGCGGGTGCTGATGTCGCTGAGTTAATGCTCGATCATGCCGCTTTTATTGATCAATTGTTGTGTTTAGCCTGGATTCGCTTCGATTGGGATGAGAACCTGACGAGTTGGCGCAAAAGCCGTATCTCGCTTGTCGCCGTTGGCGGTTTTGGGCGAGGCGAACTACATCCGCACTCGGATATTGATCTGTTAATCTTGCTCGAACGCAACTCCTACGACAAACACCGCGGAAACATCCAGAGTTTCCTCACGTTACTCTGGGATATAGGCCTTGAAGTCGGTCAGAGCGTTCGCTCTATCAAAGAATGTAAAACTCAAGCCGCAGCGGATGTCACCGTTATTACCACGTTGTTGGAGGCCCGGACGATCATTGGCGATCCGGAGCTTTTCAACAAGGTCAAGACTCTCGTCAGCCCAAATAAAGTGTGGTCACAAAAGAAATTTTTCCTGGCAAAGCTTGAAGAGCAAAGAGCGCGTCACCGAAAATCCAATCACACCGAATACAGCCTAGAGCCCAACGTCAAAAGTTCTCCGGGCGGCCTGCGCGATATCCAAACGGTGATCTGGATCGCAAAGCGCCAGTTCGGCAAGGTTGAGAGTTTTGATGATTTAGTCGATCGTAAATTTTTAACCGCGACAGAGAGAGATGTCCTACGAGCCGGCGAACGGCTATTGTGGCGCATTCGTTACGGGCTACACCTGGTTGCCGGCCGTGATGAAAATAGACTCTTGTTTGAACACCAGCAAACGCTGGCAGAATTATTCGGCTACGCCGACGGCGATCAACTGGCGGTTGAGCAGTTTATGCAATCGTACTACCGAACAGCGATGATCGTTAATGCGACTTGCGATATTTTGCTGCAGTACTTTGACGAAGAAATTATCAAGAAGAAGAACCACGATACTGTCAGCCCAATCAATGACCGCTTTCAGATTAGAAACAATTACATCGAAGTGACGCATCAAGACGTGTTTAAAACACATCCGCCAGCGTTAATGGAGATATTTGAAATCATGGGAGCGAACGATCAGATCGAAGGCGTTCGCGTAGAAACTATTCGAGAGATTGCTCGTAATCTCGACCTGATTGACGAGAAGTTCCGCGCGACAGAGGAAGTCACAAAAACGTTCCTTTCTATTTTGGCACATTCGAACCATCTGTATTCTCAACTTCGCTTAATGGAACGCTACGGAATCCTGGCAGCATACCTACCCGAGTTCGGTCGCATTATTGGCCAAATGCAGTTCGACTTGTTTCATATTTATACCGTCGATGCGCATACGTTGCAGGTCGTTCGAAACATGCGTCGCTTTCGATACAAAAATCAGGAACAACGCTTTCCGATTGCTGCACACATCTATCCCCGCTTACCTAAATTAGAATTGCTGTTTATCAGCGGTCTCTATCACGACATAGCCAAGGGGCTAGGTGGCGATCATTCTCAATTGGGCATCGATATAGCCAGAGATTTTTGTCAAAGACATAAGCTGGGAACCTGGGATACCAACCTTGTTTGCTGGCTGGTTGAGAACCATCTGGTGATGTCCTCCACCTCACAAAAGAAAGACATTTCAGATCCCGATGTGATCCGCGAGTTCGCAATGCTGGTTCAGGATCAGGTAAGACTTGACTATATCTACGCGCTAACTGTAGCCGACATTAACGCAACAAACCCAACCCTATGGACAAGCTGGCGAGCATCATTGATGCGACAGCTGTACCTCGAAACCAAGCGCGCATTAAGACACGGACTCGAAAACTATGTTGACCGGACAGAGTATATTTCGGAGACACAAAACCATGCCATCGAACGTTTAGCCGAGCATGGCGTGGCGAAACAAGAAACCTTAGAAATCTGGGGTACTGTCGACGAAGAGTATTTTATAAGAGAGTCTGTCGCCGATATCACCTGGCATACGCAGGCCATCAAACAACATAATCTCGATGACGGTCCGTTAGTGATTTTAAGAGATACCGAACCTCGCCGTGAGGGCGAAGGCGCAACAGAGATTTTTATTTATATGCAAGGCACTCAGCGGGTCTTTGCAAATGCGGTTAGCTGTATTGACAGACTTGGTTTGGACATCGTCGACGCTCGCATTGCGAGCGGCAGCAGTGGTCTCATTTTCGATACATTTATCGTCTTAGAAGAAAATGGCAAAGCTGTCGGCCCACTGACTCATCGTCAAAACCGGATCAAGTCGCTGCTAGCCGAAGAACTTTTGAAAGAAGAAGACGAGCAGTCACCCAAGATTCGCCGCACACCGAGGCAACTAAAGAATTTCGACTTCAAAACTGAAGTCACGTTAAGTTACGACAACGACAAAGATCTGACGGTACTCGAAATTATATGTCCAGATCGACCGGGACTTCTGTCGATCATCGCGGAAGTGCTAGCAGAATTCGACATCTCGCTGCAGGGTGCGAAAATCACCACGCTCGGCGAAAAAGTCGAAGACCTTTTTTACCTGCCGGGTAACAATTTTGATAGGGATTCCCTCGCACAAAGGCTCACAGAAGAGCTCGATGGACACGTTGAACTTTCGAAATCAGTTGTTGCCTAGCGAAAAGAAACACCGAGCATATTTTACTAGATACACAAAAATAAGTACTTATAACCACTCAACTAACGCGCGAACCCCAACCTATGAACCACCGATTAGACCAACTACACCCCTATCCATTCGAACGACTTAATGCGCTGTTGTCCGATGTTACACCCGCGTCTAACTACCCTTTTATTCCACTTTCGTTAGGCGAGCCGAAACACCCAGCACCAGATTTTCTAATGGATATCTATGCGGATAGAGATTTTCTTAAAGCCGGTGTTGGCAGCTATCCGCCAACAAAAGGCAGCCCTGAGGTTCGGCAAGCGATTGCTACCTTCATCAATCGACGATTCAAGTTAAGCCAAGCACCAATAAACCCTGAGACTCAGGTTTTACCCGTAACAGGCACAAGAGAAGCTCTATTCGCATTCGCCCAAGCGGTAATCGATAACGATAACTCGTCTGATGCGCCGCTGACATTAATGCCAAATCCTTTTTATCAAATTTACGAAGGCGCGGCGATACTGGCTGGCAGCAAACCTCACTATCTCGACTGTCTGCAGGAGAATGACTTCCAACCCGATTTTGATTCGATTGAAGACACAACTTGGCAACAATGTAGCCTCATATACATCTGCTCGCCTGGTAATCCCACAGGTTCAGTGATGAGCGTCGACGAAATGCAAAAACTCATCAACTTGTCTGACAAATTTGATTTTGTCATCGCATCCGACGAATGCTATTCGGAGATTTATCGGGACGAAGCAAACCCACCAACCGGCTTGTTGCAAGCTTGTGATGAGATGGGCCGACACAATTACAAAAATTGTATTGCCTTTAATAGCCTCTCGAAACGCTCAAATCTACCCGGATTACGTTCAGGTTATGTAGCCGGTGACGAAAGTATTATTAGCCGATTTTTGCTATATCGGACCTATCACGGTTCCGCCATGTCTTCCCATCATCAAGCGCTCAGCGCCGCAGCATGGCTCGACGAAGCACACGTCATTGAAAATCGTAAGCTATACCGACAAAAATTCGAGGCTGTTGCCGACATTTTAAGTGACAGCTGGTCAATGGACATACCGGCAGCGGGATTCTACTTTTGGCCAAAGACACCTTGCGATGACTTACAGTTCACCCGAAAGCTACTTCAGCACACCAACATCAAAGTTTTGCCGGGCAGCTACCTATCACGGGTCGTAAACAATCAAAATCCGGGGCAAGACCGAATTCGAATGGCACTTGTCGCCACAGTTGATGAGTGCGTCGAAGCCGCCCAACGGATAAAAACCTTTATTGATCAAAAACAATACTTATAATAGCGATCCAGTATCAAACAAAAGGGAAAAGCCAGTGATAGTAGCGCTAAAAGGCACTACTGAATTTGATCGTGAGGATTGTTGACTTGCGTTCGAGGGAGCCAAACTGGCGTGGAGAAGAATTTCATCTTATCAACTACTGTTTTAGGAGCGATAAGTTCATAATGTCCCGCTTTGATCGTCACAGGACACATCACACATGGATTTGAAAAATTTTTATAGCTTCGGTCTAGGTATCGGCACCAAAAACAAGAAAGGCCAATGGCTAGAAGTGTTCTACCCCGTACCTGTCTTCAAGCCTATGGGCGATGACGTCAGCAAGATAGCTGAAGTACTCGGCTATACTGGCGGCAATGTGTCAATCGATCTAACAGACAAGTTGATCGGTGATTTAGCATCCATCGTGACAGACAGTCGCCAACAGCAAATCCTAGGCATGATGAGAATGTCGACCAGCCCAAGGGTTGCCTGCATGTTGCAGACTGATGCAGCACTTACATCGACACCGGAAGCGTATTTAAAACTGCATCTTTTGTCCCACCGCCAGGTTCTACCCAACGAGCAAAACCTTGATGGTATATTTGGCCAGTTACCCAATGTGGCTTGGACAGACGCTGGCGCAATAGATCTGGAAGAATTGCCCGATGAGCAACTCAAAGCAAGAGCAGAAGGTCGTGTACTCGAAGTTTCCTCAGTCGACAAATTCCCAAAGATGACGAATTACGTTGCGCCTATTGGTGTGCGGATTGCTCATACCGCCCGCGTAAGATTGGGCGCTTACCTCGGCGAAGGTACAACCGTGATGCACGAGGGTTTTGTGAATTTCAACGCCGGCGCAATCGGCCCGAACATGATAGAAGGCCGCCTATCGCAAGGCGTCACTATGGATGCTGGCAGTGACCTAGGCGGAGGCTCTAGCACCATGGGTACGCTGTCAGGTGGTGGCGAAATGGTTTTGACCATTGGCAAAGATTGTCTGCTTGGCGCGAATGCTGGAACAGGTATTCCACTCGGTGATCGCTGCATAATTGAAGCTGGTTTATACATCACAGCCAGCACCGCCGTGCAGGTATTGGACGAAAACAAGAACTTCGTCAAAGTCGTCAAGGCACGCGAACTCGCCGGCCAAAATGACATGCTGTTTATTCGAAATTCTCAAACCGGAATCGTTGAATGTCGTACTAATCAAAAGGCCATTCAACTTAATGACAGTCTTCATTCGAATAACTAAGCTGACTTGATTGCTATGACAGATTCAACACTGGAACTCACCAAAAAACTCGTTAGTGCTCGATCGATTTCACCTGCCGACGCAGGTTGTCAGTCGCTCATTGCAGAGCATCTCACTCAACTAGGCTTTGAAGTCGAGGCTATGCCCTTCGCTGACGTATCAAACCTTTGGGCGACCCACGGCGAAGGCGCGCCCTACTTCACCTTCGCTGGGCATACGGACGTGGTACCGAGCGGATCGCTTGAGGATTGGAGCACAGATCCATTTGAGCCAACTGTCATCGACGGTCAACTCTATGGACGAGGCGCGGCTGATATGAAAGGTTCTATCGCCGCTATGCTGACCGCTACAAAAAATTTCCTATCAGAGCACCCTGACCACAAGGGCACATTGGCGTTTTTGATCACATCGGACGAAGAAGCCGATGCCATCAATGGCACTCGACGGGTTGTTGAAACGCTTGCTGAGCGAGGTATCCAGTTAGATTGGTGCCTTATTGGTGAACCATCAAGCGATCAGGTACTCGGTGACGTCGTACGAACAGGAAGACGCGGTTCATTGCACGCCAAAATCGTCTTCAAGGGCGTTCAAGGCCACGTCGCCTACCCTGATGATGCCAAGAACCCGATTCATGCTGCTCTACCAGCCCTGACTGATTTGACCCATGAGGTTTGGGACGCGGGCAATGAGTTTTTTCCGCCAACCTCTATGCAAATTTCGAATCTACACGGCGGTACCGGTGTCACCAACGTCATTCCCGGAAGCATGGAGTTGCTGCTTAACTTTCGCTTCTCAACAGAACTCAACGAGCCGATGATCAAAGCGCGTACAGAGACAATTTTAGATAAGCACGATATCGAATATGAAATATTATGGACCTTATCAGGCGTCCCTTTCCTGACTGTCGGTGGTGAGTTGATCCCCGCGGTTGAGGCTTCTCTTTCGGCCAATCTCAATATCAAAACATTACTGTCCACGTCCGGCGGCACCTCCGATGGTCGATTTATTGCACCGACAGGCACGCAAGTTGTCGAACTGGGGCCTCGCAATGCGACGATTCACAAAGTGAACGAATGTGTTGATATTGACGACCTAGATAAACTGGCGATTGTTTACCAAGATATTGTCGCGCGACTATTGTGAAGGCTTTAGTAGGAATACTTGGCAAAGCTTTTATAGGTAAGAAGAATGACCGAGCAAAATAATTCGACCGAAGCGTTTCCTGATATTGAAATTTACGTTAAACGTGTCGAGCTTGATGCGATCCGCACCTGGCTGTCAAAGCATTTTGAAATAACCAATTCCAAGGACACTCGTGAAGGCGTAGTGTTTGATTTAAAAAACACCGCTAAAGAAGCCTTTCAATGTGTGGTTGCGGAAAATGTTGTCAAAGGCGGGTTCGCCTCAATCTGGTTCAAAAAAAATGTCACCCAATGGCACACAGATCGTGATTGCGCAATCGATGCCTATGCGTATTTTCAACTGGAAGTTCGCTGCAGCACCGGTGGCTGGGAAGGTGAAGACGAAGGCGGCTGGTTCCGTTTTGTCGATGATGACATCAAAACCGTCAACTGGTTTTAACGAGCCGTGAAAAAAATTTTGCTATATGGGTTGGCCGCCCTGATGAGTTTTATCTGCTTTGTTGCTGTATTTGCGCCAGCCAATATTCTTCTCAAATCGACCAAATCGCAGATCATCGCCGCGGTGCCTGGCTTATCAATAAGCCACATAAACGGAACTATTTGGCGTGGCACAACAACATTCCAATACCGTGACTTTCCTGTTAGCAATCTACAATGGCAATTGTCGGTACTGCCTTTACTCACACAACAGATGAAGGTGAGCGTCGATATTTTCGGCACTAATCACACACTCACTGGTAATATCACCGCCGAAAAAAACCATTTACTGCTACAAAACATTAAAGGCACCATAGACAGCGAATACATCAATGTCGTCAGCGTGCCCCTTGGTCTAACCCTGACCAACCAGCTTATCTTGACCGACATTTCTGTCGCCTCTGACTTAAAGCAGATCAACCACATAGCTGGGCTCATCCATTGGGCCGGCGGCTCGATCACTGCAAGAAACGGAGCAGACATACAGCGATTTACTCTGCCTGCGCTGCAGGGCACGCTTTCGACTCTGGATGACGTCACCAACAATACGCCTGTCTCGCATTTGTCTGTCACACACGAGAACAAACCTATTGTGAATATAGATTTAGCCCAAAGCGGCTGGGCAAAGGTAACCGTTCTTGGCCGCTTATTTGAATTAGCAGCCATCGCAACACCGGCGGATACTCGAGCTGACGACACTGTGCTAGAGTTAGAAGAGAAGATTCTTTAGACCTAATTATTAAAATCGAGGGAAGCAACCATTGAACGCCGTCGTTGACTGGTTTAACCAATACAACAAGATCCTAGTCACACTCACAAATGTCGTTCTTGTTGTACTGCTGAGTCTGTCACTTGCTAATGTTGCTCTGCTGGTCCTTGAAGAACTGGACAATGCTCCCGAAACAAGCCCGAATGCCACACAGACACCCCTCAACAACAACCAAACAAAGAAAAATTATGGTCTTGCCGCACTAGACTTGTTTGGTTCTGTCGAAGAAAAAGAGCAACCTAAGCTTGTCGATGCGCCAAAGACAAAATTGAATCTGGATTTACAAGGGGTCTTCACAGCAGAGGACGAGGCAGAATCTAGCGCTATCATCGCTCAAAAAGGAAAATCCGGTGAGCTGTACCAAATTGGTGACAAGCTTCCCGGTAATGCCACATTACATGCCGTGTTCGACGACCATGTGTTAATCAAGCGCAGTGCACGAATCGAGAAACTCCCTTTTCTCGATAACGCACTCGCCGGACAGTTCCAAAGTGTCTCTGATTCAGATGCGATCGAACCAGGCGGCGTTGCCGACAGTCCAAACGCTCGCCTCAAACAAGTTAGAGAACGCATCACAAAGCGCAGTCAGGAAGCCTCCGATGCGAGACTAAGGCGCCAGCAAAAGGGATCGAATTTGAAGTCACAAATTGCAGCCTATCAGCAACGTTTAGACACTGAACCTGACGCGGTACTGAGCGAATTAGGCATATCCCCAGTTAGCGACAGTGAAGCGTCGGGCTACAAAATCGGCGCTGAGGTCTCACAAGCTATTTTGCGTCAGTCAGGTTTAAAGAAGGGGGATGTCATATTGTCGGTCAATGGCAAACCTGTTGGGAATGTTTCCAATGACAAAATGCTTTTAAATCAGGCTGTTACAGGAAAACGAGTCAGGGTTGAGGTACAACGAGATACACGCCGATTCTTTGTCACAGTTCCAATCCCAGATTAGTGCCAACCGAGCTCAAATTAAAGTAACATGCCCCTTTCACCCGCTTTGGTGTTTTTAGTTTATGTGCTTATCTAGACGTCTAGTCTTTTTCGTTTTATTTATCTTTGCTGCTCCGATTTTCGGACAAGATAACTGGAAGATAAATCTGAAGAACGCAGACATTCGCGAGTTTACAACCCAAGTATCTGCCATCACGGGCAAGAGTTTTATCATCGACCCTCGAATAAAGGGCAACGTTACCGTCATCTCAAGCACCGCGATGGACGCCGATGCGATCTATGAATTGTTTCTCAGTGTTCTTCGAGTACACGGTTATGCCGCGGTACCCGCCGGCAAAGTGGTTAAAATTGTCCAGCAGACCCTCGCTAAGCAAAGTGGCAACCCACTCGATGCTGCCAACAATATCGATAGTGAAGAGCTCATCACTAAGGTCATCCCCGTACGCAATACACCCTCAGCTGAATTGGTAAAGATACTGCGACCTATGATTCCGCAATATGGCCACCTCGCCGGTCTCACCGAACCAAACGCACTCATTATCAGCGACCATGCGAGTAACATCGCTCGTCTGATGGAGATGGTTAAAGACATCGATGTTGCCGACACCAAAACCACAAAAATTATTCAACTTACAGAAGCATGGGTTGAGGACATGGTGGCGCTACTTGAAAAACTCGCGCCAGAACAAATTGGCAAAGGGGCAAAAGGCCCTAATTTAGTAACAATTGTCGCCAGTGAACGCACCAACTCTCTGGTATTGAAGGGTGAAGCTGCAACACTTAAAAGAATCGAAGAACTTATTGAAGAGCTCGATGTGCCAGCTAACCGAGCCGGCACCATTCAAGTCGTACGTCTTGCTCATTCCGATGCTGAAGAACTAGCAGAGATTTTGAAAAATCTGGTTTCTGATGAAAACGAAGACAATAAAGGCAATCAAAATGTTAAAACCAGCATACATGCCGACGCTTCGTTAAACGCATTAGTCATCCGCGCCAATCCAACGACGATGAACGAACTCAAAGACATCATTGCTAGCCTCGACGTACGCAGACTACAGGTGCTTATTGAAGCGGTGATTATGGAGGTCAGCACAAACTTTACCCGAGAATTAGGGACAGAACTGGCGATTATTGATCAGGGCAGTTCTAATTTACCTATCGCCATAACCCAACCCAGCGGAGTCTTGGCGAGCATACTGCAAGGCATCGCAACAGACGACCCATCCGCTGCAAACCTCGGTACGAGGCCTATTTTAGGTGGCGGAAACCTTGATGCAGGTAACACTAGCTTTGCCTTTATCATTCAGGCCGTGTCTGAAAACTCCGACGTCAATCTACTATCCACACCTAGCATTACCACGATGGATAACGAAGAGGCTAAAATTGTCGTAGGGCAAAATGTGCCCTTTAGAACCGGATCAACGACAACGGGCAGTGGCGGCACCGTCAACCCGTTCACGACGATTCAACGAGAAGACGTAGGTTTGACACTCAAGGTTATTCCGCACGTCCACGACGGCAACTCAATTCGACTTGAAATTGAACAGGAGGTCTCCGAAGTTGATCAGACGGGCACAATCGATATTGGTAATGACGGTTCAGCTGACCTCATCACAAACATTAGAACAATCGAAACAACTGTGCTGTCTGAAAATGGTGAAGTGGTTATTTTGGGCGGACTCACCCGAGATAAAAAATCAGAAGGTGAACGCGGTGTGCCAGGTTTAAAAGATATCCCCTTACTTGGCTACCTCTTTAAAGCAGAGTCCGTTAGAACAGAGAAACAAAACCTATTAGTATTTATACGGTCGACCGTGATTGCCAGTTCCAGCGATATGACGAACCAGACAAGTAGAAAATACGACAATGTCTGGGAGGTTGTTATCAAGGGGACTGATCCTTTAGACAAACTAACCGATCACTTCAATGGCCAACGATAGCCCCGAAGCAGAACAACTAGATAAGCGATCGACGCAGGATTCTGTATCGATTGATGCTTTCGCTCCGACCAACATCGAGTCAGAAACCGATCAGCGCCCACCAGGTTTTTTTAAAAAAACCAGCCTGCGGATCAAAGCGAGTACTTTTTCACTTTCCAAGTCTATTCTGTTCTCTTGGATCAGGCCTACTATCCTTGGTAATAATGCTGATTATCTGTCGCTACAACCTAACGATCTTGTTTGTTACGTCATGCCATTTCAATCGACGACCGATCTACTTGTACTTGAACAGTCTTGTATAGACGCAGGCTTACCAAAACCCACCGCCGCATTTAGTGAAAAAGAATCACGTTCATTCTTCTTCTTAGGTCATCCGGAAGGGACCTTTGGCCGCAAGACATTGCGACAACAATCTGCTCGAATGCAACGCCTACTGCAATATCAGAGCGAAAACGAGCATCAATCATCCTCGCAGGAAAACCAAGCAAATATCAAAATAGTACCTGTTTCGCTGTTCTGGGGACATCAGCCAGATAGAGAGAAGTCATTGTTTAAAATCATTCTCTCAGATAACTGGACTGTCACCAGTCGCTTTAAAAAACTGATGTCAGCCGTTTTCTATCGAAGTCATATCTTGATTCAATTTAGTCAGCCGGTAAGCCTCGCGGATCTTGTTACCAGCGAGCCTGACATCGAACGCCAGAAACGAAAGCTCATGCGTCTTTTACGAGTTCATTTCAATCGACAGAAGCAGGCTATTCTTGGTCCAGACTTGTCACATCGCAGGACGCTACTGAACACACTAATGAAGAGCGAAGCGGTCCAAACGGCAATCTTAAATGAAGTTTCAAAGACTCAAAAAACTCAACACAAGGTTGAGAAACAAGCACTCGGTTATGCCAACGAAATCGCCTCACACCAAAGCTATCGAGTGATTCGCTCATTCCAAATATTACTCACTTGGCTTTGGAACAAACTGTATGACGGCATCAATGTTATTAACATCGATATACCCAAAGAGATCGCCAAGTCTCATGAGATAATTTATATACCCTGCCATCGCAGTCACATCGACTACCTTCTTCTGTCGTATGTGCTATACAACAACGGTTTAACGCCGCCTCACATCGCCGCTGGTAAGAATTTGAACCTGCCCATTGTCGGATCGATTCTACGCCGTGCGGGCGCGTTTTATATGCGCAGGTCGTTTCATGGTGACCTACTGTACAAAGCCGTTTTTGATGAGTATCTGCACCTTATGTTTACCAAAGGTTACTCTGTCGAATATTTTATTGAAGGTGGGAGGAGTCGAACCGGTCGCACGTTATCACCAAGAACAGGCATGTTATCAATGACGGTCAGCAGCTTTCGGCGTGATCCGGTAAAGAACATTGCTTTTCTGCCGGTCTATTTCGGCTACGAGCGAATCCTAGAGGGTTCGACCTATCAGGGAGAACTTTCCGGGAAAACAAAACAAGATGAGTCCATCTTCGATATTTTCGGTATTTTCAGTACCTTTAAAAAAGCATTCGGCCAGGTCGACGTTAGTTTCGGCGCGCCCTTGTATCTCAACGAATTCCTAGACGACCATCTTCCGGATTGGAAACAAGAAACTAACCAAGCATTAACACCTACATCAATGACGCAAACCCATAACCTGCTCGCAGTAAAGTTAGCCGAGCGTATTAACGACGCGGCAACAATTAATCCAACCAATCTTGTTGCGACGGCTCTGTTATGTACACCTAAGCAAACAATAGGTGAACAACGGCTACGCAATCAGGTCAAAGTGCTTCGCGCAATAAGTCGCCTAACTCGGGCCGACTCGACCACAGTCACCACACTTAACGAAATTGAGATTATCAAACATGCTGAGCAGGTTGCTGGTTTGGACCGTATCAGCCATCACTCTGGCGATATTCTTACAGCCTCGGCAACAACGGCAATAGCATTAACCTACTATAGGAATAACACCCTACACATTTTTGCATTGGCCTCTTTGATTGCTAGAATTATTCGCTTCAAAGGCAGCGTCAGTGTCGCGGAGATAAACGAAAACTGCGAAATCATCTATCCCTTTCTCGCGAAAGAATTGTTTTTAAATATCTCTATGCAGGATTTGCCCGAGCGTATTGCCAATACTATCGAAGTGTTGATCGCCGTTGGCCTGGTAATGAAAGAGGCTGATATCGTCTCTACGACTGACCAGACAAGTGATGGTTTCGCTTCCCTGACAGAATTAGCAGAAATCGTCGAACCTTGCCTGGAAAGATTTCATATTGTGTTGATGTTGATTGCGGACAAAGATATTCGATCGAGCAAAGAAATTGAAGCATCCGCGCTCGATGTGGCGCAGAGACTATCACTCATTTTCGGCATTAACTCACCGGAATTTTTTGACAGAAGTTTGTTTGCGCGATTTATGACAGCGTTATCTGCAACAGACAGCATTACTAAAACTGACCAAACCTGGATTCCCTCGGACGGCTTTACAAAACTTCATAGCAGCATCGACTCATTACTCGATACGTCGGTCAGGTTTAACGTTATTCAGTCACTGAGCCATCGCTAGCAGCCTTAAAAAGGCCGCGACCCTATGAACAGTTATGGCCTCGAAGGAGGCCTGCGACCTCTATAACGGCTTTAGCGGCTATGTCTGATAAAAGCGGTCTGATAAAAGCGGTCTGATAGAAGCGGTCTGATAAAAGCAATCTGTTTACGCAATACATATCAGTGTTTAATCAGAGTGTTCGGCGTCAGTATCCAACTTGTTTGTTCGGCTTGTGTATTCAAAACAACGTTCGATTTTAGAGAGCTGTTATCAGGAGCGGTTGTCAGGAGCGGTTGTCAGGAGTGGTTATCAAGAACTGTTAATAAGAGCAGTTTTGAAGAGCCGTTTTAGAATCTTATCGTAATGCCTTACTGTAAAAACACGTCAAATCTATTTGCCTTTGCAACATACTGGTATGACGGCTTATACAATTCAAGCGCTTCAGCATTGGCTGGGCGCTTGACGACAACCTTCGAGCAGCCTGTTTGCATTGCAAGAGCCAGTAGCTCAGTTGCATCCTGATCTTTGCCGACAAAATTCTGCAACATCTGCATCGAACCATTCACCAATGCCTGTTTTCTTCGTGAAGGAAACATAGGGTCAATAAAAATGACGTCAGGCAGCGGTTCTGCTTGACCCTCGGTGAGCAAACCCATTCGCTTCATATCTAACAAAACATCTTTTGCATCTGCTTCGAGCAAGTGCATTCGAGATAAAATTTGCTGTGTTTCATTAGACACGTTTGCGCGCAGCGCATCCGAAAGCAAAATGCTTAGGATTTTGGAACGCTCAAGCATCGTCACATTACAGCCTGCATTGGCCAGTAAAAAACTGTCTGTACCAAGCCCAGCAGTACAATCCATGACCCTCAAACCGGGTTTAGCACCAACAGCCCTGAGCAGTAGCTCTTTTTTACCGCCACGGGTTGCCCGGTGTTGCAGTTTCGCTGCAGAGAAATCAATTCGTAACGCCAACTGAGCCTGATGAGTATCAATGAGCTCATAAACTGCATCCTGTCGTATCAATCTAAATCGCGGCATCGTTTCAGCTATGCTTCTTTGGCGGGGTTGCCACCTGCTCTCTTAAGTATTCAGGTATCGCATCAATCGCATCGGTAGAGAATCCTTCGCTGGCACGTTGCTGCCCCAAAACGATAAAGTCTTCAACCATAGGTTCGAGCTCTAGCTCTATGCCAATTGGCACAACCCCGGTTGCATCCGATAGCTCGTCAATCAGGTTCCAACCGGAACCAACAGCTGACCAACTTAGATCCAACGACTGGACTGGCACATCACTGGCTTCCCAAACACCTTCGCTACCATTGACGACGGCAATGTCTTTTTGCCTTGAATATGAGCCAAAATAGACCTCTTTATTTCTGGCTGTGAGCGCGACCAATACGTGATCAACTTGCTTTTTTCGCATAACAGTTTGAGCAATACCGGCCATACTCGATACGCCGACAACCTTCACGCCTAAGCCGAAACCGAACCCCTGCACAACCCCAACGCCTATCCGCAAGCCAGTAAAGGAACCAGGTCCTTGTCCATAGACAATGAGGTCAATATCGGACTTGTCAATGCTGGCATCTTGCAGCAACCCTAGAATTCTGGGCAGCACAACTTTGCTATGGGTCCTGTCTACCCGTTGGCTATTGGTAAACAGCTCATCGCCGACTTTCAGTCCAAGCATACAGACTGGCGTGGATGTATCGATTGCCAAAATATTCATAGGTTTACAGTTAGTTGGGGTACCGAGTCAGTTTAGCAAATACTTGTCGAGGAAATTCTTTTTGCGTCGCTTTATCTCGTTATTTAGATGATGTGATGGATATTTTTTCTAAAAATTCTTGCGCTTCATCAAACGAGGAAGTCCACTTCATCTCCGGCAGACTCGCTCTTAAGACACCACCATAGCTCTTTTCAATGATACGCGCGTCCCCGAGCACGAATAAGCCGGCGTCTGTCTCCTGTCGTATCAGCCGCCCAAAACCCTGCTTTAGCGTAATCGCGGCTTCAGGTAAGGCGAGGCTACGAAAGGCATTATCTCCTTGCGCTTCAACCGCTTTGCTCTGCGCCTTAAAAATCGCATTATCAGGGCTTGAGAACGGTAGTTTATCAATCACCAACAGACGTAGGTCAGCACCACGGACATCTACCCCTTCCCAGAAGCTTTGTGTAGCTAAAAGTATGCATTTTGGAAGCTCAGTGAATTTTTGCAGCAACACTTTCTTGGGCATTGAACCCTGCGTGAGGAAGGTAAGGTCGTGTTCATGTTGCAGTAACCTTGATGCGAGTTGCAACGCTCGATGACTCGTAAATAACATGAAACTGCGGCCTGAGTGTTGCCGTATCAACGGCAACACTCTTCTTAGAAGGGCTTGAGTGTGCTCGTCCGTACCGATGGCAGGCAGTCCTAAAGGCACAAAACTGAGCACCTGCGATACAAAATCAAAAGGCGATTGCAAACGACATTCGTCGATATCTTGAAAGCCAATAGCGCTTTTATAATGTTCAAAGGACTTGTTAACCGTTAACGTCGCTGATACAAACAGCCAGCTCTGCGAGGTCTTTTCTATAATCGGCGCCAGCTCTTGCGAAGCTTGTACCGGCGCACGCTGGATCACAAAGCCTGAATATTTGGATGGCGAACCGGTCATCTCAATCCAGTGTGCATAGGCTTCATTTCCTCCCACTGAGGTCATCGTCGCAAATACATCCACCAGATTCAGAACCCGCGCATAACAATGTTCAAGCCCAACACTACGCTGCGACGCGGTTTTTAGAAAACGTACTAGGTCTGACAGCAGTAAATCAATCTCTTCGATAATTTCTTGAACGGCGCCGTCGGCCAGTTTTCTTTCCAAATCGCCAGAGACCTGCGCAAAACTTTGCGTCAATCGACCTATGGCCGACTCGAGCATGTCGCAACATTCAACTAAGCCCGGATCATCATTCGATACGACCAGCTGCTCTCGTTTGGTATCGCCGCTAAGCTCACGTAATTGTCTAGAACTGAGTCTCTCGCCAAAGAACTGGCGTGCCACATCCGGAAGTTGATGTGCTTCATCAACCACGACCACTTCAGCCGAGGGTAAAAGTTGGGCAACATCAAGTTCTTTCAATCCTATGTCCGCAAGCAGCAAATGGTGATTGACGACAACCAAGTCAGCTTCTTGAGCACGTCTGCGAGCGACATATACCGGACAGTTATCGTAGTGATCACAGTCTTGTCCTAGACAATTGTCCGTGGTGCTTGTCACCATAGGTACAATCGAATTCATCTCTGAATGATCGATTAGCTCAGTTAAATCGCCGGTACGCGTGCGGGCCGACCACTGCTGCACCTCGCTCAACCCCTGCAACACGGTTGCGTCATGCTCGTGGCCTATCATTTTGATGTTTTTTAATAGACGGTCTCGACAAAGATAATTGGCCCTACCTTTCAAAATGGCGACCTTGACACCGAACTGGTTGTTCACCAGCGGTATGTCTTTCGAGAAGAGTTGATCCTGAAGATTTTTCGTACCTGTCGATATGATAACTTTCTTTTTTGAGCGCAATACGGGCATCAAATAAGCAAAGGTTTTACCCGTGCCTGTACCCGCCTCAATGATGGCATGACGTGAGCGACGTATTGCATTACTCACAAACGATGCCATCTCAACCTGACCAGGCCGAAAGCGAAAATCCTGCAAATCTGCGGCAAGGTGACTTGTCTCATCAAAAAAGTGACTGTCGTCTTCTTTCAAAAGACAAACTCTTCAGTGACAGATACAATTTCGTTTTTACTCAAAGTAATTTTCATTCTAGAGAACTTAAACTCCGAGCTTAACGTGACACTGAAAAAAACGGAAATCTCCGCCATCATTCTTGCCGGTGGGATTGGCAAACGAATGGGTCGAAAGAACAAAGGTTTACTTATCTTTAGAGGTAAGCCTCTGATTGAACACGTGATTGAAAAACTTCATGACCAGGTTTCAGCCGTTGTCATTAGCTGCAATGAAGAGCTCGAGCAATATCGTCGATATCATTATCCCATCGCGACCGATATATTGAATAACGACCCTAGCAAGACCGACAATAATGAATACAATAAAGAAGGTAATGGGCCACTTGCTGGCTTATTGAGCGCCGGTAGAAAAATTACAACACCCTATTGCTTTATTACGGCATGCGACATGCCGTTTTTACCAAAGACGATCGTGCTGGATCTTGCTAGTGCAATCGGTGACAAAGACGCGATATCAATCAAAACCCGTCAAGGCACAGAACCTCTTGTATCCTTAGTTCGTACCAGCAGTTTGCAAAGCATTGAGCATCATTTAACGTCAAACCGTAAGTCTGTTAAATCTTGGCTCGCAACTCTGTCATGGACGACACTCGATAGCGATTCGGAGCAGCAATTCATCAATTTAAATCACCCTGAAGAACTTCACTAAACACGCGTCTCATCTCAATAAGTTAACGTTAACAGCCACATCACATCTAAAAAACTCAGACTCTGTGGCAAAAACTGTTGCAATACCAGCTAGCTAAAAGGCTTCAGGCACAAAAAAGCCCTCAAAAGAGGGCTTTTTGTCACTCAGAGAGTGCGTTTTTACTTCTTCTTAACAGCTTTCTTCTTAGCAGCTGGTTTCTTCTTAGCAGCAGGCTTTTTCTTAGCTGCTACTTTTTTCTTAGCAGCTGGCTTTTTCTTAGCTGCTGGTTTCTTTTTAGCTGCTGGCTTTTTCTTAGCAACTTTTTTGACAGCTACCTTCTTCTTGGCGGCTGGTTTCTTTTTAGCAGCAGGCTTTTTCTTAGCCGCTACTTTTTTCTTCTTAGCAGCAGGCTTTTTCTTGGCCGCTACTTTTTTCTTTTTAGCAGCAGGCTTTTTCTTAGCCGCTACCTTCTTCTTAGCAGCCGGTTTTTTCTTAGCTGCTGGTTTCTTTTTAGCTACTACTTTCTTCTTAGCAACTACTTTTTTCTTAGCAACTACTTTTTTCTTCGCTGCTGGTTTTTTCTTAGCTTTCTTTTTAGCGACCACGTTTTCACTCCTGTCTTTCGTTTTGAAAGTTGAACTTAGTACAGCATAGTCAGTACAGCATTCTCGTCAGCAGCTATAACACATCTCCTCGGCAGTAGTTCCAATCACTAACCACTTTTTAAATTTGGTTTCAAAATTAATAACGTGAATCAGAGTTTCAATCACGTAATTACTTTTTGATACTTTCTTCTAAAATGTGAAGAACAAATGTATACAGTTGCGATTACGTGATGCAGTTTAGAAAAAAAAAAAAGATTTTGCTAACGTTTTTTCTAAAAAACGTATCTTTTTCAATGTTTTAGTTGTTTCAGCTAGAATTTCCTTCAACTAAAGCTGCTAACGAACACGTTAAGTGGCAACAGTACTGAGGAAAAAATTTAAAACTACGCTTCGAGAGCAGAGAAAATTTTCACTTTTATTTCGTTAGTGTCACCGACACCTTCAATTTCTGAGTACTTCAAACTTCCGTTAGATTGATTTGATAGATCTTGATAAAACTTTACTAACGGTTCTGTTTGGTCGCGATAAACATTCAGTCTTTCCTTCACCGTATCTTCCTTATCGTCGTCTCTTTGGATTAAATCATCTCCGGAAACATCGTCTTTTCCCTCAACTTTAGGCGGGTTGTATATGAGATGATAAATTCGGCCAGAGTCAACGTGGACGCGCCTTCCGCTCAATCTAGCAATGATTTCAGAGGCTTCAACTTTGATCTCCAGCACATTATCAATACTAATGCCTTGCTCGACTAGAGCTTCAGCCTGAGGAATCGTTCGGGGAAACCCATCGAACAAATAACCATTAGCACAATCGGCCTTAGTGAGTCGTTCTTTCACCAAATCTATAATGATATCGTCAGTCACTAGAGCGCCACTCTCCATTACACTTTTAACTTTTTTACCAAGTGCGCTTTCAGCTTTGATCGCTTCACGCAACATATCTCCAGTCGAGATCTGAGGAATACCATATTTTTCGGTAATGAATTGTGCCTGTGTGCCTTTTCCAACACCTGGCGCTCCCAATAGAATAATTTTCACAACGAATCTCCTGGATTTAAAGTTTATTAGGCTAATATTGATCTTCGAGCTGATATAACATTTGGAATTTGCTCTATTTTCTCGAGAGTACGCAGAAGTTCATTCAAGCTTGTTACTTCCATAATCATATTTATATTCACTCTATTATTCTTCTTATCAGACCGAGACGTCATCTCAATGACGTTGGTTTTTTCATCAAGAAAAACACCGGTAATATCATGTAACAGACCTGATCGATCATATGCGTCAACGGCTACCGTCACCGGAAACGTTGTTTCAGCATTGTCCTGCCAGTCAAGGCGTAGAAGTCGACCATAACTATCGGCACGCAATGCCTGTATACAATCTTGTCGATGCACATGAACAATATTTGCATCATCAATGACTCCAAGAATTGAATCACCAAGTACCGGTTTACAGCACTCAGAAATCTCGTGAGCGAAATCTCCGATACCTGACACTGGTGGGGTTTCGCTAAAATAGTCCTGCTCATTGAGCCCTAGATTGAGCTGATGATCTCTCTCATCCAATTCGGCTAAACTTGTAACCTTATTGATTATCTCAATGGAATTAATATCACCGCTTCCAACAGCGGCAAACAAGTCACTGCCCTTATCGAATTGCACATAACCAAGCAACTCCTGTTCTGTCATTCGTTCGATGCCGAGATGACGCAATTCATCAAACAGGATGCGCTTTCCCTCTTCTATATTCTTGAGCTTAGTTCGATTTCCGAACCAACCCTGAATCTTAGCCCTCGCTCTACCCGTCATGATATAGCCTAGATGCTCATGCAGCCATTCACGCCTTGGGTCAGCTACGTCTGCGGTAATGACCTGGATTTGATCACCTGACTTCAACGCTGTGTTCAGTGGTACGACACGGCCATTTATCTTAGCACCGCGGCACTTGTGGCCTACTTCCGTATGAACACGGTAAGCAAAATCGACAGGGGTTGAACCAGGTGGCATATCAATAACGTGACCTTCGGGAGTGAACACATAAATTCGATCTAAACTAACTTCATCCCTAAGCTCTCTTGCTAGACCTGTTATGTCACCCTGCTCTTCCTGCCACTCAAGAATCCGCCTCAGCCAATTTATTTTATTTTCGTACGAAGCTGGTTTTTCCTCGCCGTCGATGGACTTATATTGCCAGTGTGAACAGACCCCAAACTCAGCTTCCTGATGCATTTCCTGAGTGCGAATCTGAATCTCCAGCGCTTTGCCTTCGGGGCCAATAACTGCGGTATGCAGAGATCGATAGCCATTCTCTTTAGGATTTGCAACATAGTCATCAAATTCATGCGGAACGCTACGCCACAGGTTGTGCACAACCCCCAAAGCTCGATAACAATCATTATCGGTCGGTACGAGGATCCTGACCGCTCTGACGTCATAGACCTCGCTAAACGGAATACCCTTACTGCGCATCTTTCTCCAGATGCTGTAAATATGTTTAGCACGCCCTTCAAGCTCGGCTTCAACGTTTATCAACCTTAACTTATCTTGCAGTGTATCAATCACTCGCCGTATGTAGTCTTGTCTTGCAGCTCGCTTTTCATCAAGTAACGTTGCGATCCGCTTATAGTCATCGGGCTCGATATAGCGGAACGCGATATCTTCCAGCTCCCATTTTAAATGACCAATACCGAGTCGATGAGCAAGAGGCGAGTAAATGTCGAACACCTCTCTCGCCAATCGAATTTTTTGATTTGCATCGCTGTGAGCAATATTTCGAATCGCACAGGTTCTTTCGGCCAACTTAATAAGGGCGACCCTGACATCGTCAACAAGAGCCACAATCATACGTCGGGCTTGTTCGATTTGGTCAGACCTTACACCGAGAACAGCTTGATTAGGCTTGAGATCGATTGTGCCAATAACCGCCATTTTGAGCACGCCTTCGACAAGGTCAGCGACGGTTGTCCCAAAGTTTTTACGCACATGATTCAGGGTGATTTGATTTTCGCGGACGGCACGGTAAATAATACCAGCGACAATGGCATCTTCATCCATCCGGAGTTCGGATAAAATATTAGCCATTTCCAAGCCAGTTTTGTAACTGCTGACACCTTCACGCCAAACACTATTAGTCGCAACAGCTTTTTCTTCTGCCTGTTGGGACAAATCACAGGCCTCACGAATCCTCCCTAGATTAACATCAGGGTTATATTCGTTAAGCTGACTAAGCCATAGTTCCAAATTGATACTACCATCAAAATGGAGAGGCTGTTCCTCTCTGACTTTTACCATAGAAAGATGATCGGACTACCTTGAGAAGCAGGCAATGGACTCGACATGCGTCGTATGGGGAAACATATCAATTACACCTGCGCCTTCGAATTGATACCCACTCGCAACCAGAATTTCAGCGTCTCTTGCTAGTGTCTCAGGATTGCAGGAGACGTACACTACCCTTTCAACCTTACTGCTTGCAAGTTTTTTACAGACCTCAAATGCGCCACTTCTGGGCGGGTCAAGCAGGACCTTGTTAGCCTGCTGTAAGGCAGGTATATCAAGCCCCTCAGCGAATAGATCAGCCACGTGAAATTCGGTGTTATGAAGAGCATTTTTGGCCGCATTTACCTTGGCTCGCTCAACACTAGGAATTGATGCTTCAATACCAATAACATGCTTTGCTCGCCGAGCGACAGCTAGACTGAAATTGCCAATGCCACAGAACGCATCGAAGACGCAATCCGCATCATTTACGTCCAAATACTCAATTGCCTTAGCAACCATTTTTCGATTAATTTCCGGATTTATCTGAGTGAAATCCATCGGATGAAATTCAAATGTTAGATCAAAATCCGGCAACGCATACTCAAGTCTTTCGATGCCGTCAGCGGGCCATATTTTATGCACCGTCGCTAGATTGCCTGGCTGTAAATAAACATGCAGCTGATGCGCAGCGCCAAAAGACTTCAGTTGTTCAAGGTCGTTAAGGTCTAAATCGTTAAGATGTCGGAATACCAAGGCCGCGTCGGCATCTCCCATGGCAACCTCAATCTGCGGTAAGGTACGTGGATCACTAAAGCCTTCGATCAATCTTGCCAAAGATTCCAACAAATCAGACACAGGCTTCTTTAGGACGCAACAATTCGTTGCTTCAGTGATATAAGGTTTTAGCTTTTCCCTAAAGCCGACTAATACCCGCTCCTTCTTATCCACGTACTTAACACCCAATCTACCTTTCGCTCGATAGTGACTAACGGGACCTGTAAGGGGAGAAAAATATCCACTCGGCTGCGTATCCGCCAGGGTATCAAAAAGAAAGGATTGTTTATGCTTAATTTGAGCTAGCGGATCGTAGTGCTGAAGACTGCATCCGCCACAATCCGCGGCAACAGAGCACATGGGCTCACACCTATCATCCGACGCTTTGTGTATTTCTGTCGTTTTGGCGAAGATTTTTTGTTTCTTTCGCGTAAAGGGTAACGCAGTAACGTCCTCACCGGCGAGCGCACCATGCACGCATAACCGCGGGTCATCGGTGATGCCGTAGCCATCTTTATGCAGGCCGACTATTTTGGTATTGACTGGTTCAAAACGCTTCTTCACATATCTTCCTGAAACCATGGAAAGCGCGTAGTTTACTGATCTAAATCAAACACGCCAGTAGAAAGATACCGATCACCACGATCGCAAACTATCGCTACAATGACAGCATTTTCAACCTCCTGACTTAATAACAGTGCAGCAGCTACTGACCCACCAGATGAGACTCCGCTGAAAATGCCTTCAACTCGAGCAAGTTGTCGCATCGTCTCCTCTGCGGTTGCTTGATCCATATCGATAATGCGATCAACCCGTTGGTCATCATAGATTTTTGGCAGATAAGCCTTTGGCCATCGACGTATCCCCGGTATCGCACTGCCCTCAATTGGCTGAAGACCTACAATTTCAACCTCGGGCTTAACTTCTTTGAGATATTTCGACACGCCCATTATCGTACCTGTGGTACCCATAGAGCTGACAAAGTGGGTAATCTTGCCAAAACTCTGTCGCATGATTTCAGGACCTGTACCCCGATAATGGGCTGCGGGGTTGTCTGGGTTTGCAAATTGGTCGAGAACGATGCCTTCGCCTCGGCTCTGCATTGCCAGCGCTAAGTCCCTCGCCCCTTCCATACCCTCCTGTTGCGTTACTAAGATCAACTCCGCGCCATAGGCTGCCATCGCGCTTTTACGCTCAGCACTCATATGAGCAGGCATGATCAACACCATACGATAACCCCTAATAGCGGCCGCCATGGCCAGGGCGATGCCTGTATTGCCACTGGTTGCCTCAATGAGCGTATCACCCGGACTTATGTCGCCGCGCGCCTCTGCACTAGCGATCATACTCATCGCTGGGCGGTCTTTGACCGAGCCAGCGGGGTTATTCCCCTCAAGCTTGACCAATATCGTGTTACTAGTGTCGCCCGGAAGCCTCTGCAGTCGAACTAAGGGGGTTTCCCCGATGCAAGCCTCGATTGTATTGAATTCACTCATTGAGTCGATATCGTCCATTTTTACAATAGTTGTAGATTAATAATAAGAGATCAAAAACGATACAGATAATATCTGCTTCATCTATCGAAATTTCCTAGGGGAATATAGCTAGCGGCGAAATAAAGCATAAAATGAGAGGAATCGTCCGTAAATCTCACTGTCTTTTAATCTAGCTAACCAAGATGCAAGGGATCACCATGCGGGCAATCCAAACAAGAATATACCTGTGCACACTGTTTCCTATTCTACTTTTGCCTTGCATGTTTTGGCTCCATGTAACGGATGCTGCTTTAACGCTTCAACCGACCTCCTTGAGCCTTTTATTGTTACTGATTTTGATCGGTTGGGGCTGGCTAATCAATTTGTATATCAAGAAAAAAGTCGTTGAACCGATTATTGAATTGAATCAACGACTAGAGGAACCCGAAACGAAGCTAATGCCGAACATGTACGCCAAAGACACCATCATCCAAAGTCTGCTAGTAAAATTACAGAACAGAGCAAGCGCGTTGAAGGACGACCTACAACAAAGTGAAGCCGCCGCATTGGCGCAACAATTAGCTTACAAAAAGAATAAAGAGGTTCTTGAAGAGCGTATCCAAACACTATTAAGCCATGTTACCGATCTGCAGACACAATCAGACATCACGACCAACTACTACCAAACACTTGCGCGCCTGGCCCAACACCCGCTGCGAGCAACGATCAACAGCACACGCAGTCTGATGCAACGATCATCATCTGAGCAAGCGCAAAAATACCGTATCGAACTCATGCGGGGTTCAGACAACTTACAATTTTTATTCGTTCAGATTTACGCTTGCGATAACCCGCACAGGCAACAGCGCTCTCTCTCGACGCTTACCGAATCAGGCCAACAGGATCTGTTGCCAATTGATTTACACGAACTTGTTGATAGCGTCATTTCACTGATCGCACCGATCATTGAGCAAGAAATCGTACCTATCTTTGACCAGTCCTGCCATTTTCAACCAGTGGCCTGTAAAACAGAGATTAGACAATTGCTCTTTCATACACTGCTGAGTCACTTTACAGCAGGGTACTCGTTGACGCGGCAACACAGGCCCTCCCCTACGAGAACAACTCATTATACTAGCCAAGCATCAGCTGGCGGTCTGACATCAAAGAAACATCGAGCTGTCGTACTAAAAATTCAGGTGAAAAGTCGCAAGATATTGTTTTTGGTTGCAGACAACAGACCCATTGCCGTGACGCCTAAGTTACGAGAATTGCTGCAGGTATCCAAGGCACACATCACGGGTAAGGTACTCGCCATAACTTCGCAAGCATCCACGAGCAGCAATCCGTTAGTTGATAATCCCCATAGTTACAGAATTTTCAGTAGCGACCAAAAACAGCACGCGAGCCTATCAAGTAGATTAAAAAACATTGGTATGAAGGTGTCCCAAGACCCAGCGAAAGCAGAGGTCGCTTTTATCCTGCATCAAAAGTCCAAAGATATTCAACTTGCTCTGACAAGACTCAATCATGCAACGACCGTTTATTTTTTAGAGCACGAGCTAATTTTTCAGCACAGCCATTGGCACCAACTTACATACCCTATCTATCAATCAGACTTACTGCGCAGTCTTAAACAACTATCAAAACCCGCGCATCAACAACTGGCTCTTGTTGTTGATGATTCTGCGCAAAATAGAAAAGTACTATGTCAGTTTATCCTGGCGATCGGTCACAGAGTGATTGAATCAGGCATGCCTACAGAGGCGGTAAAGCTCGTCACGAAGCACCAACCCGATGTCATATTCACCGATCTGCACATGCCTATTCTGAGTGGTGCTGGCTTTTCACGAAAAGTAAGGGAAAACGGCTACGAAGGTCGCATTTACTGTGTCACCGCGCAGGTTCCTGAAGAAGCCTCGAGCACAATTTTAGAGTCCGGCTTTTCCCAGCTAATAACAAAACCCATTGGTATGAAGCAATTGGCAAGCATATTTAGTCATCAACATAAGCGACCCAACAAAGTTGATGCCAACGCCGTGACATCTAGTGATATGACCAACTCAAAAGTATTCGACCACGCCTTGTCCTTAACGCGGACAAACGATAACAGCGAACTAATGAGAGACTTGTTACAGATCTTAATTGACACCCTGCCCGAGGATATCTTGGCCATAAGAAAACATCTCGCCGAGAAAGATATAAAAAAACTTAAGCTCAGACTACATAAGTTGATCGGCGCACTTCGGTATTGCGGCGTACCCCGCTTAACACAGGCTGTACTTCACTTGGATAAATTAGCTAAAGAGCCAGTTGATACCGCTCAAAAGCAAATTGAGCCTGAGAAACTTGACGAAGGCTTGATGCAATTAGAGGAAGAGTTCCAAGCATTGAACACTTGGTATGAGCGTCAGGCCGAACACCTGACATCGATTCAGCGATAAACGCGTGTAGGCTTGCAGCGCTAGGTTGTCTGAAGGATCAGTCAATCCGCTATGGTGCGCCTGAATGCGCAAGTCCATCGACTAAACAAGACTTCAATCTAATCCTTGCTCGACTGAGCACCCGGTTATATTGCGCACTGCTTAACAATAAAACCTCACAAATCTCGGATTTCGTTTGTTCAACAAGGTAGTGACGCAATAAGATCTCTTGATCTCTCTCAACGGGAAGCTGGCGAATACTCTGACAGAGCAAATCAGAAGCCTCTATACGCAACAGCACCTCTTCCATCCCCTGCGCCTGATCGCCAAAGTCGTCAATCTGATGGCGGTACTCAAGATGACTGTCAGATTTTCTCAACCAACCTAGATAAACAAAGCGCGCCGTTTGAAAAACATAACTTGACAGTTTTGTCGGGTCTCTAAGGCTGCGACTACGTAATTTTCGTAACAGGATGATGAGAACATCATGGGTCAAATCTTCGGCTCGTCCGTGATCACCACTAAGGCGCTCAAGGATACGTCGCACACTTTCACGATAGCGTTTAACAAACTCAGCCTCTAGCTGAACTTGGCCATTGCCTATTGCTTCCACAAGCCTGGTTGCTTCGATATTGCTATCTACATTCACCGGTTCGTTCTGACCGCTAGAATCCATCGTAGTGCTCATCCGAGGTAGTTACTCAGATTTCACGATGGCATTAGATCGCTTTAAGAAACATCACCTAAATAGGTGATTATTTTGTCATCAGGCCAAAGCGAGGCGCAATTAGCCTCAGAACCTCTCTATCGACTAAATCAGCCGTGAGTTTTTGGTAAAAGCTGGCTCATTTCTACGAGGCGACTGTCTTGCAGCGCGGCGCCCCTTATCGGTGCTATGCGAGAATAATCAGGATCCTTAAACATCTCGACGAATTGTTTGCGCGTTGGATAAGCCACCAAAATAGCAATATCCCAATCCTCACTGCCAATAATTGTATTAAGAGCTTTACCCATCCAGATTGGCTCTCCACCAAACCGAGCATTCAAGCCGGCAAATTTTTCGCCGTAAATGCGATACGCTTGCTCACCGGTGAGCCCATCAACCCCATAACCCGGCTCAGCAACGTCACGATATTTCAACAGGTTTAGCATCACCACCGCTTCATCTTGAGCATTTCCTGCCATCGCCGCTAGCTTGTTCAAATCTGCATCTACGTAATTCATATTTTTACTCCAGTACATCTAACCTGTAGGTTTGTCTTACCGCCTCAGTTGATACGAAGTCCTATAGGGAATTGAGAACATATTCACTGTCGAGCCGACCAAACTTTGCGACAAACACCAGAGTTGACCTGCAACTACTGCAAGCCCTCATCCTTATCAGCCACGCTAGCAGCAGATCTGTAAAGTTTAAAAAGCTCACGACTTTTCAACGGCCTGCCACCTAACAAGTGATTAAGACAATCACGAATGATGAATTTTGCATAGGTGTTAACCATCGGCTCGTCGAATTTTCCCTGGCTAATGCCGAGCAAGTATTTGCCTTGGAAGTTTCGGCCCGAGGCTTGTTTGGCCAACGGGTAGAAGCCTTGGTTAAGACTAAACCGATAAAACCCAATTTCATCAATTGGTTCGCCAGAACCCGCCTCAACATCAAAAGATATGCCGTAGCCAAGCTCTGACAGCAACGTCATTTCAAAGACTCGTAAGCAAGGCTCAACGCCGCTCCACGAAACAAGTTGCAGCAATAAATTTTGATAAGCTGAAAAAACAGATGGCATCGGCTCAAACTTGGCCAACAGCCTCACCAAAAGCTCATTAGCATAAAGCCCGACAAGGAGATCATCGCCAACGATGTGAGAAATATTTCCGGCGTCAATTTTTGTTATGGTTTTAAGATCCCCATTGCCCATGAAAGAAATAAGCAAGGGGGTAAACGCTTGGACGGTGCCGCTTTTCTTTTTATTGCGGGCGCCTCGTATGACACCGGAAATGCGGCCATGCTTTTCCGTCAGCAATTCAGCAATCACACTCGTGTCGCGATATTTTCGTGTATGTAATATATAGGCAGGTGTTAGATCGGCGTTTTGGCTAAATGTCGTCATACCCTAGACTCTTCAACGCCCGTTCATCATCACTCCAACCAGTACGGGTCTTTACCCATAAACGGAGCATAACCTTGCCATCAATCAGCGCCTCAATATCATGGCGAGCATCAGTGCCGATTCGCTTGAGTTTGGCGCCTTGTTTACCAATCAAAATTGCTTTTTGACCATCCCTCTCAACAAACACTGTTGCATCAACGTGGGTGGTTTTACCTTCCTTTTTGAAACGCTCGATTTGAATCGTCGCCGCGTAAGGTACTTCTTCACCTAATTGGCGCATGATTTTTTCGCGAATGATCTCTGAAACAAGAAATCGCATAGACCGGTCAGTCAATTGATCATCCGAAAAAAGAAACTGTCCGTAGGGGAGGCGCTCGGACACAAGTAACTCTAACTGCTCCAGATTATCACCATTTTCCGCCGAAATAGGGATGACAACAGCATCGGGAAACCTATCGGACAACTCTTTTAGTTTTGGTAAAAGTCGCTCTTTATCCTTGAGCAGGTCAATTTTGTTTATCGCGATAATTATTTGCCCTGGTGCGTTACGCAAACTGTCCGCGGTAATTTCGTCATCATCCTGCCATTCAGTTCGGTCGGTAACAAAAACAACAACATCGACGTCCTTTACAATACTCTTGGCACTCTTGTTCATATACCGATTAATGGCTTTATTTTCCTTACCATGTATTCCGGGTGTATCAACATAGAGAACTTGTTCTTTCTCGGAAGTCTTAATTCCGAGTAGTTGATGCCGAGTAGTTTGAGGCTTTTTCGACGTGATACTTAATTTTTGTCCCAAAATGTAGTTGAGCAACGTTGACTTGCCAACATTCGGTCGGCCAACAATAGCGACATAGCCACAACGTGTGTCAATTTGTTCATCAATGTTCATGCTCAATTCCAAGTTGTTTCAACGCACTCATTGCAGCGTTTTGTTCGGCGATACGCCGAGAATTCCCTATCCCTTCAATTGATTGAACTAAACATTTCACTTCGCAACTTACAACGAATATCTGGTCATGGGATGGACCTGAAACTTTAACAATCTCATAATTTGGCAGCGGTTCTTGTCTTGCCTGCAGAAATTCCTGCAGTTTAGTTTTAGCATCTTTATGGGATTGCTCAGTTGTCATGTTCTCTAGTCGGTCGAAGAACCAATGCAGTATCCGTTCTTGAGCAATCTCAATCGATGCATCGAGATAGATTGCCCCAATGATCGCTTCGAGTGCATCTGATAAGACAGAGTCACGCTGAAAACCACCACTTTTCAACTCTCCCGTGCCCATAATGAGTGCGTTGCCGAGTTCAAGTTCGCGGGCGATTTCAGCCAGCGTTTGTTGCTTCACCAAAGACGCTCGAAGACGACTAAGCTGTCCTTCATTTGCATCGGTAAAACGTTGGTATAACGCATCAGCAATCACGAAACTTAATATGGAATCACCAAGAAACTCCAACCTTTCATTATTGCGTTTACCATGGCTTCTATGGGTAACTGCTTGAACCAACCAATCTTGATTGGCAAATGTATAACCTAAACTTCGTTGCAGCTTTTCCATTGGCTATCAATGTCTTGTAGGTGTCTGATCGATACCTGATTAGTGTTGAATTAAGGTTAGATCGCAAACTAAAGGCGATTTTGCTTAGTTGATTAGTCGGACTATTTAGTCGATTTATCTAATCTGTATGTCTAGTTTCGCAACTCAATTGTCTTGTCAAAGGAAACAACAATATCAATGTTTGAGACAATTGCTTCCCTTACCTCATAGTCGAGTATCACTTCAGCGCCATCTTTAGTTGAGGTTAAAGTAAGATTCTCCTTTAGGGGAAATGTTCTGATTTGGTTGATCTTGAATTTTTTATCCATGGCGCTGATCAGTTGAGTCTTATTCTTCAACGCAAGGCCATTTTCCGTTTCCATTTCGTCCATGATCTTGCTGATCGTATTGTAATCGATATAGTGCGGCGCAAGCTTTAAAACTATGGTGAGACATGAACCGAGCACTAAAATGAGTAATAACCAGCCTACGAAACCCATGCCTCGTTGATGATATGGAAAATTCATCGCGCTACCCTTTTGTTGTTGGAAAATTCTATTCTATCCATCCATTATGCGAAAAGTCTGGGAAGTGCAGTCCTGGCTCCTTGTGCAACCAAACAGCGAAAGCTTTACCAACAATGTTCTCTTCCGATGCGAGGCCCCAATAACGGGAATCACTACTTTGATCCCGATTGTCGCCCATCATAAAATATTGGCCTTCAGGTATCACCCATTCGTACGCACGAGTGTCTCGAAAGTTGTTTTTATGGATTAAATGGTTAGCGCCGCCTAAAGTTTCTTCGTAAACCACGTATCTAGGCCTATTTGGCGGAATCTTAGCAACAAACTTCTGAGCTTGCTCGACACCGTTGATAAAAAGAACCTTATCCTCGTAGCGCACTCGATCACCAGGTATGCCAACAACCCGTTTAATAAAATATTGATCCTCATGGGGTGGAATGAACACCATAACATCGCCATTTTTTGGCTCATCGACGTCAAAGATTTTGGTACCAATGACAGGTAATCGAATACCGTAAGCGTATTTGTTTACAACGATAAAGTCGCCCACCTTCAAAGTTGGGATCATCGATCCAGTTGGAATCTGAAAGGGTTCAGCGATGAAAGAACGCAGCACCAGGACGATCAGTAGTACCGGGAAAAAGGAAACTGAATACTCAACGTAAATCGGCTCGGCAAGTATTTTTCCGATCGCCTCTTCACTTTTGGCGTCATCTTTTATTTTACTTTTAGCTTGATCAGCGGCGGCTTGGCGTCTCGGCCTAAGATAGAATATCTCTACCAACCAAATCAGACCTGTGATGGCCGTAGCTATAACGAGAAACAATGGAAAATTTACGCTCATTTATCAACCTTGAGTACGGCGAGGAAAGCCTCCTGGGGGATCTCAACATTTCCTACTTGTTTCATGCGCTTTTTACCCGCTTTCTGCTTTTCTAACAGTTTCTTCTTCCGGGAAATATCACCACCATAACATTTGGCCGTAACATTTTTACGCAATGCCTTGACGGTTTGACGGGCAATAATTTGGCCTCCGATCGCCGCTTGTATAGCAACGTCAAACATTTGACGCGGAATTAACCCCTTCATGGCTTTCGTGAGCGCAAAGCCTTTTGATTTTGAGTCATCGCGGTGAACAATGATCGCCAACGCATCAACTTTATCACCATTAATTAGCACGTCGAGTCTGACAAGATCCGCAGCCTCGAAACGATCAAAGCCGTAATCTAAAGAGGCATAACCACGGCTCACAGATTTCAATTTATCGAAGAAATCCAACACCACTTCGTTCATGGGCAAATCATAGGTGACTGCAACCTGCTTACCAACAAACTGCATATCTTTCTGCACGCCACGACGCTCTACGCACATGGTAATAACCCCGCCTAGGTATTCCTGCGGAACTAACATGTTGGCTCTAACGATTGGCTCGCGCATTTCCTGGATAGTAGAAGGGTCAGGCAGCTGAGAAGGATTATCGACCTTTTTGGTGACGCCATTTTTTGTTTCTATCTCGTAGATTACCGTCGGTGCCGAGGTAATCAGGTCGAGATTATATTCTCTCTCCAAACGCTCCTGAATGATTTCCATATGCAGCATACCGAGAAAACCACAGCGGAAGCCGTTACCCAGCGCGTCAGAGCTTTCCGGTTCATAGACCAAGGATGCATCATTCAGAGTAAGCTTCTCGAGGGCGTCTCGAAAGTCTTCAAAGTCGTCGGCACTGACAGTAAACATACCGGCAAAAACCTGCGGTTTAACTTTTTGAAATCCTGGTAGGGCCGGCACATCAGGTGTCGATGCTAGGGTAATCGTATCGCCGACGGGTGCGCCTTTAACATCTTTAATGCCCGCAACCATAAAGCCGACTTCACCGGCTCGCAGTACCCCCGTTTCATGACGCTTCGGGTTGAATATACCTATTGCATCAATCTGATGAGCTTTGCCTAAAGTCTTCAGGATAATCTTATCTTTCTTGGCAAGCTTGCCTTGAGTTAATCGGATCAACGACACGACACCGAGATAATTATCAAACCAAGAGTCAATAATTAATGCTTGTGGATCTTCTTCACGGGTTTCCGCTGGAGGTGGAATGACTTCGATCAATTCCTCTAAAAGCTCCTTCACACCCAAGCCCGTCTTCGCACTGACTTGAATTGCACCGGTCGCATCGATACCAATAATTTCTTCTATTTCCTGACACACAGTGTCGGGGTCTGCTTGCGGTAAATCGATTTTATTTAATACCGGCAACACAGTCAGGCCTTGTTCGATCGCCGTATAACAATTCGCAACTGACTGTGCTTCGACACCTTGCGCAGCATCAACGACGAGCAACGCGCCTTCGCACGCAGCCATGGAGCGAGAAACTTCATAACTAAAATCGACATGGCCCGGGGTATCAATAATGTTGAGCTGGTAGGTATGACCGTTGTCTGCCGTGTAATGCAGCGTCACACTCTGAGCCTTAATGGTGATGCCACGCTCTCTTTCGATATCCATCGAATCAAGCACCTGATTGCCCATCTCGCGCTCAGTTAGTCCGCCACACATCTGGATGAAGCGATCCGCGAGGGTCGATTTACCATGGTCAATGTGGGCAATAATTGAAAAATTTCTTATATATTGAGTTTCGAACATCAGATTATAAAGGTCTAAACCAGTTCAGGCTGAAAAGCCGTGGAGTCTATAGGAATCTATCAGTTTACGCGAATAAACAGCCGGCGAACGCCTATTTGAAGGCACTCGAACTCCTTCAAATAGACGGTAAATATTATTCACTAAACTACTCTGCAGACGGCACTTTAATGACCAGAAATTCAGGTCGCTCGTTGCGGACAACTCTTATCGGAATCGCTTTATCCGCTGGCAACTCGCGAACAAGCTTTTCGAATTGACTGACGGAGCTAATCGCATCACCGTCAAGCGTTGTGATGACGTCACCTGGCTGCAAACCGGCCGTACTCGCCGGCCCATCACCAATCCTCGTAATCAGCACACCTTCGTCAACCTTGAAACGCTCAGATTGCGTATCGGTCAAAGCCTCAACCTCAATGCCCAATCGATTTTGGGAAAGGCCTTCAGCTAATCCAGCTGCTATTCGTTGTGGCTGATCGGGCAACAGGCCAATCTCAATTTTCAGCGTTGTGGGCTTACCAGCTCGCATGACTTCGACATCGACGACTGTTTCCGCAGGAGTTCGTCCAACGACATGGGGTAGATCCGAGGACAGATCGATTTTTCGGCCATTGAATTCAAGAATGATATCCCCTGGCATTAAGCCACCCGCCTTTGCAGGGCTATCCGGCAAGACGTCTGTTACCAGGGCACCAGATGCTCTATCAAGACCAAAAGACTCTGCTAAGTCTCTGTCAACGCGCTGGATAAGCACACCCAGCCAGCCTCTTGACACCTGCCCTGTGGTTTTCAGTTGATCCGCGACCTCCATTGCGACATCGATAGGTATCGCAAAAGATAAACCCATAAAGCCTCCAGAGCGCGTAAAGATCTGCGAGTTGATACCGACAACCTCACCATCTAAATTCAATAACGGTCCCCCGGAGTTACCCGGATTAATCGCCACGTCCGTCTGTATATAAGGGACGTAGTTACCACTTTCGTCGGGCAAACTACGTCCTTTTGCACTCACTATGCCGGCGGTGACTGACAACTCGAAACCAAACGGCGAACCGATTGCCATGACCCATTCACCCACTTTCAGTTGTTCTGAACTACCAATCTTGATCGATGATAAATCGTCTTCGTCGATCTTTAACAACGCTAAATCTGACAGCGGGTCCGCGCCGACAAGCACAGCCTCGCGCTCTCGCCTATCGCTCAAGGCAACCAAAATTTGGTCCGCCTCTTCAACAACATGATTGTTCGTCAATATATAACCGTCTGAAGAGATCAAGAATCCTGAACCGCGCGAAGGTCTAGGTGCATTCTGCCCAGGGTTGCCAAAGAAACGTCTAAATATTTCAGGCACCTGTTGCTGATCCGGTACGGCTTGTCGGTTGCTTGAATTATTCCGAATCGCTGTGATGTTAACAACAGCCGGCGATGCAACCTCAACCAATTCTGTGAATTCAGGGAAAGACTTAGCGCTAACACCTGACACCATTAACACTGACGTGAATATCGCTACAAAACACGATAAAAAAGTTATTCGACAAGTGCGCAGCATGGTTTTACCTCTATGTTTGTCTTACTGAAATTGTTTCTCTTACTGAAATTGCTGAACTTTCTAAAACTGAAGGATCCGAGATTTGCAGGTGGGCATACGAGAAACGTCGACAGGCGAGCACACCAAGCGCTAGGCCAACCAGAGAGCATCCCAACGCCGCCAAATCGTTGATGTGTAAAAAATCTGCGACAAGCGCACCTGCAACGAAACCAAACAAAGGTAATAAAATCGAGTTCACTAAGAGTTTCATCTGCATCTTTGTGTTCATAACGAGTTCGACTTGCTGTGACCCTACCAATTTACGTAATTCTGACGCAGGTAGTTCAATGCTAATGGAATCAGATTGGCGACACGCCTGACTGCAGGAAGAACAACCTGCCTTAGGAAACTGTACGATTTTGTTGTCTAACAATTTGCCACTATGAACCGTCAAAATCGGAACACCCGCTAGTAAATAACAGGTTCGATAGATTCTGCTATTTTCTGAGCAGTCGACACGGGCACTTCACCAACAACAGTGATCTGCTGCGACGAGCCTTTTATTTGGCGCGTTAACACAACAGTACCACCAACAGACGTGTGCATGTCACCCAAGCTCGTGTTGATACTTTGTTCAACAAACACTGACAAATTGGCTATACCATCAGAAAAAACCATCCCACTGCCATTGTGAGGGTTCACCGCCTTAAAGCCGTTAGGTACCCAAGAAACTTTCCAGTTTTTGGGTTTACCACTCAACGCTAATCGAGGCGTACGCTGCACGAGCGAGTGACTTTGCGCCTCTCCATTCATGGTTGCGACAAAAATTGACGCATCGAGTTCTTGCCCTACTTCAATATCAGCAAACTGAAACAACTCGAGCACTCGGCCGCGATTCACCAAATCAGATCGAAGTAAAAGTCCGGTTTCTTGGTCTAACCAAATCTGATAGCCGTAGCGGTCTTCATGTTGAGGTGTGATGCGAATTTTGACAGCTGGTCGACGCGCTATTCTGCCCGTACCCCTCATGGTTATTTGATACATCGCATGATTGGAACTTAGAATTTTACTGAACACCGAGGAAAACGGACCTACCGGTAAATCATGATCGAGATCAAACACGCTATCGGGCAAATGGCGGCAAATAACCTCGTCATCACTATGAATAATTTCCCGCTCAGGACCACTAATACTGGTAAGTCGCCTTCTTTGTTGCCCATCGACAAACTGGTGTGCGACCTCAACGGTTTCAAATTGTGCGCCGCGCATATAAATAAATGTACCGCGATAGGACAGCTCTCTTTGAGCAGTATCCATCTTTTCCAGCCATTGCGCTGCGGAGAGACCTTGAGTCAACGTGTTGGTTGACGGCGTTTGATTGGGCTGAGGTATGGTTTCTTGAGACAGCCCCTTTTCTACAGATTGCTGCAACTGATCGGCGCAGCTATACCCAGCTGACAGCCCTAGCGCTATCATCACAGGGAGTTGAAAAATAGGCTTCATCGGCTACTTTTGCTTCGGTTGCTTATAATCGACAGTGCGCGCATAGGGGTTCATGCGAATATTTCGATCATGCTGATTTAAGTACTGACGCAGTTGACGCTGTTTATTTGGATCGAGCTCTCGTAATTCGCCAAGGCTATCGTTAACTTCAATAAGTTCTGATTGGAGACCCGATCCCACCCCGTCCTGCATAGCGACCTGATTTGAAACCGCTTGAGTATCAAGCAAGCCGGATGCACTGACTTGAGATGGTGAGTTCGTCCCTTCGCCGACAGAGCGATCGAGAGATCCTTTCATTGCGGCATTAATAGATGGATTAGTCGCCGTGTTGCTAGCGTTGTTTGCAGCAAGCCCGTTCACATCACCTTGCGAGCCAACATTGGCGGGATTTTCCAGCACATTAAAGCCAACAAACACTGCCACAACCATGGAAGCAGCAACAGCCATCGCTGCTGCGGGCATTTTCATTCGTTCGGGAAACATAATGACCGTCTTTCTGCTTGCGCCCTTTTGAGCCAATCGGGGCTCGCCTTCACCCATGATTTGCGAAGACAACTCAGGCACGTCTTCTAACTCGATGGCGGCTAAAATATTGCTATGCAGATCAACATGTTGCGCATGAGAAAGATGGTTTTCTTGCTTAATTACTGCTCGGATTTGCTGGTAGGAAACAAAAGTTGTCCGCAGATCGTCATCATCGGCATACTGTCGCAGCAGTCGATGCACCTCAATCTCGCTTATCTCTTCGTCCACTAATGCTGATATGGACTCTTTAACCTTTTCCGTCACACCGAATCCTCGAGTTTTCACGTTCGCTATCTGCTGTAACTCAATGCTACAGAGACTCATTCATAATGAAAAAAACTATTTTCTATTCTCACATATTTATATTCGATTACTATGTTTGGTCCTTGTAGGCCGTCGATTTTCCAACTTCCCTACCAAACACTCTTACCTTTCTTCTACATGCTTCTAGCTTGGAGCAACTTTTGCTCAAAAAGTTCCCTCGTGTCAGCCCAAATCTGAATAAAATTAGGCATTGAGCTCAGCGATTTGTCGTTCGATCGCCTCCCGCGCTCTAAATATTCTTGATCTGACCGTACCGACAGGACATTCCATCACAACGGCGATCTCTTCATAGCTTAATCCTTCGAATTCTCGCAGGGTAACCGCCACTTTCAAGTCTTCCGCCAGGTTCTCGATCGCGTTAAAGACAACGGTTCGCAGCTCATCGGTAGCGATTACGTTCTCCGGGCCTTCATTATCACTAAGAATGCCGGAGGTTTCTTGAAACTCGCCGTCATCAATATCGATATCGGTGCTCGGAGGTCGCCGAGAGCGGGACACCAAATGATTTTTTGCTGTGTTAATCGCGATACGATACAACCAAGTATAAAAAGCACTATCGCCCCTAAAATTCGGCAAGGCACGGTAGGCTTTAATAAATGCTTCCTGTGTCACGTCCTGCACTTCGTCTTGATCCCGCAGGTAGCGACTGACAAGCCCGACAATTTTGTGCTGATACTTCAGCACCAATACATCATAGGCTCGTTTGTCTCCGCGCTGGACCCGCTCGACTAATTGCCGATCGGTTTCCTCTTTAGGCACTAACGGTTCCCCTTCTCAAAACGATCTGAAAACAGATTTTTTCGGCAACGCGTACCGGAAAAGGAGAGTTGCTTGTGGATCCGCCGATTCACTCCATGTGTTGGTAGACAGTTGTTCAACGCTATAGTTCGCTTCTTTTAAATAATCGACTTTGACGCCACGATCATATCAGCTGCGCCGACATTAATGTATCTACCGCCGCCATAAGGTACACCTCGCCTGCTGCGCTAAATGCCTGATTAGAATCCACATGTCGCGGCGAACTTAAATCAGAATCAGAACCAGAGCCAGAGCCGGAACAAGAACAAGAACAAGAACAAGAACAAGAACAAGGACACTCATAAACACCAACAAATCACATTTTTATGCTAAAAAAACTCAGTGGGTTTAAAACAAAGTTTGAATTAGTGTAATCTTGCCCGCTCTTTTGCGACATGATGCCAAAACATTGAACACAAAGTCTCACATTCATGATGTTTTGATCATCGGCAGCGGCGCTGCAGGTATGACCACCGCATTAAAATTGCCGAAAAGCTACAGCATTGCGATGCTTTGCAAACAAGCCACAAACGAAGGCTCAACCTATTACGCTCAGGGCGGCGTCGCCGCTGTTCTCGACGAGTACGACAGCATTGAATCCCATATTGATGACACCTTAGATGCCGGTGCAGGTTTGTGCCAAGAGGATGTCGTTCGCTTCACCGTTGAGAATAGTACGGACGTGGTGAACTGGCTTGTCGACCTAGGTGTCGACTTCGATACTGAGATTCAGCCAGACGGTAGTAAAGAATTTCATTTAACTAAAGAAGGCGGACATACCCATCGGCGAGTCATCCATGCAGCTGATGCAACTGGCCGCGAAATAGCCTCTAAGCTTGAACAGAGAATAGAGCAACACGAGAATATTGAAATATTTGAACACTTCGTCGCGGTTGACCTAATCACAACGGATCGAATAGGCCAATCGGGTAATGCCTGCATTGGAGCCTATGTGCTCAATCTAAAAACGCAGCATGTCGAACTGTTTCGCGCTAAACACGTTGTGCTGGCCACCGGCGGTGCTAGCAAGGTGTATCTTTACACCAGTAATCCCGATACCGCATCAGGTGATGGGATTGCGATGGCCTGGCGAGCGGGTTGTCGTGTGGCGAACATGGAATTCAACCAATTTCATCCTACCTGCCTGTACCACCCTGAAGCGCGTTCGTTTCTTATATCAGAAGCACTGCGCGGTGAAGGCGCCTATCTAAAACTACCGGACGGCTCGCGATTCATGGACAAGTTTGACGAGCGCGGCGAGCTGGCGCCAAGGGACATTGTTGCTCGGGCGATTGACCATGAAATGAAACGTTTAGGTTGCGACTTTATTCATTTGGATATCTCGCACAAACCTGCCGAGTTCATCAAAAGCCATTTCCCCACTATTTACCAACGATGTCTCACGCTCGGTATCGATATCACACAATCACCCATTCCGATCGTACCGGCCGCGCACTACACCTGCGGCGGCATCATGACTGACACCAACGGACGCACTGATATTCCTCATCTGTATGCCGTCGGAGAATCGACCTATACGGGCTTACACGGCGCAAACAGGATGGCTAGCAACTCCCTGTTAGAGTGTATGGTTTTTGCGACGTCTGCTGCGGCGGACATTCTGAAAACTTCGGTTACTAACAACGACTGGAAAATTCCCGACTGGGACGAATCGCAAGTGACCGACTCCGATGAAGATGTCGTCATTGCACATAATTGGGATGAGCTGCGACGCTTCATGTGGGACTATGTTGGTATTGTACGAACCAGTAAACGACTACAGCGAGCAAGGCGAAGGGTTCAATTATTAAATCAGGAGGTCGCCGAATATTATAGTAACTACAAGATTAGCAGCGACTTGATTGAACTGAGAAACCTGATGACAGTTGCAGACCTTATCATTCGATCGGCCATTCAGCGCAAAGAAAGTCGAGGCCTACACTACACGCTCGATTTTCCGGAGCTCAGTGACGACCCACAGGACACCGTGCTGGTGCCGCCAAGATTCGGCTAGCAACGGCGCTCGAATCCAAGAGAGGCGCAGCTTGCGTTTCAATATTGTGTGCCAAAATTGGCCAGTTGATTACAGCGCGAGACTACCCGTTGCTTTGCTAGACGGCCTGTACAAAAGAAAATGCGCCTTGGCTCGGCGATACTCTTGCTTTGAAAGCGCATCAGGCAGCAGAGTAAGGCCGAACGTCTCTGCGCCGTCCTGAAATTCTGCGATTAACAGCGACGCGGAAACAAACCCTCTACCGGTCGACTGCACCGCGCGCTGATCGCCATTCGCCAGTTGTAACCGGTAGCCTGCTTGCGTTTTATATAACTGTTGGATACTCGTGTCGCTGCATACTAACGCCCGACGCAGTTCCAAATAAAAATGCTGGGAAAGCACCGTGACAACTAAAGGTCCACACCAAAAAAAAGATGCGTGGTGCGCAAATAGAGAAACGAAAAACGTCGTTGTCAGGCCATAGACGGCCGACACAAGGCATACATACAACCAAGATGGACCAATATTTAACTGCAGTTGAACGAAATTACCTGTGTTAGCTATGTTGCCTATGCCGCCTAAATTGTCCGCGCTAGACATGCTGTTCACATTAACCAGGCTGAACCCGATCAAGGATAAGCTTAACAAGGTCGTTTAGTTCCGGGTCTTCCGGATCACCTTTTTGACTGAACCAAAAATGTAGATCAGGGTCGTCTTGCTCGAGCAGTTTCACGTACGCCGCCTGGCGCTGTGTTGACAGATTCCTGTACTCCTCATCGAAGAAGGGAAGCAGCAGTAAATCCAACTCGAGCATGCCTCGGCGACTCCGCCATCTCAATCGGTTGTATACTAAATCTTCTGGCACGGGCCTTTCCTTATTGCTGAAATGCTTAAAACGATGAATTTAATTCGAAAGTATAACGCTTCTTACGTCACTGAATGTAGAATGTCTTCATGAGCGATGATTTAAATATGCTAACACCACTTGAACATTTCGGTTTTCTGGCCATCACCGGTAAAGATGCCGCAAAGTTTTTTCAAGGCTACGCAACCTGCGATGTTGATCTAGCAAACGGCAATGCGAGTCTGGTCGGGGCCATATGCACCATTCAGGGGAGAATGCTGTGTAACTTTCGCTTGATCCCCACCGAAACCGGCCTGTTACTTAGAATGCCGCGCGCCTTAATAGCCCCTGCAATCGAATTTCTTAGCAAGTACATTGTTTTTTCTAAGGCGAGCCTTGAGGACCTTTCCGACAACATGTGGTGCTATGGCCTTACACAAAATAGCGGCAATGTCCCTACACAATCCGATACCTTCGCTGTCAGAAACGAGCAGGAAGCCGACAATGACCCCATCGAAGTTGTGGGTTCAGCACTGGATGGCTGGATAATCAAAGTCGATATAAAAACCGACGATGATCACTTTGAAATCTGGTCGAACAAACCCCTGCTGGCAGATCAGCCAACGAGTCATTGGCTAGAACTAGAAGTGCGCGCCGGTATTGCATGGGTTGCAACACAAACGACCGAAACCTATATACCGCAAATGTTTAACCTACAGAGCCTGAACGGCATAAGTTTTGAAAAAGGCTGCTATCTTGGACAAGAAATCGTTGCCCGTATGCAGTTTCGCGGCGAGTTAAAAAAGCGCCTGCATCTCTGCTCAGTTCATTCAAATAGCGCACACTCTCTCGAACTTGGCCAAGATATACAAAACGAAATGGGTAAAAATGTTGGCCAAGTTGTCGCTGTCGGCACTGATTCGTTTTTATCTGTCATTCAAACGAAATCGCCAAAGGTGGCCGAACAAGCAACACCCCAACCCTCAACAACCTATCAGCTCAGCAACGGTGAGCCCATTGAGATAAAAGACCTCTACCTATCAGATCCTGAAAAACAAAACGACATCGCAGGCGAGTAGGTAACGACACAGAATAGATGGACTAACTCATAGAACTGAATTGATGCGTTGATCGAAGAAAATGATAGGTCGCCTCAACCCTTTGCATCGCCATCTTCTTAACATACTCACTGGCACCGGCGTTAAAGCTCCAACAAGCACTCAACGTGATATCAACAAAGGTCGCCTTGGCAAGCTCACCAATAGAAACATTCAGGACTTCACTCGCCAACGCATAACGTTTCGACAGAATGCTGACCAAGTCTACTATCTCGGCATCTGAAAGGTTCTCTATCGAGTCGAGCTCATCTTCCATAAAATTATGCAAGAATCGACCACACTCCATTAACTTCGGCCCGATCACTCCCTTCGGATCAATTGCAACCCAACCCCTGCTTGCATCAAACAATATGTTCTCATGATGAAGGTCGCCGTGTAGTAGAAAATCCCCTTTACACTCCCGTTGGATTGTTTCAAACATAACTTCAGCTATTTTCAAGTAGTAAACAAAATCTGACGTAGGCGTTTCCGATCGATACTTCTCGAAGGCATCATCCATCCAACCTTGGTAGCGCGGCAACTGCTTATACCAACCGGTGTCCGAGTTTGTTGGCTCGATTTCGACCGGCACACTGGCGAGTAACGATGTGGCGCGCCGAACTTCATCACGATCGAGTATGACCTCGCGCAACATGCGCCCTGGTAAAATCCGTTCCAGTAAAATCGCGCCATCATCAACTGAATAATCAATCAAATTGACCATCATGTCAGCATTCAAATGATCAAGTGCAATACGTTCGTTTAGTTGCTCGGGGTGAGGCGGGGCTATCTTAATAACAGTTTGTTCATCATTTTTGCCAGTCGCATAGATCAAAATGTTGATCGGCAATCCAACCCTTATCAGCTCACCCAGTGTCAGCTGCCATTTATCAATACAGCGCGCAACCAAGGCAGGATAATCCTTAATCCAACCTTCGGCTATTCGAGGGAACTCCCGACGAATAGCTTGCTGTTTCGCTTCAGGTAACTCGACCAATGTCATTTCCACACGTGCTGAGCCTGCCGGCCTCCCAACTAGGTATCAGACTTGTTATACACCTGTTGGATACTTGAGAAGTCAGTTCGACCATGCCCATCTTTACTATGGTTGACGTAAAGATTTCTTGCTAACGCACCCATTGGCGTTGAGGCACCAACTGCCAGCGCAGATTCCATCGCTAAACCTAAATCTTTAATCATCAGATCAACAAGGAAGCCTCCCTCATAATTCCTAGAAGCCGGCACACCATCCATCACACCAGGATAAGGGTTATACACTTCAAGAGCCCAATTACCGCCAGAACTCTTACGCATAATCTCGGATAACACGGCAGGGTCCAAACCATTATCAACGCCCAGTTGCAGCGCTTCGGCTGTGCCAGCCATTAACACGGACAACAACATATTGTTGCAGACCTTGGCCACTTGACCGGCTCCCGATTCACCTGCATGAAAAATATTGCTACCCATCGCCTCAAGTAACGGTCGTGCTTGTTCTAATTGTGCTGCACCGCCACCAACGATGAAGGTAAGTGTACCGGCTACCGCGCCACCGACACCGCCTGATACGGGCGCATCAATCATTGCGATACCATTTTCTTTAGCAGCGCTTGAGACTTGTTGAGACACAGTCGGCGCTATTGTGCTGCAATCAATCACTAATGTGTCTGGTCGCAAGCAAGTCAACACACCTTCGTCACCAAGATACAGATTCTGCACATGAATCGATGCCGGTAGCATGGAGATAAATATATCTACATCCGTCGCCGCCGCTTTAGCAGAGTCGCAGGCAGTCGCACCCTGTTTTACAGCGTCATCGAGAAGTTGAGGAACGATGTCGTAACCCTTCAACTCAAACCCATGCTGTAGTAAGTTCTTCGCCATGGGTCCACCCATGTTACCCAGTCCAACAAACCCGACTTTTGTCATGTGACGTGTCCTTGTTTAATTTTAACGTTCTTATCAGTGATCTTATTAGTGACCTTATTGACGTTCTTGTTCACATTTTTTTGAACAATCATCCATACGGTTAGATTATCAAAAATCCATGTTACGACTCTTCATGAATCGCCGTATTAAATATCAGCCATGGGGTGATCGTCCCATGGGCTTTCGAAATGTCCATCAATCCAATCTGTCGGCACCTCGCCCATCACCGCATACTCCCAGGAGGGTTGATTATCCTTATCAATCAGCAGGGCTCTGACCCCTTCTGCGAAATCCGGATGACGACTACACTGAACAGCCAAAGTAAGTTCCATTTGAAACATTTCTTTTTTGCTCATGGTTTTGGCGCGTTGAAACTGTCGGTATATGATTTCAGCGGTTGTTGGCGCGCCATGACTAAAGGTTGCCGCCGCCTTCTCAAGCCAACTATCACCAGCCAATTGAGACATATTTCTTATCAGCGTCGCTACAGGGTTATCACTGTTCAAGCACTCAGTAATTACTTCTTTGACAACATGCTCATGACTTGCAATTTGACTTTCAGGGAAATCCTGACGTTTTTGTTCAAATTCACCAATCAGGGTAGAGATCACCTGGTGCGCAGGCGAATCCCAGTCGGCACTCGCTAAAGCCGCAATAAAGTCTTGCCGATTTGCGTGGTTAATCAACGCGTTGACGAGTTTGACACGGTAAGCGTCAGCGCCATTAATATTTGCTCCGGTCCAAGCGAGAAAGTACGCCCAGTGTTCATCCATCTGACTAAATGACCAGGTCGCACCGGCATCAGGAATCAAACCTATCGTAATCTCGGGCATGGCAATGCGGGTTTTTTCAGTACCAATCCTAAAATCACAGGCTGATGCTATACCTAAACCGCCGCCCATAACGACGCCGTGCGCCCAGACAATCGTTGGCTTTGAGTAATTATGAATATAGTAATCGAGCCGATACTCTCTCTCAAAGAAGGATTCACAGTAGGGGCAAGGGCCACCCGGATGCGCCACCATATCGTGATATAAGTTCTGGATATCACCGCCGGCGCAAAAAGCCCTGTCGCCAGCACCCTGAAACATGACTGACGATATAGCATCGTCGCGTTCCCACATCTCCAACTGAGGGTGAATAAGATCAACCATCTCAAGGCTTAAACTGTTGAGGGTCTTCTCGACGTTAAGCGTTATCAGCCCTAACTGTTTGCCGCCGGACAAATCAACCGTTTCAAATAAAACAACCGAGGCAGCATCAACCATCTTTTCACTCATCTTAGCTGTTAGTCCATTTAGGTTTACGTTTTTCTAGAAAAGCGTTCACCCCTTCCGCTTGGTCATTAGTATCAAATAGTGCAACAAATTCATCAGCCTCAACCGGATAGGCTTCCTTGATAGAGCTATGTCGTGCGGCCTGAATCAGGCGTTTACTTGCAGCAACGCTTTTGGGGCTCTGCTTTTCAACATTTGCAGCCAGCGCCAGCGCTCTTTCAACGGACTGTCCCTTTTCGACGACTTCCTCAACTAGACCAATCCTCTCCGCTGTGGCTGCATCAACCCGCTCGCCACACAAAATCATTTTCTTTGCCCAGCCTTCGCCCACGACCCACGACAAATGCTGCGTACCTAATCCGGCCGGCAGCAAGCCTACCGTCGCCTCCGGTAGCGCCATGACGGCATGGGATTCAGCAATCCTGATATCACAAGCTAATGCACACTCAAGACCGCCGCCCATCGCGAAACCATTGATGGCTGCTATTGAAACGCCGCGAAACTGACTCAAGGTCTCGAACGCTGCAGAAAATTTAGTTGCCAAGTCTCTGGCGACCAACTTATCGCCGGAGGCAAACATATTTAGATCAGCACCCGCTGAGAAAAACTTCTCACCTTGACCGGTAATAACCAAGCTATAGCATTCATCATCTTGATTAAGCTGTTTTACCAGATTACCTAAACTGGGTAGGCTTTCTTCATCCCAAGTGTTCGCTGGCGGTGTATTGATTGTGATGAGCGCCGTATGGCCTCTCATTTCCATCAAGAGTTTGTTTGACATATTTATCGTCCTTTTGACTTTACTGCATACTACGCGATTAAAAATTGAGGTTGTTAATATTGCTATTTCTTACCGCTAGACACTCAATTGACCTGTTCGACTATAGTCAGGTTTTTATTAAAAAATTGTGACCTCGTAGTACAAAACAGCATCGCTCAATGGTTTTAATAAAAGCATCGGCTTAACTACAAACCTCGCTAGGGCGCTGCCCTGCCCGACGAATAAAGTGTACTACTGGACAGCTTCTAGATCTGCAATACCCAGTAATCGACGAGAAATCACAAGGCGCATAATCTCGTTTGTACCCTCTAATATTTGATGCACGCGGGTATCACGAATGTAACGCTCCAATGGGTATTCTTGCATGTAGCCATAGCCTCCGTGAATCTGGAGCGCCTGATTACAAACCTCAAAGCCAATATCCGTCGCATAACGTTTGGCCATAGCTGAATATACGCTAGCTTCTGGATGACCTTGATCGACTTTAAATGCAGCCAACCTAATCATCTGTCGCGCTGCCACCAACTCGGTTGCCATATCCGCAAAGCGAAATTGCAAGGCTTGAAAATTGGCGATGGCCTCACCGAATTGGTGTCGCTCGTGCATATAATCACGGGTTCGGTTCAGAGCAGCCTGGGCCGTACCGACGGAGCAAGTCGCAATGTTTATCCGTCCGCCATCGAGCCCTTTCATGGCGATTTTAAATCCGTCGCCTTCTTGCATTAATCGGTTTGAAATCGGCACTTTCACATTCTCAAAAGTGATTTCGCGGGTGGGCTGGCTATGCCATCCCATTTTCTCCAAATTTGAACCGTAGCTAATACCATCCGCATCAGCTGGAATGACCAGTGTCGTGATGCCCTTAGCACCCTGCTCGCCAGTTCGCAGCATGACAACGAGTACATCGGTACTACCGGCACCGGAGATAAACATTTTGCTGCCATTAACAAGGTAATGATCACCTTTGTTCTCGGCCCTCGTTGTTAGCGAGGCGGCATCTGAACCTGCGCCGGTTTCCGTTAAACAGTAACTGGCTAACGTCGTGCCGGCCGTTAGAGACGGACAATATTCTTCCTTCAGCTCAGCTGAACCAAAGTTAGCAATCATTGATGTTGCCATGTTGTGGATCGAGATAAATGCGGTCGTAGAAGTACAACCCATCGCTAGTTGTTCGAGAATAATAGTCGAATCGAGTCGACTTAAATCAAGCCCGCCTACATCTTCAGGACAGTACAAACCACAAAACCCAAGCTCGCCTGCTTTCGCAATGACCTCTTTGGGAAATATTTTACCGGCGTCCCACTCGGCCGCATTTGGCGCAAACTCTTTATCTGAAAAGGATCGGGCAGCGTCTTTAAACGCTACCTGATCTTCCGTAAGGTCAAAGTTCATAGACGACTCGTCCTCAGCTTATCTCTGGTGCTCGCTCTAAATAAAACAACGCTCGCCCTCAAACAGTTATCGAGAAATTATCATTTCGATAACATTACTTGAGCGCAATGGTCATGTTGTCATTTACCGCGGACTCACTACTAAACCATCTGGCTGTAATGGTTTTTGTTTCCGTATAAAAACGAATGGCCTGCTTGCCATAAGCGTGCTGATCGCCATAAAAAGAATTCTTCCAACCTGTGAAAGAGAAGAATGGTAGAGGTACAGGTATCGGAATATTAATACCCACTTGACCAACCTCAATTTCACTTTGAAATTTTCTGGCCGCGCCACCGGAGGATGTGAAGATCGACGTGCCATTGCCGTAAGGATTGGCGTTAATCACTTTAATCGCGTCATCAAGCGTATCAGCACTTACACCAACTAGGACCGGGCCGAATATTTCGTCAGTGTAAATACTCATATCCGTTGTTACATCGCTGAATAACGTAGGGCCAACCCAGTTACCGTCCGGAAAACCCTCGACCTCGCAATTACTGCCATCGAGCATGCAGTTAGCACCCTCAGCTTTTCCTTTTTCAATATAGCCTTCGATCCGCTCTTTTGCCTGGGCACTAATCTGCGGACCGTAGCCTGCACCGTCATCGTCCCAAGCGCCGGGTCGAATCTTCGCCATTGCCTCAGCAACATCCGGTATCCAACTCTGCGCCTCACCAACAAAAACAGCGACTGAAATTGCCATACAACGCTGGCCAGCAGCACCTACAGACGACCCAACTAAGGCGCTAATGGTTTGCGCTTTATCGGCATCGGGCATAATGATCATATGATTTTTCGCGCCCGTCATACATTGGACACGTTTTAGATTTTGAGTCGCTGTACGATAGACATGTTGTCCAACGCCAACGGAACCAACGAAGGAGACCGCGCGAGTATCTTCGTGATTGAGCAGCGCATTAACCTGGTCTGCACCACCGTGGATAAGCTGCAATACATTTTTTGGGAATCCGCACTGATAAAACAACTCAACCAGCAATGTTGGTGTCATCGGGTCTTGCTCTGAAGGCTTCAAAACAAAGGTATTTCCGCAGGCAATTGAGAGCGGAAACATCCACAATGGGATCATCGCCGGAAAATTAAACGGCGTAATACCGACACATACACCTAAAGGCTGAATCAAACTGTAGGTATCAATTCCGCGAGCGACGTTCTCGGACGTCTCGCCCATCATCATCGCCGGCACGTTACAGGCTTGTTCAGCAACTTCGATACCACGCCATACATCACCCTGCGCATCCGCAAAAGTCTTGCCTGTTTCCTTTGCCAGTACCGTAGCAATTTCATCCTGCTTTTCTTTTAGCAACATCTGATACTTCATCAGCATTCTTGCTCGCTCTGGCGCTGGTATTAAACGCCATTCGTAGAACGCCGCTTTTGCAGCAGCAACGGCTACGTCAACATCTTCCAAGGTTGCGCAGGCAACTTCAGCCAAAACTTCCTGATTTGCTGGATTGGTTACAGCAATTGTTTCCGTGCCACTACCCTGACTGAACTCGCCATTTACATACAGGTCAACTTTGTTTGTCATACTCTTTGCGCTCTCGGGAATCTTATTCGTGCGCGGATGATATCGAATGCAGGTCCTTAGATAAACCAGCCATTTATGCCGCTGTGTTGACGCCACGAGTCGTCAAGGCAAAATACAGCCAAGAATCAAATCGACAGATTGGCCCAATCAATCGCCCGCTGGCCCGTTTGCTCCAGATAAGCGTTACATTGACTGAAATGTTTGGCGCCAAAGAAGCCCCTATGAGCCGACAATGGTGAAGGATGGGGAGCCTTCAGGACGAGATGTTTCGTCGCATCGATCTTCTGACCTTTTTTCTGAGCGTAGCTACCCCAAAGCATGAAGACACAATGCTGGCGGGACTGCGACAATACCTCGATGACTCGATCAGTGAATATTTCCCAGCCTTTACCTTGGTGGGACGCGGCTAAATTTTGTTCGACGGTCAGCACGCTGTTAAGCAATAAAACACCCGAATCAGCCCACTGGGTCAAATCACCACAGGCAAAGTTATTGTCTATCTGAAGGTCAGCGGCAATTTCTTTATAGATGTTTTTAAGTGAGGGCGGAGTTTTGACCCCTTTTTTGACAGAGAAGCACAGGCCATGCGCCTGACCAGGACCGTGATACGGGTCCTGACCAAGAATCACTACTTTTACTTCTTCAAAGGGCGTGGCATTGAGCGCATTGAAGTACTCATCAGCCGCCGGAAAGATTACCTTGCCGGCGTCATGCTGTTCGACTAAGTAAGCCTGCAACGACTGCATATAGGGTTGATCGAACTCAGCGCCTAAGTAATGAAGCCAACTCGCGTCCAATTGGGCTGAGAGCGGCTGCAATGCCGATTAGCCTCTTGGGCGCATGTGAGGAAATAAGATAACGTCACGAATTGAGGCTGAATCCGTCAGTAACATTACTAAACGGTCGATACCTAACCCTTCTCCCGCCGTCGGCGGCAGTCCATATTCCAATGCTGTGACATAATCATGATCGAAATGCATGGCTTCGTTATCACCCGCATCCTTCGCATCAACCTGCTGTTGAAAACGACTCGCCTGGTCCTCTGCATCATTCAATTCAGAGAATCCGTTGGCAATTTCCTGCCCCATACAGAACAATTCAAATCGATCTGTCACATCACCGTCATTGTCATTTCGACGCGCTAGAGGCGAAACTTCCGTCGGATGCTGCGTGATAAAAATCGGTTGTTCAATCTTGTCCTCAACCAACGCTTCGAATATCTCCATCACAACTTTGCCATGACCCCAAGCGTCATTGACTTCAACGCCAACGCTTTTTGCGAGTGCGCGCGCCTGCTCAGGATCACTTAGCTGCTCAGCAGTAATACGGTCGTTGTATGCAAGAATCGATTCTTCCATCGTCATTCGCTGGAAAGGCTGACTAAAATCGATTTCAGTACCTTTGTAACTAAATTGCGTGGTGCCCAGTACTTCCTGTGCAATGCCACGAAACATCTCTTCGGTCATGTCCATCAGATCGTTGTAATCGGCATAGGCCAAATAGAACTCAAGCATTGTGAATTCAGGGCTATGTTTAGTATCAACGCCTTCATTTCTAAAGTTGCGATTGATCTCAAACACACGTTCAAAGCCACCGACAACTAAGCGTTTCAGATTCAGTTCGGGCGCAACACGCAAATACATTTCCGTATCCAACGCATTGTAATAGGTCACAAACGGTTCGGCCGTCGCGCCGCCGGGTGTATTGAGCATCATCGGTGTTTCGACTTCCATGAATTCACGGGTAATGAAATAGCGACGGATATAGTCAATGATTTTCGCGCGCTTGGTAAACACCGCACGACTCTCTTCGTTCATCATTAGATCAAGATAACGCTGGCGGTAGCGAGTTTCGGTATCAGTCAATCCTGCATGCTTCTCTGGCAAAGGTCGCAAAGACTTGGTCAGCATCTGGATTTGTGATGCATGAACCGATAACTCACCCTTGTTGGTTTTCATCATGGTGCCCGTGATGCCAACGATGTCACCGATATCCCATTTATTAAACTCCGCGTAGGCTTCTTCGCCGACGTCACTCAAACGGATATAGGCTTGGATTCGTCCCTTCATGTCAGCAAGTGTCACAAAACTTGCCTTACCCATTGCCCGTCGAAGCATGACACGCCCCGCGATACTAACAGCAATTGCCTGTTCTGCTAGCCCTTCTTTGGTGGCATCAGCATGAGCCTGATGCAGCATTTCAGAAAAGTCTGTGCGCCGAAACTGGTTCGGAAAGGCATTACCTTTATCGCGCAGTTCAGCCAACTTAGCTTTGCGAACGGCAATAATTTCATTCTCTTCTGGCACTTGGTCGTTGCTATTTTCTTCTGACATCACTTGAGTTCTATAGGTTAAATTTAATCAATGAGTGGAAATTTTTGTTTGGGCGCTACACGCTAAGTTGCGTGCGCCGGTGTTCACAAACCTTGTTTAAGGCTTGCTTCAATAAATTGGTCGAGATCACCGTCCAAAACACCTTGGGTTGAGGAGGTTTCGACATTGGTACGTAGATCTTTGATTCTCGCTGAATCTAACACATAGGATCTAATCTGACTGCCCCAGCCAATATCTGACTTATTGTCTTCAATCACCTGAAGCTCAGAGCGTCGTTTTTGATCTTCCATCTCGTAAAGCTTGGCCTTCAGTTGCTTCATCGCCTGATCGCGATTCTTATGCTGCGATCGCTGATTTTGGCATTGCACAACAATACCCGATGGCTCGTGGGTTAATCGTATTGCAGAGTCTGTCTTGTTAACGTGCTGCCCCCCTGCGCCGCTGGCGCGATAGGTATCAACCCGAACATCCGACATATCTATCTCGATGTCGATATCGTCGTCTAACTCAGGTGACGCAAACACGGAAGCAAAAGACGTGTGCCGACGAGAGCCTGAATCAAAAGGCGACTTACGCACCAATCGATGCACGCCGGTTTCGGTTCGAAGCCAGCCAAACGCAAAATCCCCCTCAAAACGAACGGTAGCGCCTTTGATTCCAGCGACATCGCCTTCGGATAACTCGATGACCTCGGTCTTGAAGCCCTTCGCTTCGCCCCAGCGTAAATACATTCGCAACAGCATATTGGCCCAATCTTGAGCCTCTGTGCCACCTGAACCGGACTGAATATCGAGGTAGGCGCTGTTTGGATCCATTTCACCTGAAAACATCCGTCGAAACTCTAACGTTTCAAGTTTGCCGCTCATTTCTTTCAGATCAGCTTCGACTTCAACCACAAGACTTTCGTCATCTTCTTCCTGAGCAAGTTCAAGCAAATCAGCCACGTCGACTAAACCCGCTTCGAGGGTATCAATCGTGAGCACGATCGCTTCGAGTGAGGATCTTTCCTTACCAAGACTCTGCGCCTTTTCAGGATTATCCCAGACCTTTGAATCGCCGAGTTCTAACTCAACTTCTGCTAGACGGTCTTTGCGTTCATCATAGTCAAAGGTACCCCCTAAGAACGGCAGTACGTTCCGTCAGATCCTGAATCATGTTTATAAGGGGACTAATTTCCACGACAGCGGTCTTCCAAATGAGAGAATAGGTGAACTAAAAAGAGCGCGCATTGTAAACCAAGCAACCCACGCTCGCTATCCCCGCCGACGCTTTTGACCGGTTGGGGCGAGCTTAGCTTACGAGAGAGCTATTTTGGCTAATCGGCGCTGGGCGAGCCAAACGTGGATTAACCCGTTTGATCAATCTTCTTTTTCCTACGCGGGTTTGACGCGCTGCCATTGCGTATCGAGCTGCGCAAGCATCGCTTCGAGGGTCGAACTGTTATCGATGACGATATCGGCGCGACTGACGCGCTCGTCATTCGATAATTGACTATCAAGGCGACTTTCAACGGCGGCTCGATCAAAACCATCTCGCGAAATCGCCCGTTCAATGGCGACGTCCCTATCAACGACGACGACCCAAATTTCGTCACCCAGATCTTCCCAACCGGCTTCAAACAGAACTGCTGCCTCCAACACGATCGTTGTATCGGGGTTAATAGCATCAAAACCGGATATCTCCAGACCCGCCAGACGGCGAATTTCTGGCCAAACAATATTCGTGAGTTTCTTTAATTCTTCAGGTTTGCCAAAAACCTTGCCGCCCAGGATCTTTCGATCAATTTGGTTATCGTCAGAAACGACCTCTTCGCCGAAGGTATCAATGACCTTTCGATAGGCTTGCGTGCCCGGGTCGTATACTCGATGCCCTAGCCGATCCGCATCAATCACATCCGCGCCCAAAGTACCGAGGTATTCGGATGCTGTTGATTTTCCAGATGCTAAACCGCCGGTTAGGCAGATAATTTTCACGTCGAATTCCTGTTTTAGATGTTGATCGTACGCGATTAAACACGCGCAAAAATATAATAGCCAATCTGCCACAGCGGGCCCTAAATTGCACCTATTGCTCATCTCAAACTGTATACCGTTCAGCCGTTGCAGCGGCTACTAATCAACAATGACCTTAGGTAGACTTAATCTGACCATCAAGTTAATAACAAGCAAATCGTAAGTAGTTGGGGAGAAAACAATGAGTTCGGACAGAGACGCCGCGATAGTTGGCATCCACGAGTATCCATCAAGGGATGTAGAAGGTGAAGTTTCACCCCTGCAGATTAAAGCGGAAAGTGCCGCACGTGCATTGGAAGACGCTGGCTTGAATTGGTCTGACGTTGACGCAATTTATGATGCTGGTGACGGTGGCGGTATGGGCGGACTGAATATTGCCGAGTACTTCGGCTTAAAACCCAACGTGATAGATACAACCAACGTCGGTGGTTCATCTTATGAGTTCCACGCAGCCCACGCAAAACGCGATATTGCTGCCGGTAAAGCTAAAGTCGCTTTACTAACCTACGGCTCTACCGCCCACTCCAATGCGCGCGCCATCGGCGTCGGTGGGCGAGGCGGACCGGGTATGCACCCAGCTGAGAATATGGACGCCTTTGCGGGCATGACGTTGATCGCTAACTATGCAATGGTGGCGCGGCGGCACATGCATCAATACGGCACAACCAGTGAGCAACTGGCAGAAATTTCCACCGCAACGCGTTATCACGCCATGCGCAACCCTGAAGCTGTGAAAGCTATGGAAGATCTTGAGTTTCTCGATATCAGGGAAACCACAATCAGTGACGTGGTAAATTCACGCATGATTGCGGACCCTCTACACCTGCTCGAATGTTGCATGATCTCCGATGGTGGCGGCGCTGTCGTCATTGCATCGCCTGAAGTCGCCAGAGATTGCCGCAAACCGCCGGTTTGGATTCTAGGTGGCGGTGAAGCTACGAAATATCCAGAAAACGGCGGTGATATTACGACTAGTGCTGCAGCCCAATCTGCGCCGCAGGCATTCGGTGAAGCTGGCGTCACGCCGGCAGAGATGGATATTGCGATGGTATACGACTCTTTTAGTATTACCGTACTGACCTTGCTCGAAGATCTCGGCTTCTGCAAAAAAGGTGAAGGCGGCAGCTGGGTTCAGGGCGGTAAATTACGCTTTGATCAATCAGGCGGTCCCGCTCTGAATACCGATGGCGGCGGCTTGTCCTCTAATCATCCAGGTATGCGCGGCATCTTTTTGTTGATTGAAGCAGCACGTCAGTTAAGGGGTGAATCCACATCGCAGGTCGCTGATGCAAGACTGGCGGTCGCCCACGGTAACGGTGGCATGCTCGGTAGCCGTCATGCTGCCGGAACAGTAATTTTGGGGAGAGATTAATCATGAATGATGTAAAACGACCAATACCTCGAAGTGACGAACCCGATACAGCGGCTTTCTGGGAAGGTACCAAACAGAAAGAGTTTCGCTATCAGCAATGCAACAGTTGCAACACCGTCGTGTTTTACTCGCGCCGACATTGCACGGGATGCACTGATGGCGAATTGCAGTGGAAAACATCAGCCGGCACCGGCAGCGTCTACACCTTTAGCGTTGTCCGTCAAAGCTACCATCCGTTCTTTCGCAACCTCGTACCGTACGTTGTGGCTTGGATTGATATGGATGAGGGTCCAAGGATTCTTTCCAACGTCACCGGCGTCGCACCGGAGGACGTAAGCGTTGGACAAAAGGTTCAAGTCGAATGGGAAGAACACGAGACGCTGAATATTCCGCTTTTCAAGCCTGTTTAAACTCAGACACATTAACCTTAAGGTCTAAAGACCAATTCCAAAGACTAATTACAAAAACTAATTACAAAGACTATGTCTAAAGAAGATGCGCTGCAGGAGGTAACCCAGGTTACCCTTGCAGCCGCAAACCAAACACTCGCAACCATTGATACTTTAGCCACAAGCCCACAGGGTTTTGTACGCCTAAACTTGCGGGTACCCGCTGTAAGAAAACTCACGAAGACGCCGTATCATTTCCTAGAACGATCAAGCTTATCGATTGCCCAACAATGGAATTATATCTGGCGCAATACCCCCTATTACGAAGTCGCTTGCCAGGCCCTTTACTACTACCAGCACAGCTCACTTGAGCACCATGAAATTAAAATTATTCAACAATGGATTAACCGATGCGATTGTTGGGAGCACAGCGACGATCTTTCAAAAATTTATACCCAATCGATTGAGGAAAACCCTTCATGGCTACTACCAACGCTGAAGCAATGGAACCAATCAAAAAACCCATGGAAACGTCGGCAATCTGTCGTTGGGTTGATTGAATATGCCAGCAAACGTCAACGGGTATTAGCCTTCGAAGTGCTTATTGACTCAATCGACAATCTTCTGGCGGATGAAGAATACTATGTTCAAAAAGGCTTGGGATGGACGCTGCGAGAAATACATAATCTGTACCCCTGCTTAACCCTTGATTACATCAACGCGAGACTCACCTCGATTCATCCGATTGCCTATAGCGCAGCGACCGAGAAGCTTGCGCCGCAGATAAAAACAAAACTCAATAGAATTAGAAAAGACTGTCGTCAAGGGCTTAAAAGAAAAGCCGAACAATAAAGAAAAGTTTAGACCAGCAATCGAGACCGTAATTCACGATTAGCAGCTTGATCAATGCCGACAGCTTCAAGATAGCCATCTACCGAACCGAAATGTTGATGCACTTCCTCTAACGCCGCTCGCAGGTATTGTTCTCTAACACCGGCGGTCACAATCAAGCTGGCTTCATCAACCCGATCGCCGTAACGTTGCTCAAACATGGGTCGCATGATATCGAGCAATTCAGTTGCGGTGTTCGTCAATAGATAGTCCTCGACAATGACATCCTCGGGTACACCTAAGGCATACAAAATCATCGCAGCACCAAAGCCGGTTCGATCCTTGCCCGCTGTGCAATGCAATAGAAAGCCATTATCAACATTAAGCAACTCCTCGAACAAGCGACGATATTCCTCAGTATGATCTCGTGCAATCTCACGGGTGACCTCAGTCATAAACTCTATACGCTGTTCATGAGTGTGATCATGATTTTCAAAGCTATCGCGCATGAGAAAAGAACTGCCGGGGTCGATAGGAATACGAACGCTACAGTTGAAAGGTTTGATATCCGGTGTTGGGCTAGCTTGCGCTTCTTCATCACGACGAAGGTCACAAATAACACCAATGTCCAGCTCGGAAAAATCACCGTGGGCGTGCGGCGGGATATAAGATAAAGAACCACATCGAAACAGTCGTCCGGTTCGAACCAACTTACCATCGACGGTTTCGTATCCGCCAAAGTCTCTAAAATTCAAAGACCCCTCAATAGGCACAAAGCGATGGCTTCTCTTTGTCATAATCGATTGCGTAGGCTAAGGAATTTGGACACTAGCAGTACCGAACACCCGTGTCTCACCCTTTTCGTTAGCCACCGTGATATCAATTTCAACAAGCTTGTCGTCTTCATTGATATCGGTCACTACACCGGTGATTTGATGTTTTTCATCCGCAATGACCGCCGCTCGAAAAACGGTATCAATCGACTTTACCTCTGCAGAAGGCGCCCAATTGTGAATCATCGCAACCAGATAACCCTGACTTAGTATGCCGGGCACCATGGCGCCGGGTAGGCCTTCTTTTCTTGCGGCTTCATGATCGGTGAATCTTGCACCACCCCAGCCTACCAGCGTGGCAAACTTACTGGCGGTTTCGAGCGATGTGTCAGGTTCAAACACAGGCAGGTCTACGCCAAATTCGACTTCTGAAATGGAGCTAATACTCATTTGGCCTTCTCCCGCATAACGATTCGACTATCCGCATTGGCGAGGTGCGTGCCTGCCTGATCAAAAAATTCGATTCTTGAAACGGTAAAAACCATTCGGCCGGATCGCCCGGTTTTTGTATATATATCATGCAAATGTGTTCTGCCGAGAATCGCTTGACCAGGTTTAATCGGACTAAAACACTCAACACCTTTGCCTGCGTCCATGCCAATACCGAAACGAGGAAAGCCTTTTGGCAAAGACCGGCCGCCACTTAAGCTGGCAATAAAGGTCGGCGACGCCTGAAAGTCAGGATCGTTTTTATCTAAAAACCGATTGGCTGTTTCACCACACAATCGCGCATATTCAATGGTTGTGTCTGGGTCAATATCAAATGATTTCTCATCGAAATCCTGATTGAGATATTCGTCTCTTAAAGTTTCAATATCTTGGTCCACGTTAACTCTCTTGTTCTAAACAGATTCTTTTAGGGTGACAGCTTCAAACTTGCCGGTCTTCAGGGCCGTAACGAGGTCATCAATGTTTTCGATCTTCTCGTCAAAGCGTGTCGCGCAGCGACCAATATGGCTGACAATATGCGAATCACTACCACCAATACCCAAGTAGCCGAGTGCCTGCGCATTGTCGATGGCAATCTGATCCTCTTTATCCCGACTACCACCATTGTATATCTCAACGATTTTGACACCTTTAGGTATACCCAACTCTTCGGTGTGAGCAAACATGCCAACTCTCGGTCTGCCGGGATGACAGGGCACCGCGACCGCACCATGTGCTTCGCTAACCTCAAGCACCATCTCTAAAGACAACTTGATGCTAGCGAAATCAAACGCCTGCGTCAGAGCTTCGGTTACACCATAAACTAAGACATGACCGTATTCGGTTTCTACTTCGCTTGCTTTCAATATGGTCAGGCCAAATTTCTCGGCGAGATCAGAATAGCCTGACTCAGCATCGAATTGCCGATGCTCGGTCAGCACAAATCCGTCAATCGGGATATTCTTAGCCTTGATCCATTGGCAATAGTTCTCAACTTTGGCTCGGCCATCATCGGACTTGATCGAATGGGTGTGTAAATCCAGTAACACGCCAACCTCATAATCGTTTTAATTAAGCGGGACAAACTGCCACAGCACCCGCAGTTGTGCAAGCATTCGACCACCAAGTCACGTCAGCGTGATTATCCGCCAAAAACCCCAGCTATGCGCATCGGTTCAATCGATTCATGCGGAACTAGGCCTGATTCGGTAATTTGATGAATGGATGCAGAGACATGTCCCTGTTCAATATCCAGATAACCAATAGTGCCTCGACGTAAAGATTGATTTCTTGGTAGCGTCGGCGAACCGGGGTTAACGCAGAGCGTATCGTTGACGTGATATAGCCCTTCGAAATGGGTATGTCCAAAAATCACAACATCTGGCCGAGCATCAAAGTGTTTATCAATATGCCGACCTATCACTTCAGGACCTTTGCGCTGCGGCGAAGGAAAGTGATGAATCAGACCAATTTGCACACCGCCTAGGTTCAGCAGCCAAGTATCGTCGAGACGATCGTCGATAATGCCCTGATCACCATTACCGCGGGAAACATAAGTTGGCGCAAGTGCTGACAGTTCGTCAACAATCTCTAATGTATGGAGATCCCCGGCATGCAAAATACAATCAACGCCGTGCAAGGCCGCCATCGCCTCAGGCCAAAGCTCACTTAACGACCCCGGCATGTGTGTGTCAGCAATCAGACCTATGCGCATGCATCAATACTCACGGGTATGCCTGTCATGAATGCTTGATTGCTCAACTTTTCATAACTCCCCGGTCCAGAAGGCAGCAATGCATTGGCATTTACCCCGGCATGCTTTTGCGCCACGCGCATACGTGTTTTGCCGTGTCCCCAGCCATGGGTCATGGCCACCGTGCCGGGTTTTAGGTCCTCGTCCAACACAACCCTAGCCTCAACTGCACCGTTGTCATTGTGGATGCTGGCCATTGAGCCATCGCCAAGATTTCTCGACCGTGCATCTTGCGGGTGCATAAATATCGGGTTATCCAACTGATTTTTTCGCTTCAACGACGGTAAGTTATGGAACCAAGAGTTCAACATGTAGTTAGTCCGTCGAGAGATCATTTTTAATTGACCCGTCTCATTTTCAGACGCTGTGAATATGTTTTCACAAAGCTCAAGGGCTTCCGTAAAAACCGCAGGACAGCAATCAATCCTGCCTGATTCTGTTTGAATCCATTTGTTGAAAAACTTGCCGGGCACATTCGCTGGCAATACAGCCGTCTGTGAGGGTTTGCTCTTCAGGTCTTCAATACTGAGGTCAACATGCTTAAGCATGTGATCGGTACGACCAAACAGATAGGGTTCTTCGCCATCATCCAACACAGAATCGAAACCTTGAGCTTGCTCAATGCGGCCCAGTGCCCACCATTCAGGTCGACGCTCATCTCTTGGCGGTACGATCATGTCACTGTACTGAACAAAAGGTTGGTTCTGCATACCTAGACCACAAATATTGATATCTCGCCGCTCAAACATATCTGTTGCCGGTAACACGTAGTCGGCAAACTCCGCCGTTGCGTTGGGGTAGATATCAATCACAAACAAAAATTCAAGCGAGGCAAAAGCCTCTTCAAGCCGCTCACCCCCGCCGACTGAGAGAATAGGATTACCCGAAATAACGACCATTGCTTTGATGGGTTTGTCCGCATCCAAGATCATATCTGCCATCAAATTCCCCGGCAGCGAACCTCGAATCTTGCGCACTTCACCAAAGGGGCCATCGAAGAACGGGCTTTCTCCATTGCCTCTACCTGCTTTTGCGGCCGGATAGAAACCTTCCGCGTAATAGTTACCACCGCGCTTGTCGAAGTTGCCTGAAACAAGGCTCAACATAAACAACAACCAATAGGCGATTGTTCCCTGGCGACCCATATTGACGCCGGTCGACATATATACTGCAGCAGAATCGGCTTGCGCAAATTCATCAGCCAAAGTGCAAATTTCCTGTGCGGAAATACCTACGACATCAGCAACACGTTCCGGCGAGTATTTGCCAACAAACTCCCTAAGCTGCGCAACATTATCGCCATGAGTCGCAAGCGCCTCCTCGTCGAACTGACCGGATCTATCCATGTGATGCAAAATAGCCGCCATCAGGTACACATCTGTATCTGGGTTCACCTGAACAATCTCGCCAAGACCCTTTATCGTTTCATTGACCCTTGGATCGACAAATCGTAGTTTTGCTCCGCGCGCTTCCGCTGCCCGCAAACTTGCGACTGGGTCTGCAATCGACAAAAAGCTCATATGGGAAATGCGCGGATTTGATCCAAAGGCGAGCAGAAAATCGGTGTACTCGATATCTGGCACAGGATGAATAGTGGATGAGCCAAAGATAGCCTCGCTGCCGGCAAACTTATTGACGCAGTCTTGTGTGCCAGAGCTAAAATTAGTACGAATCTCGTTCTTAATAAAAAATGAACCGATCGCTGGTCCCGCTAGGGAGTTGAAAGCTAGTGGGTTACCCGAATAGGACGCTATTGCACCGGCGCCATACTTTTCTTTAATTTCGGCTAGCCTTGATGCGATGCCTTGGGCGGCTTCATCCCAACTAATCCTTTCGAATTCATCGCCGACCTTCTTCTGCGGAAACGCGAGTCGATCAGGATCGTTGTGCAACTCTAACGTCGCAAGCCCTTTATGACAGGCAAACCCTTTAGAGACCGGATGATCCTTATCAGGCTTGAGGGAAATGATTTCGTTATCTTCAACGTCCGCAATAAGCGCACAAGATGGTTCACAGACTCGACAAAATGTAGATACCTTAGTCACAATTCTTCTCCCTTTATCTCGTTCAGTCGAACTTGCCCTGTACGGTTAGTTCGGTAGGACTTGTTCAGTACGTTCTTCAGTACGTTCTTCAGTACGATGTGCACTGGTTCACCTAGTGTGCGTCGATCATACTAACGCCCTAGCGGTGGTTATCAAAAAGCGGCTTGGATTCTCTTTGTGGTTCTCAATCCTGATCAAGCCAGTCAGGCCAAGTCACGTTGCGACCTGGATAAACAACGCTATGAAAAGGCCAAGTATTGGTCAGCCATTGTTGCACATCCGCATAAAGTTGCTGATCTAACTCACTACCAGATCTGACCCACATGAACACCTGAGCATCAACATCTGCTTTGTAAGTTGGGTAAATATACACACATCCCAGACAAGTTACTTCATCCAAACTCATCATCGTGTAGGCAAAAGAAGACCGGTTCTGAAACTCTTTCTGATGCCAGCCAAGGTCAATAAGGTCCTGCTCCATCGTCATATCAGCTATTGGCCACTGGCTTTGGGGTCCGAACACGCCCTGCAATTCTAATTGACTCGACATTACAGCATCATAGTCTTTCACGAGGTCATTCACCGTCAACATCCTAAGACGGTAATCGGCCGCTTGCATCTGCAGCGGGATATCAAAATCTTTATCGAGCCAACTAACCATAATTTCTCCTTAACTGGTCATTCCTGCTCTTTTATCCGAGCACAACTTCCTGTACAACTTCACCCCTTTACTGTACCTGCATTGAAAATGCCTGCGACGGCAAACGGGTACAGCGCTATTCGATGAAAAATATACACATTTTAAACGTAACAGGAGCAACTAAGCATGTCCGACGCAGCAAAGAAGGACACACCGGAACAGGCAGAATTTCGCGCCCATTGCCAGCAATGGCTTACCGAAAATCACCCCGGTCAACCAAACGTACATATTCCCCAGGGGGCACTTGAACTTAGTGACCCGGATGCACTGCAATGGTTAAAACAGTGGCAGAAGTCTGCCTACGATGCGGGTTTGATTGGCGCCGACTACAGCAAGGAGACCGGCGGTCGCGGTCTCAAAGATTGTCAAGCGATTGCGAACCAAGAAATGCAAAGGGCCAAAACACCTTTTTTCCCGAACATCATTGGCTTAGGTATGGCTGCACCGACGGTCTATTTCCATGCGCAAGAATCCGTCAAGCAAGAACTCCTACCGAAGCTCCTTTCCGGTGAACATATCTGGTGTCAGGGTTTTAGTGAGCCTGGCGCAGGTTCTGACCTGGCGAACCAGCAAACATTTGCAGAGAAAAAAGGCGACACGTGGGTCATCAATGGTCACAAGGTATGGACTTCTCTGGCTCACTTTGCCGATTGGATGATTCTGTTATGTCGAACTAGCAAAGATGATAAATACAATGGCCTGTCTTATTTTGTCGTACCGATTCAATCAATGATTGGCAAGGGCGTTACCGTTAACCCGTTAATCAAATTGACCGGTGAGACCGGCTTTAACGAAGTTATTTTTGAAGACCTCGTGGTTGAAGATAAGTATCGACTGGACGAAGTTGGCGCCGGCTGGAAAGTCGCGATGACGACCCTTGCGCACGAACGAGGTGCAGGTCTACTAACCACACCTTCCGCTGGCGGCATGGTGATGGAAAAAGAAAAAGGTGCCGGCATCGGTAACGCGATGTCACTAATCGACCTTGCCAAACAATCATATCGTAATGGCAAGACCGCCGCCGATGATGGTGCAATTCGTGATTCGATTATGGAATTGATGATTCGGCAAGAAGGTTTTAGGCAGAATCAACGTCGTATTGGCGTCAAAGAATTGAATGACCACCCGATGCGATTGCCGCTGCAGTTCAAACTGGTGGCAACGGAAATGGGTCAGGACATCGCGCAGCTCGCCTACGAGATTGAAGGTGCTAGCAGCAGTTTGTACGTCAATGATGAAAATGCAGCAGCAGGCGGTCAATGGCAACTGGCTTATATGAACAGCTTTGGCGTCACCATCGCAGCCGGCGCAAACGAAGTCCAACGTAACATTCTCGGCGAGCGTGTACTCAACATGCCGAAATCGAAGTAAGGAGAATTTGATGACACAACCTAAAAACTTTGGCTTCGGTGTAGATGAAGCAATGCTAAGGGATTCAGCACGTAAATTTTTTGCTGACAATTGTTCCGCTGATAAAATCCATTCTCAGGTGGCAAACAACTTCGATATCTATCGCGATATCGAATCGATTTGGGACAAAAATCTCTGGTCACAGATATGTGAGTTAGGCTGGACCGCCGCTTGTGTACCAGAAGAAGCGGGCGGTATCGGCATGCCCGTCGTGGCGGCCGTAGCTCTGGCAGAAGAAGCCGGTAAAGCGGCATTCCCATCGCCGTTACTCTCAACGTTTAATGCCACATTTGCTTTACGTGCGTGCAAATCAGACGCTGCTACAAAAGTCTTAGGGGAAATCGCCACCGGCACTTCCGCAACCCTTGCCATTACCAACCAAAAGGGCAGTTGGGAAGCGCAAGATACTGACGTGACGGTCACCGACGGCAAATTAAGCGGCACGGCATGGTTTGTTCAAGATGCAAAGAAAGTTGAACGTCTCGTCGTTTCCGCATCGACGGATAACGGTGTCGGTCTCTACGTTGTTGATCCCGCCGCCACAGGCCTTCAAATCATTGCTGATGGCATCATCGATTTAACCCGTGATCAGGCGCACATTGTTTTTAACAATGTTGAGGCGATCGAAGTTGCAGCGCCAGGTAATGGCGACAAAGCCCTTAACGAAGCCCTACCTGCAATCCTTTGCATCACGTCCGCCGATATTGTTGGCAGCGGTGAATGGTTACTGCAAACGACAACAGACTACGCAACCGTAAGGGTTCAATTCGATCGCCCACTGGGTTTCTTTCAAGCCGTTAAACATCCTCTGGTGAACGTCATGCTGGCGGTCGATCAGACCAAATCGTTGGTCTACAACGCTGCCTGCGCAATCGACAGCGAACCTGAACAAGCCGAGCGGCTGGCCCGCATGGCGAAGTCTTCAGCGAGTGATATGGCGGTTTTCTCGTCAAGTCGTTCCGTACAGTTTCATGGCGGCATCGGCTTTACATGGGAATGTTTTATTCACGTCTTCTTCAAGCGACAGATGCATAATCACGTGCTTTACGGTGATGCGAAGTATCAACGTGCGAAACTCGCTGACATGTTAATGGGAAAAGCAGCATAATCACTTTCGATTAACGCTGATATTGATCAAGCAGTTTGGGATGCCTCCACTCGGAGGCATCTTTCTATTTCTCTCAAGCCATTTATAAACGTTCAGAGCAGAACTTTTGCCGCACAGCTCGCCGCCGCATCACACCTATTAGCGCACCCTTGACAGTTTAGATTCCTAAGCAGAAACTAGTTAGCATGCTAATTAATTGAATTCTAACTATTTAGCAAACCAACGCTATCATCTCAAGACGGTCGATATGTCAAAAGATCTCAAACAGCAGTTCGTCTCTAATCTGTTCAATGCACGCAACCGTGTCCGGTTTGCAATGGATGATATGTTCAAACCACTTGATATTACCGACGCCACCTGGCGCACGCTGTTCTTTTTACGTCAAGAAGGTAACGGCTTACAACAAAAGGAGTTGGCCAAAACCATGGGCATCGAGAGCCCAAGCTTGGTTCGCTTACTGGATAGTCTGGCAAAAAAATCTTTAATAGAACGTCGCACGGATCCCAACGATCGTCGAAGCAACACGCTATATTTGACCAAGAAGTCTGAAGCATTGTTCGAACAACTTGATGACCTATCGAAACAGGCCCGCGAATCGATATTGAAAGAAGTTAGCAATGAGGACATTAAGACCTGCATCAGAGTCTTCGAAAAAATTCTGTCGGTACAGACTAATGAATGAACTTAAAGATCAGACGGCACCAAAAAAGATAAACGTCACCAGCCTTGTATCCATTTCGATTCTTGTGTTGTCGAGCATCGCTTTAACAGCTTGGTTTTATGATCGTTCGCAATACGTGCATGTGACCGACGCGAGAATCACGGCAACCATGGTTTCTGTTAGCAGTCGTATTCCCGGTTGGGTGGTAGATTTTCCAGTTGTTGAAGGCGCGTTTGTTGAAAAAGGCGATGTACTTGTTCAGATCGACAATCGCGACGCAGCATTAAAGCTCGAAGAAATTGATGCCAGATTAAAGACCGTCGCGGCCGAGCAAGCGCGTTTAGACAGTGAATATAGCCTCAAACAAAAGCAAGTGAGCTCGCAGATCGACGCGGAGCAATCGCGTCTTAACGCGGCAACGTCTAATTCAACAGAATCACAAGTAACCTTGCAGCAGGCAAAGCGAGAGTTTGTTCGTGCTAAATCGCTGCTTGACCAGAATATGATTTCTGAAGGTGATTACGATGCTCGCAAGCTTACGCTGGACAGCGCAGCACAAACATACAATCGCCGCTTGGCCGAGATTGAAGTCGCGCGCGCAGAGCTGCTGCTATCGCAAGCTGGCATGTCAGAGCTGGACGTTATCAACAAACGCATGGACATATTGAAAAGTGAATCGTCAGAATTGTCGCTTGCGCGCGATCGACTAAACAACACTTTAGGCGATCACACAATTAAAAGTCCCATCACCGGTGTGGTTGATGAAACGTTTATCAATCAAGGCGAGTATGTTTACCCAGGCCAGCGTATGTTGATGGTGCATGATCCTAAGAAGATTTGGGTAAAAGCCAACGTCAAGGAAACCGAACTTCGCAGATTTGGTCTCAACGCACAGGTAAAAGTCTCTGTTGATGCCTACCCCGACGAGCCCATCGTGGGTTACGTGCGCAATATTGGCAACGCAGCCACAAGCCAGTTCGCTCTGCTTCCAAGCCCAAACCCCAGCGGCAATTTCACCAAGGTGACACAAAGACTTGAGGTACAAATTGAACTACAAACATCTAGCTCGCGACTAAGGCCGGGCATGATGGTGGAGCTAGCGATTGACGCTGGGTCTGACGCAGAAAACGATATCGCTGAACAGTAATGAGCGCTCGCATACCAGAGGGTATTGAAGCCACCCCGCCTATTATAAGTATGTTCGAAACCTTTGGCCCCAGCTATGTCTGGTTTGCAGTCACAACCTCTATGCTGGCGTCATTCGCTACCCTGCTACCCGCAACAATTATCAACGTCGCTATCCCTGAAGTCATGGGTTCTTTTGGACTTGGTCAGGATCAAGCCCAATGGCTAGCGACCGGCTTTCTTGCCGCCGGCACAGTCACTATGCTGATGACGTCCTATTGCATTGACGTTATCGGGCTACGATTGACCTTTGTTATTTCGATGACAATATTCCTACTCGGCTCCATCATGGGAGGGCTCGCGCCGAATCATGAGGTGCTTATCGCCTCCCGGGTTATTACCGGAGCTGCCGCTGGCATCATCAGCCCGCTGGCGATGGTAATTAACTTTCAAATTTTTCCCGTGCACAGGCGAGGCTTTGCGATGGGCATCTTTGGTATCGGAACCATACTGGCGCCGGCGTTGGGGCCTACTCTCGGCGGTGTTTTGATTGATAATTTTGGCTGGCGCTACGTTTTTTTTGTCGCCGTACCTTTCTCGATCGTCACCATCCCGCTGGCGATGATATTTATGCCCGACAGGGATAAAGCAAAAACCGACATACCAAAATTTGACTGGGCTGGATTTTTGTTGGCATCAATATTTTTGAGTACGCTGCTTGCCGCCCTATCCAGCGGTGTTAGAGAGGGGTGGGAATCAGACTATATCATTTCGTTATTTGCAGTGGCGTTGTTTTCTTTCGTGTTGTTCATATGGTGGGAGAACACCGTTGAAAATCCAATACTAGAGCTAAAAATATTTTTGTACGGCCGATTTCTTGCCGCAGCAATCGTTACATTGATTGTTGGCTTTGGCTTGTATGGTTCAACCTATCTGCTGCCACTATTCTTGCAGACCTTGCAAGGCATTATGCCAACGGATTCCGGCTTACTGATGCTGCCAGCGGGCTTGGCGATGGCCGTTTTCTTTCCGATCGCCGGCGCTCTGAGTGATCGCTACGAGCCACGTTACATCATTATTTGTGGGCTATTGCTGTTTGCTTTCTCGAGTTGGCTGATGCGAGCGGTGGACGTAAATACCGCCTATGCGTCCATTTTGGTCTGGGCACTGATCGGCAGAATCGGGCTGGCGTTAATCTTTCCTAGCTTGAATGTTGCATCGTTAAACTCGCTGCCGCTGTCGCTAATTAGCCAAGGATCAGGCGCAATAAATTTCTTACGGCAATTAGGAGGCGCGTTTGGTGTTAACTACCTCTCTATATTTTTATCCAATAGAACTAATAACTATGCGAGTCAGTTCAACGAGACCCAAGTGATGAGCCCAGCAACCATTGAGCTGCTAATTAATGTGCAGGATAGAATGTTCGCGCAACACTTTGGTTTTATTATGGAATTCCCTGCGTCGTTCGCATTCCTGTCATCGACCATACTATGGCAGGCATCAACCATGGCTTTTCGAGAGGGCTTTTTGGTCATTGCGATCGTCTTTTTTGTGTCGATCATCCCCACCTACTTTATGCGAGGCAGCCGCAAGCGTCCTTAACCATTTCACTCATCAAGTACCTAAGTTTCGACCCAAACACTCTTTTTCTTGTGCAGCAGCCTATCAGGCAATATTAAAGCCTCGATAATGATCAGCTGCGACGTCATCACATAACTCTCGATAAGGCGCTACACCACCCGCGTAAGGCATGAAAATTCGCGGCTTACCAGGAATGTTAGCGCCCATATACCAGGATCCCGCTTTTGGAAAAAGCGTCGCAGCGGCCACTTCATTCACATGCTCTACCCACTGTTCTTCCGACGCCGAATCTACTTCAAAATAATCTGTACCATTATCGCGCATTGATGCGATGAACTCGCAGATCCACTCAATGTGCTGCTCAATGGATACAATCATGTTACTGAGAACCGAAGGGCTACCGGGGCCAGTAATGGTGAACATATTTGGGAAACCATGCACGCTTAAGCCCAAATAGGATTTAGGCCCTTCTGCCCATTTATCTTTCAAGGACAAACCATCAACACCGGTAATGTTCATTTTCAACAAACTGCCTGTCATCGCATCGAAGCCGGTCGCCAACACCAATATATCGAACTCATATTCATCGGCAGCTGTTTTCAGTCCATTTTCTGTGACCGTCTCAATTGGATTGGTAGCGACATCAACCAAGCTCACATTTGATCGATTGAATGTCTCGAAATAATTAGAATCTACGCAAATACGTTTTGTTCCAATGGGATAAGTCTTTGGGCTTAGCAGGTTCGCAACAGCAGGATCATCAACCGTCTGACGTATTTTTTCGCGAACAAAGTCGGCCACAATCGCATTGGCCTCTTCGCTGACCATTGTGTCGATAAAGGCACCTATAAACTTCGCCCCGCCAAATTGCCAATAACGCTCCATCGTTTCGCGCGCCTCTTCAATTGGCACGCTAGTGATCATTGTTTCTGACATACCTCGGTATTCGTCCGGAATCATCAGATCACCGAAACTGGAAACACGGTCTAAACGATAATCTTCTCGGTGATCGGGATAGTTCTTCTTGTAACCTTCGACCCACGTCGGATCAAGCGGCGCATTATTAGCAGGTACGCTGAAATTTGGTGTCCGTTGGAAGACCGTGAGATGTTTGGCTTGTTCAGCGATAACCGGAATAGCCTGAATGGCTGAAGAGCCGGTACCAACAATACCAACCGTCTTACCGGCAAAATCAACGCCCTCATGAGGCCATTGGCTGGCATAGTATGTGGGCCCCGCGAAGTCATCAAGATTGGCGATTTTGGGAACCTGCGGCGTCGACAGGCAGCCGGTCGCCATAATGCAAAACTGCGCATCAACCTCATCACCCTTGTCCGTTTTCACAGACCAGCGATGCGACGCATCGGAATAATTGGCGTGGGTCACCCGGGTTTCTAATTTAATATCAGACCAAAGTTCAAAACGATCGGCAACATGGTTGATATAACTCAAAATCTCAGCTTGCTTTGCATAACGCTCCGTCCATTCCCACTCCTGTTCAAGTTCAGGTGAGAAGGAATAAGAGTAAGCCATGCTCTCGGCATCGCAGCGCGCACCGGGATACCGATTCCAATACCAGGTTCCACCGACACCATCACCGGCTTCAAACACCTGTGCAGATAAGCCCATCTGGCGAAACTTTTGCAGTAGATATAGCCCAGCAAATCCTGCCCCCACAATCGCCACATCAACCGATCGGGTCATCGCGCCAGCTTGTCCTGTAGTTGATTCATTGTTGTTTAACGCCTGCGACATCTGCTTATTCCTCTTCATTAACTCCGCCTTGGATGAACAGTTATATAGGCAAATGGCTATTCTTACCAGTCGATAGCAAGGGCATTAATTATGTAAATTGGCATGGTGCGAATAGCTGAATAGTTATTCAAAGGACGATCGCAAAGCGCTATCCGGCCGCTCGCATGGGCGTAACAACGTTAAGGATGTTAATAAGGCGCTATCAATAAGTTAACGAGGGGCTAACAAGGAGCTAACAAGGACTTTACCAGCCGCATCAATGCGGCCGTATTATCAAGCGCCTCAAGAACAAGTAACGCTTGGTTCAATTGAAAAAAACGAAGGCTAAAATCCGTTTAACGTGGCTTAGACGGTTTTCGTTTTCTCTCGCCAGACTTACCCGCATTGGCCCGGGGTTTTCGGTCCGATGATGCTCTTGACTTTGATCTCTCTGCCGATGGCCTTTTACGGCGAGCCGGTGCTGCGTCAGAATCGTCTGCCTGCTGCGGCTCGGCCTTTGCTTTCGTAATGCCTAGACGCTGCCCGCAAACCCACGTTTTTTTCAAGTCAGTGAAGACATCCTTTGGCATGCCAGCGGGAAGATCGACCAAACTATAGTCTTCCATGATATTGACGTGGCCTATGTGTTCAGCATCCAAACCTGCTTCATTGGCTATCGCACCAACGATATTGCCTGGTTTAACATCGTGATTCGAACCTACCGATATGCGGAACCGTTCCATACCCTCGGGTACAGAACCATCACGGCGACGCGGTTTTTGAGGCTTGCGACGAGCCGAATCGCCTCGATTGCCAGCGCCATCGGCTGATCGACTATTACGGCTCGGTCCTCTTTCAACGACCGTTGGAATATCTTTAACAAGTAAAGGGCGGTCAGCCACTGCCATTTTGGCCAGCGCCGCGGCTACTTCAATTGCGGGTATATCGTGCTCTAAGACGTACTGGTCTATAACGCCTTGCATAAACTCAAGATCGCCGGCTGCTAGTACATCAGAAATCGATTGTTTGAAGTCAGAGATACGTTTGTTATTAACCATCTCTGTGCTAGGCAATTTCATCGGTTCAATTTTTTGCCCTGTGGCCCGCTCAATCGCAGACAACATTCGCTTTTCTCTTGGCGCGACAAACAATATCGCTTCGCCGGTACGCCCTGCGCGTCCTGTTCGACCAATTCGGTGAATATAGGATTCTGTATCGTGGGGAATATCGTAGTTAATAACGTGACTGATACGGTCTACATCCAGCCCTCTGGCAGCAACATCGGTTGCAACCAAAATATCTAACTTACCCTGCTTTAAACCCTGAATAGTTTTTTCCCGCTGCTTTTGCACCAGGTCACCATTGATTGCCGCTGCAGCATAGCCACGGGCTGATAGTTTTTCTGCGAGTTCCGTTGTCGCTGTCTTGGTGCGAACAAACACGATAATCCCTTCAAAGGGTTCCACTTCTAAAATTCGCGTCAAGGCATCGAGTTTATGGGATTGGCTGACAGACCAAAAACGTTGTCGGATTGTTGATGCTGTCTTGGTTTTCGACTCGATCGTGATTTCTTTAGGATCGTCCTGAAATTTTCGTGCAATCTTCAAAACTTGCTTGGGCATTGTCGCGGAAAATAACGCCATTTGCTTTTCTTTCGGCATCTGCTCCAAAATCCACTCGACATCTTCATGGAAGCCCATACGAAGCATTTCGTCAGCTTCATCAAGCACCATCGCTTTAATATCTGACAAGACGAGCGTACCGCGGCGCATATGATCCATTACGCGACCCGGCGTACCAACAACCGCGTGTACACCACGACGTAATTGACGAATCTGACCGCTATAATCCTGACCACCGTAGATAGGTAAAATATGGAAGTCTTTCATACGTGAGGCATAACGTTGGAATGCTTCGGATACTTGGATAGCTAACTCGCGCGTTGGCGCCAGCACGAGTATCTGTACACCCTTTGCCTTTAGATCAAGACGAGACAATAAGGGCAAAGCGAAAGCAGCGGTTTTACCCGTTCCTGTCGGTGCATGCCCCAAAACATCTAGCCCTTGTAACAAATGCGGAATCGTCAGCGCCTGAATCGGTGAAGGTGTTTCATAGCCGACTTCGTCTAGCGCCTTGTTAAGTGGCGCTGCAAGACCAAGATCTTTGAAGCTGACCGTATCGACGGCTTCTTCTACTTGGTTTTCAGATGCATCGTTTGATTTAGATTTTGGCATAGGGAGGCTGGTGCGGGGCACATTCATTGGGCAGGGCGGCGAGTATACTGGCCTGTTGCCCGATTACAACCAAAGTCGCCCGAAATCGTTGAATTACTTACAATTTTTTCACATTTACCCGTCAAATTTCTAGATTCGATAGGCGCAATTATGCGGCACTCGCGACCCCTGAAGCCATGCCACAATTATGCTAATCTTGCGCAAACCGCCATCATCAATAACCTATAGGGATTAAACACTTGCCTATGCTACGCCCAACCTTGTCTGCGCTACGTTCGCTTACCGTCATGTGCATTGCCTTAGGCACTACTTTGTCACCCGTCAGCGCCTTCGGCGAGAGCCTTGCAGCGAATATCACTAGCCCTGCCAAGAACGTCATCCTGATCATCGGTGATGGCATGGATGACCATCAAATTACCATCGCTCGAAACTATTTAAAGGGTGCCACCGGCCGTCTCACCCTTGACGACATGCCCGTTCGCAGCTCTGTCGCTGTGCTAACAGTGTCAGAACAAGCACCTGACGAATACATTTACGTTGCAGACTCGGCCTGTAGCGGCACGTCGATGTCCACGGGACAGGCAACAAGCCGGTCAAGAATCGCTACAACAGCGAAAAGCGACCTTGATATCGAAACCATCGTTGAGATGGCACACAAATCAGGACTCAAAACCGGCCTTGTCAGCACCTCATCGGTGACGGATGCAACCCCGGCCGTTTTCGCATCCCATATCCAGTACCGATTCTGTGAAAGCCCAGAAAAAATGGTCACCGAACGCTTTAGCTGTCCACAGGATCTAAAAGCTAACGGCGGTCCCGGCTCTATCTCTGAACAACTTGCCTTATCCAATGTCGACGTGATTTTCGGCGGCGGTATGGAAAACTTCACACCCAATGTTGAAGGCGGCACCACCAGCGTGCTCGACAGTGCAATCGCAAACGGTTTTACCGTGCTTCAGACAAAGCAAGATCTAAACACCGTAATTACCACCGGTAAGGTATTGGGTCTGTTTGCCGATAAACATTTGGCAACCAAACTAAGGGGAGAAAATGGCCGCATTGCTGAGAAGCCTGAACCCAGCTTGCTCAATAGCGTGCATTGGACAATGGGGGACGTCGATCTACCCGAGCCAATGATTTGCGAAGCCAACCCCGCGGCAGTTGATACACCGAGTTTACTTTCCATGTCCAGCAAGGCGATTGACTTGCTATCCACCGATAACGACAAGGGTTTCTTTCTGATGATCGAATCGGCATCCATTGACAAGCAATCCCATGCTCGCAATCCGTGCGGATCAATCGGTGAACTAGACCAATTAGATGAGACTGTCGCCTATGCCTTAACGTTTGCCGAGCAGAACCCTGGCACGCTCGTACTTGTCACCGCCGATCATTCTCAAGCCGCGCAACTTGTACCGGAGTCGAGCATGTTCTCGGGTCTGAACATTCCAGTTTATAGCCCCGGCAGCATGGCGCGTATTATTACGCCAGAGGGCGGCTTGATGGGTGTAAACTACGCAACCAATGATATTTTTGCGGAAGAGCATACCGGTGCCGCCGTGCCCCTTTATGCAAATGATGCAGCGATAGGTAAAATCGACACCTACATTAACCAGACTGATATTTTTAACATCGCAAAGCAGCATCTGGGTTTGTGACCCGTTGCTGGATAGCTTAGGCTTCTCGCTAATAGCTGACAACTAATCGCTAGCCACTACTAGATAGCGCCAAGCAATGTTAAATGCCATACATAAAAAAGTAGCCGTTTTAGGCTCACTGTCCAATCGAGAATGCGCATGAGAAATCTTACCCTTACGATCGTCAACTTGGTGCTGCTGATCGCAACAACATTTTTTTACGACCCAAGCATTGCGTCGGAACAGGCAGATTCGACTAAGGATCGCGTCGAAGACGCATACAACTTTCGGCGCCCTACCTCACAAGTACACACTTCCGGTGTGATTAACGAAGCTCAACTCGCCAACTTGAAAGCAGAGGGCTACATCGCAGTCATTAATTTGCTGCCAAAGAAAAACGACAACGCCATCCCGAGCGAGAAAAAGATTGTTAAAGAGCAGGGACTTGACTATCACAACATACAAGTCGATTGGGAAAATCCAACGTTAAAAGACTATGCAAAATTCTCGAAAATTATGGATGGTTATCACAAAGCAATCACCGGCCGTGATCCAACCCAAAAGGTCATCGTGCATTGTGCCGCCAACTTTCGAGCCTCCGCGTTCTTGTCATTGTATGCCTACAAAAATTTACGTTGGAGCGAAGGTCAAGTCACAGAGTCTATTAACGCAGTCTGGAATATCACCGACTATCCTACTTGGAACACATTCGTAGAGAACAAAATGAACGAAGCAGCGTTATAAACGACCGTAGGTTATTACATGGGTTTTCAAACAATCCCAATATTAAGAATCTTCGACGAACCAAAAGCGCTTGAATTTTACGTTGATTTTCTTGGCATGTCGTTCGATTGGCGGCACCGCTTTGAAGACAACTTGCCACTGTACATGCAGGTTTCAATGGATGATTTAATCCTTCATTTGAGCGAACATTCTGGCGATGGCACACCCGGCACAAAACTATTAGTGCACACCAATCAACTTCAATCGCTGTTTGATCAAATCAAACAAAAAAAATATCGTTACGCAAAACCCGAGATTACAGAAGCCGATTGGGGCGCCCGAATTTTCGCTGTTACAGACCCATTCTCAAATACGATGACTTTCAGTGAAGTTCAATAATCAGTAGTTGAGTCGGATTAAACCCATACCGGAGGCCAAATTTTCACTCATATTTTGTGCACTTCGCCTTCAAAAACCGTCGCTAATATTTGAATCTCTTTTAGTCTCGCCGCGCCGACTTCATAGGGATCGAGATCCATAATCGCAAAATCTGCTTTCTTACCGGCACGCAGGCTGCCGGTTTCGGCCTCAATACCCAGCATCGCTGCAGCGTCGATGGTAATCGCACGTAAGGCCGCATCTAGTGACAATCTTTCATTCGGCGCAACCACATTACCATCGCAATTTTCGCGCGTACACGCCACCCAAGCACTATGCAGCGGCATGGCTGGCGCCATCGGAAAGTCAGAATGAAACGCAACGCGAATATTGCTGCGAACACAATCACCAACCCTTGCCATTTGAGACGAGCGTTCAATACCGACACCTTTCTCACTGTAGGCTGCACTGAGCTCGTGCAAGTAATACACATTTGCGGAAACCTGCGCGCCCAGCGCCTTTATACGTTGCACCTGTTCCGGCGTGCTGAAGCCAAAATGTTCGATTGTGTAACCGTGATTAAAACGCGGCCGCTCCCACTGCAACTTCTCTAACGTATCGAGCGCTAACTCCAAGCCAAGATCACCAGTACAGTGCACGTGAATTTGATAACCGTTTTGCCAATAAAGACGCGCCAGCGATTCATAATCTTCGGGCACCGTCAGCCACTCACCATGGTGACCATCGATGTAGCTCGGCTCCGAAAGCATGGCGAGCTGAGAGAAAAATGCACCATCGGTGAATAATTTCACTTTATTCGTGAATCTGAAATTTGGCTTGCTACGGGCCGGTAGTGACTCAATAAAGACTAATCCCTTGTCTGGGTCCCCTTGCATCGCGTTGACCGCAACGACATGCGGTACGCAGATAACCCGATAGGGCGCCTGCGGTATATCAAGAATATCCTCGACGTTGCGCCATTCCCGATCAAAATCGAACAGACCAACCGCCATGTCACCGACTGTCGTTTGGCCGCCAAAGTGCACAACCTGACCGAGCCGCTGCAAGCCTTTTTCAATCCATTCGGCGGACATGATGATCGCGTTTAAGTGACGAATGGCATAACCCAAACCGTTTTCATAAAAATGGCCAGCATCAATATTAATTTGCGGCCGGCTGCGTGCCTTTTCCTCATCCATGCCTAACAACTTAATCATGGCGCTATTGAGATACACTTCATGAAAAGAGCGTTGCCAAACCACGGCGGGACGATCTTTGAATATTTCGTCCAGCAAGGTTCGACTCATCTCACCGTGCCAATGTGAGTGGTAACCCCAGGTAAAAAAAGGTTCGTCTGATTCCGCCACTGCATCAATCAATGCTTGCTTGTAGGCCCAAGGGGTTGTGGTCGCAGGTGCAACGTCCCAAGGGAACGACCATTGCATCGCAGTGATAAACTTCATCGGTAACAGAACAGCAGCCATCATGGGATGAAGATGCGGATCAATTAAACCCGGCATCATAACTTGCTGCTCAAACTGGGCGTCAATTTGATAGTCAACCCCAAGCTTTTTGCCATCCAACCAAGGCGCCAGTGTCTCGAGCGTACCAACCTCTAAAATCATGCCATCTCGCACAGCGATGGCAGTACCATCTGGCCAAGAAGGATTCATGGTAATAATCTTCTTCGCCGTAAATACTGTAATCATTTTTACCCCTTGTAGGTTATGCAGCCATTGAGTGGCACTGCAAGAGCCCATAATCACAATTGCCTCAGGTCGAAACAACCGCATAGCTGAACAATAACGCATGCGGCGGTGCATACGGCTGAGAAATCTAAAAACCAGCCCAAGACCTAACAAAGACTTGGCCGACTTATTCCAAGTGATCTATATAAGCAGACCCACAACGAGACTATCAACTTTGCGCGGGAAAATGTACGTTTGTCATTCCCATCGACGAGGCCTGAAGATGCCACGATAAAAAAGAAAATCTAAAACCGTCCAGCAAACGCTGGGATAAGCATGGAGTTAGTGTTGAGATAGATAAGATGGGTCGATGACATTGAGCATGGTAGTATCCCGATAGTCTTAACGTTCAGGAAAAAATTCAATGAGCAGCCAAATTGTTCTCCCCAGAATCTTGCAGATAGGTGCAGGCGCATCCAAAGAAATCGGCAATATCCTCGCAAGCCTCGGCTGTTCTAACCCTCTTATTGTCACCGACAAAATGATGGTGCAATTGGGTTATGTAGCCAGTATTCAGGCACACCTTGAGCGCAGCGAAGTCTACGACGACACCGTACCTGAGCCTACCGAATCATCCATTCTTGGCGGCGTCGAGAAGGTCAAACAGGGTAACTTTGATGCGATTATTGCGATTGGCGGCGGCAGCCCGATTGATAGCGCTAAAGCGATATCAATACTGGGCAAGCATGGCGGCAGCATGCGGGACTATATGGTACCTCGCATCGTCAACGAACCTGGGCTACCCATCATTGCTATTCCAACAACTGCAGGCACAGGTTCTGAGGCCACACGTGTGACGATCATTACCGATGAGACGAGCGACGAAAAAATGCTCTGCATGGGTATGGGCTTCATGCCAACCGCCGCACTGGTCGATTTTGAACTAACCTTGAGCCTACCACCCAGAACAACCGCTGACACAGGCATCGATGCATTAACCCATGCAATGGAGGCCTATGTTTCAAAGAAAGCGAACGCCTATTCTGACAGCCAAGCGATTCAAGCAATGGGATTGCTCGCACCAAATTTACGACGGGCTTATCACGACGGCGAAGACAAAACCGCCAGAGAGGCAATGATGCTCGGCGCCACACTCGCTGGCATCGCCTTTAGCAATGCATCAGTCGCGCTTGTACACGGCATGAGTAGACCTATTGGCGCATTCTTTCACGTGCCGCACGGTCTTTCGAACGCCATGTTATTGCCAGCGGTCACCGCTTACTCGATCCCTAGTGCAATAGCGCGTTACGCCGACTGTGCCAGGGCGATGCAAATTGCAACGGCCTCAGATTCAGATCAAGTCGCAAATACAAAACTGATGGCTGAGCTTATCGCCATCAACGATGAACTTCAGGTTCCGACCCCGGCGGCTTTCGGTATCGACAAAGATGCCTTCTTTCAGGTTCGACATACGATGGCTGAGCAGGCCACAGCATCTGGGTCACCTGCAAACAACCCACGGGTACCGACAAATGAAGAAATGGTGACGCTTTATGAGCAACTTTGGGCGACTTAACCGCCTACTTCCAAGCTAAGACCCGGAGCGGTAGACTCATCAGCAACTCATAAGTGACTTAACATGGGGTAAACATGTCTCAGAACCTTAGCAAGAACATCAATAAGAACATCAATAAGAACATCGATCAACTCATGAAAAGGGATGCAGAAGTATTACTGCACCCTTCCTCTTCGATTAGCGATTTAGTTGAGAATGGTCCAAAGATGGTGGTTGGCGCGCAAGGTCGTCACGTCGTCGATGCCGAAGGTAAGCAGTTACTCGATGCGATGGCGGGACTGTGGTGTGTCAATGTCGGCTATGGTCGCGACGAACTTGGTGAGGCGATGAAGGTTGCCTCAAACCAACTAGGTTTTTACCATAGCTTTACCAACGCCTCGAACCCGTGGCAGGTTGAACTTGCCGACAAGCTACTGCAGCTAACACCTAACAATATGGGTAAGGTATTTTTCGGCACCTCCGGCAGTGACTGTAATGACACGCTGATTAAAATTGCTTGGCATTATCACGCTCTTAAGGGCAATAACAAAAAGACCAAGATCGTCGCCAGAGACCAGGCCTACCATGGCACCTCTATCAGCACCGCCAGCCTCACTGGATTAACAGGCTTCCATAAAGAATTTCCGATCCCGCTGGATTTTGTTGTGCGTGTCGATTGCCCGCACTATTACAGCCAGGCTATTGATGACGAAACAGAATCGCAATTCTGCGACCGATTAATCAACAATATTGAAGCCATGATCGAACGCGAAGGCGCAGACACTCTTGCCGCCTTTTTTGCCGAACCCATTATGGGTGCGGGCGGCATTATAGTACCGCCCGAGGGCTACTACCAAAGATTGGGCAAGCTACTCAAACAACACGACATACTATTTGTTGCCGATGAAGTCATTTGCGGTTACGGACGATTAGGCGCTTGGTTTGGCTCGACTGAACTGGGTATCGAGCCGGATATGATCGCCTCTGCAAAAGGCCTAACAAGTGGCTACTTTCCATTATCCGCCGCATTCCTGACCGATGAGATTTGGGAAGTGCTTAAACTAGGCTCAGAACAAATCGGTGCATTTATGCACGGCTATACCTACAGCGGCCACCCCGTTGGTGCCGCCGTGGCGCTTGCCAATATAGAAATAATGGAACGTGAAAATCTGATCGATAAAGCCAAGCTATCCGGTAAGTATTTGCACGAACAACTGCAATCACTCATGAATCTGCCGAATATCGGCGAGGTACGTGGCCAAGGACTCATCGCTGGCATTCAACTCGTGACCGACAAAGCCAGTCGACAAGCCCCGGACCTAGCGGACGCACTACCGGCAAAGATTAGTGCACTGATGCGCGAAAAAGGCGTCATCGTTCGGCCACTCGCCACGATTGGTACACTCGCCGTATCGCCACCATTGAACATCACCAACGACGAGATCGATACATTGGTCAGTGCGCTGTCTGAATCTATCTCCAGCTTTGCTTAGCGTCTAAGCCGGTTTTAGCAAAACCTCGGATCGCTTTTTCATTGATAGCCGATGTTATCGATCACTCTGATAGCGCGCCGTATAGCGAGCAAATGGCGGGGATTTTTCTACATCTCGGATAGCAAATTGACTGCAACGAATAGCCTTTAACGTTGGCCCGTTAACTTCACAAAAATCAATCTACTTCGGCTCTACAATCAGTTGCACCGTCACCATGCCGCGGAATTCATTCACATCCGTGCGGTAGGCTAGGGTTTGATAACGGTCTTCGAGCAGTTGGCCTTGATTAAATGCAATGGCATCGACAACCTGGCCGTTTTCAACCTTTGCCAACTTCAATTTCAAATGACTACCGCCGACAATGCGTTGGTCCAAAATCTCAAACTCATCGTCAAACATAGGGTCGGGGAAACCCTGCCCCCAGGGTGAGCATTGCGCAAGTTCGCGCGCTAGTTCAACAGTAAAATCTTCGCCAATTGGACCGTCACTCCAAATCACCGGCGCCAGATCTTCTTCCTGCAGCCAACGTCTTGCTTCAAGATCAAATGCCTTTGCAAAGATATCGAACTTATCCTCAGCAAGGGTCAGACCTGCTGCCATGGCATGGCCGCCAAACTTCTCAATCAAACCGGGGTTTTGAGAGGCAATTGCATCCAGCGCATCGCGGATATGTAAACCCTTGATGGAACGCGCCGAGCCTTTCAACTCATTTGGACCGCTACTGGCAAAGGCGATGACTGGTCGATGAATTTTATCTTTAATGCGTGAGGCAACTATACCGACAACACCCTGATGCCATTCGGCTTCGTGAAGGCAGACGCCCATCAGTGCATTGGGGGTTGTGAATTTCTCTAATGAACCCAGTGACTCAAGCGCCTGCTGCTTCATTTCTTTTTCGATATCGCGGCGTTCAAGATTCAATTGATCTAACTGCGATGCTAAGTCGCCCGCTTTATTATCGTCTTCAGCAAGCAAACATTCGATGCCTAAAGAGATATCCTCGAGTCGCCCGGCAGCATTGAGTCTCGGCGCCACACCAAATCCAAGATCCATTGACGCAACCGTTTCAATACGTGTGCCGGCAATCCGCAGCAGCGCAGCCAAGCCTGGTCTTATTCGACCGGCGCGCATACGACGCAACCCTTCATTGACGAGAACTCGATTGTTGTAGTCCATGGGCACAACATCCGCGATTGTGCCCAACGCGACGAGGTCAAGGTATTGCGCCAGATTCGGCTCTGCGTGCTCGTCAAACCAATCAGTTTGGCGCAATTGCTTTCGGACCGCGGACAATAAATAGAAGCTAACACCTACACCGGCGAGATTTTTACTTGGGAATTCGCAGTGTGGTTGATTAGGGTTCACGATCGCGGCAGCATCAGGTAGTTGGTCGCCGGGTAGATGATGATCAGTGATGATCGTCTCAATACCCAAGCGAGTCGCATGTGCTACACCATCAATGCTTGAGATACCGTTATCAACGGTGACAATCAAATCAGGTGATTGTAACTTGGCAACATCGACGATCTCCGGTGTTAGACCATAGCCATAGTCAAACCTATTGGGCACTAAATAGCTGACATGACCGGCTCGTAGATCACGAAAACCCTGCACTAACAACGCGCAACTGGTTGCTCCGTCGGCGTCAAAGTCACCAACAATCATGATATGTCGTTGTGTTTGTATTGCGTCGGCAAGTAATTTTGCCGCCGTGTCGATACCCAGAAGCCCATCCGGTGACAGCATATGTTTCAGAGAGTAATCTACCTGACTCGAACGCGTCACGCCTCGATTGGCATAGAGCCGAGACATCAAGGCTGACAAGCCTTCAATCGGCTTGCCCGCATCTCGCCTTCTTATCGCTTTAGGCATGTTTGTTGTTGGAATTGTGCTGCTTCGCCAAAGAAAACGCCTGCATCATTTAAAAAGACTCGACTCTAATACGAGTAACCGAGCCGTCCACCTGATCCAGTGATTCCAATTCAACAATCGCGGCGTTCATTGATTTTTCAATCACAGTATCCGTGACGATAACAACGGGCACCTGGCCTTTATGCAAATCTTTTTGGATCAATGATTCAATACTGATGTTGTGCCGACCGAGAATGCTGGATATCTGAGCCATCACACCCGGTTTATCTAGCGCACTGAGTCTTAGATAATAGGCTGTTTCAACATCCTCAATTGCCAACACCGCCGAGCCGAGTAACTCAGCTTGCACAAAACCCATATCTGGAATCGAATTGCCTGCCCGCACTACATCAATAACGTCAGCAATAACCGACGAGGCTGTTGGCCCAGCGCCGGCGCCAGCGCCGTAGTACATCGTTTCGCCAGCGGCATCACTACCGACTAACACCGCGTTCATGACGCCGTTGACCTGCGCCAACATCTTGTCCTTTTGAATCAAGGTTGGATGCACACGAAGACCAATACCTCTGTCTGTCTTGGTTGTAATACCTAGATGCTTAATTTTGAAGCCAAGCTCTGATGCATAGCGAATATCTTCAACGGTAATCTTGGATATGCCCTCGGTGTACATGGCTTCAAATTGAAGCGGCACACCAAATGCAATCGAGGAAAGTATCGTCAACTTATGCGCCGCATCGATGCCTTCGATGTCAAAAGTCGGGTCCGCTTCTGCGTATCCTAGCGCCTGCGCTTCGGCCAGCACATCGGCAAAGTCACGATTACCCGCTGATTCCATTTCCGTCAGAATAAAGTTTGTCGTGCCATTGATAATGCCGGCAACAAATTCAATATCGTTACCCGCAAGACCTTCACGTATGGCTTTCACAATTGGAATACCACCAGCAATGGCCGCTTCATATTTCAAACAAACACCAGCATCGGCTGCCATCTTGAATAACTTCTCACCGTGCAAGGCAATTAATGCTTTGTTTGCGGTCACAACATGTTTCTTATTTTCAATCGCGGCGACAACAAGCTGCATCGCCACATCTGTGCCGCCTATTAGCTCAAGCACAATATCCACGGCGGGATTCTTGACGACATCGAAGATATCTCGCGTGACATCAACGCCAGTCAAATCGCAGTTGGGGTGATCTCGACGGCAGCCGACCTGAACCACATTTATGCGTCGGTTGGTTTTACGTGAAATTTCAGCTTCGTTATTTACCAGCAGGTTAAACGCGCCGGAACCTACCGTTCCAAGCCCGCAGATAGCGACACCCAATTGTTCTTTTTGCTGACTAGATACGCTCAAACTCTACCCCTTAGTCGCTGCTAACAGCATTTTTGAACATTTGTTTGACGCCGCGAATGGCCTGCCGAGTACGATGCTCGTTTTCAATGAGCGCAAACCGTACATGATCATCACCATACTGACCGAAACCTATACCGGGTGAAACGGCCACCTTAGCTTCTTTAAGCAGGTACTTACTAAATTCCAATGAACCCATGTTCTGAAATTGCGGTGGAATTTTGGCCCAGACAAACATCGTCGCCTTTGGCTTCTCAACTTCCCAGCCAGCCGCGTTCAAGCCTTCACAAAGCACATCTCGACGACTCTTATACATATCCCTGATTTCGCTCACACAGGTTTGATCGCCTTCTAGAGCTGCAATAGCGGCAACCTGAATCGGCGTAAACATTCCATAGTCCAGATACGATTTTATCTTTGTCAACGCGCCTACCAGGGTCTTGTTACCGACGCAAAATCCAACGCGCCAGCCCGGCATGTTGTAACTCTTTGACATGGAATAGAACTCAACGGCGATATCTTTAGCGCCCGGCACCTGCAAAATTGAGGGGGCAACGTAGCCATCAAAGACGATATCAGCATAGGCTAAATCTTGAATGACCCAAATCTTGTGCTCTTTTGCAATTGCGATAACCTTCTCAAAAAATTCCAGCTCAACACATTGCGTCGTCGGATTACCGGGGAAGTTAATGACCAACGCCTTTGGCTTCGGCCAAGTATTCGTAATGGCGGTTTCTAACTCAGAGAAAAAATCTGTATCACTCGTTAACGGTACATGACGCACTTCCGCCCCCGCGATAACAAACCCATAAGGGTGAATCGGGTAAGAAGGGTTAGGTACCAGTACGGTATCACCTGGCCCGAGAATCGCCAGAGCCAAATGCGCAATACCTTCCTTTGAACCCAGCGTCACAATAGTTTCAGTTTCTGCGTCAAGTTCAACGTCAAAACGATCTTTGTACCATTGCGTGATCGCGCGTCTAAGCCGAGGGATACCTTTTGATTGAGAATAACGGTGTGTATCACTGCGTTGTACGGTTTCAATCAATTTGTCGACAATATGTGGCGGCGTTTCTTGGTCTGGGTTGCCCATACCGAAATCAATGATGTCTTCTCCCCTCGCTCGCGCATCCTTCTTCAGCGCATCGGTAATACTGAAGATATAAGGCGGCAGGCGCTTTATTCTGGGAAAATCGTCCATCTCTGACACTGTCTTGTTCCTTTTCTTAAACTAAAACCTTAAGACAAAAAAAAGCCGGGGCCGCACCTTGAGTGCGGCCCCGGCACTCTAATTCAATTTAGCCTATGGCTTCGGAGGCCGCCATAATTGCGATCCACGTCATCGCCGCAGCATTAGTTGCCGCTCGCTGAAGGAACACATTTAAAACGAAGTCGCTCTGCACTTGGGTACTCTCTTACACTGAACCTAGCTAGGGCCAGCATGTTACCTTAACTGTACCGCGATTCAAACAATCCGCCGCCGTTAGTCGCCGCTCAATAACCCGAGCTTGCCGCAAACATCACTTAAAATTGGGCTTAGCATGACGCGGTTCAGGGACGAAAAGTTTCACGATCGTGCCGCCGATGAGAAGAAAAGAGATCGACAAGATAAAGACAGACTCATAGCCCCAAATCGCTGCGATGATCCCGCCGGACAAGGGTCCCAACGTACCCGCAATTTCAGAGGCAGTATTGGCAATCGCAATACGAATAGGCAGGTCGTCTCGACTACCAAATTCCAACGTTAACATCATGGAGGCGACCCTAAAGCCCTGAGACGCGGCGCCTATGCCTATGAACACGATGACTGTAGCAACCAAGCCGTCGGCGAACATCAATAAAACGGTTGAAAGCACCCAGAGTAATATCGACAGTAAATAGGCGGCTCGAAACCCCTTCCGATCAGCAATAAAGCCCCAAATCAGATTCGACACCGTCGCGGAGATGGTGAATGCAAAGGTGATAATACCGAGCGTTTGACCGGTCAAATCCATACTTTGGCCGGCATAAAGAATATAAAACGGCATCGCCATACGGCCCATCGTTGCCATCGTGCGGGCAAGAAAGTAGCGCGTAAAAGCCGGATCACTTCGCAGCAGCGCTGGAATTTCCGACAGCCGATCACGAAAACCCAATTTCTCTCTTACGGTTGGAGGCTCCGGCTCTCTTAACATCACAAGCATCAACAAACCGCAGGTTGTTAAACAAAATGCCAAAAGGAATATCCACGAATAACCGATTTGATCCGGTGTATCACCCAATAAGTATTCACCGCCTATCCACGCGACCATGGCCGCAACGCCACCGGCCAAGAAATTACGTATACCGCTCAATCGGCCTCGCTTTGATACGGGAATCACTTTGGAGGTGAGGAAGTTGAATACCACGCCTTGCATGCCTTCAAAGATGCCAAACAAACCAAGCAATACCAGCAGTGCAATCAGGGTTGCTTGTCCTTCTAAGAAAAAGCCCGCCATTGCCATAAGAAAAACCATCGACCGCATGCCGCCGCCAATAACAAAGCCAACCGGCAAAACGCGCTTACGATGTTCGATCAAGGAGGCACCAAAAATAGGTGTTAGGGTCATACCGAAGGCCTGCAAGGCAAGACCTAAGCCAACAACAAATTCCGATCCATCGGAAAGCATCATCAAATAGGCAGGTAGAAACGTCGGCGCGTTAACGAATCGAAATCCAGTCTGACCCAACATGCCATGCAGTAGTTGGGCGATATAGTTACGGGTCAGGTTGGTTTTAACTTCACTTTCATAGCGTGCTTCTGCTTGCCGCAGCGCATCAGTATTAGGGTCAGTGAGGTTCGACACGAAGACATTCCAAATTTGAATGCGCGCATCATAACAGAAGCAAGGCGACAAATCTTTTACGCGCCTTAGTCGTTGCGTTAGCAAAAATGATTAAAAACCTTGATTCAACAGCAGTGCTCAACGCCGCTAACAATCACGAGTTAGCGGAACGCCGACCACATTTTAATAGCAAACTATTCGCTGGCAGGGTCTAAGATACCCAATGACTCGGCCAACCTATCAGCAGGCAAATAACCAGGCACCAACGTACCATCCTCATGGATGATAGATGGGGTTGAGTTGACGCCAAATTCGCCACCTAGCTCGTACTGCGCAGCAACAGGGTTTTCACAAGTCCGATCATCAATGGATTGTCCATTCTTAGCCCGGGTCAGCGCAATTTTTGGATTATCAGCACACCAAGCAGACACATACTTGTCGTAAGACTCACTATCTACACCAGAGCGCGGGTAGGCGAGATAACGAACCGCGATACCGAGCCTATTCATGTCAGGAATTTCCTGATGTAGTTTGCGACAATATGAACAATCAATGTCAGTAAATACCGTCACGGTCGCTTTTACCAAGCCCTTCGGCGGCGAGAATACAAGCATTTCAGATTCATCGAGTTGATCGAGTATTTGCTTGCGCGCGCCTTTTCGACTCTTCTCTGTGACATTAACTAAGCCAACATCTGCAACCTCATAAAGATCACCCGCAAAAAAGTACTTCGCATCAGCCGTAAAGTGAAGAATTTGGCCGCCCGGCAACACGGCATCATAGAAACCTGCCAAGGGGCTGGCCGTGACACTAATGATGGGTAAATCCGGGCGAACCTCGGCGATTCGAGCAATAATCCCCTGAGCTATTTGATCAAGCGGTGACGCCTCGGAACTTGTATCAGACTCATCTGAATAAACCGCAAAACTGACGAGCACTAGCGCCAATCCAAAAATTTGAGATAACTGCTTCATACTAATTTCCATAATTTTCTTACGACTGTATTTCTGCCGCGCTTAGAACTCGAAATCTTCGAGCAGCACTTGTGATGCGAACTTTGCATGATGGTTAAGCCCGATGCAAATCTACACCTATACAGACCCCGCCAACGGTCAAAAGGTTCCGCTTGGCGGACCGGCGCCCTTCTCAAATCGAAACATTAGCGTGCTGTATCGCTATATTTTTCGGTTCTAGTTGGTCTTGATCGTTCTTTAGCTTTCTTAAGCTTTCTTAGGCTTTCTTAAGCATTAACCTCGAGGATGATGCTCTGCATGGAGCTCCTTCATTCTATGTCGAGCAATGTGCGTATAGATTTGGGTAGTAGAAAGATCACTGTGGCCCAGCAGCAATTGCACAACACGCAAGTCTGCGCCGTGATTGACTAAATGTGTTGCGAAGGCATGGCGCAGGGTGTGAGGCGATAGTTTCTTTTTTATACCCGCCGCTTCAGCATGAATCTTAATACGATGCCAAAAGGTTTGTCGCGTCATCACCTTGCCCTGGCTGCTCGGGAAAACGACGTCTTCTGCGAGGTTTTTCTTTAATAGTTCGTCACGCGACTCTTGGATAAATTGTTGCAGCCAATTTATGGCTTCCTCGCCTAAAGGTACCAACCGCTCTTTACTGCCTTTGCCCATGACCCTGAGTACACCTTGTCGAAGGTTCATATCGGTCAACCGTAGCGAAACTAATTCCGTCACACGAAGACCACAGGCATACAACACCTCTAACATGGCGCGATCTCTAACGCCCAATGGTGTTGTCAAATCGGGGGCCGCCAATAAACGCTCAACATCGGACTCGGTCAAACTGTCAGGGAGTGGACGTCCTAACTTAGGATTTTCAATGCGAAGCGTTGGATCCACCTTAATCAGCTTCTCTCTCAGCAGGTATCGATAGAAACTTCGCAGACAAGATAAAGCACGAGCTGTCGAGCGGGCTTTGATACCATTACCCATTCTGTCGGCTAAGTATTTCAAGAGATCTTCGCGGCGAACGGACTCTAGCGATCGGTTCGATTCATCCAGCCATATCGTCAGCGCTTTCAAATCACGCTGGTAGGATTCAAGCGTATTTCGGCTCAAACCCTTTTCCAGCCAAAGGCTATCAATATATTTTTCTATGAGATCTTGAGAGGACACGGTGGTGAATTTCCGCAGAAACGACTTACACTTACATTAAACTTCACTCATCGGTTTCACAAACTAAACCGCAATCAAAAGCCATCAACTCGCTCAAACGATAGAAACAACAACGCCGTGTCTAGCACGGCGTTATTTGTGAAGACGGTTTGTCGCCTTCAAGTTCGTTCTTAGTCAAGTACTTGTACGAAACGCTAAATTAGCGTTTGGGGTACGGGATTTCCCTTAGGACTTAACTTGAGATTTCGTAAGCTTCTCTTTGATTCGAGCTGCTCGACCACTCAATTCACGGAGATAGTAGAGTTTCGCCTGACGAACATCACCACGTCGCTTAACTGTGATGCTATCGATGATTGGGCTGTGAGTCTGGAATGAACGCTCAACACCAACACCGTGAGAAATTTTTCTAACAGTAAATGCAGAGTTGATACCACGATTACGGATACCGATGACAACACCTTCATAAGCCTGAAGACGCTCTCGAGTACCTTCCACTACGCGAACCTGAACAACAACGGTATCACCGGGGCTGAATTCAGGAACATCCTGCTTGAGCTGTGCGTTTTCAATATCAGCAATAAGTTTAGTTTTCATCGTTCATTCCTTATTTTCACGTTTCTGGTCGAGTTCCTTTTTGAACTCAGCCAGTAATTCTTTGTCTGCTTGTGCCAAATCAAGACTCTTTAACAAATCCGGTCGTCTTAACCAAGTTTTGCCCAGTGCCTGTTTCTTTCTCCAGCGGTTAATCTGTTCGTGATTACCACTTAATAATACTGCCGGTACACCTTGCCCATCGACATACTCTGGTCTGGTGTAATGCGGATGATCCAATAGACCCTCTGCAAATGAATCTGCTTCAACAGACTCTCTGTCACCCACCGCGCCAGGCTGCAAGCGTGTCATGGCATCTATCATCACCATGGCGGGTAACTCTCCACCGGACAAAACATAATCGCCGATAGAATACTCTTCATCTACTTCAGCGGTGATGATGCGTTCATCAATACCTTCGTAGCGTCCCGCAATCAGAATCAATGTTTCTTCTAATGCGAGTTTCGATATTTCCTGCTGATCTAGTCTTCGCCCTTGTGGCGACAAATAGATCACCTTACATGCTTTAACCTCGCCGTCTTCATTCGACCGTGCTTTGGCTGCCAGTCTCGCTGCATCGATCGCAGCCTTTAACGGTTCTACCTTCATCAACATACCCGGGCCACCGCCGTAGGGTTTGTCATCGACCGTCCGATGTTTGTCGGTTGTAAATTCTCTTGGGTTCCAACAGTCTATGTTGAGGATCCCTTTTTCGACTGCTCTGCGAGTAATACCCGATGTCGTGATAGCCTGAAACATTTCAGGGAATAACGTCACGACTCCTATCCACATACTCGTCACATACTCGTTATATGTCAGCCAGTCTCATTCAAGCTCTAATCTTTCTAACCATGCCGACTAGTATTCTGCCGCCCATGCCACTAGAACCTTTTCATTTGCCAGATCAACTTCTCTGATAAATTCAGGCTCGACCCAGGGAATCAATCTCTCCTGATCGTCGATACTGTCTTTCGTAGGGCTCACGACAATCACATCGTTGGCACCTGTTTCTAACATTTGGCCGATCACTCCCAAACACTCGTTGGCTTCGTTAATGACCGCAAGCCCTTCTAACTGATGCCAGTAATAGTCGTCCTGGTCGAGTTTAGGAAGCGCGTGCTTTTCTACCCAAATCTCGTAGCCGATAAGTTCTTCGGCTTGATTGCGATCCTGAAAACCTTCCGGCAGGACTACGATGCCCTTACCATGCGTCTTACCATTATCAAGCTTCAGCAACTTCTCAGTTGATCGTCTCTTTAACAGCCAGGGCGCGTAACTCAATATATGTTCAATCGGATCGGTGTAGGAATAGACCTTTACCCATCCTTTAATGCCATACGCAGCACTGATCTTGCCCGCCAATATCTTATTTGACTCTTCAGCCATAAAAAGCAGGGGATCTTAAGCTGCAGCTTCCTGAGTAGAAGCTTTTTTGTAGCTCTTAATAACCTTCTTAACGCGGTCGCTTGTCTGAGCGCCCTGACTAACCCAATAGTCATAACGTTCAAGATCTATACGTGTGCCTTCTTCTGCACCACGGGCAAGAGGGTTATAAAAACCAAGCCGCTCAATGAATCGACCGTCACGAGAGACATGGCTGTCTGCTACAGTAACGTGATAAAAAGGTCGCTTTTTGCTACCACCTCGAGATAACCGAATGATTACCATGTCTTTGATTTCCTTAAAAAATTCTGTATTGGCGGGCGGATAGGCCGCCGAAAGGGGCGCTATTGTACGGTAAAGAGTTTCATATTGGAACCCTTTCATTACACCCGACTCTTAGCTAAGCATTTGAAATTGCTAGCTTTATTTTTATAGGCTTCACAACAATGAAAAAAACTTGATGCTAAATTTTATTCTTGCGTGAAACTAGGCACCCATCAGCCCTTTATGCGGCGAGTTTAACCGACACACTAAACGCCGGGGAAGCCACCGCCCGAACCCTTCATCATGCCATCCATGCCACGCATCATATTTGCCATGCCACCTTTCTTGGACATCTTCTTCATCATCTTTTGCATCTGCTTGTGTTGCTTTAAAAGACGATTAACATCTTGAATCTGTGTACCGGAACCGTTGGCGATGCGTCGCTTTCTAGAACCATTAATGACGTCGGGGTATTGCCGTTCACCAGGCGTCATCGAACCGATAATGGCTTCGAGTTGGCCAAAGGGGTTATCAGCCAACTTCTCTTCCGCAGCTTTCGCCATGCCACCCATGCCAGGCATCTTATCAAGCATGCTGGCGATGCCGCCCATGTTATTCATTTGTTGAATCTGATCGCGAAAATCTTCTAGATCAAATTTCTTACCTTTCTTTAACTTCTTAGCGAGCTTGTCCGCCTTCTTCTTATCGATTTTGGCTTCCGCCTCCTCGATAAGACTCATCATGTCGCCCATACCTAGGATTCGTGACGCAATCCGATCAGGATAGAAGGCTTCAAGGGCATCAATCTTCTCACCGGTGGCCATGAACTTGATCGGCTTGCCGGTTATAGCGCGAACGGATAGGGCTGCGCCTCCGCGAGCATCACCATCGGTCTTAGTCAATATGACACCGGTCAATGGTAATATCTCACTGAACGACTTGGCCGTGTTTGCCGCATCCTGACCCGTCATTGCATCCACAACAAACAGGGTTTCGATTGGGTTTAGCAAATCGTTGAGCGCTTTGATTTCAGCCATCATATTTTCGTCAACGGCTAGTCGTCCGGCTGTATCAACGATTAACACATCAGCGAACTGCTTCTTGGCTTCGGATAATGCAGCAGCGGCAATGGCTTCAGGTTTCTGATCAGGTGAGCTTTCGATAAAAGTAATATCGGCTTCTGCTGAGAGGGTGCGCAGCTGATCAATCGCTGCAGGTCGATAGATGTCTGTACTGACCACCATTACCTTTTTCTTTTCCCGAGACTTTAACCACAGACCGAGCTTGGCGGTTGAGGTCGTCTTACCCGCACCTTGAAGACCCGCCATCAATATAACGCCTGGTGGCTGGGTGGTAAGGTCAACGGTATCGTTGATCGAACCCATCATCTTTACCAGCTCGTCATTAACGATCTTGACGAATACTTGCCCGGGCGACAGTGACTTTGTAATTTCCTGACCGATCGCTTGAACACGCACCTGCTCAATAAAATCTTTTACGACAGGCAGTGCGACATCAGCTTCCAACAGCGCCATACGCACTTCACGCAGGGTTCCTTGGATATTTTCGTCGGTGAGTTTGGCCTTCCCTGTGATGCTACTAAGGGATGCACTTAATCGTTCTGTTAATGACTCGAACACAAATCTAACCTGTTACTGGTTAACCGGGTCGCGAATTATACCTAATTCGACAAAATCTGCGACAGCTCAAAGGCAATGAATCCACAATCAGGTTCAATGGGCCCTCACATTGTGTAACAATTATGTTTTCTCAATGAACGGCTTTTACGAAACGTCCATGGATGCAACTAGCACACAAGCACTGTCCTCCGGTTTATCGGCCACCATGATATTTGGTAGCCTTGCCTGTGTACTGTATTTACTGAGCGCAATGGTTCAATTCTTCGGGCTACGCAGTGACGGTTCAAATCCTGTTGAAGTGCCATCTCAAAAACGTAAATTTGTTATCTTCAGCGCGATTGCCGCACTATTACTGCATGGCGCCTTCAGTTTTCAGGAGATTTATACACAAGCGGGCATAAACATCGGCATTTATCCGATGGCATCACTTACTACGCTTGCGATTGTGGCCATTGTGGTTGTGAGTAGCTTACGCCGACCGGTGGAGAACCTTCTGATTGTGTTGCTACCGATTGCGACTATCTCTGTTGCACTGACATTAATCATGGAAGGTGCTTACACGCCACGCAATGACATCACCGCGGGCATCATGACCCACATCATCCTTTCTGTGATTGCTAATAGTTTGCTAGCCGTGGCCGCCTTTGAAGCGGCGTTCCTGTCCCTTGGGGATTACGAATTGAAACACAGGAACATCGCTGTGCTGCGCCGCCTGCCGCCCTTGCAGACAATGGAAAGTTTACTGTTCGAGCTCTTATGGGCCGGGTTGATATTCTTAAGCATGTCTATCGTCAGTGGCTTTATCTTTCTAGATGACATTTATGATCGCGGCCTGATCCACCACACAACCATTACCTTTGCTGCGTGGATCGTATTTGCCGTACTTTTATGGGGTCGCTTTCAGCTGGGATGGCGTGGAACCGTTGCCTCTCGATGGACCTTGGCGGGTTTTGGGCTTCTGTTGGTTGGTTATTTTGGCAGTAAACTTGTGCTCGAATTAGTACTCAACGGCTAACATAACCCAATCGCAATCAGCATTTTATTGTCGCAGCCGATTTTCTCTGCTTGACCCCTCATGTTTAATTAGATAAAAAGCCCTTCCATACTCATTGGAGGTCATCCCTTCTTGGACGATCCCTCGCTTGGACTCTTATTTGGGTCCATTTTTCTACTCGTATTCCTCTCCGCATATTTCTCAGGTTCAGAGACGGCCATGATGGCGCTCAACCGTTATCGGTTGAAGCACCTTGCTAATGACGGACATCGCGGCGCCATTCAAGCGTCCAAACTTTTGGAGCGCCCTGACCGATTATTAGGCGTCATTCTCATTGGCAACAATCTGGTTAACTTCTCTGCGGCGTCCTTAGCAACGGTCATCGCCATTGAACTGTTCGGCGAAAGTGGCGTCGCCATTGCACCCGTTGTTTGCACCCTGGTATTTTTGATCTTTTCAGAGGTTGCACCCAAAACAATTTCTGCCGCCTACCCGGAAAAGATTGCACTGCCCTCCTCCTACATTCTGAGCTTTCTGCTGTGGATCTTATTCCCACTTGTTTGGATGGTGAATGGATCTGCCAACGCCATGCTAAAACTGATTGGTATACGCGGAGAGAATGCGCTGAACGACGAACTCAGCGCAGAAGAGTTACGCACAGTGGTTTATGAAGGCGCAAAACTAGCGGATCATCCTCAGAACATGATGCTCGGCGTGTTAGATCTAGCCAATGTATCCGTTGAAGATATTATGGTGCCGAGAACTGAAATTTTTGGCATTGATATTGAAGATGACATTGAAGAGATAATCACTCAGATCAAGTCGTCTCAGCACACGCGACTGCCAGTCTTTAAAGAAGATATTGATAGGGTCATTGGTGTCTTACATTTACGCGATACAGCAAAATTTCTGACAGACACGGAAATATCCAAGGCTTCAATTTTACAGGTGACAGAGGAGCCGTACTTTGTGCCTGAAAATACGCCATTACAGACTCAGTTGGTCAATTTCCAAAAACACAAAGAACGTCTGGCACTGGTCGTTGACGAATATGGCGAGATCAAAGGGATTATTGCGATTGAGGACATACTCGAGGAAATTGTTGGTGAGTTCACCACCGATCTGGCAAACACCAATGTTGATATCCATCCTCAGGAGGAAGGCGTATTTCTCATTGAGGGAAGTACTCATTTACGGTTAATCAACCGTCAACTCGGCTGGACACTTCCTCAGGACGGACCAAAGACCCTAAGCGGTTTAATCATCGAAGCGATGGAAACGATTCCTGAATCCAATGTTTGTACAGTGATCGGCAGTTATCGAATTGAAGTGGTGCAGATTCAGGACAATATGATTAAGACAGCTAGGGTAAGCGAGGTAGCAGACCCGTTTTAAGTCGCTGTCCTAATCGATTTCGTTAGTCATTTTTGCTGGTCGATTGCGATGAGCAAATGCGTTACTCGATTGCTCATCACGAGGTCATTTATCAAATCCCTAAAAGGGCTTCGGCTTAATCACGCCATTTACGATTAATCGCGGCAACAATCGAATTAAAAGCTGCCGTCGTCGTATTCGGACTAATGCCGACACCATAGTATTTATTCTGTGCCTCATCCGTTAGCGCGAGGATGCAAATCGCTTTCGCCTCACTGCCTTCGTTGAGTGCATATTCCTGATAGTCGACAACGTTTAGCGGTTCGTTCAACGTCTCTACCATTGCGGCAATAAACGCATCAATCGGACCTGAACCCTGTCCCTCGACCACCATTTCGTTCTCACCCACCTTGATCGATGCCTTACATGTTTCAAGCTCGTTGGAGCCAGAGCGCACTTTATAGTCGATCAATTGATAAGGGCCTTCGACATCGATGAACTCGTTGACGAAAGTTTTCCAAATTGCATCTGGCTTTAGTTCACCACCGTCAGACTCGGAAGCCCGCTGAACAATGGGGCTGAACTCTACCAACAGGGGTCTAGGCAATGATACGCCGTAGTAATTTTCAAGAATAAAAGCAACACCACCTTTACCGGATTGACTATTCACCCTAACGGTTTCCCGGTAGGAGCCGCCGACGTCAGCAGGGTCGATTGGCAAATAAGGTACTTCCCATTCGGTGCCTTTTGCGCCAACGAAATCCATGCCTTTCTTAATCGCGTCCTGGTGCGAGCCGGAAAACGCTGTAAAAACCAATTCACCGGCATAGGGTTGACGCACGTGAATTGGAATCTTTGTACACTCTTCAGAGACAGCAACAATCTTTGGCATATCCGATAAATACAACTCTGGATCAATACCTTGCGAAAACATATTCATCGCCATGGTGATGAGATCGCAGTTGCCAGTTCGCTCACCATTCCCAAACAAGGTGCCCTCGATTCGATCGGCGCCAGCCATTAACCCTAATTCTGAAGCGGCAACACCGGTACCACGATCATTGTGGGTATGAAGACTAATCACCGCCTTATCTCGCTGCGGTAGGTTACGAATAAACCATTCAAGCTGATCCGCATAAATGTTCGGCGTCGACATTTCAACCGTCGCAGGTAAGTTCAAAATAACTTTGTTATCAACCGTCGGCTGCCATACTTCCATAACGGCTGCACAAATCTCTACAGCAAAGTCCATCTCTGTCGCCGTATAACTTTCAGGCGAGTACTCCAATGTAATATCAGTCCCCTGAGCAACCAGTTCATCCGTGTACTTCTTAACAATCGCGGTGGCATCAGTGGCGAGCTTAATTATCTCTTCTCGCTCCATTTTAAAGACAACTTTACGCTGCAAGGTAGAGGTTGAGTTATAAAGATGGAAGATCACATGCTTGGCACCAACAACAGATTCGCAGGAGCGGGTAATCAAATCTTCTCTGGCCTGACAAAGAATCTGAATGGTCACATCATCAGGGATCAAGTCCTCTTCAATAATCATTCTGACAAAATCGAAATCCGTCTGGGACGCAGCGGGAAAACCCACTTCGATTTCCTTAAAGCCTAACTCAAGCAACAGATTCCACATCTTGAATTTTTCATCGGGCGTCATTGGCTCAATCAATGCCTGATTACCATCGCGAAGATCGACGGTACACCAACGCGGCGCCTTCGTGATGACCTGGTCTGGCCAAGTACGATCAGGCAAAGCGATCGGCTTAAACTGTTTGTATTTTTCAAACGGCATCGCCTTATTTGGCGACGCGTTCTTTTCAGCGTTCATATTGTCTGCGTTCATAGCGAGTTCTTCTTTGTTTTGTCGTTCATATCTTTTGGATTACACCTTGTTTGAAGATGTAACAATTGGACGCAGTAGGATTTTTGACTGGCCGCCTACAACGGCAGTCTTAGCAGCAGTGTGCTTTTTGCAGCGAGGCTTCCCAACAGATAGGCGCCGGCTAATTTTGAAGTTTTAGCGATTGTGTTTCTTGTCTGGCAAGTCATCATCACGATATATCTCTGCCCTTGCGCTTTATCGGGTCTCAATTTGACCATCCGCTGTGGGCTGCAACTTCTCTTCTATTGTTTCAACGAAATACAATATAGCGCCAATTCAATGCTCTGCCAAGAGCAGAGCATAATTTCGATCAAGATCTAAACAAGATCTAAACAAGATCTAAGCAGGCACTAACTCTCTCTTGTAGCGCTTAAAGTTCTCAACGTAGTGCATCGCGCTCAACTCCAAACCCTTAATCTGCTCGGCGGTCATCTCTCGCACAACCTTTCCGGGTGAACCCATGACCAATGATCCATCGGGAATGACCTTTCCTTCAGGGATCAGTGCATTAGCACCAATCAAACAATTCTTACCAATTTTTGCACCATTTAAAACCACCGCATTGATACCAATCAGCGAGTTATCACCGATGATACAGCCATGCAGCATGACCTTATGGCCGATCGTTACATTCTTACCAATGGTCAGGGGAAAGCCACCATCTGTATGCAGCACGGAACCATCCTGCACATTAGAATTCTCACCGACGGTAATCACATCGTTATCGCCTCGTAGCACTGCGTTAAACCAAATGCTGGCATTGTGCTCTAATACAACCGAGCCAATGACGGTCGCGTTGTCAGCAATAAAATGATCTTCAGTGCGTATCTCAACCTTGCGGTCACCGAGGTTATAAATCATCGTGCAAAACCTTTTTTTTGTTTAATGAAGTGTATAAATAGACGTTAATTTGACTAAACGTCTTAATCGCAGTTTAGCTAAAAGCAGTTTAGTTCAAGCCTGATTTAACACGAGCTTACCATAAGCTAATTCGATCAATCGACTGGGTGCTTGATATCCATACCCATGCCGTGACTCATAAACTCAAGCAAAATCATCGAAGTTAAACCCCAAATACGGTACCCCTCGTAATGATATTCAGGAACGATATGGCGCTCACCATGACGTTCAATAATATTGGTCACATCGCGGGGATCATCCAACAAATAATCTAAGGGGACATGAAAGATCGAGGCGATCTCATCTTCATTGGCTACAAAGGTCACGTCAGGCGCTACCAATCCGACATACGGCGTCACCAACAAACCAAATTTTGAAATATATGGACGTAACTCAGCAATTACTTCGACCTGCTGAGGGGCAAGCCCTATCTCCTCTTCCGATTCTCTTAAGGCAGTCATTTTCAAATCCGAGTCAGTCTTGTCCTGCTTACCACCTGGCCAAGCAACCTCACCTGCGTGGCTGCCTAACTGAGAAGATCGTTCGGTCAGGACCAAACTAGGATTTGCCGAATTCACTATTGGCAATAAAACAGCCGCCTGCTTTCTCTGCGCGTTATCATTAAGTAACGCGCTATCGCCAAGCAATGTCGGTTGATACCGATTCAATCGTTTTCTTATATCTTTGATCATATTGCTCATTTCACCCTATAGGACATTCCCCCTATAGATTGTTGAATAGCAGCCGATTCATTTTGGCTCACATCACACTGCTGAATCTAAATCACGCCTCAATGTTAACAATCTGGCATGCCTATGCCCACAAGCCATTGGGTACTCGGCGAGACTCGGGTTATACTGCGTTGCTATGAAATACTGTCATGACTGCGGCAATGCCGTAACTAAAAGAATTCCCGATGGTGACAATCGCCTGCGTTTCGTCTGCGATCAGTGCGAAATGATTCACTATCAAAACCCCCGCATTATCGCTGGCTGCTTACCGGTGTTCGAAGACAAGGTGCTACTTTGTAATCGCGCCATTGAACCACGCCGAGGTTTTTGGACCTTGCCAGCGGGCTTTCTTGAAAATGGTGAAACAACCGCCGATGGCGCGCTTCGAGAAACCGTTGAAGAAGCCAATGCCAATGCTCAAATTCATGAGCTTTACACGATTTTTAGCCTGCCACATATATCTCAAGTCTATATGTTCTTCAGAGCATCTTTGCTCGATCTGGATTTTTACGCCGGCATCGAGTCCCTCGACGTAAAACTTTTCTCAGAGTCGGAAATACCTTGGGATAATTTAGCGTTCCCTGTCATCAACGAGACACTGCAGCATTACTTTAACGACCGGAAGGATGACACCTATCCGGTGCGATACAGCGAAATCGTCCGGCCACTAGGAAAACCTAGCTGATCTGAGCAGAGCGTTTCATCAAACCGGCACTGAACTTTTCTAGTCGATCTTTCTAATCGATCTTTCTACTGGATCTTTTTAATCGATCTTTTTAATCGACCCAAGCCCGTGCGTTGTAAAACATGCGCATCCAAGGACTATTCTCCTGCGCATCGTCCTGGCGCCAGGAATTCTGTACCGATCTAAAAACACGCTCCGGATGCGGCATCATCGCAGTGAAGCGCCCATCCGTATTTGTCACCGCCGCAATGCCTAATGGCGAACCATTCGGATTCATTGGATAGGACTCAGCGGCATCCAGATAGTGGTCGACAAATCGCACTGGCACTTGAGCACTTTCAACCAGTTGAGTTGCGCTAACTGTATCAATATCGGCGCGACCTTCACCATGAGAGACAGCGATCGGCATGTGTGAGCCCTGCATGCCAGCAAACAATATGGACGGGCTAGGTTGAATCTGCACTAAAGAAAATCTGGCCTCAAACTGTTCAGAGCGATTGGTGACAAACTTCGGCCAGTTGGTCGCGCCGGGAATCAATTCATGCAGATTCGCCATCATCTGACACCCATTACAGACCCCTAATCCAAACGTATTGGAACGTTGGAAAAATTGCTCGAACTGATCCCTTGCTCGCGCGTTGTGCAAGATGGACTTGGCCCAGCCTTCACCCGCACCAAGTACATCGCCATAGGAGAAACCGCCACAGGCGACTAATCCGGCGAACTGACCCAGCTCGACTTTGCCCGACAGAATTTCAGACATATGCACATCAACACTGGCGAAACCGGCCTGATGAAATACAGCTCCCATCTCGACTTGGCTGTTAACACCCTGCTCTCGAAGAATGGCAACCCTCGGTCTGGCACCTTTCGCCATACTCTTTTTGATATAGGGTGCAGCAATATTCTCGGACACATCGTAGCTTGTGAGTACCGACAAGCCCGGATCCTTGTCGTCATCAATGCGTGCAAACTCCTCGTCAGCGCAGACTGGGTTATCACGCAGCTTTTGAATATTGAAACTTGTTTCAGACCATCGCTTCTGCAGATTTGCCCGACTATCAGCAAAGCACACGGAGCCATCAACTATGACCCTTATTGTTTGTTCAGTGTTCTTGCTTGCGATTGGCCTACAGGCGATACCCGCTTGTGTAAATTGTCCTACCACCGAGTCGATATCGACATTAGAGATTTCGATCACGGCACCAAGCTCTTCATTAAAGAGCTCGGCAAGCATGTTGGCATTTACGTCTTTGCCCAAACCTTCACCAACAATTTCATCTAAGCTCTCATCTATGCTCTCATTCAAACTCTCATCCACGCTTTCATTCAAAAGCACATCCAAGCCAACCCGACTCGCAAAGGCCATTTCAACAAGCGCTGCAAACGCGCCGCCGTCGGAACGATCATGATAAGCATGAATTTTTTCGCGTAGCGCCTTGTCTTGCATTAAACCGAAAAACGATTTCAACACATCAGCGTCGTCAACATTAGGACACTGATCACCAAATTGTTCGAAACACTGCGCCAGAATGGAACCACCCATGCGCTTCCGACCAAGGTCCAACAGCATCAGGGTCGTATCTTCTTTTATACTTAACTGCGGCGTGAGGGTCTTGCGCACGTCAACAACCGGAGAGAACGCAGAGATCACCAAGGATAAGGGCGAGGTGACCGATTTGCTAGCACCGTTATCCTGCCATTGCGTCTTCATAGACATCGAATCTTTGCCGACCGGAATACAAATGCCCAATTTCGGACACAGATCCATACCGATTGCCGCGACCGCCTTGTAAAGGTTGGCATCTTCGCCGGGGTGACCCACCGCGGCCATCCAATTGGCTGACAATTTCACATCTTCGATTCTTTCAATGTTAGCCGCAGCGATATTCGTCAAAGACTCACCAACTGCCATCTTTGCAGAGGCGGCACTATCTAACAGGGCGAGTGGTGTTCGCTCGCCCATTGCCATTGCTTCACCGAAATAGCCAACATAGTCATTGGTTGAGATCGCCACATCAGACACCGGCACCTGCCACGGGCCGATCATCTGATCTCGGCTAACCATACCGCCGACCGTGCGATCACCAATGGTGATCAAGAAGTTCTTGCTGGCCACGGTGGGATGACCCAGCACACGATGCACCGCATCGGACAGGCCCATGGTCGACTTCAATGGTGTCACCGGGACTGTTCGCGTTACAGCATCCTTATGCATACGCGGCGCTTTGCCAAATAAAACGGACATGGGTAAATCAATTGGGTTGGCGTCTAGCAGCGTATCTTTCACCAATAGGTGTTCGTCATTGATGGCCCGACCAACAACTGCATAAGGACATCGTTCTCGTGCACATATGTCCTCGAAGTCCTTCAGGTCCGTCTCAGCAATTGCCAACACGTAACGTTCTTGCGCCTCATTACACCAAATCTCCAATGGCGACATGCCCGGTTCGTCATTCGGAACGGCACGCAGATCAAACTGACCGCCAACACCACCATCTTTTACGAGTTCAGGCAGTGCATTCGATAATCCACCGGCACCAACATCGTGAATGAACTGAATCGGGTTGGCAGCGCCAAGTTGCCAACATTGATCAATGACTTCCTGACAACGATGTTCAATTTCAGGATTGCCGCGCTGTACACTGGCGAAATCTAACTCCGCTTTGGAACTACCTGTCGTCATCGACGATGCAGCCCCACCACCTAAACCAATCAACATGGCAGGACCACCTAAAACGATAAGTGCTGAGCCAACCGGTATTTGATGCTGATCAACATGATCGGCGCGGATGTTGCCCATTCCACCGGCAATCATAATCGGCTTGTGATAACCCCTTATCTCACCATCGAACTCGGCTTCAAAGGTCCGAAAATAGCCGCAGATATTCGGCCGGCCAAACTCATTGTTAAACGCGGCGCCGCCTATAGGCCCCTTAATCATAATGTCTAATGCACTAGCGATTCTATCGGGCTTCCCTTGATCTGTTTCCCAAGCTTCCATCTGCTCGGGAATCTTTAAATTAGATACCGTATAACCGGTAAGACCAACCTTGGGTTTTGAGCCTCGGCCAACCGCACCTTCGTCTCGAATTTCACCCCCAGAGCCTGTCGCTGCGCCGGCGAAGGGTGATATCGCGGTTGGATGATTATGGGTTTCCACCTTCATCAAGATATGGATATCTTCAGGGTTGAAGCCGTATTGCCGTGTCGTTGGGTCCGGATAAAATCGCTGGCCCGCATTACCGGCAATAACAGAGGCATTGTCCTCATAGGCGCTGAGTACATTTTCACCATTGGTCGTTTGATAGGTGTTTACAATCATATCCATCAAGGAAAGGCTTTGTGCCTCACCATCTAACTCCCAGCTGGCACGGAAAGTCTTATGCCGACAATGCTCTGAATTCGCCTGTGCGAACATCATCAGTTCAACATCGTTAGGGTCGCGACCTAATGATTGAAAGGCTTCTACCAGATATTCAATTTCATCTTCGGCGAGTGCTAAACCTAGCTCCTCATTAGCTCGCGCTAGCGCCGCCTTGCCTTGATCAAGCAAAGGAATCGATGCCAGCGGTCGCGGTTTGTCATGCTGAAACAACACATCCGCAGCATCAAAAGAAGACATAACCATTTCGACCATGCGGTCATGGATAACAGCATCAAGCAGGTCGAGTTCGTCATCACTTAAGTTGTTTGAAACGTCAATATAAAAAGCCACGCCACGTTCAATACGAACTAACTGATCCACACCGCAAATGTGCGCGATGTCAGTGGCCTTTGAACTCCATGGCGAAATCGTGCCTGCTCGGGGCACGACCAACCTCAGTAGGTCACCCTCGGCGACTTCCCCAACGGTTGACTGGGGGCCATAGGTCAGCACCGATTGCAGCACCTTTTGGCTTTCATCCGACAGCTCACTGGCGGACTCGCAAGAGAGTTCACAAAAATGCACGAAGCGGGTTCGAATGGCGCGAACAGACGCAATATTTAGATCAGCAAAGAGTTTGTTAATTCGAAATTCGGACAAGGCTTGAGCGCCCTGTAAACGCAATATCATTTTTTGTTCCTCACTTGCATCCGACGGGCCTTAAAAAAGTTGGACATTAAACTTGCTGCCGCTTGCGAACAAACACCGGAAACAACATCGACCCTATGATTCAGGCCTGAATTTTCGAGCACATTTGTATTTGAACCTACCGCACCTGCACGGGGTTCGGTTGCGCCAAAGATCAAACGCGCTATTCGTCCATGCACCAATGCCCCTGCGCACATGGTACAGGGTTCAATGGTCACATAAAGGTCGGCCTTGACGACGCGGTGATTCGCCACGGCTTTTGCTGCCTGACGCAGCGCCACAATCTCCGCGTGGGCGGTAGGATCATTTAGGGTAATGGTTTGATTATAACCTTCGCCGATAATCTCGTTATCGAGCACGACTACGGCACCGATCGGCACTTCACCAACTGATTCAGCGTGGCTTGCAAGCGCTAGCGCTCGCTCCATCCAAAAATCATCAGATTGCACAATGTCAGTCATGAACGCGATCGTCTATTTGGCTGTCTATTCAATTATTGACCGGAATCATCATCGAGTAGGATATCAACACCGAGTTTAGTCGCCACCTCATCCAACTGATCTGCAATGACACTCCAGTCCATTTCATAGGGTACTTCAATCGAAGCATCGGCTGAGAACGTCAGTTCACCACTCATGGGTGCCGCGGCGATATGGGTTTCCATGTCGACCACGTTAGCAACGTGTGCCTCTAACGCCAGGGTCACATCATGGACAATACCAGGCCGGTCCGGTCCAACAATATTCATCCCCAGCACACGAGTATTGGCAATCTCTTCGGTAATTTCAGCCGCTTCAACGGTACACACCACATCCGGCAGGTTTTGCAGCGCGAGTGTTAATGCGTCTTCTTTGTCTGCCGCAATCTCGACACACGCAAGACCGGCAAACCTGCCAGCGAGCAAACTCATCTTACTATCGAGCCAATTGCCGTCGAACTGGTTCACGACGTTGCTCACGCTCCGAACCAATCCAGGCTTGTCTGGCCCCATAAAGTGAATAACGAGATTTTGTTTCACCTGAATCTACTCCGGTTCGAATTTTTAGTGCAAAGGATTCTTAATATTTTATCACTGACCCACCTCTGAGCCTACAAGCAGAGCGGTGAAAAACGGATTTAGAATTTGAAAAAGGAAGAGTGACTAAAAGGCGCAGGAAGAGAGCGGGAGCAAAAAGTTAATTTAAAGAGTAAAGGTTGATGGCACCGAGATGGATACCATCAACAATTTGCAGCGTTTACTGCAGATAACGTTATTCAAATCCGGTGAAAGTAACAAAGTTCTCGTTTTCTTCACGTACCGATTTCACGTCATTAGCGGCAAAGTCAAAGTCAGGCCAACCCAAAGCGATACAGGTCATAATGGTCTGATCATCAGGAATCTTGGCGTGCTCTCTGACAACAGAGGACTGCATAATGCCTTGGCCATTGATCACGGTGCCCAGACCACGGGTCCAAGCCGCCAACACCAATCCATACACAGCAGCACCCAAATCGAAATGACAGATGGTGTCATGCTCCATCGATTTCTCACAGGTCATGACAATCGATACAGGCGCATCAAACTGCCGGAAGCCGCGCATGACCCAGTCTTGGCGCTTCTCGGCGTCTTCTCGAGCTATACCCATTACCGCAAAAAGCTGTTTGGCAATATCAACCTGGCGCTGACGGTAGGCACCTTCATAGCCGTGATTCATCTTAATTTCACGGTCAACATTGGCGCCGGACATCATTTTTGCTGTATTACCTTCGCGAATACGCTCTAACGGCTCACCCGTGACAACATGGAAGAACCAAGGCTGAGTATTCATCGACGACGGTGCACCTTTGGCGACCCCGATGATCTCGGCGATTAATTCTTTGGATACAGGCTTATCCTTGTAACCGCGGATACTACGACGTTCCTGCACAAGTGTGTCTAGCGCACTAGCTTCCATATAACATCTCACAAATGGGTTTCAAAAAAAGGAAATTATAAAAAGCTTAGACAACAAATCAACCTACATCACTGATCGCAATGTAGGGACTAAGTTTAAGATGTGGGTTTCGTTTGCGGGGTTTCAAATCTGCGGTTTCGAATGTGGCCGTTCGAACGCTTTTTTAGTCGTTCGCCTGTACAGCTCGACTTAGCCGCCCGAACAAACAGCACGGCTCTAAAAAGACTCTTCACGCCCAGTGATTCTTCGCGCTAAGCTTTTCACCAATACTTTAGCAATTGAAACCGTCAACATAACGGGCGATATCGCTCGAAATCCAGTTGCCAGATACTCCCATATTCTGAACCGATTTTGCACGACATCAAAAGGCACGCGAACGGCCAATTTGCCGCGCTTAATATCTGAATTCAACGGCGTTAAATAAAAACAGTCTTCGTAGAAGTAGTGCGTAACCTGACTCAACCTTGTTGTATTTTTGTCTTTAACTAGGCTTCCACCATGGAGCAAATTTGCACTCCAGATAAAAACATCACCCTTATTCATCCGTACTTCTTTTCGCTCGAGTCCTAAAAGCTCAACGTAATCTCGAATCGCATTTTCATATTCGCTATATCGCTGCGCGCTGTCTTGCCCCTTTTTCAGACTAATTCCGAGCGCTTCATTAGTAAGCAACGGCAGCCGATGGCTATTCTCGTAATAGTGCAGGGGACCGTTATTTTCAGTGACATCTTCGAATGCTACCCACACACCCGTCATAAATTGATAAGGCATACTACAAAAGTGAATGGTATCTGAGTGTGTCGCTTGCTCCGTACCTTGCTCAAAGTTCAATGTCTGAAAAGGAAATGCAGCGCGTCCGTAGACATTACTAAGGAGCGAAACTACTCTTGCATCACAGGCGAGTGACTTAGCGCTGGCTGAAATGCGGAAAGCATCCGGTAGACGACGTTCAGACTTAGAATAATTACCGTCACAATCAGCGACAATCTGATCAATAAGCGCTTCGTCAATAAATTTCGGCAACAGTGAGTAGCCGTTAACTTTGAGGTCATGAGCAACTTTTTGTTCAATTTCAGAAAGCTCACCAAGCGATAGAGACGCACCTTCAGTCGTTCGATTAAATAAAGGAATCGTTTCGTCTGCTAAGGAAGTAGCGCTCATCTGCCGAACCACGTTAAAAACTAATCCTTCTAGAATATCACACTGACAATGCTCGTTTAGACGTGTTTCGGATTACCAAGCAGTTTAGCCACAATTCCACATATGAATGCCTGCTCAGCTTTATCCTCTAATCTCATCAAACAATTTTTTTTAACAAGATGAAAAATTGTTAAACATCAACAAATTATTCATTTCCTTTACTCTCAATTGACTTTATTGTCAGTGCAGTGAGCCCGCAAAGCTGGGCATGATGAAAAGTAGAACGGGTAAACTAAGAGAAATGGATTATGGACACAGTCGTTATTTTAGGTGCAGGCTCACCTAATGGTGTTGGCGGTGCATTGGCGCGACGATTTGCGAGCGAAGGTTTGCATGTTGTCGTATCGGGTCGCACGCAGGAAAAAGTCGATGCTACAGCGCTAGAAGTGGTTTCTGCTGGCGGCAGCGCTGAGGGCTTTCAAGCGGATGTGACCTCCGAACCAGACCTCGATGCCCTTTTTGCACGGGTCGCATCAATAGGCAATCCGGTCGCGGCGGTTGTGTTTAACGCAGGCAGCAACATGCCTATCCCATTCGAAAAAATAACTGCAGAGGAATTCGAATCTTATTGGCGCATTGGTTGTTTGGGCGCATTTCTAACCGCAAAACGCGCCATGCCTATTTTGGCTACACAAGGTCACGGCTCATTGTTATTTACCGGCGCGTCCGCATCAATGCGCGGTCGACCAAACTTCAGTCATTTTGCATCATCGAAAGCGGGCTTACGCAACTTAGCTCAAGCGTTAGCTCGAGAATACGGACCACAGGGTGTACACGTCGCGCACGTCGTTATTGACGGCGTGGTGAACGGCGACATCGTGCAAGGCCGATTTGGTGGATACATCGACTCATTGGGTGAAGACGCATCCCTTGCGCCTGATGCTATAGCTGATACATTTTGGACGTTGCATAACCAACGCCGATCCGCCTGGACCCATGAAATCGATCTGCGACCCTACAAAGAAAATTGGTAACCATATCGACATTTATATTGAGAATAATAGTACAAGCGAAAGAGCGAGCGCATGAGAGAGTCGATGCGATAACCAAACCGGCATTTACACCAGCACTTTTTAGAAGTCAGAATAAGTTAAGGCATAGCAAAAATTGGCAGAGTGAAAATTTTTAAAAAAACCGATTTTAATTTTAGTGATTGATGAGAGCTAACAATGGAACACCAGCAATTAATTGATGTCGCCAAAAGTTTTCTACCCGAGCTTCGTGAACGAAGCGGCGAGATCGATTCGCAGCGACAGATACCGCAAGATCTTGCGGACAAAATGGCCGCCGAAGGCTTTTATCGGATCTGTACGCCCGAGCAACTTGGTGGATTGGCACAGGATCCAAAAACCTTGTACGAGATTTGTGAAACGTTAGCGAGCGCCAATGGCTCGACTGGCTGGTGCATCTTTATCGGTTCGACCTCGCAATACCTCTTGGGCGCCTTAGCTAAGGAACAACAACAAGAAATGATGACGGACATCAACGTTATCACCAGCGGCGTGTTTGCCGATATGGGTACCGCCCTGTACCAAGAACGCGACAATAAACCGGGCTATTTAATCAATGGTCATTGGCGCTGGGGCTCAGGCTGCCGCAATGCTGCTTGGATATCCGGCGGCATACATGAAATCGACGGCAACGGTGATGCGCATCAAAGTACCGACTCTGTGCTTACGCGGGTATTTTTTAAGCCCGAAGAAATCGAGATTCTCGACAACTGGCATGTATCCGGGATGCGAGGATCAGGCTCGAGCGACTATCGTGTCAACAACCTCTGGGTACCCGCGTTACGCATGGCGTCCTCTATCGAACAGACGGAACTACGGCATCTGCCTATTTACCGTTACCCTAAATTTGCCTTGCTCGCCCTACCCATCGGCGCAATCACACTCGGTATGGCACGCGCCTCCATCAACGAGGTCATTGAAATTGCCAATCAAAAAACGCCGCAGGGCAGCCGTCGCACGCTGGCCCATCGCCCCGGTCTTCATAGAGACATCGGCGTCGCTGACGCCAAGCTATCAGCCGCCAGAGAATATCTGTACGCGTTAAGCGAGGACGTTTGGCAACACTGCCAGACTGAAGAACCTAGCGTTCAGCAGCGCCAGCAACTCAGAGCGGCGAACGTGCACGCTGTCAATACGGCGGTTGAAGTCATCGATAAGATGTACACCCTTGTCGGTGGCACCTCCGTGTTCGAGACATCCTGTTTACAGCAACATTTTCGCGACGTTCACGTCGCAACCCAGCACATGATGGTTGGCGAGCCTGTGATGGAACTGGCAGGCCGAGTGCTGCTTGGTCTCGATGATGTTGCACCGGGGCTTTGATGCAGTTTGAGTCCATGCCCACCTAAATTTAGAGTTTTATAAGCAAATAATCACTTTTCATTCGTCAAACCTCTTACACTCGCCGCAATTAATCTATAGGCTGTTCACTAGTTGAACATAATGCGAGACCGCCATTGAATATTAGACTCATCTGCACCGCTTTTTTTTCTATTGCACTATCCCTCGCCACCTTCGGCTGCATGGCAGATGCCGAATCTGGACTCCCTGTCATTGCCATAACCAAAATCAGAGCCCCCGTTAATGACAACTATCGCGGCTCTCGAGTTAACGCTAAGCAAGAAAATTTCCAGACCATGCTTGAGACGCAAATGACTCAGGTCGGTCGCTTTAAAATTATCGAGCGAAACAGAGTGGACGAAATTTTAGCGGAGCAAGGCTTGAACAACGAGTTTGGCGATGCACAGACTGCAGGTGGCGGGTTTAATGTCGGCGCTGTGGATTATTTAGTGTATGGCGCCATAACAAAACTAGGGCAGAGAGAAAAAACCATTTCAACAGGCACTTTTGCCAGCGTTTCACTGATCACCGAGTTTAGCGTTGATATTAAGGTAGTCGATGCATCTACCGGCGAAGTACGTAAAGCTGAGTCTGTGTCCGTTGAGCGTAAAACCGCTGGCGGCGTAGCAACAGGCAGCTTCGCTTCAGTGAGCGGTCCGAGCGATCCACTATCAGATATTCAGCGCGTTGCTGCGAAAAAAGTCGCGGCGCTCATCGCAACAAGCATCTTCCCTATCGAGGTCGTAAAAGGCGGTGACATCATCTACCTGAACTACGGCGGCGCCATCTTGGATGAGGGCGACATTGTCAGCGCGTATAGCTTAGGAGAGGCCCTCATAGATGAAGCCACAGGTATTAATCTCGGTTCCGAACAGGAGTTCCAGGGAGATCTTAAGGTTACTCAGGTCAATGCCAAGTTCAGTAAAGCAAAACTAATGAGTGGCACCGCTCCGTCGAAAGGCAGCATTATTATTATAAAAACCAAAGCCTCTGAAAACACCTCATCAAACGGCAACGCGACTAATTCCAAGCGCGGCCGAAAAATATAAAAAGGATGAAAATGAGAAATATGAAAATCGCGCTAATATCATTTTGGGGGCTAGTTGCAGTCTTAAGCTCAGCTTTTGCCATTGCGCAAAGCAATAAACCGATCGTTGCCGTGGGTACCTTCGAGAGCTCATTTAGCAACTACGACACACGCAATATCCAGACAGCTATTGAAACAGCACTGTCTAAAACGCAGAAATTTTCTTTAATGGAGCGTGGACGTATTGATCAACTGCTTGCCGAACAAGGAATGAGCGCGGGAGGCATTGTTGGCGGTTCCGGACAAATCGGTGGCTTTGATGGCGTTGATTACTTAATTTACGGTCGTGTCACACAACTAGGCTTAGAAGCTAAGAACCTGTTCATTATGAGCGCCTGTGAGGCCCAACTGGGCATCGATATTCGTGTTGTTGATGTCAGAACAGGCGAGATTCGGCTGAGCGAAACGTTGCAACAGGATGATCAGGTGAATACGTCTGACTCAGAATCAGATCCCTGCAGAGGTGTCGGCATATCAGCCTACGATAACCTGACCGCCAGCACGGCACGTCTGCTGGCGGAGAAACTGACGCAGAGTCTGTTCCCAGTCAAACTCGCTAAAGTTTCCACAAACGAAGTTTATTTAAACTACGGTGAGACATTCCTCAATCAAGGCGAAGTCCTTAAGGTCGTTTCCTTAGGCGGCGGTTTTGAAGATCCCGATACGGGTGAGATTATTGGTGCAGAGGAAGAGCTTCGCGCAGTGATTCGGGTGACTCAGCTTCGTCCCAAATACTCAATTGCCGAGATTATGCTTCAATCCGGAGAACTCAGTGTGGGCGATGTTGCAAACAGAATGTCAAAAAAATCTCAACAATCTGCCAGCAAAATAGTTAAATCCTGCAAAAGTGCGGATTCAAGAATGCAAAGGTCTTGCAAGAAAGCAGGCTCTAAGTGCGACAAAGCAACTCAGAAAAAAATCACGGCGTGTACTCTGGACTAAGCAAAAACATCTTCTCATTGCATCGCAATGCCCAAGGGTTTCTTGTCGCAGACGTTGACGTTCACTCAGCGCCATAGGCACTTGTTTGTCTGACGTAAAGACTGCAGTATCGACGCCTATATTTTTAATTCGGGGATCATAATGCGCGCAGTCGGAATAATGGAACATGGCGGTCCTGAGGTTTTGCAGGTAGTGGATGTGCCCGCTGTTGAGGCAGGCCCAGGCCAGGTTCGGATACGCAATTACGCGGCAGCGGTCAATCCTACCGATGTTGTTGGCAGAAACGGCATGCGTGCTGAAGTACAAAAAAAAGACCCACCGCCCTACGTGCCTGGAATGGATGCCGCAGGTATTGTCGACCAAATTGGTGAAGGTGTTACAACGGGCATCAAAGTTGGCGATCGCGTCATGGCGATGGTTGTGCCAGACGCCACCCATGGCGCTTATCGAGAACAAATCGTATTAGATCAAAGAGCGGTTGTGCGCGCACCCGCGAATACCACTCATATCGAAGCCTGCACATTACCGATGAATGCTCTTACCGCCAGGCTGTCATTAGATTTGCTGGCTCTCGAGCCCGGTCAAGTACTTGCCGTCACGGGTGGACCAGGTGCTTACGGCGGTTATGTGATTCAACTCGCCAAAGCTGATGGCTTAGTGGTGATCGCAGACTGCGCTGAATCAGACCGCGCATTACTGCAGTCCCTTGGGGCCGATATTATTATCAGTCGGGGCGACGGTTTTGCTGACAAAATACGCCAGCACTTTCCCGACGGCGTCGACGGTATTGCAGATGGTGCGTTGCTGAACGAGCTTGCCATTGGTGCAGTAAAAGACGGCGGTAGCTTCACCGCCATTCGAGGCTTCAAGGGCGAACAACAAAGAGATATCAAATTTACAGCAACCTGGGTGACCCGTTACGATGGCGCTTTCGAAAAACTCGACAAGCTAAGAGAGCAGGTTGAACAGGGTGTACTAACCCTTCGGGTCGCTGATTCGGTATCGCCGGAAAACGCCAGCATTGCTCACGAGCGACTTGAACGCGGCGGCACACGTGGACGCATGGTGATTGCGTTTTAGTGGATGAGTATTGAGCATTGAATGGACTTTCACTAAACTGCCGCTTGTATTAATTACCGACTAACGGGATAACACCATGAGTGTATTGAAAAAAGCAGGCGTCATTGGCCTGTGGCTATTATTGATCTTAGCCACCGCCATTGTTACCGCGGCCATAAAGCAAAGCTCTGCAGATGGTCCGAATCGGGTTTTTTCAGGCGGCGCGTTAGTCACAGGCGAACTTTATAGCGGCGTCGAGCCAGACTGGAGCTTTGTTAACGACATTGACACGCTCGAGTTGCAACTGCTAAACCCAGAACAGTCACGACGAATCTGGACCGCGTCAGTAGACGGAAAAATATACGTATGGTCGGGTTATATGAACAGCATGGTAGGCAAACTTTGGAAGAGTTGGCCGGCCCAAGCCGAGCAAGATGGTCGCGCCGTCGTGCGGATTGATGGTGTGCGCTATGAACGTGAGTTGGTGCGTGTAAAAAGTGGTGCGGGACTTGAAGCGTTGATCGAGCTAATGAACGAAAAGTACGGATCGGCCGGGACGCCAGCTGCCATCGATTCAGGTGACCTGTGGATGTTTGAAGCGGCACCAAGAGCGACAGAGGAAGCACAATAATGAAGAATATATATGCACGTATCGCCGTTGTTGTCGCCGTCACTGCATTGAGCGTATGGTTCATACCCGGCATTGATGACGCTGTTGAATTCTTTTTCCAGATTGTGGTCCTAATAGCGTCGAGCTAACCTCTAGCCGATCAGCCGATCGATTACTGAATTGAATACAAGTTTGTGAGCGGTCATCCTCTGATCGCCCCGATCCCGCTGCTGTCTATAAAGGATGCATCAAACAGAGCTTCTAAATCAGGAGAAAGAAACTTATCTAAATCAGTATCCCAAACATTGAGACGTAAGTATGCGGGTAATCCGATCCAAATTTTATGTAATAAGCCTCGTAACTTGAAAATTATTTTCGACAGCCGTCATACCTTTACCATGAAACGCAGTTTCTAAAATATTTCAGAGCATACCCGCGCTCTCGCTCAAAAGTTGCGCGATTTGAAACCCTTATAGGCAGGGGTCCAGCGGTTTAAAGTCTAATTTGTCTTAAGTTCTTTTTCTCTTATATTTTGCTTCTAGTTTTAGCAACTACAACCAATGTTTCACCCTTAAGTACTGGTGGTGCGGACAGGCGTAACATTAATAAGCCATCATTGGGTGCTCGCGCTTCAAACACAGTTTGCCCATGCCAGTCGGTCACGTAGCCTAACAGCTCACCCGCGGTCACTAGTTCACCGGCCGCTTTAAGTGAAACCCAAGAGCCGTCTTGCGGCGATTTAACCGAACGTCGATCGTAGATAATTCGCTGATTGTTTGGCGGAGAAAATTGATCGGAGATCATACCCAAGTTTGATAACGAGCGCTGGAATCCCTCGACCAGCATTGAAACGGCTGCTTCTTCGACCACCCCCATCCCGCCGGCCTCAACATCAATAGCGGGTATTCCTAGTGCGACGGCAGCTGACCCTGCCCAAATTGCATCCGCCACATCGGAGAGTTCCCATTGAAAAGGCACTACGTGTTGAAAACCAAAAGCAAATGCCAATGCCTTAGATCGTCGAACTAAATCTGCGTCGCCCACCTTGGCATAGTAGCCTGTCCAGTATGGACGCAGGTCTTCGTTACCATCACCAGAGTGAACATCTAGAACCGCATCAGCAAGCGGAAAGATTTCACTGGTTATCAAATGGGCGATGCGCTGCGACAAGCTGCCTTGCCCGTCACCCGGAAACAGTCTGTTTAAGTTAAGGCCATCCGCTGGACTAATGTAGACTGTTCTACCCATATAAGCAGGCAGGTTTGCTACATGGACAATAATGACTGAACCCATTAGTGCATCTGGGTTAAGTGCTCTACCAAATTTTTGACTGGCTAAAATGGGTGCGTATTCAGAGCCATGAATGCCGGCAAGAATAAGTAGCGTTGGACCGGGTTTGCTACCTGTCACTACCGTGATAGGCACGCTCGTCTGCTGCTCGACGGCCTTTACTGTAATGGTTATGTGGTATTTGCCTTGCTTGTCTAACGCTCTTTTAAGATCAGAAACGTCTTCAGCCCAGACTTGCACGCCTGCGCATGTTAAAAAAACTATGATCAATAGTCTGCTTAGCCTAAAAATGGACGATACCTCGACAACTAATTAATACTTCTTACTATTATATTTATTTTATTCCCACTCAATAGTAGACACTTCTGGAACCCTGACAAAAAAAGGGAGACAGAGGTGT
>JAQXDL010000004.1 GCA_029251375.1 Pseudomonadales bacterium | reverse complement strand
AAAAACCCCTTCCGTCTGCACACCCGTAAAACCCGTGACAACGTCACCAACCTTAAGTGTTAACGACTTAGATTCAGTCACCTCACCCACGCCAAACGCACGCATCACGGTGCCCGGCTGAACCGGTGGCATATAACTTCTTTTGTTGGTAACCCAACCCATCATGCCAGGATCAATGGAAACCCAGTCTAATCGCACTTTGATCTGGCCATCACCCAGTTCAGGCAATGGTTCTTCGGTTCTCTTCCAGATACTGCCGGTTTCATTCGGATCAACGAAACGGGTCATCTTGTATTGCGTCGGCATATTATTCTCAATCAGTTAGTCTATGTTTGTTAGGAACTTGACGGCTTCGCTGGCGTATTCCTCGGGAATGTCTTCTAACAGGAAGTGGCTGCCGCCTTTTAGAATGATTGGCTCAATCGCTTCTGCTCCGGGAATGGCTGGCCTTACAGATCGATGACCTTTAGGTGCAATCTGGTCCTTATCTGAGAAGAGACAAAGAAATGGCCTCTCAAACCGCTTTAACTTCTGTAGCGCATGCCAGTTCTCCGTGAGAATGGGGTTATCGTTTCGAGTCGGTAACATCTGCGTAAACTGGCGATTGCCTGTCAGGTATTCCTTGCCGGGATACGGTGCCGCAAATCCGGCAACGTCCTCTTTTGGCATACTGCGTTTAACCATTGCTGACAGCATCCTCCAATGCCGCCAATTTCTGTCAAACCTCACGTACAACTGAAATGCCCGAAGCATTCCTGCGCCCGGTCTTGCCATTTTTGTGATGGGTGCATCTGGATCTAACACCGGAAACCCTGTGTTCGACATAATGATGCTCTTGACGCTATCCAGGTGATTCGCAATAGCACGCAAACCGACGATGCCACCCCAATCATGCAATATGATATGGGCAGACTCTAAAGCGAGCTTGTCCCATAGGGCACTTTCAACCCACTTTTCATGTCGAAGGATTGTGTAGTCTTGCATCGCGGTCGGCTTATCTGAACGCCCCATGCCAATAAGATCTATGGCTATCGCTCTAAACCCCGCATCGGCTAGATGAGGAATCAATTTCCGCCACATAAAAGACCAGGTCGGGTTGCCATGAATCATCACGACAGGTGTGCCATCTCGGGGGCCTTCATCCACGTAATGCATGTTGAGGGTGCCACCCTCAAAATCGTCAAGCTCAACGTAGTGGGGTTTAAATGGATAATCCGGTAGATTGTCGAAACATTCATCCGGTGTTTTTCTAATTTTCATTACGTTCTCCCCATACTTCTAGATGATTTTCGCGGTCAACCCTGCGATGCGTTCTCATGTCCAGAAGTGGCTCTAAACCCGTCTGATGAAATAGCTTTCGAATTGCCGTTTGATCATCAGCCCCAGCTTCATCAAAACAATCCTGCAACCGCTGTAGTAAGAAGAAGCGATAAGGCATCACCATCGTTTCGATTTCCACACCGCGATAATTAAATCCCGCACGCCCAATGAACCGTCTGGACTTTTCATTTGCACCAAGTGGAATAGCACAAGGTGTTCCCGGCTCTATCTCTGGCCGCGCCGCAAGCCAACTGTTGGTGAAACCCAGATGAGCGGTAATTTCCGGTAGATACTCATCACGTACATATCGCATCATATCCAGCAGACTCTCCGGAACTTCGTCATGACCAAATAGCTCCGAGCCTTGTCGGTTGGTGGTATGGTCCTGGAATTCTTCAGGTCCATTCATTCGCTCGACCCATGCATAGACGCGCGGTGCAGTCTTCTTCATTAGCAATGCCGGATGTGGGTCGCGTGCAAGGTGAGCATAAAGAGCGTTAAACAAACCGAAATCACCGATCGTTGCATGTCCACCGAGCAGGAAAGATGACTCGCCCAGGTGACGATTGAACCGAAGCAAAAAATCCCGGTAATTTGACTCGATGACCTGAAACGTCTCAGGTACCACGCCAAAGTTGACCGCAGCCTGTCGCATTCTGCCGCTGGCATGCAAAAAAGCCTGCTCTGCTTCCTCATCATTTAAGCCAGGGGGGAACACATCCCTGAAGGAGCTTGTTAAGAACGCCAGGTTGTCATCATCAAAGTTCCACCGGTAGTGCATCGCCGGTCTGAGCAGACCCTCACCCCCAAACAATTCAAACAGATAGGAAATCGCACGCAGTGTCTGATTTTGTGGCTTGATTGATCTTTTCTTAAGGTTGCTTGCCTCAAAGTGATCCAGGATGACGGTACCATCCTGAATTATTTCACCTGTCGGAGTCTGAACCACGGGCATGATAAACCGTCCGATGACGGGCATAACTTCATCACTAAAATGTGGATTGCCAGCGCCTCGTTCAACGAAGTCAATTCCCTGCTGCCTCAAATAGGCGCGCACCTTACCGGTGTAAAGAGATCCCGACATACCATAAAGGATGTGTTTGTCTGTCATATCTAATTTTCCAATTGCAAACATCTTTAGCTAAAAAAGCCCTGCAGAAGTAGCAAGCACGAGGATCTAGCTAGCAGATCTATTTAATGCATACTATTAATATTATGCATTATATTCAAAATATATAGCAACGGAATCTTGATGAGAGCATCGCGACTATTTTTTATTTCTACTGGTCGCTGTGTCGAGAATACGATAGCCAGTTGCACAGAGTCGGCACATCTTCTCTTCTCATACCAAGCCTCAAAAACCAAAAGCAGTAAAAGCACCCCAATCACGGACAGCATCCTTACTTGCCGCTGTTTTGGACTCAGGTATTTACGTAAACTGCGATCAGTCAACGATAGAAATCAACAACAATTTAATACCTCGATTATTGTGAAGGAATTTATGACAGATCTCGCCGCGCAACGAAAAAAATTAGTTTCTACTTCAATGGATCAAATCAAAAGTATCATCAAGTCCAAGGGCGTAAACCGCGCAGCGCTAGAAGAAGTAAAAGGTATCGTGATCTCGATGACAGAAGAGACGAAGATGTTTGGAGATTCTGAGTTCCCTACGCCCACACCTGCAGAAATCGCAAAAATCTACCTGCTTTCAGACGAGGATGACGGTGACTTCTCTCTCTATCTGATTAGCGTGCTACCTGTTGGCCCTTCACCAATTCACGACCATGGCACCTTTGCAGTCATAGCCGGATTGGACGGTGATGAGGAGAACACAATTTACAAGCGCCTTGATGACGGCTCAGTAGAAGGGAAAGCGTCACTCGAAATAGATCGCAAAGTGACATTGAAGTCTGGCGATACAATCGCTTTTATGCCAGAAGACATCCATCGCATCTGTGTCGTTTCCGAAAAGCCAACCCGCCACTTCCATCTTTACGGAAAAGGCTTTGAACAACAAAGCAATCGATTGGAATTCAATATCGAAGATGGCACAACGAGCGCCGCGGCGGGCTCCTTTATCCCTGTTGATGTAAGCCGACGAGTTGTTTAAGGGAATTTTTTGATTGCACAACCCGATTATACTGCCGTGATGACGGGCGCTGCATGTTTAAACCCCACTCGCAATTTTGCGACCTCTGGAATTGGTGTTGCAGCACCATGAGGATTAAACCAGAGGCGCAACATCAATCGCTTGTTCTTATGGTCGGGATCATCTGTAAACGCCGAACGTTTGTGCATCAACGAAAAGTTGTTCAGAACAAACAGTTCACCGGGCTTTAACTTAAATGAGTATTTGAACTCATCTCGTTCCGCAATGGCTTCAACACACTTCAAAGCATCCAGCTCAACGCCAGAATAAGGACTATTGGATACTTCACTTGCAAGCTCTGCTAGCTTCAGATTCAGCCAGGCGCTCACCTGGCCATTATTCTCCGAGAAAGTTGGGATGCTTGAGTTAGAGACTGAACCACGAGATTGTCCGTCACCCGCTTCCTTTCGCTGATAAAGCGGGAACCCTCGATACAATGTTTCAAGATGTTCGGGATGATTTTCTAGTAGCTCGTTATATATCGCCAACAAGCTCACGACGGAGTTTTCTCCGCCAACTGGCGCCTGGCGCACGCAAAACAAACTAGAGGCACCACCCCCGTCACAGTGGAAACGCAATTCATCACTGCTTGTGTAGCCACGGTCATCAGTCCCACGCGCAGCGCCCCCAATCAGGTCAGTCACCGCACCCACCATTTCACCCCTGGCATTTTGAGGCACGACATTACCCAGGCTCACCGCGATCACCCAATAAAGGCGATACAGCATGTCTTCATCATAACCCTCAATATTTAGGCCACTGATTTTGCAAAATCCAAAACCCCGGTTCAGTTCATCCGCTACCGCTTTCATGCGGGAATTAAACCGAGGCGCGCCGAATCCTTCTGGTGTGAAATTCAGCCAAGCATCTCGCTGTTCCGGTAGGGTATTCGCGGCATGTATCAGCTGATCCAGCTCGGTGTCTGACAGCTCAACTTGCCACGCCTGATTATCTACAAGATCCCCAACTTTCCAGGCTCGCTTGCCTGGTATCTTTTTCCCTAGCTTTTCCATGATCACTCCAAGGGTTTTGATCCATTCATCCCATTAAGCCCTGCTCTGTGATGCGTCCACAACAAAAGCAAACAAATATGCAGAGCCTACTGGAGTCTCTCCGCCAGCAATCCCAACATCGCTTGAGCGGTGGTGTGACCCGAATTTTGATTTTGTCCGGTCACAAATCGTTGTTCATCGTCGATCACGGTGTGTGTCGCAAACAAGTCAAGAAAGGCGGTGTTTGCTTCAAACCGCGCGCCCGCTTTGCGTAATTCCGTCTCAGGGTGCATGGGAGTGATTTCAATACCCAGTTCTTTTATCTGCTTATCGGTCACACCTGTCATCCGCCGCCCTTCTATCAGAATGTTGCCTCGTTTATCTTTCGCGTTAACTAATCCTAGAACGCCGTGGCACACGCCACCAATCAAAGGTTGTTTGTTACTGAAATACGCATCACTAATTTTTTGACCAAGCACTTCCGACTGCCCCAGGTCATAAGCCGCGCCCCATCCACCAGCCAGGAAGATGATGTCATACGTATCGAAATCAACGTTCGCCACCGCCAAGGAGCTTTCGACTTTTTCTAGCAACACCTTGTCGTCTAGAAAGCGCTTGTCTTCTTTAGTCCTTACAACAAAATTTAGTGACTGAGGGTCTACAGGAATTGGACCTCCTTTGATGCTGGCGACATCTACCTCAAGTCCAGAGCGAAGAAAATTGTAATAAGGGTGTGTGAGTTCGGAAGCCATGACACCTGTTGGATCCCCCTCATTTTTCCCGGGAGCTGCGAGCACACCATGACTAGTGGTGATAATCAGTGCTTTCTTGCCAGGCAGCAGGCCGGTAACTTCACCCTGATAGTCTGGATGAAGACCGGCCTTGTGCAGCACGGTGGGTAAGGCCAAAGCGGTTACCGCGACCAACGATGCAAATGCGCCGAGTGCGATCAGTATTTTTTTGTTCATATTGATCCTTTGAATTTCTTCGGTAATTCTCAGTTGTTAAGAACTTTAAGAGCAGCAGACTTCACCAGCCCAGCTGGTATCTCGGTCCTCTTTTTCTGGGTACCCGCTGATCCGCAGGTAACTCACAGAGGCGATCCATCCGAGTAGTCGAACCATCGGCATACTCCCAGATCAGTTGATCGCCATCCATGTATCTGCGGACCACGACAGGCCCCCATCCAAAGACATGGAAGTCGAGCACACCTTCATTCCACACCATGCTTGCGGAACTTCTCGCACAGTACTCACGATTATTAATGGTGAAACCAATGCTACCTTCTGTATCGTTGGTTGTTAGGCCCGCGGTACTGTTTGGTCCGCTGTCGTGAATAATGCCGGAGGCAGTCACCACCACTCGCGAGCCGCACTGTTCGATTCTCTCCACGTGACCCACATGCCCACCTTCAACACCTCGCCATAGACCGCGAATGTCGTCTGCCCCAGCGGGCAGGGGTTCAGTACACTCGGCAAGAATGGGCAAAGGAAAGTGATCGTAATAACAACCTGGGGTATTACCTTTTGGTATATCAATCGCCTGCTTACCGCGGCCATCAAGCACTGGTAATTCACAGTAGTTGATTGTGCTGCCATCGCCCGCAAGCGTCGCGGGATCAGTGGTGAGTGGCGGCCGCTCAGAGAAGAACATCAACCAAAGGGCCACTCCAAACAACAGGAGTAGCAAAGCAATAGTGCCAATAAGAAAACGAATAAGGCGTTTCACGAGATGCGGCCCTCGATGACTAGTTAGGCCAATAAATGACTTCATCGCCTTCAACAACATCCTCGGCGAGGTTTTTATCAACGGCAACAGGCATTTCAGCAACAAAGGGATAGAGAGGCTGACGCCCCCCCTCTTTGTGCGCCTTTAGCAGCGCTTGCAACTCAGCAAGCTTTATCGGCTCACTTGACGAGAGATTGTTCTGTTCAGTCGGGTCGTTCGCAAGATCAAATAGCCAGGTTTTCTTCGGGTCATCAGAAACTTGCAGCTTCCAGTCACCGTGTCTCACGACCCGGTAATAACCACTTTGCCAAAATAATGTATTTCGTTCCCAGGCAGGCCCTTCGTCACCGGTAGCCAGAGGCAATATGTCTACGCCGTCGATCTCAACTTCCACGGGCATCTCAGCATTCGCAGCTGCCACTATGGTGGGCATGAGATCAATGTGAGCCACTGGTTTTTGCACGCGTGTACCCGGCGCTAACTTCTCTGGCCACTTCACGAACATCGGCACCCGGAGCCCCCCTTCAAAGTTTGTTAGCTTCCATCCTCGAAAGGGTTCATTCACACCAGGTAAGCCGATATATCCTGCACCACCGTTATCGGAAGAAAACACGACAATAGTATTGTCAGATAAACCTTCGTCTTTTAGCACATCATTAATGCGCCCAACGCTGCGGTCCAACGCACGCATCATGGCCGCATAAACTCGAAGACGATGAGGTTGAATATCACCGACAGCTTCATAGTCTTCTTTAGTGGCTTGCAATGGGGTGTGAATACCCCAGTGAGCCAGGTACAAAAAGAAAGGTCGGTTCTTATTATTCCGTATGACCTTAACCGCCTCTTCAGTCCAGTAGTCCGTGAGGTAACCCCCCGGTTCAAATCGCTCTTCGCCCGCATTGTTGAACGAATTGGCGAAGGTCAACCGAGACCATAGAAACTGGTCAATCGGATCAAACTCCAGTTTAGCATTCACCACATTAGGATCATCTTCGGGTAAATAGAGCGCACTCGACATGATCAGACTGTCATCAAAGCCCTGATCGTTGGGGGCTTGCCCCTTGCCTTGACCAAGATGCCATTTTCCAATATGCGCTGTGTAATAACCTTTTTCTTTCAAGACCTCGGCAATCGTAACCTCGGACGGTTGCAGTCCCTGCTCCTCATAAGGTAATCCGGTCTCAGAGAGTTCATCATTGAACTTATAGGGAGGAAGACCGTTATCCAAACTATTGCCGATCATCGCCACCATGGGCCCAAAACCAGAAGGCGTAGGCGTAAACTCGAAACCCGTTCTGGTCGGATACCTACCGGTCATCAACATGCCGCGAGAAGGCGCACACGTTGCATTACCTGCATAAGACTGCTCGAACACAGCACCCTCTCTCGCCAGCTGATCGATATGGGGCGTCTTTACTTTCCCGTCAGCAATACCGCCGCCAAAGGTTGAGATATCGTTATAGCCCATGTCATCAGCCAGAATGAAAACAATATTTGGCGGACGCTGATTGACATTTAACTCAGCCGTTTCAGGGCCTTGCTGCCACGCTAACTCTCTTGCTGGTTCAACTTCAAACTCTCTCTCGCTCTGGAATTTCACCACCATCAACAGCAAATCAACACGATTGAGCCATCCAATACCAAGCACAACAGCCAATACAAGCAGCCCGCTGATCACTTTGTTCATAGGATGTTCTCCTCGAAAAATGCGACAGCCACCTTAGAGAGCTCTGCTGCTGCATCGTCTTGAATAAAATGCCCGGTCCCTTTGATAAGGCGCGTCGGCGCCGGTGTCTCTGGTAACATTTGGTTTAACCCCAGTGCCATCTCATCTGCAATGTCATCACCAGCCGCCACATCCACATAGTGTGGCTCGAACGGGTAGTCTTTAAGGTCAACAAATTGCTCCTCGGACCTTGTTATAAGTTCCATATGCCGTTTACCAATTTCATATGCCGTTTACCAATTTCATATTGTGAAAGCGTTAAGACCTGAGTAGAAAAACCAGATTTTGCGCGAGCGATGCCAGGGCGAGGAGGACTAAAAACACAGTCAAAGGTGGCCGTAGTGAGGTGCTCAACATCAATTGGGTAGGATATGAAATTGTTCTTTCTATCGCTGCGAGCTTGTAGATGTGAGCATCCGAAAAGGCTGGATCGAGGACCAGTTCAGCAAGGTCACGTCGACTCTTGTACCGCATCATCGCTGTTGTGCCAAAGCCAACATTATTATCCGCACTCCAACTATCAATGTTGCCACCGACCGTCCTCGCCTGGAAAACGGGATGTCCGCCCCGCTTGAAAAGCGCTAACGCAAATGGGTCAAAATAGTCGCCAAGTAGTTCTGATGCGGGCAGTGCTTCCCCTGACAAAGGATGCGGTACTTTACCGACAGACAGGTGCACCTGGTTTAACATCACAAACTCGCCGCCATCATCTTGTTCTAAAAACGTTCGGAAAACTTCTTTATTGGTATGCTCGCCACCTTCTAAATGATCATACCCTGCCATGAACCTATCCACCTCTTCCGAGGTCACAGGCCCTTGCCAATTGAAGTACCAGGCTGCAAAAACAGCATAAAGCAACGGTATCGCTGCCCAAATCTGCCAAGTCATTATGCTCCCACCTCAAACAGTTGCGACGAAACACTCATCACGCGCTCATGCGTCGCCTTATCCAGCCGCAATAATAATGTTTTACATTATTATTGCAAGTCATTCGTACGGCGAAGTGAAACCCTAGGTCGCATTTTTGCAGCTGTCTTGAGCCGAGAACCTCGTTTATAATCTCTCCATGTCAAAATCGAACCAACCCGAACCCAGCACCCAGGCCAACCGACAATCCAGAAGCGAAGTCACTCAGATTGCGCTCATGGAAGCCGCTGAAAAGCTCGTTGCAGAACAGGGCATTCACCACGTCACGCTGAAAGACATCGTGAAAGAAGCGGGTCAGAAAAACCCGTCCGCCCTGCAATATCATTTTAAGAACCTGCAAGGCTTGCTGGACGCAATTCGAGACAGACGCAGTCAGCAAGCCCACATCAAGCGCGGTGAACTCATCGCACAGTTAGAAGCGAGCAACTCGCCGATAAAACTTCGAGACTTATGTGAACTCATGATTTTGCCGAGCTTTCTGCTAGCGAAATCCGATCTTAAGTACCGCCAATATGTGATGGCGTTCAGCTTTGACATTGTGACGTCTCAGGACTCAGCCCTCGATACTGCCCGTAAGACCGGCGGCGGCGGGGAAAGTGGGGCTCACCTCGGCCGGCTACTCCGAAAAAAACTGAAGCACCTGGACGACAAAACCTATCGGGCGCGCATGGATCTGGCGGTTAGAGCTTGTAGTGCTGCTATGGGTAGCTACTTTCAGCAAAAAGGTGCCGTTAAGGGAGCAAAAGCCGAGTTCTTTCTTAACAATGTTGTCGATGCGCTCGAAGGCATGCTGAGCGCGCCTGAGACCCGCGGCACGAATACTCTCAAGCTCATCTAACCCCCCCGGCAAAAAAGTTCTAAAGATTGTTGTTTCATTTTATTAATATTTTGCATTATTAAAACAACAACAAGGGGAACTCATGAACCTGCGACTACTTTTGCCGCTCATGCTCACCGCCAGCCAGACTCTGGCCGAATCAATAGAACTAGCAGAGGTGGTCGTCACGGCCACCAAACGAGGCGACGTCAATGTTCAAGACGTTGCTTCATCGATCTCCGTATTCGGAGCCGATGTCCTAGAAAACGCGAACATTGAATCGCTCACGGACCTAACACAGCTATCACCCAGCTTAATCGCCGTTCAAGCGCAGAACCCGTCAAATACTCGAATTGGTTTAAGGGGGCTATCCACTCCAGCTAATAACGTAGGCTTTGAAGCGTCCGTTGGGGTCTCGATAGATGGTGTGGCTCGTTCCCGAACCGGTATCGCACTCTCAGAGTTACCTGAGCTCGCTAGCGTCGAGGTTTTAAGAGGCCCGCAAGGCACCCTATTCGGTCGCAATACCAGCGCTGGCAGAACAAAACCCACCCACTACCCGACTAACGTCAAGCAAGACAGAGCATGTACCACTGAAGGTCTGATCGCTAACCACTTGATCTTTTTTAATGCTATGCATTATTATTTACGTCGAGAGCATTCAAACTCATTTAGCCCACTTGCGCACCTATACAACAACCGAGAAGGTAAGCCACTCATGAGTCACCAACTTCACCAAACGGCTGATGGTCGCCAGTTCGTCCGCACACCAGACATACAGTTCAAAGACCTTATTGACTTTCCTTATGAGCCAAATTACGTCGACCTTGATGGTTTCCGGATGCACTATATCGACGAAGGTCCGAAGGATGGAGAGGTCGTTTTATTGCTTCATGGTCAGCCAGACTGGTCGTACCTTTATAGAAAGATGATCCCGATCATTACAGCTGCCGGGTATCGCGCCATAGCACCTGACATGATTGGCATGGGGCGTTCCGACAAGCCAACCGATATTCACACTCACACCATCTACGCCCATGCAGACTGGTGGTTAAAGTTCATTCATGCACTCGACCTCAAAAACATTACCTTGTTCGGTCAGGATTGGGGCGGCTTTACCAGCCTCATCACCGTCGCCCACCAGCCCGATTACTTTAAACGCGTGATGGTATCGAATACCGCCCTTAACCTAATCCCCGATCCGGTATTGGATATTCCCCTCGGCATAAATCGCGAGGATTACCCGGTCGACCCCGACGCATCAGTAAGAACATTTGATGATTTTTTGCGCGTCTGTCAGGAAAAGGGTTACATCAAAGAAGATATGTCTGAGTTTTTTCAAGGTTGGATGACCTATGCACTCACGGGTCCAGAACTAAAGGCCAGCGATAACATTGCTCGGGATTTCGGTGGTATAGACCTCAGCAACGAAGAGGTAAGAGCCTTTGATGCGCCCTTCCCAGAAGAAATCTACATGACCGGCATACGCACCTTACCCAGCATGGCATCCATGATTGATGAGGAAAAAAGTCTTGCGGCATGGGAGGCATTAAAGCTATTCGAGAAACCGTTTCTCACGGTTTTCGGTCAATACGATATGTTGGTAGGCTCTGAGAAGATTCAGAATACCTTGATCGACAATATCCCTGGGGCAAAAGGTCTACCTCATGATCGTATCCCCGCTGGGCATTTTATTCAGGAGTCAGAAGGACCAGAGGTGGCAAGGCGGTTGGTGGAGTTTATTGCTAGGTACTAATGCTTTCGGCGCCGAGTGGCTGCGTACATCATTCCAATTACCGTGTTGCGAAAACCTAAGATCAGTTGACTGCCATATCCCACTTCGTCAGCATATCTTGAACCTCGCCAGAGATAACGATCTTAGATGGGTTGTACCAGGGAGAAAGCGTACGCCAGTATTGACGCGGCAGACTCATCCCTCCCCCTTTTTGATCGGTCAGGATAGTTTCATGACCTTGTTCTTTGAGTCCGCGAGCAATGATTTTAGCGAAGCGAGCTACGAATCCTAGAAAATGGTACTGGGCCCAAAGGCCCACAAATAGGCGATAGAAGTAGCCACCATAAATCTTGTCGTAGGCGTCATATGCGACATTCCTGTGTTCAATTTCTTCCGCTAGATGCCATTCGTAGAGATCTTTCCAGCGCTGCTCGGTATTGTCGTTAGGGTTTTCAAAACTGTTCTGTGCCATCGCAAATGTCATGGCTTCAAAACCCTCAGCGTACGCCAAGTTCCATTTTAAGGACTTGTTCTTGGTGAATTTTTGATAATCGTCATTAAGAGCTTGTTCCGCTTTGCTGAGTTCGTGTGCACACCAATCTGGTAGCTTGGCTTTAACGAGTTCATTCATGCGTTTGTGATTCCGAAAGTGATGCCCCTCTTGTTTAGAGAATGCCCGCATATCACTCAGCAAATCAGGATCTTTAGTATGCCCCTTGGCGATGGTCATGCTTCGAATCAAGTAGGGCTCAAGGTAAGGCATGGTGAAAGAAAACCCAACCATACTAGCGGACCCGCCCACGTTACCTGGCACCGCCATGACGTCTATATCTTCAGGGAACTCAAACTTTACGGGTCTAACACGAATATCTGCGGCGGCCATGACAGGCTCCTTATAGCTTAGGATTGAGATTCTTAACCGAGGCAACCATAGATTCAAGATCAATAGGGGACAGGACCAAGTGCCAGGTCCTGTTTCGTAAGATTGTTGAGGTTACCGATGTTTCGAACGAGCAATGGGCGCTAGATTTTATGCACGACACCTTATATTGCGGTCGGCCTTTCGGAACTTCAAACGTGATCGACGCAGGAACACGCGAGTGCCTTGCCATTGAGGTCGATACTTCTTTACCCGCATCCCCCTTGATACGAGTGTTAGGATAATTGAAACAAGACCGACCACGCCGAGCCGAAAAATATGTTTCGTTCAAATCGTAAGCAGCAGCCAGCCCTTCCCTAAGACGAGGTCATATAGTACTTAACCAACCGCTCTGTAATCTCCCACGTCATCTTTGAACCCTTCACCGCAAAGACTACTTCACCGGGGCCGAAAGTTTCTGCTACACCATCTGCATTCGTGATGGTCAGCGCTCCGGACACAATCGTCATCATTTCGTTGACAGGATAGCTCGGCACGTCAAACTTGCACGGCGGGCATTCCCAAACGCCCGATGAAACTGAACCATCTTCTGCTGCATAAAAACTCATCGTCGTCTCGTCGGTCGCGTCCGTTGTGAACGATGCGTTTGGCGCAAGTTTTGAAGGCTTCTTTTCACCAGCAGCGTTGGGGTCTATTTTAAATGTGTTGTTTATCATTGTTGTTCTCCAGAAAGAGTTGAGTCAGTTTACCGAGTCTGCTCCTCAACAGCTCGGTGTGCTGCATCAAATGCAGCATTCATTAACGGCGTCGCTTCAGAGTCGGTATTGGCGATGGAAATACGGCCGAATTGTTTGCGCCCAACTTCATGAGGCGCCTGACCTGCCGTCCATTCAGGGTCATCAAGACCTTTATACCAATATGCATAGCCATGAGGAATTCGATTCACTGTAATCGCTTTAACATCACGTTCGTGATCAAATCCATTCTTACCCAGCATTGACTGAAGCTGCTCACGAATTTCCTTTTCGTAGCTCTCGAAGGTCGTTGCATAGACTCGATGACGGCCAACTTTTAGAAGGTCTCGAGTCGTGCCTTCTCGACCATCCGCTGGAGACGGAGAACCCATCATAAAAATTATCATTGGATCATCGGGGCTTTGCGGTGGCTCATAACCGCCAGTGGTCATGGTTGGGGCAGCTGCCACCCATTGAAACGAATCGTAAGGACATTGGGTTATCGTTGCACCCAGTTTCGAGAAGGCTCGACCATTGTCGATGAGCACATTGGCGTAGACAAAAGGAACACGAACGCCAAACGAGAGTCCTTCCTTCTGATCTTCATTCATCTCCGGACATAAGTGAGGAATCACGTTGTTGTTGCAGGCGAGCACACACCGGGTTGCGGTAACTCTTAATGCTTCGCCCCGTTTCACATAATCCACCTCCACTTTGTTACCCACTTCTCGAACACCGACAGCGGTGCTGTTCAGGCGAAGTCGTGTAGGTTCACCGGCAATATCCAAAGCAGAATAGTCAAACTGCGCTATGGCTACATCTTCGAGCCCTTTCATGTGGGGAGCAACAGCGGGGATTAGTTTCTGCACGATGAGTCGCGCCACGGAGGCATTACCATCTGGAAACATTTTGACATCGCCGGTTAAGCTATCTATAAAAGTTGCGCCAATCGAATCGACAAAATCAGCGAGCCAACCCATAGCACGAAGCCCGGGCGAACCAGAAAGAATCGCTTCGAGCACGGTGTGGTTCCATCCCGAAGGGCCACTCAATATGACGAGATGCGCATCCAGGATGGGGATGGTGGTCTTCGAAAGACCAACACGATCAAACAGAAACTGGTTGTAACTTGTCGCATTCACGTACTCCCACTTCTCCGTCACAGACAGCCCATCAAGAAAATCTTTTTCCCCACCGAAGAAAGCAATAAGTGCCTCTTGTTGATCTCCAGATATAGGGAGCCGAGCGACGGCACTTTGATAATCACCTCTACCGTGGAAAAATTTTAGCCAATGGCCACCAATCGTTCTGTGGCTGTCGCCATCCGGCACTGTTAATCCAACATCAGCACCGAGCTTGCCGCCAAGGGTATAGTCATCAGGCGTATCGGCACCCATTTGTGCAATCGCTTCGTCGTCAATACCCATATCGATCAACAGGCTGCCTGCGACATCACCATAGTTACCTGGGCTATCTAAGTTTTGCGCACCTCCGAGGCTGAGCAGCATCCGATCTTTATAGTGAAATTCGTTACGCTTGGCATGACCGCCGAAGTCGTCATGGTTATCCAGAACAAGAATACGGGC
>JAQXDL010000043.1 GCA_029251375.1 Pseudomonadales bacterium | reverse complement strand
GAGCCTTGCCAGAATCGTCGACTGAAATGTTTAATATAGCCAGGTTGGACTTCAGCATAGTCAAAATCCGCCCGCCAGATGAGGGAGCCATAGCCAAAAACCCATATGCTATTAGCGTCATTGGTCTTGTCTGCCGAGATCTTAGCCATGTTTTTGATTGTGCTGTCGAATGTAGTTAACAACATCCAACAGTCCGTCCTCATCATGGCGACCGCAAACAAAGTTAGCAATCGACTTCAGTTCATCGTTGCCATTTGCCATAGCGACGCCATGGGCGACAGTCTGAACCATGGCGTAGTCATTCATCTGATCACCCGCGGCGCAAATGTTATCCGCTGTAATAGCTTTGCGTTGTGCGAGGACGTCGAGGCCATACCATTTAGTTACGTGACGCAAACTGACTTCACAATAATGATAGGGGCTGTCGAGGTGGGGCACGATAACGGTATGAAACCTATCGTTGGAGTCTTCATTCACTAATTTAGAGAAGGCTTGTAACTTTTCTTCTTCATCGAAGGCGCCGATGACCAATATGTCTTGCCAGTTTTTTTGTATATCGGCGGCTTCGGCGTAGCCTGCGTTGTCATCGAAGTAGCCTTGCGCTTGTTGGTTCCATACTTCGGCATTGTCGATGTAAAAGTCTGGACCGCCTAGAGCATGTGAGTCTCGCTGTCCTGATAAACTCAATCCGACACGTCGCCCTAGACTAATCAAGTGTTGTACCTGGTCTTCTGCGAATGTGACGCTTTGCAGGGTTTGGTGTTGTTGATTTTTAACGAGGGCACCGCCGTTACAGACGATTGACACGTCAAAATCAAGGTTGTCTGCCACATAACGGGTTGAGCGATATCGGCGACCTGTTGCGATCACAACCTCAACTTGTTCGTTGTTGTGGAGTTGTTTTAGGCCGGTTTTTGTTGCGGCAGAGACTTGATGATTGTCTAGCGCCAGAGTGCCATCAAGGTCTAATGCTAGCATTTTGATGGCTTTATTCATTTTTAGGATCCAAGCCGATAGCGCAATTTGATAACGAAGATGTCAACGAGGCGATCTGTCCAAGCGCTACTAAGTAGGTCGCCGAAATCCTCGTCAGGCATACTGTCGACGTTAGAGCCTCGTGTATAGACTAAGAATAGATCCGAAAGCGGCGCTATCTCCCAGCGATAACGGGCCTGAAAAGTGAGTCGACTAATACTGAAGTCGCGAGAGGATGGACCAGGTGGTACAGGGTCGGTAATTAACTCGCCGTCACCAGGGGGGATCGTCCAGCGCTCATCTTCATGTGATTTTATGCCTGCCCACTGCGCCGTTATTCGAACTTGTTGTTTGGCGGTAATAAAAAAATCCATTTCCACTCTCGGTCGCCAGACGATGGCATTGAAAGTTGTAAAGTCTCGACCATCGGCATGTAGTAGCCAGCCTGTTTTGTCTTCGTAGACAAGCTTTGCTGTTAAAGAAAACCTATCTGCGGGGCGCCAATCAAGCTCAGCAATGTATTCCATGGTATAGCCACCGAGTTGTTCGCCGCGATAAAAAATACCACCACCAATACTTAATGGTTTCGATTGATCTGTCTTACCAAACGCTCCTGTGAGCCATCTGCCCTCAACGCGATAATCACCTTCGTCAGATTCTCGATCTTCCCAGCGTTCGGGAAAATAGTTGAGTTCGTAGGACATGAAGTTGTTGTTTTGAAACTCAAACTCTTGTTCCCAAAAAGCGCCGCTACGAACCAGGCGTCCTGCCGTGTTGTACTCCTGAACGAGCTTTATTGTGGTGTTGCGGGATCTTAAATTAGCAAGATTACTGTCGTTTCGATTATAGCGATAGCGGGCAGCAATATTGTCATTGCGGCGCAGAAAACCGAAGTCGTTGATATCCAAAGTATCGTCGTAATAATCCATCGACAATTTGTGCGATCGGCCTCGTTGGGGTGTGTAGGTTAGGTCGAAGAAGCCGCCTCGACCGGTGACGTCGTTGACATCTGAAAACATGATCTGAGCATCTGTGTTCCATCTACCATCGGCGGTCAAGTAGTGCCCGTCAATGCCGTGTACCGTTGCGTCCTCCTGTGGATGGGCAACGTTGGTTGACATCCAACCGATAGAACGTCGGGCACCGGTGGAGGTGTCTTCATAGAGCAACCGGGCAACGCTGAACTGTCGGCCATCCTGCAAAACTTCCAGAGGCTGACCGTTAACTTCACCGTCCAACTTCGTATCATCTTCAATGGCTGCGAGAAAGCCGTAGCGTAATTTACCATTTTGGCCCGTGACTTTGCCCGCACCTTCAAGTTCGCTCGGTTGATTGGCCTCAATACCTTCGAGATCGAAGTCTGGTACAAGAGGGTCTTTGGGTGGACTGCCTATTCGTCGCGTGTTTAATAATGTTGTTGGGGTACCATCCCGCCCACTTGCTCTCGGCGTTGTTATGAATATTTCCTGACCTTCCAGAAAGAATGCTCGCTTCTCTGGAAAGAATGTTTCGAAAGAGGTCAGGTTTACATCTACGTTGTCTGATTCAACGTTACCGAAATCAGGATTGACGGTAGCGGTTAATTGCAAGTTGCTGGTTGGTCGCCAGAACAAATCAAAACCGGCTTTGTAACTATCTTGGCTTTTATCCAGTGTATTGTCGTAGGAGGAGGATACAAACGGGTAAAATGTGTACTGCTGTTTTGGGCTAATGGATTCGAGTTGCATCGTTGGCAACTGTGACAGGAAAACATTCTCTCTTCGTGACAGAGGCGGGTACGCCCAATGTTCATCTTTGTATCCCACAGTGCGCGTTAAACTGTAACCGATAACACGCTCAGATGAATTGGTATCCGGCATCGTCATCGTTGACCAGGGAATAAACATCTCTGACGAGAAGCCCTTGTCATGTTTAGCTGTTTCGCCATACCAGGGACCATCCCATTGTCGTGAATATTGACGTTCAGGTACTACTGTTCCGTCGCCAATGCTGCCGCCGAGGTAGGTCGCAAACCAGTAGCCGTAAAGTCCTTGACCGCTTGGGTCGAGTGTTAAGGAGACGCCGTCCCGAGAAATAAATTGGTCTCTGGAACTCAGTCGAGCGATTAGCGTGGCAGGGTCTTGTTCAGCCCATATACCAACGTATAGACCCTCGGTTGTGTAAAAAAAGTAAGTGCGAGTTTCATTGCCTGCGGGCACCATGCTGTCAGGCTGAACAACCACCATAGGACCTGTCGCCGAAGGTAGGGTTTTCCAAATGGCTTCGTCTAACACGCCATCAATTTTAATATTGGGCTGTTCGATTTTCGTTAACGTGACGTTTTGAAATCGATTTTCGTTACCGGCGCTGGCCGTTTTTGCATCTGGGCTAATTATAAACGCAATGAAACATAGCGATGTTAGGCCAATCCAGCGTGTTATGTGAGAATTCAATATGAATTTGGTCTCTAAGACTCAAGGTAGAGTCGTACGTTGTTTTTAATCCTGCAAACTTGACTAGGAGGGATGGTATTGTATGGGTGCTTGTGATTTTCTAGCCGGCTGGTTAACGTCTCTTACCAGAGGCATTTGTTGCTCATCAAACGCGCGGAATAATACGTGAATAAGTTGTTATAAGCTATTGAAAATTAAAGAACTGATCGGTAACTTCTATCAATCTGCGGGTCTTAATCTAATAAACGCGCTTGCCCGTTCTGGCGAATATCAGCGTTTAAGTGATATCCCCTTTGGTAGCGCGCATCGTAATTATCTTGACCATTATCGCATCGACGGTGACCCAGCGCGGCCGACGGTGTTATTTTTTTATGGCGGTAACTGGCGCAGTGGTGATAAGTCTGATTATCGGTTCGTCGCGGATACACTGGCTTGCCGAGGGTTTAATGTGGTTGTACCGGATTACCGTTTGTACCCCTCGGTGAGATTCCCCGAGATTCTGCAAGACGCACAATTGGCCTATCAATGGACCTTGGAAAATGTGCCGGATAACCAGCCGCTCTTTATTATGGGGCACTCAGCGGGGGCTCAATTAGGCTCACTACTAACGCTTAATCAATCTCTCTTATCGCAGAGCTACAATTCAGATCAACGGCTAAGCGGATTCGTTGGTTTGGCCGGTCCCTATGATTTTTATCCATTTACGGAAGATGACCATTGGGATCTTTTTTCGCCGAAGGAACGCTACGCTGAATCCCAAGCGGTGAACTTTATTCGCCACGATGCGCCACCACTGTATCTACTGCATGGAAAAGAGGATACTCGAGTCAGGCGAGGTCACTCGAAGAGTTTGATGGAAAAGGTTGTGACGGCGGGCGGGCAAGCAGACCGAGAAATCTACGAGGCCATGGGCCACGTGGATATTATACTTGAGTTTACCCGGCTGCATCGTCGCCGTAGTAAGGTTGTTGAAGACATTAGCCGATTTATGCGGCAGCAAAGTGTCTCGGTGGAGCCTGATGATAAAACGTTGCTTACCGGTTTGACACGTTCATAGTGATACTGACCAGTGACAAGCATGCGCAAGCAGCTTTGAGAATTTGTAGAACACATGAAGAGGAGAAGAAAAAATGGCTCTAAGTGATTCGAAGACCGAAGAACTCTTGATTGAGCAAAAAGGCGCAATCGCGATCATCACGCTGAATCGTCCCGAGCGGCTCAATGCGATAAGTCGCGACATGCTTCAAGAACTGTCTGAGAAGATGGTTGAGGCGAACAAAGATCCGGAGATTCGATGCATTATTTTAACGGGAACCGGACGTGGCTTCTGTGCTGGTCTCGACCTTGTTGCCGTAGGCCAAGGTGGTATCGGTAGCGGCGCTTCTGCGAAAGGCAAGGGTGACAATAAGCCACCTCGTCAATTGTTTAGCCTGCGAGAAGCGCCCATTACCGTGATGTGGAATATCGACACACCGATTGTGTGTGCATTGAATGGAGCGGCTGCCGGCTACGGTATGGATATCGCGCTGCTTTGCGACATAAGAATTTCAGCGGAATCGGGCAAGATGGCAGCTGTTACAGCTAAGCGAAACGTTGTGCCAGAAAGCGGCGGTACTTGGTTGCTACCGCGTTTGATTGGATGGGCTAAAGCATCTGAGCTTTACTATCGAGGTAGGGTTGTTGATGCGCAGGAAAGCCTGGAAATTGGTTTGGTTAATGCAGTTGTGCCGGACGACAAACTGATGGAAACCGCAATGGAGTGGGCAACGGATATTGCTGAAAACGCACCGTTGGCTGTTCAAACAACCAAACGCATGATGCGAATGGGACTTGAACAATCCTATGACACCTCTGTCGATCATTTAATGGTTCATCTTGCCGGTATGTTTGAAAGTGAAGACTTTAAAGAAGGTGTCGACGCGTTTCTTGAACGCAGGAAACCGAAGTTCACAGGTCACTAACCCAGAGCAGGTTAGGCACGACTTTTTATCGTCGAAGAATGATCTAAAGTTGACGAATATCGATAATGATGACGACGACAATATGGCCCTATTAATAGGGCCATAAAAGTTTGTGCTGTTTGATGTCGTTAGTCGTGCAGGAATTGAAGGGGCGTAGATAGGCATATTGGACAATGTTGCTGCGCCGCCTTCTTTAGCGAAAAGCGGAACAGTACTAGCACGTGAGTTCACGTGTTAACGCTTCCCAAGCACTGATTGGTGTTGATCAACGCTGAACGTGTCAGCGTTTTACATTGCAAATGCGCCATTCAATCTTTCGGTTATGAGGCCTTTTTGTAAGGTGGTCTCATGGCGGCCGCTAGCTTCGACACTAATTTTGATTGTGTATAGACCGCTTTCGCGTGACTGAAAGTTTTGAAACCATCGTGACCGTGGTAGGAGCCCATGCCACTAGGTCCAACGCCACCGAAGGGAAGATCTTCCTGAGTAATATGCATGATTACGTCATTGACGGTTACGCCGCCGGATGTCGTGTGTGTTAATACCTTCTTTTCTTCCTGTGCATCTTGGCCAAAGTAGTACAGTCCCAGAGGACGAGGATGGTCGTTGATGTAGTCCAAGGTCTCTTCAATATGCTTGTAACGTTTCACCGGCATAACTGGACCAAAAATCTCTTCCTGCATGACCGCCATATCTTCAGTGGGATCAACAATCAGCGTGGGTGGAATACGATGATGTTGCTGTTGGCTAAAATCTTCCTGAGCCGGGTTAATTTCAACTATTTCGGCACCTTTGGCTTTGGCATCTTCAATGTAACCATTGATTCGATCAAAGTGGCGTTCGTTGACGATCGACGTATAGTCAGGATTGTCCTTTATATTTGGGTACATTTTCGCCACTGAGTTTTTGGCAGCATTGATGAAATCATCAGCCTTATCCTCTTGGACAAATACGTAATCGGGTGCAAGACAAATTTGGCCTGCGTTCATTGTTTTACCCGTCATGATGTTTGCCGCGGCAAGCTGAATATCGGCACTTTCGCCAATCACCACCGGTGATTTTCCGCCTAACTCGAGCGTCAACGGCACGAGGTTCTCTGAAGCCGCTCGCATGACATGTTTAGCGATCGCTGTTGCGCCGGTAAATAACATATGATCAAACGGGAGTGCGCTGAAGGCTGTGCCGACTTCTGGCCCGCCGGTAAAGACGGCCACTTCCTCTTCGTCAAAGACTTCTGTGAAGAGATCTTTCATGAGTTCTGATGTTGCTGGCGTGAACTCCGATGGTTTGATCATGGTGCGATTACCTGCGGCAAAAACACCCGCCAATGGAGCAAAGGTGAGTTGCACAGGAAAATTCCAAGGCGATATACAACCTACAACGCCCAATGGCTGGTACTGCACCCTTGCACGGGAGCCAAAGAGTCCAAGTGGCACCATGACTTTGCGTCGTTCGGGTCGCATCCACTGTCGCAGATGTTTCTTAGCATCTTTCAAGGGGCCAATTGAACCGTTAATGTCTGTCAGTTTTGACTGATCTACGGAGCGATGGCCAAAATCCGCCGCCATCGCGTCACATAACCGATCGCCGTGTTTGACAAGTATGTTGATGGTTCGATCAAGACGATCGATACGCTTTTCCGCGCTTACTTCACCTTCAGCGAGATAAGATTTCTTCTGACGGTTAAGAACATCCAACATTTCTTGTCCGATGTTCTGTTGATTCGATTCGCTCATTTGAGTTCCCTGCCTTGTTAACAATTAGTCTTAGCCTTTTACCTTATATGGATGGTGGCAAAGATGATTTTTTTGCGCCCATGTAAGTCGAATTGACAAAAAGCAACACGGATCCACGCTGTCTTAATTGGCAACTATGTTAGTTGATCAATAGCGTGTCAATAGACTATTTTGTGCTTATATCGGTTGAATGTGCATCTACATGACCAGACCGTGTAAGAGCAAATAGGTGTGCGTCGTGCAGTCGGTCGTGTATTAACAAGCGACTGGATAATATGCCCTCGTGGCGTGAGTTTGTTTTTTCAGCAACTTTTTTACTGGGCAGATTCTCAACCGATAGAATGATTTCAATACGTTGGATTTGAAGTTCAGCAAATGCCCAGTCGATCAAGCCCTGCGCTGCCTCGGTGGCGTACCCCTTGCCTGTCTCGCTGGATCTAAGCCAATAGCCTAGATTTACCATGGGATGCTGATCAACAGCATTGAGTCCAACGCCACCGATAAATTTCCGTGAGAACTTTTCCTCAACAACGAAGCAAAACTGATTGTTTTCACCCCAGTTTTTCATCACCAATGTGACCCACTGTTCAGACTCGGCGATTGAATAATCGGCATGACACCAGGGCAAAAATTGAGAGACTTCGACGACGGATTCTCGAGCAGCCGCATACAATGCTTTTGTATCAGTTTTTTGATAACGGCGAATCATTAAGCGCTCGGTTTCGAATTGATCGGCGACTTTAGGCTTAGCGGGTTTTGTTGGGTTCATAATTGATCTGTAGGTCGAGCATCTGATGGCTTTAAGGTGAGACGAGACATATTGAGTACCTGCAAGGTCGGGTTACGGGCGCTAGTGTATGCGGGTTCAGCTAGGGTAATCGCTTGAGTTTACAATAAAAACCGCGTCTTATTAGTTGTAACAGGTGATTGCTATGAGTGTTGGTTAGCATTGATGATAATCTATGCTTGGCAAGGCAACTTCGACTCGCCATAAATGTCGTGTTTGTAATGGAGTACTCATGTTGGATCAGGCGGTTTAGCGCTGCCAGCGAGTGAGCTTATCTTGTCAGCATAACGCCGATGTTTGAATAGTTGTCAAACGTCGCACATGTTCTAAGCTGTGCTGGGAAAGACGGTTTTTTACGTGAATATTTTGAGTTTTAGCCGATGTATCAGATGCATAAGAGTACAAACCAAAGATGACTACGCCAATCTCAAGTCGTGACGACATCGTCGCTACAATTAGTTCGCCCAAGTCTATCGAAATGGACATTAGTTCGCTTCGCCGCGGCATAGATAACTACCATGTTGATGTTCATTTAAGTGATGGATTTCTTTTTGCTGCGATTGAGGTCATTGAAAAGACAGTTAAGCGAATCGTGGCGGGTTCAAAGTCTGGTTTGCCCGCCGAAGAAACAGAAGTATTTCGCGAGACCTACAGAAACATGATGCGGACGAACTTACACCGAGCGAAAGCTGATCTTGATGTGAATACCATTAATTTTTTACAGTTCGGTGTTATTAAGTTCGTCTTGCAGCAAGTGCATAGACAACTCGATAGTATTGTTAAACAACTCGAAGAGTCTATTGGCCAACAACAATTTTCTGGGTCTAGAAATCTGCTGCCAACACAGGAACGCTTAGGCTGGATTCGTAAGCATTCCCGTCAGTTTCTTTTTCGAGTCAATCGGTTGATTTTTGAATTGCTCCAAAGAGAAGAAAATGGACTACGGGAACAACGCAAACAATTACTAGGTGATGTGTTTCCCGAGCAGGCAAATATTATTTTTAACCCAATGTTGTCAGCATCTGGGCCGAGAGATATTCATTTGCTGGTTGATTGTTACGGACTATGGCCTGGTCAAGGCGAGGGTATTACCAACGCCAATTTGTTGCTGGAAGACACCTTGGGTCAGCTCGTACCGGAATACGATATTCTTGCTTTAAAAACGGATTCCAAATTGCAGTCTCTTCAGTCTGAGGTTTATGACACGTTGCACGGGCTTTTTAATTCTCAGGATCTTCTTGGTCCTAGTGAAAATCAAAATGAGATGGTCACTGAGAGTTTTTGTTGGTTGGAACAGCCAGCAAATTATCGAATTATATTTGATGCAAGCATTCATGAGAGTGCGCTTGAGCAGGTCAAGCAAAAGCTTGGTAGAAAAGCGCATTGGAGCTTTAAATCCGAAGTTAAAAAGCTACTGAAGGTTGCTGCAGAGCTGAGGAAAAAAATGTTTAGCGAAGCGGACCTGAAGCAAGCGATTGCCGCGTATTTGTTACGAGGGAAATGGTCAATTGCAGATGAGGATTTGATTGAATTGCCTGTCGCCTGTGCCTATATCGCGGGTAACGACAAGAAGAAGCTGCTCAGTCGAGTTGATCAAACGCGCGAAGGTGCCGCCGCTCTGATCAAACGACTCGATGATTTGGTTGAGAATGTCGATCGACAATTTAAAGATGAGTTGGATGAGGTTTTTCTTAAGTTACTTGCCGATCTAGGTCGGTATCGGTTGCACCTGAAATACTTTCGTTTTGCCCATAGAGTCTTGAATAGGATTTCTGTGATTACGGAGCCGCAAGAAATACAACTTGCTCGAGCAGGGGGCCGGCTCTACGAGCTACTGGCTGAAGATGAAAATCAACTTCTCGAGTCCTCAGGACCTGAAGTTATTCATCACTGTATTTTGAAAGCAGATGTAAGGGGCTCGACCAGGGTTACCGAAGAGCTTAGTAAACGAGATCTGAACCCCGCATCCTACTTTAGCCTTAGGTTTTTTAATCCTATTACTGATGTTTTGCCTACCTACGGCGCGAGTAAAGTCTTTATTGAAGGTGACGCGGTTATTCTTTCAGTTGTTGAGGAGAGCAATCGACCGGATCAGTGGTACAGCGTCTCGAGAAGCTGTGGGCTGGCAAAAGAAATTCTCGATATTGTTCGCTCAAAAAATAGTCATTCTCTGCAAACAGAGTTACCCAGTCTGGAAATTGGCATAGGTATTAGTTATCGCGACGAGAGCCCTGTGTTTTTGTTTGATGAAAATAGGCCCATCATGATTTCGGGTGCAATTGGTGAGGCCGATCGATTGTCATCTTGTTCATGGCAGCTCAGAGATAATTTGTCCCGTTCGCCCTTTAATGTCGACGTTCTTTCACTTGCAGAATCTGAGCAGGGGCAAGATGAGAAAGGTCAGGATTATTCGCGTTACAACGTTAATGGTATCTTGTTAGAGGATGTTGGGTTCAAAAAGTTAATGTCAGAAATCCCTTTGAAGAAGTTCAAGATAAAGGTGGGAGATAACTCAGAAACCATGTTTGTTGGCCGCTTTCCGGATGTGGCGGGTAAAGAGAGGGAACTTGTGATTCGTGAGGGTTTGATTCGCGGTTGGGTGGACGGAGCCATTGTCGAGGCACGCGAGCAGAAATATTTCTACGAAGTATTGCCAAATTCGAAACTGGCCAGTCAAGTTTTGGAAGTTGCGCGTAAACAACTCGGTTGACGAGGGTCCGAATCAGGCGCCATCTTGCTGCGTTCTAGAGCCTGTAGGCTGAGTCTTGGTCTCGGATACTTTGTTTAGGTAATTTCCGTAATTCCATATTGGAATCCCCATTTCACTTATACATGTTAGAATCCGCAGTCTTTAATTTTATGGATTTTGGAGCATTTCAGTGGGTAAAAACCTCTATCAAAAGGTATGGGACGACCACGTGGTTGGTCAGTTAGAAAGCGGCCAGTACCAGTTATTTATCGCATTGCATTTAATTCATGAAGTGACCAGTCCGCAGGCCTTCGGCATGTTGAAGGACAAGGGCCTTGGCGTCGCTTACCCCAAAAGAACTTTTGCCACCGTCGATCATATCATTCCAACCACTGATCAATCTCGACCATTAGGTGATGATATGGCTGAGAAAATGATTCAGGTTTTGAGCGACGCAACCCAAGAAGCGGGTATAGAGTTTTTTGCACCTCGGTCAGGATCGCAGGGCATCGTCCATGTTGTTGGACCAGAACTGGGTTTAACCCAGCCTGGAATGACAATTTGCTGTGGCGATAGTCATACCTCTACCCACGGGGCCTTTGGTTGTATTGCTCTCGGTATTGGTACCAGTCAAGTGCGTGACGTGTTGGCGAGCCAAACACTGGCAATGGATCCGCTCAAAGTGCGGCGCATCCGTGTTGAAGGCACTTTATCAACAGGCGTGACAGCAAAGGACGTGACGTTACACATCATTCGAATGCTTGGCGTGAATGGTGGTGTGGGTTATGCCTACGAGTATGCTGGTTCAGCCATAGAAAACATGAGCATGGAAGAGCGAATGACCGTTTGCAACATGAGTATTGAAGGCGGTGCGCGTTGTGGTTACATTAATCCTGATCAAACAACATTTGATTTTCTCAAGGGCAAAGAACGAACACCTCAGGGTGCCGAGTTTGATTCAGCTGTAGAACGTTGGAAATCATATGCATCGGATGCAGACGCTAGCTACGATGATGAAGTTGTGATTCAAGCGGCAGAAATTAAACCTACGGTTACTTGGGGAATCACACCGGCGCAGTCAATTTCTATCGAAGAGTTAACGCCTGATCCTGAAGCGGTCGAGGGGCTCGATAAGGATCTGATTAACGATGCGCTGTCTTACATGAAGTTTTCAGCGAATGAACCCATCAAGGGCACGAAGATCGATGTCGCCTTTATTGGTAGTTGTACCAATGGTCGGTTGAGCGATTTCGAGGCGGTTGCAAAGTTGATTGAGGGTAAACACGTTGCCGCAAACGTGAAAGCGATTGCAGTCCCAGGTTCTGAAAAAGTTGACGTTGCCGCGAGAGCACTCGGTCTTCATAAAACTTTCGAGGCGGCCGGATTTGAATGGCGCCTGCCTGGATGTTCAATGTGCTTAGCAATGAATCCCGACAAGCTTGTTGGAGATGAAATTTGTGCCTCAAGTTCCAATCGAAACTTTGTTGGTCGGCAAGGCTCGCCCACAGGTAGAACATTATTGATGAGTCCAATGATGGTCGCGGCAGCGGCAATTGAAGGACAGGTAGCGGATGCCAGAGAAGTATTTGGGTTGGAGTAGGTGATATGACCGGTATGAAAATAGAAAAAATTAGTGGTAAGGGCGTTTATGTTGCAGGTAACGACATAGATACAGATCGAATCATTCCCGCACGATTTCTAAAGTGTGTCACCTTCGATGAGTTGGGGCCGGCATTATTTTATGATGAAAGGTTCGACACAGATGACAATTCCAAACATCATGTGCTAGATAAATCCGAACATCGTGGAGCGCAGGTTCTTATTTCTGACGCAAACTTTGGCTGCGGTTCAAGTCGCGAACATGCGCCTCAAGCTATTCAAAAGTTCGGTTTTAAGGCGGTTATTGCTGAAAGCTTCGCAGAGATTTTTCATGGTAACTGCACAACCCTCGGCATTCCCTGTGTGATGATGGAAAAGGCTGACCGAGAACTGATCGCAGAGATTATTGCGAGTGATGCAGACACAGATATGATTGTTGATATTGAAGGCTTAAAAGTGATTTGTGGTAATCATGTTTTCAACGTGAAGATGAAAGATTCTGCGCGAGAAGCATTTTTAGCAGCAAGCTACGACCCTCTCGATACCCTTTTGGTCGCAAGGTCAGCAGTTGAAGAAACAGCAAAGCGTTTAGGCTATGCCTGATATCAAAGCGTCTACTGTTGAATAAATAGTTCGCGCTAGCGGTCAGCACTTTGGTAAGTGCTTTTGTAAGTACTTTGGTCAGCACGATGGTCAGCACTATGGTCAGTCAAGAAATGGCGAAGAAAAAAATTGAAATCTATGACACTACCCTACGAGATGGTAATCAAGGGGAGGGTGTCAACCTGAGTCTGCGCGATAAGATTGATATTGCGAAAGTCTTAGATGACATCGGTGTTGATTTTATTGAAGGCGGCTGGCCCGGTTCGAACCCTAAGGACGACGAGTTTTTTGTCATGGCTCAAGACCTGAACCTTACAACGGCTAAAATTGTCGCATTCGGTTCGACCCATAGGTCTGATGTACAACCAGCCGATGACTTCTTTCTTCAAAAGCTTATTGCGGCCAAAGCTGACGTGACTTGTATATTTGGTAAGTCTTGGGATCTGCACGTCGAACAGGCTCTGCGAGTTAGTCCAGACAAGAACCTAGAAATGATTGAAGGTTCGATTCGTCATCTGGCACAAAGCACAGGTAAACCTGTTTTCTATGATGCTGAACATTTTTTCGATGGTTTCAAAAGTGATCCGGGTTATGCGTTGGCAACCCTCCAAGCGGCGACCGATGCAGGCGCCGCGAGAGTTATTTTATGTGATACAAATGGCGGCGTGATGCCCGCCGATTTAGCTCATGCAATAATTGAGCTTCGAAAGCAAATACCCGAAATAAAGTTGGGCATTCACGTCCACAATGATGGAGGGCTTGGTGTCGCTAATACGCTGCGCGCGATAGAAGCTGGCGTTATTCAGGTACATGGAACAATTAATGGTATCGGTGAGCGCTGTGGCAATGTCGATTTGACCTCGATCATCGGCAATTTGGAACTCAAGTTGGGTTACCAGTGTTTGCCAGAAGGTAACATCAAGGGATTAACCACGCTGTCAAAAACCGTTTGGGAGTATCTTGGTATGCAGGGCCCCTTGGGGCAGCCGTTCGTTGGTCCCTCGGCGTTTGCGCATAAAGGCGGCGTGCATGTCAGTGCCGTTCAGCGAAATCCAGGCACTTATGAGCACATTGAACCTGAGCAGGTAGGGAATTCTCGAAAAATTCTAATCAGCGAGTTGTCCGGCGGGTCAAATTTGCGAGCGAAACTGGCAAATCGTTATAGCGAACTTGAAGATAACAATGCCGTTAAAGCGATACTCGAAGAAGTTCAGGAGAAAGAGCACGCAGGATACTCTTATGAGAATGCCGATGGCAGCTTTGATCTAGTGGTTCGACGTCACATTGGTAAATATACACCCGCTTTTGACCCAGCTTATTATCGGATTTATAGCCCTTCGAACGAAGAGCATAAGGACTCTGATGGGTTGATTGAAGCGTCTGTGAAACTCAAGGTTGGCACTGACACTATGCTCTGTGCCGCCGAAGGTAATGGACCGGTAGACGCGTTAAACAAAGCCCTTCAGGAAGCATTGATTGGTCAATTTCCCGTTCTGTCGGGGTTGCACTTGACCGATTATAGCGTCCGTGTGATCAACAATACCCAAGAAACTGCAGCCAAAGTCCGAGTCTATCTGGAGCATAGTTTTGAAGGCGAGATATTTGGCACCATTGGTGTAAATGTCGATATCATCAAGGCGAGCTGGAATGCATTAGTCGAAGCGTACCAATACGTACTTATGCAACATGTCGAATTTCGTGATGAGATCGAGACGGCTGAGTAAGCGCCTGACAAACCCTCAGTCAAAACTCCTTGATCGTTATACACATTCTAAACTGCGTGATCATGAGTAATTTAACCACTGCCTGAATCCCCCCAAATGGGTGTCGCTATTTCAATTGGAATTACACGCGTTACAGCGGTGCTTTTCCGTATGGCAAAACGACCCCTTTTTGAGGTATGGTTTGGGGCAATTATGAGAGCTAGAGAAAAGGAAAATACGCATGAAAGTTGATTCACACTTAACGGCAGATTGGCACAAGGTTCCAGATCACGTCAGAAAACTCGAAGCACAGGGTTATGACGCTACTGGTACCGCAGAGATGAACCACGATCCGTTTATGCCACTGTTGTTAGCAGCAGAGCATAGTGAAAAAATTGAGATAAAAACGGGCATTGCGGTAGCGTTTGCGCGTAGCCCAATGATACTGGCGAATCTAGGTCACGATTTAAACGCCTATTCGAAAGGTCGCTTTACCATGGGGCTTGGATCACAGATTCGGCCGCATATAACTAAGCGGTTTAGTATGCCCTGGGGTGCACCTGCACCACAGATGAAAGAACTGGTCGAAGCCATGCGTGCGATATGGGCCAATTGGTACGAAGGCGAGCCGTTAAAGTTTGAAGGTGAGTATTACAACCATACCTTGATGACACCAGCGTTTACGCCCGAGAATAAAGAATATGGCGCGCCTAAGGTGATCTTAGCTGCCGTTGGTCCTATTATGACGCGCGTTGCAGGTGAAGTTGCTGACGGCCTCATTATTCATCCCTTTAGTAACGAAAAATATATCCGTGAGGTCACTCTGCCGGCTGTTGAAGAAGGTTTGAGAAGGTCTGGACGAACCATGGATGATTTCGAAATCTCCTACACGCCATTTTTGATCTCCGGTAAGGACGAGCAAACCTTTGAAGCAAGCAAGCGAGCTGCAATGGATAGGATCGCGTTTTATGGTTCCACGCCTGCTTACAAACAAGTGTTGGGTGTTCAAGGTTGGGGAGACATGCAACCGGAACTCAATGCTATGTCTAAGCAAGGCAAGTGGAAGGAGATGGGCGATATGATCACCGATGAAATGCTAAACACGTTCGGCGTCATGGGTGAGCCCGACGATGTTGTTGCAGAAATTATCAAACGTTTTGGTGATATCACGCATCGTATCGACGGTGGTTTTGGCTTTGTTGACGATGAAAAGCGCAGTGAAATGGTAGCGAAACTTCGCGCATCTTAACTTAGCCGCGTTTATTCAGACTCGCTTACGCCTTTTAATACGTGTTTAAACACGTACTAAAAGGCTTCAATTGATGCCAATTTAAAAATTGGCGATAAGGTGTCTAGTCGCTGTCGGAGACAAAATTGTCACCGACACTGGCGTTATTGTATGAATTCAAAACCTTTGCCTAAATCAGTCCTTTGGCAGGATGATAAGTTATATCTTCTTGATCAAACTAAACTACCTCACGTGGAAGAAATATTTTGCTGTGAACAAATTGAATCGGTTCACGAGGCGATTTGTGCTTTGCGCGTCAGAGGTGCGCCTGCGATTGGCATAGCTGCCGCTTATGGTCTTGTTGTCGGTCTTACGGAACATGTGTCTCTGTCGGCACTGAGAGAACGGGTCGACTATTTAGTCGGTGCTAGACCTACCGCCGTCAATTTGGCTTGGGCTGTCGAGAGAGTCTATCGTTATGCCGCCGCCTGGGCGGAAAAGCACGATGATCAAATCCCAGTGGCATTACTCTGTGATGAGGCCAAGCTGATTCATAGTGAAGATGCGGCCTCTTGTCGTAATATTGGTTTACACGGCTTGCCATTGATTACAGCTAACAGTAACTGGTTGACGCACTGTAATGCTGGCGCGCTAGCTGTATCTGAGTTGGGCACAGCGCTCGCGCCATTTTATACGGCGGCTGATTCAGGGGTGCAGTTTCACGTTTACGTTGACGAAACGCGTCCTTTGCTGCAGGGGGCAAGGCTCACCAGTTTTGAGTTAGGCCGGGCTGGGATTTTGAACACACTGATTTGTGACAACGCGGCAGCCCATGTGATGTCACTTGGTAAAGTTGATGGCGTTATTGTTGGTGCGGATAGAATTGCAGCCAATGGTGACGTAGCGAATAAGATTGGCACGCTGGGTTTGGCAATCCTATGCGGATACTACGATATACCATTCTATGTTGCGGCACCCACCTCGACGATAGATCTCGACACAACTGATGGTAAGCAAATTTTAATTGAAGAACGCAGCGCACATGAAGTTACAACCTTTGGTGCAGCTCAAGTAGCCTCCTTAGATACGAAGGTCTTTAACCCAGCCTTTGATGTTACGCCATCACACTTGGTGAAAGGCATTATTACTGAACAGGGTATGACCACCGCGCCTTTCGAACAAAACCTAGGCCTACTCTTCGATGTAAATTCAAGCACAACTCATTAACGGGTAAGCGAGGCTTAATATGACTGAGCAAGAAGGTGTTGTTAAGTTTCATCTAAATCACGAAACCAAACCTTTGCAGCACATCGATGTTGAAGATCTTGTCCATTGGCGTTCTGTTTTGATGCATCAAGGCCTGATCGGCGCAGACCCGAAGCGTTACGATGGTTATGGTTTTGGTAACATGAGTCGAAGAACTGACGCAGGCTTTTTAATCACAGGGACGCAGACAGGTGAGATAGATACGCTGGGTCTAGAAGATTTCGCAGAAGTTACTAGCAGTGATTTATCAGCTAATTCTGTGACATCAACAGGCGCAACTGCGCCTTCATCTGAGTCTCTCACTCATGCCGCCGTGTATCTTTGTAGTGACAAAATCAGCTATGTGTTCCACGTGCACAGCCCAGATATTTGGCACGCGCGGGAGCGATTGTCTATTCCATCGACCGATTCAAGTATCCCCTACGGTACTCCCGAAATGGCTAAAGCAGTTATCAATATTGTTTTGCAGGATAAGGGTATTTTCTGTATGTCTGGCCACGAAGATGGTGTTGTTGGTTTTGGCGATTCAGCCGAACAGATAGTGAACTCACTGCTGAGTCTGCGCGATCTAAGTGTGGCTAATTAGTTACTGATTAATGGACCAACTCGAATGTTTTTTGAAAACGATTTTGAAATGGCGCGAATGAGTCAAAGTATACTGGCCATTCAGTTGGCTTTTTAAAATGACGAAAAAGTGAACCATGAGTTAGTTTTGGGGACTAAATTGTTAAACACCTTGTATATGATGGAAGAATAGTGGAATGAAGTCTTCCGCTATTGTGATCAGGCTGTAATCTCTTTAAAAATGGCAACACTTAAATGTTTGGGTTAAAAAATGTCGGATAATAAGCCTCTTCTTATCGCACTCGGTGTAGTCGGTATCATTATATTGGGTTACCTAGGTTACACATTTATCGGTGAGCCGGAAAAAGACATCGTCACGTCATCAATCGAAATTCCTGAGACCAAGCCAGAACCCGTGATCGTAGCTGATCCTGAGCCCGTGATTGAACCGGAGCCAGAAGTTGTTTTGCAAAATACGCCCGCGGTAATCAAAAACCCTGAGCCGAGTTTTGTTTTGCCGCTACTCGATGATAGTGATCAGTTGATTCGAGATGGTGCGGTTAGTCTAACGAGACACGAAGGGATTAATGCTTGGCTTTCACCGAATGAACTTGTCCGAAAAATTGTTACGTTCACCGATAGCGTTGCCAATGGCAATATCGCAAGAGAGCCGGTACGGGTACTCGCACCGAAAGGGAAGTTTCTTGCTAAACCGATTAACGATAAAGTATTTGAGATTGAACAAAAATCGTACCAACGATATGACTTGGTGACTAATATTCTAGTTTCAATTGATACTAAACGAGCGGTTGAGTTTTACGTATTATTGCGTCCCTTGTTTCAGCAGGCTTACGATGAATTAGGCTATCCCGAAGGGGATTTTGAAGATGTTATATTTAAATCGATTGGTCGTCTGCTCGAGACTCCTGCCATCGATGAACCTATCAGGGTCGTTCAACCCGTTGTAATGTTTGAGTTTGAAGATGTGCGACTTGAAATGCTAAGCCCTGTTCAGAAGCAAATGATACGAATGGGACCAAAAAACACCCGCGCTCTTAAGCGAAAGCTATCGGATATTGCAGCCGAACTAAGGTCGGTTCAAAAATAGAAAGTTTGGCTCGTCTGTTTAGACCCGAGTCTTAAAAGACATTGCCATTTAACGCCTGCGTTAAAGTTTTTGCTGGTGCCGGAAAGTTATTCGGCATCAGTGCGGCCTAAGCGCTTTAGTTAATGATTAGCATTTGAAACACGTTGCCATCCTTCACCAAATGAGGTGCTTCTGATACAGTCTGCTGGCAGATGTATCTTCAGTTGCGTACCGTAAAAGTTGCCTTTACCTTTCTCATGTTTCTGTTGTGTCTGCTTTGTATCTGCCTTGAAAAATTTTTTTGTGGTCACAGATAATCGAGTCGCGTTTTTAGAGAGCCGACCAGTAACTCAACCACAGTCGAGAAATGAACAGGATGCTAAACAATCGTTGGATTAAAACTATGTCGAGATTATTGCAGAAAGTTTTTTTGGTCTGTTGGTTTGCGCCATTTTTATGTCTCGCTGATGCCTTCGAAGAAGCTCAACAAGCGGCGACAGAGGGTCGTTACAAAGACGTTGTAGAGCTGCTGTCAATTTCAATTGAATCAGGTGAACTGGCGCCACAAGACGAAGTTGTCGCTTATTCAAATAGAGGTGTCGCTTACAGTCTATTGCAAGCCTATGGTCTAGCGACACAAGACTTGAAACGCGCACTATCATTTGATGAAAACAACGCGCTGGCGCTAAACCATTTAGGTTTATTGGCTGGGCAAGTCGACCGAGACTATACAATTGCTCGTGATTATTTTGAAAGAGGGGCATTATTGGGTTTTCCGGGCAGCCAAGTGAATCTGGCAAATCTGTATAAATCGGGTAAAGGTGTGGAGCAGGATTTTAGTCGTGCTTTCGAACTTTATACTGTGGCTGTAGAGCAAAACTACGGGATGGCTTATGTCCCCCTCGGTTTGTTATACCTAAACGGTGAGGGCGTCGCCACGGATACGAAAAAAGCGGTTGGGCTTTTTGAGGATGGGGTTGAAGCAGGCGTGATTGAGGCTCATTACTATCTCGGTCAGTCGCTTGAAAAAGGTATAGGTGTTTCAACGAATGTGACGCTCGCAACGGAGCATTATCGGTTTGCAGCGATGCAAGGGCATAACCAGGCTCAGAACGCCTTAGGTTACATGTACCGACGAGGTGTCGGTGTCGCACGTGATTATGTTGAAGCTGCGCTTTGGTATGAGCTTGCCTCCCAGCAAGGCAATGTAGAGGCGAAGAACAGACTTTCATGGCTGCTGGCAGGATGCCCAACGCAAAAGGTTTGTAATGGCGAGCTGGCGGTGCGGCTAGCGAAAGAAGCTGTCGCTGCGGAGGATAAACCAGGCTATCTGGATTCACTGGCTTCAGCTTATGCCCGTGTCGGTGAGTTTGATTTAGCTGTCACAACTGTTCAGTCAGCGCTTGATGCATTGCCAAATGACGGCAGACAACGGGCGGGTTTTGAAAGACGTCTTAGATCTTATCAACAGCGTAAACCCTTTCAACTTTAAGAGTTCATCTAGTTTGTTGTTACGTTTTTTCGAAACACTGAGAACATATCGTGTGCCGATATCGACACGCGAGATGTTGGATCTCTTGGAACTCATGCGCCAGCGCCTGATTTTTGCTGATCTTGGTGAGTTTTACTTTCTTAGTCGTACGGTCTTGGTAAAAGATGAACAGTTTTATGATCGATTTGATCGTGCTTTTGCTGATTTTTTTGACGGTATTGACGCGCTAGAAAATATTTTTGCACAAGCGCACTCACCGGATTTGTTGAATTCTATTCTGGTACGCTATTTTCCTAACCTGAACGACGATCAGTATCGTCAAATTATTGACGCCTACCAAAGCGCTATAGTGCCAGAAATAGCGGTAACACTATCCGACGCGCAACAAGACGATTTCGTCAAACCGCTTTTAGGCCAAGCAGATCTTCAACTATCTGATGGGCCTCAATCCGCTGAAGGCTCTCAACCTGCTGAAGGCTCTGATTCCGCTGAAGGCTCTCCCAAAAATTCAGAAGCGAATGCGATGACAGTTGATGAGACTGGGGACGATGGAAAAGGACAGAGAGACTTAGAAGAACAGGGAGAAGAAGAAGGACAGGGAGAGGGACAGGGAGAAGGCGAAGGAGAAGGCGAAGATGAGGGTAACGGGGCTCAAGGCAAATTAGGTTTAGGGGCTGGTGAAAAGCCCGGTCAGGGGATTCGTGATGATTCGGACATTGCGCGCTTGCAGACCGCGACCAAAGTTTGGCTGCAACGACAGTACGAAGACGTTGACCCTGATGCGGAGCTTGGAACTCGAAATCTTAAAATGGCATTACGGCGGTTAAGGAAGTTTGCCCGCACTGGCGCAGATTTGGAGCTGGACCTTGAAGATACAATTCGGCGCACGGCCAAAAATGCGGGCATGCTTGATATTGTGGAAGTCCCAGAAAAGCGAAACGCGGTAAAGGTGCTGCTGTTTTTGGATGTTGGCGGCTCAATGGATGAGCATGTGTTGCTTTGCAGTCAACTTTTTTCCGCGGCACGCTCAGAGTTTAAATATCTGGAAATTTACTACTTCCATAACTTTCCCTACGAGTTCGTCTGGACGGGAAACGACTTGGGCAAGCAAGGACAGCTAAATACCTATGACTTGATTAATCGGTTCGGCAGAGATTACAAGGTTATCTTCGTTGGTGACGCAAATATGGCCCGACATGAAATCACCGACAAAGGAGGCAGTGTCGAGCACTTCAATGCAGAGCCTGGAGAGGTTTGGTTTCGTCGAATTCAGGATCATTTTAAGAAGGTCGTCTGGCTAAACCCCGTTGCCCTTGAGCAATGGCAGGATTCCCACACGACGGTTTTGATACAACGATTAATCAACGATCATATGTACCATTTAGGTGTGAAAGGTATCGAACGAGCAATGAAGCAACTTGGCCGCTGATTAAGCGTTTATTGACACATTGCAATGTCCAAGTCTAAGCAAAATGCTTACTTAAACCGCTTAATCAGTGCTTCTACGCAAGCAACTTAACTAGGAACGTTAGTTAACGACCCGTAGCATGTTGCCGGAAATGTGTCCGAGAATATTCTCTCGTGTTTGTTGAATTAGTCTTATTCGAGACTCTCGAGCACCCCAGGCATTGTGTGGTGTCACAAAAAGGTTGTCGAGGCGAGCAGCGGCTGATGTTAAGACATCATCTTGCTGCGGTGGTTCGGAATCGAGAACATCAATGCCGGCGCCTGCGATGATGCCCTGTTCGAGAGCGCTGATTAGGTCGAGTGAATTCACCAATTTTCCTCTTGCTGTATTGATCACAAAGGCAGTTGGTTTCATCAACTTTAGAGACTCCTGGTTAATCATATGTTCGTTGGCATCTGTGAGTGGGCAATGTAGAGAGAGAACATCAACCTGTGGAAGTAAATCCTCGAATGAGTAGCGGGACGTGTCAAAAACTGTGGCGTCTCGTTTTGCAATCAGCACTCGCATACCGAAGGCTTCGGCGATTCGGGCGACATTACTGCCAAGTTCACCGTAACCAATAATGCCTAGTACTTTTCCGTCCAGTTCAGATATTGGATGATCCAATCGTGTGAACACATTACTTCGCTGCCAGAGCCCCGTCTTTACATCCGATAGGTACCTCGGCATTTGAGTCACCAGATTAAGGATCAGTGATAGCGTGTGCTGTACAACGGATGCGGTCGAATAACCTTGTGAATTGCTTACAGCTATTGCTTTGTCTCTTGCTGCGATCAGATCCACATTGTTTGTGCCTGTCGCCAGAATCGAAATATACGAGAGATTCTTAGCGTTGTTAATGGTTTTTGCTGATAGATTTATTTTATTGGTTAGGACCACGTCAGCGGCTTCTACGCGTTTGTCGATATCCATTTCTGATGTATCAGAATAGACTGCCCAGTGATCTAACAGGCTTGTAATGGGGGAGAGATCAGCGTCGCCAAGACTATCCGCATCTAATATCACGCCTTTCATTTTTATTATTTACCTTTTAAGTGTTCGCGATTTTATACGCTGGATATAGAAGCGATTTTGATTTGCATACTCTTTTTCGAGCCCTTGTAAAATGTCCAAATCTTGGACCAATGCCAAAGTCGTTCGTTAACACAAAGCGTTGTAATACACGTTTTTGACAGTGCGTACGATAACAGCAATCAAGAAATAAAGAATGGCGTTTGCGCACGAGGTTGGAATGGAAGGATGATTGGAGCAAAGCGGAGGCAGTTTTTACAATAGATTTTAATGAAGTGATTTTGGAAGCCGTTGCGACTTCCAAAATCCGATAGGGTTATTAGCTAGCAGCTTTGTCCCATTCATCGATTCGTGCCTGTTGACTCGCGAGAAATGCATCGACGTCACCGGTCATAGATATTGTTGTGATGGTGTCGCCTTGTTCAACTGAATCAACGACAACCTGATCGGCATCGCTTGCAACTTCACCGAACACAGAGTGCGCGTCATCAAGATGCGGCGTAGGTCCGTGAGTGATAAAAAACTGACTACCGTTTGTGCCGGGACCAGCGTTTGCCATAGAAAGTTTTCCTGCGCTGTCGTGCCGCAGCGAGGCGTCAAACTCGTCTTCGAAGCGGTAACCAGGGCCGCCGGTTCCTGTGCCGAGAGGACAACCACCTTGGATCATGAAGTTGGGAATCACCCGATGAAAACTTAATCCATCATAGAAGCCTTTTTTCGCAAGATTGAGAAAGTTAGCTGTTGTTACAGGCACCTTCTCTGGAAACATATTGATATTGATTGGCCCTTTCGATGTTTCGATAGTAATTTTAATTTCCACAATTCGCTCCATTTGTTCATTGTGCATAATCGCCTAGAGTCCTAGGGATGATGGTTTAGGTTTTAGTGTTATCAAGCAGGTTGTTATCGTTCTGCTAGGTTTTTAAAATCACGCTTGGATTCTCCAAGGTACAGCTGTCTTGGGCGGGCTATTTTGTACGGTTCACTGAGCATTTCATTCCAATGCGTGATCCAGCCAGGCATACGACCCAATGTGAAAATAACTGTGAAAAGCTCTGTTGGAATACCTACCGCTTTCAAGGTGATGCCCGAGTAAAAATCGATGTTGGGATAGAGTTTGCGGTCGATAAAGTAACTGTCTTCACGGGCTATTTTTTCGAGCTTCTGCGCGACTTTTAGCAGTGGCTCGTCTTCGACGCCTTGCTCGGCAAGTACTGCGTGACAAGAATCTTGCATGACAGTGGCTCTAGGATCGAAGTTTTTGTAAACCCTGTGACCGAAACCCATGAGTTTAAACGGATCATTTTTATCTTTTGCTTTGTTAACGAACTCTTCTACGCGAGATTCATCACCAATCTCATTCAGCATATCCAAAACTGCCTCGTTTGCACCGCCGTGCGATGGTCCCCATAAAGCGCTGACACCAGCGGAAATCGCAGCATAGGGATTACAATCTGTCGATCCAGCCATTCGTACCGTTGATGTTGAAGCATTTTGCTCATGATCAGCGTGCAAAATAAAGATTTTATCCATCGCTGCAGCAATTGTAGGGCTGACATTGGGGGCTTCACCGGCTGTACCGAAGCACATATTTAGGAAATTCTCAGCGTAAGAAAGGCTGTCATCAGGTGCGACAAACGCTTCGCCACGACCATGTTTGTAAGCCATCGCGGCAAGGGTTGGAATTTTGGCTATTAGTCGATGCGCAGTGGTCATGCGGTCCTGAGCGTTATCGATATCAGTGTCTTCATGATAGAGCGAAGCTAAGCCTGAGATGGCTGCACCAACCATCGACATTGGATGGGCGCCCTGAGTAAAGCCTTTGAAAATACCCTGAAAATTTTGATCTATGTCTTGGTGTCCTTTAACGCTGGCGACAAAGTTTTCGTATTCTGTTGGCGTAGGTAGTTCGCCGTTAAGCAGCAGGTAGGCGACTTCCAGGTGATTCGAATTGTCGGCTAATTGTTCAATAGGGTAGCCGCGATACATCAGTATGCCGGCATCACCATCAATGTAAGTGATTTTTGAATCGCAGCTTGCGGTAGACAGGAAACCAGGGTCGTAGGTGAAAATACCCTCGGCAATAAGCCCTCTGACATCAACGACATTCTTGCCTTCAGTCGCTGCAAGCACGGGTAATTCGGTGGTTTTCCCGTCAATTGTTATCGTTACTTTCTGTGTCATTTGGAGCTCCAGATTTATCTTTTGATTATTATAATACGTATTTTGTCGTGTTCTTTGCGGGTATCAAAGCGCGGCACATCATTCCAAAACGGGGCTTCCTTGTAAAGCCCATAGATTGCGGCTTAGGTGCAGTTGTGGGTTTGTTTTTTGAAGTCAAACTCACTATCATATGGCCGCGAAAGCCGAAGCGTCTCGCTGCTGTACAAAAGATCATCCGATTTAGCTTTGAGTACGTAAAAATCATTTTATTCCGGAACGTCGGCAAAATGCGCTTATTAGAGAGTTTTTAGTCCGCTAATAAGTCAATTTATGACCCATTTATGGTGCATGCTTAGGTTCCTATAACCGAGAATATTTTTGTGAAAAACGATCATCGTCCTATTAATGTGGATCCATCGGATCTAGCGGCATTTGACTGGCCCATCACGGCTTTGGCATCTATTACCCATCGGATAGCAGGTGTTGTGCTGTTCGTCGGGATCGGATTCGGCCTATTTGCTCTTGAGATGTCCTTAGCGTCCGAGGAAGGGTTCAATGCATTGAAATCAATGATCAAATCGCCTTTTGGTATGTTTGTTAGCTGGGGGCTGCTTGCGGCACTGGCCTACCACTTTGTCGCAGGTATTAAGCACTTGGTCATGGATATGGGCTTTGCTGAAACATTACAAGGCAGTAAGTTTGCTGCAAAATTCACCATTCTTATTTCGGCGATATTGATCTTCCTCGCTGCGATCTGGGTCATTCAAGGGTAGGTCTGGTAGATATGGTTACTCAGGTTACGAGTTTTTCAAGAAATGGGCTTTCTGACTGGATAGTTCAGAGAGTCACAGCAATAATTTTAGCGCTCTACACGGTTGTGATGGTTGGTTATGTCGCCTTTAACGGAGACATGACATACGAACAATGGCGCGGTTTGTTCGACACGACATGGATGCAGGTTTTTACGCTTCTCGCGGTTCTATCTATTTGCGCGCATGCGTGGATCGGTATGTGGACGATTGGTACTGACTACATCCGTGAGCATTATTTTGGCAAGGGCGCGGACGGTATACGCCTTTTTTACCAGGTTTTTTGTATTGTTACGCTAGCGATTTTCCTGATCTGGTGCGTAAAGATCCTTTGGGGGAATTAAACAATGAGCGACTTAGAAACATTAGAATTTGATGCCATTATTATTGGCGGCGGTGGGTCCGGTATGCGAGCTGCTTTGCAGCTAGCTGAGTCCGGTCGTAAAACAGCGGTTATTTCAAAGGTGTTTCCGACCCGGTCACACACGGTTTCGGCTCAGGGTGGTATCACCTGCGCAATAGCCAGTGATGATCCTAATGACGACTGGCGTTGGCACATGTATGACACGATAAAGGGCTCAGACTATATCGGTGACCAAGACGCTATTCAGTATATGTGTAGTGTAGGTCCACAGGCGGTGTATGAACTTGAGCATATGGGCCTGCCTTTTTCTCGAAACGATAACGGCAGAATCTACCAGCGTCCTTTTGGCGGCCAATCCAAGGCTTTTGGTAAAGGCGGTCAAGCCGCAAGAACCTGTGCGGCTGCCGATAGAACTGGGCACGCAATGTTACATGCCCTGTATCAAGGTAACTTGAAAGCCGGATCTGTTTTCTTTTCCGAATGGTTTGCGGTCGATCTAGTGAAAACGCAGTCAGGCGCGGTTGCTGGAGTGACGGCTATTTGCATGGAAACGGGCGAGACTCACTTTATTAAGTCAAAAGCAACGGTACTGGCGACCGGCGGTGCGGGTCGTATTTATCAGTCAACAACCAATGCCTTGATGAACACCGGCGATGGTACTGGCATGGCACTGCGAGCGGGCTTCCCTGTTCAAGATATGGAAATGTGGCAGTTTCACCCAACCGGTATCGCCGGCGCGGGTACGCTCGTTACAGAAGGCTGTCGTGGAGAAGGTGGCTACCTTGTTAACAAGGACGGTGAACGTTTCATGGAGCGATATGCGCCAACCGCAAAAGACTTAGCCGGACGTGATGTTGTAGCCAGAAGTATGGTTTTAGAAATACTAGAAGGACGTGGTGGCGGCGAAGACGGCGATCACGTGTTTCTAAAACTCGATCACCTCGGTGAAGAAGTTTTGCAGTCCCGCTTACCGGGCATTGTCGAACTGTCGAAAACCTTTGCTCATGTTGATCCGGTCAAAGAGCCGATCCCTGTTGTCCCAACTTGCCATTACATGATGGGTGGAACGCCAACGAATATTCACGGCCAGGCAATTAAAGTGGCACCAGACGGAACAGATCACGTTATCGACGGTCTTTATGCCGTAGGCGAAGCTGCCTGTGTATCTGTGCACGGAGCGAACAGGTTGGGTGGTAATTCACTTCTCGATCTCGTCGTGTTCGGACGAGCGGCAGGTCTACATATTATTGACCAGTTGAATTCAGGACTAAGCCCCAAAGACGCATCCTCAAGTGATATTGAAGAGGCGACGCACCGATTAAATCGCTGGGAAAATTCAGCGACAGGCGGTGAAAACGTGGCTGACTTAAAGAGAGAACTGCAATCCTGCATGCAACTCAATTTTGGTGTCTTCCGTAAAGAAGGCCCCATGCTCGAAGGTATGAAGCAATTAGCAGATCTAAGAGAACGTATCTCTAAAGCGTCACTCACAGATAAGAGTAAGGCATTTAATACCGCGAAACTCGAAGCCTTAGAATTAGACAATTTGTTAGAGATAGCAGAGGCCACAGCAATATCGGCAGAAGGTCGAAGAGAAAGCCGCGGTGCTCACGCTCGTGACGACTATCAGACACGAGACGATGAAAACTGGTTGAGTCATTCTATTTATGACCCCAACAACAGAGAACTTCGTAAGCGAGATGTAAACTTTACGCCTTCGCTTCTTGAGACCGACAGTGATTTACCGGACGGTGTGTTCGAACCAAAAGAGAGAGTTTACTAATGCAAGTTAGCGTCTATCGATATGATCCTGACAAGGACAACGAACCTTACCTACAGGATTTCAATATAGAGATCCCTGGTGGCAAAGATTTGATGGTTCTGGACCTTCTGGCTCTGCTAAAGGAAAAAGATGAATCCGTTACCTATCGACGATCTTGTCGAGAAGGGGTGTGTGGCTCGGATGGTATTAGCATGAACGGCAAGAATGGGCTTGCATGCGTGACGCCATTGTCCGAAGTTGTGCGTAAAGATAAGTTGGTGCTCAAGCCGCTACCCGGTTTGCCGGTTATCCGCGACCTCGTCGTTGATATGGAGCAGTTTTATGCTCAGTATAAGAAGATTCAACCCTATTTGATGAATTCAGAGGTAGCACCGTCTCAAGAAAGGTTGCAGTCCCCGCAAGACAGAGAGAAGTTGGATGGTCTGTACGAGTGCATTCTTTGTGCATGCTGCTCAACTTCTTGCCCAAGCTTCTGGTGGAATCCCGATAAATTCATCGGACCAGCAGGCCTGTTACAGGCATATCGGTTCCTAGCCGACACTCGAGATACGGCGACTGAAGAACGTCTGTCTAACCTAGAAGACCCTTTCAGCGTCTTCAGGTGTCGCGGTATCATGAACTGCGTCAACGTATGTCCGAGGGGATTGAACCCAACTCGAGCGATTGGGCATATTCGTAACATGTTGCTTAAGCGAGCGGTCTAACGTCACCGTTTTTGTACTGTCAGGCTTTAGGATTGCAGGAACAGCTACTCTTAATTATTGAATAGCATTTTGCTTTGTCAACAAGGAACGGAAACGATGCAAGAAAGCGATATGGAAGAACTGTGGCGTAGCGGTCACATTTCTGGCGGTAATGCATCTTATGTAGAAGAGCTGTACGAGGCTTATCTGCAAGATCCTGCGTCGGTAGCCGATCAATGGCGCAGCTATTTCGAAACTCTACCGATGGTTGAGGGCGCGCTGGCGCAAGACATCTCCCACTCGACCGTCAAAAACCACTTTCTGCTGTTGTCAAAAAATCAATCTAGAGTTAGCCCGGTCCCGGCTAGCTCCGTGCATTCAGATCAAGAACGGAAACAATTTGCCGTCGGCGAGCTTATCTCAGGCTATCGTCGCAGAGGTCACTTGAAGGCAAACTTAGATCCGCTTGGCTTAGAAGAAAAAGCGCCTGTTCCGGTGCTTGAGCTTGAACATCACAACTTGTCATCCGCTGATCTTGATACCAGTTTCCAGACAGGCACACTGTTTTTTGGTAACAAGAACGCGCCGCTGCGGGAGATAATAGACGTGCTTGAGCAAACCTACTGTGATTCAGTCGGCGCTGAGTATATCCATATTTCCGATGAAGCAGAGCAGTTATGGGTACAACAGCGTATGGAAAGTGCTCGCTCGAACCCAAGTTATAGCAACGGTGTTAAACGTCGCATTCTTGATCGACTTATTGCTGCGGAAGGTCTCGAGAAATATCTTGGTAAAAAATATCCAGGTATGAAACGTTTCGGCATTGAAGGCGGAGAGAGTTTTATTCCTTGTATTGCAGAGCTTATCCACCGAGGTGGTAGCGCCGGTATCGCTGAAACGGTTATGGGTATGGCGCACCGCGGCAGAATTAATCTGTTGGTCAACCTGATGGGTAAAGACCCCGCGGAATTGTTTGATGAATTCGAAGGTCGTTACACACCTGGTTCCGGGTCAGGGGACGTGAAATATCACCAAGGTTTCTCCTCTAACTTGATGACGCCAGGCGGCGAAATGCATCTGGCTCTAGGCTTTAATCCATCGCATTTAGAAATTGTTGCACCGGTCATCGAAGGTTCCGTTCGGGCTCGTCAGGATCGTCGGGAAGACCAGACCGGTGACAAGGTTATGGCGATCAACGTGCATGGCGATGCTGCTTTTGCAGGCCAAGGCGTTGTTATGGAAACTTTCCAAATGTCACAGACCCGTGGCTACTATACGGGTGGAACTATACACGTGATTATTAATAATCAGATTGGATATACAATTAGTAAGAGGGAGGATGCTCGTTCAACCCGATATTGTACTGAGATTGCGAAGATGGTTCAGGCGCCTATTTTTCATGTTAATGGTGATGACCCTGAAGCTGTTATTTTTGTCTCCCAATTGGCCGTTGACTACCGCATGGAGTTTAAGAAGGACGTCGTCATAGACATCATCTGCTATCGACGTCGCGGCCACAATGAGGGCGATGAACCATCAATTACGCAGCCAACTATGTACCAAAAAATTCGAAATCACCCGACGACTCTGGCACTTTACGCTGAAAAAGTTATCGCAGAGGGCGCTATTGATGAGGCTGAATATTTACGTCGAACAGAGAGCTATCGTGACTTGCTCGACGAGGGCAATGCAGTAGCCTGGGATTATCTCAAAGAACCTGATTCCTCTATGTTTGTTGATTGGAGACCATTTCTCGGTCACACCTGGGAGGCCAAAAGCGATACACGCTATCCGCTTAAAGAATTTCAGACACTAGCGAATAGATTAGGCGAGTTGCCTGATGGATTTGTACTACAAAAACAAGTCGCCAAAATTTTGGAAGACCGTCATAAAATGACGGCCGGTGCGTTGCCGATAAATTGGGGCTATGCAGAAACGATGGCTTATGCCACTTTGCTGGATCAGGGTTACAAGTTGAGAGTAACCGGCCAGGATGTTGGTCGGGGCACATTTGCTCATCGACATGCGGTGCTGCATGACCAAAAGGAGGGCAATGAATATGTTCCCCTCCATCATATTAGCGAGTCGGCAACCGATTTTGAACTTTACGATTCTTTTCTTTCAGAGGAAGCCGTACTTGCATTTGAATACGGTTACTCGCAAACAAGCCCCAATACGCTGGTGATCTGGGAGGCGCAATTCGGCGATTTTGCGAACGGCGCGCAGGTTGTTATCGACCAGTTCATTACCAGCGGCGAGCACAAGTGGGGCCGATTGTGTGGTCTAACGATGTTGCTGCCACATGGTTATGAAGGTGCGGGTCCAGAACATTCTTCAGCAAGACTCGAGCGTTATTTGCAGCTCTGCGCCGAACATAATATTCAAGTCTGCGTGCCGACAACCCCTGCGCAAATATTTCATCTCATTAGGCGGCAGGCAATACGTCCATTACGCCGACCGTTGATAGTGATGACGCCAAAAAGCTTGCTTAGACACAAACATGCCATTAATACGCTTGAAGATTTGTGCGACGGTGAATTTCAAAATGTGATTTCCGAGCCTCAGACAGGGAATGATGATGAGGTTACTCGTATCGTTTTTTGTTCAGGTAAAGTGTTTTATGACTTGGATGCTAAACGTCTAGAAGACGGTCTAACAAATGTCGCTATCGTCAGAGTGGAGCAACTTTATCCGTTCCCAGAAGAAGCAATGTTTGAAACGATTGAACGATATAAAAATATTTCTACTGCCGTGTGGTGCCAAGAAGAACCTATGAACCAAGGCGCTTGGTATAGCAGCCAGCATCATATGCGACGGGTTGTGCACTCGAAATTCCCTGGTTTGTATCTCGAGTATGCCGGTCGCGAGGCGTCCGCCGCCGCCGCCGCAGGTTATATGTCGCTGCACATGAAACAGTTGGAGTCGCTTTTGAATACGGCTCTTTACGGCGAATCGTTATAAACGTTCATTTAACTATCGCGTTCAGAAAAACATTCTGCATAGACTGCAGACAAAGGATTCAAAGGAATACAAAATGACTGAAATCAAAGCACCAGAATTCCCAGAATCTATTGCAGACGGTGAAATCGCGACTTGGCATGTACAAGTGGGTGATGCCGTTCGACGTGATCAGCTATTGGTAGAAATAGAAACAGATAAGGTGGTTTTGGAAGTCGTAGCTCAGGAAGACGGGCAGATTACAGAGATTCTCAAAGGCGAAGGTGAGACGGTCCTAGCTGAAGAAGTGTTAGCTCTCTACAAAGCAGGGGCTGCTGAAGTATCTGTGAGTGTGGCAGAGACACAAACGACGGCTAACTTAGCAGCATCGGCTTTGACACCCGCCACCACTGCGGCGACGCAAGATGCCGCAGCTGACGTGTCAGCGCCAACTGCGGAGGCCATTGCGAGTCCCGCTGCTAAGAAAATTGCAGATGAAAATCACTTGGATGTAACCAAGTTGGTGGGCAGCGGTAAAGGCGGCCGGATTACGAAAGAAGACGTGCTTAAAGCCGTTGAAGCTTCCGATAGAATTAGCGCGGCGAGTGTGCCAACGCAGGCTAATTTAGTTATAGAAACGCCGATCTCGAAGGAAGGCCGAGTAGAGCGACGCGTACCAATGACGCGACTGCGGGCAAGCGTGGCAAGGCGGTTAATCGAAGCGCAAGAAACGGCGGCGATGCTAACTACCTTTAACGAAGTTGATATGACCGCGATCATGGATTTGAGGCGCCAATATAAAGAAGCGTTTGAAAAAGCGCATGACGGAACTCGTCTGGGCTTTATGTCCTTCTTTGTGAGGGCTTGTGTTGAAGCACTGAAACGGTTTCCAGCAGTGAATGCGTCCATCGATGGTAGTGACATTGTTTATCACGGGTTTCAGGATATTGGTGTCGCTGTCGGATCCCCAAGGGGTCTAGTGGTGCCAGTTTTACGCGATGCAGACAGCCTCACGTTGGCAGAAGTTGAGAGCCAAATACGAGAGTATGGTGCTAAAGCTCAGGCGAACAAGCTGTCTATTGATGACATGACCGGCGGAACCTTCACCATTTCAAATGGTGGTGTATACGGTTCTTTGCTATCGACGCCTATTCTAAATCCGCCTCAAACAGGCATCCTAGGCATGCATAAGATTCAAGAACGGCCAATGGCTGTAAACGGAGAAGTAAAGATCAGGCCTATGATGTATCTCGCGCTTTCCTATGACCATCGTCTTATTGACGGCCAAGAAGCGGTACGTTTTCTAGTGACAATTAAAGACTTTCTTGAAGAGCCCGCTCGAATTTTGCTGGATATTTAGGCATACACAAAAAGGTTTATCCAAATGACAGATAAATACGATGTAGTAGTAATTGGTGCTGGACCTGCGGGTTATCACGCCGCCATTCGTGCAGCCCAACTGGGTTTGAAAGCGGTATGTATTGATAAGTGGATCAATAAGCAAGGTGAGCCTGCATATGGTGGAACTTGTTTAAATGTTGGTTGCATTCCTTCAAAAGCGTTACTGGAAACTACACATAAGTTCGTCGAAGCCAGTACAGAGTTTGAAGTGCTCGGTATTCAAGCAAAAGGGCTAGCGGTTGATGTGCCAACCATGATCGCGCGAAAAGATAAGGTTGTTCAGAATCTGACTAAAGGGGTTGCTGGTCTATTGAAGGCCAATGGTGTGACCATGCTTGATGGTACGGCAAAGCTGAATGCAGCCCGAATGGTTGAAGTGACCTTGCATGATGGTTCAACGCAATCCTTGGAAGGCGACAATGTGATTATTGCGACGGGTTCTGTTCCTGTAGCGATCCCTCCTTGTCCGTTGCAGGCGGACTTGATCGTTGACTCCACCGGCGCGTTGGATTTTGAAAAAGTACCGAAACGATTAGGTGTTATTGGTGCGGGTGTTATTGGCCTTGAGTTGGGTAGTGTCTGGAATCGATTAGGTTCTGAGGTTGTTGTGCTTGAGGCACTTGAAGAATTTTTGCCGATGGCAGATAAACAAGTTGCCAGGGAGACCGGCAAGCTGCTCAAGTCTCAGGGCATGGATATTAGGCTTGGCACTCGGGTCACCGGTACCGAGGTCAAGAAAAATAAAGTCACGGTAACCTACAGTGATTCGGAAGGCGAAAAACAGGAAACTTTCGATCAACTGATTGTTGCGGTGGGACGACGTCCTTATACCGAGAACCTACTGTCGGCCGATAGCGGCGTTGACTTGGATGAGAGAGGCTTCGTTTACGTTAATGATTTATGCAGTACGAACGCGCCAGGGGTTTATGCCGTCGGCGATGTTGTGCGTGGTCCGATGCTTGCGCACAAAGGAATGGAAGAGGGCATCATGGTGGCAGAGCGAATTGCTGGCCATAAGCCATTAGTTAACTACGATTGCGTGCCCTCCGTTATTTACACGCACCCAGAAGTTGCATGGGTAGGAAAGACAGAGCAAGAATTGAAATCCGCAGGAGAGTCCTTCAAGACGGGATCTTTCCCTATGGCGGCAAGCGGTCGAGCGATGGCTGCTAATGATACGGCGGGCTTTATTAAAGTTATTGCTGACGAGAAAACCGATCGAATATTGGGTGTCCATATGGTGGGCGCGCATGTTTCCGAAATAATCGCAGAGGCTGTTATAGCGATGGAGTTTGGATCCAGTGCTGAGGATCTGGGTCTTACCATGTTTGCCCATCCTACGTTATCTGAAAGTTTGCACGAGGCGGCGCTTGCCGTGTCCGGGCATGCTATTCATATCGCAAACAGCAAACGCAAACGTAAAAAATAACTTATCATTCACGTTTTAACTTAAGGAACATTCCAATATGAACCTCCATGAGTATCAGGCCAAGCAAGTCTTTGCTGAGTATGGATTGCCAGTGTCAATTGGCATTGCAGTTGATACCGCTGACGAAGCAGTGGCAGCGACAAAACAACTGGGTGGCGACACTTGGGTAATTAAAGCACAGGTCCATGCTGGCGGACGCGGCAAGGCCGGTGGGGTGAAATTAGTAACTTCTGAAGCAGAAGTGCGTGAGTTTTGTGATCGTCTTATCGGTACTAACCTTGTCACATTCCAGACCGATGAACACGGCCAACCGGTTAGCAAGATCTATGTTGAGTCCTGTACGGACATAGCACGAGAACTCTATCTTGGCGCAGTCATCGATCGATCTTCTCGTCGAGTTGTTTTCATGGCGTCAACGGAAGGCGGGGTCGAGATTGAAAAGGTTGCAGAAGAAACACCAGAAAAGATTCTGAAAGCGATTATTGATCCAGCTCTTGGTGGACAAGCTTATCAGGGCCGGGACTTAGCATTTCAGTTAGGACTGGAAGGTAAACAGGTAAATCAGTTTGCCAGCGTTTTTGTTGCTCTGTCTAAAATGTTCATCGAACGTGATTTAGCACTATTAGAAATAAACCCCCTAGTTGTAACTGAAGCGGGCGACATTCACTGTCTGGATGCGAAGGTGACAATCGATAGCAATGCGCTGTACCGCCAAAAAGCACTTGCAGAGATGCGAGACCCAAGTCAAGAGGATGAGCGTGAAAACCAAGCGTCCGAATTTGACCTTAACTATGTCGCCTTGGAAGGAAATATAGGCTGTATGGTCAATGGTGCAGGGCTTGCCATGGGAACGATGGACCTCGTGAAGCTACACGGCGGACAACCGGCTAACTTTTTGGATGTAGGCGGCGGTGCAACGAAAGAAACTGTCAGTGAAGCGTTCAAAATCATTTTGTCAGATACAAACGTGAAAGCCGTTTTGATTAATATATTTGGTGGTATTGTCCAGTGCAATATCATTGCAGAGGGCATCATTGGCGCAGTAAAAGAGGTTGGCGTTAAAGTACCTGTAGTGGTTCGTTTCGAAGGAAACAACGCGGCTCTGGGCGTAAAAGCGCTTGCCGAAAGTGATGTTGATATTATTGCAGCCACAAGCCTCACAGATGCAGTGGAACAAGCAGTGAAAGCAGTAGGAGGTGCAGCATGAGTATATTAATCGACAAGAACACTAAGGTTATTTGTCAGGGTTTCACAGGCTCACAAGGAACACTCCACTCAAGCCAGTCGATTGCCTATGGCACGAAGATGGTTGGCGGTGTTACGCCTGGAAAAGGTGGCCAAAAACATCTTGACCTGCCGGTGTTCAATACCGTCAAAGATGCTGTCAATGAAACAGGTGCTGATGCATCGGTTATTTATGTACCCGCGCCATTTGCAAAAGACGGCATGCTTGAAGCCGCTGAAGCGGGCGTAAAACTGATTGTATGTATCACTGAAGGTGTACCCACTTTGGATATGTTGGAGGTCAAAGCTGCTCTAGATGCGCAGGGTGTCAGGCTTATTGGACCAAACTGTCCTGGTGTGATTACGCCTGGAGAATGCAAGATAGGTATCATGCCTGGCGAAATTCATTTGCCCGGTAAGGTCGGTATTGTGTCTCGTTCAGGTACCCTAACCTACGAAGCTGTGAAGCAAACAACGGATTTGGGTTTTGGTCAGAGCAGTTGTGTTGGTATCGGTGGAGATCCAATTCCTGGAAGCAATTTCATTGATATTTTGGCGATGTTCGAAGCTGATCCGGCGACTGAAGCAATTATCATGGTTGGTGAAATTGGTGGTAATGCAGAGGAAGAGGCTGCCGAGTTCATTAAGTCGAATGTCACCAAGCCCGTGGTCGGTTATATCGCAGGTGTTACAGCACCCCCAGGTAAGCGAATGGGTCATGCTGGAGCAATTATTGCCGGCGGTAAAGGTACTGCAGAGGACAAATTTGCGGCCTTGAATGCAGCGGGTGTGACAACCTGTAAGAGTCTTGCCGAGATAGGTAATACCTTGAAGTCTGTCACTGGCTGGTAAATACGCCCGAGGCAGTTTTTTGAAATTTCAATCGGTATCTGGTTGTCCGCTGGATATCGATTGGATTCACTACCTTCGATAGGCACGTCGTCCCCCTCGTAACAATATCCTTTAGCGTTACCCTTGAAATCATGATGCTGATTTCCCCCTTGAAATCGATATTTTTGACCCCATTAATTGAGCAACCCAATTTTTAGTAAAAAGGCGGCATACATGTCGGTTGACGCGCAAAAAGAAACTCTTGGATTTCAATCTGAAGCTAAACAACTGCTTCAGTTAATGATTCACTCCCTGTACAGCAACAAAGAGATTTTCCTTAGAGAGCTGGTCTCTAATGCTTCTGATGCAATTGACAAACTCCGCTTTGAGAGCTTGTCGGACGCAGATCTTTTAGGCAGCGACGCAAACCTCGGTGTACGGGTCGATCTGGACGAAGACGCTGCTACCATAACTATCAGCGATAATGGCATTGGTATGACGAGAGATGAGGCAATTGCCAATCTAGGCACGATCGCTAAATCCGGTACAGCGCAATTTTTGAATGCATTAACGGGTGATCAACAAAAAGATGCGCAACTCATTGGTCAGTTTGGTGTCGGTTTTTATTCGTCATTTATCGTTGCTGATAAAGTTGTGGTCGAGACACGCTCGGCAAGGTGCGCTGAATCGGAAGGTGTTCGTTGGATTTCGACAGGCGAAGCTGATTTTGAAATAGAGACGATTGAACGTGCAGCAAGAGGTACGTCTGTGACGCTTTACCTAAAGGCGGACGAAAAAGATTTTGCCGATAGCTGGCGGGTTAAGAATGTTATTAAGAAGTACGCCGATCATATTTCTGTACCCGTCGAGATGTTGAAAGATGAGATGCCTGGAGCCGGTTCGGATGAGGAGGGTGAAACACCGGAGGTGGTGAGTCAGGTTGAGTATGAAGCGGTAAACTCAGCTCAAGCACTATGGACTCGCTCGCGTAGTGAAATATCTGATGAGGAATATCAGGAGTTCTATAAGTATGTTTCTCATGACTTCCAAGACGCACTCACTTGGAGCCATAACCGGGTCGAAGGAAAGCTCGATTACACCAGTTTAATCTATGTGCCATCCAAGGCACCGTTTGACATGTGGCAGCGAGAAGCGCCAAGGGGTTTAAAGCTTTACGTGCAACGGGTTTTCATTATGGACGAGGCGGAACAATTTCTGCCTTTGTATCTACGTTTTATCAAAGGTGTTGTTGATTCAAACGATTTGTCTTTAAACGTTTCTAGAGAAATCCTTCAGAAAGACCCCGCAATAGATTCGATGCGAACTGCATTGACCAAACGTGCACTGGACTCACTAGCGAAGTTGGCAAAGAATGATGCTGCGACCTACCAGTCATTTTGGGAAGAGTTTGGCCAGGTATTGAAAGAAGGCCCTGCAGAGGACTTTGCGAATAAGGAAAAAATTTCGAAGTTACTTCGGTTCACAACCACCACAAGTGACTCAGAAGTTCAAAACCAATCTTTGACCGACTACGTAGATCGCATGAAGGAAGGTCAGGATAAAATCTATTTTGTAGCCGCTGAGAATTACCACACCGCTAAAAATAGCCCGCACCTTGAAGTGTTTCGAAAAAAAGATATCGAAGTACTTGTCTTGACTGACAGAATCGATGAGTGGCTTATGAATCAGCTGGCAGAGTTCGACGGCAAACAATTTCAGGACGTGACTAAAGGCTCGCTCGATTTAGGTGAGCTGGATAGTGATGATGTAAAAGAAGAGAAAGAGAAGGTTGAGGCTGAATTTAAGAGCTTGCTTGATAGGATTAAAGAGGTCCTTGAAGATCGAGTTGAGGAAGTACGAATCACTCACCGACTCACCGATTCACCTGCCTGCCTCGTCGTGAATGACGATGAAATGGGTATGCAAATGCGCAGAATATTAGAATCTGCAGGACAGGAAGTGCCAGAAACTAAACGGATTTTTGAGATCAACCCTGAGCATCCTTTAGTGAATAAACTGAACGATGAGCAAGATATGGATCGCTTCAAAGATTTGTCGTTGGTGATATTCGAGCAAGCGATGTTGGCTGAAGGCAGTTCGCTCGACGAGCCAGCTAGTTACGTGCAACGACTGAATAAGCTACTACTAGAACTGAGCGCCTAAACCCATAGAAGGGCTCAGTGGAGGTCTAGGATTTTGCTACTTGCATTGGTAGCACTAGGCGCCAGCGGAGTCCTTTTGATAAGCGCCGCCAGTGTGTTGCACGTGCTGAGCATCGCGCAAATCGCCTATCACTGATTCTAGTGCACGACTGAATAGCAATCCGTCACTGATTATCTTGACGGTGCCGTCAAATATTTCTTGTGCTAAGCCGGTGCGTGTTTTCTCAACAACTTTAACGCCTTGACGATTGACGAAGATAAATTTGTCTATCGCATTAATCTTTGCCGCTAATTTACAGCGAATAGGCTGTTCGCTATCGATACCAATAAACTCAACCCAAATGCCGACGGAAAGTGCGTCGATTTGGTCGAAAATAGGGTCGTCTTCGGACAGTGCGGTTACTTCATCTTGCTCTTCTTCAATTGATTCATTAGCTGAAGGTGATGTGCTCGGATCGATATCCGTTGCGTCTGGTTCGTTTGTCGAAATATTGCGATCAGTTTCCGTTGCCTCGTTGACGGTTTCTGCGGACGCAACAACTGGCGAGGACTCGTCACGCATCGACAACTCAAGAGTAGGCTCAACGGATGTCTCTTGCTCCTCAAACCCAAAGGTTTCTTCCTGTACTTCTTGCAGTCGAGTAATGAGGGAATTAACTTCACTTGCCTCTATCTGGGCGATTCTGAGTGCTTTCTTTAAATTGTTGAGTAACCGCGGGTTAACGGTTTCAAGTCGTTTACGATCGCCACGTTGCTGATGGGGCTCGACGCTCCAAAGCAGTACGTCAATGGTGTTAATTGATTGCTTCCAAGCATTGCTGCCAGGACCTTCCTTGAGTACCAGCATGACCATAAATTTATGGAAATGGAGATCGAGTAGTTCAACAACGAGAGGGTGCAGTTCTCGACCTAAAACGCGCTCTTCAATTTTTTGGCTTACAAGCTTTTCGATATCACCGAGGCGTTCTTTGCGTTCCTTTGACTTAAGGATGCTTTGTTCAAGCTGCCGTGTCTTGGCGACTTCTTTGGCCTTGAAGTTTCGAAAGTCTTTAATAAGGTTTTCGATGAACGCGATTTCACCGTCGAAATTTTGTTGTATTTTTGCAACTAAGGACTCGATCTTTCGGTAAAGCGGGTCTTCGGCCAGATTATCAACTTCAGTCCAGCCTATGCCGGCTTCTGCGAATTCGTTGAGTATCATCCTAGCAGGATGGTCTTCCTTGTTAAAAAAGGTGGTGTCTGAAAGTGCGATTTTGATGATCGTAATCTGAGTTCTACCGATAAGTTCCTTGATCGGTATCGGCACTGATTCATCTTGCCAAATTGCATCGTACAAAAGCGTAACAAGATTAATGATGTCAGAAGATTGTCTATCGACAGCCGCGATGACACCTTCTTCCTGTGTATCCTGAAGCATTTCGCCGAGTGAACTGGATATATCAATTTTATTAACGTCTTGCAGGCTATTAGGCGAAACTTGATCCTGGTTTCGTACGTCCAGTGATTTTTGGATGTTCGTCAGGATGCTCATTAGCTGAGCCTGATCCACCATCTCAACCTGCTCTCCTTCAGCTGGCGTGAAGGCTTGGATGACACCTTGAGATTGCTTGTTAGCAATCATTGATGCAGGCACGGCGTATTGTTGTGGTGTGCCAATCATGCCACCAGACATCCGGTTTTGCATGGCCCCAGGTGCGCCTTGCATCGTTGATCCATCCGGTGACATGGGTAGTGCGTTTGCTGAACCAGTTTGGTCTTGATGCATCAAATTCTGCATCATGGAAAATAGTTCGGGTTGTTCAGTGGCGCCTTTGTAGTGGTCCTCCTCGACGGTTCCAAAAGCACTTGTATCAGGCGCTTTTGTTTCTTGTCGAGCTGACGTGCGGGACGGTGACGGTCTTGCCCTTATTGTGTCTACACTAAGTTTTGGCATAACACCGTTGTCGATCAGCAACTGATTCGATTCACGGATAATTTTATCGATATTCTTGAGAATGTGTGCGTTGAAGCTGCGGTAGATCTTTAAACTGTCAGCAGAGTCAATTTTCGCTTCTATGATCGATTTTGTGAAAGATGCAGCAACCTGCTGCGGGTCCAGTGGATTTGTTGACTCGTTAACTGTGGCGTCGTCAAATAGTGCATTGAGTCTTGTGTTGAAGCTAATGAAGCTAGCCAGATGCTGGTTTCTAGATGCGGCGACCATGCCCTCTACCGCTACCATAGCGGTTAACTCTTCATCTTGAACAAGCGACAGTGACTCGAAATCAATTGCGATTTTGTCTTCTTTGTATGTGCCCGCTAGCTTGTCGAAAGTTTTATTCATGTTTTCAACGAAATTCATAAGAATATCGTCACGACTGCGTGCAATCGCTGGCGAGTGGTTATTTTCGTCCAGCACGGTTTGCAGCGCAAGATTCAGCGAGCGAATGGCAGTTTTCTGTAGCTTTTCGACTATTTCAGACAAGGTATTAAAATATACAAGTAAATACGCCAATAAAAGATAAACCTATTGGTTTAGAGTGTATAGAAATATGGCGCGTGGAAAGCGTTCGATTGTAAGCATAATGTATGAAATTTATGTGTGGTAAATCACTTCATTAGCATGCGACAACCAATTTATAACAATGGCGGTTACAATTACCCCAATGTTGCGATTGACGTCTGCGTTAACGTTCAATGGAGCCATACAATCCTCGCCGTGGAGTGCTTACGAGGGAGATATTCATGGGTTATAGTCTAATTACGAAAAGTAAGAGTAGTGTCTAGGTATGAGTAAAACGATTTCAGTATTAGGTGCCGGTATGTTCGGAACCGCCATTGCAAATATTCTGGCAGAAAACGGTCAAAATATTTGGCTATGGTCGCGCGATTCGGCTCAGGCAGCATCCATTTCGGAAAGTCGTGAAAATAAAAAATCATTGCCTGGTTACCGAATTAATGACGGTGTACATCCGACTTCTGACCTTCATCAATGCCTCGCCGAATGCGACGTTATATTTTTCAGTGTGCCGAGCGGCGCTTTTCGCAAGGTTGTGCAACTCGCGAGCCCAATGATTGATGCTGACACGATGGTTATTAGTACGACCAAAGGAATTGAGTCCGAAGGTTTTTATATGATGAGTGAAGTGCTCGCACAGGAATTGCCAAACAATCCTAGAGGTGTGCTTAGTGGCCCCAATCTAGCTGAGGAAATCGTTCAAAAACAAATAACAGCCACCGTGATTGCCAGCGAATACCCTGAGCTTAACAAGGTGGTCCAAGAGATCCTCCATACGTCCTATTTTAGAGTGTATTCCAGCGATGATGTTTACGGGGTAGAGTTGGCTGGCTCATTGAAGAATATCTATGCGATTGCTGCCGGCTTCGCTAATGCCCTCGGCGTTGGCCAAAATACGCAAGGGATGTTGTTGACGAGAAGTCTGGCCGAGATGAGTCGCTTTGCGCACTCAATGGGCGCAAAACCACTTACATTCCTCGGACTTGCTGGCGTGGGGGATTTAATGGTTACCTGCGGGTCTCCCTTGAGTCGTAACTTTCAACTTGGTTCTTTTATTGGTCAAGGCCTGAAGCTAACAGAAGCAACCGAGAAGTTGGGCCGATTGGCCGAAGGAATTAATACTGTCAGGACCGTTAAATTAAAAGCAGATGAGATGGGTGTATACATGCCGATTGTGTCTGGTCTTTATAGTATTTTGTTTGAAGATGCCTCGGTCGAGTTTGTGATCAATGCTGTCATGATGGGTGAGCAAGCTGAAGATGTTGAGTTTGTATTAACATGATGTTGCTGGTCATGCGACACGGTGAAGCTGTTTCCCAAGCGTCCTCAGATTTCGAACGGTCGCTAACGAATCGTGGCAAACAGCAAGTGGTCGATAATTTTAATAAGTTTTTAAACAGGCAACAGCCACTTCCAGATTTGATTTTCACCAGTCCGTTAGTGAGAGCAAGGCAAACAACAGATCTGATACTCGACAGTAGCGGTATACATGTTGAGCCTGAAGTATCCGATAAACTGGTGCCCGAAGGACACGTGGATGATGTGTTGCAGTTACTGGCAACGAATGCTGACAGTAACGTGTGTCTTCTTGTTAGTCATCAACCCTTGGTTAGTTATCTCGTACATTGTTTGACTGATGTCGAGGTGTTTCTTGAAACTAGTATGATTGTTGGTATCCAAACAGAATTGTTTGAGCCACATTGCGGTGAGGTAAAATGGCACATCAACGACTACTCATAGTATCCCTAACAGTTCTTTTCAGCTTTAGCGGAATGATTCCTGGTACCGCACAAGCCTCTGACTTGATTCAGCCCTTTGAGAACTCCGTTATCGATTCTTCTGAGCCACGCTCAGAGGATAAAATATATGAACTCATTACAGGAAAGATCAAACGTGTGAACACACGTCAGGTTGCTGAATCATCAGAATTTGTTCACGGTCGTAAACAATCGACGACATGGAAAGTACTGGATTCCTCGTCGACTAGAGATATCGCCGCCCATTATCTTGAACAACTTCAAGGCAAGGGCAATATTATATTTGAATGTGGTGGACGAGGTTGTGGTAGCAGTAATTACTGGGCAAATACTGTTTTTGAAAAAGCAACATTGTTTGGTCCGGAGCAATATCAGTATTATATGCTTGCTTGGCTTGAGGTCGAACAAGCCTACATAATGATATACCTTGCTCAACGTGGAACCGGTGCGCGCTATATTCATCAGGTGGTGATAACCGACGTTAATAACAATGGTATTCGTGATCAACGACTGGTTGACTCGGAGCTAAGGTTACTTGGACGTATTAGTTTTTGGGACCAAGTGACGGACGCGCAAGTTGCGTCAATCGCAGAATCGATTCGTATAAATCGTCATAAGCTTTTAGCCGTCGTCGTTCATGAAAAACTGGCAGCATCTGAAACAATTCAGGACTCAATACAGCGCACGCAGCAGATTGCCGACACAATAGTCGAGCGAGTTAAGTTAAATGGTATTAACGATACAGAAATACAAGCGCATGGAGTTGGCCCTATAGCCCCGACGTATGTGGGTGCAGTTCATGAAGATGCGATTAGAATTGAAGTCGTGTTGTTTCGATAGCCGAGTCGCGTAATAAAGCGTCGAAGCAATTTTACTAGGACGCTAAAGTATTAATCGACCAGCTCGTTTAGACCCGTTCGAGCAACACGAGAGTGCATGGGAACAATGCACTGTCGCGGATCTTTTGCAGATTTTAATGCGATGAGTTGAGAAGTGACATGAACTCAAGCCTTGTAGAAACATTCTCTCTGAAGTCTCCTAGCATTACGGAAGTTTTCATAATCGAGTTTTGCTTTTCTACGCCACGCATCATCATACACATGTGTTTAGCTTCGATAATGACGCTAACGCCGCTTGCCTTCGTGACCTCTTGAATAGCCTCAGCGATCTGTTTAGTGAGGTTTTCTTGAATTTGAAGTCTTCGCGCGAACATATCAACGATCCTCGCGATCTTCGACAGTCCGAGCACCTTTCCTGTTGGGATGTAAGCAACATGGCACTGTCCAATGAAAGGCAGCATGTGATGCTCGCACATGGAATATAGTTCTATACCCTGAACGACAACCATTTCATTGGTGTCAGAATCAAACAGTGCGTTGTTAACCACTTCTTCTATCGTCTGCTGATAGCCCTTGGTCAAAAACTTCATCGCCTTCGCGGCTCGATCCGGTGTGTCCAATAATCCCTCTCTAGAAGGGTCTTCTCCAACCTGTTCAATGATTGTTTTGAAAGCTTCTTTCATAAAATTCGCTTCGGTAATGACAAAAGATGGGTACCCTAAGACATCATGAGCCAACGGTCAAAATAATTTCGAATACGATAGGCATCGAATGTCGTTATAATGGTTCAGTTATTCAGGAGAATGTTATGCCCGGCAGTAGTATTGGTGACCAATTTCGAGTCACGACCTTCGGTGAGAGTCATGGAGCAGCCCTTGGTTGTATAGTGGATGGCTGTCCTCCTGGTATTCCGTTGACGGAAGCGGATATTCAACCCGACCTCGATCGTCGAAAACCGGGTACTTCAAAATTCGCTACTCAGCGCAAAGAAGGGGATCGTGTCAAGATTTTGTCCGGTGTGTTTGAGGGAAAAACGACGGGCACGGCTATAGGTTTGATTATTGAGAATGAAAATCAAAAATCAAAAGACTACTCTGAGATCAAAGATAAGTTTAGACCGGCCCACGCAGACTACACCTACATTAAGAAGTACGGCATCCGGGATTATCGAGGTGGCGGGCGAGCTTCTGCAAGAGAGACATCAATGCGTGTTGCGGCTGGCGCGATCGCCAAGAAGTATCTCGCCCAAGCGCACGATATTGAAGTTAAGGGTTATCTTTCGCAGATGGGACACATTGTAGCGGAGACAATCGATTTTGATGTTGTTGAGCAAAACCCATTTTTCTGTCCGGATGTCGACAAGGTACCAGAGATGGAGGCACTCATTGATCAGCTAAGACGTGATGGAGACTCCATTGGCGCTAAGATTACGGTAGTCGCTAGAAACATGATCCCGGGGCTCGGCGAGCCTGTGTTCGATCGCCTTGATGCTGAATTAGCTCATGCCTTAATGGGTATCAACGCAGTCAAAGGTGTCGAAATTGGAGATGGTTTTGAAACCGTTACTCAAAGGGGGTCGCAGCATCGCGACGAGATGACGCCTAATGGCTTTAGTTCTAATCATGCCGGAGGAATCCTTGGTGGTATTTCAAGCGGTCAGGACATCGTTGCTAAAATCGCTCTGAAACCCACATCAAGCATCACTCAACCGGGCCAAACTATCGATATGGATGGTAATCCGACAGAAATCATTACCAAGGGTCGACACGACCCTTGTGTCGGCGTTCGAGCGACACCGATTGCGGAGGCGATGGTTGCTATTGTTCTGATGGACCATCTCATACGAAATCGTGGCCAGAACATGGGCGTGGTTGAAGTTGGACCTAGGATTTGACCGATGCGCAGAACCGTTACCAGTTAACTGTATGCGCGCTCTCAGTTTAACAATTCGCCATCCGCAGAGCATCTATGCACTGGCTATGGTCACATTAAGGTTTCTGTTCTAGATCTTGCAGCAGTTCAAGAAATGCACTGCCTGCATTTGATAGCGTTCGCTGTACGTGATGAATGACACCAAGCTGTCTTTCAATCTTTACATTTGGCACCTTAATGACATGAATGCCGTCATCGACCATGGATAGGGGCAATACGCTCCAACCTAAACCGACTGAGATCAACATTTTGATTGTTTCAAGGTAGTTGGTAGACATGGTGACGTTCAGTCTTAGACCTCGGTCTGTAAAGAGTTCTTTAACGATACGGCCAGTGAAGGTGCTCATATCCGGTAGGATCGCTGGATAGTCTGGTAGTTGTTCGATAAACAGGCGATCATGTTGAGACAGTGGGTGGTCTTTAGAGCAGACAAATGCTAACTCATCACGCCAAATAGGTATGGAGGCCAAGCGCTCATGCGGCGTTGGAGCTAAGGTGATAATGCCTAACTCAAGGTTGCCTTGAACGATTTGCTCATGCGCGACCTCAGAGTCCATAAAATGTAAGTCAAGCGCAACTTCTGGAAAGCGTTGCGAGTAGGTTCTAAGTATCTTTGGCAGATGCCAAAGGCCAATATGATGGCTTGTCGCAAGAGAGAGGCTGCCACCCACATTACCCGCAAGGTTACTAATGACTCTTTGCGTGTCTTCGATGCTGAGAAGGATATCGCGAGCTCTTGGTTCCAATTCTCGACCCGCTTCGGTGAGGTTCACCGTGCGACCAATGCGATCGAATAGCCTTACACCCATTTGGCTCTCGAGCAATGCAATTCGTTTACTGACAGCGGGTTGAGTTAAATGTAGCCTGTGCGCTGCAAGCGAGAAGGATTTCGTATCGGCGACCGTTGAAAACGCCTTAATGCCATCTATGTCTATCATTCCAGAATATTATCGAATTTATAAAAAATATGAATTGGAGTTATGTGAGAAAAGATCATAGCATTAAATGTTTGCGGAGGCCTCCGTTCAAGCTAATTAAGTTGTTGTCTTAGATGCCTTTGTTAGATGAGAGCCAGGTATCGTAAAAAACCTCATCCTCTACATCTTTAGTCTTTTTTTACCGTTTTTGGAGTACTAACTTGGACAGTTTTAATGTTGCAATCGCCGGTGTTACCGGTGCCGTGGGCGAAGTGATGCTCGAGTTATTAGCAGAACGAAATTTTCCAATCGGAAAACTATCCCTGCTAGCAAGCGAGCGATCAGCGGGTACTCGATTACCTTTCAAGGGTAAAACGATTATGGTTGAGAACCTTGATTCGTTCGATTTTTCCGACACACATATTGCGCTTTTCTCCGCAGGTGGCGCAGTCTCAGCAAAATATGCACCGATAGCTGCGTCTCAAGGCTGTGTCGTGATTGACAACACGTCACATTTTCGACGCGATGCTGATATCCCTTTAGTTATACCTGAAGTCAATGGCCATCGAATTGATGACTATAAGGTGCGAAATATAATTGCTAATCCTAACTGTTCGACGATTCAGATGCTCGTTGCGCTAAAGCCCATTCATGACGCGGTCGGAATCAAGCGCATCAATGTAGCGACCTACCAAGCTGTGTCTGGGGCCGGTAAGACGGGAGTAGAGGAGTTGGCTGCTCAGACAGCTCGCTTATTGAATGGTCAAACCCATGAACCGAGTGTGTTTTCCAAGCAGATTGCATTTAATGCTATACCGCACATCGGAAATTTCGAAGACAACGGCTACACTAACGAAGAGATGAAAATGGTCTGGGAGACGCAGAAGATTTTTGAAGATGAGACCATTAAGGTGAACCCGACCTGTGTTCGAATCCCTGTGTTCTACGGCCATTCGGAAGCTGTTCATGTCGAAACAAATGCACCGATTACTGCAGAAGAAGCCATTAATCTGCTAAAAAGTGCGCAAGGCGTTGAGCTTATTGACGAACACGAAAATGGTGCCTATCCAACAGCCGTTCCAGAAGCAGCGAGTTCAGACCCAGTATTTGTTGGTCGGGTCCGTCAGGACATATCTACCGAAAATGGCTTGGACCTCTGGGTGGTATCTGACAATGTTCGAAAAGGGGCTGCGCTAAACAGTATACAAATTGCAGAAGTTTTGATAAAACGTCTGTAATAAGCGATACTTAAAGCAACTATTAGATATCATTTCTAGGTTTGTTCACTAACCTGCAAAATGGGTTGGGGAGCTCTGATATAAGTGAGTCCAGCCCTCTTTAGGGGTGAAGAGGTATAAAAATGATACAGCGGGTCACACTGATCTTCGTAACTTGTGCGGCAGTCCTGTTTACGTCTAGCGGTTATAGCCTCGGTTTGGGCGAGCTCGAATTAGAATCTTCGCTCAATCAACGATTCCAAGCAGAAATAGAGCTGACCAACGTCCGTGGTCTTGAGATTGAAGAAATCCTGCCGAACTTGGCTTCCCAACAAGATTTTGACCGAATAGGCGTCGAACGCGGCTACATCCTCGTCGATCTTCGCTTTAAGGTTGTGCGTAAGGACGGCGGAAAGTTATTTGTTCTAATCTCAAGCAGCAAACCGATTGTCGAACCATTTCTTAATTTTTTAGTTGAAGTATTGTGGCCAAACGGCCGAATTTTGAGGGAATATACGGTTCTACTCGACCCACCCGTGTTCGGTGATGGTATCGCTGAACCCATAGCTGAAACCCTTGTGCAAGATAGGCAAGTTGTCGCCGAGCGAGGTCAAGTCCCTGCAACGCCAAATGCTGATATCAGTTCAAGGCCCAGTGCCAATGCTCCCAGAACCCAATCTGAAACAGCTTCAGTGAGTCAAACTGCTTCAATCGATCGAGCTGCATCGGAGGGCGAAGTTAATTCGCGAGATTACGGTCTCACTGGACCCGGTGATACTCTTTGGAAGATTGCGCTCAAAGTTCGTCCAAACAACTCGGTTACCGTCCAGCAGACGATGTTGGCGCTAAAAAATGCAAACCCTAACGCGTTTATTAACAACAACATTAACTTACTCAAAGCGGGTCATGTTCTGCGCATTCCTAATGCGGAACAGATCCAAACTCAGAGTGTTGCCGCAGCAGTCGCCGAAGTGCGTGTTCAGAATGAAGAATTTGATGCTTATCGAAACGGTGGCTTAGCGCAGCTAGATGCATCGAAACGACAATCAGATAGTGGCAACACCGGTGCGAGTTCTAACGACGGCGAGCTGAAATTACTGGCCACAAATAAATCTAGCGATGATACAGCCGGTGATGGTTCTTCGGCTGCGAATCAAGCTCTTCAATCTGACTTAGCTGTTGCCGAAGAAGATCTTGATAGAGCGAGAAGGGCGAATTCAGAGCTCAACGTCCGTATGGAAGATCTCCAGGGTCAACTCGACACGCTCACTGAGATTCTAAAGTTGAAAGATGACCAGCTCACGGCATTACGAGCAGAAGTTCAAAAGATGCAAGCGAGTTCAAACGCTGTTCAACCTAACCAACAAATGCCTGACAAGGGCGGCTCGTTGTTCACTAGCCCAGTGTTCCTCGGTGTACTTATGTTGATTTTGGTGATTGTCGTAGTTGCGGTTCTGTTTTTGGTGAGAAAGCGACGGGCGGAACAAAATACCGACGATGAATTCGAGCAAGAGCAAACAGAAACTATCGAACAAGATGCAGATCTGCAGGAAACAGAAGAAGTCGAAGCGGGTATTGAGGAAGTCGATGAAGATGTTGCACCTGAGACGACGGACGTTATTGGTGAAGTTGAAATTTACATCGCCTATGGGCGTTTTCCTCAGGCGATTACCTTCTTACAGAACGCAATCGAAGCCGAACCTGCTCGAACAGATATTCAACTTAAATTGCTCGAAGTGTTTGTTCAGACTGAAGATAGCGTTGCGTTTAACTTGCAATTTGAACAATTGAAATTGCTAGGTGATAGCGATGCGACTTTAGAAGCTGAAGCTCTTCAGCAAAAGATTCCAGGGGCAGCTGAAGACTCAGCGATGTCGATGGATGCGACAGTTATTAGTATGGACCCAATTGATGAGCCAATTGATTTAGATGATGAAGAGGAGTTCTCGTTTGATCTTGATGATCTGGGTTCGGAAACAGAAGACGATTCATTGTCCCTTGAAGACGACGAGTTTGGTCTCGACCTCGAGCTTGATGGTGATGAAGATGAGCTCGATCTCGACCTCGATCTTGACCTTGATAGCGAGACGACCTTGGATCAAGGAACCGTTGAGCTTCAGCAGTCATTGGTTGACACGCAAGAGGATGATAACTCTTTGGACCTAACCGATGCAGTAGACATCGGTGAAGAGCTTAATCTTGAAGATGATGACGACGAGTTGGTTTTGGATTTAGCCGAAGACCTGTCCGATGCTGATGATTTCAGTCTTGATCTAGATGACGATGATGAGATGAGCCTTGATCTAGATGACGATGATGAGATAAGTCTTGATCTAGATGACGATGATGAGATAAGCCTCGATCTAGATGGTGATGATGAGATAAGTCTTGAGCTGGATGACGACGGCGCAATCAGCCTCGATCTAGATGACGACGATGAGTTTAGCCTAGATCTAGATGAGGATGGTGCGATCAGTTTAGATCTCGATGATGAGGAACTCGATATAGATTTAGAGAGTGAATTAGAGCTGGACGATGACGGCGCTTTTAGTCTCGACCTTGATGATGACGAGCTTAATCTTGACGATGATGATAATAAACTTGACCTAGCTCGAGCTTATATTGATATGGGTGACAGTGCAGGTGCCCGCGGGTTGCTAGAAGAAGTCCTGAAAGTAGGAACTGAGGCGGAGATTCTTGAAGCCAACGAACTGCTTGAGAAAATTATTTAGTCGCTGAGATTACTTTGACGCAAAAGATTGCATTAGGGGTTAGCTACCGTGGTACGGATTTCCATGGGTGGCAGTTCCAAAATACGTCAATTCCAACAGTGCAAATGGCAGTTGAAGGCGCGTTAAGTGTTGTCGCAAACCATCCTGTGCAGGTAACTTGCGCAGGCCGCACAGATTCTGGTGTGCATGCTACCAAGCAAGTTGTTCACTTCGAAACCGACTCGACTCGACTAAGCAAGGCTTGGACACAAGGCGTCAACGCACACCTCCCCAACGAGATATCGATTGATTGGTCTTGCGAAGTACCAGAGGACTTTGACGCGCGACACTCCGCTGTTGCACGTCGTTATTACTATCTAATTTTCAACCAAAAATTGCGTTCCGGCCTTCACTCTGAATATTACACGCGTGAACACAGAAGCCTAGACGTTGCCAGAATGAATCGGTCGGGACAGTACCTGTTGGGCGAGAATGATTTCACGTCTTTTCGTGCGGCTCACTGTCAAGCAAACACACCAATGAGGAACGTTCACCATATCGCGGTTGAGCGCCGTGGTGACCTCATACTCGTCGATATCCAAGCGAACGCTTTTTTGCATCATATGGTGAGGAACATCGTTGGTGTTTTGATGGATATTGGTGCTGGCGTAAAGTCAGAGGAATGGATGCAGCAGCTGCTGCGTCTAAAAGATCGAAGTAGCGGCAGTGCCACGGCCCAGCCTCATGGACTTTACCTTGTCGATGTCATTTACCCAAACCATCAAGAGATACCCGAGGGTTGTGCGCTACCGCATTTCTTTTCGCTTCTCTAGCCGTTAAGGCTGGTCCGAGAAAGCAAATTCTACGTAAGTTCTGTTATAATTCCGGCCTCCGTTTTTGCTGGATTGAAGGCAGGTAGAGGCAGTCATGCGCACTCGCGTAAAAATTTGTGGTTTAACGACAAGCGACGATATCGCCAATGCAGTGCAATGTGGCGCAGACGCACTTGGGTTCAATATGTTTCCTGCAAGTCCTCGGTTTGTGCCCGAAGATGATTTGGCGGAGCTGACCCAAAAGGTCCCGCCGTTTATTAGTAAAGTAGGACTGTTTGTGAATGCAGAGGCATCGAAAGTTGAGGCATTAGCCCGACAAGCAAGGTTCGATCTACTGCAGTTTCACGGTGATGAAAGTGATGACTACTGCGCACAGTTTGGCATGCCATTTATTAAGGTCATTCGGCTGAGCTCAGATATGGCCCTGGCTGAGGAAATAAAGAAGTTCCCTAACAGCCATGGAATACTGGTTGATGCGCATGATGAGGTTTTATTTGGTGGTACAGGTAAGACCCTCGATTGGAGTAATCTCGCAGAGATTGATCAACCGCTGATTCTTGCCGGCGGTTTGACAGCCGATAATGTTGCGTCAGCAATTCTTCAAGTTAAACCCTTTGCCGTCGATGTCAGCAGCGGTGTTGAAGTGGCAAAGGGCGTAAAAGATTCGAAAAAAATACGAGACTTTATGATTGCTGTCCGCGAAGCGGACAGGCCACTTAGCCATAATGAATCTCAGTAATTAAACACTTAAGAAATCGAGAAATCTGAATAGAGGTACTTATGGGTAAGGCAATCGGAGACAACACAGAGGTGAGTTCTATGCCTACTGCGGACGGTCGCTATGGCATATACGGTGGTCGTTACGTTTCTGAAGTTCTAGTTGCGGCGCTGGACGAACTCAGAGATGCCTATGGCCGGCTTAAATCTGATCCAGGATTTGTCGCTGAATATGAGCGAGACCTAAAAAATTATGTCGGCAGAGAGTCGCCACTGTACTTCGCTGAACGGTTGACCCAAGAGATGGGCGGGGCGCGCATTTTGTTAAAAAGAGAGGACCTCAATCACACAGGCGCCCACAAGATTAACAATTGTATCGGTCAGGCCTTATTGGCTAAATATATGGGTAAACCGAGGGTAATTGCGGAAACGGGGGCAGGCCAACACGGTGTGGCAAGCGCAACAGTCGCGGCCCGCTTTGGACTTAAGTGCCGGGTTTATATGGGTAGTGACGATATTGAGAGACAAAGCCTGAATGTCTATCGGATGAAATTGCTCGGAGCAGAAGTTGTACCTGTAACCACTGGCTCGAAGACGCTTAAGGATGCCCTAAGTGAAGCGATGAGAGATTGGGTTGCCAATGTTGATGATACCTATTACATCATTGGCACAGTCGCAGGGCCGCATCCTTACCCGATGTTAGTGCGTGACTTTCAATCTGTGATTGGTAAAGAAACCAAGAAACAATGTCTAGCAGACTACCATCAGTTACCTAATGCTATCGTCGCCTGTGTTGGAGGAGGTTCCAATGCGATGGGCATTTTCCATCCTTTCCTCGAAGACGATGAGGTTCGTTTGATAGGTGTCGAACCGGCAGGGAAAGGAATCGAGACGGGGATGCATGCGGCACCACTGAGTAAGGGTGAAGTCGGTGTCCTACATGGCAATAAAACCTACCTAATGCAAGACGAAGATGGTCAAATTTTACCGACGCACTCAATCTCAGCGGGTCTAGATTACCCGGGTGTCGGACCAGAACACTCTTGGTTAAAAGATATCAAGAGGGCTGAATACGTTTCGATTGACGACAAGCAAGCACTTCATGCTTTTCGACAGTTGAACCTGCTGGAGGGTATTCTGCCTGCACTCGAATCAGCGCACGCGCTTGCATATGGTGCTGAGCTTGCAAGTAAAATGAGTAAAGATGAGATTGTCGTCATAAACTTATCTGGACGCGGGGATAAAGATATCCCTACTATGGCTAAAATTGACGGCATATCAATATCATAGAGAGTAATTATCGTGAGTCGGATTAGTGATCGTTTTAAACAACTCAAAGCTGAAAATAAAAAGGCCTTGATACCCTATGTCGTTGCCGGTGACCCAGTACCCGAGTTTACGGTAAAGGTTATGCACGAAATGGTTCGCAAAGGCGCTGATATTATCGAACTTGGTGTACCTTTTAGTGAGCCAGAAGCTGAAGGCGCTGTGATTCAAGTCGCTCACGAGCGAGCGTTAACACACAATGTGTCGCTGCGGGACACGATTCAAATGGTCGCAGAATTTCGTCAAAGTGACAAAAACACGCCTGTTCTACTGATGGGTTACATCAATCCAATCGAAAAAATGGGCTATGAGGAATTTGCGAAACTCGCGAAGACAGCCGGTGTTGATGCCAGCTTACTTGTCAATGTCCCTCCCGAAGAAGGTGTTGAGCTCGAAATCGCTTTACACAAACAAGGCCTCGATACAATTTATCTTGTCGCACCAACGACGACAGATGCCCGGGCTGAGTATTTGTGCGGCAAGAGCAGGGGCTTTACTTATTATGTTTCTCTCAAGGGTACAACCGGTGCGAGTACAATTAACATGGGCGAAGTTGAAGCTCGCTTTAATCATCTCAAGCAATTTACAAAGATTCCTATGGTCGTTGGATTCGGCATTAAAGACGGCGCGAGTGCGGCGCGGGTCGCTGAGTTCGCTGATGGCTCCGTGGTCGGATCAGCCATTGTGCAGATCTTCGCGGACAACAAAGATAATCCGAACGCGATCATTGAGTCAGTCGGCGAACTTGTTTACGAGATGCGTACGGCGATGGATTTAGTTTCTGTGGGTTAAGACTTACTCTATAGTAATTAACACGGTTAGATAACTTCGCTATAGCAGTTAACGACATATGCATCTCAATGATTGGCTGACAAAAATATCCCAAGTACATCCTGTCGAATGGGATCTAGGTTTGCAACGCGTGTCCACAGTCGCAGATAGGATGGGGATACTAACACCAGCGAAAAAAACTGTATTGGTGGCTGGCACTAACGGTAAAGGTTCAACTTGCGAGTGTCTGATGCAGCTAGCGATGCAGGCTGGCTTGCGTTGCGGAAAGGCGACTTCGCCATTTCTGGTTCGTTATAATGAGCAAATTGTTATCAACGATGAACAAGTTTCCGATGAGATAATTTGCCAGGCGTTTGAGCTAATCGAATCACACCGCGGCGATATCACCTTGACGTATTTTGAGTTCAGTACGCTGGCCGCGCTGCAGATCTTTAACACATCAGAATTAGATCTAGCCATCTTGGAAATCGGCTTAGGCGGGCGTCTTGACGCTATGAACATTGTAAACCCTGATGTAAGCATTATTACAAAAATAGCTCTCGATCATGAGCAATGGCTTGGTGATACGCGTGAAGTAATTGCGCGAGAAAAAGCCGGCATTATGCGTGCGGGTAAGCCCTGTATCATTGTCGACGCTGAGCCTCCTGCTAGCCTTAATGCAGAAGCGGCTCTGCTCAAAACACCGCTTTTTGTATTAGGGCAGGATTTCTTTCTGGACGGGGATTCTTACGTAAGAGATGATGTAGCCATACCGTTGCAGCATTGTGGTTTGCCAATCCCCAGTGCCGTCGCAGCAATAGAAGCCTGTCGACTACTCGATTATCAACTTAGTAACCTCGATGTGCAGGACGTCTTGCAGCGTGTATCTCTGGCTGGTCGCTTTCAATCGATTCCAGGACATGTCAATACCATTCTTGATGTAGGGCACAATCCTAACGCGGCTGAACTTTTGCGGGACAACTGTCAACGACATATTGGTAAACCCGTTAACGCTGTTGTGGCAATGTATGCAGATAAGGATATGGAGGGGGTATTTACTGTCATGCAAGATGTGGTTGATAATTGGTACTTCGCTGATATGTCCGGTGATAGGGCAGCGAGTGCCGTCGATATGGCGCAATGCTTGGCATCGAGTTGTGGGTTAACCGCTAGAACCTATGATAAAGTAAGTCAGGCCTACGATGCGGCGATTGCGGACACTTCTAAAGATGAATGCGTGTTGGTGTTCGGTTCGTTTCCAGTGGTTGCAGATGTACTTGGCTATATAGAAGGTGATAGGGAAAGAGGTGGTCAAGAAGACATCGAAAGAAACAGCTGAATGGATCGCGTAAATGACCCCGTAACTGACAACTCGTAAATAGTTAGTTAATTGTCTTATCCTGAATTCTTAACTTGAGATCCTCTAGGTGGAAACCAAACTAAAACAACGCATGATCGGCGCAATCGTTCTGACAATGATCGCTATCATTATATTGCCGATGCTTCTCGACGGCTCTGCTGAAGATAGAGCGAGGGTAATAGCCACTGCACCTGAGCCCCCGAGAATCGAAGTAGATTCCTTTACGATTGAGCAGATACAACAAAAAATGTCGGCAAATGATCTTGCCAATGTGCAAGACCTTCCCGTATATCGTGCCGATGCTGTCGAGCAGATAGAAAACAGCGGCAACCTCACTTCAGATAATCAGACAGCAATCAAAACCGCGTCAAAAGACTATGCGCTGGATCAAAATTCTTTGCCGGTTGGCTGGACATTGCAACTCGGAAGCTTTCGCAATCGACAAAATGCGATGAAATTACGCCAAGACCTGCGGGATGATAAATACAATTCCTACATTCTTACAGACAAGGGAGAGCAGGCAGTCATGTACAAGGTGTTTGTTGGACCCATGCATAACCGATCAGAGTTATCTGCCTACGGTGAGAAGATTGAGAAGGATTTCGACCTAAAGGGTCGAGTCATTCGTTACAATATCGAAGACGATGCGAACCAGCTCGGTGGATAGCAATAACTTGTTAGAGAGAAGATTTTAGTGCCTGCATTTACTGGTGTTGATTGGATTATTATCGCGATTGTTGGTGCGTCTACACTGATTAGTTTGCGCCGAGGGTTCATTCGAGAAGCGCTTTCGTTGGTCACGCTCATCGCTGCGATGGTTGTTTCGCGACTATTCGGCGCGCAAGCTGCAACGCTTCTGGTAAACGTTATTGAAGTGGATTCCGTCCGAAATATTGTTGCCTATGTCGGTTTGTTTTTCACAACATTGCTCATAGGTGGATTGGTTAACAGTCTTGTCGTCCAGATCGTCAAGGTCGCTGGCTTATCCGGTTTGGATAAGTTGTTGGGTTTAATGTTCGGTTTTGCTCGCGGCGGATTGATAATTGTTGTCGTCGTTGCCGTTCTTGCTCGTATCGGAGTTTCGGAGGATGCGTGGTGGCAAGGGTCGCTACTTATACCGTCCTTTGTGGCATTCGGTGATTGGATACAGATGACGGGTTGGGATAGCGCAAGTAAAGTGATTGAACAAGTTCAGTCTACATAACACCAAGGGTACGTTGATATGTGCGGCATAGTTGGAATGGTAGGGCGAGGAGAGGTGAGTTATGAACTCTATGACGCCCTCACAGTTTTACAACATCGTGGACAAGATGCTGCGGGTATAGTCACCTGCGAAGGTGATTTGGTGCACCTTAGAAAGAGTAATGGTCTGGTAAGGGATGTATTCCACCAAGGCCACATGAACCAACTCAAGGGCAATATGGGTATTGCACATGTTCGCTACCCAACCGCCGGATCATCCAGTTCAGCCGAGGCTCAGCCGATGTATGTCAATTCGCCGTTTGGGATATGTCTGGCCCATAACGGTAACCTGACGAATAAAGATGAACTAAATGAAGATTTGTTCCGAACAGATCGTAGACACATTAATACCTCGTCAGACTCAGAGGTGCTGTTAAATGTTTTTGCTCATGAGCTACACAACGTAGCAGGCATGAGACCAGAACCTGATGAGGTATTTGAGGCCGTATCACGCGTTCATGAACGTGCAATTGGTGCCTATGCGGTTGTTATGATGATAGTGGGTCATGGCATTGTGGGCTTTCGAGACCCCAATGGGATTCGACCTATTTGCTATGGCAAGAGAGAATCTGAGAACGGCACTGAATATATGATCGCGTCTGAAAGTGTCGCGTTAAGTGTTTTAGGTTTTGAACTTGTCAGGGATATTGAGCCTGGAGAGGCGATTTATATTCAAACCAACGGGGCTGTGCACACTCGCCAATGTTGTGAGCAAGGAAAGTACAATCCTTGTATTTTCGAGCACGTCTATCTTGCAAGACCTGATTCAATAATGGACGGAATATCAGTCTACAAGGCTCGATTAAAGATGGGCGAAAAGCTCGCAGAAAAAATATTACGCTTACACCCTGCTCATGACATTGATGTTGTGATACCGATTCCAGATACAAGCTGCACTTCAGCCCTGCCAATGGCACACAAACTTAACGTTAAGTATCGCGAAGGTTTGGTTAAAAATCGTTATATAGGGCGGACCTTCATTATGCCCGAGCAAACGGAACGGGCGAAGTCAGTCAGACGCAAATTGAGTACAGTCGAGCTTGAATTCAAAGGAAAAAATGTGCTCTTGGTAGATGACTCGATCGTTCGTGGTACGACATCAAAACAGATTGTGCAGATGGCTAAAGATGCAGGTGCGAAAAAGGTTTACCTAGCATCCGCTGCGCCACCGGTCAGGTTTCCAAATGTTTATGGCATCGATATGCCGGCGGCGCATGAGTTTGTGGCGGACGGCAATACTGTGGAAGAGATCGCAGAATATATCGGTGTTGACTGGCTTGTTTATCAAGATATCGAAGACTTGGAAGAGTGCGCACTTGGCATCAACGACAAAATTGAGCATTTCGACACCAGTGTTTTTGACGGAAGTTATGTCACTGGTGGTATTGATCAAGGTTATTTGAAGCGACTTGAATCAAAGCGCAATGATGGCGCAAAAACAAAGCTGGTGGGACCAAACAATGAAGTCATCGAGCTTCACAACCAATCTTGAAGCGGCACCATTAATGCCAATATAGGAAGGTTAATGCAGGAAGTTTTGAGAAGGACGATTGCTGAAGTTGGTGAAGTGCTTCTAGGAAAAGAGCATCAAATAAAATTGTCCTTGTGCTGTTTGATATCGGGCGGACATTTACTCATCGAAGATCTGCCCGGCATGGGTAAAACGACTTTGTCGCAAGCATTAGCGTCGGCATTAGGTTTTAGCTTCAATCGAATTCAGTTTACAAGCGACTTATTACCCTCAGATATTCTCGGCGTATCTATTTTTAATCGAGAGCATAGCAATTTTGACTTCCACCCTGGTCCGATTTTTAGTCAGCTCGTGCTGGCCGATGAAATTAATCGGGCCACGCCCAAGAGCCAGAGTGCACTGCTCGAAGCGATGGAAGAACGGCAAGTAACCGTAGAAGGTGAAACAAGAGCTCTGCCTGAACCATTTTTTGTCATCGCAACACAAAACCCCAATACCCAAGCAGGCACATTTCCATTACCAGATTCCCAGCTTGATCGTTTCATGATGCGCATTTCTCTAGGTTATCCAGACCCTTCGGCTGAAAGAATACTGCTTCGAGGTGAAGATCGACGAGCCGTTTTATCTCGATTAAAGCCGACGATGAGCAGCGAAGACCTTGTTCGTCTTCAAATGCAGTCGAGGCAGGTTAATGCTTCAGATTCACTAATTGACTACTTGCAGAGGTTGGTTCACTACACCCGCCATGCACCAGATTTTGCGCTTGGCTTATCTCCCCGGGGTGCGCTTGCTCTCTTGGCGAGTGCAAAGTCGTGGGCTCTACTCGCCGGTAGAGATCACGTTGTGCCAGAAGATATTCAGGCAGTATTACCCGGGGTTGTAGAACATCGGTTAAGGGAGAATGGCGACTTCTCGGACCACAAAGGCACAGCCTTAGCGCAGCGTCTGTTGAATCGAGTGGATATTATCGGTTGATATGGCAGTTGAATCAACGAGGCTAGGTAGCGTAACGAGGAGTAATGCGTTCTGGCGATCCGATGGATTTCAAAAATGGCTCACTAAACGGCTACCACCATCCAATAGTGTTAATCTTAACCAGAAGAACATCTTCATTTTGCCGACTAGGCAAGGTGTCTACTTTGCGCTGTTGATCTTTTTTATGGTGCTCGCAGGCATCAATTACCAAAACAGTCTTGTTTACGGCTTAGCTTTTCTACTCAGCAGCCTTTTTATGGTGAGTATTCTGCATACCTTCAGAAACTTGTCAGGGCTTACACTCAGTGCTGGTAAGAGTGACATGGTATTTGTCGGTCAGGATGCAGAGTTTGAGGTGATACTGTCGAGAAAGGGCCAGCGGACCTATGAGGCTATCCTGCTCGGTTGGGATACTGATTTGATGGTTAACGCCGACCTGCTTGGTAATACAGAAATCACTGTAAAGCTATTCGTTAAGACTAAAAACCGCGGGCTACTAAACCCTGGACGCCTTATGGTACAAACGGTGTATCCAGTAGGTTTATTCCGCGCCTGGTCTTGGGTGGATCTTGATGCGACGACGCTTGTTTTCCCTCGACCAATAGACGCCGGTCCAGTGCCCGCTGCGGAATCAATGGCTGATGAAGGCGATATGCCTCAGAAACAGGGTGTTGAAGATTTTCATGGTTTGCGAGATTTTGAACCTGGCGATTCGCCAAGACATATTTCTTGGAAAACCTATGCAAGAACTGACGAGTTGCAGGTTAAGGAGTTCTCTGGCTTCGTTGATCGCAGGGTTTGGCTTGATTGGGACTACTTTCCGGGCATGGATAGAGAGAATCGATTAAGCCGTCTATGCTTTTGGGTTTTGCAAGTCTCTAAGTCAAGAGATGAGTATGGGCTCCGCCTACCTGGTTTGGAGCGCAGTCCAGCCAACTCCGCAACGCATCGGTTGCAGTTACTCAAAGACTTAGCCGTTTTTGAACTTCAAACTGAAATTGAAGTTGGGCCATTGTCCGGGTCCAAGGCAAAGACCCAGTGAGCCAGTGCCAGATACCAAGAAATAGTTTGGTTTGGCTACTTGTCGCGCAAGCGGCAGTGATCTTACCTCATGTTACTCGATTGCCATGGTGGATTACCTTGGTTTGTCTGGCCTGTGGTCTCTGGCGGGTAATGATTTACCAAGGTCGTTGGAACTACCCAGGGCGTTGGACAAAAGTCATGTTTGTTGTCTTTGGTATTGTCGGCATTCCGATCGGCTTTCAAACAATGTACGGGGTTGAGCCGGCTGTTGCGCTGCTGATCGTGGCCTTCGTATTGAAGCTTTTAGAAATGAAAGATAAGCGAGATGCCGGCATCGTTGTGTTGCTGGCTTATTTTGTCGCTCTAACTGAATTCCTCTTTCTACAAACCATTCCAGTCACCCTTTATATGTTGTTTGCCGTTGTAACGATAACGACTGGTTTGGTCGGATTAAATCAAACTCAGAGTCATCTCAACCCTTTACTGACATTTAAGACCGCGCTAATGCTACTTGGTCAATCGATACCATTGATGTTGATTTTGTTTGTGCTTTTTCCAAGGATTTCGCCATTATGGACCGTGCCTTTACAAACAGACGTTGGTCGAACAGGTGTCACGGACAGTATGTCGCCTGGCGATATTTCGCTGTTAACGCAATCCGATGGACTAGCCTTTAAAGCAACTTTCAAGGCTGAAGCGCCAAAATATCGCGCACTTTACTGGCGCGGTTTAGTACTGAGTGAGTTTGACGGCACTACGTGGACGCAAGATAAGTTGTTAGGACGTGATGCGTGGCGATCCAATAAAGCAGCGCCGGAATGGGCGAGTGATGTTGAGTATCAAGGAGATTCTGTCGAATATGAAATCATGCTCGAGCCGACTCAGCAGAATTGGTTATTTGCGCTCGCCATGCCTGAATTGCCAAAGGTTTCAGATGTCGTCATGCTGCATGACTTTCGATTAGCATCGCAAAGTCCCGTTCGTCAAAGACTCCGTTATGATATCAAATCGAATCTGAACTATTCTCTCGAGCGAAATTTGAGTGACTTTTGGCGATATCGCTATACCCGACTACCAGAGCAGGGAAATCCTCGTGCGAAGGTTTTAGCACAAGAACGATTCAGCGATTCAAACTCAACGCGAGCCTACATTCGACAGACTTTGAGGATGTATGGTCTCGAAGACTTTACATACACTCTGAAGCCGCCATTACTAGGCAACGATAGTATGGATGATTTTTTGTTCGATTCACGTCGAGGTTTTTGTGAACATTTTGCGGGTTCTTTTGTGTTTCTTATGCGCGCTGCCGGTATACCAGCACGGGTTGTGCTCGGCTACCATGGTGGCGAGTACAACCCAACGGGCAATTTCGTTTCCGTGCGTCAGTTTGATGCGCATGCTTGGGCTGAGGTTTGGATCGAAGATGCAGGTTGGATAAGGTTTGATCCCACCTCAGTTGTAGCGCCCGAGCGAATCGAAAGGGGGCTTGAAGCGGCGGTGGAATCGGAAAACAGCTTTCTCGAAAACTCGCCTTTAAGTTTATTGAAGTACAGACAGTTGCTTTGGTTAACGGACCTGCGGTTGCAGATCGATGCTTTGGGTCACTACTGGGATACTTGGGTTGTTGGTTATACACCCGAGACTCAAGTGGGTTTGCTTGAACAATACTTTGGTAAGGTCGATAGGAAAAAGTTGGGTTCAATGATGTTAGCCGCGTTCTTTACTGTCCTAGGCATCGTCGGGTTGTTTATCTTTTCAATACGAATTCGCACACCTATGTCGGCAATCGATAAAAGTTATTTAAGATTCTGTTTAGCTGTTAGTTGTTTGGGTATTGAGCGTAGAGTTGGTGAAGGCGCGAATGATTTTGCGGAGCGGGCATCTGAAAGGTTTCCAGAACTTAGAAGTGAAATGTTGATGGTTACGCAGTTGTTTGTTGAGGCAGAATATAAGGGTAGCCCTGATCCGAGTATTGCTAGAAAAATAAAAAGAGCTGTCAGAACCTTCCGAAGAAAATCACTGGCAGCTCTTTAGGGC
>JAQXDL010000030.1 GCA_029251375.1 Pseudomonadales bacterium | reverse complement strand
ATTATTTAAAGACAACCCCTGCGCCCTCATGTAACGAGGATCTGTGCTGATCAGTGAAACGAGATGCGCGCCCGCTTCGTGCCCCATCAAAATGACTCTCTTGGAATCGAGACCGTAGGTTTTACTGTTGTCTTTTACCCATTTAACAACAGAGACGATATCTTCTAGCTGATCATAAAGCTTATCATCCCAACGCAGACGGTAATTCATGCTTATAAAAGCTATGCCATTGGGAACAAAAAAATCAGGTTTAGAATTCACTTCAGACTTATCACCAAAAGCCCAACCACCACCGTGAACATAGATGATCACAGGCCGAGATTCTTTATTGTCTTGCCAATAAATATCTAGCGATTCTAGCTCAGAAAAAAAAGCCTTGGGATCCCCATAGACGATGTCTCGGGTCACCTTGTAGGCGCTATCGGCGCTCGCTTGTGCCGATCCAAACAAGGGCGAGGCAAGTAACATCAACAACGAGATACTTTGCAGAGAGGCATTTCTGACTGATTGGATATCCAACACACTCACCTATTAGTTAGTTATATTTAGTATACCCACGACAGTGCACGCGTTCGATAACTAAAGCCAACAAATACGTAAGGCCAAGATTAACCCGCCAACTGTCTATTGGTTTACGAAGGCGATGACTAAAGAGCTCCTAAAATGTATACAAAAGTCTTTACTAGAGCCCTCTCTTGTAGCAATAAAAAGTCATGACGGCGCTTCGCGGTACCAGCCGTATCCTACTACTGATGCGCTGTGCAGTTCAACAACTGACCCTACATCGCTTGTGGCAAAGCGATTTGCTAAAGATGCGCTGGATGCAACCTCCTCGTATTTTTGTGGAGGGGAGCAGACAAAAAAAAGGGGCCGTAAAGGCCCCTTGATTCTTATTACTACTTGTCAATTTTACACTTCGATCTATTGATACTGCTTCAGCTCTTCGCGAGCAATTACTCGCTTATGAACTTCATCAGGACCGTCGGCGAGTCTTAGTGTTCTTTGACCTGTCCACATTGCCGCAAGAGGCGTGTCTTGAGATACGCCCAAAGCGCCGTATATCTGGATAGCTCGGTCGACAATTTTAAGCGTCATGTTAGGAACAGACACCTTAATTGCAGAGATATACTTTCGTGCTTCCTTATTACCGATGGTATCCATCATGTAGGCTGCCTTGAGCACAGCGAGTCGACACATATCTAGCTCAATTCTGGACTCGGCAATCACATCATAGTTACCGCCAAGCTCTGCTAAAGATTTACCAAAAGCTTCACGTGAAAGTGCTCGTTTGCAAAGCAGTTCAAGTGCGCGCTCTGCAACACCGATTGAACGCATGCAGTGATGAATTCGGCCTGGCCCAAGTCGACCCTGAGAAATTTCAAATCCACGTCCTTCGCCAAGAAGAATGTTTTCTTTTGGTACGCGGACATCTGTAAATGTAATGTGCATATGACCGTGTGGCGCGTCGTCCTTACCGAACACGTACATAGGACGAACAACATCAACACCCTTTGCATCAATAGGTACAAGGATCTGTGACTGACGCAGGTGCTTCGGTGCATCGGGGTTAGTCACAACCATTGTAATCATGATCTTGCAACGATCATCACCAGCACCAGAAATATAGTGCTTCGCGCCGTTGATAACCCACTCGTCACCGTCAAGTACGGCGCTAGTAGCAATGTTTGTCGCGTCAGACGAAGCAACATCTGGCTCTGTCATGGCAAAAGCTGAACGAATCTTGCCATCAAGCAATGGTTCCAACCATTCTTTCTTTTGTTCTTCTGTGCCGTACCGCTCAAGTACTTCCATGTTGCCGGTATCAGGTGCAGCGCAGTTGAATACTTCAGACGCTATCGGGTTTCTCGCCATAACTTCAGCAAGATGAGCGTATTCTAAATTCGATACACCCGCACCGCCTTGGCTCTCGGGTAAGAAAAAGTTCCACAATCCAGCTTCTTTTGCTTCGGATTTAAGTCCTTCCATGATTTCTTTCTGACGATCATTCCAAGACCAACGATCACCGATATCAATGTTTTCAAAGTATTCTTCTGTCAGTGGGTCAACCTTCGACCGAACAAACGAGTCAATCTTGTCTCGTATTGGTACTAATTTTTCTGGAATGTCTAAATCCATCATGTCCTATATCCTTGAACTTGTTTATATTTAGCGGGATCACTGATCCCAGCCGCGCAGTAATACTAACGCCATGAAGTCAGCAATATCCATGAATATCTGGGTGTATCCGAATGACTTATATCGGAATATGTAAGGGGCTAATTGTCCCCCAAGTCTCTCGACAACATCGCTATCGAAAAGGTCGAGTGCAAACAGCTTTGTAGCGGCCTATTTATCAATTTATATTTAATATAATCAATTACTTATAATTATTATATAAAGTAAATTATCTCTCTGTGCCGCTAATCCGGGCCAAACCAGATAACCAAAAACAGTGACCCCTGCTTGCTTCGTACGCCACTCATGTTTCTTCTTTGTCAGCAACCTGAAGTCTATGGCAACGCATTAAAGACATAAGGTAGTATCTCTGCCTCATTCACATTGATGACTAAGGAAAGCGTTGTGACAAATTTAGTGATAATAAGTGGAAGCTCTAGAAAAGAGTCAAGCAACCTAAAACTCGCTCGAATACTTGAAAGCTGTTGCAACGCTGGTGGTGCTCAAGCAACGCATATCGAACTGGAGAGTTATCCAATGCCGATTTACAGCGGCGACCTTGAGGATGCAGAAGGTCTGCCAAGCAGCGTCAAGGCGCTGCAAGCGGCTTTGCAGGATGCAGACGGCATAATTTTTACATGCCCCGAATATAATGGCTTCATGACGCCCCTACTTCTTAACGCCATCGATTGGTGCACGCGTTCTGAGACAGCATCACTAAGTCTGAGTGCATTCGCTGGCAAATCGGTATTCGTTGCGAGTGCCTCACCAGGACCCGGCGGCGGTAGCCGAGCAGGCACACATTTGAAATCGCTCTTAATGGGAATTGGATGCCACGTGTCACCGCAAGCGCTTGTCATCGCGGGATCCTATGGCGCTTTCGATGAAAACGGCGAGTTTATTGATTCAACAATACAACAAAGGGCGGCCGTCCAAATAGATCAGTTCATTACATTCACCAAAAAGCTTAAGTCGGCATAATCGCAGTTCAACATACCGTTGAACACTATGAACATACCGCGCCGTGAAAACGGCTAATCTCGATGGATTTGTTAAACAACATGAGGCCGCTAATTATCGCACAGCAGACCACTAGCTCACCGTAAGCCAAACCCGTAACATTGACGTCTTTGATCCTTATTCGCTCAAATGTTTTGGCGCTAAATGGTTGTTGGTTAATGCGAGTCTCGAATGCCCTTTGTACTAGATCGACTTTCCAGGCAAAAGCTGGCGTAAATGTCACATCGCTTCTGGTGCAACCCAGTATTTGTTCCCACCTTTTAGTGTTCGGACATGGTGCCGGTGCACCGCTCGATCACGTTCATATGAATTCGATCTGCGATGCTCTAGCCAATGTTGGCATAGCCACTTTCAGGTTTAATTTCCCTTTTATGGAAAAAGGCGGCGGCCGCACTGACAACCTGCCAACCTGCATCGAAGCTATCGATCACGCCGTTCAGCAGGGACGCAGGATGCTTGGGGAGATAAGCGGCTCCCAAGCAGCCATGCGGAAACCGAGTTCAAAGCTACTGCTCGGCGGCCATTCCTTTGGCGGTAGAATGGCCTCCCATTACGCTGCGATGCACACCGACAGTATTGACGGACTGGTGTATTTTTCGTTCCCACTGCATCCTTCAAAAAAGCCAGATACCAAGCGGGCGCTGCATCTAACGGATATTCGTGTCCCGCAGCTTTACCTTTCGGGCACCCGCGATAGCCTTGCAGAAATGGACCTGTTAAAGCCTATTATTGATAAACTCGATAATGCTGAACTCATCACGCTTGATACGGCCGACCATGGTTTTAAAATTCTAAAACGCACACGGATCTCGCCGGAAAGCGTCTACGACGAAGCAGCTCGCGCCTTGGTGAGCTGGATCAGTCAGCACCATTTATAACCATTGCTAGTGAAAATTATAATTCGAGAAAGTGTCTGTAAGCTCTTGCACAAGGCATCACGTTTTAAAACTCATTTAAAAAGTTATGCCAAACACGACGAATAAGCGTAACCACAAAAAGGAAGTTATCAATGTCCCAAGGTCCCGGTGAACTCGATGTCGATGATGTCGGTGGATATACAGTTGCGAAGTCCTACATCCTTGACGCAAGAAAAATCATGGCTTATGCCGCATCCGTCAACGATACCAATGAGTCCTATTTTGACGATCTACGTGAAGGTGGACTGAAAGTTCATCCCGCGATTTGTTTTGCGCTTCAATGGAATACGCGTTTTCGACCTGATCTACCCGCTAACCCGCGTGCAGCACCTTTTGGTGTCCACGCAGAAACTGATCTACGAATATACCAGCCGTTTCAACACAACCAAGTTGTCACGGTGCAAGGACAGCTCGTCGCTAGGAAAAAGATTACACCGGGTGTATTTAGCGTCGATAGGTTCCGCATGACAAACAGCAGTGGCGCCCTGCTCGCAGAATTGGACTACAATGGCATAACCCGTGGAGCGACACTAAATGGCGAGGATCGCGAACTTGAGCCTTCGCCTATTCGTCCCAGCATGGATTCTGCTGGCATCAAACCACATTGGCGAGCTGATATTTTTATTCCAAAACACGCGGGTCAGCAGTACACGGAATGTGCTGATATCTACAACCCAATACATACCGAGCCAAGCGTAGCTATAGCCGCAGGGCTACCGGACATTATCCTACATGGCAGCGCAACCAAGGCACATGCACTCACCTGCGTCATTGATCGCTGTTTTGACGGCGATGCGTCGAGAATAACGCGCCTATGCGGCCAATTACGCGCAATGGTATTGATGGAGACGACTATCTCGGTTCAATGTTTAGGTATTCAGGAAAACGGCAATGAACTGCAGGTTTTTTATCAGGTCATTAATGGTGACGGCCAGCATGCGATCGCAAATGGCGTGGTATGCGGCACCCTGTCATCGTAAAGGTCGCAATAAAAAATCACATGGATGACTGACGCCAAACCGATCGCAATGCGTCAACTCATTTTCGAAATTTGATACCTGGGCAAATCAACGACAGTCGGGATCTGATAAGCATCGGGTACCCGTGCATGCTTGCCAACCAGAAAACAGTTCATGCCAACCCCCTGCGCACCTAAATAGTCCGCACGATAACTATCGCCAACATAGATGGCTTGCGACACATTCAATGCCATCGTCTCAAGTGTATATTGGAAAATCGCTGGATGTGGTTTGCTATTACCATGTTCGACCGACGTCACGACCGTTGAAAAATAGGATTCAAGTTCAAACTTCTTCAATAGGCGCGTAATCATCGGCGCAAAATGTGTGTTGGTAATCAGGCCGAGTTGATACTCACGCTGCAATTGCCGCAAAAGTGTTTGGACGTGTTTGATTGGTTTGATGTCGGCGGACCACTCTTGCGTGTAGCAATGTGCGAGTTGCTCAAGATCGACGGTCAACGGGTCGACTTCCAAGTTGTTTAGCACGACAGTAAAAATGTCTGCCATTGAAAACTCGAGCATCGAATCACGCGCGTCTAACTCAAAACGCGTAAAAACCTGATCTATACTGCGGATCAAAGCTTGCTCATCAAGTCTGACGCCGTGATCAGCTAACTGCTGATGAGTACGCGGGAATCGTTGGTGAACCCGCCTTTCATCATAGATCACAAGGGTGCCAAAAAAATCAAACAGCAACCCTTGGATCATAGATGTTTTTCCTCGCTACGCGCTTTGGCGCAGTCAACTCAGGACTTTTCGCTCTCGCCCCTCTGTTCAAGAGCCTCTATTCAAGACCCTCTATTCAAGACCGGGAACAGGAAATTGCTGACAGAACTCTTCGACTTCACCCTTGATAGATGTAATTTTTGCTTCATCTTCTGGATTGGTCAGGCAGGTATGTATCCATGCCGCGAGTTTTTCCATGTCTGCTTCACCCATACCGCGTGCGGTGGCCGCTGGCGTGCCAATACGAACACCACTGGGTCGTAGCGGTGGGTTTGGATCATCAGGAATAATCTGTTTATTTGTTGTAATGGATGCTTTATCCAACAGCTCTTCAGCAACTCTGCCGTCGAGCCCATAACTAATAGATGTATCAACAACCATCATATGATTGTCCGTACCGCCGGTGACAAGCGACGCTTGGCGCTCCATTAAACTCGCGGCAAGTGTTTTGGCATTAACCAGGACTTGCTGCGCGTAATTCTTGAATTCTTGACCTTGTGCTTTCAACAGCGTGGTCGCAATGGCCGCAACGGCGTTCATGTGCGGGCCACCTTGGAGTCCAGGAAAAACAGACTTATCAATCTTTTTAGCAAATTCTTTCTTACATAAGATCATGCCGCCGCGTGGTCCTCTCAAACTCTTGTGAGTCGTAGTTGTGACAACATCGAAGCCAAAGTCGAACGGGTTTTTCATTGCGCCACCCGCTACTAAGCCACCGAAGTGGGAAGCATCTGTCATAGTGATTGCACCGACCTCTTCTGCAATAGAAACAAAGGCTTCGTAATCAAGGTCGCGTGGATACGACGTGTAGCCCGCGAGTATCATCTTTGGTCTATGTTTTAGAGCATCTTCGCGTACTTTATCGAAATCGATTGAGCCATCGACCGGGTTTGTCACGTAACGTTCAAAATTAAATATTTTACCCATGTGTGACACGGGCGCTCCGTGTGTCAGGTGACCACCGTGGGATAGGTCCATGGCAAGAATCGTATCGCCAGGTTCAAGCAAGCCTAAGTAAACCGCTTGATTCATCGCAGAACCTGACAGCGGCTGAACATTGGCGTGTTCACATCGAAACACGTCCTTTGCTCGATCCCGTGCGAGGGTCTCAATCTGATCGGTGAACTCCTGGCCACCGTAATAACGCCGGCCCGGATAGCCTTCAGAGTACTTGTTGGTAAACACACTACCGAGGGTCGCCAAGACTTCTGGGAATGTATAATTTTCGGAGGGTATGAGTTCGATCCCCATACGCTGTCGATTCTCTTCGCCTTTAAGCGCTGCGAATACGTCCGGATCATTTTGCTGCAGATATTCTAAATTTGTTGTCATGGGCTATCTTTCTCAGGTTAACTTGGTGTGCGCCCAGGCGAACGGCATTTTAGGTCTTACGTTCACACTTCCCGATGGTTAGGTCCACCTGTTACTACGTTAAGACGCAGTATATCGCCAGTCATGTAAGCCGCAGATTCTAACGTCACACCTCGAAAATTAAAACCGGCAATTTCTCATTTACTACACTAATTCTATTCATACAGAATCTGCTCAACTCGGTTGTGCGCTTGGCAGCCTAAATGCTTACTACAAAATAACAAAGCTGCGCTTAGTCCCCTCTGAAAGTAATCAGAATAAGGCAGACTCGTGTATGATTCCATTATAGGTAGAAGACGCAATTAGGAGACAAAGTCATGGATGAAATTGAACAGCAAGGCGCATCTGACAAAATGAGCAGCAACGAGACTCAAGTTGATACGCAAGCCCAATCAACTACTGAAGTTAAGACCAAGCGTAAATCAATGCCGGATAAGCAACGACTCAAGCAAGTTGCTGAATATCATGGCTTGAGGGTAATAGCCTATATGGCAATATTCGCAGCTTTGGACGCTTGGGTATTAGCATCTGATTTGCTGCTTGCCAATGTACTAAGCATCATCGCCGCACTTATTGTCGGTAATTACTTGGCTGGGATCTTCCATGAATGGGGACACTTTGCGGGAGCAAGGCTCGCAAAGTCGCGTTCGCCAATCGTACCGAAACCGGGCGGCACTTTTGTGTTCGGCTTTAACATGGAAAAGAACACTTCAAATCAATTTCTTTCAATGAGCCTTGGTGGTCCAATCGCAAACTGGCTTTTAGTCGCTCTAGTTGTCCTACTAATTCCAATTGACAACGCAGGTCGTGCCGCCTTGTTTGCCATGGTATTTGGTAGAGCTGTTGGCGTTATTATTTTCGAAGGTCCTATCATCGCTAGAACGATGAATGGTGGCCAGCCACAGCAAGAGCTCGACAGGCAATTAGACAATGGTTCACTCGATCGCAGCCAAGTCTTAGGCTATGTAACAGCAGCAGCAGTTTGGTTGCTAGCAGTTTAGTTCTTCATCAGATAAACGCCGCCTTTACATCCATCCGTACTTAACGAAGGATGAAAAGCCTATATTGAATATCGACATTCATTAGGGCGCGCAGTCAAGTTATAAGCCTGCAGCCGTCAGTTTGGCGGCTTAATTGGAAACGCGTTTAGGCGTTGCAGCCCAGCTGTTACTTGAAGGCAACGGTATATTTGATGGCGTAATAGGCGGTCAAATAATTTCAAAATATGATACGCAGCAATCCTGAAACATCGGCAAGCTAGCAGACAAAACCCGGGACATTTGAAACTAACTGAATCTGAGCGTTGTCGACTCGATACTATCTGCAAAACGTCATGAACGTTTACTTTTGATAGGACACTATCTACTAGAACGGTAGGTTGTCAGGATCAATATTGCCGCCTGTGAGCACGATGCCAACACGTTCATTATTGAAGAGCTCTGGGTATCGAATGACGGCTGCTAGGGTGACTGCCGCTGAGGGTTCAACCACTTGTTTCAAACGCGTCCATAGCAACTTCATCGCATCCGTGATTTCCTCTTCTGTGACCAACAAAATATCTGTCACGTTGTCCTTTATAATTTCAAAATTCAGCTCGCCGAGGGTCGTTCTGAGACCATCAGCAATGGTGTCGGGTGTATGACTCTTAACCCGAATACCTGATTGAAAGGAGCGATACGCATCGTCCGCCGCTGCTGGTTCAGCGCCATAAACCTGAATACTTTCGGTCTGCATTGCTGCGATGGATGAGCCCGCTAGCAGGCCTCCTCCTCCAACAGGTATTACAAATCGGGTCAAACTCGGCACTTGCCTCAGAAGTTCTAAAGCTGCGGTACCTTGGCCAACAATGATATCTTCATGATCGTAAGGAGGAATAGGCATCGCATTATGCTTGTCGATAACCTGCGCCAGCATCTCTTCCCTTGCCTCAAGCGTAGACTCGCACTCGATGACCACACCGCCATAAGATAGGATCGCCGCCTTCTTGATTTCGTTGGCGTTATTAGGAACGACGATATAAGCAGGGATCCCGACGATCTTGGCAGCACGCGCCAAAGCAGCGCCATGGTTACCCGAAGAATGTGTGGCAACCCCGTTCACTCGCTCAGATAATTCGAGATTAAGAACCGCATTAATCGCGCCTCTTGCCTTAAATGCACCGACTTTTTGCAAGTGTTCCGCTTTAAAAAACAGCGCAGCACCGGTCAATTCGTCTAGCGCGCTAGACGTTAGAACCGGCGTGGTATTGATATGAGCGGAAATTCTGGTGCTGGCCTGCACGATAGCGTCATAGTCAATTTTCATCTAAGCGACATCCCATTCTGTTCTACGCCACACTTTTATTCTAATCGATTAGCTCTTCAGCAAGTTTGCTGATACCAGCAACAGGATCTGGGCCTAGCGCCATAACGGGCACAACTAATCTGTGAGCGCCAGCAACCTCGAGCGCTTCGACAGCTTCAGGACCCCCAACACCAGGCCACATACATGTTATTTCTATCTCAGAGAAGTCTCTGCCAATCTCATCGCACTTCGCTCTAATCTTATCTAGGTGCCCTCTCAATTCCGCAGGATCACTCACTGGGGCATACCAGCCGTCACCTAAAGTCGCTATGCGTTCGTGAATTTTGCCCTTAATGCCGCCCATAATAACAGGCAGTGGGCTTTGCTTTGGAATGGGATAGCTCTTAAAACCCGACCAATTAATAAACTCACTTTGATGCTCAACAACGTCGCCTGACCAAACTTTTCTCATGGCGGCAACATAGTCATCAAATCGAGCGCCGCGTTTTTCGAAGGGCACGCCAAGTGCTTCAAATTCTTCTCGAAGCCATCCAATACCGACGCCTAACATAAAGCGTCCGTTCGATATCATATCGATGCTAGCAGCCTGTTTTGCCATATAAAGAGGATTAACCTGACTCAATATATTGACCCCTGTACCCAAACGGATTTTTGAGGTGCTCGCGGCGATTGCCGTCAGTGCTATCAACGGATCAACAAAGTTGGATTCCGGATCGGCACCCATTTTACCAGACGCGTTATAGGGGTACTTAGATTGGTAGTCCATCGGTACGATGACGTGTTCGAACGTCCACACCGATTCGAAACCCTTGGATTCCGCTAATTGTGCCATGCCAATCATTTGTTCGGAAGATTCAACGCCAATATTTACTGGGATTAATCCAAATTTCATCGTGTTGTCCTCGTCCAAATGTTTCTCTTATCCTGAACCAGTGATGGTCAGTAATAATGTTTAATAACCCGGCTCAACCCAACAGAGGCTATCTCAAGAGCGGCTATCTCAAGAGGGGCTATCTCAGGAGGGGCTATGCCTAAAAAGGGCTATCACAACATTAACCCTATCAAGCAGGCTTATTCTCGATCTTTGCCCACGTATCTCTAAGCCCTACTATTCGGTTAAAAATCAAGGCTTCCGGTTTTGAGTCATTCCTGTCGATACAAAAATAGCCCTCCCGCTCAAATTGAAAGCGTTCATCGACGCTCGCCTTTCCTAAACTTGCCTCCACATAACCTTGATGTACCACAAGAGAAGTTGGATTCATCAAGTCGTGATAATCCTCATCAGAGGCATCAGGAAAATCGACCGTAAAGGTTGGTTCATAAAGCCTAATTTCGGCGCTTTGTGCTTTCTCTGCAGAAACCCAGTGAATAACACCGCGAACTTTTCGACCTTCCGGGTTTTGACCCAGGGTGTCAGGGTCGTAGGAACAACGTAGTTCAGTGATGTTGCCATCCGAATCTTTTATCGCTTCCTCAGCCTTGATGACATAACCGTAACGCAGCCTCACTTCACCACCTGCAACGAGTCGTTTGTACTTACGATTAGCTTCTTCGCGAAAGTCTTCTTGATCAATGAAGATCTCACGACTGAAATGCACAATCCTCTCGCCTAAAGATTCATCTTTCGGATGATTCGGCACCGTCAGTTCTTCTATCTTGCCTTCAGGGTAATTTTCGATCACTATTTTAAGTGGTTTTAGCACACCCATGACTCTCGGCGACGAACTTTCAAGGTCGTCTCTTATGCAGCTCTCGAGCATAGCCAACTCAACATTGTTATCACTCTTTGTGACCCCAATACGACGACAAAAATCCCGAATAGAATCAGCCGTGTAACCCTTGCGTCTCAATCCAGCAATGGTTGGCAGCCTAGGATCATCCCATCCATCTACTAAATCTTCTTCGACCAATTGTTTGAGCTTTCTTTTGCTCATGACTGTGTACTGCAGGTTCAGACGCGAAAACTCGATTTGCTGAGGATGGCAATTCATTTTTAACTGGTCTAGAACCCAGTCGTAAAGTGGCCGATGATCCTCAAAGCTCAAATCGCACAACGAGTGTGTAATGCCTTCGAGTGAATCAGAAATACAGTGAGTGTAGTCATAGAGAGGATAGATACACCATGCGTTACCTGTTTGATGATGCTCAACGTGACGGATCCGATAAATGGCCGGATCGCGTAGGTTGATATTGGGCGACGCCAAGTCAATCTTAAGTCTGAGTATGTGTTCGCCGTCAGCAAACTCCCCCGCTCTCATGCGCCTAAAAAGATCAAGGTTCTCGTCAATCGACCGGCCTCTGTATTCGCTTGCCGTGCCTGGGCTGGTCAATGTACCTCGCATTTCTCTAATCTGATCTGCTGTGCTTGAGTCAACGTACGCTTTGTCTTCTTGAATTAATTGCTCAGCAAACTGATACAGCTGCTCAAAGTAGTCAGAAGCGTTACGAATTTCATGCCACTGGAAACCGAGCCAAGCAATATCCTCTTTCATTGCGTCAATAAAGCGTGTGTCTTCTTTAATAGGGTTTGTGTCGTCGAATCTTAAATATGTCTTACCGGAGAATTCCTTTGCGACACCAAAACTTAGGCAGATCGCTTTAGCATGGCCGATATGTAGGAAACCATTTGGTTCGGGAGGAAATCGCGTGACAACCTGACCACCATTTTTGCCCTCACCAACGTCTTTCTCAATAATATTTCGAATAAAATTCGGTGGGTACTTTTCTATCTCATCTGACATTTTATCTACGCTGCCTTTCGACATGTTCCTGTGATGTTTTTAGAATTATCCTATCAGCCTAGGGGTTGGATGATAGATCGACTAATTTTATTATGTTGGTTTGCTGCTCGGCTCAACGCCCCCTAGCGATAAACATGCGCTAGAACAGCATTGCCATTAAGCAGGTGATACTGACCATAATAAACAATATCCATTTTAGCACTGTCTGAGACACACTAATCGCAAACCTGACGCTTAGTGTTGCTCCGATCATAGAGCCAACCGCTAACACCAAACCTGGGATCCAGCTGACTTGCCCCATGACCACAAAAACCGCCAGAGCTAGACCACTAAAAACTGCTGTGGCAACAGTTTTCAGGGCGTTTGCCCGAACAAGATCATACCTTAAACCACCTGCCAGAGCTGCCAACAATATAAATCCGACGCCAGCCTGAATGAAGCCGCCATAGACACCAGCCAAAAACAGCCCTAGCACGGCGCTGGGTTTGTCGCGTAATTTATGCGCCTGAGTACCTTGCGCCGGCGCAACCATATCGGGTTTAACCAACATCACCAATGCCATCAGTATCATCGTGACAAGCAATATAGGCTTTAACAGCATGACCGGAAGAATACTAGCCGCAATAGCACCGACTAAAGAACCAACCAAGGTTGGTACTAACATGGGTAATATTGCTGTGGACTCAAGCTTGTTCTCTTTGTCGAAACCGCGCATCGCGGTCAGAGATTGAAGTAATACACCGACTCGATTTGTACCATTGGCAATATCTGCGGGCATTCCCATCATCATCATTACCGGCAGCGTTAACATTGAGCCACCGCCCGCAAGGGTATTAATGAAGCCCGCTGCAATACCTGTGAGTGCCAACAAGCCAAGAAGTAAATACGAGAATTCAAATTCCACAATCTGAACCTAAAGACGAAAAAGCGCATACTAGGCGCTTCGGTCCATAAGTCAAACCTTAGACGGCCAAACTAACCGAATGCTGCGTTTGTATGCTCGCAGTCTATGCTAAAAGTGCATGCTCGCAGCGTTATGACATTATTGCGTCATATTAGAGATTGGATTAACAAAATATCCGCCACTTGCCGACAAATTCAATTCTATTTCATGCTAAATCGCCCTATTAACGAGAAAATGCTTGCAGAACGGCTGCAGGCCGCTATTATTGCAGCCATGAATTTAACCCTACAAAAACGATCAGCCGAGTTTACCAACGAGACCACAACAGGTTTCTTCTGGTTCGGCTTCTATTATTTCTTTGAGAAATAGATCGCTTTTTTGAAAATTAGGCGGTCATGACCGCCTAAAAGGAAACCCCGATAGGCGAGCGTCTAACGGGGTTTTTTTTTGAACTAATTTTTATCGAAGTCAACTCGGAACCCAAATGATGACAACAATTAAAGTGGATGATGTAAACGTGTTAAGTGAAGAAACATTGGTCACACCCGATCAGCTAAAGCAGCAAGTGCCTGTTTCTGAAAAAGGACTTGCGACCGTCTCGAATGCTCGGCTTACCATAAAGAATATTATTGACCGATCAGACCCAAGGATGTTTCTGGTCGTCGGCCCCTGCTCTATTCATGATGTAGATGCGGCATTGGATTATGCCAAAAGACTTAAGACGCTTGCTGAAGAAGTATCAGATACGTTGTTTCTTGTTATGCGTGTTTACTTTGAGAAGCCTCGCACGACGGTTGGTTGGAAAGGTTTTATAAACGATCCGCATCTAAACGATTCATTTAACATATCCGAAGGTCTTCATCTCGGTCGAAAGCTACTAGTGGACCTTGCTGAAATGAACGTACCTACTTCCACTGAGGCATTGGACCCTATTTCACCACAGTTTCTTCAGGATATGATTAGCTGGAGTGCCATTGGCGCAAGAACCACCGAATCACAAACCCACAGAGAAATGGCAAGCGGTTTATCATCATCCGTTGGCTTCAAAAATGGTACGGACGGCGGTTTGGGCGTAGCAATCAATGCACTCCAATCAGTATCTGCACCGCATCGCTTTCTGGGGATCAATCATCAAGGTGAAGTGTCGGTGATTCATACACGAGGCAACCAACATGCGCATATCGTGCTGCGTGGTGGCGGCGGAACGACTAACTACGATAGTGACAGTGTAGCCACTTGCGAGAAGCAGCTGCTGGGTGCAGGTATACCGGCAAACATTATGATTGATTGTAGTCATGCAAACTCAGAGAAAGATCACAACCGCCAACCAAAAGTTCTCGACGAGGTTGCCAAGCAAATTGATGATGGTAACCGTTCAATCATCGGCTTGATGATTGAAAGTAATATCAATGCTGGCAATCAGAAAATTATGGAGAATCAAGATGACATGGCCTACGGCGTGTCGGTGACCGATGCTTGTGTCGATTGGGATACAACCGAAAAGATGATCCGAGACTTCCGTCTGAGTGTCAAAACTAAACTGTCGGAACGCAAGGCCTTAGCGGCGGATGAGCTAATTAATAAGACGGCTTAACGGCGAGCGCCTTCGCAATGTTCATAAGGGCGCGTTCGACAGGATAGCGATTAGTCCCGTAGACAAAAAGCCTGCTCACCGAGCAGGCTTTTTTTTAGAATTGGTGTACAAAACTTACTCAGCGCAAAAGCGGTCTTACTTGTAGAACGCATTGTCCGTAACACTATGATCAGTTACGTCTTTCACAGCGGTTAACTGCGGCAACTGTTCGAGCAATGTTTTTTCGACACCATCCTTCAATGTCATATCGACCATTCCACAACCCTGACATCCGCCACCAAATTGCAAAATTGCCACTTCGTCATCAATTACCTCAACCAAATTCACCATGCCGCCATGTGACGCTAAGCCAGGATTTATCTGACTATGTAGAACATAGTTGATCCGATCTTCGATTGGACTGTCGTCGGAAACTTGCGGTACCTTTGAATTCGGTGCCTTAATCGTAAGTTGTCCACCCATTCTATCTTCCGCAAAGTCGACCAAAGCCCCTTCTAAAAAGGGCATGCTTCGCTCATCCAACCAACCTGTGAAACCCGTATACTCTACTTTTAGGTCAGCCTCCTGCTCCTCACCGGGCTTGCAGTAGGCAATACAGGTTTCAGCCATGGGTGTTCCTGGGTCTGAGATAAAGATACGGATACCAATATCTTCAGCGTCCTGCTTAGACAGTAACTCGACAAAATACGCTTGAGCTTGTTCGGTTATATCGATCATCGATTTTCTCTGAAATAGTAAAATACGCGCACCATGCTTACCGATATGGCGCTAAAGGAGACGCAGTTTACTGAATCACGACACACCATCCAAGTCTAATCGTCACCTATAATTCCTTGCTTTAGCTGGGGTTTATTATACCAAGCGATCATGAACAACATTCATCTTGGCTGGCTAAGATCTTCAAAACGTTTGCCTCCATAAGCTGATAAACTGCGCCCCTTCTCGCCTACAAGACAATTTAAATGAATCGTTCTAAGAATTTTGATCTCATCGAAAAACTTCTATCCCAGAGAATTTTGGTCATGGATGGTGCGATGGGCACAATGATCCAAGATCTAAAACTCGAAGAGAACGATTTCAGAGGCGAGCGCTTTGCAGATCACAAGCAGGACCTGAAGGGAAACAACGAGATTCTCGCATTAACCCAGCCTGATGCGATAAGAAAGATCCACAGTGAATACCTACAACGTGGCGCTGACATTATCGAAACGAATACTTTTACCGCTAATCGTGTCTCACAAGCAGATTACGCGATGGAAAGTTTATCCTACGAAATTAACGTTGCGGCTTCAAAACTCGCGAAAGAAGCAGCTGATGAAATCGGCACAGACGAAAAACCAAGGTTCGTCGCTGGCGCAGTTGGGCCAACCACAAGAGCCGCAAGCCTTTCGCCCGATGTTAATGACCCAGGCTTTCGAAGCATCACCTTTGATGAACTCGTAGACGATTACTCGGAAGCGATTCATGGACTCATTGACGGCGGCTCAGACATCATTCTTATCGAGACAATATTCGATGTACTCAATGCAAAGGCAGCTATCTATGCTGCACTTTCTGTATTTGAGGAACTTGATACACAATACCCAATCATGATTTCAGGCACGATTACTGACGCCAGTGGACGGTTGTTGTCGGGCCAGACAGTGGAAGCCTTTTGGGCATCGATACGGCATGCAAAACCTATTTCCGTTGGCTTTAACTGCGCACTTGGCGCCGATGAACTTAGACCTTATATTGAAGACATCGCTAGAATTTCAGACTGTTATATCAGCGCTTACCCAAATCGCGGCTTACCAAATGAATTTGGTGAATACGATGAGACTGTGCCGGAAATGGTTCAAGCTATTCAAGACTATGCGGAGTCGGGACTAGTTAATATTATTGGCGGTTGTTGTGGCACAACGCCGGGACACATTGAAGCTTTCGCTGATCTGGCAACGAGGATAGCTCCACGACAACCGGTTGCAGCTACAACGGATACGCTTTTCAGTGGACTAGAACCGTTTAATATTACTGACGAGTCTTTGTTCGTGAACGTCGGTGAACGCACGAACGTGACTGGCTCTGCAAAGTTTGCACGGCTGATACGCGAGGAGAGCTATGAAGAGGCTTTGGAGGTTGCTCTTCAGCAAGTGAACAATGGTGCGCAGGTCATCGATATCAACATGGATGAAGGCATGTTGGATTCAAAGGCAGCAATGATTCATTTTTTAAATCTGATTGCTTCCGAACCGGATATTAGCCGGGTACCGATTATGGTCGACTCCTCCAAGTGGGAAATTATTGAAGCTGGCTTGAAGTGTTTACAGGGTAAATCAATCGTCAACTCCATTAGTTTAAAAGCGGGTAAAGAAGAATTTGTCGAGCAAGCGCGTATCTGTCTGAAACACGGTGCAGCCGTTGTTGTAATGGCATTCGATGAAGATGGCCAAGCCGATAGTCTTGCACGCAAAAAAGAAATCTGTAAAAAATCTTACGATATTCTGGTAAACGAAATTGGTTTCCCGCCGCAAGATATTATCTTTGACCCCAATGTATTCGCCGTAGCGACGGGTATTGAAGAGCACAATTTGTATGGAAAGGATTTTATTGAGGCCTGCAAGTATATTAAAAGTGACCTGCCACACGCTAAAATTTCAGGCGGAATAAGCAATGTCAGCTTTTCCTTTCGGGGAAACAATCAAATGCGCGAAGCAATACACGCTGTGTTTCTTTACCACGCGATTCGGGCAGGCTTAACGATGGGCATAGTGAACGCGGGTCAACTCGCTATATATGAAGACATCCCAACAGAGTTGCGGGACAAGATCGAAGACGTGATTCTAAATCGATCCGATGAGGCAACTGAAGCACTTATTGAAATCGCAGATCGATACTCCGGTCGCGGTTCGGCTGCCAAAACTGCAGATTTAAGCTGGCGAGAGGCACCGGTTGCCGAACGTTTAGCACACGCACTCGTAAAAGGTATCAACACCTATATCGTCGAAGATACCGAGGAAGCGAGGCTCACCGTTGAACGACCTATCGAAGTGATCGAAGGACCGTTAATGGACGGTATGAATCGAGTCGGCGACCTATTTGGCGCGGGTAAGATGTTCTTACCTCAAGTTGTTAAAAGCGCACGTGTGATGAAGCAGGCCGTATCGCACCTTGTCCCCTTCATTGACGCTGCTAAAGACAGTAAAAGCAATTCAAAAGGTAAAATACTACTCGCGACGGTTAAAGGCGACGTACATGATATCGGCAAAAATATTGTCGGTGTCGTTCTACAATGTAACAACTATGATGTTATCGACTTAGGTGTGATGGTACCGGCCGATAAAATTCTAAAAACTGCGATTGAAGAGGATGTCGACATCATTGGTCTCAGTGGTCTCATCACACCGTCTCTTGATGAGATGGTATATGTGGCTAGCGAATTGCAACGTCAGGGCTTTGATAAGCCACTGTTAATAGGCGGTGCTACAACGTCGAAAGCACACACATCGGTAAAGATTGAACCTTGCTATCAGGCCGAATCGACTGTGTATGTACCCGATGCTTCAAGAGCGGTTGGCGTTGCCACTCAGCTAATGAGCCCAGAACTGAAACCTGAATTCACCGCTAACTTGCGTACTGAGTACGAAAAAATTCGTATTCGAAACAAAAACCGAAAACCAAAGGGCAATCTGTTGAGTTATACAGATGCCGTTGATAACAAAGCGATCATAGAGTGGGAAGGCTACACCCCACCCACCCCAACGTTTCTTGGTACGAAAGTCTTTGACAACTATCCGATAGCAGAGTTGGTCGACTATATTGATTGGACCCCCTTCTTCATTACTTGGGAGCTTGCTGGTAAGTATCCTAAGATTCTCGAAGACGAAGTGGTCGGAGAAGCTGCGACAAGCTTGTTCAACGATGCACAGGCTATGCTCAAACACATGATGGATAGCGACCTAATCAAAGCCAATGCAATCATTGGCTTTTGGCCGGCGAATTCGACCGATAATGATGACATCCTTCTTTACGAAGACGATGAAAGAAAAACTGTGATCGATAAGCTCCATCACATTCGACAACAGATGGACAAGCCTAACGACCAAGCTAACTTCTGCATTTCAGACTATGTAGCGCCAGTCGCGACTCGACTGAAAGATTATGTTGGGGGTTTCGTGGTCAGTGCGGGCCATGGTGTTGAAGCGCTCGCGGCGCAGTACGAAGCTGATAATGATGACTACAATGCAATTTTGGTTAAAGCTATTGCAGACAGATTAGCTGAAGCACTAGCTGAACGAATGCATGAACGGGTCCGGAAGGAATTCTGGGGATATGCATCCGATGAGCACTACTCTAACCCTGATTTAATCAAAGAGGCTTATCAAGGTATTCGACCTGCACCAGGTTACCCTGCTTGTCCCGACCACACAGAGAAAGGCACCTTGTTTAAATTGCTCGACGCGACGCAGAAAATTAGCGTCGATATCACCGAGACCTACGCAATGATGCCGGCCGCCGCCGTTAGTGGATTCTATTTTTCACATCCCGAATCACGTTATTTCGGCATTGGTAAAATTGATAAAGACCAGGTCGAACATTATGCAGAGCGAAAAGGCATGACTCTAGAAACTGCAGAGCGCTGGCTGATGCCTGTGTTGACTTACAAGTAGTAACGGGCTCAGCGATAGACGAATGATGCAAAACGAGCCCGCTTTATCGAGATTAAGGATAGCTGTTACGCTTTGGCCCTGTGCTACAATCTCGGTCGCGCTTTCCAGTAGATCGCTGCAGACATGGGAAACCCCACAAGCGATAATTAGCAAAGGGTAATTTTAAGAGGATAAAGATGGCTCCCTCAATAGAATCAGACAAGTCTTTACAAGAACCACCCGAGCAGAATCAGGCGCATATGCAAAAACAGCAGCCCTCCGCAAAACCCGAAACTAAGGCATCATCGCCGTCGATATGGCAGCTGGTTATTAGTGTGTTCGGCGCAGCATTTGGTGTCCAGACAGAAGCCACGCGACAACGGGACTTCAATACCAGCAGCCCACTCCCCTACATCATTGCTGGCCTAGTATTTACAGTACTGTTTGTGCTGACGATCATGGGCGTCGTCTCCCTCGTTTTGCCATGAAACCCTTGGTTAAAGATCGAAAAACGCTACTGTTCATTCTCGCTGGCGCCAGCCCGATCGCATTCGCAACTTGGCAAACACTGTTAAACAATTTTAGCATTGAAGTCGCGAACTTTAGCGGCCAAGAAATTGGTTACCTGCAGAGTTTAAGGGAGATACCTGGCTTTCTAGCCTTCACGGTCATCTACGTACTTTTACTGATCCGTCAGCAGAACCTAGCGGTTTTATCTTTGCTGATACTCGGTTTAGGTACTGCATTGACAGGTTTCTTTCCCACCATTGTCGGCCTATATATCACCACTGTGATTATGTCTGTCGGGTTCCACTATCTTGAAACCATGCAGTCATCCTTGAGCTTACAATGGTTAGATAAGAGCGAAGCACCGACTGTTATGGGACAGCTAATCAGTGTCCGATCAATTGCGACACTGACTTGTCTCGGCGGCCTATATTTGGCGTTGCAGTTTATCGAGTTGAACTACACCTATATTTACTCGGCGGCAGGCTTTTTGACGGTCGCTGTAGCTTTATTTTGCTGGATGGCAATTCCGCATTTTAAGGATGATATCGTACAAAAGAATGAACTCTTTTTGCGTAAACGTTACTGGCTATACTATCTGCTGACGTTTATGGCCGGCGCTAGACGGCAAATCTTTACTGTCTTTGCTGGCTTCTTACTCGTTGAAAAATTTGGCTTCCCACTCGAGAGCATGGTTTTACTGGTACTCGCCAACGCTGCTATCAACATCTACGCAGCTCCCAAAATAGGCAAACTGATTAGTTTTATAGGTGAACGTCGGGCATTGACACTAGAGTACTGCGGACTGATCGGTATATTCTTAAGTTACGCGGTCGTCGACAATATCGTCGTCGCAATTGTGCTCTACATTCTCGATCACATATTCTTCTCAATGGCGATCGCCATCAAAACGTATTTCCAAAAAATCGCCGACCCTGCAGATATATCCGCCACAGCGGGTATTAGTTTCACCATTAATCATATTGCCGCAGTCGTATTACCGGCTATGCTTGGCTTGGTTTGGATAGTAGATCACAGTGCTGTATTCGTGATTGGTGCCGCGATCGCTGTCGGCTCGTTAATCTTATCTCAACTCATTCCCAACACGCCGACTCCGGGCAATGAAATTCGTTGGAACGATGGTGATAACAAAATTGAGATCAACTGATTATTGCGCTGTTGCCCGCCAATATACTTGGGGTGCTTCAGCGCCGCTTAAGGGTTGGTAGTCAAGTAACAGCTTTTCTTTAAAAGGCGCTTTAAAAAGCGCCTCATAAAACGAACTTACTGGTTTGAGACCCAATAAATCATTACGAGTACACTGATGGAGATTAAGGCTAGCGCACAAATCACATCTAGTTTGCTGTCAGTATTTTCTGCAACAGCTTCTTCATTTACCTGGCTTTCGTCGCTCATTATTTATTACTCTCTAAAGTTTTTTGGAATTTCTTAATGCATTTGTACACGTGAAGGACTGTTCAGCATTTTTCAAATATCTGAAAAAGTAATGCGATGCGAACAATGCCTTAAAGTTGCACTGGCGCTGATTATACGTTTGTGGTCTAACTGTTGCCACATCTGACAGAGTAATCTTTCTCTGCTAACATGTCGCGCTTCGCAGAAGCCAAGTGTCGCCAAACACTACGCTATCTTTGTAGAACACAACGAGAAATCATTAAGAAAACAAACAAAAGACGGCAAACATAGGAACACAGAAAATAACCGGAAAGCCACACCGGGCGTTCTCTTCGATATAGTTTGGGCTTCTAAACTTATAGGAAAACGTTCATATCTAGATACAACAGATACTGGTACTTTAAGCTTCCATTTTGGGGTATGCCCTAACCTTCATACCCAAACCACTTACTATAGAAAACGTTTAGCATGTATATATACGACAATTACGATCAGAAGATGATCGATGAACGAGTTGAACAATATAGAGATCAGACGCAACGCTTCCTCGCTGGGGACTTACCCGCTGAAGAGTTTCAGCATCTGCGTCTCAGAAACGGTCTTTACATCCAGCGCTTGGCGCCTATGCTTCGTGTCAATGTGCCCTACGGCATGTTGTCTTCCAAACAGCTCAGAAAATTGGCGCACGTCGCTCGATTTTTCGACAAAGGCTACGGGCATTTCACCACCCGACAAAACATGCAATACAACTGGCCTAAGCTTGAAGAAGTGCCTGACATTCTGGCTGAATTAGCTTCCGTTGAAATGCATGCCATTCAAAGCAGTGGTAACTGTATTCGTAACACAACCAGTGACCAGTATGCGGGCGTCGCTGTTGATGAAATTGAAGATAGCCGAGCTTACGCTGAGTTAATCCGTCAATGGTCAACTTTTCACCCAGAATTCAACTGGTTGCCTAGAAAATTCAAAATTGCCGTGACAGGCTGCCGAGAAGACCGAGCTGCGGTCCAAGTACACGATATTGGCGTTCGATTGGTTGAGAAGGATGGCAAGGTAGGACTTCAAATTCTTGCAGGTGGTGGTTTAGGCCGAACACCTGTTCTGGGCTCTGTTATCAAAGAGTATCTGGATAAAGAACACATGTTGACATATATCGAAGCGATTCTTCGCGTATACAATCGATATGGTCGACGGGACAATAAGTATAAAGCAAGAATCAAGATCCTTGTTCGTGCTATGACTGCTGAAGTCTTCGCTGAAAAAGTAGAAGAAGAATGGCTATCTATCAAAGATGGACCAGGCACATTAACGGAAGCGGAAATTCAACGCGCTAAATCCTTTTTCACCCGTCCCGCTTACAAGGCTTTGCCAGAAGGTTCTGATGCATTGAATGATGCGTTGAAGCAGAACTTCGCCTTTAAAGCATGGATGACGCATAACGTGAAGCCTCATCAGGAAACAGGCTATGCCATTGTGAACCTTGCACTCAAGGAGACAGGGGTCGCACCCGGTGACGTGACAGATGAACAAATGGAAGTCATCGCAGATCTTGCTGATACCTATAGTTTTGGTGAACTAAGAGTTACCCACGAACAAAACGTAACCTTGGCCGATGTAGAACAGGCGAGCTTGTTCAATTTGTGGAAAACACTTTGTGAACATGGTCTCGCGACACCAAATTTGGGTTTGTTAACCGATATTATTTGCTGTCCAGGCGGTGATTACTGTTCACTGGCTAACGCTAAATCGCTTCCGGTTGCTGACGCCATTCAACGAAGGTTTGACGATCTCGACTACCTGCACGATCTTGGCGACCTAGATATCAACATATCCGGCTGCATGAATGCTTGTGGTCACCATCATGTCGGCAATATCGGCATTCTAGGTGTCGACAAAAAGGGACAAGAATTCTATCAAGTCTCCATTGGCGGCAGTGCTGCTGCAAATTCAAGCCTTGCCAAAATACTAGGCCCGTCTTTCGCTCAGGCCGAAATCCCTGAGGTGGTAGGAAAACTGGTCGATGTCTATGTCAACAATCGTGTTGAGGAAGAATTTTTCATCGACACCTATAATCGAATCGGCATCGCCCCTTTCAAAAGTAGTGTATACGCGGAGAAAGCCTAAGCCATGACTAGTATTATCAAGGACAAGGCAATCATTGATAGCCCCTACACAATTCAATCGGTTGATGACGCTGACGTGTCTGTCGCGAATACGATACTTCCACTGAGCGTTTATCTACAGAACGAGTCTGAACTTGCCAAACGAAATGATGTCGGCGTGTGGCTGAGTGCTGATGATGAAATCGAACAGCTGACAGGTAAACTTGATCAGCTTGCTTTGGTCGCATTAGATTTCCCGAGCTTTGGCGATGGGCGCGCTTACTCCAACGCAAATATACTGAGACGCAAACTGGCATATACAGGCGAAGTTCGTGCCATTGGCGATGTTCGGCGAGACCAACTTGAACAGATGCTACGCTGTGGTTTTGACGCGTTTCAACTCGCTGATGGTCAAGATATTGAAGCTTGCGCTGCGAATATGAAAACCTTTTCGTTTAACTATCAAACCTCTATTGATCGGCCTGAGCCCCTGTTCCGCAGTCGATAAATATTATAGGGTTCTGCCTTATTGCCTATCAGACGTGTGTATGAAGCACGAGTCGAGCAGCGCTTGCTGCTTGGCGGGTTAAATCTGTCACGTTAACAGGCACAATAAAAGCCACTATCGACGTCGTTGGTTGCGCACTAATTTCGCGCTACAGATTAATCCTCCAATGCCTTAGTATTCAATCATGGAAAACGATTTACTCTTTTCATTCTTCTTGATATTCACCTCAGCTGCGGTGCTTGCAACCGTCGCTCTGTACACTCGACAACCTTTAATCGTCGCCTATATCGCAATTGGCGTGATTCTTGGTCCATCGGGTACATCATTAATATCTGACCCGACGCTTATCGCCAGCGTTGCCAAAATCGGTATTATCTTCTTGTTATTCTTGCTTGGACTAGACATGCAGCCACGCAAACTAATCAATCTATTAAGAGAAGCATTACTCGTTGGTATCGTTAGCTCGTTGGCATTTTTCTCAATAGGATTTTGCATAGGCCACTTGTTTGCCTTTAGCCTAGTTGAAAGCATCATCATCGGTGCAGCAATGATGTTTTCAAGCACAATTATTGGCATCAAGCTTTTACCGACCACCGTTTTGCATCATAAGCACACCGGTGAGCTGGTTGTCAGTCTATTGCTGATACAAGATTTAGTCGCCATTATCGTTCTGCTCGTATTAACCGGCGGACTATTTAATGCAGAGAGTTCATCGAAGATAGTTTATGTGTTGCTTGCACTACCTGCACTGATTCTAGGCGCATGGTTATTCGTCAAATTTGTATTGTTAAAGCTATTAGCTAAGTTTGACGCATTTCATGAATACATCTTTCTCATTGCCATTGGCTGGTGTCTAGGCTTGGCGGAAATCGCGACGCTAGTCGGTTTATCTCATGAGATAGGTGCGTTTGTCGCCGGCGTGACAATTGCGACGAGTCCGATTGCACTGTACATCGCCAATCATCTCAAACCGTTACGTGATTTTTTTCTGGTCTTATTCTTCTTCTCTCTAGGCGCCGGATTTAACCTTGAGCTATTGTCCCATGTGATTATACCGGCGTCAGTAATGGCTATTGTAATACTCGGCGCGAAACCGGCGGTGTTTAGACTGCTGTTGTTTCGCGTCAGCCAGACAACGGAGAAGAGTTGGGAGATCGGCTTTCGTTTGGGTCAAATTAGCGAATTCTCGTTACTCATCGCTTTCATCGCCGGTGCACAAAACCTGATTGGCGATAATGCATCGCATCTTATTCAAGCGACAGCCATCATCACCTTTCTGCTATCCTCCTACATCGTTGTCTTTAACTATCCCACACCGATTGCTGTTTCAGACAAACTAAGGCGTGACTAGATTGCTTAGATGCGCGTACTTGTCTGTACACGCACCGGAATATCAATCAACTAACAGCTCACGTCAACAATCGTGCAAACGGCCTAAGAAGTACGACCCCAAGCTGTTAATGCGTGACGAGCGTTCTACCTGACACTTGGCCAGCAAAAATAGCTTCAATGACAGGAGCAAGATCAGATAATCCAACCTCCTGCGTCGCAGCGTCCAGATCAGAAAGTTTCCATTGATTAGCCAACTTGTCCCAAATTCTATTTTTATACTCAATAGGAATCTCAACAGAATCTATTCCCAAGATATTTACGCCCCTTAAAATAAAGGGTAATACAGTCGTCGTGAACGCGGGTGATGCAACCAACCCACAGATCGCAACACTACCTAGTGGCTGCAGACCTTTAATGACATTCGATAGAATTTCACCCCCGACACAATCAATAGAATGCGCCCATTGGGGAGCAACCATAGGCCGCTTATCAACTTCTGACAGCTCATCTCGAGTGATAACCGTTGTTGCGCCAAGAGATTTTAAGTAGTCAGTTTTATCTGCCTTGCCTGAGCTGGCGATCACTTCATAGCCTTGCTTAGCCAATAACATAACGGCAATCGAGCCCACTCCACCGGTCGCGCCAGTGACAAGTACAGGCCCATCCGCGGGTTTTGCACCCATCGTTTCTATCTTATCGAGGCATAGTGCTGCCGTGAATCCTGCCGTGCCTATGACCATGCTCTCTCGTGTACTGAGCCCTCTAGGTAAAGCTGTTACCCAACCGGCTGGCACTCGAATATACTCTCCAAAACCGCCCGGCGTATTCATGCCGAGGTCGAAGCCAATACAAATCACCTCGTCACCTGCTTTAAACGCAGGATCGCTTGATTCGACAACTTCGCCAGCAGCATCAATCCCAGGTGTATGTGGGAAATTACGAGTAACTCCAGGGTTACCCGTGGCGGATAAAGCGTCTTTATAGTTAACGGAGGAATAAGCAACCTTTATCAACACATCGCCCTCAGGCAAATCGTCAGTGGAACGTGTGATTACGCTACTAATCATCGAGTCTTCGGTTTTCTCAACCCAGAAAGCTTTAAAATCTGTCATTTGATTTCTCTTATCCTAAATATGTTTTAAAAATTATTTTTATGTTATCAATGTTAGTAATCGATCGCTCAGTCTGTCGTTCTAGAGATCTGTTATCGGAATCTATCGTGCCCAATGACACTTCTCTCGGTAGGCATTTGTTAAAATGTATAAGGACCCGGGTGACTAATATCTTCCTTCATTCGCAGCTTCTTTAACATACCCGTGAATCTGTCCATGATTTTGTCGACTCGGTTTATATCTTTGACATACTTAACGCGATAAACATCTGCTTGCTCACACTTTTCAGAAATATATTCGTCACTCGTCTGTAAAGCATCAACCAACTTTTGCTCCAGTGCGCGCTTACCGTACCAAGCCTCCCCAGTGGCAACCTTTTCTGTATCAACTATTGGCCTATTCTCACCAACAAAATCTTTAAACAGCGTATGCACATCTTCGAGCTCTTCGATAAATTTTTGCCGACCTTTATCGGTGTTTTCGCCGAACATCGTCATGGTTCGCTTGTATTCACCGGCCGTAAGAATCTCCACATCAATATCTTTATTCTTTAAAAGCCGATGAATGTTCGGCACCTGCGCCACAACACCAATTGAGCCAAGAATGGCAAACGGAGCAGCTATTAATTTATTGGCAATACAAGCCATCATATAACCGCCACTGGCAGCAACTTTATCGACGGCAACTGTCAATGGCACATCCTTATCAACGAACCGACGTAACTGGCTGGCAGCCAAACCATAACTGTGCACAACGCCACCGGGACTCTCCAGACGCACAACCACTTCGTCAACCTGCTCTGCGACTGATAAAATGGCGGTCACTTCTTCACGAAGTTGATCTACAGCGCTGGCTTGAACATCGCCGTCGAAATCAATGACATAGACCCGTTGCTTTCGCGTTTCTGACGCCGGCGTCGTTGTGTCTTCAGTTGCATCTGCGGCCGCGGCTTTTTTAGCATCTTTCTTTTGTTGTTTGGATTCTTCCTTGTGGCGTTTTTTCTCTGCCTTATTTTCAAGCTTTAGACTTTCAGAATCCATCACCATTTCTTTAAGGGTTCGAGTAATGTTCTCGAAATTTTCGTTTAGATTGTAGACTTCAATATGCCCACTACTGGTTTGCCGACCACGCTGACTCATGCCAAAAAGAAAAGCGGCTGCAACCAAAACGGCAACCAAAAAGGTCAACGTTTTAGCGAGGAAAAGACCATATTCAGCTAAGAACTCCACATTTATTTCCTGATACATGAAAAGGCGCCTATGCTACCACAAATGCTCCGTATCAAAGCGCTGATTAACACCCGTAAGGTGTCGAAAACTAGCTTTAGATTGCCGTTTATAATGGTCGACGTGGTACCCTTGCGTTGAACCAATCGTAATCAAAATAAGAATTAGCACCATGGGCTTAACCGACGTTCTGCAACGGCAAAAAAACGCGTTCAAGGCACACTTCCAGCCAGGTTTCTTGCAACGAGACACCTGTGTCTTCCAGTTTCGATTTGAAGCGGATGAGCCCTTTTACCTCGATATTGTCGGTGATGATTTCGAATTTCATGCTGGCGTTCACATAAACGCTACAATCACCCTAGACATTAGTGACCATGAAACCTGTTGGGGCTTGCTGGACGGGCGTATCGATGGAATGAAGGCTTTCATGGAGGGTGATTTTCGAGCCGATGGCAATATCGTTCTAAGTCAATTGTTGCTGTATTTATTTAAGAGCAATAATCCGACCATTGCATATGAGGTTCAGTACTAAGGCTCAGTACTAAGGCTCAGTACTAAGGTTCAGTACTAAAGTTCCGCACGAAGGTTCGGTACTAAAGTTCATAAAGTGCTTCAAGCTAGCAAGACTAATAGCGTGACAGACGACTGTGGTGAAAGTTGATCGAGGCTAATTCTAGCTTAATCATCACCCTACTCGCTTAGTCGACGCATACACTGACACAGATTCTCTTTATCTTCAGCCATCTTTATTTTTCCTCCTTAACTGACTAGATAAGGCCGACTCGTTAACTCTTGCATCGAGGTTTGGCACTTATAGGTCGCCTTCTGTACGCAATTCCTATCAAGTTGGCGCAGCCTCGATACAGAGGCAGAACCGGCGCAACGCATAAGACAAACAAGTACTTAACCATGAGCCGTTGTCGGCTATTGATATTACTGTTCGCAATTGCGATCCTGCCTAACCCATGCTTAGTCGAGTAAAGACGTGAACGAATCGCAATACTATGAACAATGGGTATCCGCCAGCCTAGACTGTTTGGACAAACCCCGCGAATTAGCAATCCAGACAGGCAAAATATCCTGTAACCCTGCCTATGTTTTTATTGCTGGCTACCAAGCCGCTATTAGGGCTACTTTTTCAGAATTAAAACAGCATGGCTGGATTGCGTATGCCGCTTCCGAGGATAGGTCGAAAGAATCTCCAAAGCCTGGCGTAACGAATCACAATGGATGTCTTTTTGGCTTCAAAACGTGGGTTGCCGCCGCTGACAAAATAAACACTTTGGTAGTCAAAGTCGGTCAAGGACCTAATGCGTTTTACGCCGAACTAGATCACCTGCTCGCAAGCCAAACCGACGATGCATTAGACAAGAGACCCAACGGCCTGACCCTAACGATGAAACAAGACCAGCGTTTTCTGCACGACATGAGTCAAGGAATCGTAGAGTTTAACAATACTCCCTTTAAAAGGATTGATGATGTTAGTCGCGTGAAGCAGTTTGGTTCTTATGAACCGTACTACATCTACGTCGCATTTTTGGCGAGCCTAAACGCCCACCGAACTGACATGGCACAAACCGCGAACGACATACTTGCATCCCATCCCAACGCAGACAACTTGCCCGATATGGACCTCGCTGTACAAAGTTTGATTGATCGGTTGAATAAAGAAAACATCGGCCATGCCCTTGCTGGAGATCAGTGGGAAATCGATCAACGGCTTTATACAATGTACTCACCGTTGATACAGAAAAAAAATACCCATTAAAAGTTCGAACAAAAGATCATTCGAAAAAAAGAGTTAGCTGTGGATGTTGTCTCAGCATGATGCGGGTGTACTGGCAATCCTAATCCATATTTGGGTTTAAAAAGTGAAGCGTTGTCTAAACCAAGAACACGTAGCAATTTTGAACAGAGTAATGCGGTTAATTGAGAATCTTAGCTATTCCTAAATTACATTAGTTATACTGCGCTTATCGTTCTAGCATGCCTGTACTCATATATCAGAGCTTAAAAAATGACCTCTGCGTTCCACAAACTCAATCTCGAAACGCCAATTATTCAGGCGCCCATGGCAGGCGGTGCGACGTCTGTTGAACTTGTCGCTGCGGTTTCTAACTTTGGAGCTCTCGGCTCATTTGCAGCAGCGTTGTTATCACCTGAAGCAATTAAACTAGCCATCAACGAGATACGCTCTCAAACCCGTGCGCCGTTTTGCGTCAACCTGTTCGTTTTGGATTCACCCACCGTTGACGATGAAACACTGGCAACTGCTAACCAACGCTTAGCGCCATTTAGAGAAGAGCTTGGTTTGCCAAGCATCGAGGCTCCGAAACGTTGGTGTCAGGACAATCAGGCCCAGATCGAGGCGCTCATTGATGCCGCGCCGGCAGTGGTTAGCTTTGCCTTTGGGATTCCATCGCCAAGTCATTTAGCTGCTTTTAGACACAATGGCAGCGTCATTATCGGCACGGCCACTAATCTATTAGAAGCCCGCGCCTGGGAAGATGCCGGTGCCGACGCGATTTGCCTGCAGGGTTATGAAGCCGGCGGTCATAGAGGCACATTCATCGGTGATTACGAAGCCTCGCAACTTGGTATCGAGGCGCTACTGAAGACCGTCAGTGATTCAGTTAACACGCCGGTTATTGCTGCCGGTGGCATTATGACGGGAACGAGAATTAAACAACTAATAGAACAAGGTGCTGTTGCATGTCAGCTCGGCACGGCATTTTTAACGTGTCAGGAGTCGGGTATTCATCAAGCATACAAAACTCGACTTCTTACGTCTGTGCCTGACGAAACCCGCATGACACGGGTCTTCTCGGGAAAACCGGCGCGGGGTTTAGTCAATCAATTCATGCAAAGGCTACAGCAGACAGAAACCGATGTCCCCGAATATCCCATTCAAAATGCACTTACCACGACACTTCGAAGCAAAGCCGCTGAACTAAACAATATCGACTATATGTCACTTTGGGCGGGCACTAACGCTTACCAAACGAGAGATACAGATGCTTATAGTCTGCTCCGCACGCTCAGCGAAGAAATGAATCGATAGAACACATACATCCAACACGAGTAAAAACGATGACGCATATAACGCCGAAAGCCCCTGATTCGATCCCGGAGTTAGCACCAGTACTAAAAATGGTCGAAGCTGCTATGGGCTTCGTTCCGAACAGCATGCTAACAATGGCTCACTGGCCTGAGCTGATGACATCTTTTAGTGCATTCGCGGGACCGGTTCTTAACAGCGGTAGCATTGATCCCGGATTGAAACAGTTGATCGCATTTGTTGTCAGCAATGCCGCAGGCTGTCGTTACTGCCAGGCACATACATCCCATAGCGCACAGAACCGTGGCGTCAGCCCTGAAAAAATTGAAGCGGCGTTTGAGTTCCGTACAAGCGACTTGTTTACACAAGCTGAGAAAGCAGCCCTTGATGTCGCACTGCATGCTGGCATGGTGCCGAATGCTGTAGAAGCAGCGCATATGGAAAAGTTATCTGAATTTTATTCAGAGCGCGAAATTGTCGAAATCGTTGCCGTGATATCACTATTTGGTTTTCTGAACCGATGGAACGATACGATGGCCAGTACACTGGAAGAAACACCTAAATCCTTTGCGGCGAACAAGCTTGCGGGTCATGGCTGGCAAGCCGGTAAACACGGATAGTTCAAGTAGCTGGCGCTAAGGGTTAAACGCTTTAGGCTGAACCGACGGTACAACGGAGACCCTTTCTCCGTAACGAGGGAAGCCTGCATAGTCTCGAATCGCTTGATGCTGCACGCATCGGTTATCCCACATTACGAGGGTGTTGGGCTGCCAATTGACGCGGCATTGGATCCGCGCATTGGTCGCAACAAAACGATGAATGCCGTCAAGAATCATCTTGCTCTCCCACTGCTTCAAGCCCTCTATGTGAGAAGTAAAGCTCGGGTTGACGAACAATATCGGCTTTCCGGTGACGGGGTGCGCAACAATAACCGGATGGCTTGCCTTCGGATACTCTTGGCCAACACGCAGCCGAACATTGTAGTTCGCTAGATCCACTTCGCCGTCGTGTACCGCTGTTTTACCAATCAGGAAGTTTTGAAGTTCCTCGGACATCTCCGAGAAAGCTGTGCACATATTGGCAAACAGGGTATCACCGCCTCCATTGTCTGGTGTTTCGGTGATATAGAGTAACGAGGCCAGCGGCGGGATGACTTCGCAACTAACATCTGAATGCCACAACTCACCATTGGTGATTTTTGAATCCGCGGGTGTATCAATCACAAAGAGTTCGGGATCATCACCCTTACCCTTCATACCACCACGATGGGAGGGATGAATGTGGATATCGCCGAACCGTTTTGCAAATGCTTTGTGTTGATCTCGACTAAGCTTCTGGTCTCGAAAGACCAACACCATATGCTGGTTAAACAAATCTTCAACTTTTTCGAAGTCAGTATCCGTCAGTGCAGCGAGATTGATATCCTTGATTTCTAATCCAAGATTTGGATTTAGAGGATTTAATTGCATGATTGGATTCTCAATTTATGAGGCGGCATCAAAACCAACAAGTGGGTACACGTGTTACCCACTCGCTAATCTTGAACGTATATGGCGGTAGAGGTAGGAGTCGAACCCACCAAGCACCTTAACAGCGCCTCACTGATGTTGAAGACCAGGCACACCACCGGGTGTAACGCTCTACCTCGCCCAGTCTATCAAACACCATCCGTCTTATGCGATACCTAATTGAGATTCTGCAAATTCTTGAATGAGCTTGTAGTTAGCTTTGCCATTGGGTGCTCGTTCAAGACTTGGGCGCATCAGAATGCGTTTTGGAATTTTGTAGGCAGCAAGATGTTGTCGAGAGAAATCTTTTAGTTCAGTCTCTTCAAGCTCAAAGCCCGCATTCATTTCAACCACGGCGGTTATTGCCTGGCCCCATTTCGCATCATGCACGCCAACCACTAGGCAGTCTGCGACACTTTCATGAAATTTCATGGCCTCTTCTACTTCTTCTGGGAAGACCTTTTCCCCTGCCGTATTGATACAGTTACTACCCCTTCCTAGCAATGTCAGGCTGCCATCTTTTTCGACGCGGACGAAATCACCTGGAATCGAATAGCGCACGCCGTTATAAACTTTAAAGGTTTTATCGGTTTTTTCTTGATCTTTGTAATATCCATCCGGCAGAAAACCAGAAACTGCGACCATACCACTCTCGCCTGAACCCGGCTGAACTTCGACGCCATCTTCAGTAAAAACTTTACATGCTGGCCCTAAAGTAAACTGAGCAACTTCGATAGTTTCATCCTTCGTCATGACGGATGAGCCTAAGCCAATCGCTTCAGAGGAACTAAAACCGTCTGCAAGCAGCATGTTTTCATTGTGCCTTAACAAGCCGGCCTTGACCTCACGTGTCCACATCACTCCGCTTGACGTTACCGCGACAACACTAGAAACATCATATTTGCCGGGGTTTTCATCCATCGCTTCGACTAGAGGACGCGCGAACGCATCGCCAACGATCGTCACAGTAGTAACTTTATGCTGATCAATTGCTTGCAGCGCGAGGTCGGCCTCAAAACTCTTTGAGGTCAATGTGATGCAAGTGCCGCCATTGGCCATTGCGCCAACTGCAGAGAGCAAGCCCGTGCCATGCATAATAGGGGGTAACGGCAATGTGACTGGTGGACTCGGATTATTGGCAACCCTGTTGCAGTGTTCGGCAATGTTTTCACTACCAGGGATACCTAAGCGTACGTTACCGCCAGCACCGAGTACGTTCCAAAGTGCATCATGACTCCACATGACCCCTTTCGGCATGCCCGTGGTTCCACCCGTATAGATAAACAGCTGGTCAGTACTTTCTCGCTTAATATCGAGAGTCGAATCATCACCTTGCGTGGCATAATCTTCATAGCTAGTAACGTCATCAAGACCGGTAAAGCCGTCTTCGATCTGGATCCACTGCGTTACCTTAGGCAGCTGACCGCGAATATTGGAAACCTGATCGGCAAATTCTGCAGCGAATACACACACCGTTGCGTCCGCATTGTCTAACAAATAAATTAGCTCGTTGGCTATATATCGGTAATTCACATTTACGTGGGTTAAACGTGCTTTGAATCCTGCCGCCATTCCCTCCGGATATTCAGGACGATTTCGGGTGTAGAAGGCAATCTTGTCTCCCGCCTTGGCACCATTAGCGAGCAAGTTGTTAGCAATACGATTGCTTCTTGCGACAAACTCACTCCATGTCGTGACATTATCACCATGAATAAATGCAGCTCTATCTCCGGGTACTACTTTTCCCACAGCATCCAATATATCGCCGTAGTTCCATACTTCACTCATTAATTCCGCCCTCTTGCTGTCGACTCTCTATATCGACCGAAGCTCATTTATATACACTGCCACTTAACGTGACGTGTCCATTACCCTAATGTATCTATCAATCACTTATGCGATGCACTTAACTTGGTAGCCAGTCGTTAATCGCTTGGTTGTTAAACATTAAACATTAAACATTAAACATTAAAC
>JAQXDL010000023.1 GCA_029251375.1 Pseudomonadales bacterium | reverse complement strand
AAGGAGTTTCGTAGCCTGTACCGCTCTGTCTACGAGGTCTTCTACAGGGCGCTGGAGGCATCTGTTCACGGCATGAATAACGAACTCGACGATGACGAGGTAAGACTACGGGTACGCCTGGTGACGGCTCTGGTTGATGGGTCACCGATGCAGACCCGTGTGGGTGATCTGCAGATATTTCTTGACCGGGTTCAGGACCAGGCTGAACAGATCGCGCTTTCGTAGCGCTACGTGCTTGTATCAACATCCGGGTTGGGTCGGTAACGCTGCAGCGGTTGCATTGACAGAAAAACGCATTGAATTGGCCAGGCAGTGGATTGGTGGTCAAGATTATTCAATATCTGAAATTGCCGCCAGGCTTGGGTATACTGACCCGACAAACTTTAGTCGTGCTTTTCGTCGGGTCACTGGCGTCTCTCCGCGTGTCTATGCAAAAGAACTGTTAATGATTTGATTGCTATATATGGGATCGAATTCATAAGTGTTAAAAAAAGGCGAACTGTGAATGTCGATCCTAGCCAGTTTCTAAATCATTTTGCGCTTCTATCTGATCAAAAACACGGCAATAAAGTGAACGACCCGCCAGCTTTAGACGTAAGAATTGCTATGCATGAACTTAATAATCTCAACCTCATCACGCGACTAGAGCTTCTCGACACATTGAAAGTGCTGCCGAGTGGGTGTGTGCCTGGGCGTCAAATCGCCGCTTTGTTAAACGGTGTGCCCAGCGAAAAGGCGAGTCGATCTGAAAACGATATCTTCGACATTCAATTTGACCGTGGCACTCTTGAGGCGATTGCCTATTCTGTCGAGCAATACGCATACGACTTAGCCGAGCCATATGTAGTGACAGTGGAAGAGGGCACAAATGAAACGTCAGATGATCGCTCTTTTCAATATTGGCAGGTGCTTTCGGAGCGCTGGAGCTATTTGGAATTGATGCGATAGGCTAGACCTGTATCTGTATCAGTATCTGTATCAATAGATAGGCAGATAACAAATAGGCAGGGAGAAAGTCGTCTGATCGTATCGGAGAGACGTTTAGGATGCAGTTCATTTCTTGCTTTCATGAGTTCACCCAAGCGCCTGACCTCCTAACATTCGCGCCCTTTCATAGGCATCAGTACGACACTGAGATATCTTGAGGCGAGCCTGTAGCTACCCGGGCTGCGAACGGCGCTGTTCGGCGTTAAGCACTGCCTTCCACTTTGATCGACTTTCAAACAGTATCGTTGAAGCTTTAGGTCGCCCCTCATGAAGGTTGTTACTGGCAGCCGATATGGGTAATAATGTGTCCTAGCTTTCCATGTGCACATAAAACCGAGCGATTGATCAAAATGTGTCCGCCACTGGCGCGACATAGGGCTCGCGTTGGAGTGTATGCAAGAACGCTGTAATAACCCCTTTGGGGGATTCCTATTGATGGCCATCCGCATAAAATATGTCCTGAGAACCCAACACCCCAGTTTTGTAGATGAAGAAAATTAGTATACATAGTAGAACTGTTGGCCAATGATGCATTCACCGAGAGCTCTGATCAATTTTGCTGTTTTAACAGTAGCAATACTTGCTTTTTTTACAATTAGCAGCGTTCTCTATCCGCCTTATACTGGTTTCATGCTGGAGTACGACGAAGCTTCCGATGCCATGCGGGTAGTCAGCGTTGATGCTTGGGTTGAAGAGCAAGGGCTCCAAATTGGCGATGCTATTCAAAGCGTCACCAACTCGAATGGAATGCGAGCGGTGATAGAGCGCAAGCATATTCTAAAGTCTTCAGAACAGTCTAGGTCGTACTACGACAATCGCAACGAGCGCCTCAATGAGATGGACCGGATGCATGAACTGTTCAGTAACAGCCCAATAACAATTGAGAAAAAAAATGGCGGGCTTGTGACTCTGACGCTCGATAAACAGCGGCCCCTATCGAGTTTGTCGTTGCCTTTTTGGGTGGTATTTCTATGCGGGCTTACCGCCCCATTAGTTTCATCTCTGGCGTGGGCTTGGCAATCTAAGAAGCCAGAAACAACGCTGCTTCTTCTAAGTGGGATCGGATTTTTCTTGATTTGTCTTTCTTCCTCGATGTCAGTTTACAAGGCTGACATGTTTTATCTGCCATTGCTGGCACACTGGTTTAACCGACTCGCGCTCGATATTGGTCAACTTTCATTTGTGCTATTTGGCACAGCCGTATTGCTTTTTTACCCCAATAAATTCAGTTTTTCTCCGCGTGTATTAAAGTACCTGATAATTGGATTTTGCGTGTATCCACCATTCGCTTACTTTAACAGCTGGTGGTTTAATGACTTGAGTACAGGGCAGTATCCACGTTTCACGGACGCTGAGGCTTATAGCCCGATGCTACTGATGTTCTGCTTAACGATATTTTTGTGTTGGAAACAATACTCGACAAGCAAGGGCTATCCGGTGCAACGCGCTCAGACGCTATGGATGATTTTGGCATGGACCTTAGGGCCAAGCATATTCGTTCTTTTATACCTGTTGCCCCGTTGGCTAGGTGACGGTCCTCTTCTGAAGGGATCTGAAATTTTATTACCGATTATTCTTTCGGTATATTTAATGGTTTTCCTTGGCATCGCTCGGTTCAATCTCTTTCAGTTAGAGCGCTACATTGGGGAGGCCTACCAATGGGTTTTGATCAGTGTACTATTCTTAGTATTAGATATCGTATTGATATCTTTTTTGAATCTATCGCCGCAGACTTCAAACGGCATAATATTAGTTACAGCTATCTGGGGCTATATACCCATTCGATATTGGATTCAGGGTCGCCTTAACGCTCAGGTCGACAGTCGCAACCAAGCGCTAACAAGCGAAGCAGTTCTGCTGATGGTGAGGAATTCTCTTGACTCAAAAACGCTTGCCAATGAATCTTGGTATCAAGTGGTCAGCGCTATGTTTCGACCCAGTGACATAACACCTCTGGATTCGATACAGGAATCCACTACGTCGATGCGAGGTCAACAACTCATTGTGGCGGGCAATAACTATTGCTCCGCATTGAGACTAAATTTTGCAGACCGCGGTTCGCGCCTTTTTTCAAATAAAGACGTAGAACTTGCCAACGTGCTCAATCTTCTCTTTGAAAGGCTCTACGATGTGCGGGATTCGTTTCTGCAGGGGCAAACTCAAGAACGCAGTAGAATTAGGCGAGATTTACATGATCAAATTGGTCATAAACTTTTATCGTTGATCTACGCCGCGAAAGATGAAAAGTCTAGGAGTCTTGCGCAGGAAACAATGGCTCAACTCAGCGAGTTGATACAAGCGATGAAGCAAGAACCCATATCGCTTGATGACCTTGCGACTCGAATGCAAGGCGTATGCGTCGATATATGCGCAAACGCCAAGTTACAGCTCGGTTGGAATAACGAGATTCCGGTAGAAACTTTTGAGCGAATTTCTTCCGACCAATTTCTAAACATCTTGAATATTCTGCGCGAGCTTTTAAGCAATTCAATCAAACACGGTCGAGCAAGTTCTGTGCGAGTTAGTCTCAAGCAGATAGACGGCTGCTTGATCGTCGACTATTCAGATGATGGCCATGGATTTGATCAGCAAACTGTTAAGCCTGGCAATGGTCTCTTTAATCTGCAGTCTCGAGCCTCTGAATTACATGCAAAAATGGAATGGCACACCTCCGAAGGTACGTTTTTGAAACTGACCATCCCTTTAGACTCAGGAGATCAAAATCATGGATGAGCAAGAAGTTACCGAGATTAAGTCGGTTTTAATTGTTGAAGATCATAGTGACGCGGCTCAGACGCTTAATGAAGTAGCTGCTAAAGCTTTCGACTCCCCAAGCATTGATACCGCGAACACTTTTGCCGAGGGTCTAGAACTTTTGAGAACAAATACCTATTCTATGGCACTTCTGGATTTGGGTTTGCCAGACGGGAATGGTCTAGATCTTATTCAATACGCAGCGAAAAATCGGCGCAGCACATTGATTATTGTAACGACAATATTCGATGACGAAGAACATCTATTTGATGCTCTTAGATCAGGCGCAAATGGTTATCTACTGAAAGGACATTCCGTGAGCGAGTTACAAGGTTATCTACAAGAAGCTGTTTCAGGACGGCCTGCGCTCTCACCTCGAATTGCGCAATCGATGTTAAGTTTTTTTCGTAACGCACAGTCGGACCAGAGTCATAGTGAAAATAGTGAAGATCTAAAAATGCTCGAACAGCTCACAGTCCGAGAGAAAGAAATTCTCTCGCTAATTGCAAAAGGCTGGGGTGTGAAAGAAGTCGGTAACCTGTTGGAAATCTCAACTAACACCGTTTCTCAACACGTTAAAAATCTTTACAGCAAACTTAACGTGCATAACCGCGCTGAGGCGACCGCTGCCGCAGTTCAGCTCAATATATTTAATCCGTCTTAAAAAGGCTGGCCAATCAATCCTAATAAGGAACCTAGCTGTGATGAGAATTTGTCTCGCCTTTTTATTGGTTTTTGCCGTTATGAAATCAAGCCCTGCTGCGGCTGATGTGTTTAAAAAATGCGGGGCAGAGTTGATTGATGCCGAACGGCTGATTTGTTACGACGCCGCCGCTAAAGCTGCTGAGGCCTTAAAAACTTCCGAGACACCCGCTACTGTGGCTTTGTCCTCGGACACAGTTAAATCAAACGCGCGCTCTCAGACTGGAGGTGAAGATGTTTCTAATACGCCTAAATCCAATTTATGGCCGCTAGAAAAGCTGACCTCTGATGACCCCAATTTCTTCGGTATCTCGATTCCTCCAGACAGCAACAATCCGGAAGCTGCAAGCCATGCAGAGTTTGATATATCACTAAAATATCCGATTTTGACATTCGGTGATACCTCCAGAATCTACTTTATATACAACGGATCCTATGATTTTCATGTATTTTCAAACAAAGATATCTACGATTCCGATCCTGTCATTTCAACTTCGCAGAACCCTGGGCTTGCTTATGAGTGGGACGTAGGCAACGGTTCTAAGAAATATCGCATTGGTGCATTCCATCACTCAAATGGACAGACCTTGAATGAGTCTCACGTTGAGGGTGAGCCGAACAGCGCAAATGCTAATGCAGGGAATACGTCGCAGGCGGCTGCGGAATTTAAAGAAATTTCTGATCGCTGGGGCGAGGCAGCTGCACTAGAACGAGTCAGTCGGTCGTCTTGGTACACCCAGTTCCGGTATCAAAGTATGAGTAACGCTGCGGGTTTCATCGCTGATGATTGGTGGCAATATCAGTTAGAAATACGACCATGGTATTTTAAGAATGACGACGAAATATTCTGGGCGCCGATACCAAGTAAGCAACCTCGGCTTGAAGATTTTGATGGATTACGTGCTGTTGGCGAAAGGATGTTCTCACTTGATGAGATCCCAATATTACGGCATAGCGACGCATGGCGTAAGCAAGCGTCAAAAATACCCATTCGATTTTTGGGAAGAGCCGAGCTGCAAACCGGCTTGTGGTCGCCGTTCGAAAATGTTGGCGGTCAAGTGTCTTTAGGTGTCAATGTCAACAATTTGATATTTTCTCTTTATTATTACAGTGGTTATGCAAAAGACATTTCCGCCTATCATAAACGTACTAAGCATTTTGGCTTTGGGTTTGAATTGCGATAACAATGTCAGGAATATAAATGCGTTGATGCGGGTATAGAAACGACTTATTTAAGACTGTCTTTGTATGGATGTAATTCGATTAGCGAGTAGATTTGTGTATCACTCATCCGCAACGCTGTGTCCACCTGACCGACGAAGTTATTCCTCTGCTGGATAGGGTAAACTGGTCAATAGAGTTTTTGGAATTATAAAATGATTGTTTGCGTTAGTATTTTTCGAAATATGTTAAGAAAAAAAATAAGTAGGCTGCTGCCGATAGTTGCGGTTGTTTTGACGGTATCGTCATGTGCAATCACCCAGCAAGTCGAATCGACTGACCTGAAATGTCCAAGCTCGCCTAAATGTGTTTCCAGCGCAGAGCGCGACACGTCGCAGTATATCGAACCATTTTCTTTCGACGATGAGCCAAACCAAGCGATGGCTCGGCTTAAATTGGCACTGCTGAGCGAAGACAACGTGACCATCACGAACGAGCAACCCAACATGCTTTCTGCTGAAGCACGTAGTGCAGTATTTGGTTTTGTTGATGATGTTAAATTTGTGTTGTTGCCGGAGCAGGGCACCATTGAAGTGCGCTCCTCGGCACGAACAGGTTATTCAGACCTGGGCGTTAATCGCCGTCGGGTCGAAAGAATTCGAGAAGTGTTCAATGACGGTGAGCGTTAACATTGCACCGCGAGCGTTTTGGCATACTGAAGCTTGTTGTGTGGGTTAGCTGCGCAATCAGTTTTGACAACGTACCCAGTCAGAAATGGGATTAGAGTACAGAGAAAGAGTCGTGGCACGCAGTTTCCGAATCGCTAGAAAGGGCTCGCGTCAGCCTTGAGTCGTTGGTTTGTTAGGTTTATTGAACATAGAAATGATAGTGTGCACGGCTTAAAAGTAAACCAAGCTGCTCACATCCTTTCTTTAAAAGTAGATACAAGAAGATAAGTCTCATGAAATACTTTAAATCGCTGCTTCCTTTCGTTGCAGGCTGGCTGTTGTTGCTGTGCACCGACACCTTAGCCTCTATAGCCTTGTACAATGGTTTATTGCAATTGGTCTTGTTTAGCCTCGTCGTCTGTCTGCCGATTTGGATGACCGGCCGCATGTCCTATGTCGATATTGGTTGGCCATTGGGACTCACAATCATAGGTGGCTTAACGTGGTTGCTAAGTGACGGACAGTCCTGGCGAGTTGCGATGGTGAGTGTTGCCTATATATTTGTGGGCGGGCGCATGGGCTTAGGTGCGCTTCAATTGTGGTCGATGGGACGGCTAAAGCAAGAATTCCCGCGTTATGAATATCAAAAACAGCGATGGATCAAGGCCGGTAAAACGAACACGCAATTGGCCATGCAAGTCGACGCCCTATGGCAGGGATTGGCGAATGCGTCTTTTTTAGCGATGCCTGCCTTTGTTATTGCCGCAAACCCAGGTGAAAAAATCCATTTACTAGAGATCATTGGGTTGTTGGTTTGGCTCGCTGCTTACGCAACGGAATCGATCGCCGATATGCAAAAACTCAGCTTTTTACGCGCCATGAAAAAGGCTGGCGAGAGAAACAAGGTCTGCAACGTAGGGTTATGGAAGTACAGTCGACATCCAAACTATTTTGGTGAGTGGATGGTGTGGAATGGATTAATCATTGCGTCGATACCCTCTTGGCTGGCACTGGTTGATTCAGAGTCCTTGGTTGTTTGGGTCTTGCTCGGAGCAGGGCTATTGTTCGCGTCTTGGAAGATGTTTAGCACCTTAGTCTTTGATACGGGCGCGGAGCCTTCGGAATATTATTCCGCGCAGAAACGTCCCGAATATAAAACCTACCAAAAAACGACGAATATGTTTTTCCCGGGTCCTAATAAAGAGATAGCTGATAGCTAGTTGGTAGATATTTGCAGGCTAGTTGAATAAATTTAGAAAGCTAGTGTTTAAATAGTGGCGCCGCAATCACCGCCTTTTATGGTGTTTTGCAGTGCCCAATTTCTATCCCCATGGCTTACGGTGGACTACGGTAGCAGAAGTTGCAGATGCAAATTATGGTGGTTCAAACTCATTTACAGCGACACGTATATTTGGAGTCATTGATGCCTGCCTTATTGTTACTACTGATTAGTCTGTTCATTGGGTCCTCTGCGGCGGCTGCAAAGCTCTCATCGATTGTTGCAGAACTCAATCTGCAAGCACTTGAGTCGACATTTGATGCTCCTAAAGTCGATGCGTTACTCGCGAGTTCCGGCAATCACCTGACAAGCCATGATCGACGTTCTGCGGCTGTTCTTGTATCAGCAGGTATTCTTCGCGCCTCAGACCTAAATGACGAATCAAGCATTACCACGGCGTTTGAGCGATATAAGCTGGCTAGCGTTGGCAAGAGTGATCATCTCATGGGCCCTTTCGGCGACGCAGTCACCCTGTCGAGGCTGAACAAGATTGGTGACCATGATGAGCTTCTAAGGGAGGAGGGTTTTATTAACTCGCTTCAGCAACTCTTAAGCGAGGGCGTAATTACAGGATACGATCTTCGCAAAGTAAATATTAGTGCGGGATTTGATCCACAGAGAACGCTTACCTACTCGCACTCAAGTGTGGTTCATCTTAAACAGCTCAACGCACTTTTAAAAAGTGAAAACATCAATGGGCTTTTGTATGCCGCTCCTAAAGTTTCTGCTTTCCTTTTTCGAGATGAATGGGGAGTGCCGGGTGACAACGTGGAAACTTTAGTCGATGGTACGCGTGTGGTGCATGGCCGTGAATGGGTTGTGTTTTTTGAATTTGCTACCGCCGCTGAAAAACTTGATTTTCACCGAGTCGTGACGCGCTATGCAAAGAAAGATGATGAAAATGAACAAGGTTTGATTGCGGATGCATGGTGGCAGCCTTTCTATTATAGCGAAACAATGATTGAGGCTTTTGAATACATTAATCTCATATTGCTGCGCTCAGATAAGACCGAGGCGACACTGACCGTTCTGCCCGAGAAAGTTGCCTCTGTGACAGAGGCATTGGCTGACCAACCTTTTAACACGACGATAGAAGACGTCTGGGTTAACAAACCTTTCTATCGCTTTCTGCAGGGTGATTATAAATAGATAGCAACGTTTGATGACGACTTTAGTGGGCCGTCGATAAACTATCGCTATCTCGTTCTCGTCAAAACATCGTTCATAAGAGTTGCGTTAGTTTGTACGTCGGCAATCTGTAAATGATGGCATCGGTCTGCCTGATTTGACAATCTAGTCAACGATGGAAATTTTGAGATAAACCGCGAAACGTGCTTTATTATAATTATCCTGACTTTTTGATGAGGCGCCCTGTTGTAAAAACATAGTACTGGTGCACTAAGTGTTGAACAACACGCCCTGCAAGACTTGCGCTATCGAGAGCAATCCGACCAGAAGGTCTACGATTATTTATTTATTGGAACTGGGAATTCTGCACTCACCTGCGCGTCGCTATTGGCAAATGCCGGCTACAAGGTATGCATGTTGGAAGCTCATGATGTGCCCGGTGGTTATGCGCATACCTTCTCAATGCACGGCTATGAATTTTGTGCCCAAGTTCACTATATTTGGGATTGTGGGGAAGGCGGCAAGATTAACGAGTTTTTGAAGCAAATCGGTTTGCAGGACGACATCACATTTGAGCTATTCGATGAGGATGGCTATGACCATATGATCATGCCTGATGCTACGCGCGTGAAAATCCCATATGGTTGGGAAGGCTTGCAGCGAAATATAGAAGCAGCTTACCCGCAAACCACAGGACTTGACGATTTCTTCAAAGTCGTCAGAGCAATTCGTAAGGAAATGGCTAACTTGCCGAAACAAGTTCACTGGTGGGACTATATTGTCAAAGCACCTTTCTTTCCCACGTTGATGAAATATCGTAATGCAACGGTGCAGGATCTGTTTGACGACTGCGATGTTTCAATCGAGGCAAGAACAATTCTTACAGCTCAAGCGGGCGATCATTTGTTGCCACCAAACGAGCTATCGGTGCTGTATTTTATTGGCCTGTTAGGTGGCTATGGTGCCGGTGCTTATTACCCAACACGACACTTTAAATACTATATGCAGCGACTCGTCTCCTTTGTCGAAGAGCATTCTGGTGCTGTATATTTTGAGGAAGAGGTCGTCAGTATTGACGTTAGAGATGACGCGGTGACCGAGGTGCGAACTCGGTCTGGTAAAACCTTCACCGCGAAAAATTATATCTGCAACATGGATCCTCAGACCGCAGCGGGGCTGATTGGTTGGGAGCATTTCTCTAGGCGTGAGCGCCGACTACTTGAGTACGATTATTCAGATACCGGCGTGATGGTGTATCTAGGTTTGAAATCGAGTTATCAACCTGAAAAATATGGCTTCGGTAATCACAACACCTGGCATTGCTTTGATTGGGATATGAACACCATGTGGGAAGCTGGTCGAAAGTTAGAGGTGGAAAAGACATGGCTATTTATTTCAACGCCAACAACCCACAGTCCAGATACAACCAGTACGCCGCCGGGTGGCCATATTATGGAGATCGGTACTTTTACGCCTTATGCACCCTTCAAAGCTGCACTCGATAAAGGTCATCATGATTACATGACATTGAAAATGGAATTTGCTGAGCGGATGATTGATCTTGTCGTAAAACATCACGTTCCAGATTTGCGCGATCATATTGAGGTGAGGGTTGTAGGCTCACCCACAACCAATGAAGATTTTTGTCTGGCACCCTTTGGCAATGCTTATGGTTCAGCGATGCGGCCCGAACATACGACGACACGGCTGGACGCTCGCACACCGTTCAAGAACCTTTACTGGTGTAACGCATCCGCAGGCTCGCCCGGAATCTACGGCACGGTGTTGACGGGTATGAATCTATTTGAGCGCCTGCAAGAAAACGCAGGGTAGCTTAAAGCGTGCTCGGCTGTTCTACCGGTTCTCCCGATATGTACAGGAAAAACGCGGATGCATTAATGCCCCTCTAATAAGTGCCTAACTGAATAACGTGTTCTTACCAAGGTCGGCTAATTGTCGAGTATTGGCGCGCAGGGAATTACGGTATTTAGCAGTACGGTATCCATTCGTGGGCGCTAAAGTCCATTTCGGACAATCTACCGTCCCCGAGTAGAAATATATGTTAGTTTGATTGCTTCGGTATTCAGACTTTTATAGATTGGTTGCGTATGACATTACAAGCGGATTATTTGGTGGTTGGCACCGGTGCGATGGGCATGGCATTTGTTGACACATTGTTAACAGAAACCGACGCGTCAATTGTCATGGTTGACAAACATGGCAAGCCCGGCGGCCATTGGAATGATGCCTATCCTTTCGTTCATCTGCATCAACCATCGTCTTTCTATGGCGTTAACTCGGAAAAGTTGGGTGACGATGCTATTGACGAAACCGGTTGGAACAAAGGTTTACATGAACTGGCTTCTGGCGATGAAGTTTGCGCCTATTTTGAACACGTGATGCAACGACGTTTTATAGCCTCTGGTCGCGTTAAATATTTCCCGATGTCTGAGTTCATTGGCGACAAATCTTTTAAATCAATTGTGACCGGTGATGTTCAGCAGGTGACAGCGGGTAAGGTTGTTGACGCAACCTATATGAACGTTTCCGTGCCATCGGTTAAACCGCCCGAATATCAAGTAGACAGCGATGTCACATGTATGCCACTAAATGACTTGCCTAAGCTCAAGCAGGCGCATTCCCAGTACGTCGTTATTGGCGCAGGCAAAACAGGTATGGATGCCTGCCTTTGGTTGCTCTCTAACCAGGTCGCGCCAGACGCAATTAGTTGGGTGATGCCGCGAGATTCATGGATTTTGGATCGCGCTAATATTCAGCCGGGCCGCGCGGGCGCAGCGATTGGGATTACGGGTTTGGCAGGGCAAATGCATGCGATCGCAGAATCCAAATCGATTGATGATATGTTCGATCATGTTCAAGAAAATGGCCAGTTACTGCGTATCGATGATGCGGTAAAGCCGTCAATGTATCGTTGTGCGACGGTAACAGACTTAGAGTTGCAGCAGCTCAAGAGAATCAAAAATGTTATTCGCAAAGGGCGAGTGACGCGCGTAACCAAGGGGCAGCTTGAGTTGGCTGAGGGTTCCGTGCCGTTAAGTGAAGATGCGTTGTACATAGACTGTACCGCTGATGCGCTAGCGCGAAGACCTGCCGTGCCCGTGTTTGATGGTGATCAAATTACACTGCAAACGGTTAGGTTCTGCCAGCAAGTCTTCAGTGCAGCGTTTATCGCTCACATCGAAGCAACCTATGAGTCTGCCGATGAACGAAATCGATTGTGCACCGTTGTACCGCACCCGAATAGGGCAACGGACTGGATGAGGGTAACCCTTGCTCATGCGATGAATCAGTTGAGCTGGTCGGCCGATGCGTCTCTAGTCGATTGGTTGGCTAATGCGAGGCTTGATGCCTTTTCACAACCCGCGAGTTCCGTCGCAACACCGACGGCGGAAATGCAGGATGCAATGGCAAAAATTGACAAATATGGGCCAATTGCACTTCAAAAACTGCGAGCCTACATCGATTTAGCAGATCAGTTGGATGCAGCGGACATGAGCTGATATGCATCGGTATTGTTTTCTTGCGCTTCAAGGTGTCTTAGCAGTTCATCAAACATTGGGTCGCGACTTAACTCATTGAGGGCAAAATCGAGTCCCAGTCCGTCAAGAACAGACGGATCACGTTGGCCAATGCTGCGTCGCAAATATTCAAATGCCTTTGGAAGTTGTCTAACGCCATGTAACCTTTGTATGTTTCTGTCACCCCAGTATATTGCCCATCAATATCAAAGTTTTTAGTACGACTGGTTAACAAGCCAACCCAATAATAAGAAGCTAGTCCACAGCGGAGAACATCTATGCCGGTATCAAAGAAGCTTGCTCTAAGTGATGGTCAACTTGAAGAACTCATGGCGTCGTGCTGGAACATGCGCATCGCAACGGTAGGTCCGGGCACGCGCATTAATCTGACGCCCATGTGGTTTGGCTGGTCAGCGGGAAAAATATTCACTTATGGTCGCGGCCAAAAAGTCATCAACGTGCGTCGAAATTCAGAGTGCACAATTATTGTTGATCGAAACGAGAAGTTCCCCGAGTTGCAGGCTGCCATGTTTCAGGGTGCCGCCAAGGTATTGGAGTCGGCAGCGGATGAGCAAGCAGAAGCCGGTATGGCAGACGTGCGTACTCAAATGGGGCGCAAGTATGCAGGAGGTCACGGAGCGCCAGCTGCGGATGAGCCACAGGACAACAAGGCGAGTGCAGCGGGTGATTCGAGTCGTTGGATCGTTTTTACGCCTGATCGCCTCGTGACTTGGGATAATTTCAAACTAAAAGATTTACGTAAGAAAAAGAAATAGATTCAAATTCTCTTGGTCTGTTAATTGACGCGCGGTTGAGCAAATTACCGCCAAAGTAAAATATGATCGGTATGAGTTGTATGGCGCCAATAGGTGCCAAACACAGCTAGCTAATGTAAGTTGTGTTGTTATAACAATTAGATCGACCAGACACTTTTAATAACAAGAACCTTTTGAGGGTAGTTCGATGAAAACGCTGGATAATATAAACATTATCAATTCTGTAGACGCGATGTTGGAGATTAACGGTGTCGCGAGCGTGTCGACCGAGTCAAAGGTGATAGATTCTTTGGAGAAACATTCAATCAACTTCATCGAACGCTCGCCGTTTGTGGTTTTAGCGACCCATCATGAGGGTGCTGACGTTTCTCCGCGAGGTGATGAACCCGGTTTTGTGAAAGTGCTGGATGCCAACACGCTGTTAATTCCAGAGCGTCCTGGAAATCGACTGGCTGATTCAATGCGTAATATTATTCAATCGGGCGCTGTTGGCATGTTGTTTATGATTCCCGGCATGGATGATACGCTGCGTATTAATGGGTTTGGTCGTGTCACCGACCATGCGCCGTATCTCGATATGATGAAACACAAGGGTAAGCCGCCGAAGCTTGCAATCGTTGTTGATGTCAAAGAAGTATTCTTGCACTGTCCAAAAGCATTTATTCGTTCAAAACTATGGGATCCAAAAGGCCACATTGATCGTTCGACCATGCCAACACTTGGCAAAATGATCCTTGACCAAGTCAAAGGCGGCGATGTCGCTGCCGCAGAAGTTGATGCGGTCGATGCGATGCTTGATCAAGATAATAAAGAAAATCTTTATCATAGTTGATGGGTACAATTTTAAGTTGGCCCCTTATTAAGTTAGTGAGAAGCAGATGTCACGTTGCTGTATTGATTAAATACTTGTTTAGGCTGCTTGTACGACTAGTAACCAAATAACACCCTCTAAATCTTCCGATAATCCTGCCAATATGTCCTGCGAGCCAAGAAATCGGGGAAGTGGCCTTTTGTTTACTCGCTCGGTGCCCTCGCGCTGATTTAGGTCTTAAACTCTTTCGAGCGAAAGATACGGCTGACCCTGCAGCAAACCCTGCAAGTACACTGCCGTGAAGATTTAGAGAATGCGCCGAATTAACTGTCCGTCAGATTAGGCGCGTATTGTCCGAAAATGGCTTCGTGAAGTTTTTCATCACGGTTTGAAATGGCCTGCAGGCCTTCTTCGTGTGAGGCGACGAATGCTTGAACGGTATCGTAACGGGCGATTTCTTTGCCAGACTTCATTACAACTACACCGGCGGGGTCTTTGACATAAAAAATGCCAGTCTTGCCGCCATCTGGCACGTTAGTATTTGAATTTTCAGACATGCTGCTACTTTTGTTGATTGATTAGATAGTTGATGGCACCTTGTTCCTAGGTGAATGCCATGCCTTGTCGTCAAAGTAGTGTATTTAAGAATCTTCGTTAGACCAAACATTTTCTTTTGACGTGACAGCTATGATACTTTTGTTGTCTCAGCTCTGATTCAGATTGTTACAAGGAAAATATGAACGATATAGTGGATAGCAGTGTTCAGGATGCGCGAATTCGTACTGAGTTTGTTGATGCTAACAACCTCACTTTCGAAGTCGATAAGTGCGGCACCGGCGATAAGCTCGCCATTTGTCTGCATGGCTTTCCTGAGCATAGCTTTTCCTGGCGATATCAATTGCCGATGTTGGCGGAACTTGGCTACGAAGCATGGGCGCCAAATCTGCGCGGCTACGGTGAGAGTTCACGTCCACCCTTTGTTGAGGACTACACGATGGATCATCTACTCGCGGACGTTGCCGGGTTGATTGATGCATCGGGTAAGTCAGAAGTGGTTTTGATCGCCCACGACTGGGGCGCCGTGATCGCCTGGCAATTTGCCATTCAAAAAATTCGACCACTGCACAAACTGATTATTTGTAATGTGCCTCATCCGATTCCAATGATGAAATCGATGAAGAACGGCTTGGGACAGTTGAAGAAATCATGGTACGTCTTTTTCTTTCAGATACCGCGACTACCAGAGTGGTTACTCGGTAGAAATAGCGCTAAGGGTATTAGTCAGGCGTTTCGCAATAGTGCCGTTAACAAAGACATGTTTCCGGATGAGGTTGTTGAGGTATACCGCAAGAACGCGAATCAACCCGGTGCATTAACGGCGATGATTAACTACTATCGCGGCTTGTTCAAAGACCGCAAGAAATCATCTGCCGAAGATATTGCGATTATCGAAACACCCACCTTAATGGTGTGGGGCGAAGACGATGTTGCGCTAAGTAAGGAAACGACCTACGGCACGCAGGATTATGTGAAAGATTTTCGTATCCGTTATCTTCCGCGTGTATCGCATTGGGTTCAGCAGGAAGCGCCAGAAGCTGTCAATGCCATGATGAGTGCGTTTCTTACGGATAAGCCAATCCCTGAGGCGCATTGGGTTATGGAGCTAACCGAACCTACTGAGTAAAGTCTGCAAATAGACCGTCGACTGTGCCGTCGCCTATGCGTTGTGCTAACCATAAGTTTACGTAGCCCTGCCATTGCGTATCTTGAGGCAGCATGTAACCTTTTTCAGAATAGGTCAGTGTCTTTGCTGGCATTGCTGAGCACAACGTTGGGTTTAAGTTTGACTGCAGCGTTACTTCAATATCATCTGTGATCATCACGTCAGCTGTGTTGTTGGCAATTTCATCGAATATTTTAGTGTTATCGTCAAATATCTGTATGGAAGCATGGCTAATTTTATTTTTAACAAAGTTAAAGTTGGTGCCGCCCGGATTCACGATGACACGTACACCTTCGCGATCGATATCTGCTAATGTCTGGTACTTTTGCGCATCGCTACAACGAATAATCGGCGTCTTACCGCCAACATGATAGGGAATAGTGAAGAAGCTGGTGCGTTGTCTGTTCAAGTTGCGCGAGATACCGCTCATGCCGATATCGAATTTCCCCGCCGCCAAGTCTTGCATCAATGTTGGCCAACTTGTCTGTACCAAAATAAGTTCTGCATCAAGGGATGCCGCCAGATCTTTTGCTAACTCGATATCGATACCTGCAAATTGCTTTGTTTGTGTATCGTTAAGTGTGTCGGTTGAGAAGAAAGAGAAAGGTTTATAGTCGCCGGTTGTGCCAACCCTGAGCTTTCGAGACGCAAGCACTTGTCGCATTTTGCTTTGATAGGTTTCGATGTTGCTAGCCGCATCAATAAGGCGTTTTTGAGTCTCCAAGGAAAGGCCTTCGACTGGCAGCGGTCCATTTAATGTCGATTGTTGACCTAATGCTGCGGTGATTTCATTGCCGAGTTTGATGAGCTCAGGTCTTATGTCATCGACTAAGTTCGGCGCCGAGGTGGGCGCTGATTTTGGGTCGCGTGACCAAATGTTAAACCAATAACGCTGAATCTCTTTCGCCGCACTAATTTGTTCTTTGAAGAAATTGCCATAGGAGCGCGTCTCTAATTGGTAGCCTAAGCCGACATTGACGGCATTTTCGATGACAACTTTTTCCCTTTCTAGATCTTCGATAGCGCGGTTGTTAATCCATTTATAAGCAGCGACACCCTTCATCTGACCGAGTCGAGCGGTGACCAGCTCATCGAGGCTCTGCGCCTGTGCGATTGATGTGGTCAGCAGTAGTAAAATAGCCAGGCAGCATGTTTTGCCTAGCTTGGCCGTCAAAGTCTCTAATTTAGTCATCATTGTTGCGGATTGGTTTCGGTGAATTGGCAAGCATAACATTGCAGCACGCCTCATCTCCAAAACAGTTGCAGCTCGACTTTTATCAGTGCCTGTTGAGATTTTTTTAACAGGCGCAGCTCAGGGCTTTCTTTAAGAGAAGCTCAGGGCTGTCTTTAAGAGAAGCTCAGGGCTGCATTAGCAATTTAGCTATGTTAGTTTCTGGCTCTTTTAATACTAAGGATGCCAAATGTCTGCGCCAGTACTTTACGAACAAGAAGGTCACGTTGTTACATTAACGTTGAATCGTCATGAAACGCGAAATGCGATCTCTGAAGATGAGATGGTTGATGCAATTGTGGCGGCATGCGACAAGATTAATAAAGATCACTCTGTTCGAGCTGTGATTATCACCGGTGCCGGAAGCGCATTTTCGTCAGGTGGAAATGTGAAAGACATGCGCGATAAGAAAGGCATGTTTGGCGGAACGGCGAATGAAATTCGAGACGGTTATCGTAACGGTATTCAGCGCATTCCATTGGCGGTCAATAACCTTGAAGTACCTATTATTGCCGCGGTAAACGGTGCGGCGATTGGTGCCGGATGTGACCTGACGATGATGTGTGACATGAGAATCGCGTCGGAAAAAGCGCTTTTCGCAGAAAGTTTTGTCAAGGTTGGTTTGATTCCAGGTGACGGTGGAGCTTGGTTCTTACCGAGAGTGGTTGGTCTGTCCAGAGCAAATGAAATGGCCTTTACCGGTGAGCCCGTTGCCGCTGAAACGGCGTTAGCGTGGGGCATGGTGTCTCAGGTTGTAGAGCCTGAAAAATTGCTGGAAGCTGCCAATAAACTTGCTTTAAGGATTGCCGCAAACCCACCTAGCGCGCTGCGAATGACGAAGCGCTTGATCAAGGAGGGTGAACACGCAAAGCTAGATTCGCTGCTGGAAATGTCGGCATCGCTGCAAGCACTTGCCCATCAAACCCAGGATCACGCTGAAGCCGTTGATGCCATCATTGAAAAGCGAACGCCTAATTTCACCGGCGAATAGTTAAGGGTTCTCGAGCAAATCATATTTCTTTAAATAGCCGCGGAGTTGGTGGTAAGTCACGCCAAGTGCCTCCGCGGTTTTCTTCTGATTGAACTGATGATTTGCCAGTGCGTTTTTGATTAACCCTACTTCGTAATCCTGCACAGATTGACGAAAATCGATCGGAAATTCGGTCGCCTCTGGTACGGGTGGTAAGAGTGTCGATACCGATTCTTGGCTGTCCTCAGCGATACTGACCTGCGTCTTGTCACTACTTGAGTTTGGCCTGAACGGAGAGTCGAAAGGGTCGAGAGAGATAAGATCGACCGGTGAATCAAGCTCCTGGCTCCGATACACACTTCTCTCAACAACATTTTTCAGTTCACGGATATTACCCGGCCAATGATAGGTTCGCAGTACCTTGCGTGCAGCTTGAGAAAACCCTGGAAAATACTCGCGACCCAGATCAATAGCCATAGAAACAGCAAAATGTTCCGCAAGGATCAAAATGTCTTCTTTGCGTGCTCTCAGTGGGGGCAGGGTGATGACGTCAAAAGCGAGCCGATCCAGTAGATCTTCTCGAAATAGGCCTTTGCGGGCCAAAGCCGGTAGATCTTCGTTTGTCGCGGCGACGAGCCTGACGTCACATTGTAGGGTTTTGTTGCCGCCGACTCTTTCGTACTCGCCATACTCAATAATGCGAAGCAACTTCTCTTGCACCAGTGCTGACGTGGTCGCTAACTCATCTAAGAACAAGGTGCCTTTGTCGGCTCGCTCGAACCGGCCACGATGTAGTTTTGCTGCGCCTGTAAAGGCGCCTGCTTCATGACCAAACAGCTCGGTCTCAAGCAGCGTTTCGTTGATTGCGGCGCAGTTCATTTTGAGGTACTCCTGATCCCAACGGCCAGACAGATAATGCAATCTGGCGGCGATCAGCTCTTTACCTGTGCCGCGTTCGCCGACAATTAACACGGGCTTGTTTAGAGGTGCGGCTTGAGAAGCAAATTCAAGTACTTCAAGAAATGAGGGTGATTCGCCAATCAATCTTTCTGCTTGTTGTCCTGAAGGCATACCGTTCCTATGGATTTGAGTATGTGGGTCAGAATACTAATTGTTAGCCTATTTCGCTAATTTATGCGGTGAATGGCACGATTAGTGTGATGGTTTGAAATGAACTAACTGGAAAAAGTGAATTATTACAGGGACATAGAAGAAATTGTAGGGTTGGCACGAAAAGTGGATATTACAAACCAACATTTAATCATTGTTGTTTGTAGAACCAAGCAACAACAGTAACTCAGGTAACGAAAATTTTGAGTACCTGGCGCCATAGACTAAACAGAGGCATTGAAAATGGGTATCTTTTCCAGATTCACCGACATCATTAACGCAAATATCAATTCCATCCTGGATAAAGCGGAAGACCCTGAAAAAATGGTCAGACTGATCATTCAGGAAATGGAAGAAACGTTGGTTGAGGTACGCACTCAATCTGCCAAGTTAATTGCCGATAAAAAGGAACTGGGCCGTCGTACCGAGAAAATGATCAAGGAAGCGGCTGAATGGGAGCGTAAAGCTGAAACCGCGCTGGCGAAAGATCGCGAGGATCTTGCCCGAGCGGCATTGAAAGAAAAGACGGCAGCGCAGGAAGAAGTGAGCGCGGTCGAGTCTGACCTTGAGCAAATCGACATCAATTTGCAGAAACTGTCCGGCGACATTGCCCAGCTTCAAACGAAATTGGTTGATGCGAAGACAAGACAGAAAGCGTTAATTTTACGTGGTAAGACAGCAAAATCACGCATGGGCGTTAAACGTCAATTGCATGATGTCGATATTAACGAGGCAATGAATCGATTCGAGCGATATGAACGCAAGATTGACGTACTGGAAGGCGAGGTGGAAAGTTATGACCTAGGCCAGAAGAATCTCGCTGATGAAATCGCCGACCTAGAGTCTGACGAGAAGGTTGATGAGGAGTTAGCTCGACTTAAGCAACGTATGGATAAGTCAGCTAGCGATAGTTAAAGAAACAATTAACGCAACAATTAACGAATCAAGTAGCTAAGGATTTCGAAATGGAAGGTTGGATAGTAGCGGTATTTGTTCCGGTGGTTGTATTTCTCATCGTAGTGGCGCCGATTTGGATCATCCTGCACTACAAGTCACTCGCGAAAACAGCAGATGGCCTAAGTTCAGGTGAGCGGGTCGAGCTTGAGGAGATGATCGACGTAGCCGACAAGATGGCTGCCCGCATTGAAACGTTGGAAGCCATTTTGGATGTCGAAAGTCCTGATTGGCGTGCGGCGCAGCGGCAAGCGTGAGTAAGCAGTTGTTTGGCGAGCGGGGTCAAAGCAACGCGCTCAGTCTAAGCAGCGCAATTTAAGTAATGCCCAAAGACATGCATCAGGCAAGAAAAAGATTAGGGGAAGCACGTGAGTAAGTCTGATAAGGAACATAGGGAAGCAGAAGTCGCTGCCAGACGCGCACGGCGATTAGCAGACAGAGCTGAGCAGCGGGCTGAGCGCAAGGGTGAACAAGCGAGACGCGCCGCAGAGCGTGCAGACATGTTGGCACAAAGAGCAAAACGACAGAGCCCTCGCGACAGAGAAATAGATGGTTCGATCGAAGACTATGTCGATGACGTTGCAGACAAGTGGTCGGCCAAGGCAGAGGACTGGATAGAACGTAACGCCAGAAAAATGTTTGATGAATCATCAACAGATGAAACGGCAAATAATTCATACAAGGATCGACAGGGGTACTTTGATGATGACGTTTATGACGAAGAGCACATCGATAAGCACATCGATAATCACAACGATAATCACAACGATAATCACATCCATAATCACATCCATAATCACAACGATACTCCAGAATCGAAGTCGCGAAAACGTAAAGGCTCGAGCGCTATGAAACGCGATCGCGGAGATTCAAATGCCACCGCCAACGAGGCTCAGCGGCTGGCAGAGAAAGCACGAAAAACAGCTGATGCTGCAGAAAGGCTTGCGCGAGCTTCAGCGAGTGGCGATCTCAATTCCAGACGGAGACGAAGATCAAGAAGGCGGTCAAGCAGTCGCGCCGGCAGAATATCTGGCGAAGGGGCTTTCTCTGCCTGGAAAAGAAAGAGCTGGAAACGGCGTGGTTACGGATTTTACTACGATGATAAAAACAAGAAGATTTGTGGTGTCTGCGCAGGTACGGCGGAATATCTGGGTGTTGAAACCTGGCAGGTGCGACTCGTTGCAGTTCTAGGTTTGATTTTTGCTGGATCTTTTATGGTGCCAGCTTATTTTATTACCTATTTTCTCATGGACAAAAAGCCCTACTATCGGCAGGCAAATGATCGATACGAGGCCGAACATGACTTACACGAGGATGTGCCTTCGATGCGAAAGCGAAAATCTAGCCAGAGTAAGACCAATTCTACGGCGCCACTGCCAGCGGGTTCCTTAAAAGTCGCAAAGAAAAAGTTCATGGACATCGAAGCTCGGTTGAGAAGTATGGAGTCCCATGTCACTTCATCAAGATTTGAATTACAAAGAGAGATTAAGAAAATTTCAGGAGAGGATTAATCATGCTCTACCTAAGAAAGCTGGATAGTTTTAATCGTGTCAAATTTCGAGGTCCGGGCGTCCTCACCATCCTTCAAGATGAAGACGAGTCTCTTGAGATTAACGCGCCTGGTTATATGTTGAATGAAATCCAATCGACCGTGATTGAACAAGAGCTACTGGTTGGCTATGTCGCCGCAAGCATTGTGTCGTTAAGTGCCCACCGAGAGAAAATTGAGTATCGACTTAAGGTGCGCAACCTTAAGCAACTTCTGGTTAAAGGTTCCGGTGACGTTATCCTGCCTGATTTAGACAACGATCAGCTCGCCATTATTGTCGCTGGCTCCGGTTGTACAAAAGTGGATCAACTCACCGCAGATCGTCTGGATGTGACTATTTCAGGGTCAGGGCGAGTAGAAGTGAGCGGCGATGTTGAATCGCAAGCAGTTAAATTGTCAGGCTCGGGCAGTTACTTTGCAGAAAAGCTGATTAGCGATTTTGCAAACGTCATCGTATCGGGCTCGGGGCAGGCTGAGATCACCACCAGTGATGAATTGTCCGCGGTGATCTCCGGCAGTGGTTTGATAAGTTATTCGGGTTACCCAGATGTTTATAAACAAATATCCGGCAGCGGCAGTTTGACCAGGCGCAGAAGGCAACCCATTTCAACAACTAATGGTAGGAGAGCATAGATATGGGAACGACTTTTTGGATAGCGATTTGTATCATTGTTGTAGTATCTGTCATTGCCGATTCAATTGTTAAGATTGTTAAAGCCAGCACCTCAGGCGGCGGCAAAGGTATGAAAGAACGGCTAGCAAATATCGAGGAAGATATTGCAATTACGGAACAAGAACTCGACGACGCTCGTAGGCGCATCGAAGTGCTGGAAAAAATTGTGACGGATGACAAGAGCCAATTGAGTAAACAAATTGATGACTTAGCTAACGGCTAGTTTTAAACGACTGTGTTGGCTTATTTGGCCTGCTCGGCCGCAACCTCGAAGCAAAAAGCGGTGCCTCTTTCTTCTTTGCTTTCACTGTAGGCGTTGTTTGTGAAATTCTGAATCAAAGGCTGCCAAAATAGGTAGCCTGCAAGGTTCCCATCTAGCACCCTAAGCTGCCAATTGCCGGGAAAATGTTGCCACAGGTTCTTCGCCGCCGCCGCGCCATAGCTTAATCGACGATAACGTCGAACGATAAAGAACTCCGCCATCTCCCAATAAAATGAATTGTCTGTCGGTTCAAGGTTGTGCCGCACGAGCGCAAAGCCAGCTAAATTGCCGTTAGACAAAAAAATAAACGGGTGCCTGTCCGGTTCCTGCCAATAAAAGTCGAGGTACGGGTAGGTGTAACGACCGACATCATTCATCTCGTCGGCTTCAAACTCGGCAAAATCGTAGAGATAAAATTGCATGAGCTGTTCTAAAGCAGGTTTATCCGAGATATCTGCTGGTTTAACTTCGAAGCTCATTGCTTGGGTTTATCCCAGGGGAAGAGGTCAGGAAAGTTAGTGAATACCCCGTCGACTCCCATGTTTTTTAGCGCCAGCATCTCGTCATGGGTATTGACCGTGTAAACAAATACTTGGTAACCCTTTTCGTGCGCTTGCGCGACGATCTCTGTATCGGTCATTTTCTGTGCAAGGTTAATCGCGTAGGCGTTTAGTTTGTCAGCGCGTTCAAACATAGAATCAACGTGTTTGTGAAACAAAGCGCCACGTTTGATGCGTGGGCTTGCAGCCGCAAGCAGCTCATGGTCAAAAGACGAGATCATGAACTCATCTTCGCGCCAGCCCTTTGCGATAAAGTCATCCAGAAGTGCGTTAACGGGTTCGGCTGTATTGGGTCCTTTGAGTTCAATATTGATTTTGCAGCGATGCTTAACCCGTTCGATGACTTCCGCCAGCAGCGGGATCTTCTCGCCATCACCAGCATCGAGCGAACGCAAGTATTCGACAGTTTGTGCTTCAACGAAACCGCTGCCGTTGGTTGTGCGGTTCAGTTTTTCGTCATGAATGACAAGCAACTCTCCGTCAACAACATAGACATCTAGCTCAACCCATGGACAGCCCATGTCAATGGCCCGTTCGAAAGCCTTAAGCGTGTTTTCCGGTGCGTGACCTGATGCACCACGATGTCCGATGCATATAAATTCGTCCTTCGGCATTGATAATCCTGTGTAATGTTCCATTCAGACGAAAACCTTACGCTGAAAAGTGAACTCAAGTCCAATTACGAATACAATCACAAGCTCACAGGCCGAAAAATGTATACAATCCGTTAATGAGCTATCAGGTACTTGCCAGAAAATATCGACCAGCTAACTTTGAAGAGTTAGAGGGGCAGGAGCACGTGCTTCGAGCGCTGATTAATGCACTCGATAATGATCGTCTGCATCATGCATATTTGTTTACCGGCACACGAGGTGTGGGTAAAACGACCATCGCTCGAATACTTGCCAAGTGTTTAAGCTGTGAAAACGGTGTTTCTTCTAAACCCTGTGGTGAATGTAGTGCTTGTAGAGAGATCGCAGAGGGTCGAAGTGTTGATCTAATCGAAGTGGATGCGGCGTCCCGAACACGCGTCGAAGATACGCGAGAATTGTTGGACAACGTTCAATACATGCCAACCCGCAGCCGATTTAAAGTCTATCTGATTGACGAAGTTCATATGTTGTCGAATCACAGCTTCAATGCGCTATTGAAGACACTTGAGGAGCCACCTGAGCACGTCAAATTTTTGCTCGCCACGACAGACCCGAAGAAATTACCCATTACCGTGTTATCTCGTTGTTTGCAGTTCAATCTGAAGAATCTATCGCCGGAACGGATCGTTAATCATCTTAAGCAAATCCTCGCGACAGAAAGCATCGAATATGAGGAAAATGCGCTTTGGCAACTTGGTCGTGCCGCCGACGGCAGCATGCGTGATGCACTAAGTTTGACGGACCAAGCGATCTCCTATGGCAACAATTCTGTCAAAGATGCAGAAGTAAAACAGATGTTAGGCTCGATCGATCAAAAAGAAGTGTTCGGTATTTTAAATGCCTTGTTTGCCAAGAATGCGACAGAGTTGCTAGCGACTATCCAGCATTTGTCCGAGTTCTCGCCAGACTACGGTGCGTTGATGGGTGATATTCTGTCAATTTTACATCGTGTCGCTGTTGCTCAAGAAGTGCCGACAAGTGTCGACAACAGTCATGGTGACGAAGCCTCGATAAGAGCGTTAGCGGAGTCAGTTCATAGTGAAGACCTGCAACTATTTTACCAAATTGGCCTAATGGGGCAGCGGGATTTACCGTTCGCGCCGGATGTACGTACCGGATTCGAGATGTCGATGCTGCGCATGCTAACCTTTACGCCGGAAGCGTTACCGCAGGTTTCCTCGCAAACGACAGCGTCTAACGAAGACGCGAAAAAAAAAACCTTAAATAACAGTGAGTCGCAAGCAGGACCTTTAGGTAGTCAGCTTACTCAGCAGAGTGCTGATCCTCAGACCACAGAGGCCTCTTCAGTAGCGTCGGCACCGTATGCCGAGCAAAGGGCCGCAAAACCCGTCGCAGAAAAATTGAGGCCATCCGATGCTGGCAGCCTTGAGCAAAAAAGCAGCCCTGAGCAGAACAACAGCCTTGAGCAGAACAATAGCCCTGAGCAAAAAAACAGCCCTGAGCAGAACAACAGCCCTGAGCCAAAAAACAGCCCTGAGTTCTCACCAATAGTTGAGCAAGGCGGTCAAGCGACAGGCAGCTCAACTCAACTAGATGTCGCTGATACTCATAAGATTTCTGATGATAATACGACGCTAGATTTATCCCAGGCCAGTGAATCAGCAAATGATGTTTCTGTGCCGGATACGTCCAATCTGGTTTCCGAACCGCAAAATAATTCAGTATCTGCGGATGAATCATCGTTGCCGATGCTGGAGCCAGAGAATTGGGATCAGATTTTGCCATTGCTCGGATTGACCGGTGTCACCTTGTCACTTGCGTCAAATTGCATGGTGAAAACATTCACAAAGGATGCGTGTGAACTGGTTTTAAATGAGCACCACGCAACGATGTGGAACAATACCCATGAAACTCGGATTCAAACGGCGCTGGCGATTGTGTTTGCACAGAAGATAAAGGTAACTGTTACTATTGGTGAGACGACGGTAGAAACCCCAGCCGAGAAGGACTTACGATTGCATGCGGAAGCACATGCAAGAGCTGTTGAGCTAATCGAGTCTGACGAAAATATAAAGAAGCTGATCGAAAATTTTGACGGTCATTTGGACCCAAACTCAATTCAAGCGCGTGGATAGGTGGAGAGAACAATGTCAATGAAAGGAGGGCTTGGTGACCTCATGCAACAAGCTCAGGAAATGCAATCAAAAATGCAGTCTATGCAAGATGAACTCGCTAATGCTGAAGTTCAGGGTGAGTCCGGCGCCGGGCTAGTTAAGATCACAATGACAGGTCGTCATGACGTGAAACGAGTGGAAATAGATCCAAGTTTAATGACGGAAGACAAAGAAGTTCTGGAAGACTTGATCGCCGCCGCGCTCAACGATGCTGTTAGGCGGGTCGAAAAAAGTCAGAAAGATAAAATGTCGAATCTTACTGCCGGAATGCCGTTACCTCCGGGATTCAAGCTACCTTTTTAATCGCATCAGAAAAACCGGAAATTCATTGACACAATTATCTGCAATCGACCAACTGATAGAAGCATTACGATGTTTACCTGGCGTGGGACCAAAGACGGCACAACGTATGGTGTTGCATCTGCTTGAGCGCAATAGAGACGGCGCGAGGATGTTGGCTGAAAAACTTGCCTATGCGATGGATGAAGTCAAACATTGTCAGATGTGTCGAACCTTTACTGAAAAACCGGTGTGTGACATTTGTTCGTCAAACAGTCGTGACAACAGCCTGTTGTGTGTCGTGGAAAACCCCGGCGACGTGATGGCGATTGAGCAGACTGGCCATTATCGCGGCAAGTACTTTGTGTTGATGGGCATACTATCGCCAATTGATGGTATTGGGCCGAACGAAATCGGTGTCGACGCGCTGGCCGAGCGATGCAAGGACGGGGTCGAGGAAGTCATTTTAGCAATTGCCTCATCCGTTGAAGGCGAAGCCACTTCTCACTACATATCAGAACTGCTGAAGCGACATGGATTACAGACCTCTAGGATCGCTCAAGGCATACCGCTCGGGGGAGAACTTGAGTATGTCGATGGTGGCACCCTGTCACATGCACTCAATGGACGTAAAGTTATATAAATCATGATCCCAGAATTTGAAATTGTTACCTCAGTCGAACGCTTAGAGGAAGTCGCGAGTCACTGTGAAAAACAGTCTGTGCTGGCGATTGATACTGAGTTTGCCAGAACAAGCACTTACTATCCGATTGTTGGTCTGATTCAGATCTATGATGGAGAGAGTTGTTTTCTGATTGATCCTCTTGAAGTCTCTGACTTGTCCTGTCTGTCTAAACTTTTGACCGACGACAGTATCGTCAAGGTTTTTCATGCCTGCTCTGAAGACTTAGAGGTGTTTAAATACTGCATAGGGGTCGCACCGACCCCTGTATTTGACACGCAGATTGCCGCGGCGATGTTGGGCGACGGTTTCTCGTTGAGTTACCAGAAACTGGTCGAGAAAAATCTCTTCATTGATGTGCCAAAGGAAGAGACACGTTCGAATTGGCTCCAGCGACCGCTGACTGACAGTCAGTTGCAATACGCTGCGTTAGATGTGATCTACTTGTTTCAGATTTATCATATACAAGCAGACCAGCTCGTCCAAAAAGGTCGCGAAAGTTGGGTGCAGCAGGAATGTGAAAGTCTGCCGAAGGATATCGCAACCCAGATTGATCCTCATGAGTACTATTTAAAAGTCAAAAATATTGCCCGTCTTAATCGAGATCAACTTGGTTTATTGCGTGAGTTATGTGCTTGGCGTGAAACAAAAGCAAGATCACTTAACGTCCCGCGAAATCGTGTCGTAGACGAAAAGGGGCTGTTTTTAGTTGCGCAAAACGAAATTGACGATACTGCTGATTTGCAAAGACTTGCTAATCTTCATGCAAGAGAAGTTAGAAAACATGGCGCGGAGATTTTGCAAATAGTACAGGGCATGGACTCAGACAAGACCAACGATTTACCTGATTCCATCTTAAAGCCCCGCATACCAATCGATAACAAACTATTGAAAAAACTTAAGGTTGTGGTCGATACAGTCGCTGAATCCAACACAATCGCTCCAGAGATGTTGGCGAAACGTCGGCACTTAGAGCAGTTGTTGCGTTCGGTCAACAACAAGGGGTTATACCAATTACCCACGCATCTCACTGGTTGGCGCGAGGCCTTGGTCGGTAATGCATTGCTAGAATGTTTGAAGTCTTCCGCTAGTCGGTAACATGCGTCGCATAAAGTAGAAGATTCTTGCGCGCAAAGTCGGCGTGAGTTTTAAGGGAAAGAAAATGATGACGATCTGTGATGTGTATAAAAGTGTCAAACAGCCGGAAGCCTATCTCTATGTAGATCGTGTCGACGGACTGACGAAAGTGCCCGACGCTCTACTTAAGAAGTTTGCCAATCCAACGGTGGCGCTGTCATTTACCCTGAGCGAAGGTAAGAAATTCGCCAGAACGGATGCTGAGACCGTCAAGAGTAGCCTTACAGAGCAAGGTTATTACCTGCAAATGCCACCGGTGATTGTTGGCGAATTAGGACGTAAAAAAATATAATGGCCTTCTGGAAAGAAAAAACGTTAGATGAGATGAATCCGCAAGAGTGGGAGAGTCTTTGCGATGGTTGTGCGCGATGTTGCCTACACAAACTCGAAGACGAGGATACCGGCGAAGTCTTTTATACATCGGTGGTCTGCCAGTATCTTGATGAGGAGCGCTGCCAGTGTTCTGACTACGAGAATCGAAATAAAAATGTGCCCAACTGCGTCCATCTGTCAATTGATCGGATCGAAGAATTTCATTGGCTGCCGGGTACCTGTGCCTATCGGTTGCTGTCAGAAGGCAAAGATCTGCCTAATTGGCATCCCCTTGTGACGGGCAGAAAAGAATCTGTTATCGAAGCGGGCATGTCGGTGAAAGGGCGGGTTATCGACGAACGTTTCGTCCATCCTGATGGCTACGAGGAGCAAATTATTGTTTGGGTAGATCAAGGTGCTGGCGTTGAGCATGAATTAGAAGACGTCGAAGAAGAAGAGCTAGAACACTCGCCAGGACAAAAGCCGGAGCAAGAAAATGATGAATCTGTTTAGGTCCCACTGGAGTTCATCGTAAATGAGTTTTATTGACGACAATCAGTATTTGCTCGCTTGGCTAATTTACTTTTTTGCCGCAGTAGGATGCTGCCTGTTCTGGTGGAAGGTAACCTCATTTATTAAAAATGTCGGCTGGCGAGATCTGCTTCGAGGCGTTGCATTGGTTGTCTTGTTTACTCCTTGGTACGCTGGCGAATCCACTGAGTTCTACGCACCCGCCATTGTCGTGCTGTTGATGGATTTATTACTAGAGGGGGCAAAAAGCGGCATGAAAGGTGGTGTTGCGCTGCTATTTGCGCTGTTTGCTATGCTTCTGATACTCACCATTAGGCAGTTGCGGCGGCATCGATCGCGCTCGTAAGCGATACGTTTGCTTGTCCTGCCTGCTGCGTTAGCATCTTTATATCCACCTAATCTATTTTAGCGATCAAGCTCGCTGCATTGCTAAGACCTGCGTGTCTTGTCGGCTCGTTTAAATCAAAAAGTCTCCATCTGCTCAAAAATACTAAGTGCTAAGTCCACTGTTTGGATGCGCCTGGCTGTTCCTGTGGTTTCTTTGCTCAAGTCGTTGCGATTACGGCCGAGCCAGCCAATTCTGCATCGTCGTGTGCATATTCACGGCATTTTGCGGCTGGCGTGCGTGTTCAGAGCTGATTGACCCATTAGGCTCATAACATCAAATTATGATGGTCATAACCGGTATCTATCCGTCTTATATAGCCTTGATATGTAACCGCTGGCAAATTAAAGTGCTGGAAGTTATATTCTTTCGCTTCAATTCCTTGGTTGTTAATACATATGAAATTTTCCAGTACAAGTACATACATTGCTACAGAAGAACTGCAGATGGCAGTAAATGCCGCTGTCACGCTAGAACGACCGTTACTTATTAAGGGTGAACCTGGTACAGGTAAAACCATGCTGGCAGAAGAGATCGCTGAATCTCTCGGCATGGAACTCATCTCTTGGCACGTCAAATCAACGACAAAGGCTCAACAAGGTCTTTACGAGTATGACGCTGTGTCACGTCTGAGAGATTCACAACTTGGTGATGAACGGGTCCATGACATTAAGAATTACATCGCTAAAGGTAAACTCTGGGAAGCTTTCGAAGCTGACAAGAAAGTTGTACTGCTAATCGATGAAATCGATAAAGCCGATATTGAGTTTCCAAACGACCTGCTGTTGGAATTAGACAAGATGAAGTTCGATTGTTACGAGACTGGCGAAACGATTGTCGCTCAGAATCGTCCGGTAATCATCATCACCAGTAACAATGAGAAAGAACTGCCTGATGCGTTTTTACGTCGTTGTTTCTTCCACTACATTCAGTTCCCAGACCGTGACACGATGCAAGAAATCGTCGATGTGCATTTTCCTGAAATTAAGCAGGATCTGGTTAAAGAAGCCATGGAGATTTTCTTCGATGTTCGAAAAGTACCTGGTCTCAAGAAGAAGCCATCAACTTCTGAGTTGATCGACTGGTTAAAACTGCTCATGGCTGATGATATTCCTGAAGAGATTCTTAAGAACCGAGATACATCGAAGGCTATTCCTCCTCTATATGGTGCGTTGGTGAAGAACGAACAAGATGTTCAGTTGCTTGAGCGACTAGCATTTATGAATCGTCGCCAGGGCGGCAGTGGAGCAAAGTGAGGTTAGATAGATGTTGATCAACTTTTTCCTGGCATTGAAGGATGCCAGGATACCTGTATCAATTACGGAGCTTTTACATTTACTCGAGGTGCTTAAAGCACGTTTAGTTTATGCAGATATTGACGAATTCTACTACCTGAGTCGAATGGCTTTGGTAAAAGACGAGCGTCATTATGACAAGTTCGACCGTGCTTTTAGTGCTTACTTCAAAGGTCTTGAAGATTTGTCATCGATGATTGCATCGATGATTCCTGATGAATTTCTGCGTCGTGAGTTTGAAAAATCACTGTCGCCAGAAGAACTGGAAAAAATCAAATCCTTAGGTGGTCTCGAAAAACTGATTGAAGAATTCAAACGTCAGGTTGAAGAAGCTGCAAAAGGCGAAGGCAAAGAGAAAGATAAAGAAGGCAAGGGCGAGAACGGTAAAGGCGACGACGGCAAAGAGCGCAAAGGCAAGAAGCGTCGTGGCAAGCGAACTTGGGACAAGCGTGATTACAAATCTTACGACGACAATGTTGAGTTAGGTACGCGCGGGATGAAGATTTCCTTGCGGCGCCTGAGAAAACTTGCTCGTACAGGTGCGGAAGACGAGTTCGATATCAATAATACGATTGATAAAACCGCGAAAAATGGTGGCATGTTGGACATCGTCATGCGACCTGAGCGCAAAAACACTGTAAAAGTGCTTTTGTTTCTCGATAATGGCGGCTCGATGGATGCGCACGTCAAGGTTTGCGAAGAATTGTTCTCGGCCGCGCGTTCTGAATTCAAGCATCTAGAAACTTATTACTTTCATAACTTCATCTACGATGGCGTCTGGAAAGAACATAAGCGACGGATGAATGAACGTCTAGAAACATTCGACTTGCTGCACAAATATTCTCATGACTATAAAGTCATCTTCGTTGGCGATGCAACGATGGCACCGTATGAAATTACTCATGCAGGTGGCAGTGTTGAACATTGGAATGAAGAAGCCGGTGCGATTTGGATGCAGCGAATGATCGATACATTTGATAAAGTCATCTGGATAAATCCTACGCCGCAAGATACGTGGGAATATTCAAACTCGGTGGCTATCACCAAGAAGCTTGTTGACGAGCATATGTTTCCGATGACAATTCGCGGTATCGAAAACGGTATGAACTACTTATCGAAGTAGACGCGAGCCGAAATTTAACCGTCGGCGAAACATAGATCGAGTTTAGGTCTGCTATAGATTTGATCTAGACCTGATCTAGGCCTGATCAAGATATGATCAAGATATGATCGAGACTCTAACAATAACCCTGCTTAACCGCGGGGTTTTTTGTTTTAGACTTGGAATTAGCGGCCATACCTGATCGCTAAATGCAGACTCTTTCCGTTGAATTACTGTTATTATTCGACGCCTTTAAGATCCGGCTTTATGGGTCTCTATAGGTTGTCATAGGTCTTCATAGGTCTGCATAGGTCTGCATAGGTCTACATAGGTCTTCAAGAAAGATAAACGCAACAACTGTTTCAAATACTTCTTCTGCTTAGGTAACCACAGTGAATCGACCCTACAATGAATTATCAGAAGCCATAGATGCTTGCATGATTCGGGATCGTTTTCGCATGCGTAAGCTGTTGGCGAGTAAGCGAAGTCGCGCCAAACTCGAAGAGCAGGTAACGCGCTCTGCCAATTTGGTCGAAAAACGGCACGCTGCCCTGCCGAAGGTAATCTATCCGCCACAGCTGCCGGTCAGTCAACGTGTTGACGAGATAAAGCGGGCTATAGAACAAAGTCAGGTTGTTATTATTGCCGGTGAGACGGGTTCGGGTAAGACAACCCAGATCCCCAAGATCTGTCTAGAACTAGGCCGTGGCGTTGTCGGTAAGATTGGCCATACACAGCCACGACGTGTCGCTGCTCGTACAGTAGCAACACGTATCGCTGAAGAGTTATCGGTAAAGTTTGGTGAAGAGGTGGGCTATCAGGTTCGATTCACCGACAAGACGACGGACACAACGCTAGTCAAAGTGATGACCGATGGCATATTGTTAGCGGAGACGCAGAAAGATCGTTTTCTGCAACAGTACGATACTTTGATCATTGACGAGGCGCACGAACGTAGCCTAAATATCGATTTTCTACTCGGTTATCTAAAACGAATTCTACCGCAAAGACCCGATTTGAAAGTCATCATTACTTCAGCGACGATCGACGTTGAGCGTTTCTCAAAACATTTCTCCAATGCGCCAGTGGTGCAAGTGTCGGGCAGAACATTCCCTGTGGAAGTGTTATATCGTCCAGCGGAAGAAAGCTCGAAAATATCTGATGCTGATGAACTTGTGAATCAAGCGATATTGGATGCTCTCGCTGAGATTGAGCAACTTGAAAGAGGCCACTCAAGTCCGGGTGATGTGCTGATATTTTTGGTAGGGGAGCGAGAGATACGCGAGTTAGCCCAGCTTATTCGCAAGTCTAATTTAAAGCAGCTTGAAGTACTGCCATTGTATTCAAGGCTAAGTGTGGCTGAGCAAAATCGGGTGTTCCAACGGCATAAGGGGCGACGTGTTGTTCTGGCGACTAACGTAGCGGAAACTTCTTTGACTGTGCCGGGGATTCGTTATGTGATCGACCCCGGTTTAGCACGAATCTCTCGATACAGTTTTCGCTCAAAAGTTCAGCAGTTGCCGATAGAGAGAATCTCCCAAGCCAGTGCTAATCAGCGTATGGGTCGATGCGGTCGTATCAGTGATGGTGTTTGTATTCGCCTATATTCAGAAGAAGACTTCATTTCTCGATCGGAATTCACCGCACCAGAAATCCTACGGACTAACCTAGCTGCGGTGATACTGCAAATGTTGGTGCTAAAGTTGGGCGACGTTGCAAAATTTCCCTTTATCGAAAAGCCGGACCAAAGACAGATAAACGACGGATATCATTTATTGTCCGAGCTTCAAGCGGTGGATAAGCGAAAGCAAATTACGCGGTTGGGCCGGGATGTATCGCGAATACCGATTGATCTGCGTTTAGGGCGAATGTTGTTGGAAGCGAGTAAGAAAAATTGCTTGTCTGATGTTCTAACAATTGTCAGCGTGCTCGCGATTCAAGATCCAAGAGAGCGTCCCCATGAACGTCAACAGGCTGCTGATCAAAAACATCGACAGTACTGGGATGAGAAATCTGACTTCGTGGCGTTTTTGAAGCTGTGGGATCATTGTGAGAAAAGTAGGGTCGAGCTAACAAACAAACAATTTCGCAGTTTTTGTCGCGAGAATTTTATTTCCTATGTGCGATATTTTGAGTGGCGTGAGAATCATCGCCAGCTTCGGTTAATGTGCCAGGAACTCAAACTGAACATGAACAAACAGCAGGCACATTACGACGATATCCATGCGGCTTTGCTGTCGGGTTTGTTGGGTAATTTAGGCGAAAAAGGTAAAGAGAACGAATACCTAGGGGCGCGAAATCGGCGTTTCTATGTCTTCCCAGGTTCAAGCCAGTTTAAGCGTAAACCTCGGTGGGTAATGGCGGGTGAGCTCGTTGAGACCACCCGCCTGTTTGGGCGTACGGTCGCGGAGATTGAGCCTGAATGGGTTGAACCGTTAGCTCAGCATTTGGTTAAGCGCACCTACCATGAACCACATTTTGATGCTGATCGAGGCCAAGTCTTTGCCTTTGAGGAAGTCATGCTTTACGGGCTTGTCATCATAAAGCGCCGTAGGGTCGATTATGGTTCAGTAGATCCGCACAAGGCTCGACAAATACTGATTCAGTCTGGATTAGTCGAAGAGCAACTGAGTTCGAAGGCGGGCTTCTATCGACATAACTGCCAGCTGGTTGCGGAGGTGGAACAACTTGAGTCTAAGTCGCGCAAGCGTGACATTCTTGTCGACACTCACACCCTATATCGATTCTATGATGAGAAAATTCCCCTCGATATTGTTAGTGGCTTTGATCTGGATGCGTGGCGAAAGCAAATAGAGGTCAAACAGCCGAAGTTCCTGTTTATGCAAAAGGATCTCCTTATGCGATCGGACGCGGAACTGTCCGAGGCGATGTATCCGAATACCATAGAGATCGCCGAAGCTAAATTGAAACTAGACTATCAGTTTGATCCACAACACGAGCACGATGGTGTGAGTGTCAATATTCCGATGGCAATTTTGAGACAGGTTGATCGATCTCGGCTCGATTGGGTTATTCCGGGTCTGCTGGAAGAGAAATGTTTGGCCATGATTAAATCTTTACCAAAAGCACTGAGAAAGAATTTTGTGCCAGCGCCAGATTATGCGAAAGCCTTAGCGGGTCAAATTGAATACGACGGGCGTTCTCTGGCGGAAGTCATGTCAGAAAAATTGTTTCGCCAATCTGGTGTGAAGGTGCAGCCATCTGACTTTCAGGAAGACGGCATTGATCATCATCTTCGAATGAACATTAAGGTGCTCAATGATCAGGGTGATATCGTCGACACCGGCAGGGACTTAGCAGCGCTTGTAGAAAAATATAATCAACGGGTCGAACAACAGTTTAAGCAAAGGGATCAACACACGCTTGAGCGCGTCGGCGTGACGCAATGGGATTTCGAGGCACTGCCCGAGGAAATTTTGTTGAAGCAATCAGGCATCGATGTCAGGGGTTATCCTGCGCTTGTCGATAAAGGTGATTCAGTTGCCATAGAAATTATCGACAATAAGGTAAGTGCGATTGAACTCTATGAAGTAGGCTTGCAACGATTGTTGACCCTGCAACTGTCGGATCAAGAAAAATATGTGAGAAGAAACATACCTGGCTTCAAGCGCTTTGCGTTGTTTTACGCAACGACAGGTAGTAGTGATGAATTGCTGAACGATTTAGTTGCAGCGATTTTCCGTTATACATTTATTGAATCTCAATCGTTAGTCAGGGATCGCGATGGCTTTCAAACTCGATTGAAGCAAAAGCAAGAACTAGTAAATGTGATGAATAGTGTTGGCAAGCTGGTGGGTGAAATACTTGAAAGAGGGCTATCAATTCAAAGACACCTGAAAGAGATGGCAAAATCACATAATCAGGCGCTGGTAGGCGACATTAGTGCGCAGTTGGACCAGCTCATTGGCGAGCGTTTTCTCAAGCGGGTTCCGTTCCAATGGTTAAAGCAAATGCCACGTTATCTCAAAGCAATCGAATATCGTATGGAGAAACAATCTCCTAAGGACGACGAGATGATTGGCCTAGTGCGGTTGCACTGGCAAAGATTGATTGATTCAGGCGCGTACAATGACCGCAGAACTCAGCAGTATCGATGGATGATTGAGGAGTACCGCGTTTCTTTGTTTGCTCAGCCGCTAGGTACAAGTATGCCAGTCTCAGCCAAACGTTTAGACAAAGAGTGGCAAGGCTCTGCGAACGCAAAGCGATAAAGCACTGTCTAACTGATGACGCGAGTGTTGGTGTCTAAAAATTGCCTGTTTCTGCTAAAAAATTCACTAACAACCGTAACAATTTTGAATCGTGAAGCGCTAAGCAAGGTTGTTGTTGTATTTATCAAGGCGGGTATAGTTAAAGCCTGATTGGATTTAGGTGTTTTTGCCTTCAAGCCTTTAGGTGTCACGCAGATAATATAAGCCTAAGGAAGCAGTGTCAGTTAATGCCCATAGTAACCACTAATAACATAGCTCTACGTATTGTCTTGGCCATTTTATGCTTGTGTCTTGCGTCAACGAGTCTCGCTGAGGATAAGAACCCAGACCCTTGGGAGGGCTTAAATCGAGCGACTCATGGTTTCAACGATGTCGCTGACAAGGTTGTGCTAAAGCCTGTCGCGAAATTTTATCAGTGGCTGACGCCGAGTTTTGTTCAGCGCCGCGTCGGAAATTTTTTCTCGAACCTTGAAGATATTGAGACCGGTGTGAACAACATACTGCAAGGAAAGTTGCGGCATGGTAGTTCCGACTTTGCAAGGCTAGTGGTTAATACAACCGTGGGCATAGGGGGCTTGTTTGACCCCGCAACTAAATTAGGGTTGCAGAAGCACAACGAAGATTTTGCTCAAACCCTAGCTGTTTGGGGGCTGCCACAAGGACCTTATCTAGTGCTGCCTTTTCTCGGACCCAATACGTTGACCGACGCCCTAACAAACCCTCTCAATCCAAGGCTTGATCCGATTTTGTATCTGTACCCGGTTAATCACCGTAACGTCTTGTTTGGCGTTCGAGCAATTCATACGCGTGCCGGGTTGTTTGCCGCGGAAGGTGCGATATTTGGTGATCGGTACCTGTTTATCCGTGACGCTTTTCTGCAGCGACGTGCTTACTTAATCGCTGATGGTGAGGTTGACGACGCCTTTGATGACTTTTAGCTTTACTTGGTAACCCAGACTATTAGCTTTCATCCGTAAATGGTTGTATGTATTAAATATTGAGAGTAAAGTCTTTCGGCAATTTAGTGCTCTCATTAGGGATCCTGATTAAATGGATCAAGCGTTCGACCTTTCAGATATGAGCAGAAAACGATGAACCAGCATGCTGGGAATCTGCTATTTGTTGCTGAAGATATTCCCCCTGTGATCACTCAGGCACTGAATCGATCTGGTATCAGTAGCCAGATAGCCGCGAACGAACAACAAATCCTGCGTCAGTTACGATTAAAATCTCCCGAAATCATAATCTTTTCAACAGATTCCTCTACCATCGATACCGCTGTGTTTGCAGAGCTGGCATCAAGCCTAAGTCCAGATTCAATTCTGCTTTGTTGCACAAAACAAGGCAGTGCCTTGGAGTCGGTTAATACGCACTTGGCTTCTCAGCTACCGCTTGTGAGTATTGCCTTCCCGGAAAATTTCATTGCTCTGATATCGACCTTCTTGTCACAGGCAGAAAAAACCGTAAAGGTCTCTGTGGAAAGTCATCGGCAAGACTACGCAGACCTGAAACAAGATCAACTTGCTGGCTTCGCCGTCCAGCAGCGTCTACTGCCGGTTGCCGGGCAGTGCCTTGCCGGTATAGAAATCGACTACAAGTTGATGCCAAGTCACTTTGTGAGTGGCGACACGCTCGGTGTTGAACAATTGAAGGATGGTCGTGTGTTGTTCTACCTTGCGGATGTCTCGGGCCATGGTGTTGCTGGCTCATTGATCACTGTATTGCTGAATACCCTGATCGAGCGGGACATCCGAAATCGATCAAAACAAGATATCGGTGACACCGGTGACATCATCGAACGGCTGAATATGCAGTTGTTAACTCATAATATTGAGCAACATCTTACAATTTTGTTAGGAATATATGATGAATCAGCGGGGACTTTGCAATATAGTAACGCCGCTCAATTTCCGGCCGCTCTTGTCAAAACCGAACAGGGTGTAAGTTCCCTTAACATCGGTGGATTACCTTTAGGGGTTAGTGAAACGCATTACGAGTCTTTTGAAGTGAGGCTTTCCGGTCGTTTTGAATTGGTGCTATTTTCTGACGGCGTGTTGGAGGTTTTGCCCGAGATGACGATCAAAGAAAAAGAAGAACGTCTGTTATCAATGGTAACGGATGGAGATAGTCGATTGGATAATTTAGTCGCACAGCTAGGATTAGATGATGTGACCAATGTTCTCGATGATATTGCGATATTTACTTTGGCGAAGACGGGTTGATCTAAATGGGTAAAATTTTGTTTGCCACAGACTTTTCAGAAGAAAAGGGTGTCTTTGTCCTTAAGCTGACCGGCGAAGTCCGAGTCACACAAGGGCCAACGATTGCCAAGTTTCTTGAGACGTTTGGTGAAAATCAAGCTTATCAAGTAGTGATCATTGATCTGACTGAATCGATAAACCTTGATAGTACGACCCTAGGCTTGCTAGCAAAACTCGCTATAAAATCTAAGAAAGTCTTCAACATCACGCCAACCATTTTTTCTACCAATCCCGATATATGCCGCATACTTGATTCAATGGGTTTCGAACAGCTTTTCACGTTGGTCTACACGGATCCTGAAAGTTGTCCCGAAGTTGAAGAGCTCCCAACCCAAATTGCATCGGAAGAAACAATGCGGAATCAGGTGCTAGACGCTCATAAAATATTGATGTCAATGAACGAGAATAATCGCGCTTGTTTTTGCAATCTGGTTGATGCGCTTGAAGAAGAGCAAAAGAATTGCTCAGCCATATCGGACCATGGCAGAGAAAAGAAAGATTCGATCCGTAAGACGGGTTAAGGCGCCAGTGACTGTTTGATTCGATGTTTAGTTTTAGTGAATTCAGACGGTGGTAAGTTAATTAAGCCGGCGACTTTGCGAATAAACAGCTCTTCATACTTATCTAATCTTCCATCGGCATAAGCCACCTTCCAAAAATTCTCCAGCAGTATTATCTTTTGCTCATTAGTGTAGTGATCATTCACTAATGAGGTGAATTGAAAAAGGTCGTTAGCGTCACTGGTACCCGACTCGGCTAGGGTCAGCAGTTGTTCGAGATCTTCGTCAGCCAATTCAAATGTATCGCGCAGCATCGCGACAATTAGCTGGCGCTCTAAAGGGTGTTCAGCAAAATCTGATTTTGCCAATTCGATCAAAAGTGCTGCCGTGGCGTACTCAATGCCTTGAGCATTGGTGGTCCCGTCAGAAATTTCGGGTTGTAAGTGTTCTTCAAAAAATTTTTTGATGCTGTTTAGCATAGGTCACTTCCTGATTGGTCATACCGCCTTGCGGTGACGTTTTCTCGTGCTAACTTAGTTTGTAAAAGATCTGCTCGATTGTAAATAAGTCATTATTTATCCCGCAGACCTGATACTTCCAGCGCATCGTAGACCAGATTCATCGAGACGTTGGGTTCGAACATATTTTCACTGAGGTGCCGGCGGAAATGTCTTGCGCCGGGTAGACCGGTATATAAGCCGAGTAAATGTTTTAACAGGTGTTTCGGATGCTGCTCAGCTTCCTCGTTACTCTCGCCATAGGTTATATATTGATCGACGATAGTTTGCCGGCTTGCCGGTTTGTGCTTGAAAACCTGTGCCTCAATCTCTGCTAACAAATAGGGGTTGCTGTAGGGTGCACGACCGAGCATCACACCGGGTACCCGCTGCAGTGCTGACTCAACATCCTGGCAAGTCTTTAGGCCGCCATTGAGATAGAAAGACAAAGATGGAAAATCTTTGATTATCCTGTCGACGTAGTCATATTTTAATGGCGGTATTTCTCTGTTCTCTTTCGGTGATAAACCTTTAAGGATTGCGTTTCGCGCATGTACATAAAAGACTGAGCAGCCGCTTGTTGCCACAATCGCGATGAAATTGCGGAAAAATTCGTAGTCTTCGTGCTCATCAATACCGATTCTGCATTTGACTGAAACGGGTATGGCAACGGCTTCCTGCATTGCGCTCATACAATCGGCGACTAACTGTGGCTCGGCCATTAAGCATGCACCAATACCGCCGTATTGGACACGGTCGCTAGGACATCCGACATTAAGGTTTATCTCTTGGTAGCCGGCGGCTTCGGCCATCTTGGCGCTTTGTGCCAATTCGATCGGATTGCTGCCGCCTAACTGCATCACGCAGGGTCCGTCATTGCTATGTCTGAGGTAGTGCGGTGCATCACCATGTATTAATGCCCCCGTTACCACCATCTCTGTAAACAAGAGGGTGTGCGGCGATATTAGCCGGAATAGCTTCCGGCAATGGCGATCAGTGCAGCCCATCATAGGCGCAATTGAAAATGACCGATCAAGCTCGACCAAGGGTTTCGGTGAATTCACGTTTTGTGTCGTCTTTCTTTGGTGAAAGTAAGGAACTGACTCGGCAGGTATTTCCAGCGCAAGGTCAATAGATTCAAGTTGATCGATATTATCGCGCAATTTACTATAGGTTACGAATTCAAACAGGACGATCTGCGATGTCATCTCTAACAATTAACACTCTGCAAGGCTGTGGTGCAGAAGTCAGTGGCGTAGATCTGCGTCAAGTGACGGAAAATGAGTTTGAGCAGATTCAACAAGCTTTCTCTGAACACGGTTTGCTAATTTTTCTTGGGCAGGAGTTATCAGAGTTAGATCATATTCATTTCGCTGAGAAGTGGGGCAAGATAAATGTTAATCGTTTTTTCACTGCCCATGAAAATCATCCTCAAATAGCCATGGTCACAAAAGAGCCCGAGCAGGATGTGAATATCGGTGGTGGTTGGCATACAGATCATTCCTATGATTTTGAACCCGCGCTAGGCTCAATTCTTGTTGCTAAAGAATTACCGGCCACAGGTGGGGATACGTGGTTTTGTAACATGTATAAAGCATACGATGGCTTGTCAGATGGACTGAAACAAACGTTGCTTGGCTTGCGAGCAGTGCATTCAGCAAGGCATGTGTTTGGTTCTGCTGGCGCTGATTACGACAAAGCAACGTCGGGCAGAATAGGCAATAGTGACGCGGCTGATGTGCTTGCGGACCCAGTTCACCCCGTGGTGGTGAAGCATCCGTTGAGTGGCAAGCTTTCGCTATATGTTAATTCGGCATTCACGCTACGGTTCGAAGGCTGGACGGCAGAAGAGTCTGCACCTTTGTTAGCGTATTTATACGAACAAGCGCCGCGCGAAGAAAATGTGACGAAATTCAAGTGGCAGCCTGGCTCAGTCGCATTTTGGGACAATCGTGCTACCTGGCACTATGCGTTAAACGACTATCAAGGTCAGCGTCGAGAGATGCATCGTATTACGATTGAAGGCTGCGCTCTGGGCTAACATTCGTGTAAAATCGGCGCCTCTCGTTCACGTTAATTTGACACACATTTGGCAGGTATATGAAAGTTAGAACGCGCGTTGCCCCCTCACCAACAGGTGATCCCCACGTAGGTACAGCCTATATGGCTCTGTTTTGTCTGGCGTTTGCCCGTCAACATGGCGGACAGTTCATTCTTCGGATTGAAGACACAGATGCAGCGCGCTCAACGCCTGAGTCAGAACAGCAGATTCTGGATTCCCTGCGTTGGTTAGGTTTGGATTGGGATGAAGGGCCTGATGTTGAAGGTCCTTTCGGTCCGTATCGTCAAAGCGAACGAGTTGCGCAAGGTTTGTATCAACAATACTCAGATCAGCTGATCGAAAATGGTCATGCGTTTAAATGCTATTGCACCAGCGAACGTCTCGATGAAATGCGCAAGGCACAGACGGAGAAGGGTGAGTTCGCTAAATATGATGGTCAATGTATTCATCTGTCAGCTGCCGATCACGCTGAGCACCTGAAATCTGAAACGCCTTTTGTGGTTCGCATGGTAATACCGACGCAAGGCACCTGCATCGTAAAAGACAAGCTGCGCGACGATATCGAAATCGATTGGTCGCAAATTGATATGCAGGTACTGCTCAAGTCAGACGGCAATCCAACTTATCATTTGGCGGTGGTTGTGGATGACCATTTGATGGAAATTACCCACATCATTCGGGGCGAAGAGTGGATTAACTCTGCGCCAAAGCATATTTTGTTACACCAATATCTTGGTTGGGATATGCCAGAGCTAGTGCATATGCCGCTGCTGCGCAATCCTGACAAGAGTAAACTGAGTAAGCGTAAAAATCCGACCAGTATTTTGTTTTACCAACGCATGGGTTTTTTGCCTGAAGCAGTTCTGAATTACCTCGGTATGTTGGGCTGGAGTATGCCTGACGGCGAGGAGAAATTTTCGTTTCAAGAGATGGTCGATAGTTTTGATATCGATAGAATTTCATTAGGTGCACCGGTATTTGACGTCGATAAACTGACTTGGCTCAACGGCCGTTGGTTACGAGAGAGCCTAAGTGACGATGAGTTTGCTGACCGGTTGGTCGATTGGGCATATAACCGTGAAAACCTTCTGAAGGTAATTCCCCTTATCAGAGAGAGGGTGGATGTCTTTACTGAGTTGGCTGGCAAAGCTTCTTTTCTTCTTGAGGGCATGCCTGAACTGACCGAAGCAGATCTGCAGATTAAGAACTTAGAGCCCGAGGACGTGTTAAAAATTCTCCAGTTTGCACTTTGGAAAAGCGAAGCCCTGCGCACTTGGGAGCGTGACTTACTGAACGATTTGTTTATGCAGTTAGCTGAGCAGATGGATAGAAAAGTGCGAGATGTTTTAGCGCCAATATTTGTCGCGATTGCAGGTAGCCCAGTGTCGCCACCGTTGTTCGACTCAATGGCAATTCTTGGACCGGATATGTGTCGAGCAAGATTGCGACATTCAATTAATATTCTGGGTGGTGTTGGCAAGAAGAAAATGAAGAAACTCGAGAAAGAGTTCAACGCACTGGGTCGCTAACGTGTCTATTCGCCTCGACAAGCCATTTCAAACGTTGAACGATGACAATGTCGCTAAATTGTCAGGCAACCTCGGAGTGTTTCAACTTGCTGACGACAAGGACAAGATTGTTTATATCGGTTATGCGGGCGGTAAATCGCTGTTTGGCTTACGGGGCGAAGTTGATGCCTGCAAACACATGCAGGGTGCTAGTCAATTTCGTGTCGAGGTAAACATGTCTTATCTCACACGCTATCAAGAGCTACTGATGGTCTATATCTCAGATTATGACCGGGTACCTCTGCACAACGATGAGCAGCAAACGCGCCAGTTAGGCAAACTATCGCCTGGCTAGAAGTTCCTGTTAACTATCCAATCTTAGCTACGAGGCGAAAACGATGAATCTACAGCTCACTCAAGAACAAGAGATGATTGTGGGGATGGTACGCCGTTTCGTTAAAGAAGAAATCCAGCCACGTGAGATAAACCTCGACCCAGACGCGGACGCGCTACCAGAAGCAGATAAAGCATCACTGGTCGCGAAGGTAAAAGAAATGGGTTTGTACGGGCTCGACATTCCATCGGAATACGGCGGGCCAGACCTCGATATGGTCACTCGAACCTTGATTGCGATTGAAATGTCACAACATCGCGCCGGCCTATATACCCCTTGTTATGGCGTATTTGGCGGGGCAGGTCTGGCGCAACTGTATGAAGCAACAGATGAGCAGAAGGATAAATATTTATATCCAACCCTGCGGGGCGAAAAGTCGGGCTTCTTTGGTTTAACGGAACACTCAGGTGGTTCTGACCCTGCCAGAGCGATTCAAACCAAAGCGGTAAAGGATGGTGACGATTGGATAATAAACGGTGGCAAAATTTTCATATCGGGTGCCGATAAGGCAGATTATGGTTTGGTGTTTGCCCGAACGTCGCCGGATCGTGGCCGGGGAGGCGTCACCTGTTTTATTGTCGATACAGACACGCCCGGCTTTCATGTGCGGCGTATCGTTCACACATTGCGTTCTGCACGCTATGCCACCGAACTTCAATTTGAAGACATGCGCATACCTAACAACAAAGTTCTCGGTGAAGTAAACAAAGGTTTTGCGATTGCTAACGACCGACTTTCTCGGCAGAGAATCCCCTACTCGGCAGGTTGCATTGGTGTCGCTATTGCAGCTCATGAGCTTGCTTTGGAGTATTCGAAAATTCGCGAGACCTTTGGTGCTCCCTTGTCATCTCGTCAGTCTATTCAGTGGATGTTGGTTGATAATGAAATTGATATTCAACACGCGCGATGGGTTACGCTGGAGGCCGCCGATCGGGCGCAGCGCGGTGAACCCTTTAGGAAGCAGGCGGCCATGTGCAAATTAGTTGCATCGGAAGCGGCTAGCAGGGTTGTTGATAGATCTATGCAAATACACGGCGGCTACGGCGTAACGAAAGACTTTCCGTTTGAGCGCTGGTATCGGGAAATGCGCATTCGAAGAATTGGCGAGGGTCCGAGCGAAGTGCAAAGACACATTATCGCAAGAGATATCCTTGGCGAAAGTCTGCGCTAGATTTCGTTAATACTGGCCGTTTAGTGAGGTTGAAAGCTACAAGCCTAAGCGTTGTTAAAAGAACGAATGTAGTCGCCGATGTTATCTAAGGCTTCGTTTGCTTCCTGCAGATCTGGTCCAAAAGCCTGGAATACATGTACCATTTTAGGCCACACCTGCAACTCGACTTTACTACCCGCACTGATGGCTTTGTTATAGTAGCGTTGCGAGTCATCAAACAGCATTTCGTCCCGAGAAACCTGTATGAGCGTATCGGGCAGATTGTCTAAATTACCGAGCAATGGAGACAACAAAGGCGTGTTTACGGCAGCGCCAGAGGTGAATCGACTAGTGATTGCGATAAGAAATTTTGGCATCTTGATGAGCTTGCCTATGGCCGGACCAAGAAAGGGGTCTGTTGCCATATTTGTCTGCCAGCTCGGGCTAGACATGGTCGCGTCAGTCAACGGCGCTAACGCAATTGCTGCGGTGGCGTGCGGCAAGCCCTGATCTCTAGCCCATGCGATAACGGAAAGGGTGAGATTGCCGCCGGCTGAGTCACCAGAGACAAAAAACTGATTAGGTGCATCCTGGCCGCCGTCAGGCCCATTTGAGAGTATCCAACGGTAAGCCGTCTGCGCATCCGCATGACAGTCCGTCACTTTGAATTCCGGTTGCATCCGATAATCAATAGCAAGCACTGCAACACCCGCCCGTTTAGATATCTCAGCTGTGATGTAGCGATGGCTCTTCGGGCTGCCGACTCTAAATGCGCCGCCGTGAAGATACAGTAATCGTTTTGAAGGATCAGCGCCGGACGCTAAGACCCATTCTGCAGCGATACCATCCACATCCACCGGTTTGATATCAGCGTCAACATCTTGACCGAACAATTCTTCCATCGTTCTGCGAGATTGTTTGATGTCGAGGGTTTGTTGTTTCTGAAACACTGCTAACCTCTCCAATACCGCGTCATGGCCGTTGGACAGCTCGTGAGCCTGTTTGATCAGCGCCGTCTTAGGCTGGTCGTATTGGCGATGGTCTTTCGGTTTATATGTTACTGCGAGTATGGCGATGATGAGTACGATGAGCGATAAAATGAGAGCGATGATTGTCATGATCGGTCCGAAAGAAAGCTGGAGTTAGTCAAAATACAGCAGGTACAAACCCTTGGGCAAGTGCTGTTTTGCCTTATGCAGGTTTGCCTTTTAGTCCATCGCGTAGACCAAGATAGATATTCCTCAAGCGAGAGAGCTTGTCCGGATGTAGGCAAATGACCAGTATCACCTTAATAGGCATGGCAAGAATGTTTCGAAGTTTCCAATAAAAAGGGACATAGCTTTTATTCAGTAACCAAAAAACGTTTCGAAACTGAAAATAGAGTCGTTCCGGCGCAGTCAGTTTGGTCCAAATACCAAAGAATTTGAAACGTTTTTCTCCGAGCAGGTGTTTCATCTCGACCGAGTGTGACTGCACAATCATAAATCCATGCGACCGGGCTCTCCAACACCATTCATGATCAACGGCATCTATGAATAATTCTTCGTCCATCCCGCCGACAGCTTCGTAAGCCCCGCGGGGTATTAGCATCCCAGAAGAGATTAATTGATTCACATCTGAAAGCGCGTCGGTCAATGGTCTTACTCGGTCGACTGATGATTCTAGAATACGGTTCTCTAGTTCACAGAATATTGTAGGTCCGATGGCGGCAACATTAGGATGAATTTCATTCAACCCTTTAAGTTCGTGGCTTAAAACATTGACTAAATTTGAAGGCGGAGTGCTGTCCTGATCGAATAAAATGGCCTCTTGCGCACCGAGCTCAAAAGCTAAATCGAGGCCGAGGTTCTGCGCGGCACCAATGCCGATGTTTGTTTCCAGGTCTAGCAATTCGATATCGTTAAATTGTAAGTGGTTCAGCGATGGGGTGTTGTCGACGATAATTACTTTTTGGACTTGTGGGCGGAGGCTATCGACTAGGTTGATTAGCTTAGCGAGGTTGGGATTGTAAGTGATAATTATTGCGAAAATCACTTCAGCTAAGCCTTATTAAGGTGATGTCTAAATCGGTAAACAAACTTCACTACTCCGGAGGGCATAAGTCTAATCATCAAAACCCCAAGGGCAAAGAGCCAATTCGTGATGCTTTGTTGATCTAATGTTTTTATCGCGTACATTCGAGCCTTGTAGTCACTCCATGCACGCGCAATTGATCTTCGCTGATAGAAGTTGGGTGTGATTCTAAAGGCGACAAGGATATCAGGAAGATTGGCAAATTGAACGTTTAGCATGACTAGGTTTACCCATAGCCGGTAGTCTTCTGCTAGACCTGAGTCGGTTTCGTATAGCGCATCAACCGGAACTGATGAATATCTGAAACAGACTGTGGGGTGGTTAAGGGGAGAGATTTTTGGCAACATTGAAACGATCTGCTCATGAGCAAGTGGCAGCTCTCGTTTCCCAGTATATAAGGTATCGCTTCCTGCATATGCGCCACTAAACTCCATCATCGCTCCGCCTAGAACGCCGGTCGTGGAATTTAATGTCAAATAGGTAATTTGTTTCTCAAGCCTGTCAGGAAGTGCAACATCGTCTGCATCCATGCGGAAATAGTATTCCGCAGAGAGTTTTCGTCCCCAGGTCATTAAATGATTGATGCCCTGTGCGAGTCCGAGAGGCTTATCATTGGGGAATAGGACAATTTTAGGATGATCTTGGTAGCTCGATATAACAGCCTGCATGTCTTCATCGACGTGACCATCAATGTAAACCCCAAGTAGAAAATCCTGATAGGTTTGATTCAATATGCTCTGTATTGACTCTTTTACCCAAGCTGGATTGTCTAGCGCGTACACAGAAATCCCGACGATACTCTCGACAGTCATACTGTGATCTTCTTAACGGAGGTTGCCAATTTCATTGAATACGCTGTATAGCCGTTTTTGCTTTAGGTTTGAGATGTCGAGTAGCTTAAATTAATGGGACTTAAAACGACACTGTATCTGATTGGTTTCATAGAGATGACCCAACAGTTAGAATAGTCGTATCTCATTCATGCCCTTACAGCCCACTTGGTAGTTGTTACTTTGATAAACAAGATTCTCCGATTGACTCAGCTCTTCCCTCTGCAATTTAAGATGAAGGTCGTTAACAGTCATCCGCTCATCAAGAAGTTGCACCGAGGATATGTGCATTTTCGCGACGGTGTGCAGTCTCTTAAAGCCTACGAGCAACTTTTGCTTCGCCAAGACCAAGAGATCAGCCGCTTTGTCGCAGAAAATCAGCCGCAGAACTGTCGATTTGTCATCGTTCTGGCGGATGTGCGGCAAACTGCGCTTGTTCGGCAGACCCTTGACAGTATTGCAGATCAACAATACCCAGATTTGCTGGTTGCGCTGCTCGGCAAAGAGAACGAGTCCACTGCTGAAATAATCGATGATAAGCATTACGTCACGCGTTTTAATCAGTTGCATGATCTACGACAAGCCCTTGATAAGGCTGAATCCTCAACCAGTTACGTTATGTTCTTGGAAGCAGGGGATCAGTTGAGTGGCGACTGCCTTGGATACCTTTCCCGGTTCCTAAACGAAGCTAGTCAGCCTAATGTGGTGTATACGGACCATGACCATAGAGATAAATTCGATAAGCCGATGAATCCTCAATTGAAGCCCGACTGGAATCCCGATTACTTTTTATCAGTCAATTACATTGGCCGAAGTGCACTTTTTAACATACGCGTTTTTCAGACTGAATATCCAGTTTTCATGGGAAACTATGATGACGTAGCGTTTCAACTTTTAGCGTCACTATTTGCCGATGAAGAACTTGATGGCGCTGTCGTACATATTCCTCTGTCACTTTTCCAGTTTCCCTATCTACCTGAAAATGCGACCAAATCTTTGCGACTGCGAGAGGCAGAATTGACGGTTAGCCTGATTCAGCCAAAACTCCCTATCAGTGCATTTAATATATCCTCTGAGGGAATAAGATCTGCGCAATGGGAACTAGAGCAAAAGCCGTTGGTCAGTATCATCATCCCGACACGTAATGCGCTTGAAATAACCCAACAGTGCATCGATTCAATTATGAATTCGGCAGGTTATTCTAATTTCGAAATTTTGTTAGTGGACAACCAATCCGACGACCCAGAGGCGCTAGCTTACTTTCAAAGTATTTCTGATGCAGGAATCGCACGGGTTATTAAATATAATGAGCCTTTTAACTATTCAGCCATTAATAACTTCGCGGTGACTCATGCCAAAGGCGAAATTCTTCTGTTTCTAAACAATGACATTGAAGTTCTAAGTGATGATTGGCTGACGCAAATGGTGAGTAATGCGGCGCGTCCAAACATCGGCTGTGTTGGAGCAAAATTACTTTACCCAAACGGTCAAATCCAACATGCAGGTGTGCTTATTGGTTATGGTGGAGTTGCGGATCACTGTTTTAAATTTTCTGAAAGAGACGACGAAGGGTTCATGTCACGACTGATCTCCAATCAAAATTATCAAGCAGTTACAGCAGCTTGTATGGCGATTAAAAAAGTTAAGTTTCTTGAGGTTGGAGGCTTTGAAGAGGAGAACTTGCAGGTTGCGTTCAATGATGTGGATCTGTGTCTTAAAGTCCAACAGTCTGGCGTTCGGAATCTTTGGTTGGCGAATGTCGAGCTTTTGCACTACGAATCTCTAACGCGCGGATCAGATAGCTCGGGTGAAGGTTTCGAGCGTTTTCAAAAAGAAATTGAGTATATGAAAGAGACTTGGCATACCGACACACAGCCTGATGCTTCTTATAACCCCAACCTATCCCTCGTTGCTCATAATTTTTCAATCGCTAGTAAATAAACGCTTCTGTTTGTTTACAGGTCAGTTTGTGAGAGACCTATTGGCCTCTATCAATTGCGATGATTGACTTATCGATCTGTGATCAACCACACTTGTGCTGAATATTTTTCAGACACGCTTTGATGAAATTAGTAACAGGCTTAGGTTTACGTCTAACACAACTCACCAGGATTTGGCGGCATTGTCTGCTGGTGTTTGGCATTGTTGCTAATCTCAATGGTGCCCTGGCCGATAGTACCGCTGGGGTCGATGCCGATAACCACAGTATTAACGTCAGCCTGAGTGCGGAACCAAGTAGCCTAAACACACTAACGGCTGAAAGTGTCAGCTACACGGCGCAACTGATGGTGCTGTTGCAAGAAGGCTTGTTGAGATATGACAGTCGGCGTCGCTTAGTCGGTGGCGTCGCTGAGCGCTGGGAGATGGATAGTAAAGAGATTCGTTTTTGGTTGCGCAAAGACGCTCGCTGGCAAAATGGTGAGCCGGTTACCGCCGCTGATTTTGTGTTCGCCTGGCAGCAGCTGCTGCGTCCTGGCACAGCATCTCCTTCTGCCAACCTGGCGTCGCCGATTTTAAATGCATCCGAGATTCTTAAAGGGGAGTTGCCGGTCGAATCCTTAGGGGTGAGCGCGCCAGCCACCGATCAATTCGTTGTTCAGTTAGCACACCCATGTGGTTGGTGTTTGAAGCTGATGACGAACTCAATCTTCTACCCAATTAACCCGTCTTTTTACAACTGGGTTGGTGAAAAATATGGTACCTCTGCCGAAGCGCATTTAGCTAATGGTCGATTCAAGATCTCGCATTGGCAGCGGGGTAAACAGATTCAGTTGGTTCGTCAGCCTTTTTACTGGGACAAACTTGAAGCCGGACTTGAACAGATTAATTTCAGCTATATTGGTAGTGATAGTGCAACGCAGTTGAATTTATACCGATCCGGCGATGTTGCGCTGGCGATTCTAGACCGTGACGCGATACGCAGTGCGCTGGAGTCAAATTTGAGACTTCGAACATTTCCGACAGGACATTTATTCCATCTGCAGTTTAGCCACCGCAAAGAAATGAAGAGCGCGAATATTAATCTGAGAAAGGCCATCAGTTATGCCATCGACAAAGATGAAATTGTTAATCGTGTTGTCGCCAGTCCGGGCACACGAGTCGCCGACTCGATGTTCCATGATTGGCTAACCATTGGCGATGAAAAATTTCACGACCTTAGACCGCCCAAAAGTCATCAGCAGGATATGAAAAAGGCAGCCGATTATCTCGCCAAAGCAAGGCAAGACTTCGCGAAAGATAGCGGGGGCTTGCAACCGGCTGATTTAGATAGGCCTCTAACACTCACCATGACGATTAACGACAGTCGACTTTATCGACGAATTGCAGAGTACTTTGCGCATCAACTCAAGGGCTTGGGGGTCGATGTGAAGATCGACCCACAGACGACACAAATGATGGTTGAGAAATGGCGCAAAGGTACGTCCGATATGACGTTGATAACGTGGCCGGTTGATGTGGATGATCCGATGGACCAGATTTCATTTATGGCTAACCCTGACTTTAGAGCTATCTTTGAAGGGCTTTACGCGGGAGAAGATATGGCGGCGCTTTACCAAACCAATATCTCAGCGCTCGATCAGGCCGCGCGAGTCGCTGCCGTCGCGCAGGTTCAAAATTTATTCGATGAGAAGGTGACGGTGTTACCCCTGTTTGAATCCTATGGTGCAGCCATAGTCCATCCCAGCCTGCGCGGTTTTCTGTGGCAACCGGTGCGAGGTTATGCTGATCTTAGATATCTGCGCTTAGTGCCCTAACAAAGCCCACCAATCTTTATTCTAGATTAGCGAGCTTGGGTTTAGCTTTGTGCTTGCTGAGCTTCATTTGCCCGTGCGATTATTTCTGCAAATTCTGGCCCTTTACCTTCTTTGATTTCATCAAGTGACAAGCCTTGGAGTTCATGCGGAAACACCAGCCACTTGTCTGTCGCATGCATGTAGAAGTCTGGGGTGATGCCAGTGACGTTTCGACTGGGTTTGTACCATGGACACGCGACCTTGACAGTCTCTGGCATATTTCTGCGGCATCGCTGTTTGAGTTTCTCGATGATGGCGTTGATAGACCGACCTGAGTCGAATACATCGTCAACAATTAGCAATTCCTGATCTGCCTCAACGTTGTCAATGACATAGTCTAGGCCGTGGACATGTATTTCTTTCGATTGTTGGTCTATTCCATAGTAAGAAGAGGTACGGATGGCGATGTGGTCGGTTTCCACGCCCATATAATCCAGAAATTCCTGCACGGCAATACCTGTGGGGGTGCCGCCGCGCCAGACGCCGATGATGAAATGAGGCCGACAGCCTCGCGTGTATATCTGTTCTGCCAACTTGATGGAATCCAGCAGCAGATCATCAGCGGTAATATAGGTCTTTTCCATAAATTACATTCTAGCGAGATTGAGTTAGGTAAATGTTTCGTTTAACTAAGCATGGCTCACGAATAAACCATTACCGCCGTATTGCCACTTAGCTTACTGTCAGAGAATAACGTGAATTGTGATTCGATCACACTATCATCGTTCGTAACGAAGGATATTTATTTCTCACAGTCATAGTGGTTATCAGTTTTTATGATGCGCGCAATATTCGATCGTCTAGTCGCAATGCTCGGTCCTGATTGCCGACTTCCCACCACGCTGATATTGTAAGGGCTGGAAATAACTGGCAGTCGGTCAAGGCAGGCACGCCATTACCATCTTCGTAGTCAGTTTAGGAGCGCTTGAAATATGCAAGTACCTCTCATTAGTTTTAAAGATTACGATTTAAATGGCTCCGATGCGGTTGAAAAGATCGCTGCACAGATGAGTTTGGCATTGAAGGATGTTGGCTTTATGTCGGTGTCCGATCTGGGTATTTCACAGGGTCTGCTTGAGCGAGTCTTTGCCGCCAGTCAGCAATTTTTCGCCTCAGATTTAGATACCAAAATGAAATCTGCCTATCTGTCCGCTAGCGAGAATTTTGGCTACCAAGGCTTTGGTGCTGAACATCTTGACCCGAGCAAACCCGCTGACTTAAAAGAAACCTTTACGATGCGTGATATTTTGAATCACGGTCCCGGCGATAATCGCTGGCCTTCGGACGATTTCAGAAGGTTAATGACACACTTTTATGCGGAGTGCCTGCAGGGCGCTCATCGAATGCAACGAATTCTGGCGAGCGCACTAGATGTAGATGAAGATTTTTTTGTCAACAAGCACCGCGGCGAAAACGTGACCTTAAGGCTACTGTACTATCCCGATAGCGGTGTTGATGAAATTGCAGAATCCCAATTGGGTGCTGGCGAACACACTGACTATGGTCTGCTCACGTTATTGTTTCAAGACGATGTCGGCGGGCTGGAAGTGAGCGATGCAAATGGTAACTGGATTGCTGTTGAACCGGTGCCGACGTCAATCGTTGTGAATTCAGGTGACCTGCTCGAGAGGTGGACTAATGGCATTTATCGGTCAACACCGCATCGTGTTAAACCGAAGATCGGTCATAAAGCCCGATTTTCAATTGCGATGTTTGTTGACCCTGATAGTGCAACGCAAGTTGATGTATTGCCGAGTTGTATAAGTCGCGATCGCCCAAGTCGATTCGATACAATTACAGCCGGAGAGCATATTCAGGAACGTATTGAGGCAACTCATAAGGGCGCCGGTTCAAGCTGATAGTGCGACGCCGTTATTCGCACGCCACATCACGAACGTTGGAATCGCCACAAACTAAAAAATCCGAACAGACTAAGAGAGAAACCCCCACATTTTGAAAGAAGCCTTAAATCGAATCGTTATCTACCTTCCTTTGTTAGTTGCTGGCGGTGCTGCCTTTAGCCTGTCAACGTTGTTCAGTGCGATGAAACCTGTGCTGCTAACACGCTTCATTGAGCAGGTCGGCTTGAATGAATCCGTAGCCGGTTTGATTGTTGCCATGCCGTTTGTCGGCATTGCCTGTGCTTCGTTTGTTGCAAGACGTTTGGTCAATCATATCTCGATGCGTAAATTGGCATTGATGTTTGGCAGCTTATTAATTGCAGGCGAACTGTTAAGTGCCTATTTTTTCAGCCAGATATATCTGATCTTGGTGCTTCAATTTGTCTGCGGTGTGTCTGTTGGCATACTCATGGGTGCAACCTCTAAGCGCGTGGCAACAACACAATCGCCTGATCAATTGTTTGGCTTTGTTGATATGACGGCGGTTTTGTTTATGTCATTCATGATTACCGGCGTCGGCTTTGCGGTCAGTTACGCAGGGCTGCAAGGTGGCTATATGTTTGCCGCAACTGTTTCACTCGTCTTTGTTTGTTTGATGTTGTTTTACCAAGAAGACTTGGCAGACGATGATAATGAGGGGTTGGTAAGGCACTCTAAGCTGATATTGTCATTGCGTCCGATTGCGGTGGTGGCAATGGGAATTATCTTTGTTACTGCCAGTGGCATGGGGTTTGCGTTTATGTTCTCTATTGCGATTGACTTGGGTATGGATTACGGCACGGCTGGCTCTTTTATCGGTACACTCGTTTTGTTTTCGGCCGTTGCCTGTCCTTTAGGCGGATGGTGTAGTAGCCGGTATGGTTCGATAAAACCCTTAGCATGTGCGTTTATTACCTGTGGCGCTGGCTGGTACTTTGCCATTCATGCGGAATCGCAATGGGTGTTTATGTTTGCACTGATACCGGCAATATTCTCATTGCAGTTCAACTTTCCTATTCTACTTGCGCTATCCGGCTCACTGGATGATGAAGGTCAGTGGGCTGCTATCGCATCGCCGCTGTTGACCAGCGGTTTTGCCTGGGCTGCGATTACGGCCGGTTTTATCGTTAGTCTTTGGGGTATCACCGCACTTGCTTGGGGTACGCTTGTTGGTATGGCTATTTGCCTACTACTGTTGATTCCCTCGCGATCAAATTTGCTTAAATAATAAGAAGGCATCGTCATGCAGTCTCTGTTTCAAATTTCACTCATCGTCGCGTCCTATGATGAGGCAATCGCATTTTATGTCGACACGTTGGGCTTTGAATTGCTTGAGGACACACCCATACCTGAAGAAAATAAACGTTGGGTTGTCATCTCGCCGAAAGGTAAAGGCGGTTGCGCTATTTGTCTGGCAGAGGCGAAAACCCCTGAAGAGCTCGCTGCGATCGGTCAACAGGGTGCGGGTCGTGTCTGGCTATTTTTAGGCACGGACGATTTCTGGCGTGACTACCAAATGTTAAACGAAGCGGGCGTGAAGTTTGTTAGAGAGCCGCTGCAGCAACCTTACGGTACAGTAGCGGTGTTTGCAGATCCCTATGGTAATCTTTGGGACCTAATTGAGCATGCCGAAGGTCATCCCTTTAGGTTGGGCTAGCATGCTTGTTGTGCTTTTTTTATAGAATGATCGATTGGGTGTATAAATCTTAGGAAGGCTTTGATGGAAAAAAAACCGCATTATATCTGTGTTTACTGCGGCTCAAGTTCGGGCAAAGGTGGTGCGTATTTAGCGGCCGCGTACGAACTCGGGCGAACAATGGCAGAACAGGATATTGGTTTGGTCTATGGCGGCGCGAGTATTGGCGTTATGGGTGCTGTTGCGGATGCCGTGCTGGCGTCCGGTGGAGAGGTGATTGGTGTTATTCCTGAAGTCTTAGCGAGGAAAGAAGTTGCCCATTATGGATTGACCGATTTGAAAATCGTCAAGTCTATGCACGAGCGTAAATCATTGATGGAAGAGTTATCTCAGGGCTTTATTGCATTACCCGGCGGACTTGGGACTTTGGAGGAGTTGTTCGAAATTCTAACTTGGTCTCAACTTGGACTTCATCAGAAACCTATCGGACTGTTGAATATCCAAGGTTACTTCGATCAGTTGATTGGCTTTATTAATCACTCTGTCGAACAGCAGTTCGTCAAAGCCGAACAACGTAATATGTTACTAGTTGATAGCCAAGCAGAGTTGCTGCTTGAACAAATGGCGACTTACAAGGCCCCGACGGGTGAAAAATGGCTGTCAAGTTCTGAATCTTGATCGTTTGATTGATGTTGGTCTTCAGATTTAGCATCAAATTTGCAATAGCGGGTAAAAGACACGATCGAAAGTGTTAAATTCTTTTTAGTAAGTCATTATCGCGAAAGCGATATCACCAATATAGCAATGAGGTAAAAAGTGAATGTCAAAATGGAGTAGGGGCAACCTTAGGCCCATAAAGAGTTTGAATCTTCTCTCCTATCGAGAGATTCAAGGTTTAATGTCGTCGCAGTCAGAGGTCAGGAAGCTGTTTAGAGAGTGCGCTCTAGCTGTACTGAATTCAGGTAGTACAGAGGACGATGTGAACAAGTTGCTTGAAGCCTATGAAGACTTTGAGATTCATGTTGAGCGGGAATCACGCGGTCCAAAATTATCGGTAGAGAACGCACCCGCATCGGCTTTTGTTGATGGCAGGATGATACGCGGTATTCAGGATCATCTTTTCTCTGTGTTGCGTGACATTGTGTATTTAAATCATTCAATGTCCTTGGACGGTGTCTACGACCTTAATAGCCGTCGTGGCATCACCGATGTAGTTTTCGACATTCTTCGTAATGCGACGATTGTGCGACCCAATTTAAAAGCGGATTTGGTCGTCTGTTGGGGTGGTCATTCGATCAGCCGTCCCGAGTACGAGTTTACCAAGGATGTCGGTTATCAACTGGGTTTGCGCGGTCTAAACATTGCCACAGGTTGTGGTCCCGGCGCGATGAAAGGCCCAATGAAAGGCGCGGCGATCGGTCATTCAAAGCAACAAATCGAACATCGTCGTTATATCGGTATCAGTGAGCCTGGCATCATTGCTGCCGAGGCACCGAACCCTATCGTCAATGAGCTGGTTATCCTGCCAGATATAGAGAAGCGCCTTGAAGCATTCGTTAGAGTCGCCCATAGCATCGTTGTATTCCCGGGTGGCGCAGGAACCGCAGAAGAAGTTTTGTACTTACTAAGTATTTTAATGCATGAAAAGAACAAGGACATTCCGTTCTCCTTTGTGATGGCCGCTCAGAAAGATAGCGAAGACTATTTCATCGCCCTGGATGACTTTATCCGTGCAACCTTGGGTGAAGAGGCGACTAAGTATTATGAAATTATTATCGGTGACGCGGAAGAGGTAGGGCGATCGGTACGTAAGAGTGTAGATCTCATACGCAAGCACCGTCGGCACAATGGTGAGTCTTATGGTTTCAATTGGGAGCTCTATATTGAGTCCGATCTTCAGAATCCGTTCGAGCCAACCCATGAAAATATGGCGTCACTTAAACTTGAACGCGGATTGCCAGCCAATGAACTTGCTGGTCATATGCGTAAAGCTTTTTCCGGTATTGTTGCCGGCAATGTGAAAGCCTTTGGCCTGGAGCAGATTCGTCAAAACGGTCCTTTTCGCCTCAGCGGTGAACCTGAAATAATCGAACAGCTTGAGAAATTACTGAATAAATTTATCGCGCAAAAACGCATGAAGATTGATGTTGAAAATTATGAACCCTGCTGGATTTTTGCGGACGCCTAATAAGTTTTTAGGTATTGGAACGAATATTGCTCAACGGTACCGTTAGTAATAATTTTTTTGAGGTAAATATGTTCCACAAATATATAAAAGTTGTGCTATTTCTTTGTGCAAGTCTTTGCTCTGCCCAGATACTTGCCGACGGTCATTCAACCAAGCACAGCCAAGGCGTTGATCCTATAGCAATTAAAGTTGTCGTCGTGACCATGTTTGAAAATGGCGAACATACGGGCGACAGACCTGGCGAGATGCAGTTTTGGATCGAACGCTTAGAGGGTCTAAGACAAATGCCATTTAAAGCCGGCCAGCATCCGGTTTATGTTAATGATGATGGCGTGCTAATCGTCTGTACCGGTGGCGGTATCCCCAATGCAACTGCGTCTATTATGGCGCTCGGCTTTGATGATCGATTCGATTTTAGCAAAGCCTATTGGTTGATCGCAGGTATTGCAGGCGGTGACCCAGCAGACGTGTCAATTGGCTCTGCGGTTTGGGCCCGTAATGTGATCGACGGTGATCTGGCCTATGAGCTGGACGCAAGAGAAATTCCTGAAGATTGGCCCTATGGATTTATTCCCTTAGGTGGTTTTGAGCCGGCAAAACCGGGCGATGATGTCTCAACCGGATGGACCGTGGATACAGTGGCATTTGAGTTGAATGAGCCTTTGGTCGATTGGGCTTATAATCTGACAAAAAGTACCAGGTTACCAAGCTATAAAGATTCGATCGCTTTTAGCCAAATGTTTAATGAAACACCTAATGCGCAGAAGCCGCCTTTTGTCACCCGCGGCGAACATCTTTCATCGAGCACTTATTGGCATGGAGAGAAATTAAATCAATGGGCCAACGATTGGGTGCAAGTTTACTCAAGCACTGATCGCAACTTCATGACCAGTGGCATGGAAGACAGCGGCACGTTGACTGCTTTACACCGTATGGCAAGAATAGATCTGGTGGATGCACAACGCGTGCTTGTGCTGCGAACAATCAGTAACTTCACCGTGCAGCCACCGGGCAAATCTGCAACCTGGAGTGCAACGGCGGATTATCCTGATGATGGCCGACCCGCACTTGAAACTGCGTTTATTATCGGCAATACCGTGGTCGACGCTATTCTGGCCAACTGGGACACCTATAGAGATCAATTGCCGAAATAGGTTTCGCCAGATATCACGGAACAATCGAACTACTGGTTTACGAGTCGATGGGCAACGTCAATTTGACGTTGTCTAAGGGCATCTAGATCCAAGTCGATAATCTGTCCGTCGGTTACCCGCCAAGCACCGTTAACCATCACATGCTCGGCGCGATGAGCGCCACAGGTGACCAGCGCATCGATGGGTGCACCGGCGCCAGCAAACCTTAGTTCATTTAACTTAAACAGCGCCAAATCGGCTTGCTTGCCGACTTCGATTGAGCCAATGTCATTGCGTCGCAATAGGTTTGCGCCGCCCTGCGTGCCCCATTTGAGGGCTCGGTCCGCAGTGATATCCTCGGCGCCTGATCTAAGCCGCTGCATGAGAAATGCCTGTCTGACTTCCTGCATCAGATTGGAGCAATCATTCGATGCCGAACCATCGACGCCTAAGCCAACCGGAGAGCCTGCTACTTCCAAATCAGTGACAGGGCAAATACCAGATGCGAGGATCATATTTGAACTGGGGCAATGACAAATACCGGTGCCCGCGTCGCCGAGTCTTTTGATCTCTTCGGCATTAAAATGGATGCCATGGGCGAGCCAAGTTTGATTTGATAGCCAGCCAACTTCCGCTAAATAATCCAATGGCCGAACGCCATAGCTGTCGAGACAGAACTGATTTTCATCTTCGGTTTCGGCCAGATGGGTATGCAGTAACACATCGTTCTTCTGCGCAAGTGCGGCGGTTTCGATCATCAAGGCTTTCGTCACCGAGAAGGGTGAGCAGGGTGCAAGGGCTATCTGTGTCATTGGGCTGGTGTCGTCTGGGGCATCGTTGGCTTGGTGCCAGGTGTCGATCAGCCGCTGACTGTCATCTAAAATCGTTTGTTCAGTTTGCACAACACTATCAGGTGGTAGGCCGCCATCACTTTTGCCGAGGCTCATCGATCCGCGGGTCAGCACAACCCGCATGCCCATTTTTTTTGCAACCGTTGCCTGAATATCAATGGCATTTTCTAGATTCGGTGGAAATACGTAATGGTGATCGGAGGCGGTGGTGCAACCGGACAGCAACATTTCACTCAAGGCAACTTCAGTTGAGACGGCAATCGCCTGTTCATCAAGGTTTGCCCAAACAGGGTAGAGGCTTTCAAGCCATGGGAACAAAGGTTTGTTGGCGGCAGCGGGTAATGCGCGGGTCAGAGTTTGATAAAAATGATGGTGGCAGTTTACTAACCCCGGGATTATCACACAGTCAGTGGCATCCATGGTTTTACTGTAACTTGAGGTCGGTTCCGGTGTTGTCACGAGTTCGACGATTTTGTCGCCACAAACGACTAGGCCGTTCGGCGCGCTGAATTCTGTGCCAGTCCAAACCGCAAGTGGGTTTTTAATCCAAGTAGCTTGTTTGATCATTGGGTAACCTTCATGGATGCGCTAGCGCTAAGTTAGTTCGTTGTTTTTACTGGGTAAGGTTAGACCGCACCCAGACAATATCAATTTGCTAAGAAAATCGGCGGTTTCTTGTCGGTATTCTTGCGTGTACTTTTTTTGCTTTGTGACGATCAAGATTTGCGACTGAAAATCGGCGTAATGTTGGGTTGTCGACCAGATTAAAAAGATGAGCCGCATGGGGTCGACAGACATCATTTTACCCGCGTCTATCCACGATTGAATGACGGCAACGCGATCAATCACATAGGGGCGTATTTGGCTGGAAATGTGTTTGCGTAGATGCGGTGCACCGTGAATAATTTCGTTGGCAAACAGTCGAGACGCAGAAGGTTCATCAAAAGAGAATTGCACCTTCTCGCGAATGAACGTATCGAGTACCACGGCGGGGTCATCATCGACTGAAATGTCGTTCAGATAGTCATCCCAGCGCGTCACGATGCGGTCCAATACGGCGAGATAAAGGCTGGTCTTATTCTTGAAATGATAGTGCACATTGGCCTTGGGGTAGCCGGCTCGATCTGCAATCACCTGCATACGTGCACCGGCAAATCCGTTAACGGCAAATTCTTCTTGAGCCGCTTCGAGGATGTCGGTGATAACGATCTCGATGTGTGATGCGCGAGTATCCGCTTTTGGTAGATTTGAAGTACGCAGTGTCATTGCCAACGCAAGGGTGATTCGTGTACTGTATCACTAAACCTGTCCAAATGGTCAAGAATTTGAATTGGCTACGCCGAACGTTGCATTCAGGTCGGCTAGCGTTAACTTTAGGGCATGAGAAATCGGATTGTTTAGTAAAGGCAGCGACGTGATAGTTGAGATTAATCAAAAAGCGATGCAGATCGATGGTGAACCGACAGAAACTGTTTTGGAGTTTCTGCGACGGCATGGATTGAAAGGAACCAAAGAGGGATGTGCGTCCGGTGATTGCGGAGCCTGTACTGTCATGGTTGCTGACAGAGCGACGGGCCTAGGTCGCCAAAGCGACCCGTTTAAAACATTCAATGCCTGTATTGCGCCGATCGGACAATTTGCCGGTGAATCGATCGTGACAGTGGAGGGACTCGCTCAAGGGGATAAGCTTCATCCCGCGCAACAATCCATGATGGACTGTCATGGTTCCCAATGCGGCTTCTGCACGCCTGGTTTTGTCATGTCTCTAGCGGCGCTCGTTGAGAATGGTGCGACCGATTTTGCGACTGATGATGATTCCGTTCGTGAACAGGTGCAGCTGGGTATATCCGGTAACCTTTGCCGCTGTACCGGTTACAAGCCAATTGTCGAAGCGGGCCAAGCAGCGCTAGCGGCGGCTCACGACAGCTGGCTTTATGTTGATGCGTCGGTTTCAAAGCATCAGTCAGAAGGTGTCACCGATGTTGAAAGTGATGTTGAAAGTGAAGTTGAAAGCCAAGTTAAAAACGAAGCTGCCAACCAAGGTGTTTATTTACCCGAGAGTCTAAAAGAGATGAATGCGTTTATAATGCAATTTCCCACCGCAAGACTCATCGCAGGTGGTACAGATCTGATGTTGGAAGTGACGCAGTTGTACCGAGATATTGATCAAATGATCAGTGTTAACAAGGTTGCTGAGCTGACTGAGTTAACTATAGAGATGCATGAAGGCAAAGAAATTTGTCGTATTGGTGCGGCTGTGACCTATCAGGACATTGAGTTAGCACTAGGCCAAAGATCACCTGCGCTTGTCGATTTACTGCATCGTCTGGGGTCTACCCAGATTCGAAACCGCGGGACGTTGGGTGGCAATTTCGGCAATGGTTCGCCAATCGCGGATATGCCACCGGTGTTCATGGTACTGGACGGCGTTTTAAATATTGGCTCAAGCTCTGGTGCCAAACGGGCATCAAGCATCGAGGATTTTTACCTCGACTATCGGCAGACGAGTTTGGCGGCGGACGAATATATTGTCTCAGTCGAGTTTCCGGTTCAGGCATTAACGGATTTCCATCGGTTTTATAAAAATTCCAAACGCATTGAGGACGATATTTCCTCGGTGCTGGGCGCCTTCAGATTTGAAGGTTGCCCTGATCAAATATCCAAGGCCGCTATTGCATTTGGCGGTATGGCGGCGATGCCCGTTAAGCTCAAAGAGGTCGAGGCCAAACTCGAGGGCGCGACGCTTGATGACGAGCTAATGAGTCAAGCCGTTCAATTATTGTCGATGGCCATGCAACCCATGACGGACGTAAGAGCGTCAGCGGCATATCGTTTGCGCATGGCGCAGACCATGCTTGAGCGCGCACTGCGGGAGTTTCGCGGTGAACACTTACCGCAAGTCACGGAGGTGAGACATGCGTAAATTGGGTAAGACATCGCGTTCAGACAGCGATCAAAATGGCCCTGATGGATCTGACCTCGGTAGCTCAAGTGTTGGTGTGAATAAAAACCATGACTCCAGCCTTAAACATGTCATGGGCACAGCAAATTATGTTGATGATATTGCCGAGCCGCGCGGCATGCTGTTCGTTGCGACAGGACTGTCGACGCAAGCTCATGCGCGTATTGTGTCGCTTGACCTCGATCCTGTAAAAACCAGCAAAGGCGTCGTCGATGTCATTGTCCATGACGATATCCCTGGTGACCCGGATGTAAGTCCGGTCTACACCGGTGATCTGTTACTCGCCAAAGATCTCGTCAGTTATGTTGGTCAGCCCTTGTTCGCTGTCGCCGCCACAACACAACGATTGGCGCAACAAGCGGCGCGTAAAGCGGTGGTTGAATATGAACAACTTGAAGCGATTTTGACCTCAGAAGCTGCACTCAAACAGTCCAGTTTTGTTTTGCCAACACGTACCTTCGTGATGGGCGATGCGGACGCACAGATGAAAGCCGCGCCGAATAAGCTCGAAGGCGAACAGATGGTGCGTGGTCAGGAACATTTCTATCTTGAGGGTCAGGTTGCCTTGGTCGTTCCTCTAGAAGATGGTGGTGTGCATGTGCACGCATCGTCACAACATCCCAGTGAGGTGCAAAAGCTGGTCGCCTCGGTGTTGGGTGTTAATTTGAATCAAGTGCAAACCGAAGTGCGCAGAATGGGTGGCGGCTTTGGTGGTAAAGAATCTCAAGCGGCTATTCCAGGCTGTATGGCGGCCATTTTTGCGATTAGAAACAACCGTGCGGTCAAATATCGAATGCCGCGTCATGATGACATGGTACAAACCGGTAAACGGCACGACTTTTGGAATCGCTATCGCTGTGGTTTCGATGCTGACGGTCGCCTGCTAGGGGTCGACATGGAATTGGCGGGGCTGTGTGGCTTTAGTGCAGATTTATCTGAAGGTATTGTCGATCGGGCCATGTTTCATGCCGACAACGCTTATTACCTCAACACGGCACGCATCGTCGGTTACCGTTGCAAGACCAATACGGTTTCGAATACGGCATTTCGAGGCTTCGGCGGCCCGAAAGGCATGATGGCGGTTGAGGCGATGATGGAAGATGTTGCTTTGTCGCTGGGCAAGGATCCATTGGATGTGCGCAAAGCGAATTTGTACGCCCAAGGGCGCGATGAAACGCCTTACGGTCAGAAAGTTGAGCAGCATATACTCAGCGAGCTGATTGATCAGCTCGAAACCAGTGCTGACTATCGTGCGCGTCGAGCCAGCATCGTAGCTTTTAACAAAGCGGCCAATGAAAACGCTTCGCAATTGCTAAAAGGTATTTCTCTAACCCCCGTGAAGTTTGGTATCTCCTTTACCTCGACCCACCTGAATCAGGCGGGTGCGCTAATGCATGTTTATACCGACGGTAGTATTCAGATCAATCACGGCGGCACAGAAATGGGCCAAGGCCTGCATACCAAAATTGCACAGATTGTTGCTCAGACACTTGGTATCGATTATTCGCGTATCACTGTCACGGCAACCCGAACCGATAAGGTGCCAAATACGTCGCCAACCGCGGCGTCTTCTGGCACTGACATGAACGGCATGGCTGCGCAGGATGCAGCGACTCAAATTCGCGATAGGCTGACGGTCTTTATTGCTGATCACTTCAAGACAGAGAAAACTAACATTAGCTTCGCAAACGATTGTATAAACGTTGCTGGCGAGCCGCACGGCTTTGCGGACATGGTGCAACTTGCTTATATGAATCGTGTGCAATTGTCGGCGACAGGTTTCTACAAGACACCGGAAATACACTTTGATAAGCAGGCGGGTAAAGGGCATCCTTTTTATTATTTTGCCTGTGGCGCAGCCGTATCTGAAGTGTTGGTCGACAGAACGACCGGTGAATATAAGGTTACTCAGGTCGACATTCTGCACGATGTGGGCGACTCACTTAATCCTGCTATTGATATTGGACAAATAGAAGGTGGCTTTGTGCAGGGCATGGGTTGGCTGACAACAGAGGAACTGCTCTGGGATGATACTGGCCGTCTGATTTCAAATAGCCCGGCTAATTATAAAATTCCAACAGCCTATGATGTGCCCGAGAAGTTTAACGTTCAGTTGTTTGCAGCGCAGAACTATAAGCCAACCATCTACCGCTCAAAAGCCGTCGGGGAACCACCGCTTATGCTAGCGATTTCAGTATGGTGCGCGTTGCGTGATGCTTGTGCAGCTAGTGCAAACTACAAAATTGCACCTAAACTCAATTCGCCTGCAACCTTTGAACAGGTCTATTGGGCAATCGATGATTTGCAAGATCAACTTAAGCAGAAACAGTCATGATGCATCGTTGGCAGCAAGCCATTAGCCAGTGTCATGATCAAGGCGATGCGTTCGTTATCGTCACCGTGATCGGCGTCAGCGGTTCAACACCGCGAGAAGGGGGCAGCAAGATGATTGTGACCCAAACCGATACCTTCGACACAATTGGTGGCGGTCAATTAGAATTTCTGACCACGCAGCGAGCTCGCCAGCTTATTGTAAAAGGCGTGCTGGCGCAGAAACTGGAGCACTACCCCTTATCAAGTAAGGTCGGTCAGTGTTGTGGTGGCGCGGTGAATATGCTGTACGAAATATTTCCAGCAGCGGCGCATCAGGTGGCTATTTTTGGTGCTGGGCATGTTGCTCAGGCCGTGGTCAAGATTCTGTCGGAGTGCGATTGTCGTATTAGCTGGGTTGATTCAAGGCCAGAGATTTTCCCCTTGCAGCTTGCACCGAATGTATCGAAGCAATGTCTGCAGACGCCAGAAGAATTTTTGGATCGACTAACGCCGAATGCGGACGTGCTGATTTTAACCCACGATCACGCGTTGGATTATCGTCTGCTATTGGAATTATTACTGCATACCGACATCGAATCGATTGGCCTAATTGGCTCGGCAACAAAGGCGAAGCGATTTAGACAGCGATTGATACATGATGGTGTGTCTGAACAGGCGCTGGGTCGTTATGTTTGTCCCGTTGGTGATACTGCGATTAAGGGCAAATTACCCATGGAAGTGGCAGTGTCGATTTGTGCGCAATTACTCGCCAAGCCGCAAACAGCGTCATCGAAAGATAATCCCCGTCGTGGTGTTTCCTGGCGAGAAATAAAATCTGTGCTAAATGGTGACGTGAGTGCCAGTCGATCAGTAGCAGCGGATCCCGTTAGCCGGTCATCAAAGCAGGAATAGATTTACGTGGATAATTCTAAGGTTGATAGCTCTAAAGTTGACGGGCCCAAAGTAGAAAGCGTCAGGGATCATGCAAAGAGCATCGTAAGGTTTAACGGGCTTGCAGCAGCCGATGCTCGCACCGAGCTTATAGGCTGTTGCCAATGTGGCCGTTGGGCAGAAACCGTGGCGGCAGCAAGACCCTATAATGATTTGTTACAGCTAATGAGTTTGAGCCGGGACGCATGGGCAAAATCGACTGAAAGTGAGATCTTGGAAGCATTCAAGGGACATCCGCAAATCGGTGATCTGCAAGCATTACGAAACAAATACAAGGATACTGCGACGGCAGAGCAGGGACAGATCAGCGAGGCTGACGAATCCACACTGCTGAGGTTGCGAGATCAAAATATTGCCTATCGGGAAAAATTTGGCTTTATCTTTATCGTTTGTGCAACAGGTAAATCTGCACAGGAAATGCTGGACTTACTCGAGGCGCGGATTAACAATTCTCGCGCGACGGAGCTGGTGAATGGCGCGGCGGAACAAATGAAAATCACGGAAATTAGACTCAACAACCTTTTAAGCAAGTAGGTCAACATGACACAAAAAGCAGCGATCACGACACACATATTAGACCTGACGCGAGGCGCGCCGGCGGACGCCGTCAGCGTGCGACTCTACCAAGGTGACGTGCTTATTAGCGAGGGTGTCACTGACGCAGATGGTCGCATCGTTACTTGGCAAAGTGAGTTTTCGCTAATCGCAGCAAAATATCGTTTGGAGTTTGATGTTGAACCTTATTTTGCGCGGCTAGCCTCCAATAGCTTCTATGAAGATGTGCACATTTCATTTCGGGTAAGCAGCGTCGATGAACATTACCATGTGCCGCTTTTACTGAGTCCCTTCGGGTACTCCACATATCGCGGTAGTTGATATGTTCGCATTGCGCAGTAGGATTTTACATTATCCGAGTTCCGACCCGTCACGCTTCGAATATCTGGCCGATGGCGTCCTGTTAGTCGAAAATGGCAAGATTGTTGACCTAAGGGCCGCGGCCGACATGCAGGCACAAGGGTTTGACCTAGCGACCTGCGAGCACCTGCCTAATTACCTAATTATGCCGGGCTTGATTGATACCCACATGCATTCACCGCAAATAGATGTGATCGCATCCTACGGCCAACAGCTGTTGGATTGGCTCAACAAATATACATTCCCAGCGGAAATGAAGTTGGCCAATGAAGCCTATGCTCAAGAAGTTGCAGCTGCGTTCACGCAGCAGTTGCTGGCAAACGGTACGACCACGGCGATGGTCTTCACGACCAGCCACGAACACGCCGCCGACGCTGTGTTCAACGAAGCACATAAACGTCATATGCGATTGATAGCTGGCAAGGTCATGATGGATCGTAATGCGCCGGATGGATTACTAGATACGGCTGAACGTGGCTATGTCGAATCAAAACGGCTGATTGAAAAATGGCATGGAAATGGTCGCTTAGGTTATGCGGTTACGCCGCGTTTTTCTGGTACTTCGACCGAGGCACAGCTGCAAAGTGTTGCGAAACTACATGAGGAATATCCTGACACTTGGATTCAAACCCATCTGTCCGAGAACCTTGCGGAGATTGCATGGTTAAAGACGGTCCATCCAGACGCAAAAGACTACCTCGACTCTTACGAGCGATTCGGCATCACAGATGACAGAACGGTTTATGGACATTGCATCCATCTCACCGACAGCGAAATTAAACGTATTGCCGCTAAAGGCGCAAGAATTGCTTTTTGCCCCACATCAAACCTGTTTCTCGGTAGTGGTTTGTTTGATTTAGAGAGAATGAAGTCCCATGGCATACCGGTGAGTATTGCCAGTGATGTCGGTGGCGGCACCAGTTTTTCACAATTTCGTACTTTGGGCGAAGCCTACAAAGTCTGCCAGATGAAAGGCTATTCCCTTGACGCACATGAGGCATTTTACATGGTCACAAAGGGCAATGCTGAGGCGCTGCAGTTGGATCAGCATGTCGGTGATTTCACACCGGGTAAAGAAGCTGATTTTATCGTCATTGATCCTGATGCGACTGACTTGATCGGTCGAAGGGTTCGTCAAACTAACGATATTGAAGAGGAATTGTTTCTCTACATGATCTTAGGCGATGATCGGCTCATATCGAGAACCTACATTAACGGTCAGCTACAATTTGAACATCAATTTGAACATCAATTTGAACAGCAATTTCAACAGCAAGGTAGCCAAATAATCGCCAAGCAAGATAGGAGCGCAGGTTAGTGGAAGCTTATTTAGTTGATTGGCTAAGTCTTATCGTTAGGTGGTTGCATCTCATTACAGGTATCGCCTGGATTGGCGCATCATTTCATTTCGTGTGGCTTGATAATAGTTTGCAGGAACCAGACGAGGAGCTAAAAGCTAAGGGCGTGAAGGGTGATCTTTGGGCAATTCACGGCGGCGGTATTTATCACTTTAGTAAGTATGCTCTTGCACCGCCAAGCTGGCCCGTCAGTCTTCACTGGTCTAAATGGGAAGCCTACAGTACTTGGATCACGGGTACATTTTTAATGATTGCGGTTTATTATTTCCAAGCACAAAGTTATCTCGTAGGTCCGGACAACTGGATATCTGATAGCTCGATCGCTGTCGCCGCCAGTGTTGCTTTTTTGTTGGGTGGCCTAGCACTTTATGAAGTCGCTATTCGCAGCCCATTGCGGAAAAATGAAGGATTGTTTGCCATTGGTGTGGCGCTGATGTTGATTCTATTATCTTGGCTGGCGACAAAGCTGTTTTCCGATCGTGCCGTTTTCCTTCATGTCGGTGCATTGATGGGTACCATAATGGCGGGCAATGTATTTCTCGGCATTATTCCTATTCAAAAACGTTTCGTCGCGGCGATAGAAGCCGGTCGTAGCCCTGATGCGGCAGAAGCGGCTTTTGCTAAACAGCGTTCAACATTTAACAACTATTTCACGCTGCCGGTGTTGTTTTGCATGATCAGCAACCATTACCCGTTTCTTTATGGGCATGAATGGAACTGGGTCATACTCGTTGCGGTAATGATGATCACGGCGTATTCGCGCCACTTCTTCAATCTGCGACATCGCGGCATCATCAAGCCGATGGTTTTAGTGCAGGCATTTATTGGCTTCTTAGTACTTGCTAGTTGGTTAGGCTACGAGCGTTACGAAGCGCAGCAGGCGTTGTTATCGAACCAAGTCGGAGACGACATCGTTACTGCGATTGTTGCAAAACACTGCGTTAATTGTCACGCGGTAAAGCCCACGCAACCGGGTTTTGCCGCTGCGCCGGGTGGCCTTGTATTGGAAGATATTGGCCAGCTTGTGCAGCACGGTCAACAAGTCCAGACGGCTGTCAGTACAGGCTACATGCCGTTAGCGAATATGACAGGCATGACAGATGAAGAGCGCACCGATTTGTTGGCATGGATTGCGCAAAATAAACAACCCTAGCGGCGCTTCACAAAACTGAACGTACGCAAAAACATAAAACGCGTTTTCATAGGCCTTGCCTAGTGAAAGACCATAGCTGCTGGTATGGTCAAGAAGTGGTACTAATAGAGCCGATTTCCAATGGGCGTAATGGATGGCTGTTGCACAAATTCATCGATACATAATTAGGAATCTTTGATGGACAAGATCGCGAAATTTTTTGAACTCGAGGCGAGAGGATCCAACATTCGCACTGAGCTGGTTGCGGGTTTAACGACGTTCCTTGCCATGGCCTATATCACTATTGTTAATCCTGTCATTCTGTCGGAAGCGGGCATGGATTTTGGTGCGGTTTTTGTCGCTACCTGTATCGCCGCTGCGTTTGGCTCCATTGTCATGGGGCTTGTGGGTAACTACCCGATTGCACAAGCGCCCGGTATGGGACAAAACGCATTTTTTGCTTACGGCATCGTCTTGGGATTGGGCTACACCTGGCAGACGGCACTGGGAGCTGTGTTTATTTCCGGTATTATTTTTATCATATTGAGTCTTTTGCCCGTACGTGAATGGCTGATCAACGCAATTCCTAAAAATTTGAAGCTGGGTATTTCCGCCGGTATCGGTATGTTCCTAGGATTTATCGCTGTTAAAAATGCCGGCATCGTGGTCGCTAACCCGGCAACATTTGTTTCCTTCGGCGCGCTAACCGATGCGGGTCCTTTTATCTGCATGGTCGGGTTTGTCATCATCGCTGCACTGAGCGAGCGGAAAATTATGGGTGCTGTCATCATCGGTATGTTGTTTGCGACCGTTTTAGGTTGGTCCTTCGGCGGCGCAGAGTTCAAAGGTATTGTTTCGATGCCGCCATCTTTAGAGCCTGTGCTGTTTGAGTTGGATATTGCCGCTGCCTTTAACGTGTCGATGATAACGGTGATTTTGACGCTGTTGCTGGTTGATGTTTTCGATACGGCGGGCACCATGGTGGGTGTTGCGACTCGAGCCGGGCTGACCACAGAGGACGGAAAGTTACCTAGGCTTGGTAAGGCATTGTTGTCTGATTCAGGTGCAACCGCAGTCGGTGCTTTGGTCGGAACGTCGTCGACAACAAGTTATATCGAAAGTGCGGCCGGTGTCGAAAGTGGTGGTAGAACTGGCCTCGTTGCGGTGACAACGGGCGTTTTGTTTTTAGCCTGTTTGTTTTTTGCACCATTGGCGCAGAGTGTACCTGTCTATGCGTCTGCTGCGGCACTGCTGTTTGTTGCTTGTCTGATGACCCGCAGTTTGGCAGATGTGGATTGGGATGATCTGACGGAAAGTACACCTGCTGTGGTATGTGCCTTGGCGATGCCACTTTCATTTTCAATTGCCGATGGTATCGGGCTTGGTTTTATCACTTACATGGGAATTAAGCTGCTGAGCGGTAGAGCGTCAGAATGTCCGCCGGCAGTCTATCTGGTTGCGCTTATTTTCGCTGCAAAGTTTGCGTTTGTTTAATTAGCTTAAAGCGGGTTCTTCGATGAGAACCCGTGTCGGCAGCGATCGCCTAACGACAATTTATTAATTTGATTTACCCACTAATGTAATCGTTAATACGTTGCTGGTAATGTGCTTTATCAGCGTCGTCTAACCAAGCCGCGTCGAAAGCGTTTCGTGCCAGTTGTGTTAATTCCTGCTCTGAAAAATGGCCTTCCTCGGTGAGCGCAATAAAGTTGTCCGTCAGGTAGGCGCGGAAATATCCCGGGTCGTCAGAGTTAATCGTGACCTTCATATTTTTTTCGAGCATCGTGCGGATTTCATTACTCGTCAACGATTGCACTACAAATCGATTTGAAACGGGGCAGACGGTCAGTCCCAGATCGTGTTTCACAATGTCCGCGCAAAGCGCTTCGTCCTCAAGCGCATTGATACCATGATCGATGCGGTCAACCTTAATGATGTCGATACACTCACGAATGTGTCCAAGAATATCCTTTTGATTGACATCACAGTGCATCGTTAACTTATAGCCAGCTTGTCGTGCATCGGCAAAGACCTGTTGAAACTTTGTTGGCGGGTTATCTTTTTCGTCTGAGTCCAAGCCAACACCAATGATCCAGTCTTTGAAGGGTAGGCTCATCTGAAGATGTTCTGCCGCCGACTCTGCGGACATATCCCTTAAGAAGCACATGATGAGGTTGGACTCGATACCAAGGTTTTTGCGTGCGTCTTCTTGTGCTCTATGAATGCCGTTGATAATGGTATCGAAATCAACACCGCGACTGGTGTGCCCCTGTGGATCGAAGAAGGGTTCAACGTAGACGACGTTATCTTTGGCGGCGCGCTCAAAGTAATGATAGGTCAACTCGTAGAAGTCCTGCTCAGTGTGTAGTACGCCCATCGCTGCATAGTATATTTTTAAGAATGAAGGTAGGTCGTGAAAATCGTAAGCATCGATAACGTCTTGGGGTGTTTTATATTCCAACTCGATCTTGTTGCGACTTGCCAATTCAAATATATGCTCCGGTTCCAATGTGCCTTCTAGGTGGACATGGAGTTCGGCTTTCGGCAGGCCTTCGATAAATGCAGTCACGTTAATTTCCATTCAAATGTTCAGAGGTGCACCATACAAATCCTGCATATTGATTGCCAACATTTTTGCGAATCGTGATTGCCACAAGGTACAACGCCAGATAACTTTGACTTTGTGGCGTCTTTTAGAACTTAATGTGACGGCAAACGCTTCAAGAGACCGCCATGCTGTATTCGATACACGACAAACCGCCGATAGGCACGTCTATCCTGATTGGCTTTCAACATTTTCTGGCGGTCTTTGCCGGGATACTGACCGCGCCGCTGATCATCGCGTTGGGCATGGGGCTGTCCGTAGAAGAGACGAGTTACCTGATCAGTTCATCCCTGGTGGTTTCCGGTTTTGCAACGTTGGTGCAAATCAACCGCATTGGCCCGATAGGGTCTGGCCTATTGAGTATTCAAGGCACCAGCTTTGCCTTTATTGGTCCATTGGTTTTTTCTTATCAGACGTTGGTCGTCAATATGCCTTCTGGCGACGCGTTGGGCATGATCTTTGGTTCCTGTGCGTTTTGTGCGATGACGATGATTATTGCCAGCCAGTTTATTCGCTATTTACGTCGGGTCATTACGACTAATGTCGCAGGCGCGACGATTATGTTATTGGGCATCTCCTTGGTTGTTGCAACGTTGCAAAATATCCAACGTGAATATCAACAGGCGGGCGAACAGGGTTGGTTGGTGTTGCTACTCACCGGGCTCGTATTGGCCTCGATTATCTTTTTCTCTCGTTCAAACAATGTCTGGCTGCGAATTTCTTGTATTACCTTGGGTCTCATTATCGGCTTTATTGTCGCCTTCTTGTTCGGCACCGTCGATTTTAGTGTGCTGGGTAAATTGGACAGTTTCTTTGTTCCTGTGCCCTGGCGCTATGAACTAGCCGTTGATTGGCCGACGGTGCTGGTGTTGATGCCAATATTCCTGATCTCGGCGACAGAATCGATTGGTGATTTGACGGCGACAAACGATCTTTCGGATTTACCGACGGGGGATGAAACCTATTGGCAAAGGATTCAAGGCGGCATTTTGGGTGATGCGATTAACTCTTTGATCGCGGCCTTTGTTTGTACCTTTCCGAACACCACCTTCTCACAAAACAATGGTGTCATTCGCATAACGGGAGTTTCTAGCCGTTTTGTTGGTTACTTTGTGGCAGGTTTTTTGATTCTGTTCGGTTTTTTTCCGGTCGTGGGTGGCATTTTTCAAGCGATTCCAAATGCAGTGATCTACGGCGCAACGCTGTTGATGTTTTCTCTGGTCGGCTTTGCCGGATACAGTATCGTAGCCAGCAATGAACCGGTGCGACGAGACTGGATCATCGTTGGCGTTGCCATGGTGTTGGGTTATGCCGTTTCACTCAGTGTCAGTGCGATGACATTTCTATCCGCCGAATGGGCCATGATACTGTCATTCCCGGTATCAACCGGAGCGGTGTTCGCTGTTGCTCTGGAACTGTTGTTACCGATGCACAAGCCTAAGGGCGAAGCTCAAATGCCGTGATGGTCGTGCCAGTGTTGCGCGATATCCGAACGTCGACACAACCACACATCCTGCTTTGTTTGAATATAGTCCAGAAATTTTAATAACGATTGCATTCGACCGGGTTTTCCAATCACTCGACAGTGCAGGCCAACAGACAGCATTTTCGGTGTGGTCGCGCCTTCGTCATACAAAACGTCAAAGGCATCGATCAGATAATTCAGGAATTGATCACCGGCGTTAAAACCCTGTGGCGCGGCAAATCGCATATCGTTGACGTCCAGGGTGTAGGGCACGATAAGGTGCGGTTTACTGTGTTCAGTTAGCTGATCCTCTTGCGCCGATTGGTGCCAATAGGGCAGATCGTCCGCATAGGAGTCACTGTCATACAGGAATCCACCGTTTTCAATGACTAGGTCGCGTGTATTCGGGCTATCACGTCCGGTATACCAGCCGAGCGGTTTATTGCCGGTGACACGTTCGTGAACCTCAATGGCTTGCTGCATATGAGTTCGCTCGACATCAATGTCGACAAATTGATAGTCGATCCAACGATAGCCGTGACAGGCAATTTCCCAGTCGGCCTGCAACATTGCCGCAACCGCTTCAGGGTTCCGTTCGAGCGCCATACCAACCCCAAATACGGTAACGGGTATTTGGCGGCTCGTGAAGGCCCGGTGCAAGCGCCAGAAACCGGCGCGGCTGCCATATTCATACAGGCTTTCCATGCTCATGTGACGAGCTTCATAGGCGTTTGCGCCAATAATCTCTGACAAAAACGTCTCAGACGCGCGATCCCCATGCAAAACATTGTTCTCGCCACCTTCTTCATAATTAATCACGAACTGGACGGCGATGCGTGCTTTGTTAGGCCAATTGGCGACTGTAGGGTGTTGGCCGTAGCCTGTCATGTCTCTCGGGTAGTCTTTTTCGGTCACAGGTATTCGTCTCTTGGATGACTTTCATTAATTTTTGTTGAATATGGCTAGCTATCTGTTGCTGGTTTTTAATAAAATGCCGCCTCCCATCCTGAGGTCTTTTTCTTGAAGCTGCAATCTCTTCTCAAACAGAGCGTTGTCGTCGTGCTATTTAGCCTGACGCAGTTGGCCGCGCATGCGGAATCCGAGTTTGGTCAGCAATTCGAAAAGATTAAGTTAGCGGCAAGTGACGAGCAACTCTATCAACTTCTTTACGAGATGCCCAAAGGTGGCGATCTGCACAGTCACTCCAGTGGTTCCGGCTATTCTGAATGGTGGTACGAGCAGGCTTTGGCGGCCTCGAAGCAAGGTTATGTCTACCACACGCGTATTAAAACTAATAACTGCCGCGATTATGGTCATCAAGCCTATAAAGGTGCCGCACCTTATTATCTGATGTTCTACACCATTACATCTGCAAGTCTGGCCAGCCTACCGACCTGTGAACAGGCCGAGTTCAAGCCCTTAGCCGAACTAGACGCAAAAGAGCGAGCCGCCTGGGAAAACAGCATCCGACTGGATAAGCCCTACGAAGGGCGGGACGAGTTTTTCCAGACTCACTGGCAACGATTAGGCGACCTAGACGCTAATCCCTATGTGACGGCGGAAATCGTTTATCTCAATCTTAAAGCGTTTGGTGACGAAGGTTTGCTCTATCTTGAACCCCAATTAACCCTGCAGGGTTATCAGCGCCCTGATGGTTCAACGTTTAGTCCCAGTGAAGCAGCCTCAATTATTACCGGGCGACTATCGCGTCAGGATGCACTCGACACCGGCATGACTTGGCGCTTTCAGGAAGCGATTTTGCGCTTTTTGCCAAATGCAGAAGAAAGTTTAGAGACAACCTACAAAATAGTCGCGGAAAACGAAGATTGGGTCGCCGTCAACATGGTGGGGCGCGAGGACGATGATAAGGGCCATCCGCTGCGTTTTCTTGAAACCTTAAGAAAGCTCAGGCAGCAATATCACGGCGTAAAACTGTCGATTCACGCAGGTGAAGTAGACGAGCCCAATTTCCATATTCGCGATACGCTGCTGTTAGGAGCAGATCGAATAGGGCATGGCGTTAACCTGATCAATGACCCAGAGACGCTGCGTGAAATGCGCCACGGGCCCTATCTAGTCGAAGTGAATCTGATTAGTAACCTCCTACTTGAGTACGTTGACGATTACAGTCAGCACCCGTTCCCAGAATATCTAAGAATCGGCGTCCCCGTCGCACTATCAACAGACGATCGTGGCATGTGGGATAGTACTTTGACCGATGAATTTTACGTCGCGGTGAGGGAGTTCAATCTCTCCTGGACAGAGATCAAATTGCTCAGTCGTAACTCTATTTCGTTTGCATTCCTGCCTGAGGATGTAAAAAACGAGCTGCTTGCGACCTACGACAAAAGAATCGCAGGCTTTGAACGTCGCATATCTCGAAAGGGTGTCGCTGCTTTGAACAAAAAAAGCGCACCAAAACGGGGTTTTATATGCACAAGATACGAGCTTTGTGGTATATAACGGGTCAAGAGTCTGATGTCAGAAATTGAGCTACTTGAAAGGTTAAGTAGGGATTTTCCGAGGTGAAAGGCTTGAACACCGGCCGTGGTGGGAACTAACTGTAAATTCGAGGCTGTTTTGGTTCGATGCTTGGTTAACGGCATAGAAGTTGCATTTTAGATCAGTCGGTTTGGGTGAAAATCCAGACTTATTTTAAACATTCGCTTTTTTCAATTGGGGACAATAAATGACGCGTAAATTTACAGCGTTCAGTAGAGTTGCGGTTGCCACTGCAGTACTTTCAGTACTGGCACCACTTCATGCTGAGGAAATGGAAGAAATCGTTGTCGTAGGAGACTTGGGAAGTCTTCCTGGCGAGAACGTCAAATCCGTCTTTGGTTTTAATAAATCATTGCTGGAAACACCAAGATCTGCATCGACGGTATCGTCGGAACAGATGGAACGATTCAACATGGGTGACATTGATGAATTGATCGTTCTAGCGCCTGGCACATTCACACAGTCCTTTTTCGGCGTAGCCGGTGGTTTGGATGTACGTGGAACGCCTGGTGAGACCTATTTCCGAGGTGTTCGTCGTCTGGATAACCCAGGCAACTATCCAACACCTATTGGTGCGTCTGACCGTGTCGATATTGTTCGCGGACCAGCATCTCCAATTTACGGACCATCAAAAATCGGTGGATACCTTAACTTCAATCCAAAATCTGCGCGTATTGAAGAGAATGGTTCTTTCATCGAATCTAATACCGGCGCTATGTCTTACACGACTGGTAACTGGGATAAAAGCATCCTCACAGCTGAAGTTGGCGGACCTGCTGAAGTACTTGGAAAGAACTTGGGTTATTACCTTTACGGTGAGCTCGAAAACTCCGGTAGCTACTACAACAACTCGGCAACCGATCAAACGCTTGTTCAGGCTTCCTTTGATCTGGATTGGAGTGACAACACACGGCTTCAGTTCGGTGGTATGTATCACCAATACGAAGGTAATCAAATCGCCGGTTGGAACCGCTTGACTCAAGATTTGATTGATAACGGTACTTATATTACCGGTTCACCCGCGCCCCTTGATACAAGCGGTGACGGTTCGATTTCCCATCAGGAATACTTTGCAGGTGGTGTTTTGACACCGTTCTTGTTTGGTGTGCCAAACTCTTCAATAAGCTCTGTAGCTGAACTTGAAGCAGCAACGGGTGAAAATCCAGGTGCTCTTGCAGGTATGGGTCTAATTAACCCAGGCGTGTCCAAGATTGACGGAAGTGATGTTTTGGTTGCAGCGGATGATGAGCTCGTTAACGACGTACTTACCTTGTACTTCGATATCATTCATACCACAGACAATGATTGGGAATTTCGCAATCAGTTGTTCTACGAGGCATATGAGAACAACAATGAAAATGCTTACGGTTTTTCTCAGTTCCATGATTCGTATGTGATTGAAGATAAGCTCGTAATCTCTAAGCAGTTTCAGTTTGATAGCATGCTGGCATCTGTTCAGATTTCACCATCGATTCGTTACACTGATTTTGAACACGGTGATGACTTTATCAATGAGTACTTTGATCGTCGTGATCTAACGGGCCCTTCAACTGCGGTTGATCGTCGTTTGCTAGCAACACGCATTGATGATGATTACTCTGATTACAATGTTGGTGACTACACTGATTACGGTTTTGCTGTAATGGGTGACTTTACTTGGGAAAATGGCTTGAGCGTTCTATTAGGCGCACGTTATGACCTCATTGAAATGGAGAGCTCAACACCTGTAGATAAGCAGCTGTTCGGTGGCGCAACAGACATCAAAGAAAGTGATGACTTTGACGGTATTTCTTGGACGGCCAGTGTTAGTTATGAATTCGGCCCAGGCTTGATTCCGTATATTACAGCTTCTGAGCAATCAACTGTTATCGCCGGTCAAGGCGCAGACATCGATCCAGGCAACATCGCAAGTGGTGGTGCATTCGATCAGTCTGAACTTCAGGAAATTGGTCTTAAGGGTAGTTTACTTGAAGACACGCTTTATTTTGCGATCTCTGCTTACAAGCAAGAGCGTACTGACTTCAGCGCACAATCAATCGTAACCAACCAGTCTACAGAAACAAAAGGTGGTGAAATTGAAGTTCGTTGGGTTGTTACAGAACAGTTGGTTATGACCTTCGGTTATTCGAACATTGAAGTGACTAACTTAGAGACAGTCAATTCAAATGGTCGGTTCAGCTTTGTTGGTGCGCAGGACGTACCTAACTTACCAGCCGGTGCTCTTTATGGTGGTGCGTTGTTTGGCTTCGTTACACCAACTGACGGTGTTCGCGCCGGTATGCCTGAAGAGATTTTCTCTATGACTGGTACTTATGACTTCCTGAACGGTTGGGCTGTCAGTGGTAGTGTCGTTGATGTTGATTCAGTCACATCAGGCGTATCAGGTTCAGTTGAATTACCTAGCTACACGCTGTTTAACTTAGGCGTTGTCTATGAAACTGAAAACTGGGTATTCAACGTCACAGGTAAGAACTTGACTGACGAAGAGTACTTCCGATCTAACTTCCCTAATCTGTTCGGTAGTCAAATTGTACTGCCTGAATTACCACGTCATTTCCAGGCGCGGGTTCAGTACAGATTCTAAGTTAAGATTTACGTAGGTAAGCGTTACTGCGTTCGACGAAAAAGGGTGGTTATTTAACCGCCCTTTTTTTTGGACAGAAATTGAGTGTTTAGAATTTAAGGTGGTACATATGATTACGCCCATATTTCAACGTATTACAAGCAAAGCCGCACTGCTAGGTACGCTGAGTATTTTCCTTTTGGCGGGTTGTACGGGCATGACAAACGGTCCGGACGCATCTTCGAAAAAAGCTTCGCCGTTACCGGTAAAGGTAGTCATCGTCACGATGTTTGAAATTGGCGAAGATGAAGGTGATAGAGCCGGCGAGTTTCAACTTTGGAAAGAACGGCGCAATCTTGAAGCAATGCCGTTCCATGGTTATCGCGATCTGCACTATGACGCAGACAATGACCTGTTGGTGATTGTCACGGGTATCGGTACCGCTCGAGCAGCAGCGGCGACAATGGCCTTAGGCATGGATGATCGATTTGATTTAACAAAGAGTTACTGGATAGTGGCGGGTATCGCGGGTATTGATCCTGAAGATGCACCGGTTGGCTCTGCGGTTTGGGCAGAGTATTTGGTTGACGGTGACCTGTCCCATGAAATAGATGCGAGGGAAATCCCCGAAGATTGGCCCTTTGGCTATTTTGCACGGTATACCAAACGGCCTTTTGATGAGAATAAACCTGATCCTACGGGTGAGATGTACCAGTTGGATCCGGGCTTAACAGAATGGGCATACCAGTTAACAAAAGATGTTGAACTTACCGATGATGAGTCAGTTGCACACGTGCGCGCTGAATATACTGAGCATCCAGAAGCGATGAAGAAGCCCTATGTGCTTAAGGGCGATCATGTTGCGGGGTACACATTCTGGCACGGTGCAATCTTGAACGACTGGGCGAATCAGTGGGTCAAGTACTGGACCGACGGCAAAGGCGAGTTTGTCACCTCAGCGATGGAAGATACTGGCACCTATCTGTCCTTGATGTGGCTGGATCGAATCGACAAGGTCGATGTGACACGCATGATGGTATTGCGCACGGGTAGTAACTACACGATGCCTCCGCCCGGTGTCACCGCAGCCGAGAATTTGTTAAAAGAAAATGAGGGTTATGCAGGTTTACAAATATCCATTGAGGCTGCGTATCGCGTCGCTTCAAAGGTCGCCAATGAATTGACGACAAATTGGGATCAGTACGAAAATGAGATTCCACAAAAATAGCGGCTATCGATAGGTCGCATAGATATGCGGCGCTAGTTCGACAGTGACGACTTAAATTAGTTAGTAAGACAAGAGAGTTGAGATGGACATTATTAGTTACGTATCGGAAATGCCGAAGGCAGAGTTACATCTTCATATCGAAGGTACCCTTGAGCCAGAGATGATGATGGCGTTGGCGGAAAAGCACGGTGTGGTGTTGCCTTATACAACCTTGGATGAAGTGCATGCGGCGTACAATTTTTCCGATCTGCAGAGCTTTCTCGATCTTTACTATTTCGGTGCAAGTGTTTTACGTGACGAATCGGATTTCTTCGATTTGATGTGGGCCTATCTGGTCAAATGTCGACAGCAGAACATAGTGCATACTGAGATTATGTTTGATCCTCAGACCCATACGGATCGAGGTATCGCGTTCGACGTGATGATGAAAGGCTATCTTGGTGCGCTAAAGCAGGCCGAAGCCGAATGGGGTCAGTCATTTAAACTCATCATGTGTTTCTTACGCCATCTATCCCAGGCGAGTGCTTTTGAAACGCTCGGTATGGCCGAACCTTTTAGTGATGACATTGATGCTGTTGGTCTCGATAGTGGTGAGCTTGGCAATCCACCAGAGAAGTTCTCGGACGTATTTGCGGCTGCGGCGCAACAGGGCTATCAGTGTGTCGCTCATGCAGGCGAGGAGGGACCGCCCGCGTATATTTGGGGTGCATTGAATAGTCTCAATGTGGCGCGAATAGATCACGGTGTGCGATGTTTGGAGGATGACGAACTGGTTGCGCAATTGGTGCGAGATCAAACTCCGCTGACAGTTTGCCCTTTATCAAATGTGAGGCTATGTGTCGTTGACGAAATGAAGGATCACCCCATTTTGACCATGTTGGATAAGGGTTTGCTGGTGACGGTGAACTCGGATGATCCGCCCTATTTTGGTGGTTATCTTAACGACAACTTCTTGGCGATGGTGGGCGGTCTCGGGTTGGCTCAAGATCAAGCCAAGCAGCTCGCGGCCAATAGTTTTAAAGCAAGTTTTTTGGATGAAGAAAAGAAGCAGTACTTCCTTGGTGCATTGGACTCGTTTTAAAAGAGCGTCTAGCTCTCTCCAAACGCTTTGAGGCCATGTATGCCGCCATTGGGATAGTGCATATAAAGCAGGTGCGTGATTGGTTCTGCTGTTTGCTCTGCCTTGAAGCGATGATAGGTATCCGGCTTTAGCGCGCCAAAGGGCACAATCGGCAGCCATGGACTGTCATCAGGCAGGTGGAGTTTAATTTTAAAACGACGATTGTCGGCGACAGGCTCGTCAAGGAACGTCTCTTGTAGCATGTAGGTTTTAAAACTCTCTGGCACAATCGTGCTGCCATCTTCAAACTCAATTGACCATTTAGGTCGTTGTTCGTAGGCCGCATCCAAACTGCCTGACTCGGTAATGTTTAAGCCATAAGCGTGACAGGATAAAGGTGGGTTGAGCCTATGCATATAGGTATCAACGTCAATTTGGCTGAGCTGTGCTGGCGCTTTAAGATGAAAAATAGCCTGTTCACCGAAGCCGGTCCTGGCTGATTCCCAGCCGAACATATAGTCAACCTGACGAGATCCGGATACCGCATCGTGCGGTCGTCCGTAGTGTTCGTTCGAGATGTGGCTGATCTCAACACCTTCTAACAAGTTGACTGGTGCTACAGTGTCAGGCACCAGTTGCCCAAAGATATTGACGCGAGAAATGCCCCCCTCGTGATAACACAATATGCGACATTCATCCGCTAAGGTGGCTGGTATGTCGAATCGATGTTCTGCGTCGGGTGCAAGTTTTTGCCGATGTAGGACTTCGCTTGTTTTGCCTTGATAGCTTAACTGGACGGAAATCACAGGTACCTGATTGCCGGTAAACCAGCGCGTGCTAACTTTGAACTCAGAAACGACAGCGGGGCTCTTAAAACCGATATCAAAATATTCATGGGCATCATGATCAAAATCGAAAGCATTGCCGTCATCAGTGATGGTGGTAGCGATATGGCGTTTGCTTTCAAAGCCCCAGTACTGCGCGCCCATGTGGGTGAAGGTGCCCGTTCGTTCCTGGGGTTCTTGCGTTTTCAAAACCTCATGTGGGTTGGTGAATGAGGAGTCGCTATAACCAATCAAAAATGTTGGGACTAGTTCGGGCATTAGAGGTTCACCGTAATCGGTTGGTCGAGAAATACTTCATCGCAATTTGTATCGGCTTCTTGATCGTCTAGCACGATTCGGTCAACCACAAGAAAATCTGAGATGTTCTTGAGTGCTAAGCTGTAATGATGCCAGGTGCCTGGGTGGTAATTAACGCCTTGATTGCTGCTCGCAACAAAGGCGCGAATCTCATTTGCGCGTAGGTCGCCAGCGGGCGCGACGACAACTAAGTATGACTCCGTGCCGAGTGGGAAAAATGCTTGGCTAGAAAGGGGGTGCCGTTCCATCAGCTTGATTGCAAAAGGTAAGTGTTGCGGTTGTGATCTAAATATACTGATCGCAGGCTGACCGGATTCACTCGATAATGTTAACCTTGCAAGATCGTGATAGCGCAGAGTATTACCTTCATTTATCGTCCGAGTTTCCTTTGTATCGCTGACTTCAATGACATCGCCGAAAGCAGAAAAGGCTTCCTGCGTGAGGACCTCGGCGCGCAGCTCCAAGCTCTTTGTATCCAATATTCCGTTCCACTTTTTTTACAGGCGTCTATCTTAACAGGACTAAAGGACCAACTTTGACAATTCCTACCATCGAAGCCACTAAAATTATTGACGTACCGATTACGACTGACAGTTTAGAAGATAAGTCTGGTTGGATGGCAAGTCTTGAGCTTGAATTCGAATCTCGGCAAGGTCTGACGCGAATGACGCGCAGTCAGCATTGCGGGCCACTGCGTGTACAGCGGGCATTTCAGGAAACAGACGGTAGTTGTCATGTGTATATGCTGCACCCGCCGGGGGGTGTTGTTGCTGGTGACGAGTTAGCGATCAATGTTGTCGCTCACAAGGATACGCACGCAGTTTTAACGACGCCGGCGGCGGGCAAGTTTTATCGCGTACTGGCAAACAAACAGCCTCAAATTCAAAAGAACATATTGTTAGTGAAATCGGGCGGTCTGATGGAATGGTTGCCACAGGAAACGATCTTTTTTCGCGATGTAAATGCACGGATGGAAACCCACATTCAGCTTGAAGGATCTGGGCAATTTGTTGGCTGGGAAATCAATTGTCTGGGTCGGCAAGCCTCCGGTGAAACATTTGACGCAGGCACGGTGCGACAGGAGCTGAATGTGAGTCGTGATGGGAAACTGCTACATCGTGAAATGGTTCGATTGCAGGCTGGCGCGAACAACCCATTGCAGCAAAGTCGATGGGGATTGGCGGATCAAAACGTTTTTGGCACGCTGGTTGCTGTATTACCGTTTGAATTGATGGGCTACGAGGAATATTCAGCCGTAACCTTGCAGGAGCAACTAATGGATATGCTTAGTCGCGATACGGCCGCGCCTTATTGGGGCGTCACACTGAAGTCGGGCGTCGTATTGGTGCGATATTTAGGACCTTCAGGCCAGCGATGCCGAGAGGGTTTTAGCGCCATACGCAAAATGTTGATGGACAATGCGAGGCATGCGGAGATTGTTGAGCCGCGCATTTGGTCGACGTGAAATGATCACATAGCAGACGACAGAGCCACTAGAGAACTATTCGAGAGCTACACAAAAGCTACACAAAAGCTACACAAGAGCTACACAAGAGCTACACAAGAACTGCTCTAGAGCGACGCAATTGTAGGGGAACAAAACATGGACTTAAGTCCTAGAGATAAAGACAAGCTGCTCATTTTCACGGCGGCATTGTTAGCCGAGCGCCGTCTGGCGCGGGGCGTAAAGTTGAACTACCCAGAATCTATTGCATTGATCTCTGCCGCCATCATGGAAGGCGCAAGAGATGGTCGCACCGTCGCTGAACTCATGTCCTCTGGTCGAACGATACTCAGCCGCGATGATGTGATGGAGGGTATTGCTGAGATGATCCACGACATACAAGTTGAAGCGACCTTTCCAGATGGCACCAAATTGGTGACCGTGCATGATCCCATTCAATAGCTGCCGCCAATCTAGCAGCCAAGTTATCAGCGAAAGCGTCAGGCAAGCCATTAGTCCAACTGTCAGCCAAAGGAGTTACAAGGCATGAACCCTGGAGAATTCCAAATACAAGAAGGTGAAATTGAATTGAACGTGGGCAGGCAAACCCTGTCTATTTCAGTTGCCAACACCGGTGATAGACCGATACAGGTGGGATCACACTATCACTTTGCTGAAACCAACCCCGCGCTGGCATTCGATCGAAGCTTAACCCGCGGATATCGATTGAACATTGCCGCCGGCACAGCCGTTCGATTCGAGCCTGGCCAACACCGTGACGTTGAGTTGGTCGCTTACGCAGGCTTGCGCCGCGTGTTTGGATTCCGCGGCGAAGTCATGGGCGATTTAGATAAAGGGCAGGGTGAATAGCCATGGTGACAATGACTCGAAAAGCCTACGCGGAAATGTACGGACCGACGACCGGTGATCGCTTACGCCTCGGTGATACGGAACTGTGGATTGAGGTTGAAAAAGACTTCACTGTCTATGGTGACGAAGTAAAGTTCGGCGGCGGCAAGGTGATTCGTGATGGTCAGGGCCAAAGCCAATCACTGAGTAGTGAGACACCCGATACGGTGATTACCAATGCGTTGATAGTCGACCATTGGGGTATCGTAAAAGCAGATGTTGGTATCAAGAACGGCAGAATTTCAGCCATCGGCAAGGCGGGTAATCCTGATGTGCAGCCGGATGTTGATATTGTCATTGGTGCAGGCACAGAAATTATTGCTGGTGAAGGTCAAATCCTCACGGCTGGAGGCATTGATGCACACATTCACTTTATCTGCCCGCAACAAATCGAAGAAGCGTTGATGAGCGGCGTCACAACAATGTTAGGGGGCGGCACTGGTCCGGCTACAGGCACCAATGCAACAACCTGCACACCCGGACCCTGGCATCTCGGGAAAATGCTCCAAGCGGCGAGTGCATTCCCGATGAACATTGGTTTTCTAGGCAAAGGCAATGCGAGTTTGCCGGGGGTGCTCGAAGAGCAGGTGCTCGCCGGTGCAATGGGACTAAAACTGCACGAAGATTGGGGCACGACCCCGGCGTCGATTGATAATTGTCTGTCGGTTGCGGAAAAATTTGATCTTCAAGTCGCGATTCACACCGACACGTTAAATGAATCCGGTTTTGTTGAAGATACATTGGCCGCCTTTAAAGGCAGAAGCATTCACACCTATCACACCGAAGGCGCCGGCGGTGGTCATGCGCCGGATATTATTCGCGCCTGTGGCCTTGCCAATGTATTGCCGTCATCAACGAATCCAACCCGGCCTTACACCGTTAACACGATCGATGAGCATCTCGATATGCTCATGGTATGCCATCATCTTGACCCAAACATTCCCGAGGATGTTGCCTTTGCCGATTCTCGGATTCGTCGCGAAACTATTGCGGCGGAAGACATTCTGCATGATATCGGCGCTTTCTCGATGATCGCATCGGACTCGCAAGCGATGGGGCGAGTGGGCGAAGTGATCTGTCGTACCTGGCAGACCGCGCATAAGATGAAAGTGCAGAGAGGTTTGTTGCCTGAAGATAAAGCAACCGACAACTTTCGGGTTAAACGCTATATCGCCAAGTACACCATCAATCCAGCCATCACCCATGGTATCAGTCATGAAGTGGGTTCTGTCGAAGTGGGTAAACTGGCCGACCTAGTGCTCTGGAAGCCAGCATTTTTTGGAATTAAACCGGCAATCATTTTGAAAGGCGGCATGATCGCGGCGGCGGCCATGGGTGATCCCAATGCATCAATACCCACACCACAACCGGTTCACTTTCGACCGATGTTTGGCGCTTACGGCAAAGCGAATGATGCGACGTCCGTGTTATTTGTTTCGCAGGCGGCAAAGGACAATGACTTAGGCAACAGTTTGGGGTTAACGCGACCGATGGTTGCGGTCAAAGGCTGTCGAACCGTCACGAAAAAAAACCTTATTCATAATACGCTAATGCCCAATCTGGAAGTTGATCCGGAAACCTATGAAGTTCGCGCTGATGGTGTATTGCTCACCTGCGAACCGGCAACAAGTTTACCCCTGGCTCAACGATACAGTCTGTTTTAAGAAATTGGTGTCAAAGATTATGTTGCATGAATGTTATATAAAGCGAGATGACTTAAGCGAGTCGGAAACTTTGAAGGTGTCGACGCTGAAACTGGATTACCTGCATCGGTCGCGGAGTCGTGGCCGGGCGAGGGATTCTCAAGATGAAGATATTGCATGGTTTTTGGAGCGTGGCGGGGTGATTGCCAATGGGGAAATACTGCAGTCCAGCGAAGGTCGGCTAATCAAAATTCTGGCAGCGGACGAAGCTGTATCTGAGATACACGCTGACCCTGAAGCATTGATCCATGCGGCCTATCACCTTGGTAATCGACATTTGCCTTTGCAGATTGGTGGTGGTTGGCTTCGCTATCAACAGGATCATGTCATTGATGCCATGATTTTATCTTTCAAGCTTGATGTGCAGCACGTTGACGCCCCCTTTGATCCTGAGTCGGGTGCTTATCACAGTGCGACTAAAAAAAACGCCCACGGTCACCACCACCATGACTAGCGATAAAGCCGCAGGCGGTAGCACCGTTAAATTGCTCAATCTGATGCGGCTTGCCAGTCCCGCTCTGCCGGTGGGCGCATTCGCCTATTCGCAAGGCCTTGAATCTGCGATCGACGAAGGTGTTGTTGCAGATGCTGAGTCAGCGGGCAAGTGGATTAAAGAGGTTTTCGAGCAAAGCGTTAGCTACTTAGACATCCCCGTGATGAAGCGGCTACATCAAGCCTGGTGCAACCAGGATGATCAGGGGGTGCTGTATTGGAATCAATTTTTATTGGCGAGTAGAGAAACCAGTGAGTTGCTCAAAGAGGAACAGCAAATGGGTGCAGCGATGAAACGGTTACTTAAATCGTTAAATATTATTCAGCCTGATATATGGCATAAGGACAAACCCGGTTATTGCTGTCAGTTCGCCCTAGCGGGTTGCGTATGGGACATACCATCCTCTGAGTTGACCTCGGCGTTTGCCTACGGTTGGGTGGAGAACCAGGTTAGCGTTGCAACCAAGTTAGTACCGATAGGCCAGAGCGATGCGCAACGTATTCTCGAGAGTATGTTTGTCACCATCAGTGATGCAATTGAGTTGGATCTGTCCGATGACGAATTAGGTCAGTCCATGCCGGGACTGGCAATCCTGTCCAGTTGGCATGAAAAACAATCGACGCGATTATTTAGATCCTAGCAGCGCAGCATGTCAGTTCTGGCGCGCAATTGGTCATTGACGTTGATCGGCATTGTTAGGAGATATTTTTTATAGCGGTTTATACCGCACTTTAAATAGTAATTTCAGGTAACAATTTTGGGTAATAAAGATATGAAAAAGCCACCCTTACGATTGGGTATCGGCGGTCCGGTAGGATCGGGTAAAACAGCATTGGTCAAAGAGCTTTGCCGAGAGTTACGAGGTATGCTGGATATCGCCGTGATCACTAACGATATCTACACGCGAGAAGATGCAGACTTTTTGTTGCGACATCAGGCGCTTGATCCGGCACGTATTGTCGGCGTTGAAACAGGTGGCTGTCCGCATACGGCTATTCGAGAGGATGCCTCAATCAATCTAGTTGCAGTGGACGAACTGTGTCAACGCTTTCCTGATCTGGACATGATCATCATTGAGAGTGGCGGCGATAATCTAGCTGCGACCTTCAGCCCTGAGCTTTCTGATTTGACGCTCTACGTGATTGATGTCTCTGCCGGTGACAAGATTCCTCGCAAGGGTGGTCCAGGCATAACAAAATCGGACTTGCTGATTATTAATAAGACAGACTTAGCACCGATGGTCGGCGCTGATCTCAGTGTGATGGATCGTGATGCGAAGAAAATGCGCGGCGACAGGCCGTTTGTGTTTGCCAATATCACGACCCAGAAGGGTCTCGCGGAAATAGTTGCTTTTATCCGTCAAGCGGGTGTTTTATCTGCTTGAGTGATTAACCCAAAGGAAGGCAGATGGAATTGACCAAGTGCTATGAGGTGCCCTTTGATGTAAATGTTGTCTACCACGCTTGGGTCTCTTCCAATACGGTGATCCCGCCCGCAACAGCCATGGACATAGAGCCGGTTGTGGGTGGACATTATCGACTTCTAATGGACACGCCCGAGTTCTCTGGTAAAAACGAAGGAAAATTTTCCCTCGTCGAACCCGGTGAACGGGTTGTTTATACTTGGGAGTGGAATGGTGATGGCGAAGTTACCGAGATCGATGTGCGTTTCGAGCCAACGGCCGCAGGTACAACGATTACGATTCATCATAGTGGATTTACCTCACAGGCAAGTGTCACTAATCATGATGGTGGCTGGGATGGTTACATGATGGGTCTCGGGGATTTTCTCAGTGCAAAGACTTCGCGTTAATCACGCTCGTTAACAGAGAAAACAATAAAATAGAAAAGTGTAAATGAAAATATTGGTAACAGGTAGCGCCGGCCATCTCGGCGAAGCATTGCTGCAGTCCCTTGCGGCGGAGCCAGCACAGGCATATGAACTGATCGGCTTAGATGTGGTTGAGTCACCCTATACAACCGTTGTTGGTAGTGTTGCTGATGCGGCCTTGGTGGCCGAATGCATGCAAGGTGTTAGCACGGTGTTTCACACGGCGACTTTGCATAAGCCGCACGTCGGCACCCATTCCAAAAGTCAGTTTGTTGAGACTAACATTCAGGGCACTCTGACGTTGTTGGAAGCGGCCGTGGCGGCGAAGGTCGAACAGTTTATTTTTACCAGTACGACAAGTACCTTCGGCAATGCTTTAAGACCGCCGCTGACATCACCGGCAGCTTGGATTACGGAAGACGTCGTGCCAGTGCCGAAGAATATTTATGGCATTACCAAGCTAGCGGCGGAGGAGCTTTGTGCGTTGTTTCATCGTCAGTTTGGCTTACCTTGTTTGGTGCTGAGAACGTCGCGTTTCTTCCCCGAGGATGACGATGATGCGGATAAACGTGCGCTGTTTGCCAGCGACAACACAAAAGTAAATGAGCTGTTGTATCGTCGCGTCGACATTCAAGATTGCGTCGACGCACATTTGCTTGCGGCACAAAAAGCCCAGCGGATTGGCTTCGAAAAATTTATCATCAGCGCAACGCCGCCTTTTAAACCTGAGGATTTGTCTACGTTACGCACGCAAATGCCCAACGTCGTTGAAAAATATGTGCCCGAATATAAAGCGTTATATAAGAAGCTCGGTTGGCATATGTTTGCTGAAGCTGACCGCGTCTATGTTAACGATCGAGCCAGACAACAGTTAGGTTGGCAGCCGGTCTATACGTTCAAATATGCGCTTGCTCAGCTTGCCTCAGGGCAAGACTGGCGTAGTCCATTGACCCACAAAATTGGCGTAAAAGGCTATCATGATGAAGTATTTGAGGATGGCCCATATCCTTTAGAGTAGTTTGTTTGGTGCTGTCGTCGTCGAAGCATCGCTGATCCAAGGCTATGCTAACCTTATTGTCTGGTCTTGGTAGCAGGTCTATCGACGGACTTAATCCATTGTGTATTGTCATAAAAAAGGTTCCTACTGCAATGAAATCGTTACTACTGTGTTTCGCTCTGTTTTGTTCTTTAAGCTTTCCCGTCGCAGCTGCTGCACTTGATGAGCATCAGCAATTCACGTTAGATCTGTTCAAACAGCTGATCGAGATAAACACGACCCAGTCGTCAGGCAGTACTCTTGAAGCGGCCGAACTGGTTGCGAAAAAATTACGCCAAGCGGGGTTTAGCGACGAGGATATTCATGTCATTAAGATGGCGGATCGCAAGGCGAATCTAGTCGTTCGTTTGAGGAGTCCAGAACCCAGTTATGGGCCTATTCTGTTGTTATCACACATTGATGTTGTTGAAGCCAACCCAGAGGACTGGGGTAAAGATCCGTTCACTTTTATTACAGAGGGTGATCATTACTATGGCCGCGGCACGATGGATGATAAGAACGAAGCGGCGATTCATATCGCTAACCTGATTCGTATGAAGCAGCAGGGCTATCAACCCAATCGGGATATTATTGTTGTTCTAACAGCAGATGAAGAGGGCGGCCCCAACAATGGTGTCATGTACCTTCTTAAACATCATCGTGATTTGATTGAAGCAGACTTTGTCATCAACGAAGGCGGTGTTGGTGTGATCGAAGATGGCAAATTCACGATTCACGCGATCGAATCTGCACAAAAAATCTACCAGTCTTTTCAACTCGAAGTCACGAATCCTGGTGGACACAGTTCAAGACCCGAGAAAAAGAACGCGATTTATCAACTGGCCCGAGCCTTATTGAGGATAGACGACTTTCAGTTTCCGGTAGAGTTGAACGAAACAACAAGGGCGTATTTTGAAGCGACCGCTCAAACCCGCACTGAACCCGAGTCAAGCCTGATGCGCGGTTTGCTGCAAACACCCCCTGCTGAGCAAAGCATCGCGCACTTTGAGAAAATATCCTCTGTCAATCCCCTGCTACGCACCACGTGTATAGCGACCCAGGTAGAGGCTGGGCATGCCGAGAATGCATTACCGCAACGGGCGATGGCAAAGGTAAATTGTCGCCTGATGCCAGGCAGCGACTTTAAGCAAATCATGACCGTATTGAGTGACGTAATTGCTGATAACGAAGTCGCTATTGAACCGGTTTTTGAAGGCTTATCAAGTGATGCATCACCCTTATCAAGTGAGATTGTTGATGCGGTTACTAGCATCACCGCTGTAATGTGGCCAGATGCGTTGGTCGTGCCATCAATGACAACCGGTGCAACCGATGCGTTGTTCTTCCGTAATGCCGGTATGCCTGTGTACGGCGTTTCAGGCATCTTCAATACGGCAGGCGAGACGAGAATCCACGGCCGCGATGAGCGTATTTTAATCCGTTCATTTCACGATGGGTCTGTGTTCTTAGATCAACTGGTGCGCACGCTAACGTCGCCGCTGGATGCAACATCAGGTCAAACGCTTTAACGTGTTGACCTAGCCACTGCTGGCTTTACATTGCTCGAGGATTGGCATCATCCAAGCTTTGCTTTTTTGTATTTCCTCGACGCTTAGACCGGTGAGCTCGTAAGGTAGGACTAACCACTGATCCGTTTCGTGTAAATAATAGTCCGGTTTGCGGTTGGATTTGTTTTTTGAGGGTTTGTAATAAGGCATGGCCAATCGCACGTCTTCCGGCATGTTCCTTTTCAACTTGTCTTCGAGCCGATTGATCACCGCGCTGACATTTTTCCCTGTGCCGAAAACGTCATCAACGATCAGCAGCTTGTCATCTCGGTTAAGGTTTTCGTATAAATATTTTAAGCCATGAACGCGAATATTCTCTACCGCGTCAATTTTCTTCAGGTAATCATCCATACCTCGATAAGAAGTACGAATGGCAATGTGGTCTGTTTCAACCCCAAGGTATTGTAGGCATTCTTGAACGTAAATGCCGACGGTTGAACCGCCTCGCCAAATGCCAACGATAAAGTCCGGTCGAAAACCACTTTCGAATATCTTCACTGCAAGACGATAAGCGTCGTTCAAGAGATCTTCCTCTTGTACAAATTGCTTCTGCTGGTTTGTCATGGTGACTCCGGAGCCTTAAGTAATCTTTAATTGTTAATTGTTGCGAGTAAATGGTCAATCGTTGCTTGAGGCCGACAATCAACGATGATGCTTGTGTAAAGGTTATGCCCTTTGGCATTGATTAGGCATCTGTTTGCATCTATGTCAGGTGCCACAAAACGTGCGTTGTACCTGCTGGTCCGGCATCGGCGCAAGTGCATATTCAGACGAGGCGAGGGCTGAGTCAAATGGATTTTTTAGTCGCTCAACCAATGTGTGGAATGGCTCAAAGTTACCCAGGGTTGCCGCTTGTATGGCTTCTTCGATGCGATGGTTGCGCGGGATAATCTGTGGGTTTGTCCGCAGCATCAATTGCAGGCTGGCGCTTGTATCGTCAATGACGTTCAGCCAACGGGTCAGCCAAGGTGCAAAGGCATCGGGCAGGGTGTCTGCGTTGTTGTCATCTGTTGGGCTTTCGATGTGTCGCGCCAGCGAAGCGAAGGTTAATGTGTAATCTTGCTGTTCTTGCGCCATCAGTGCCAGCAGATCGCGAACCAACTCATCGGTCGTTTCATCAGGTTTGCTGATGCCGATTTTGGCGGCCATGGCTTGCCGGTGGTGCGTGTAGAAAATATCAGGAAACTTATCGAGTTCCGTCCTTGCGAGTTTTAGTGCTGGATCGTCCTCGTCTGATGGGCCATCCGTGTTCGTACTTGTGTTTGCATCAGCATCAGCATTTAGCGCGAGCAAAGGCATCAAGCACTGCGCGAAGTTGGCGAGATTCCAATGGGCAATTTTGGGCTGGTTTTGAAACGCATAACGACCACCAACATCAATCGAACTGAACACAGCCTCTGGATGATAGGCATCCATGAAGGCGCAGGGTCCATAGTCAACGGTTTCGCCAGAGATCAACATGTTGTCAGTATTCATCACGCCGTGAATGAATCCGAATTGCTGCCACCGGGACACAAGATACGCCGTGTTTTCAATGACGCCTTTTAGAAGACCTTGGTAGGGGTTTTCAAATTCTAATGCTTCGGGGTAGTGCCGTTCAATGACGTGATCGGCTAAACTTTTTAGAGCATCCGTGTCGCCCTTGGCGGCAAAAAATTGAAAGGTGCCGATACGGATATGACTTTTTGCGACGCGGGTCAGCACAGCGCCAGGTTGCGCTTCATCTCGGTATACCTGTTCGCCGGTTGTGACCGCCGCTAGGCTGCGTGATGTCGGCACGCCGAGTGCAAACATGGCTTCACAGACAATGTATTCTCGCAATACAGGACCCAATGGTGCGCGACCATCGCCACCGCGAGAGTAGGGTGTTGGACCAGAGCCCTTCAGTTGTAGATCGTATCGATTGCCATCCTTGCTGATAACCTCACCCAGCAGCACCGCACGCCCATCGCCAAGTTGTGGATTCCAGTTGCCAAACTGGTGGGCTGCATAAACCGTTGCAATAGGGTCTGAACCTTCCGGTATCGCATTGCCAGCGAGTACCTGTAAGCCATCGGTTGAGTCTAGCCATTCGGTATCGATGCCGAGCATGTCCGCTAAGTCGTGGTTTATCCTAATATGTGCAGGCGACGTCACCGGCACCGGCGACTGATGTTGGTAAAACTTTTCAGGCAATCGGGCGTAGCTATTGTCGAAGTTGATGGGACGGGGCATGGTCATAGCGCTCTACAGATCAATATCATTCAATGATAACCAATCCATCAAGTTGAGGGGGAAGATTCGTTCAACATTTATGAATCTGGCAGGCAGCAATACCGGAAAATAACCGTCGCCAAGGCTAAACACGAGCATGTGATGATTATCATTGATACAGTAGCGAGCGATATCGATAGTTAAAGCTAAAGTAAATTTGAGACATCTTATTCTATAACTTGAGGGAATCTGTTGTGAAACCACTTGAAGGCGTTACCGTACTCGAATTCTCAACCATGATCACCGCCGCACTGGCGGCGATGATGATGGCTGAACAGGGTGCAAGGGTCATTAAGGTCGAGCCCATCGACATGGGTGATCCCATGCGTTACATCGGCACGTCCAAAGGCGGTATTTCGAGTTTGTTTGCGAATTGTAATCGCGGCAAAGAATCGATTCGGGTCGATATCAAAACCGAAGCGGGTCAGGCAATGCTTAGCGATCTGATAAGCGATGTCGATGTGGTTATTCACAACTTTCGACCGGGTGTCATGGACAAGCTTAATCTAGGCAGTGAAAAACTGCGTGGCTTGAATCCAAAACTGATCTATATGGCGATTTCAGGCTTCGGTCACCAGGGACCACTGAGTGCAGCGCCTGCGTACGATCCGGTCATTCAAGCCCATACTGGTATGACCGCCGCACAGGGCACTGATGCACCTGAGTTTATTCGCAGCCTTATGTGCGACAAACTGACCGGCTATACGGCATGCCAAGCCGTAACAAGTGCGCTGTATATGCGTGAGAAAACCCAAGTGGGTCAGCATATTGATCTATCCATGCTTGATGCCGGTCTATTTTTTATGTTTCCTGATGCCTATCAAAACCACACCTTGCTTGATGACGATATTGAAGACCAGCCTTTGCTGACGGACCTTATGTATCAGTTAACGCAAACCTCTGATGGCGGTATCACAATGTCTGCGGCGACTGACAAGCAGCGGGCCGGAGTTTTGAGTGCGGTAGGCATGGAGCATCTTATGCAGGATGACCGGTTTAATACGATGGAAGCACTGTTCGCCAATATGGACGCATATCGTGCGATACTTAGCGATACCTTCCTTGCCATGACAACGGATCAAGCCCTGCAAAAACTGCAGGCTAACGATGTGCCCTGTGCGAAGTGCCATACTTTAGATGAAGCTTTGTCGCAGGAACAGTTGCACGCTAACGAATCATTGCAGGTGCAGGATCATCCATTGATGGGTGCAGTAAGAATGATGAAGTCGCCGGCGCGGTTCGGCGGTGAAGTGTCGCAGCCTGGCAACCCCTGTCCGGCCCACGGTGAGCATACCCATTCGGCACTGAAATCCTTTGGTGTGAGTGCTGACAGACTTGATGTGCTTACGTCGACAGGTGTGATTTCCTAGAAGAGAACAAAATGGAAAAGAGCAAAATGGAAGAGAATAGAACCGCTTGTGAGACTGTTAAAGCTGACTGAAAACAGTTAAACGATTACAATCGAACTGATAAAACGATGATAGATCAGTAATAGAACAACGATAAAAACCATAAAACCTAAGAGCAGTAACTGACCGCATATGACAACGAAAACCTACCTTTCCGCCCAGGAACTGCTCGAAGATTCCTTCAAGCTCGGTGCCAAGATTGTTGCGAGTGGTTTTGAGCCAACCGTCATCATTGCCATCTGGCGCGGTGGCACGCCGATGGGTATTGCTGTGCAAGAACTGCTTGCCTATTCAGGTATTGAAACAGATCACATTGCGATCCGCACTTCCTCCTATAGCGGTATTGATGGTCGGTCTTCTGAAATTCGGGTTCATGGTTTGAGCTATTTGGTGAAAAACCTCACCCACGAGGACAAGCTCCTGATTGTTGATGACGTATTTGATACCGGTCACACCATCAACACGGTGATTGAGCACCTGAAGGAGCGAACCCGGCTCAACGCACCGCAAGATATCAGAGTCGCTGTGCCTTACTACAAACCAACTCGAAATCAGACCGATCGGGTACCTGAGTATTACCTGCATGAAACCGAAGCCTGGTTGAAGTATCCACATTCGCTCGAAGGTTTAACCGTGGAAGAGATCAAGCAAAATCGGCCCGAACTTTATGAGATTCTGTCTGACCACCTGAATTAGTGGTTAGTCCTTGCTGTGAAATGCTTGTTGGTCAGAAGTTTTGGTCTGTCGCGGCTTTAAAAGTTGAATAAAAAACGGGGTTTGTTTACTATGCACGGCCTCTGGGTCAGCCATATTGGGTTCAGCGGATTTAAAACGAAATATGGGGCTATAGCTCAGCTGGGAGAGCGCCACACTGGCAGTGTGGAGGTCAGCGGTTCGATCCCGCTTAGCTCCACCATTATTTCAAGGTATTTTGGTCACTCACTGATGTCTTTGGAATGATGGTTGGAATGACACTAGAACGATTCGCGCTCTGTCTGAACAACCTTCAAAAACGATCACAAAACCGCCTGCATCTATCCAGTAAAACCTTGCTGACAATTACTCGGAGGGTCATCAGCCCAAACTAGTGATCAAGCTACTCAGCGACGACACGAAGCGGCATCTGCTATCTGCGGAAAACTTCAAACTAATTCTTCGTATACATTCAATTCAAAGCTCTTATTCAGTCATGGCAAGCTATAACTGCAAACGCCAATGAGCTGCTGTACTATTCTATTACCTAACAAAGAAATAGAGATCTATGAAACTGCCTCTTGCCACGACACTACTAACACTCTGCTTTGTACTCATGGGCTGCAATAAGGAGTTGCCCGTTTTCGATGGTGAGGTGTTAAAGCGCGACGGTCTTCTCTACAAGCCAGATAGCACCGTGCCGCTGACAGCCAAAGTCGAACACTTCCATGAAAACGGCCAATTGAAAACTCAATACACCGCGATTGAGGGTAAGAGAGAAGGCTTGGTAAAAGATTGGTACGAGAATGGTCAGCTTTACGCAGAAAGCACATGGGAGAATGGAAAGCTTGATGGTTTATACAGAAATTGGCGCGAGAACGGTCAGCTCCGGCAAGAGTTGCCATATGTTAATGACAAACTGCAAGGCGTGGGTAATTTTTGGCGCGAGAACGGTCAACCTCTAACGCCAAAATGTTATAAGTCAGGCAACGAAACAGACATGTCCTACTGCGAAACCAAAGAATAAAGCCGTTTTCTTCTAGCGGTCACATCTCGTTGCTACACTAACATCCACACACACAAAACAATAGATAAAAGACATTGACTGACAAATTGCCAGACCAGCTGTTCAAGCGACAGGACGAATCTCCGGATGAAGCCTTCTACTCGGTTTCCCGCATGGTGAATCATATTGATGATGCGACCATCAACGAGATCACCCGATTTTACTGGGAAACCCTTAAGCCGGAAGAAGAGCTGTTGGATCTCATGTCATCATGGGTCAGTCATCTGCCAGAGGACGTCTCGTACATGAAGGTTACGGGTCTCGGTATGAATCTGGAGGAGTTGAATGCCAACCCTCGGCTGGATCAAGCTGTCGTCCATAACTTGAATGACACGCCGATCCTTCCATTTGCAGACGCCGCGTTTGATGCCGTTATGATTGTCGTTTCGATCCAGTACCTGATTCGACCTTTTGAAGTCTTCGAAGAGATTCGACGGGTTCTTAAACCCGGTGGGAAATGTATCGTCTCGATGTCACACCGGCTTTTCCCGACAAAAGCGATCTACGCATTTCAGACTCTGGCACCGCAGGACAGGGTCCGGTTAGTGCAGGAATACATGCGCCGCGCCGGCCTTACGGGTATCGAATTTATAGATCGATCACCGGAGAAGGCTGACCCGCTCTGGATTATCCAAGGGTTTAATGCCTGATCTCTTCGCAGCTTAGAGGTTAACCAGAAACGAGATAGGCTTATTTTGTGTGACCCATAACGAGTTCATGGATGTCTTCAAAATTTTCTTCAATCTTTTTTCGCGCCACGCTGACATTTTCTTTTCATTGAAAACCGCACGGCGACAAAGATAGAGGTAACGTCATTTTGCTTCCACGGGATCAACACCTGATTGTGTCGCTAGGTTTATGAAGCTTCTTAGCATCGACAAAATGCATGCGATTAACCAAAGCCCAGCGTGTTGATGGTCTCGTCGGCTCTAGCGATAGCGATTTGTCGCGGGCATTGGTCACGCATCGGAGCATTAGCGCTTACTGAACCTGAACGTCATCACGGGGTTTTCACCCCGCAGTGATCCAGTGTGTCTATTGGTGACGTAAGTGGAGTTATCAGTCAGTAAAAAGTAGATCATATGAGAAAATTTTTAGGAGTAGGTTTGTTAATGGCGTCTTGCGCCGCATTTGGCGCCGAGTGCACTAAATTGCTTGATTATAGTGCCTCGCGTCTTAGAGCGAGTGAGACAATCGAGTTTTGTGATGCGTTCGCCGGAAAAGCTTTGCTTGTCGTCAATACTGCCAGCCGTTGCGGGTTCACACCCCAGTTCAAAGGGCTTGAAGCGTTATACCAAGCCTACAAGGACGACGGGTTAGCGATTGTGGGGTTCCCATCGAATGACTTTCGGCAGGAACACGGTGATGCTGAAAAAACCGCAGAAGTCTGTTACGTAAATTACGGTGTCACCTTTGATATGGTCGCAGAAAGTTCGGTGACGGGCGCGAAAGCAAATGCGCTGTTCCAACGTTTGAGTAGCGAAACAGGACAAGCACCGAATTGGAATTTCAACAAATACCTCATATCGCCCGACGGAAAAACGGTACGCCATTTTGATTCGGGCGCGAGGCCAAGAAATGGTGCGTTAGAGAAGGCAGTTAAAGCATTGCTCTAGGAATTCCCCTGAAAATCCCAATGGTTCCAAAGACAGGCTAGGGCGCGAGTACCTTGAAGTGTGCAACAAGGGTAAGAGCAAAGTAGCTTGCCAAACGCGAACGTGGACAAACGCCTCCAAGGATAAATATTTGTCTCCACAATGGATGCTGACGAAAAACGCTGGACGCACTGAAGATCGGGACGCGATGACATCGTCGTCGCGGATTAGAGCGTTGGGGCGTGGCGAACGTTTTAAGCGCCAAGACGTGCGTTTTGAAGCAGGCTGTTAAAAATTCACCGTCGGGGTGCCAATGTTGCTGTCGTTATTACAAGATAAAGTCTCCATGGCGTAGGGATTTTTTTGTAAGGTACGTTTTACAATGACGACACCGCCTGTAACTGGCTCTGATTTTCGTCCTGTAGCCGATTAAATATTTCGCCGGCAATCTCGTAGGACCGAATTCGTTTGTTGTGATCAAAAACAGAACTGACGATCATCAGTTCATCTGCGCCAGTCTCGCTAATAAATTGACGTACTTGGTTTTCCACCGTTTGTGGTGACCCAACAGCTGAACAACGACCAACTTCATCTACCATCTGTTGCTCACTGGGCGTTAGGCTTTCTTCATAACCTTCAACCGGTGGCGGCAGTTGCCCGGGCGTACCACGTCTTAAATTTACAAATGATTGCAACGACGAAGACCGCAGGAAGACGGCTTCCTCATCAGTAGGTGCTGCACAAATATTGAAACCAAGCATCACGTGCGGCTTCTGCAACTGTTCGGAGGGCTTGAACGTCGTACGATATATCTCAATGGCCGCGTCCATGTAAGACGGCGCAAAGTGTGAGGCGAACGCGAATGGCAGTCCTAACATCGCGGCAAGTTGCGCGCCGAATAGTGACGAACCTAGAATCCAGATGGGCACGTTTGTGCCAGCGCCAGGAGTCGCAATCACTCGCTGACCTGGCTCTGGTTCTTTCAGGTAGTGCTGCAGTTCCATGACATCGCGGGGAAAGTCGTCGACGTCACCGGACAGGGTTCGCCGTAGTGCCTGCATCGTGACTTGATCAGTACCGGGCGCACGCCCTAAGCCTAAATCGATTCGATTGGGATATAGTGACGCCAGCGTCCCAAATTGTTCTGCAACCATCAGGGGCGCATGGTTTGGCAACATAATGCCGCCTGAACCCACACGAATGGTCGAGGTGCCGCCAGCCAGATGTCCGACAACAACCGCCGTCGCAGAACTCGCAATACCGCGCATGTTGTGGTGTTCAGCAACCCAATAGCGGTTATAGCCCCATCCTTCTGCATGTTGTGCAAGATCCAGTGAGCGCTGTAAAGCTTCGGTCGAATTGCTACCTTGAACAATGGGTGCAAGGTCCAGTACAGAATGAAGAGTCATCGGTGGTTCCTCTGTTGTTTATCAACAAATAGTCGCTTACGAATAAATAGCTGCGAGCAATACTCGCTTGTTGGTTGCCAGTATACCCAATTAGTGAAGATCAAAAATTGAAGCGTTATCGCGGCAGAATTTTCAGGGTCTATAGTTTGCCAAAAGCCTACCAAACGACTTAACAAACATATTCTCGCTAATTGGGCAGTTACTAATGGCGCCGGCGCATTTTAGTGATGCTGAGCCGTGCGAAAGTACGTCGAGGGACAATAATTTAACAACGGTAAGTCGCTATGGAATCGTTATCCCCTAAAAATGACATTTCTTTTTTCCCCAGACCACCGGTGAGAAATCAAATAACGAACCTCTTTAGAGCAAGTTGATCAGGGCTAGGAACCCTGTTCATTGGCTAAATGAGGGATGTCCTGACGTTCTATTCCTTTGGCTCGCGCTAGATTCCTCGGCTATATTGTTCGACTATATTGCTCGACCACCATCAATGTCCAAAGAGATACCGGTTAGAAACTTAGCTTCATCGGACGCAAGGAAGGCAAACCCGTCTGCAACATCTTCCGGCGTCGCACGTCTGCCCATAGGGATTGTATCAAGCACCCTTTTTTCAACTTCTTCCGAAAGGTTTTGCACACCCATTGCCTGCATATCAAAGTTCGTTGCAGCCGACACGGGACAAACACAGTTGACCCGTATATTCGGCGCCATCTCGACCGCCATGCCTTGTGTCAAATTAATCACTGCGGCTTTTGATGCGTTGTAGGGGACAAGCCCAGGTCTTGGCCGTTTCCCGCCAATTGAAGCAGTATTAATGATGCTGCTGCCGGGCGGCATATGGGGCACTGCCGCCTTCGCGGCAAGGAATATACTGCGAACATTAACGGCCCACATCTTGTCGAAGTCCTCGAGCGGCATGCGAACCATGTAATTGCCCTTGTGTGGCACGCCCGCATTACAACAGAGCACATCGATCTTGGAGAAGTGATCAACGGCGCATTGAATCATCGCTTGGTTCTGCTCTTCATTGGATACATCAATTTCAAATGGCACTGCGTTGTCGAGTTCTTCAGACAGTTTTGTGACGCCAGAAAAATTGATATCGGCGCAGAGTACCGACGCGCCTTCACCAGCAAATTTCCGCGCGATCGCTTCGCCGAACCCAGACGCAGCACCCGTTACGATGACCGCCCTACCATTGAATCTATTCATAGACTTCTCAATTTTTAGTTTTAGTTTTTCAATTACCTTGTAAAAAAATCAGTGTATCCATCAATTAGGTATGGCTCACATGAAATTAGTCTAGCGGCATGCAAGCTATCGAATCTAGAAAATGAACTGACGAATTTATGAAGTGTAAGTTAATGGCCGATAGAAATGTAGGTGGTTAACTAAATGATGGATGTCCTGAATTTTTCAGCTGAATTTATCAAATATGCAAACCTGCTTTCCAGATTATGCGCCAAGTAGACGCTGTTTATGATGACGTCGAAAAACACTTGGCGTGGGTTTGTCGCCCAATCACCCGAGGCGTCTGGCCCACACTATATAGAGTTATGCTGGATATGGACCGACAGCCTCATTCTTATGTTATTTCAGTTTGCTGTCTTGGCTGTCAGCGGGTGGTTTTGCCAAAGCTTCAAGCCAGGTGCGCAAAATCTTGCTTACTCGCTCATCAAGTTCTTTTGGTGCCACCCCAACTCGCTTTGCATAGGGCAGGCGAAAGATGCGATAGCCGCGTAGCAGGGCAGACAATGCGACTTGCAGTGCTTCTAGATCATGGCCGCGATCAATATCACCATCGATAACATCTTGCCTTAGCTGGCTAAGTCCCCCTTCGAAAAGCGGAATCGGGTCAACGGTATCATCACCATCCAGAACAAGCAGCGCACGAAGCATGCTGTCATTGTTCTTGTCGTTGCTGTTGTTTAAGCGAAAGGGGTGCAACCTTCGTGCGACGAAGCCAGTCTCCGAGTTACTCTTGGATAGAGAATCCACGATTGCTTCGAATTGTCGGTTAATCGCAGCACGCAGGAGTTCTTGCCTTGAACCAAAGTAGTGATAGATATTGCCTCGATTCACACCCGCGCCTTCGGCAACCTCGCGAAGGTTCAGTCCAGCGAGCACACCCTTGTCGCGAATCAACTCAAGCGCTACGTCAATAAGACGGCGCTCCGTTTCAGCACGACTTCGCTTGGGTTTCGGACTTTCGGTTGTTGTTTTGGCCATAGATTCGTTCCACTCTCGTTTTTGGCTGGTTGGCTTGAATGGTTAGCTTGCGATGCTGGCAGTCTACAGTTATCATCTCGTTATTAAAAGTTATCATTATGCTAAATATAGGCTATAAAATGATCAGCAGAACAATGATGAGCAGAACAATGATTGGCAAAACCAAATTGGTTGTATGTGTACTTGTCCTGTTGTCGCTCATTGCTTGCGGAGGCAGCAACCAGCCGACCGCCGAGCAGCGTGCTGCACTTGCACAACCGCTGTTTGAAACTGAGCATAAGATTATTGATCGTCGCTCTGGTTTAAAAGTGAATTTGAATCAGGCCGACAAGCCGCCAGTTAACCCAGACCGCAATGCCTATTTCGGTGATCTGCATGTACATACGACATATTCATTTGATGCTTATGCATTCGGAACATTGGCCAGTCCCTATGACGCGTATCGATTTGCTAAGGGTGAAGCCATTAAACACCCGGCGGGTTTTGACGTTCAGTTGCAAGCGCCGTTGGATTTTTATGGTGTCACCGATCACGGGTTTTTTATGGGCGTTTCCCCGGTTGCCGCTAATACCAGCACTGAATTTTCCAAATATTCTTTTGCGAAAGTTGTTCATGATCTTAATGCGCCGGACAACATGGATCGATGGAGTACGCTGGATCGAATGCGCAGCTTTGGCCTTGCACGGGCCTTGGCACTGGCAATTGTTGAGGGTGAAGTTAGCCCTGAAGAACCATTGGCGATTACTCGTAATGCATGGGCAGATTCGATTAATGCCGCGGACGAGCACAATAACCCCGGCCACTTCACGACCTTTGTCGCCTATGAATACTCAACGACTGCAGACGACAATGGTAGCCTGCATCGCAATGTGATTTTTGAAAGCAGCGACCGTGTACCCGAGGTACCCTTTTCCCGAATGCACTCAAGAAACGCAGAGGATCTTTGGGATTGGATGGATACACTGCGAGAAGCTGGTGTTGAATCGTTAGCTATTCCGCACAATTCCAACAAATCAAATGGCCATATGTTTCAGTTGTTTGATTGGGCGGGGGATCCTATAGATGATGAATACGCGGTCAAACGTATTCGCAACGAACCCTTGGTCGAAATCACGCAGATTAAAGGTACGTCTGAAACTCACCCCGCATTGTCCACTCGTGATGAATGGGCGGGCTTTGAACTGGTGAGCACGCGAGGCGTTGGAATGGGCAAACCCATTGCCAGTAAACCTGAAGGCAGTTATGTGCGAGAAGCACTGCGACACGGTTTGGAATTAGAAGAGCAGGGCATCACCAATCCCTTCGCGTTTGGTTTTATTGGGTCTAGCGATACACATACCGCTGCATCGCAAAATGATGAGTCCAACTTTTCTTCCAAGCTCGGTCTTTTGTCCGCCGATGCACAAACACGAGGCTCCGTGCCTGTTAGCTTTTTGGAAAGCACGTTGATTGGCTTTCTTCCAGGCCAGAGTGTCGCGGAAGTTGACGGACAAAGTTATCTGGGCAGTCAGCAAACAGAATTTGGCGCGTCGGGTTTAGCAGCGGTATGGGCAGAAGAAAATACTCGAGCGTCGATCTATGCCGCTCTGCGTCGTAAAGAAACGTTTGCGACCTCTGGACCAAGAATGCGGGTGCGGCTTTTTGCGGGCTACGATTTACCTAAAGACTTAACACAAAGGTCAGATGGTGTAGCTTACGCCTATGCTAACGGCGTCCCGATGGGAGCGATTCTTGAATCGAATTCTACCTCTACCTCGAGAAAGGCCCCACAATTTGCTATCTGGGCGCAAGCTGATGCGAATAGTGCGCCGTTACAGCGACTGCAGATAATCAAAGGTTGGATCGACGCGGCAGGCGAAACCCATGAAGACGTGATCGATGTGGCGTGTGCTGATGGCGTGGCGGTTAACCCAGAAACACATCGCTGCCCTGACAACGGTGCTACGGTGAACTTAAGCGATTGCACCTACAAAGCAAGAACGGGCAGCGCTGAGCTGAGTTCAACTTGGACGGATCCTAATTTCGACGCTAGCGACCGGGCTTTCTATTATGCCCGTGTACTCGAAAATCCAACCTGCCGCTGGAATACCTGGGACGCAATTCGTGCCGGTACAAAACCGCGGTCTGATTTAGCTGCCACGCTCCAAGAGCGCGCATGGTCGTCACCGATTCAATATCTGCCTGGCGTCGCCACACTGCAAAATAAATAAGAAAAACGGAGTTTCACTCAATGAAGAAAGTAATCATCGTTATCCTGACACTTGTCGTTGTGGTCGGTGGTGGCAGAGCGCTACTTAAGCTACCTGTGGTTCAGGACATTGCTTTGGATCGCGGTACTGCTGCGATTGCCCAACGAGCGAGTGAAGGCTTTTCGGAATCTAATAGTCTCAGAATTTTTGTATGCGGCAGTGCTTCCCCGTTAGGTATGGGGCAGGCTCAAGCGTGTATCGCAATCGTAACCCCAGAACATTTCTATCTGATTGATTCCGGCGCTGGCTCTACTGACAACATTAATCGCATGGGATTACCCACAGAACGTCTACAAGGTGTGTTGCTGACGCATTTTCACTCTGATCACATCGCCGAAATTTACGAGGTAAACCTAGGTTCCTGGGTGTCTGGCCGTCCGTCGCCGTTAACCGTGTTTGGCCCGACCGGTGTTGATGAAGTAATAGATGGCGTCAACGCGAGTTACAGATTAGACCGTATTTATCGAACCGGTCACCATGGAGAAGCGTTGCTTGCGCCAGAGCTTGGCGTGTTGGCACACAAAACCATTGCCCCCGGTGTCATCTTTGAAGATGGCGATTTAAAGATAACTGCCTATGTGAGTGAGCACCCGCCGATTGAACCTGCCGTGGGTTATCGATTTGATTATAAGGGCCGTAGCGTAGTTGTTTCAGGCGACAGCAACGTGAACGGCGATACGCTAGAAATCGTTGATGGCGCTGATCTCCTGCTACACGATGCATTGTCGCTTCCTACAGTGACGGCGTTGTCGAAAGCGATGGGCACAGCAGGGCTGTCTCGGCAGTCAAAGATTGTCTCGGATGTGATCGATTATCACGCTTCGACGGATTCTCTGATTGAACTGGGTGAGCAATCGAATGTGGATATGGTCGCTTTCTATCACCTTGTGCCGGTGCCATTAAATACCGTCTTAGAAGATGTCTTTAAGCGCGGTATGCCTGACAACTTTCTGCTGGCTGAAGATTTAATGTCATTTGAATTGCCCATCGATAACGATGAGATTGTCGTCAATAGTCCCTAAACCTTCACTGAGAACGATGAACGGTAAAAATTGAGTCCTATATTGTGAATAGATTTGCCAATCAACAACAGTCAGTTGCGCTCAGCGCATTGGCACTATTGCTCACAGCCTGCTCGGATGGTTCGAATCAGGCGTTGAGCTTGCCCTCTGAGGCGCATGAAAATGAAACCCTCATTGCGCAAACCGCAGCGGCGGATATTCGCTTTGAACAACAAGCGATCAATGGCACGCGGTCAGCGCAGATTTTTGAAACTGAAACCGACCTACTCGAGCTCGGGGCTTCAGGGGCAGAATTGAGTGTCAAAGCGCCCGTTGAACGCAAAGCCTTTTTTGGTGACTTACATGTTCACACTACGTACTCATTTGACGGTTATGCTTTCGGCACCTTAGCAACACCTTACGATGCTTATCGCTTTGCGAAAGGTGAGGCTATCGCTAACCCAGCAGGCTTTAACATGCAGTTATCCCGCCCGTTAGATTTCTATGCGGTGACAGATCATGGCATGTTTTTAGGCCTTGCTGAAGCAGCCGCAGATACATCGACCGAATTTTCTAAAAATGCATTTTCAGAACCCTATCATGGTTTGAATGCGCCGGAGAATATGGGCGCGAGTTCACTAGATGTATTGAATCGAATGCGCACATTCAGCTCTTTTATGCCTGCAGCTGTCTCACAGATTCGTAACGGTGAACTAGATAGAGATGAGGTGCTTGGCGTCGTTCGAAGTGCTTGGCTAGATTCGATTAACGCGGCAGACGAATTTTATGATCCAGGCACGTTCACAACCTTTGCGGCCTACGAATATACCTCGAGTACGGACGACAGGGGCAACTTGCATCGAAACGTTGTGTTCCAAGATACCAACAAACTGCCCCGCGAACCTTTCTCTCGCCTGCATTCCCAGAATCCTGAAGACCTCTGGCAATGGATGGATGACCTTCGATCTAAAGGTGTTGAAAGTTTGGCGATACCTCACAATTCAAATGGCTCTAACGGGCAAATGTTTAAGCTCGTTGATTGGGCTGGGGATCCTCTGGATGACGACTATGCCCAGCAGCGGATTCGTAATGAACCGATCGTCGAGATTACGCAGATAAAGGGTACGTCAGAAACCCACCCGATGTTGTCATCCAAAGATGAATTGGCGAGCTTTGAGATTATGCCTTATCGCGTTGCAACCACTGCCTTAAGTCAGATTGAAGGCTCTTACGTGCGTGAAGCCTTGTTAAATGGTTTGGCATTAGAGCGGCAAGGTATGACGAATCCCTACCAATTTGGATTCATCGGTTCGAGTGACACGCATACAGGCGCTAGCCAAAACGTAGAGTCAAAATTTGTTTCTAAACTGGGTTTGCTGTCTGGCACAGCAGAACAACGTGGGTCGGTACCTGCTAGCGGTCTGGCAGGTGAACTTGGATATCAGGCAAACAGAGTGCTAGCCAAGTTTGGCGGTAATCCCGTGTTGCGAGTAAAAATCAATGGCAACGTTTATACAGGTGGAGCAACGCCTACCTTCGGAGCATCGGGCGTAGCGGCAGCCTGGGCGGAGGAGAATACACGAGAGTCCCTTTACAGCGCCTTTCGCAGAAAAGAAGTCTACGCGACGTCTGGACCTCGTATGCAGATTCGATTGTTTGCAGGTTTCGGCTTTGATGAAAGCCTGCTGACGCAGGCTGATGGTATCGAACGAGCGTATGCCACGGGCGTGACAATGGGGGGCAACCTTGGACCCTATGAGGCGACTGAGGGAGAGCAATCGATTCAGCCAGGTTTTCTTGTGATGGCATCAGCGGATACTCAAAGCGCACCGCTGCAACGATTGCAGATTGTTAAAGGTTGGGTTGATGCAGACGGCACTCATGAGGAGGTCGTTGACGTAGCCTGTGCGGGCGGTGCTGCAGTTAATCCAAAAACAAGCCGTTGCCCTGACAATGGTGCAAAGGTAGATATCAGTGACTGTTCGATTAATGAAGAAACAGGTGCGGCGCAACTGTCCGCGTTATGGCGAGATCCTGAATTTAAAGCGGATCAACGTGCTTTTTATTATGCCCGTGCTATTGAAAATCCAACTTGTCGCTGGTCTACCTGGGATGCAAATCGAGCAGGTGTTGCGCCAAGACCAGATCTACCGGCCACAATTCAAGAACGTGCATGGTCTTCACCCATTCACTACGTATCGGAGTGAGAATAGTTACTCAGCAAACCCGTTTAGTTCTGGTCAAATGAGAGTGGGTCAAGCGTGAGTAGGTTAACCAGACTAAACAAGCCATGGCTGCATTTTATTGTGCTGGGTGTGGTTTTGTATCTGCTCCAATCTGCTCTCTTTCCAGAACCTAAGCCGACTGTCGGCCCTTTGAGTGAAGCTCGAATTGCGACGCTAAAAGAACAGTGGCGAGTTAGTACGGGACGTGAGCCCACTGAAGAACAACTGTCCGGGTTCATTGCGGTCGAACTTGATCGGGATATGCTGATGCAACATGCGCTTGATCTTGAGTTTCATCTTCATGATTCAATTGTTTACGAAAGACTTATTCGTAATATGAAGTTTTTGCAGTTTGCGCAGGGTCGCTCAGATGCAGAGTTGTTTGAGCAAGCCTTAGAAATGCGATTGCATCTTGATGATGAAGTGGTTAAACGCCGGCTGATTCAAATGGTGGAGCAACGGTTACTGGCGAAATATCCACCGGTAGAGCCAACTGCGAAAGATATTGACGCCGTTTTTGAAAGCAGAAAAACTGAGTTACAACATCCGCCACGGTATTCGTTTGAACATGTATTTTTTGGCACAGATCAAGCGTCCAGAATGTTATCGGTTATCGCAAAAATATCGGATGAAAATCTCGATATCCAAGCTGCGAGGAAGTTGGGGGCGCCCTTTATACAGGGGCATAGATTTCTGCGTCAAACGCCAGAACAGCTTGCACGGAATTTTGGCAGGCATTTTGTCGAAGCGCTGGTTGAAGCGATGGAAAGAGAGCCGACCAAGCTGGGGTGGCTCGGCCCAATGCCTTCCGCATACGGTTTTCACTACATTTGGCTTGAAGACTTTGAGCCTGCGCGCGACGCCGAGTTACCTGAAATAAAACAACAGTTACTGATCGATCTTAACTATCGCGCGAAGAAACGAGCGTTGCGGTGCGCGATAGCAACACTTCGATCTGAATATGTGATGCAGGGTGGCGCGTCGAATGAGCAGGGCTGCCAGTAATGCGACTTAGCGTCTCGCTAATGCTATTCATTGTGTTGTTGCTTCCAAAAGAGGCTGAAGCGCACCGGTTTGCGCCCTCTCTATTAAAGTTTGTTCAAACCTCTGAATACAACTACAACGTTGTTTGGAAAACACCCACGCAAGCCACTAGTAATATTCCCTTGCAACCGATCTGGCCTGTTAGCTGTCTGGTCAAGTCTGAAAAGCCGGTAACGAGAGAGGGTACAGGCACGGTGTCTAGTTGGACGTTGGATTGTTCGCAACTGGGTACGAAAGGATTGGTGGGCCGGAGACTCGGTGTTAAGGGATTAGCTGAAAACCAGACTTCAGCCATGGTGATGCTTCGCTTAATGGATGGTCGTAGCTATCAAAGTGTCGTGAATGCAGAAGCGATTGAATTTCTAATACCTGCTCAGCCTAGCCAATCGAAAGTCATGGCCGAATATTCAGTACTCGGTGCTGAGCATATCTGGGAGGGACCAGATCACTTAATGTTCGTGTTTGGACTATTGCTGTTAGTGGGTGGTGGCGCGCGTCTGTTGTGGACTGTTACGGCGTTCACTGTTGGCCATAGTGTCACATTGGCGCTAGTGACATTTGGGTTGTTAACCTATCCCGTTGCCCTCATAGAGTTTGCAATTGCGGTGAGCATTTTCGTTTTGGCCTTGGCGCTGACCAGGAAAGACAACGGCGGCCTTTTTAAACGACACCCTTGGTGGTTGGCCAGTGGGTTCGGATTGCTGCACGGTATGGGCTTTGCCGGTGCGTTGGCTGAAATTGGATTGCCTCAGAGTAATGTACCATTGGCATTGCTGTTTTTTAATGTTGGTATCGAGATTGGTCAGATTGCATTTGTGCTGCTTGTGCTGGTCTTGTGGTGGTCAATTAATCGGCCATTCGTTTTGCAGCGGATTGCTATTCAAAAGCTATTGCCGATTCCCGTTTATCTGCTTGGCGGCTTGTCTGCGATGTGGTGTATTGAACGCGGTCTAGAAATATTGGGTTAATCTAAAAATGACGTTTAGGAATTGAGGAGATATAACATTGGTTGAAAAAAGAAAAGTACAAGAACTGATGGGTGCGCCGGGCTCTCCTTACACTCGCAAAATGCTAGGTGTGATGCGCTTTCGGCACATTCCGTATCGGTTGGAGCGCAACGCCCGCATTTTTGGTTCGAGTGAAGGCAAGCACAGAAAAGAGCGTGTCCAACCGAAAGTGTCCTTGTTACCCACCTTTTATTATCAGGATGAAAAAGGGGAGGAGGTTGCTGCTACGGACTCCAGTCCAATTATTCGAAGGTTTGAGTCAGAGTACGAAGGGCGCTCGGTCATTCCATCTGATCCTGCACTGGCCTTTATTGATATGTTGCTCGAAGACTATGGTGATGAATGGCTTACCAAGGCCATGTTCCACTATCGCTGGCACTATGATGCAGACATTAAGAAAGGCGGCGATATTTTGCCAAGATGGGGCGGGATCTCTACACCAGAAGATCAGGTCCAGCCGATGAGCGAGTTCGTTCGTGAGAGGCAGATTTCACGGTTGTCGTATGTGGGTTCTAACGACGTAACGAAGCCGACAATTGAAGATAGCTTCAAGCGCTTTATTCATCTTCTCGACAAACATTTGACTGAGCATCCGTTCTTGATGGGAGAGCGCCCTGGTTCGTCGGACTTCGCTGTCTACGGTCAGCTAACGTGTCTGGCTTTGTTTGATCCCACCCCTCAAGCGTTTATTCTCTCGCAGTGCCCGCGAGTTTACGCCTGGGTTGAAGTGGTAGAAGAGTTGTCTGGTTATTTGGTGTCAGACGATGACTGGTTGGATATCGATAATCCGCCTGAAACATTGAAAAATATTCTGGCTGAAGTGGGGCGAATCTACGCACCTTATCTCATCGGTAATGCGAAAGCGGTCATCGAAAAAGTCGAAAAACTTGAAATGGAATTGGACGGCAGACCCTGGCAGCAAAATCCTTTTGTCTATCAGGCCAAGTGCCTTCAGTGGTTACGCGAGGCTTATGTGGCTCTGGGTGATGGGGATCGTAAGCGAGTGGACAGTGTTTTAGAAGGCACGGGGGTTTTGCAGTTGTTCGTGAAGTAAAATTTTGGCTCATTCGAATTGGGCTGACGGCAACCCAGTGCGAAACGACGTTATGCCGGTCGTTTGTTGCGCACCGCCTTCAATTGCCGTCGAAAGCCAAACCTTATTCGCCTGCCTTAAGCACTTCGTACTGCAGGCCCTTGGCGCTGCGATTTTGAAAGCCAGTCCAGTGTGTGTGTTCGGGTTTTTGAGAGCCGTCGTCTTCCATGGCCCAGACGCCGTCATTGGCGTTTGGCGCAAGGTCGAGATAGGGGCTCATCGTCTTATCGCCCTTGAGATAGTGGCCAAGCCAGGCAGTGACGAAATGTTGCGAGATGTTGTTCATTCGCACCGAGTCCCAGACGGCGTCATTGTAATGTTCAGCTAGATTGAAGCCTAGCGCCTCGTCGAACTTGTCAGCCTCTCGGGGTGCGGGCATTGGCGCACCGGCATTGTGGTTGGCGTTGTCGAAGGTCAGCAGGGAACGATCAACGCTGGCAGCACCCTGCCAGATAGCGCGCACGCCTTTTTCGTAGCCCGAGACATCGTCGGCGGAACCGGCGATGAACAGTGGCGGGATATTGATTCCCTTGAGCGTCTCGGCGTCCCAGAAGCCGTGCTCCATGCCCCAGGGACCGAAGGCAATGATGGTCTTGATGCGCGGATCGGGCAGCGCATTGTGGCTGTCGCTGCCGCTCAAATGCACGCCGAGCGTGCCATGCGGGGCACCCCAGCTTAAATCGACGGCCGCCTGCGTGACGCCGCCGCCGGCCGTGATAATGGCGCCATAACCGCCCATCGAGAAGCCGATGATGGCCGCGTTGTCGGCATCAGTGAGACCATTTAAAAAGTTGCCGTGCTCACCCGCAAGGCGCGCCAGTTCATTCAACACAAATGTCTGGTCAATCGAACGGTTAACGAGGGTCGAACCGGAGGCCGCGCGGGTGCGGTAGGTGGAATCGGTGTGGTCAATTGAGGCGACGACATAGCCTTTGGAGGCGATGTTTTCGGCCAGATGGGCAAGTAGAAAACGATTGCCGGGCGAGCCATGCGAGATGATGACTAGCGGCAAAGTATCCTCGGTTGCGAGTGGTGCAGCATCGCGCATGGCCCGGCCGATCAGTGTCACCTCGGTCTTGCCGTCGCGCAGATAGGCCTTGAGTTCGGTAGAACCAACAGCTGCGCCGTCGGCGGGATACCAGACCTCGACCGGCAGCGGGCGGTCATAGCGCGGCCATTCGTTTGGCTTCTCGGCGGCAGGGTCGATGGCCAGAATGTCGATCTGGCCGGGATTGACCATCTTGAGCGTGCGCACGCCGACCTTGAACTCACCATAGGCCGAGAGTGCGGGCGCGTCATGGCGCTGGCTGTCGATGCGGTTTTCGGCAAAGGCGGCGGTGCCGGACAATGTATCAAACAATGTGCAAGCTGCCATTACTGCAGTGAGAACGGCTGAACGTAGATGAAACATGAACTCTCCCTTTATCTGCGAGGTGCAGAATTGCGGTATTGATCTATATCTTTGGTCTGTATTGGAACATGCGATGGTACCTTGCCAGATTGCAGGAAGACAGACATGAGCTTGTGATTGCATGTATTTCTCGCTGGTTATGAATGCCTTGAGGGCAGTTAGTGCTTCTGCACTCATGAGTTGATCGGAGAAATACTCAGATTTCTCACGCATCCACCACAACACTTTTGAGTATTCTAGTGTTAGCCCTATTTCGAAGAAAATTCGGGTGCCGTTATTCCAGAGTAAAGCCGTGATCTTCAAGCCAATTCGCTGTAGATATTCCATTCAAAAATATCGTGCATGCAGGTCTGTGCTTGAGAACTACCTTTGCCACGCGATAACGGTAAACGGAAAAAAGCCGCGGTAGTATCAAATCGACCAACAAAAAATAGGGCCACCATGAAACGGCGACCGATAACGACTTTGCCGATTTTCTGCTCTTTTGTTATGGGATGCGAGAAAGAATTGTCTGTCGATGTTGGCGATGTCTCAAAGGAATTTGGACTGATTTATGAAGCATTGTATTTTGCGTTTCTTACAGTTGAGGTCGAGCATCACTATAAATACGGACAGTCCAAAGCTAGTACATGGCAGTTGGCAGCGAGTGAGATGTTTTTAGAGGGAGTGACATAAGAATGGTCATATTTTGTTCGAAGACAACATTGTATCGTTGAGTAGAAGGTCCCTTTTGATCTTTGTCAATGTAGGTCTGCGATCAATAATGTAAGGTGCATACTGAGTATTTCTAGACATCCTATCAAGCCAAGT
>JAQXDL010000037.1 GCA_029251375.1 Pseudomonadales bacterium | reverse complement strand
AACCTGTTTTGCAGATTAGCCTTTTTGTTTTGCGAGTACTGCAATGTTAATCCAGTACTTGTTTAGCAGATGCGCTTAAACGATGACAACGTTTGCGGCTTGAGGACCTTTTTGGCCATCTTCTACTTCGAACTCAACTTCCTGACCTTCAGCTAAGGTTTTGAAACCGTCTGAATTAATAGCTCTGAAGTGAACAAATACATCGTTACCTTCTTCTCTCTCGATGAAGCCAAAACCTTTTTTTTCATCAAACCATTTGACTCGGCCTGTCGCCATAATCATTTCTCCTAATCATTGAATCAATCCCAACGGTAGTTATTATTTTTTGCCGTTGATTAGTGCTGAAAAGAGCAGGAATTACTTACGAAAGACAAGTTGTAAAATAGTTCAACAAAATTGCACATACATAAATAGCTACTGTGTCGTACCAGCTAAAACAGTCTATCGCATATCAAGACAAAGTAAAGTCCCTGTAAAACGACATTTAAACGCATAATTCGGCATTGCTGATGGTGTAGTGATGTTCGGTTTGAGCTAAATCGTTAGATGTTGTATTGCACAAATATTCTGAGCCTATATTTTTTCTAATCTGCTGTTCGAACACGCATGAAGTTTTTATGATAAGTCGATAACATCGCTAATAATTATTGAAGTACGTTTATCTATAACTAATTTTTATAGACGCAAGGGTAGAGCAATGCAGAAGATCAATGTTGTTGGTACTAGCGGTAGCGGCAAATCGACCTTGTCTCGCCGGCTTGCCGCCCAACTGCGTTATCCCTATATTGAAATAGACACGTTGTTCTGGGGAAAAATTTGGCATGAAACGCCGGATGCTACTTTCTATGCGCGTCTTGAGCGCGCATTGAGTCAAACTGCTTGGGTGTTGGATGGTAACTACACTCGCACGAACGAGATCAAATGGCGATCGGTTGATACGATTATTTGGGTCGATTATTCGTTTCCGAGAACACTCTACCAAGCTGTTTTTCGGGCCATATATCGCGCCTGGAACAAGGTTGAGCTCTGGCCGGGGACTGGCAATAGAGAGACTTTTGCTAAATTATTTACTTCAGATTCAATTATATTTTGGACATTGAAAACCTACCGTAAAAATCGTCGCGATTTGGGAATTATGATGACTAACCGGGACTATAGCCACATTCAGTTTGTTAGATTGCGATCACCAAAAGCCTGTGATGACTTTATCAATGCGCTACCCAATTCGGACGTACAATAATGCTTGAGCAACGTTCAAAATATGACATCAATGGTTATTTTATCGAGAAGAATTTCTTCACGATTGAAGAAATCGAGCGTCTTAACAATCAAACGACTAGCATTTTCGCTCAATGGAGTTCGGCTAACCTGAAGCAGATACGCCACCACAAATTGGTAAATATGAGTGGTTTGACTCAGCGCAAATATTTTGCGGACAGCCCGAGTCGTATCGCATTTTTCGAATCGGTATTCTCTAAAAAACTCTGGAGATTGGTTAGTGGGGTTTTCGGCGACGAAGTTCGATTCCATAATACACAGCTATTCTTTAATCCTGATGATCCTGCGCAATTACCCTATTGGCATCGCGACCTTCAGTACAGTGATGTTTCAGATGCTGTTCAGCAAAGCGCACTTGCGCAGATGCTAAGTCTGCATTGCCGCATTCCGTTAGTTTCTGAAACTGGCATTGTGCTCGTGCCCGGCAGTCATGTTCGCTGGGATACGGAAAGAGAATTTGCAGAACGCTCGAAGAATGTCTCAGAGGTACCGTTGCCGGGCGAGCACTATATTCATTTGGATGTTGGCGACATGCTCGTTTTCAATGCGCAAATGATTCATCGCGGCCATTACAACAAAACATCAGAGAGAAAAGCGCTAGACCTGTGCGTCGGTAAGCGCCATGAACTGCTTGCCGACTCAGTTGATGCTAGTGTCTTTCCGTCTCAAGAGGAGATGCAAGTCCTGTCAAATCAGCAGTGGTATCGGTAGCAAATATTTTACCTGGATTCAAAATGCCGTTTGGGTCTAAGGCTTGTTTGATGACTTTCATGATTGCGATTTCCTCAGCGCTACGTGATAGCGGTAAATATTTTATTTTTTGTACGCCGATGCCATGTTCTGCAGAAATTGATCCGGCCCGGGTCGTCAGACCCGCGTAGACAATATCCTGAACTTCTGACTTCGCTGCAGCGGATTTGTCGCCAACACCGACGATGATGTGTAAGTTACCATCACCCAGGTGCCCAAATATCATGCAGGTATGGTCTGGCCAGCGCTTGTTGAGCGCTTGCTTGAGTTCCTCTACGTAGGATTCCATGTGGTCTAGCGAAACACTGACGTCAAAGGTAACAATAGGTCTGTTTTGACTGACCTGACCCACATCATCTCGAATAGCCCACATAGCATCTCGCTCGCCTTGATTTTGTGCGATAACCGCATCGACAATCACTTCGTCTTCAAGTGCTTTGCCGAGGGCTTCTAGAAACCGCTCGTTGTCGGCGTTGATGTTGCCGCCAAGCGCTTCCAACAAAATGTAGTAATTATATTGTTGCGCTAACGGCGGTGTTGCTTTTGCTGGCGGTGATGTGACCAAGTTGTAGTAATTGCTCCAGAGAACTTCGTATGCACTTAAAGATCCACCGAGGGCGGTATCGATATAATTTAGAAATGTCGTGACTTGAGAAAAACTGTTTACAGCAATGAAAGCCATGTCTTGGCTGACAGGCGCCGGTTGTAATTTCAATACCAGTTTTGTGACGATCCCTAAGGTTCCTTCGGCGCCGATAAACCATTGCTTTAAGTCATAGCCGGTATTGTTTTTGATGATTTTGTTCATCGATGAAATGATCGTGCCATCTGCTAGTACGACTTCCATACCAAGCACTTGGTCTCGCATCATGCCGTACCGAATGACTCTGTTACCACCGGCGTTAGTCGACACATTGCCGCCGACAGTTGCCGAGCCTCGCGCTCCCAAGTCCAAAGGAAACATCATGCCAACTTTTGCGGCTTGCTCCTGGATTACCTGTAGGGGCACACCAGCCTGTACGGTCATGGTACGAGATTGCAAGTTGATATCTTCAATTTTGTTCATGCGCTCAAGTGAAATGGCAACTTCATTGGCGTCGGAGTGGGTTGCGTTAACGAGTCCGGTTAGGCCGCCATGGGGAATAACGCTCTGGCCTTTCTCGTTGCAAATTTTCAGTATGTTTGAGACTTCCTGCGTACTTGATGGTCTCAATAGGGCGGCGGGCTTGGCGCCAGGGGGAAAGAACCGTTCGTCCAGTGCAGTACCGATAATCAGGCTACCTTCGGACAGTTTTGCGGATAAGGTTTCCAAAGCGTTTGACATCATACTCTCCTTCACTTTTAGTCGCATACTACCCGAATTCGGATTTAAAGAGCCATATCGGACTTGTTTACACTATCAATTTGCAGTAAACAGTAAGACTTGAGCGGTTAAGACTGTTTCAAACCGTAGCGAAAGACAAGACATAGAGATGATAATTGCCGTTAGAAGAATCATCGGAGGAGAAATAGATGAGTGAAGCTGTAGCGATACCTGATTTTCAGAATGCGTACGATATACCCATTGAGGATATCGATGTTAGTGATCCTATGATGTTCAAAGCCAATGCTTTTTGGCCCTATTTTGAACGTATGCGCAAAGAAGACCCCGTTCACTATTGTGCACACAGCCCCTTCGGGCCGTTTTGGTCTATCACCAAATTTAATGACATCATGGAGATTGAAAAAAATCATGAAGTCTTTTCGTCAGAAACCGGCGGCATCACCATTTTTGAGAGAATGGCTGACTTTAAAACCTCCAGTTTCATTCAAATGGATCCGCCCAAACATGATGTGCAGCGCAAGAGCGTCACAGGGGTCGTTGCGCCGTCGAACCTGTCTTTGATGGAGCCGATTATTCGCGAAAGAGCGGGTAAAATCCTTGATGAATTGCCTATTGGTGAGGAGTTTAATTGGGTAGATAGAGTCTCAATTGAGTTGACAACACAAATGCTGGCGACCTTGTTTGATTTTCCTTTTGAGGATCGCCGCAAACTTACCTATTGGTCAGATATGGCTACGTCATCGGCCGCGAACGGTGGAACGACACCAGAAGATGAACGTCGTGCCGCTTTGCTGGAATGCCTTGAAGTTTTTACCGGTCTTTGGAACGAACGTGTTAATCAAGCACCTGGCAATGATTTGATATCAATGCTGGCCCATAACCCTGAAACGCAGAATATGGACCCAATGGAATACCTTGGTAACCTGATTTTGCTCATCGTCGGTGGTAACGATACGACGCGAAACTCAATTACAGGCGGTGTCTACTTCCTGAATCAAAACCCAGCTGAATATGACAAGTTGAGAAATAACCTTGATCTTATTCCATCCATGGTTTCAGAAATCATTCGTTATCAAACCCCTTTGGCGCATATGCGCCGAACAGCAACTCAGGATTATAAAATTCGTGACAAGGTCATTAAGAAGGGCGACAAGGTGGTCATGTGGTACGTGTCAGCGAACAGAGATGATGAGGTGATCAGTAATCCGGATGCATTTTTGATAGATCGAGATCGTGCTCGACATCACATGTCTTTTGGTTTTGGTTTGCACCGTTGCATGGGGAATCGATTAGCCGAGATGCAATTGAAAATCGTCTGGGAAGAAATTATGAAGCGGTTTAGTAGGGTAGAGGTTGTCGGCGAGCCTGAACGTGTTCAATCCTGTTTCGTTAAGGGATATGAAACACTGCCTGTCATACTGCACCGATAGCCCGCTATCGAGATTTCACAAGGTGCAGCCTATAGATTTGCACCTTGTGAAAATTCTTCCAAAGCATATTTGGAAACCGCTTTCTTGTTCAATAAATCACCTTGGCACTTTTATCAGGGAACATAAAAATCTCACTTTTTGTTAATGTCTTGTCGATGGCGTTGAGTACATCCTGATTCACGTTTTCTCTTGTGTGCGAATTTCTCGATCCTGTCTGTTCAATGCTAATACAGCCATCGGTTAATCTTGCGCACCTTGATACTGGTTTTCCTGACGAGAAAAAACAGCATTGTAAATGTTGTGCAACACACCTCTGTTAACTCTGCAGATGTCGTCTAGTGATTAAGACTGATGTTTTTCGTCGGGATCAATTTTATCGAATACGGGGCAAAAAACAGGCATAGGGAAATTGATCACACATTTTTGTTCGCGTTGCACGACGCATCGATAGGTTTGTTGCAAATAGGACGAGAAATTGAGCGCGATTAAAACGGTGTCTATATCGACCGCGGTTACCAGTGATGGATTTTTACATAATCAATGCAAGTAAGAAGTATCTATGTCTCGACGCCGATAAGAAATCTAAAGCTTATCCCAGCACTTTGTAACCACGTCCGCGCAGACAGTTTTGTATAACCCGATCTTTCCTATCCTCGGCTTCTCGGTTGCCCCGAGCAGAGCCTGCGACGGCACCCACGCCGGCGCCCTGTGCGGCGGAGGTACTATCGCCAACAATCGCACCAATGGCAGCACCGATCACTGCGCCACTGGTACCGTTTTTCGCGATCGCCTTGCCTTTGTCCACCTGTTGCGAGTAGACCTGACATTCCGCTAGGTCTTGTTGATATTTCTGCTTGTTAACTCCTTTCATGTCGACGATGACATGATCGCTCGCGCAGGCGCTTAGAAACAGAGCAAACGGCATTGCGTAGGCAATATTTTGGGTCATTTTGTTAACTCGCTACTCATTGATAAGTGATTGTTTTTGCTGCCTTGAGTTTAGAAAGGGTTTGCTGAACATCAGATGAACCTATGGCTTTATCGAAAATGTGCGCCCTAGATAGTGCCCAGTTGATCCTTTTGCCTGAAGCCGATATGTTGCTGTATTGATATACGTTTTTAAGGATTTATAAGTGACTGACACCGACAATTACGGGCCGTTGGCAGGTTTGATGGGTACCTGGCATGGATCAAATGGTATGGATAAATCGCCCGAAAAAGATGGTCTAGATGATAAGCCCTATTATGAGACGATTGTTTTCGACGCGATTGGTGATGTGGAAAATGCCGAAACATAGGTCATCACGGCTTTGCATTATCGACAGGTGGTGCAGCGCAAGTCTAATGATGAGGTCATTTATCATGAGACAGGTTAATGGATGTGGGACGAGGCAACTGGCGTGCTGATGCACGGATTAGCGATTCCCCGCGGTCTTACGCTATTAGCCGGCGGTAAGCATAATGGCGATTTAGAACCCGACGGAAGTATGCGACTCGAGGTACAAGCCTCTTCAGACGATCCTGATTGGCACATTTGCCAATCACCTTTCATGACGCAACAAGCTAAAACGACTGCGTTTAGCCACCGGATATCGTTGAAGAATGCAAAGCTGTCCTATCACGAAACTATTACAGTCGAAATTTACGGACGCACGTTTGAGCACACCGACGAAAATGAACTCGAGCGTGATGTATAAAGGTTTTAGCCGCACGTATTGCGAACAATTTATGGAGACGGTTCTATGACGGATATTGAGGGCCTTTTATCAAGTCTACAACTTGACGAGAAAGTTAAACTTGTGGCCGGAGAAAGCTTTTGGCGGACACACCCAATCGAATCCGCGGGTATTCCTGTACTGAAGGTAAGTGATGGTCCCAATGGCGTCAGGGGTGATGGCGGGGTTGCAGCCGCATCGTTTCCAGTTGGCATATGTATGGCATCGACTTGGAACAAGACATTGATTCAGCAAGTTGGCGACGCCATTGCGGACGAAGCCAACAGTAAAGATGTTCAGGTTGTGCTGGGACCAACAATAAATCTGCACCGGACACCACTTGGCGGACGAAATTTCGAGTGTTATTCAGAAGATCCTTTTTTATCAGGGATGCTTGCTTCCGCCTTCACTGATGGCATACAAGCCAAAGGGGTAGGCGCCTGTTTGAAGCATTTTGTCTGCAATGACTCAGAGTTTGAGCGACACACTATCTCAGTTGAGATCGACCAGCGAACACTGCGAGAGGTGTATCTGCGCCCCTTTGAAATAGCTATCGAGCGCAGCCGGCCTTGGACTGTTATGGCCTCCTATAACCGTATTAATGGAGTCTACGCCTGTTCACATGACGAGCTTGTCAACAACGTACTTAAAAAGGAGTGGGGTTTTGATGGTCTGGTCATATCGGATTGGTTTGCAGCGAAAGAGACGGTTGCTAATGCATTGGGTGGATTAGATTTAGAGATGCCAGGGCCCGCCGTCGCATGGGGAGATGAGTTACTCAAGGCGGCGCAACGTGGCGACGTGCCTGAGTCTGTCATTGACGATAAGGTGAGACGTTTATTGCGATTGTTGCAGCGTAGTGGTCGATTTGAAGATCCGCTCGAGAAGGCGGAGCTGGGTGTTGATCAATGCGAGCATCGAAAAATCGCTTATCAAGCCGCGGTTGAAGGGATGGTGCTGCTGAAGAATGAGCAGGTATTGCCGCTGAAAAAAGCGGATTTGAACAAGCTTGCTGTGATTGGACCCAACACAAAGAATTTTAGAATTATGGGCGGCGGTTCCTCGTCCTTGCGGCCCCATTACGTCAAGTCACCGCTTGATGTGTTGCAAGAAACCTTAGCGACGACTCAGGTTCGCACCGCGATCGGCTGCACGACTCACAAATTCATTCCGGAACCTGAGCGACATTTATTGTCACCCGCAGTGGGCAGCAATGCCAAAGGATTACGTGGTGAATTTTATGAAGGTGATATTGGTTCGCAAGTGATTGGCGAGCGCGTCATCGCAGCGGCGACGATTCATATTGGCGGCAAGATGGCTGCAGCTCAATCTGCTCAATTTGAGGGCTTTTACGAGGCATTGGAAAGCGGCGCCTATGAGTTTGGCTTGCTCTCCACCGGCCAAGCAAGAATGTATGTTGATGATAAGTTGGTAATAGACAACTGGCAGGGTACTGAACCTGGCGAGGCCTTTTTCATGCAAGCAACATCGGAAAAGATAGCAAAGGTATCTCTCCGAGCGGGGTCGACTGTTTCAATCAAAATTGAATTCAAGGTTGATGCTTCGAAGACATTCAAAGCGCTGCGGTACGGTGTGTTAGCGCCTCAGTCAGAGGACAGTATTGCTGACGCGGTCGATCTGGCAAGAGACTCTGATGCCGTTGTGTTAATGGTAGGGACGAATGATGACTGGGAAACGGAAGGCAACGATCGGGAGACATTGTCGTTGCCGGGTCAGCAAGATGAGTTAATACGTCGAGTGCTTGACGTGAATTCAAATACGGTGATTGTTAACAACAGTGGCGCGCCTATCACCATGCCCTGGTTCGATCAGGCACCTGCCGTTATTCAAAGTTGGTTTGCGGGCCAGGAATTTGGCAATGCGCTAACAGACATCCTGTTGGGTACGGCTAACCCATCGGGGAAGCTGCCGATTACGTTCCCGCGGCGATTGGAAGATACACCGGCATTTACTAATTACCCAGGGGAGTTCGGCCGAGTCCATTATGGGGAAGGACTGTTTGTCGGTTACCGTTGGTATGAATCAAGGGATATCCTGCCACTTGTACCATTTGGTCACGGCCTTTCTTATACAACCTTTGAATACTCGGACCTTAAATTGTCAGAGACAGAGGTTAACTTACAATTGGCCAATACGGGTGAACATACCGGCTTGGAAACTGTGCAGGTATACATTGAAGCGATTAACCCTCTAGTGTCCAAACCAAAAATAGAGCTACGCGGTTTTGAAAAAATTCAACTGCAGCCGAACGAAAGCAAAAGCGTCATCGTTCAGCTTGACACCCGGGCTTTCGAATACTGGAATGAACTCAACTCGGCTTGGGAAGTGCTTGCAGGTGAGTACGCAGTTCATGTTGGCAGCTCATCTCGCGATATTAGATTGTTAGGAAACATTGAAATTCAGGCGTAGTTTGAAATGAAGCTTACACACAGAAATATCGAAACACATTATCTCGATTCAGGCGGGGATGGCCGGCCATTTCTACTCGTCCATGGGTTTACCGGTTCATTGATTGATTTTTACGATGAGTTTGACGGTTTGGCAGATAATAGAAGAACGATCGTTTTAGATCAGCGAGGACATGGTGAAAGTACGAATTCGGGTAATTTAGATGAGTACTGCCTGCAAGTTCTGGTAGATGATTTGATTAGTTTTATCGAAACTTTAAAATTGCCTCCTGTTGATATACTTGGTCACTCTTTGGGTGGCATGGTGGTAATGAGGGCGGTGTTAAAGAGACCTGAACTTTTTTACTCAATGTTATTAATGGACACAGCCGCTCAATCTCTGGAGATGGGTGCGAAGATGTCCGATAGAGTGGTAGAGGCTATTAAGGATGACGGCGTTCAGGTGCTTGTTGACTATGTCTATCAACCTAACCCTTCGGTTGAGGTGCGAAACGGCATTGATCGATTAGGGGAGGCTGAACACCTAAGAAGGACACGAACCAAGTTGATGCAGATGGATCCGCAAGCTTTTTTCGGCTTGCGTGATGAGTTGGGTGCGCAGCAAGGCGTCCTAACAGAGTTATCACAAGTTATTGTGCCAACGACGATTATTGTTGGCTCCGCAGACACGCCTTTTCGAGAGCCTTCAGAGAAGATGGCGGCGAAGATAGCGGGCTCGAACTTGATTGTTGTGCCTGATGCGGCTCATTCTCCACAGTATGAGAATCGAGATGCTTGGTACGAAGCCCTTCAAAAGCACTTTGAAAGTTTGGAGAGCTGACAGACTAATCGACAAATAATTTCAACGATCGTTTCTGTTAACGAGTGAGTTCGTAACCTTGCGGACTAACCCCAAATGAAACTGATAAACAAAATTCATTAACAAAAAATTATAAGAGGAAGAAGATTTTGGAATACAGACATATACGACTGGAAATTAATAATAAGATAGCTGTTCTTACCCTTGACGCGCCTGAAGTATTGAACGCGTTGTCTGCAGACATGGTAACCGAGATATCGCACGCCATCAGTGAAACGTTAAAGCCTGATAACGGCGTTCGTTGTTTGGTCATGACGGGTGAAGGGCGAGCTTTTTGCGCGGGCGCAAACCTTTCCGCAAGGGGGCAACCTGCAGATATGCCGCCGGCTGGACATGTGCTTGAAACGCACTATGCGCCGGTTATGAATAAGCTACGCAATTTACCGTTTCCTTTTGTTACCGCCGTGAACGGCCCGTCGGTCGGCGTTGGGATGAGCTTTGCGATGATGGGAGATATGGTGCTTGCGTCACAGGATGCCTATTTTCTGCAAGCATTTGCCAACATCGGCTTGGTGCCGGATGGCGGCGCAACTTATTTGTTACCGCGTTTAGTTGGGTGGGGACGAGCGCTTGAGTTGTCAATGATGGCGGAAAAACTTCCTGCAAAAACCGCACTGGAATGGGGCCTTATAAACCGTTGTGTGGCCGCCGAGGATCTGATGCCAGAGGCAATGAAGATCGCAGAGAAATTTGCCAACGGCCCCAAATCACTAGGTCTTATTCGTCAGGCTTACTGGCAAAGTTTGGAAAACAGTTTTGCAGAACAGATTCAGGTTGAAACGAATCTTCAAACCGAGGCGGGGCGCACTTTTGATAATCAAGAGGGTATCGCTGCGTTTCTCGAGAAGCGTTCTGCTAAATTCGAAGGGCGTTGATTCATCTTCGTGTTAGCTGGTGCTGGTTGACCAGTTTGGCTCAGTTCGCGTAGTTCTTGATTGGATAGTTCTTGATTGGACAGTTCTTGATTGGACTGTGGCTGAGCGGGTTGTCAAGCCACTCAGCAAGCTTGTTGGTCAAAATCGGTGTCATGCTAAGTGGTGCCCGCCAATCGGGATCAAAGGAGTCACCTTGTTCGAAAAAGATCACAGTCCATTTATCGCGTCCTAACGCGTCTTCAGTTGCCCTAGGCATCGAAGCGATAAGCCCGACTCCGGTCGGTACGGTTGCGCTGGTTTTCGTATAGACGAAATCGAAATCGTTGGAGCAGTTCGAATATAGGCTTGTCGCTAACCAACGGCACTGCTGGCCGAAAAATAATCTTGTCGCCATTATCTGGCGGGAACGCCAGTGAGGGTGATCAAAGACTAGTAGCGTTCAAAGGTAAAGGTTCTTAGGTAGAAATTAAGGCAAAAAAAAAGAGGCTTTCGCCTCTTTTTTCACTGTTTCTTTCATTGTAGTTTTATCGCGAACCGGTTAGTTCGATGTGGGTACATCCGTGAACGGGATACCCTTATCAACCCTGACGTCCTGCGGCAAACCAAGTACGCGTTCGGCGATAATGTTCGCCATGATCTCGTCGGTACCGCCGGCAATTCTTAAACCTGGAATACTCATATAGGTACCCTGGAATAAATTCGCCATTTCGTCGCCGTCAGGATCTAAAACAATACCCGCTTGTTCCATCAGGTCCATGGCAAAGGAAGCTAAGTCTTGCGACTTTGGTGCGCCAACCAATTTACCAATACTATTTTCAGGACCAGGTATCTCACCTTTTGACAGCGCGGTCATAGATCGATAGCCGGTAAACTTAAGACCAGATTCCTGCACGTACCAATTAGCCAATTGGGCCCGGACATGCTTGTCTTCAATCGCAGGTTTATCATCGATGTTGATTCTGTTGGCAAGATCCATCGCTGTTTTAAATCCAGCTGCGCCGCCGCCACCACCGATCGATGCCCGTTCGTTCATGAGTGTTGTTAATGCTACCTGCCAACCTTGACCGACCTCGCCTAATCGTTGTGCGTCTGAGACGCGTACATCAGTGAAATAGACTTCATTAAAACCCGAAGCGCCTGACATCTGCTTAATAGGCTTGATTTCAATACCCGGGCTTTTCATATCCAAGAAGAAGTAGCTGAGCCCCTGATGTTTCGGCATGTTCGGGTCTGTTCGCAGCACAATAATGCCGAAATCAGAATACTGCGCGCCGGAAGTCCAGATCTTTTGTCCATTGATTATCCAGTCGTCGCCATCTTTCTCCGCTTTTGTTCGTAACGCAGCCAGGTCCGACCCTCCCGCGGGCTCACTGAAAAGTTGGCACCAAATTTCCTCGCCACTGGCAAGTTTTGGCAGATAGCGCTTTTTCTGCTCTTCGGTCGCCCAAGTTTGCATGGTAGGTGCTGCCATACCTTGGCCGATACTAAACACGCCGACATTGGGCGCTGCCAATTTTGCTTCTTCCTGATTTAGGATGACCTGTTCAATGGCGTTGGCGCCGCGACCACCGTACTCCTGCGGCCATCTGATGCAAGCCCAACCTGCATCTGCTTTTCGTTTCTGCCAGAGTTTGGCCTTCTGCATATCAGTTAAGCCGTCAAGGTCCGCTTCGGATGGAAGGTTAGCGTTTAACCAAGCGGCAGCTTCTGATCTAAATGTTGCTTCTTCTGCTGAGTCATTAAAATCCATGGTCTACTCCTTAAGCGACGTTCTGTTGTTGGACGGCGGTGATTAACTTGTCTTGCCATTGAGATTCGCTGCCGATGTTGACCGACAATAGCTTGGCCCGACGGTAGTGAAACTGGCAATCAAATTCCCAGGTGAAGCCCATACCGCCGTGGGTCTGAATGTTTTCCTTAGAGGCAAAGTAATAAGCCTGAATGCCGGCAACTCGGGTTGTTGCTGCAGCAATAGGGAGTTCATCTGCCGTGGTATCAAGTGCCCATGCACCGTAGTAACAGTTTGATCTTGCTAATGTGTTTTTCACATACATATTGGCAAGCTTGTGTTTGATCGCCTGATAACTCGCAATTGAACGACCAAACGCGAAGCGACCTAGAGCGTACTCTTTTGCCATGATGAGTGCCGCATCAGAACCACCGGTTTGTTCCCAGGCAAATAAGATCGCGGCGCGATTGAAAATGTTCTGAGTAGCGGCCCAACCTTGTCCTTCTTCACCCATGACCTCAGCATCCGCATTATTAAAAGTAATTTTTGCGTGTGATCGTGAAGGGTCGAGAGTACTAATGACTTCCCTGATGACACTTGTCTGGTTCAAATCAACGATACATAAGTTTGCGCCATCACCTTGATCACAGCGTGTGACCACAATGGCAAAGTCTGCGATATCTCCATCGGCAACCGGTAGCTTGGTGCCCGTGACTGAACTACCGCCGGTGGTTGTCAAATTTTTAGGCGTCGTCTGGCCTTGGCTTTCGCCGAGGGCGAAGGTACCTATTGCTTCGCCGCTGGCTAACTTAGGTAGCCAGGTTTCTTTCTGATTCTTTGTGCCATAGGCCATGAGTGCTTCTGTCGCAAGATAGACCGATGAAGAGAAGGGCAGCGGGGCGACAGCTCGACCGAGTTCGTCAGCAATAACCGATAGTTCTAAATAGCTCAAACCCAGTCCATCGTATTCTTCCGGAATCACTGTTGATGTCCAGCCCATTTCGGCAACCTTTTTCCATAAATCCCTATTAAAGGGTTCGTCGCCCTCAAGCGCAGCTCTAACGACTTTCATTGAGCAATTATCTTGAAGAAAACCTCTCGCCTGCTCACGAAGCAGGTTCTGTTCCTCGGAAAATTCAAAATTCATGTGTTCCATCCCTCTATCTAAAGTAAAAAAAGTTTCGCCAGCGGTGTCAGGCGATAGTCAAGTTTTCATAACTCACTTTATGAGCATTGCGACAATCCTGCTGATGGGTTGCAATGCTGTTTTGAACCGGTGTTTTAGCCGGTGCATCAATCGTTTATTTCAATACCTGTAAAGATACGTTCTTAGACGCCCATTGAGCAAGTCACTATTTCAATACTGTGATAGGCTGCCGACGTCTTTCACTTCAAGAACAGTTGTCAATGAGTCGCGACCAATTTCTCTATGTGGGGCTTGCTATTGCCCTATTTTGCAGCTGTTTCATCTTGTATTGGCCGGTTAGAGACCATGAGTTTGTTTGGGATACGGTCCAATTCGTGCTTGAGAACCCGTGGCTCAGAGATCCTTCAAGCGAGGATTGGATTGCTATGTTTACGCAAGCCCACGCCGCTAATTGGCAACCACTGATATGGGTTTCACACGTAATCGATTTTGAACTGTTCGGTGACGATGCCGGTTTGCATCATCTTTCGAATGTGTTTTATCACGCTATCAACACTATTTTAGTCTATTGGTTCATCCAAAAACTGCTGCCTCAGAACTCCAGTAAAAGCATATGGATCGCGTTTTGGTCGGCATTTATTTTCGCTGTTCATCCTCAACACGTGCAGTCGGTGGCCTGGCTCGTAGAGCGTAAAGATACCCTGTCAGTGCTGTTTTCATTGTTGTCCTTAGGGTTTTGGGTGAGTGATCATCGACATAATAAAAAGCTAAGTTTTCTATTCTTTTTGTTCGCCTTAATGTCTAAGCCCATGGCCGTCACGTTGCCTGTTGTGATGATGTTGCTCGATATCTATCCCTTGAAACGTTACAAGAGTCTGAAGGATTTCGGGGCTCTCATCACTGAAAAATGGTATTTCCTGTTGCTGAGTTTAGTCGTTGGCTTGTTGACGCTGACAACTCAGCAAACGGCCATGGCTTCGCTGCAGAACCTGCCAATATCGGTGAGGGTGTTGAACGCGATTCATAACAGTTGGTTTTACGTTGGAAACTACCTGCAGCCTATCAATTTATCACCATTTTATCCGTATCCTAGAGACATTGCCTTATTCACCAAACTTAGCTTTTGGTTGCCCGGCTTGTTATTCCTATCGGTAAGTTCGATCGCTGCGTGGATGTTGTGGCTACGAAACATCCGCTGGCCAGCGCTGTGTTTGGTTTTCTATCTGGTCACCTTGGCGCCTGTAAGTGGCCTGATTCAAGTTGGTCCGGCCCGAGCGTTGGACTATTATGTGTACTTCGCGACGCTGCCGTTGGGGACTTTGATTGTTCTGGGTAGCTATGGGGTCATCGACAGGTTGCCGCAGTTGCGCTTACCGACTGTAGCAGTGTCGCTGTTTGTTCTCCTTGGCTTGGTACTTTTATCAGTCCAAAACATCACTTTGTGGCGTAATGAACAAACCCTCTGGACGCGGGCTTTTGGTTTATATCCAGAGTCGGCTTACATCAACAGGAATCTTGCCAGCGTTTACGTTTCAATAGGGGATTTAGATAGCGCGCTAGTGCACGCCGAGCTTAGTGAGAAATATGGATCCGCTGATACTGAATATCTGTCTTCGCTTAAGGAATTTATTCGACAGCAGGCTCAGGATCATCAGAACTAAAGGGGCCAATCGGCCGAGACAGTATCTGAAAAGATTGTAGACTGATTTTTTGATTTGATAATGGTAGTCTCAGAACAATTATAGGCCGATATTTTTGTGCGTAAGTCAAACGAAATTAGAGAAGCGAGTTGGGCGATATATCAGTCGAAGCACGCATCGCAGTGTTAGCTAGTAAATCAACACAAACCACAGGAAACCAGCGAAAAACCATGTCTGGATTTGTCATAGAGCCACCCACTGTTACAACTTTGCCCGTGCAAGGCAGCGACGATCTTTTTCCCGTTAGTGAAATTTATTGTGTTGGCAGAAACTATGCTGACCATGCTATCGAAATGGGGCACGACCCGGATCGAGAAGCGCCGTTTTTTTTCATGAAACCCCGTTACACAGTGCTCACCTCGAAGCAGCAAATGCAGTATCCAAGTCACTCACAAGATGTTCACCATGAGGTTGAATTGGTTGTTGCACTTAAATCAGGCGGACAAAACATATCGGTTGCGGACGCAGTGGACCATATATTTGGCTATGGCGTGGGTATCGATATGACGCGACGTGATCTTCAAGGGCAAGCTAAAGAAAAGAGCCGCCCATGGGAGTCTGGTAAGACTTTTTTGCACGCTTCGCCGTGTTCAGAACTTGTTTCGATCGAACAATCGGGGCAGCTCAATGAAGGCAATATTCAATTGAGAGTTAATGATGAACTGCGTCAAGAAGGTAATTTGAATCAAATGATTTGGAAAGTCTCTGAAGTCATTAGTAGGCTCTCTGAGCTTTTTTATCTGCAGGCGGGCGATCTTATTTATACCGGCACACCCGCCGGTGTTGGACCAATTGCGCGTGGTGATAGGCTGACCGCAATAATTGAAAATGTGACGCGCCTTGATCTCGAAGTCGCGCAGGGGTAATTTTTTGGCAATCGATGTTTCTCAACGCTTTATTTTTGACGATACGGATATCCGGGGTGACATCGTGTCCCTATCGGGCTGTTTCAAGGAAATCATTACAGACAATGATTATCCGCCGGGTGTCGCAGCATTACTTGGCGAGTTTCTTGTCGCAAGTGTTCTGATGAGTAGCACCATTAAGTTCGAGGGGCGCCTTGTGCTGCAAGCTCGTGGCAAGGGCGACCTGTCTTTACTGATGGCGGAGGTTACCCACGACAGACAAATCCGGGGTATCGCTCGCTACAAGCAAGATGTGTCCACACCGGATATGCAAACATTGTTTGCGGGTGGTGCGCTGGCAGTCACAATTGAGCCCGCTAACGGTGAGCGATATCAGAGCTTGGTACCCATTGCGGGTAGCAAATTGTCAGATTGTCTAGAGCATTACTTCGAACAATCAGAGCAACTTTCGACCTCAATCACTTTGGCGAGTGCACATGACGCTGTGAGCGGTTTATTACTGCAACAGCTTCCGAGTCAATTGGTCACTGACGTAACAGAGCGGGCAAATCAATGGCAGCATGTCACCGTTTTGACAAACACACTGACTGATGAAGAGCTGATCACCTTATCGGGCACCGATGTTCTAAGTAGGTTGTTTGTGGAAGAGCAGGTGCGACTATTGGATGAGAATAATATTCAGTTCCGCTGCACCTGCTCGACCGAAAGAACTGCGCGAGCATTGGTGTTGATTGATTCGGCTGAGTTAGATGCGATGTTTGACGAGACTGCCGTTATTGAGATGAATTGTGAGTTTTGTTCAAAGCAATATGCTTTCAGCCGGCAAACGCTAACAGAAGTGCTCGAGGGTGAGCGTAATATCAACTGAAGTTCCAACAACATATGTCTCATTAGGAGTAGTCTATTATGAAAACCCTTGCGGATATTAGTCGCTTTCATCGTCAGCAACGACCCGATAAACGAGCGATGTTGTTTACAGATGATAATCGCCAATGGAGTTTTAAAGCCTTAGATATAGAAGCCTGCCAATGTGCTAATGCGCTGGAAGCACTTGGTGTTGGCAATCAGGATCGCATCGCCTATCTTGATAAGAATCAGCCTGAATACTTCACCTTTCTATTTGGTGGCGCCAAGCTTAATGCTGTTTCTGTCGCTGTTAACTGGCGTTTAGCGCCAACTGAAATGGAATACATCCTCAATCACAGCGAATCGAAGGTACTACTGATCGGTGAAGAGTTCCTGCCCCATCTTGCTGAGATGAATTTAGACCTCGAGCACATCATTGTTTTGGGTGATCCCGGCGATACGGGCTATTTAACCTATCAACAGTGGCTTGCCGGTGAATCGAGCGAAGATCCAGATTATCCGGCGGATCCTGCAGATACCTGCTACCAACTCTATACCTCTGGCACAACAGGTTTGCCGAAAGGGGTTGAGACCACGCATAACAATTTACTGGCGATGATGTTGGGCGGATTAGGTCCGCTTGAGTTTGATGACACCGCAGTCAATCTTGTTTGTATGCCCCTATTTCATATATCCGGTAGTGGTTGGGGGGTCGTCGGCCTGTTTGCCGGTGCTGACAGCATACTGCTTAAAGAGCCTGACATGCAGGAGATATTAAGGGCGATTCCTGCCTATGGTGTTACCCATTCGGTGTTTGTGCCAGCGGTACTGCAATTTTTACTTGCTCAACCCAACATTGGTGAGGTTGATTTAAGCAGCATGAAATCGATCGCTTATGGCGCTTCACCCATTACTGAGCAAGTGCTTGTTAGTGCGATGGAAATGTTTGGTTCGAACTTTTTCCAAGTATATGGACTGACAGAGTCAACCGGCGGCATCACCATGTTGTTGCCGCAAGACCATGACCCCGGTGGTCCGCGCGCGCACCTTTTGCGTTCTTGCGGTAAAGCCGTTGTTGGCCATGAATTGAAGATTGTCGATGCAGACTCCGAACAAGAGGTGGCCGAAGGCGGGGTAGGCGAGATATGGCTGAAAGGACCGCAGATCATGCGGGGTTATTGGCGTAATGAGCAAGCCACAAGTGATTCGATTGATGCCGATGGCTGGTTTAAATCTGGTGACGCAGGTTATCTATTAGAAGGTTACCTTTTTATTCATGATCGCGTTAAGGATATGATTATTTCTGGCGGCGAGAATATCTATCCAGCAGAAATTGAGAATGCATTAATGAAACTCGAAGGTATTAGTGATGCGGCTGTCATTGGCGTGCCCGATGAGCGGTGGGGTGAGACGGTCAAGGCAATTATAACGCGGGTTGACGAAGGGTTATCGGAGCAGGATGTGATAAGCCATTGTCGTAAAAACCTTGCTCATTATAAATGTCCGACGTCCATTGATTGGATGCAGGAGATACCACGCAATCCATCGGGCAAAATTTTAAAAACAGAACTCAGAAAACCCTATTGGCAAGGTAGAGAACGAAATGTCTCTTAGCTTTTATGGAAACAACAGTAGTAGAGCAACGTTTGAAAAGGGTGCTGATAAGGCACTAACAAAGATAAAGTTAAGACGTCTTTGATCATCAAGGTAGAGACGTAATATTTGTATGTGACGAATGGGAATGAGTATGAAGTTAGATAGTGGGCTGGCAGGAAACTTGGATAAGGTGGCGATGAGCGCCAAGAAATTAGAGCAGGCAGGCTTTGATGGCGCGATGTCGATCGAGACCGCCCATGATCCGTTCTTCCCTTTATTATTGGCTGCAAATGAAACTGAGCGAATCGAATTGATGAGCTCTATAGCCGTCGCATTTTCTCGCACACCGATGCTGCTTGCGAATATCGGACATGATTTGAACAGCTACTCAAAAGGGCGGTTTGTGATGGGCCTAGGTTCTCAGATTCAACCCCACATTACTAAACGTTTCAGCATGCCTTGGTCATCACCGGCGAAACGGATGCGCGAGTTTATTCTGGCGATGCGTGCGATATGGGGCGCCTGGCATAACGGCGAACGGCTTGATTTTAAGGGTGATTTTTACACACATACTCTAATGACGCCGATGTTCACGCCAACAGACAATGATTACGGTGCACCCAAGGTTTTGCTTGCGGCGGTCGGACCTAAGATGACGGAGGTTGCCGGGGAAGTAGCGGACGGGGTAATTCTGCATGCCTTTACAACCGAAAAGTACATGCGTGAAGTGACCTTGCCCTCCATCGATATCGGTCTTGCCAGGTCAGGGCGTGATCGCAAAGATTTTCAAATCTCCTACCCGTGTTTCAGCGTCACCGGTAATACCGAAGAAGAGTTCCTCGCTAATAAGGCTGCCGTCACCAAACAGATCGCATTTTATGGTTCGACGCCGGCTTATGCGCCAGTCTTAGGGGTGCATGGTTGGGGTGACCTTCAGCCCGAACTCAACCGTATGTCTAAGCAGGGTCAATGGGATGAAATGGCCGGCTTAATAACAGATGATATTTTGAACGAGTTCGCTGTCGTCGGTGAATCAGAGCAAGCCATTGATTTGTTCAAGACGCGTTTTGGCGGTGTCGTGGACCGTACGACAGCAGGATTCGCGGCGAAGGATGATGAACACCAGCAGACGTTGCTGGCCCGGATGCGAAGTTAGGCGAGCTTTATATACAAGCTTTATTTACAAGCTTTGTAAACAAGCTTTATACACAAGCGTTAAAGGCAAGCCTTAACAGTCTGGGCCGTCGCGATATACCATCGCGGCGGATACCTCTTCCGCCATTGATATCCACCAGCCACCTTTGCCTTTAATACATGAATCGAGAATCCGTCTCCAAGCGTCGACCGGTTTATTCTAACGCAACCGGCGCATTTGCAGGGCGAAAATGCAATTGCATGTTATTCGCTGGTGAATTATGGTCCGCCCCACTAAAAAAAGTATAGCTCTGAAACCATTCTTTTTTGGAGTCAAGATACACTTGTGAAACAAAATGAGGGTGAACATGTTTAGAAAATTTCTACTAGTTGCGCTGGCGTGCACAATTTCTGTCGCCAATGCTGATGACCTAAAAAAAGCCAAACCTGAATCTGTTGGCATGTCGAGTGATAGGTTAGAACTTATCAAACCATACATGCAGGCTTATGTTGATAACGACGAACTGGCTGGTGTTGTTACGCTGATCGCCCGCAAAGGTAAGATCGTCCATTTTGAAGAAGTCGGCAAGTTAAACCTTGAGACAGGCAAGAAACTCAAGAAAGACTCGCTATTTCGAATCTATTCAATGACTAAACCGATTGTAACAACCGCGGCCATGATGCTTTACGAGGAAGGCAAATTTCAGCTGACTGATCCAGTTTCTATGTACTTGCCGGCATTTAAAGGTGTCAAGGTCCTAGTTGACGGCGAGGAAGTTGATGCAACCCATGAGTTTACGATCCGTGAGTTAATGAGTCATACCGCCGGATTGACCTACGGAATTTTTGGCAATACCGAAGTTGATCAAGCCTATCGCGCGGCGCTTTTTGAGCAGACCGGTGGCTACAAGGTCGCAACTATCGAAGAAATGGTTAATGAGATCGGTGAGATTCCTCTTCAATACCAACCTGGTACAAAGTGGGTTTATAGTCTTTCTGTGGATGTACTCGGTCGCTTGATCGAAGTTGTGTCAGGTCAGTCGCTGGATGTATTTTTAGAAGAACGGATGTTCGAGCCACTCGATATGGACGATACGTTCTTTGAAGTACCCAAGGACAAAGTGAAAAGATTCGGCACTAACCATCTACGTAGCAAGGACGGTATTCTGACTGTCATGGATCGACCAGAAAATAGCGCCTTTGCGAACAAGGTAACGTTTTTTTCCGGTGGTGGTGGTTTGGTGAGTACTGCGATGGATTACCTGCGGTATTCTCAGATGATGCTTAATGGCGGCGAATTGGATGGTGTTCGTATTGTCAGCCCAGCGACGATTGATTTGATGACACGTAACCAACTTAATGAAGGCGTAAGTTCAGGCTTTGGCGAGAGACCTGGTGTCGCCGGTACAGTTGGGTTTGGCTTAGGGTTTGGTGTGGCAACAGCTGCTCCCAAGACCGGTTCAGGTTCAAAGGGTGAGTTCAATTGGGGCGGTGCTGCTGGCACGGTATTTTGGGTTGACCCAGAACAAGAGCTTACCGCGGTGCTAATGGTGCAGATGATGCGCAACCCAATAAACCTGCGTGCTCAGTTTAAAGCACTCACTTATCAGGCCATCGTCGAGTAGAGACCTGTTGAGTTAACTGTTTATACGAGGAAAAAAGGAGTGGGCAATTAGCCCACTTTTTTTTGCCTGAAGAAAAGGTGTTATGGCTTTGTCGGTTCAGCGCCGGTTGGACTTTGTGCCGTTAGCGTAAAAGCAATGATTGTCCGCGTGTTAAATCGCCCCATTAAGTGGGAGAAAAAATTTGCTAGTCGCATTTGTATACCATACTTTTTGGTGAAGGCCGGATACATGGCATCTATCTCAGTTTGGTCTTCTACTAAACGTGCTTGGCCTTCAATCCATTCCCCATGAATCTTGCCCCTCACATCGCAAGGGGCAATCTTAATGTTCGTATTGTTGCGAAGTCTTTTTACCTTACCGGCTTTAGATTCGGAAAAGACGTAGTAGCTGCCTTCATGCGCTGCAACCCATACCGGTGTGTTAACTGATACGCCTGTCTTTCGATAGGTTGCAAGGTTGATGTAGATCTCTTTTGCTGGATCAAATTTATGTTCGTTCATGATGAGCTGCTTGTGGCGTTATCGACAAAATAGGGTCCTTTTTTAAACTTAACAATTAGGCTTTGTTACTACGATTTAGAATCTCGTTCGTCAGATCGCCTATGCGCCCTCGCCAAGCTTCATCGTACTCAATCGACCAATCTGAGGCGATTGCATCTTTAACAGCGAGTCTTACAGCGTCCAGTAGTTTGATATACATATTCGGCTCGACGTTGTAAGCCAGTTCATGGTTTTTAACCTCAAAATTCAGGTATTCGGCTTCCGGTTGATAATCTTCGACCATGAGCAGCCGGAATACTTCTTCCATCATTTTGCCCCTTACTAGATCGTCTATATGACTCATTAAGCCTACCGACTCAGGACTTGTTTCAAAATACTTGTCGTAAATCAGCGGTGTAATATCAGTGCCGTTTTCTGCGGCGAGTTCAAATGATTTAAGTACTAGGTCCATTTGGTTCTGCCTCTCTTTCAGCTGTTTTTAGGTCGTCGCCAAGATATTTAGCGGCAGTAAAGTAATTGAAAAACGAAATGATGTAGACGAAGGCGCAAACAAATAGCGCGTAACGTAGCGAATCTACATCCGTCATGCCATAAGCGCTTTGGAACACGTCACTGAGGAAGCCTACAGCTGTTGGACCAAAAACAAGCCCGATGATGTTGATGATAAACAGTAGCAACGCCGATGCGGCCGAGCGCATCGCCAGCGGTGCAAGTGACTGGGTCATGCCAAAGGTTGGCCCCGTATAAAGATTAACCATAAATGCGGGAATGATGTAGAAGCCTAAGCTCCACCAAAGATTGTCAGTGAGGTAGACGGCAAGACTAAACGGCACGGAAATTAGGAAGCCGATTGCGGGTACCCACATGTACCAACGAATATCTTTAACGCCGAGTCTGTCACACACAATACCGCTGAGGAATGTGCCCAAGCCGCCGGCGATACCAATGATAAGGCCAAGCGAAGTGCCGACTTGTGTCGCCGTCATATCGTGGGTTCGAATCAAAAACGATGGCATCCAAGCAATGGCGCCGTAGCCTACAAATGCCTGAGTTGCCGCCCCCAAGGAGAGATGGCGAAAGGACTTATAGCCCCACATGGTTTCTAGTACCTGCTTGAAGGGTATAACTACCTTCTTCTGAACCTTACCGTCCGAATAGCCTCTGGGGGGCTCTTTGATCGTCAGTTTTAATATGATTGCAAGCGCGATGCCTGGTAATCCAACGAGGAAGAAAGCACTACGCCAACCAAATACGTCATTGATTACACCGCCGGCGAAGTTCCCGAATAGAATACCCACCGGTATACCAATCGCGTAGATACCCAAGGCCGATGCGCGTGCGTCAGGCGGGAAATAGTCTGCCAGTAGAGAGTGCGAGGGCGGACTGCCACCGGCTTCACCGATGCCAACGCCAATGCGGGCAATAAGTAAGTGCCAAAAGTTTTGAGCTAAACCGGAGAAGGCGGTCATCGCACTCCAAATGGTCAAGCAAATGGCAATAATGTTGACGCGTGAATATCGGTCGGCAAGACGGGCAATGGGAATCCCCAATGTGGCGTAAAATATACCAAATGCGACACCACTGAGAGCACCAATTTGCGTATCGGATAAACCTAGATCCGTTTTGATAGACTGCGCTAGAATCGCCAAAATTTGACGGTCGATGAAATTGAACGTGTAGACGACCAGAAGTATACCGAGGACGTAATGCGTATATCTTTTTGTGTAAAGAGGTTTCGCTGGTGTCTCTGGTGAGTCAGAGGGTTTTTCAATTGTGTCGGTCATCAACTACCCGTTTTTATTATTATTTTATGTCTTGAGCATATCAAAGCTGGTAGACACAATGAAAAAAAGTTCCGGCCATCCTGCATAAAATTTTTAAGACATTTACCAAATTCAGTAGTGATCTTTTCGACATGCGTATTGGGGTCTTTACTCGGAGTCCCCATCAATTGCCCTGCCTTAATTTATTAGTGAAGTGAGAAAGATGATAGAAACAACCTTACTAATATTGTCTATATTAATGTTTTTATTGATATTGTAGACTGATAATGACTGGCGTAGATGGGATTCGCGGCAAGCATAATGTGAATGAAGATCTCGACGTCGTCTAATAATTGAAGCAAGTCGTCGATCCGATCAATGGCGGTACAGCGATAACCGGTCTATTCGGCGCGCTGAACTGTTTTGTGGAGCGTGCTCTACAATTTTAAAAAAATGCAAAAGTTTCTCTTCATTATCGCAAGCGCTATCTGGACTTCCAAGGCAATATGGATCTCGTTACGCTCTCTTTGAGCCTAAATTTTATTTTAAGCAAAATTGATCAAACGATCTATCAGCATTAGGGTGTTTTGAACCGATGTAACCGATGTAACCGATGTAACCGATGCAACCGGTGTTGAGTTAATCTTAGCGTCTGTTTTTTCCGTTGATGATTGCTTATTTTTGTTGCCTTGAGACATAATGCGGAGTGATTTTTTGAGTAAAAGACTATGAAAAAATGGATTTATGCGTTGGCTTCGATTGCTATGTTGATCGTGCCAACAACGCTGTTTGCATCATCTGATGTCACCAATCTAGGTCTTACCAGCTCGCTCATTGGTCTCACCTGCGTCGTCATATTCTGCGTCGCCTATGGTTTTGTCATGGTCGAGGAGTTTATTCACCTGCCAAAATCTAAGCCGGTTATATTTGCAGCAGGGCTTATATGGATGCTGGTTGCCTATCTAGCCAGCCAAAGTACAGTTGACCCCGATGCCATTCGACAGGTGCTAGAGCATAACCTTATCGAATATGCCTCACTGTTTCTGTTCCTGCTTGTCGCGATGACTTATATCAATGCCATGACAGAGCGAAATGTGTTTCAGGCGCTGAGATCCTGGCTCGTTAGCCAAGGTTTTAGCTATAAACAACTGTTTTGGATTACCGGTTGGATTGCTTTTTTCCTCTCGCCGATCGCTGATAATTTGACCACCGCACTACTCATGGGCGCGGTGGTGATGTCGGTGGGTATCGGTAACTCTAGGTTTGTCTCGGTGGCCTGTGTGAATATTGTCGTCGCTGCTAACGCAGGTGGTGCCTTTAGTCCCTTTGGTGACATCACGACGTTAATGGTTTGGCAAAGTGGACACGCTGAGTTTTTTGACTTCTTTGTGCTGTTCGTGCCTTCCGTGGTGAATTTTATTGTTCCGGCGGCTATCATGAGCTTAGCAGTACCATCGCACAAACCCGATCCGATTCATGAAACGGTAGATTTAAAGCGTGGCGCATTTGTCGTTTGCGGTTTGTTTTTGTTTACCATTTTCACAGCCGTGTCTTTTGAGCAATTTCTTCATCTGCCGCCATTCCTCGGTATGATGTTCGGTCTGTCCTATCTGGCGCTTTATGCTTACTATCTGAAACGTACCGCACCAGATACCCATGAAGATATCACCCATTTTGATCTGTTCTCTCGTGTCGCTCAAGCGGAGTGGGATACCTTGTTTTTCTTTTTTGGGGTTATCTTTTGCGTTGGCGGTCTAGGCTTCATTGGTTATCTTGAAATATTGTCCACAACCCTTTACGACGGTTGGGGTGCAACTAACGCGAACATAACGCTGGGTGTTGTATCCGCCATTATCGATAACATTCCGGTGATGTTTGCCATCTTGACCATGGAGCCGGAGATGAATTCGTTTCAATGGTTATTGATCACACTCACCGCTGGGGTTGGCGGTAGTTTGCTGTCAATAGGCTCTGCGGCGGGTGTTGCTTTGATGGGGCAGGCGAGGGGTGTGTATACCTTTTTCGGCCATCTTAAATGGAGCTGGGCAATAGCCTTAGGCTATGCCGCTTCAATCTACACTCACTTTCTGGTTAACGGCTAGTCTCGATAGGCGCGATGTATGAGCCGCCTTGTTGGATCTGCTTGAGCTGATCTAACAGGGCGGCTCAATTGAAGTTTGTTTGCTATATAAAAGTTGCGAACTCTTCGACCGGTCTTCTCTGCGAGACGAGAGAATTGACGGCAACTGAAGTGTCTTCGTGGCCAATTGCAACGCCACAAAAAAGCATAAGTTCGTCAGGTGCCTTCACGAAGCGGGTAACTGTATCTGCTCTGGTTGCCCAAGCTTCTTGTGCACAGGTACTCAATCCAGCTTCTTGAGCGAGCAACATAAACGTCTGTAAAAACATGCCCAAGTCCGACCATTGTGGTTTGCCCATTTGCCGATCGACGTAGCAAAAAATGGCTGCTGGCGCCCCAAAGCATTTGTAGTTCTCCATTAGGCGTCGAATGCGGCCGCCCCGATCTTCTCTTGGTATCTCTAACAAAGCATACATGTCTTCTCCCACCTTAAAGCGAGAAGAACGATATGGCTCTTTTAGACTCTCAGGATAAATTTCATATGCGGCTTGCTCGGGCTCAGTCGAGTCAGCAACATGTTTATGAAAATCCTGCATGGCTGTGTCGTTTATGACATACACCTGCCATGGTTGTACGTTACCCCCTGAAGGCGATCTGCTCGCTTTTTGTAACAGTTCCCTGATCAACTCATTCGGGACTGGCTTGTCTAAAAATGCGCGGATACTTTTTCTATTTTTAACAGCTTCGCTTACGTTCATCATGATCCTATTTAGGTTAGTCGTGGCTCATTAAGCCAAAAGTTTTTAATCTAAGCCGAGAGTTTTCTTTCACTCGTTGGTATTTCAAAATTCAAGACCGCGAGGAATGCCTGTGGTCTTGATTGACTGTATTTTTTTCATTAAGTGCTGGGTTCTGTCTGGTGACGTGCCGCGAATACCAAAGCCCATCTGGGACGCGTATTCTCGGTGTTCGGCAATAAAATTGGGCATATTGTCATAGGTTGATACCTGTGCGAGTTCCAGTAGTTCTTCATCAGTAATGACATCTTTCATTTTTTGCCATTCACCGTTTAAAGATAGTCCGTGCAGTTTATCGCCAAGGTACTTTAATCCATGTAGGTCTAATACGTCGTGATAGGTTCGGGTCGAACCATAAAATGATAATGCCTGTCTTAAGCCATCAAGGCCTTTACTAATTTCCTTGTCATCTTCACCGTAAACGGTATAGCCACTCGCACTGATATCGATATCGGCCCAGGTTCTGCCTGAACGTTCGAGACCAATTTTTACGTTTGGTAAAAGTACTTCACGCATGTAGCGATCGGTCATGATGCCACCGTGCGGTAAAATACCATCAGCGACCTCGCCCGCGACGCGGGCCATTGCATCGCCAACAACCGCAAGATAGATTTTAGGCTTGGCATATTCGATCGGACCCGGATTGAAGTTCGGTGTCATGAGGGTGTATTTGTAGTGCTTACCCAGAAATTCAGCAGGCGCGTCATCTTGCCAAGTATTCCAAATAGACTTCATCATTTGAATGTACTCTTTCATCCTAGGTGCAGCGGGTGACCAACTGCCGCCGAAACGACGTTCATTGTGTCCTTTCACTTGACTGCCTAAGCCGATACTAAACCTGCCTTTGGATAGAACTTGCAGGTCCCAGGCCTCCATGGCTAATACCATCGGACTGCGCGGAAAAGCGATGGTGACGGATGTCATTAAATCGATTGATTGAGTTGCGGTTGCGGCCACGGTCATAGTCAGGACGGAGTCATGGGCTAACTCCCCGCAAGATATTAAGTCGTACTGATCTGATTCCGCTTTTTCTGCTTGCGCTGCAATGCTATCGAGTTTGCCGCCAACACTGGTGCCAAGTTTCATTTTTATTACTCATCAATTGAATGGGCTAAACACTAAGTCAGCCTATGGAGGAAAACAAGAGTTGGCGAGCGCAGGTGTTAATCCGCTAGGATCTCGCCTGTACTATATAACCAACCGTCACTTTGGCGAACGAACTGGCTCTTTTCATGCAATCGATAAGCTTTGCCAGAATGCTTATAGCGCGCGATAAATTCAACTTCACCAGTATCATCAGCGGCTTGTCCGGCGGTGGTTGCTTTTATCTTAAGACCCAACCACTTCTGTTGTGGATCAAATTGAATTGATTTGGGACGATACGACGTGTGCCATGTTTTCAACAGGTAGGACTCTAAGCCGAGCACGTAAGCGACATACCGCGAGCGCATTAGCGCTTCTGCTGTTTTTGCCGTCTGGACCCCCAGCAAAATAGGTTCGCAACACTGCTCGTAAGTTTTGGCTTGGCCGCAGTGGCAACTCAACGAGCTTGTCCCTGCATACCCATGATGGCCATCGATTCTGCCCCGACCTTGTCGGCGATCTTATTCGGAACGAGAAGGGTAAGACTGTAATGTGCGACCTTCCAGCCATTATCCGTTTGAATCAAAACACCCGTTCCCCGACAACGACCTAAATGACTGTTGTTAAGCTGCTCATCAAACCAAGCGACATCGCCTTTAATTTCTACATTGCGCGCGACAACGTCGTAGTGCCAACCTCTGCCAGCTTCAAATGCGGGTTTTGCGTAGCGCTTGAATTCTTCCAAACTCCAACGCTCCGACGCATCGGTGCCAAGAAAGAAGGCATTTGGCGCAAACTTATCAAAATAAGCGGGGTAGTCAGAATCCGAAGCCGCCTTATGAAAAGCATTCATAACTTTGTTAATGGCATTGGTTGGATTGTCAGAGCAGATTGCAATAGCGGGGCTGAGCAGCAAGATTGTAATGGCCGCAGTCATTTTGTATGAGTTCATCGTCGTTATCTCCATTTAACCAGTGCTAGTCCGCCACAACTACCAAGGTCGGCCACATGCGCCCGTTTGTGAGTCTAATATGAGATTTATTAGCGCAGCAACTTTAGTTTGCATAAGCCATCCAATCGGCAGCGCTAAAGTTATGTATCCTAATGGGTTTGGCGAGTATCATTGTCCCCCATCTTCCCTAAAGAGTTAAGCCATGTGGCTAAAAGCCCGATGTGAGCTCGCTTATAGATTGCAGCAAGCGACGCCATTTCTTTTTATGCTGCGTCCTCGTAGCAGTCCAACGCAGTGGATAGCTCAGGAAACTTATAAGATTTCGCCGAACACGCCCGTGACGGAAGAAAACGATAAATACGGTAATTTTTGCCAGCGAATAGTCGCGCCAGCCGGAGAGTTTTCTTTGAGTACAGAAGCGATCGTTAGAACCGCAGCTGCGGCCGACGTTAACCTTGCTGCGCAATTCATTTCAGTACCTGATCTGCCTGGTAACGTGATGGAGTTTCTGCTGCCTTCTCGTTATTGTGAATCTGACTTGCTTAACGCAAAGACGCTTGAAATCGTTGCAGGGTCCGCGCTAGGTTATCAACAAGTCGAACAGATATGCCGTTGGATTCGCCAAGAGGTGGCTTACGTCCCTGGTAGCAGCAATCATCCCATATCGACTATCGATATCATGGATAAAGGCGAGGGTGTCTGTCGAGATCTAGCGCATGTTGGCATCGCGCTGTGTCGGAGTATTTGTATTCCAGCCAGAATGGTCGTGGGCTATTTACACGGACTTGAGCCGATGGATATCCATGCCTGGTTCGAAGCTTATATCGGCGGTAAGTGGTATACCTTTGATCCTACCCAATCTAACTTGCAGGGTGGACGCATATCGATCGCTCAGGGTCGCGACGCAGCGGACGTGGCTATTTCAAATCAATATGGCCCCTCAGCGTATCCTCATCATATGTTTGTTGATGTTCAGGAGATCGACGGGCCCTAGTTTTAGTGCGCAGCGAAAACAACTCGATTGTCTGTAATGGCCTTGCACTGCCATCAGGACGGTTGAAGCGTTTTGGCGGCTTGCGTTAGCTGCGATGTTCCTGAACCAGGTCATGAATAAATACCAACTTTTCCACCACGCGAGGTGTGAGAATGAACGGGTAGAGGTCTGGTCGACCAACTGATCGGTTAATATTGTTGATCGAATTTGTCAGAGGTAGCCATTGGTCGAGCATCTTCTGAAATGATGAACAGTGGTAGGGGTCTAAGTGTTCGTCATTGTCACTAAACTTCACGCCGAACTGTATTGAAGTTTCTAAGGTATCGATGATCGTAAAGTAATGTCCCCAGGATTCAGCAAAATCTTCCCATGGATGGCTACTCGCATAGCCGCTGATAAAAGATTGGCGCCAGCTGTCATTAGCGCCATGTTGGTAGTAGCGGTTCATCGCATTTTGATAGTTTAGGTTTTCATCGCCGAACATTTTTCTGAAGGAATCAAACCTACCGGTGTTTTGAATAAGCAGTAACCAATAGTAGTGACCTATTTCATGCCGAAAGTGCCCGAGAACCGTCCGAAAATCTTCCTTCAATTTTAATCTTCGTCGCTCGCGTTCAGCATCGTCAGCTTCGGCAATATTGAGCGTAATTGTTCCATCGAGATGTCCAGTCATGACAGGCTCGTTAGCCATAATTCTTTCGTGGGTGTCCTTCAAGAACTCAAATTCTAGGCCTCCCTCTGGGTCCTCATGTTTGTTACTTAAAGGTAGTCCAAATTCGAGTAACGAGTAGATAAGGCGGCGCTTACTCGATTCAAGTATTTTCCAGTGCTCAATGTTCTTAGATACGGATAAATTAGGGATAGTGCGGTTGAATCGACAGGCAAAGCAGTAATCGTGTTTGCTATCCGATTCGACCATCCAGTTACAAGCAGAGTAGGTGATACCATTACGGCATCGTCTAAATTTTTTCTGATCGGAAAGGCCGGTGAGGTCGTTTTCGCCTTGATGAAATGCCATTAATGTCTTTTCTTCAGGCACGTATCCAAGCGCACTTTTGCAGCTGAGACACTGGGTGTTCTCAAAATAAATTGTTTGTTCACAAACCTGACAGTTGAATCGTTTCACGGTGGACTCAGCGTGTTTTTAACACAAAAATAGCAAAATTTTGATGGTTCGATGGTCGTCGAGCCTCGACCGAGCCCATGGTAGGTAGGACTTGAGGCGAAGGCAAATTAAATAATTTTTTTAAGTTACGGCCAGTATTGGAAATAAATGTTAAATAGTTAGTGTAAGTTATTGTTTTAAATAAATTCTTTGATAGAATCATTTCATGCCTGATCAAGCATTAGCCAAGATCAACCAACTGGCGGGATTCGAATATCCTGCGGTGGAGCAGTCCCTCAATCACTTTCTTAGCCTTTCTTTCTCTGATGATACCGAACAGCTCGAACTAGTGAGTGCGGTGGAATCAGATCCAGCCATTTTGGCTGTTTTTCTCAGCAACTCTCAGTCCACATCGTTACCGAATTGGTATGAAGGGTTGAATCAAAGCAAATTTCGGCAAGAAATGCGCGATACAGCGCTCACCCTATCGAATAGCTTCATGAGTCAAAGCGTCTCTGAGCCACTTACCGAGTTTTATCAAGAGCAATGGCAGCGCGCGCTGTTACGGGCGAACCTTGCTAGCAATATCGCCAAGTTGCTAGAAATGGATCCTGGAAAGTTACGCCTAATGGGCCTTTTGACTGGTATTGGGCAACATTTTTTAGCCAGAACCTATGGCGACCAATATCTCGAGATGCTCAGCGCGACGACAGATGCAACACAAAGGCAAGACCAAGAAAGGCAGCAGTTTGGCTGTGATTCAGCCACCTTCGGCGCAGATTTATTGTCATCCTGGGGTTACTCAGCAGGCATAACCGATGCCATTTTATTTCAATACGAGTCCTTTGAAGCTCTTGATGATGTTGCAATCATCGTCAAGGCGATTGCCTTCTGTGCACAATGTGTTGAAGACCTCATTGGGCATGATCAGAAAAGCTCTTTGAACTTCCTCAAAAAAGGCCAGCGGTTGCTCGGGCTTTCAAGTTCGGAAATCGAATCCACGATTGAGGCGGCCTTAAAGTCAACCGAAAAAGTTGTCGGGTCGATAGGTGCCAGTCAAGGCTTTAGTGCGAATCTCGCTGACGCCAACGTTTTAAATGCAGTGGGTAACGGCGTCATTCCATCAGGCGCGGTGAGTCAATCGGCGAAACTTTTCTTTGGTGCAAACGCCGCGATCATGTTTGAGTTAAAAATTGTCACCAGTCGGGAAATGTTGGTTCATCAGTTTGATGCTGACGACAATATATTGATAGGAAAAGATTCAAAAGAAAGCCTTGTAGCAAAATGTTTTAGAGAGTTAACACCAGTTACTGCCGAGGAAGAAGCGCTGACCTCAATCGTTGATAAGCAACTGCTGAAGCGATTGGGGTCTAGTGTCGGCTGGTTCGTCCCTGTTGAGGATCACGGTGTATTAGTTTGTGGCTTCGACACAGTTAAGCCTATTCCAAAAGGGTTACTCGATGCATATACACAAGCCATCACATCTTTGACGGCCAACATTTCGAGTACGGCGATGTTAGATGCGGAAATCGTTCAAAAACAGATTAACGAAGTTACACACGAGGTGAATAATCCTCTCGCAATCGTACAAAATTATCTGCAGACACTATCCATGAAAATGGAAGAAGACTCTCCTGTGCAAGCGGATATCGCGACGATCCGAAATGAGCTCATGAGGGTTGCCAATATCGTCCAAAAGTACGGTCAGATAGGTAAGCAAACAGATCTGCTGATGGAAAAGGTAAACCTCAATGATATTTTGATGCAATTGGGTAATGTCGTCGACGGTGGTAACGAACTTATTAGTGTCGAATTTTGCCTCGATGTGACAATGCCAGATATGACTATCGACGCTGATAATGTCAGGCAAGTCGTTCTTAATCTGCTTAAAAATGCCGTCGAGGCGATTGGATCGCAGCCTGGAAAAATCGTGATTGGTAGCTGCAGTTTGATCAATTTAGGTGGTGCGCACTATACCGAGATTACGATAGCTGATAATGGTCCAGGGATATCATCGAAAATTCAGAAACGGCTTTTTCAGCCCAATAACACCAGCAAACAAGGTGGGCACAAAGGCATAGGGCTCAATATTACCAAGCATATCGTTGATGAAATGGACGGCTTGGTGAGCTGCCGAACACCGACAGGTGACGATGGCGGTACGAGCTTTCAGATATTGCTACCGGTGCAACAATAATAAGTCAGGCCCATTATATGAGGTTTTTTCATGAGTGCAGTTAGATCAGAAATTGGAATAGGGCGTAGCATCTTGATTGTTGATGACGAACCCGTTCAGCGTGAAAGTTTATCGCAGATGATCGCTATGTATGGTTATCAGGTTGAGATGGCCGGTAATGGTCTGGAAGCACTAGAACTTCTGACGAAATTTTGTTTCGATATTATTTTACTCGATCTGAATATGCCGAAAATGGGTGGGCTCGAAGTGATCGATTACGTGGCTGACAACGCCGTCCCGTCTAAGGTGATTGTTGTTAGTGGCGAGGTGAATTTTGAGTCTGCTAGGGAAGCTTTACGCAAAGGCGCCCATGATTTTATTAAAAAGCCCTATGTGCCAGATGAATTGTTAACTACGATTCAAAATGCGGCTTCGAAGAAAAATCTTGAAGATCAGCATCAGGCCATAGAAGAAAAACTCTCCGAATCAGAATTTTTACATCGGTTTATTGTTGATCATTCCCCCGACATTGTTTTTATGTTGGATATGCAAGGCCGTTTCACATTCTTAAACGATACGGTTTATCAATCACTCGGTTACAGCAAAAAGGAACTTATTGGCGAGCATTACTCAAAGATTGTATCTGGCCAGAGTAAGGAGCAGGCGAGGTACGTCTTCACGGAGCGTAGAGCAGGGGATAGAAAATCACAAAATGTCGAGCTCAAGCTGAAGTGCAGAGGTGAATCTGAGTATCGCTATTTCGACACGAGCTCAATGTCGGTCATGTTGAATCAAGCTGACTACAGTGAGGACCCAAAGTTCACTGGCACTTACGGTGTTGCTAGAGACGTTACGGAAAAGAAGAAAGCTCAGGAGCTTATTAACTTTCAGGCCTACCACGATCTTCTGACGAAACTTCCCAATAGAGTATTGATGGAGGATCGCCTAAGCATCGCGATCACCCAAGCTGGCCGTAACAAACAGAATCTTGCAGTGATGTTCTTAGACCTCGATAGATTCAAATGGGTCAATGACACCATGGGACATACCATGGGCGACAGATTGCTCCAGGAGGTAAGTTATCGGCTTGAAAATTGCCTGCGTAGCGGCGATACCCTAGCCCGTTTTGGTGGCGATGAATTTGCCATGGTGTTACCTGAGATACATTCAAAAGACGATGCGAAGATCATCGCTGAAAAAGTACTCAAGGAGCTAAAGTCCCCATTTATGATTGACGAACACGAGTTGTTTGTCAGCGGCAGTATTGGTATCGCGGTCTATCCCGAAGCGGGTGAAACCAGAGATGCTCTTATTCGAAGTGCTGATCTTGCCATGTACAGTGTCAAAGAACGCGGTAAAAATGGTTATGAGTTCTTCCGTGAAGAAATGACAAAAAGTACCAACGCGCGTTTGAATATCGAGAGAGACCTTCGAAAAGCATTGGCAAAAAAACATCTCAAAGTTTGCTATCAGCCCCAAGTCAATTCCGTCACGGAAGAGATTGTCGGTTTTGAGGCATTGATTCGTTGGGAACATCAAGAGAACGGTTTGGTATTCCCAGATGAGTTTATCCCGATTGCGGAGGAGACCGGTCTGATTCTCGAAGTTGGTAATTTCGTGTTGGATACGGTTTGTAAAGACCTGTCGAATTGGCGTGAATCGGGCATAGGCAATATCAGAGTTTCAATTAATTGTTCTGCCATTCAGGTGCAACAAGATAATTTCATCTCGAACATCGTCGATACATTGCGTCATTATTCATTACCGGGTGATAGCCTTGAGGTTGAGATCACCGAGAATATCATCATGAATGAT
>JAQXDL010000031.1 GCA_029251375.1 Pseudomonadales bacterium | reverse complement strand
GTGCCAATTGCAATAAACAAATAAATTGAGAAGAAAAACATACTAGCCGAAGCAGTAATTAGCAGCCAGAAAACGGCTAGCCAAACCCAGCGCTTGAATAAAGGCTTATGCGACATAAAACCTATAAAACCAGTAACTAAAATAATAACGATTATTAATGGAAGATAACGGCTAGCAAAACCGCCAGTATCGGTTGCTAATTTTTGAGCCAGCCTACCTAAAGCTAGTAACATTAATAACCCGAGATACAACCAATAAGTTTTTCGCATAACTCCCCTTGGCAACTAACGCCCCAATAAGAGGCTAAAAATAGTTGGTTAAAATTGGCGACGCAGGAGCAAAACCAACTGTTTTTTGTCCTGCTTAATTGGCTTGTTAGGCAACTTTTTTACCTTTAACTAGCGGTATAGGTCTGAACTCGCCTTGTTTCTTTTCGTGCATTACGTTGGCTAATTTCAAAGTACATCCCTTGTTAGGAGTTAACTCCACAACGAAAGGAAAACCGGGTGCAGTACTTCGTTCGATTGCAATAAATTGCCCGTTACATTTTTGCCCGTTATTAATCTGCAAATCTTTACGAAAACGACTTCTAGTCATAGCGCTACTAGTACAATTGAATGTAATTTCTGATTCGTCATTTTCCACAACGAAAAGAAAGTTAGAAATAGCTTCCATGTAGAATTCGGCATGACATTCAATTATTGTTTTTTGTCCTCCAGTAGATACGTATGCACGGAGGTTTGAAAATTCTTGTGGTCCTTTTTGGAATGTATTTTTGCCTTGAGTAACATCAACAATTTGTCTTAATGCAACTTCTAAACCTTGACCAAATAAATCAATGTATAGTGATTGCATTAAAATAGGTGGTATCATGCAATCATCCATTTTAACGGGGATAATTTTAGTTTTATCCTGTGTTGCTTTGATTACAGCATTTTGCCACTCAAGCTCGACCATTTTGCTTTGTAAGCTATTTTTGGATACGAAAAACAAGAATAGCTCGCAATCGCCAAGACCTTTATTCATTTGATCAATAATGCCGTCACCAGGTTGTATTGACTAAGAATCATAGAACACTTGATCTTGCCCAAATAATTGACTGAGCCTTAATGCAATTTGTTCTACTACTGGTTTATCATTGTAATTATGAGATAGGAATATCACCGTACCATCCTTAGTTGCCTAACAACTTATTCTAGTGCAACGGCCGCGTATCCTTTTGCCGCATATCAATTCTAGATTCACTCTAAGTTATTTTGATTTTTTTTTAATTCATAATTTTATATCACTTTGATGACAAACCTTCTAGTAAGTTTTAAGGCAGCTGCATTTTTTCTTTTTGCCGCATATCCACTCGCACTTAAAGTAAGCCAATCTAGTTTCTTCTCAACTGAATCAATTGGCTACAATGGATCCCTCAAAAATCCGCTGGAGAAATGAGGCATTGTCCGGTGAACGGGAGTGAGCTGATCGGAATTCTATTATTTTTTGCGTAGATTTAAGGCGATTGTTGAACACGGCAAAGAGGTCGTTTGAGACGCATTGCTAAGATCCTTTCTAGGTAACTCAATTTGCAAATAATATAGGATGCTCTATCGCATAACTTGATTAATCGCTGTCGAAATCATGCTCTGCGATATCAGCGTTGCTTCAGCATCATAACGAGAACCGGCGTCGATGTTAGATTGGTTCGGCTTTGAATGATCGAAGGTATGCGTCGCATCTTCGAATACTTTGTAAGATGAATATTTGTTCATATCCGGGTTGGCGGCATGATAGCGCTCGCAGGTTGTTGCATCGATATATCGATCGTTACCGGCGAGAAAGCTGATGGTCGGTATTGCGACTGTCCAACGTTCGCTGCATCCACCATAAAACGGTAAGGCCAGTTGAACGCCGGCAAGTCCATCTTCAGGCCATTTTTGTAGATTGATTGGCGGCGTTTTTGTTGATGCATAAACCAAGGTCGTCCAAATCGTTGCGGCGCCATGAGAAAACCCGGTAATGCCAATATGGTTAGCATCGACAAAGTCTAGGTTTCGCGCATAGGCCACCGTCGCAAGTACATCACCGGCGCGTTCCCAAGGCGTCATCTTGGTAAAGTTGCATGTATCTTCCCAATCAATGTCTCTGCCTGTGTAGCTATCTACGGCAATCAGAACCACACCGATATCGTTGTAGAAACGCGCCCAATCTTCTTCATGGGCAATGGTCGCTCCACTACAACCATGAAAGAACAGCATGGCAGGAAAGGGGCCGTCGGCCGCCGGACGATAAATACGGTCATAGGGACGTAATACCTTATTAATCGCTTCAATGGTTGTGATTTCAGCTTTTGCATTGTTCTTGGCCGCGAGAAAAAAAGCTGACAGGTCTCCGTCATCTGCAACCGCTTCTAGTTCTTGCCTTGAATCATCTAACGACGTATTCGTGTTAGAACATCCCGCGAGTGCCACGATTAAGAGTAATGTCAGGGCAGTTGAGTAGGGGTTTATCAAGAGCTTTGCTCCGTAAAAGTATCAAAGACACTCTAGCCGATGAGAGGTCCGCAACGAAAGTGTTCATGTGAATCTGCACTGATCAAAATGCTGTTATCAAAGTCATATATTGGAACGTAAGCGGTGCAGGTGCTGTGATAGAAATGTGTTGGTCGCTAGAGAAGGGTTCTGTCGCGATGGCGCCCACAACAAACGTATCTGAAATTTGCCATAGGCGAAACGTTGATAGTTTCTTGATCAATCTCGCGCTGCAATGACTAAATAGACTACCGACAGGAAAAATTGATTCGTAAGCCATTGTAAATAATGATGTTATTTGGCTGCGCGACTATCTGCGTCAGAGAAGATATTAATACGGTCTTCTAAATCATATCGATATTCGGTGTCACTGATAACAGTGCGCCGTCAAATAGGGGCAGCGACGCGTCTGTTGTCTTTGTTGAGGGGCTGGTGATGTTTGGTGCCGCCGCGACCAAAATCAAACGATCCATCAAAGAAGTATCTCTCGATTTTGCTGATCGCATTAGAGGCAGTCAAAAAAACGAAATCGATCAGGCTTTCTAGGTCAGGAAATGGCGCAACACGGCTGTTCAAACAAGATCGGGTTAGTCGCTGTCGGTTTTGTTCGCTGAAGTCGAAATGACTGTGACCGGCGCAGTCGATTTAGTGAGTTGTTTGAGTGAGTAGTTCGAATTATCAGCTTGGGTTAGCAAAGGCCAGTTATAGGTCCATTTACTTGATGATCTCTGTATTATTGGGTAACGAAAAAGGGTCCGTATATGGTTACGCAATACTTTTCCGACAATTATTTTGAAGCCCGTGGCAAGTTCTTGGCCGCCGCAAAAAAGTCCGACGCAAAGATAGAATCGCATCGCAACCCAAATGGTGCAGGTCCTGATGGGCAGGACATCTATACGGATGTTGCCGTCTTTGGTGATCCGGATTCGCCAAAGATACTCATGATCGTTTCTGGCACACATGGCAACGAAGGGTTTTGTGGCTCTGGTTGTCAAATCGCTTATCTGCAGAAGGGGTTGATACAACAACGTGCCGATGACACCTGCGTGGTCATGGTGCATGCACTCAATTGCTATGGTTTTGCGAATGTACGCAGAGTCACGGAGGATAACGTCGATCTTAATCGCAATTTTGTTGATCACAATAAATCCTATCCAGACAACGTCGGCTATGCCGACATACATCATCTTTTAGTACCGCAGGACTGGACAGCAGAATCAGTTAAACAAGCGAACAATGGCTTGGCAATTTATCGTAGTGCGCACGGTGTCGGTGCGTTACAAAATGCAATCTCCGGTGGTCAGCACACGCACCCGGATGGTGTTTTTTTTGGCGGCTTTAAGCCAAGTTGGTCGAATACAATGTTGCGAACCATTGTGAATCAGCATTGCTTGGAAAAAGAACACGTTGCTCTGCTGGACTTCCATACGGGGCTCGGACCGAACGGCGTTGGTGAGCTTATTTTAAATGGTGATTTCAAACAGTCCTATGAACGTGCCCAGCGCTGGTACAACGACGAGGTGACGAGCTTTCAAGATGGCTCATCAACGTCGGCTGAGCTAACCGGTATGATGTGTTTTGCGTTTCTCGATGCGATGCCTGCCGATAAACTAACCGGTATCGCGATTGAGTATGGCACGGTAAGCGGTGCGGAGGTGTTGTCCTCGATGCGATTCGATAACTGGATCAATCTGCATGAAACGCCCGACACCGATCGTTGGCGAGAAGGTAAGCAGGCGATAAGAGATGCGCTTTATTGCGATAACGATGAGTGGAAAGAAAAGGTGTGGGCAAGGGCGCAGTGGGTGCTAAAACATACTTACAAGGGCCTGGGGAGTATTTGAAAAAGGCGCAGTGAGGGCGCTATAAGGCGTTAAACAGCTAATTTGATTCAATGCAAACACAGCACACTTATAATCTAAACAAATGTTTGTTCGCTTTAATGAGGTTACCCCATCAAGCAAAAAAAAATCTTTTAGGTCATCGACTGCGATTGTTATTCCGTTGGTAACGACGGCTGTAAAACGCTGACTAAGGGTTAATTTTTGTTCCGCCGATACCCACCGGTGCACTGCGGTTTCCCGCTCTGGCTTTTGTCACGACATCGCGTAGGGTGAAGGCGGTATTTAGATCTTCCGTCGAAGAGTCTGGACCCAATTCCCCCACGCGTAAGTATTCACCCTTGTCGGCGGCAAGTCGAAAATCGACGATCGATCCGGTCGCCTCTTGTAGCGAGCCGCTGGCGCCAAAGCCGTGTCCTTCATTCGTTTGCGCCGCATTGGTTGCCTGGTAGCCCATGCGCTGCAGCAGTTTAGGGCTGGCCCGCTCGATGACTTCAGGTTTGACGGATAACATCCAATTTTCCTGTTGTCTGATTAATGGGTGTTGCATGCCATTGAGCATGACAATGCGTGGCGTTTCTGTGTGATTGATACCGGTGCTGTGCAATAGGCGACCATCAGTGATGATCATGGTGCCTGCCTTAGCATCAATGTTGATCGCCGGTGGCAGTTTGCCAACAGGCTTTTGGTTTCTCACAGCGTCCGATAAAACCAGATGGCTGCCGGGGATCACCAGCGTGCCGCCGTTGGTTTCATCAATGTCGGTAATCGGCGTTAGTATGTTGATCGTCAGCGGGCTTCTGGAGTCAAGTGCAATATCTTGATCTTGATGTAATGCTTGAGGTACGCCGCCTTGAAGAGAGATGGAGGCAATAAGAGACGTACAAATCCAATTCTCACCTAGAGCTTCGGTAACTAACTGTTCCAAAAGGGCGCCGCCTTGGACCACGGAGGGATGGTGTTCAATCAACCCTTCAAAACACTCTCCTTTGTTAACGCAACAATTGATGTTTTGGCCGCTGGGGGTTTTCTGAGCGATGCCTGCCAGTCGTTCGCCTTCTGCTTGGTCCAAAACTCGCTGTTTAATAATGGCGACTTGATCTGCGCTAAGTGCATCTTCAATCTTACAGTAGCCCCATGTCAGCATGTCGGACCTTAGGCGTTTGATGTCTTTTGTCGCCTTTGGTAAATCTTTATCGTTCCAAAATGCGTGTTTGGAGCCAATCGTGGTGTCGTAGTAGGCGCCCGGTTTGAATTCCCATTGGCCCCATTCTCTGCTGCGTTTTGGCGGCACGAAGTAGATCTCAGGATTACTTTCAAGCACGGATTTCATGGGATCTTTGGCGGCCAGTTCGGCTCGATACATCTGGGGTTCTGCGCTTGCCTTCGAAGCAATATAGTCTGGGTCGAATTCAGTCGGAATAGAACTCATGTTATCAATATCCTCATGCAGCATGTCATCATGGTTGCAAGAGTACACTTAATCCAATGCAGGTTCGAGAGAGCCGCTGAGCTAAATCTCTATATTGAGTCTGCAGCTTTTTTGAAACCGAAATGATTGAGCAGTGACGCTATTTTAAAGCCTCAAGAATCTCAGCGTGTCGTTTGCGATCTAGGTTGTATGCCCTGATGGCGTAGTAGAAGGGAATAAACGATAAGGCAACCATCGGGCCGCCGATAACCGCAAGCTGAAACAAGGTATCACCAGGAATGTCTTGAGCCGTCTTGATGTGTTCGCCCCTAGGCCACGAAATCACATCAAGCAGTACGCCGCCAATGCCACTGCCTAAACCTCCGGCAGCTTTGTTAGTGAAGGCAAACGCGCCAAAAAAGACACCTTCGTTGCGCTTGCCGGTGACGAGACGATGCTCATCGGCAACATCCGCCATCATCGAACTAATGGCGACAATCAATTGTGCAATACCGGTACCGGCGATGAAGGCAAAAAAGATCAGTAATGCTAATGACCCGGCCGTCGGCACCTCTGGGAATAAGCCAACGAAACGCAGCAGATAGGGCGCAGCCGTCGCCGTCGCCCAAAGTGAAACCCCTGCAATTAGCACCACTTTTTTATCCCAGCGTTTGCCTATCAAGGGTGAGATTACGTAGCCGATAAGCGTTGCTATGAATTGGGAAAGTAAAACAAGGGGCAGCTGAGATGGTGCCAACTCCCAATAGAAGGTATTTACGTAAAGCCCAAGTGCTGCCGCAATGCCGACAGGGACTGAAACCATAACGAAAGCCAGTACCAGCGCGCGAAATGATTGGTTGCGAAGCGCCTGCTTCAAGTCGTCAAATACCTGAAGAATTTTGCTGTCGCTGCCCGGCACTGGCCCCGGCAAATGTGGTATCAAGGAGCGTGTACCGTAGGAGGTCACCATAATCGACAAGAACATACCGATACTGAGTATCAATGTGAACGTTGGGTATGCATCCGGGTTCAACTGTCCGTTTGCGAATTCATCCGTGGCAGCAAAAAAGTAGCCAAAGCCCAAGCCAGCCACGATCAACCAGCCACTGACACCAAAAACCATGCGATAGGCGACGATACTTGTGCGTTCATCAAAGTCAGAGGTTAACTCCGCACCCAATGCTAGATGGGGAACATGATACAAGGTCATCGAAATGCGCGTTAACACCGTGAAGGTGAGAAGCCATAGAAACAGGGGGTACTCACCGGTTACCATCGGATTAAACAGACAGTAGAAACTAATCGCCAACGGTAGTGCGGAGGCGTACATGAAGGGGTGACGTCTGCCGAGTTTTGATTTCCAGTTGTCTGAAATAGTGCCCATCATTGGATCCGTCACCGCGTCGATCAGCGTCGCGATGAATAACGCTAAACCACACAGTGTGCCAGACACCCCTAAAACCTGATTGAAGTAAAACAATAGCAGTATGCTAAAGGCGCTATTTTTGAGCCCTTCTGCAAGTTGGCCAATCCAATAGGCCAATTTAACGCCAAATGTCAGCATGAATATCCTGTTCTAAGTGAATGTTGAATGTTTAAGCCTGTGTGTGTCTGTCTAAATCAGAGTGCAACGAGGGACGGTGGAAACCATTGGCACTCAATGACTCCTTCATGTCCTTCATAGACGCGCATACCCATCATGTAGTGACCTTCTGGTACAGGCAACCAATTGGCTATGTCCGCTGGTCTAGCCGAGCTGATGAGAATTGTTAGACCGCCGTCTTCATCGTAAACAAGACCAGGCGTTCGGTCGCTGAGAGACCAGCGATCAATTTCATTTTCAACCAGGTACATGTCTGTGCCGTAGGCAGTTAACGACCAAAAAGCATTACAGGGTGGCAGGGCATTGGCTTGGAACTTTAGTTGCAGCGCTTGAGATCCGTTAAGACGGTTGCCAGCTGAATCCTGCTGAGCAATATAAGATCGATTTTCTATTGCCTGATGGCCACCCAGGCCGAACTTCGCACCGACGGCCCGTTTCAATATATCTTCACCGGAACCTGTCGCACCTCGACCTGTGGTCCAGCCATTTTTGTGCACATTACCTGATTTATTGCCGCCGACGATGCGTTTCTCGCCTTCTTCGACGCCTGCGGCTAATGCCTTTGATGACACACGCGAAGGATCGTTAATGATCGCTTTTGCAGCGGCAGACAGTTGCGGATGCCAGGGAGCGGGTGGATCGATTTCAGTATAGCGTTTCAATTCTGAGTAAAAATCAGCGCCGGCTTTTCCAATGGCCGTTGCGCGACCAGCGCGCTCAGTGCGTTTATTAGGATGAGACGAGGGGGCTGTAACCGTAATGCCATGCTGTAATGAACGTGCCTGAGCAATGTCCGCGGGCGATTCGACTAACACTCGGATAATCACCCAGGCTGTGGTTGTGCCAATCGTGACAATATCGCCGTCATCATTTGCCGGTGGTGTTGTTGGATCAAATGTGACGCGGACACGCGTGCCTGCCACACCGTGATGCCGACGGCAGACATAGGCGACGTGGGTGTATGCATCAAGAATCATAACGTTCCAGTATCGATCGGGATGATCCATCGCCGGAACATCAATCGTCAGGTCGCCGCGCTGCAAGTCATACCAACCGGAAGAGTAAAGGGTGTCGTTGTTTGGGACGACGATGGCGCGGTCGTTTGGCGTCGCGAGATCGTCAATATGGTTTAGGGTGCCTGTATCTGTCTTGGAGCAGAGAAGTGAACGAGTTCGATGCACGGACACTAGCGGAAAACCCCAAATGTAGGCCTCTGCTGCGGCTGATATATCATCAGGTAAACTCGTATTGGTCATGCTTGTGTATCTGTTCGATCGCAATAGTAGCGTTGATTGTAACAGCTCGTTTGAGGGGTTGGGCCAAAGTTAGTGAGTCAAAACGAGTAATATTTAGCGCGCATGTTTGCCAATACCGTGTTTAATTCATACTATGCAGCAAATTTTATGTCGATTGCCTTTCGACCGGACAGGTCGACCTCTTCTGCAATTTCTCCATCCCTCCATCCCTCCATCCCTTCGAGATAACTCATGACATTTTCTAAACTTGGATTATGCGATCCCATTTTAAAGGCCATCCTCGAACAGGGGTATGCCACACCAAGCGCTGTTCAAGCGAAGGTGATTCCTGAAGTACTCGCTGGCAGATCTGTGGTTGCATCAGCGCAAACCGGTACAGGTAAAACCGCCAGTTTTGTGCTACCAATGCTCGAGAAACTTAAAGGTAGACGAAACCGCCGTGCGAAACGTTTACGCGGGTTGATTGTTGTACCCACACGAGAGCTTGCCGCGCAGGTAGAAGCAAGTATCGGTCAGTATGGACGCCATCTTGATGTGATTTCTATGACCATGTTTGGCGGCGTAGACACAGAGCATCAAAAGCAGCAGCTTATTGACGGTATTGATATTTTGGTTGCAACACCGGGCCGGCTTTTGGATCTGATGCATCAACGAGCGGTACATTTTGATGAACTTGAAATGTTAGTGCTGGATGAAGCCGACAGAATGCTCGACATGGGGTTTATTGGCGACATCAATAAAATCATTGAGCGTCTTCCAGAACAAAGACAGAATTTACTGTTTTCTGCCACCATGTCGGATGATGTGCGACGCTTGGCTGACACCAATATCGTCAATGCGGTTAAAATTTCGCTTGAGAATGACTCGACCTCAGCGCCGAAAATAACCCAATGGTTAATGACGGCTGATAAGCACAACAAGTCAGCATTGTTGAGTCATCTGATTAACGAACATCAGTGGCAACAAGCACTCATTTTTATTCGAACAAAACATGGTGCGGCAAAATTAGCCAGCCAGCTTGTTAAGCGCGGTATTAATGCCGAGGCGATTCACAGTGATCGAAGCCAGGCTAATCGTTGCAAATTATTGGCTGATTTTAAATCTGGTGAACTGTCGATTTTGATTGGCACGGGTGTCGCGGCACGGGGTATCGATATTGATAACCTCGAACGCGTTGTCAACTACGATCTACCCGATGACGCTGACGACTATATTCACAGAATTGGCCGCACAGGTCGTGCAGGCGCGACGGGCGAGGCAGTATCGCTGGTGTCTAATGATGATTTTAAAAGGCTTTGTGCAATCGAGAGTCGCTTGGGTCATATCATTGCGCGACGGGATAACGAAGAGTTTAAGGCGGTCAAAGAAGTGCCTATTTCTATCTTGGACTTTGTTAAAAAGAGTGCAAGACAATCGACGGGTATATTGTCGCAAGGAAAGCAAACACGCGACCCTAACAAACGCCATCAGTCCGGAGATTCAAAATCCAGCAATAGGAGTCGTGCATCTGCTCCTCGTAAATCAGCAGTTCGCCCATCGACCGATGGGAATAAACCAGTCAATCCTTGGTTAAAAAACAGGAAGTAGCGGAATAGACTGAGGACTCAGACTTTTTTCTCGCCCGCTATACCTACCTGAGCTTATTTGAACTTTGAACATGACATTCTTTTTGTTCTTATCGTCCTGCGCCGTCATAACGCTATTTGCCAATAGTGGTCTCTTTCTCGAGTACTTGCTGTCTGAAGTAATGCGAAGATGGTCACTGAAAAGAAGATGTAAAGATCTTCGCGCGGGTTGGAAACGTTGGCCCTTGCAATAGGAACTCATATTCTGGAGTTACCAGGATCAATGTCGCGCGCTCGGCACAACTACTGACGGCTAACGATTCTCTCTTGCTATTGAGTGTTTAGGATGGTTCAGCTGGTAACTGCAAAATGACTGGGTGTGCTTCGACAGCAGCGAATACATTGGCTAATTTATAGTGAATGGTAAGAGCAGAATCGCTAAAAATGACAGTCATCAGAACAATATCAATAGGCTCCAACTTGCGAGTAGGTTTTACAGATTTTGGTCTGTTGTTGGATATAGTTCACCTGTGTCTAGTATCGGAGAAGCGTCAAGTTGCTCTGCATCCATTAAGTAAGCGATTTGTTGCAGGGATGCTATGAGTGAATTGCGCTGCCAGTCTGGCAATTTTCGGTACTCATTCAAGAAACCTGCCTGCAGCAGCTCCGGTGCATGGCTCATCAATGCTTTGCCTTGTTCTGTCAGATCTACCGTAACTGACCTTTTGTCTTGATGACTTTTAACTCTTACCACCAGTTGGTTCTTTGCGAGTCTATCCAGTAGAGTTGTAACGGTTGCCTGTGATAGCACCATTTCTCTTGCGATGGTGCTAGGAGAGGGACTACCTAACTTGTTGATGATTTCCATTACGAGTAATTGTGACGTCGTCAAGCCGGTTTTTTTCTGAAGGCTCTTAGAATGGAGATCAATCGCGCGGGTAATTCGCCGCAATGCTACCAATATTTCATCATAGTCTTTCATAGTTATGTCTTGAATCACCTCATGGGATTTTGTAGCTATCTCGTATGTCTTTACCTAAAGATGCCTTCAGCGGGTCAAGCCGTTTATCGTAATTTTGCCAAGCGTCAATGCTATCACGAAATATTGGCTGCCTGACTTGTTCTGAACTTGGTGTCCTAATGCTTCGCTCTGTTTTGTGAAATTCGACGCAGGATTGTTCGAAAGGTAATTTGCAGTAGTCCAAAATGCGTCTGACCTCATTTTCGAGGCTATCTACAACTTGGCTGTGCTGTACCGTCAAAATCTCACCGGGCAGGACCTTGTGCCAATGGTCCATTAAATCAATGTAGCCACGGTAGTAGTGCCCAACATCCTCTAAAGCGTAGGTAAACTCTTGACCTTCGGCGAACAATTGTTTGAAACCGCTCCAACAGCAGGCCATTGGATGTCTGCGCGCGTCGATGATTTTTGCATTGGGTAGAATAAGCTTGATCAATCCAATATGACGGAAGTTGTTTGGCATCTTGTCGATAAAAAAAGGCGCACCAGCGCGATGTATTTTTGTATCTATTAGGTATTTCTCACCCATGTCGCTGAGTTGTTTGTCAGTTAACTCGTTCAGTAACTCAGGATACTTGCTCGTTGCTGCAGTTCGACCGCCGCGTCTGAGGCTGTGCGAAAGGGAGATAATGTTCGGCAACTCTAACGTTCCGTCCACTTGACTATGAGATGCAAGTATTTGTTCAAGTAGAGTTGATCCGGCACGCGGCAGACCAGTGATAAAAATTGGGTCAGGCGCGTTAAATCCAGTTCTATTTCGGCGTGCCATAAGCGATGGGTTACAAGCACGTTTTTGTGCTTCGAATTCTTCAAGCATCTGCTCTGTCGAGTAACGAGATTGCCCTTTTTTGATGGCGTTGCCTTGGACATACTGGTCGAATGACAAGTCGTATTGTTGCCGATCTTCGTAGGCTTTCCCAAGCGCAAATTTGATATGGGTCCGATCTGACGGAGTACTTACTGGGTTATCGTCTTGATCCTGCATCATTTTTAGCTCAGCATCGCTGAACCTGTAGGTCTTGAGGTTCGCCAGAGAAAAGTAAGCTTCACCATGGTCCGGGTGATGAGCAATGGACTCTCTATAGGAGGCAATGGCATCCTCCGTTTTACCAATCGTTTTCAATGCATGGCCTTTTGAAGTGAGCGTTCCTGCATCTGATGGAACAACAGCTAAAATCCGGTCAAAGTACTCAAGCGCGAGGGTATAGTCGCCCGTCTGCATGCAGACAATTGCGTACAGCGATTGGAATTGGGGGTTTGTTGGATTGGTCGCAAGCAACTTCTCTGCTTCCATAAGTGCTAGATCAAATTTTTGCCTTTTTCGTAAAACCTCAATGTACTCAATACGTGCTTGGACATCGTCCGGCGACATTAAAACGGCGCTCTCCAGCAAGAATTCAGCATCGTCTAATACTCCGAGTTTTACGCCGATATCGGCAAGCACGCGCATACCCTCGATGTGCCTTGGTGCCTTTTGTAGGAATTGTCGACAGATGTCCTCCGCGCGCAGCAGCTTACCCTGTGCAACTAAATCCATTGCAGCTAATAAAGGTGCGGGTAACTGGCTGAGTCTGTCAAGTTGCAGTTTTATCTGTTTCGCCGCGGCCTGATTTTGTTGTTGGTTATAAATCGCTAGTTGACCTTTCCAACTAGCTAACAAAGCAGGGTTGAGTCGTGTTGCTTGTTGATAAGCTTTTAATGCCGCTGCTTGGTCGACACGGGCGACCTGCAAATGACCTTCTTCCTGAAATGCTCGGCTGAATAACGGATTGTCTTTTTGTAGTTCGGTTAGCGTCAACAATGCCTCATCATGCCTGCCGAGGTAGCGCATGCAGACTGCTTTCATGTAAAGCGCATCAACATGTTCTGGTTGGTCAGCCAGCAATACTTTGATCGAGACAAGGGCTTGTTGAAACTGTTTGTTCGTAATCAGTTTTTGAATGTCTGAAAGATTTATTTGGTCGTGCTTAATAGAATTTCCCCTCGAGGCATTTCATCTGAGCATAATACGAAACGATAACGCTAGGCTAACAGCAATCTCTGACATAAAAAACGCCCCATAAAGGGGCGTCCGAATTCATGCCAGATTGACTTTCACGATTAGTTAAAGTCGTAAGAGACTCTAACACCGTAGGTTGCTGGTCGCGCGTAGGTAACACGCTGAACATCGAAAACGAAGTTTCGTGCTAGTTCGGCTTGTTCGTTAAACACGTTGTCGCCAAAGAGTTCCGCAGACCAATTAGCGCCGCTAACCCCGGCAGTAAAGCCTACCATGACCCAGCCATCTATCTCATCGCGATTAATGGTGATGACGTCACTATAAGACTCTGAAGAAGCCGAAACGTGTGGCATGACGTGAGCGGTTAGGCCTGAGTCAAGTTGCCACTGATAGCGCGCGCTCAGGTTACCCTGAAATTCTGGCGCAAATGCAAGCTCATCGCCTTTGCGAACATCGTTTGTTGGCGTTAAGACTTTCGTAATCTCTGTATCGAGAAACGAGAAAGCCGCGTTCAACGTCAAACCTTCGATACTAGCCGGTACCCAAGTGACATCACCTTCAAATCCCATTACCTCAGCATCTGCTGCGTTGTCTGAGAAGAATAAGTTTGAAATGCTCGGATCGAAAATGGTTGTTTGCATGCTCTCAATCTCTACAAAGAAGACACTGCCGTTGAAACGCACTGAGTAATCAAATAAGTCTAATTTCCAGCCCATTTCATAGTTGATCACATCATCCGTGTCTAGCTCAAAAGGCACTGAATAATTCGAGCCAGCAGGTCCAGGTGAACCACCGGGTCGATTCAACATACCGGGTCGGAAGCCCTCCGAGATAGTCGTATAAAGCAGGGCATTGTCACTCGGCGTCCAAGAAGCGGTAAATTTAAAGATGGAACCTGAGTTCTCGGCTTTGTCCGGTGCACTCAATGCGTTCACGATACCCTGAATCTCTCCATCGTTGATCGCGTTTGGAAATCTTGCGAAGTCACCACGGCCTACGCTGTAAGGGTCAGCTGCCTGCAAAATGGTCTTGATATCATCGAAACTTTGGCCTTGAGTAAAGGTGATGTTACCCCCGCTGCTACAATCACCGATAAAGGTGAAGGAACCATCGCCGTCATAGAGGTCATCTAGATTGGTGCCAAAACGGTTATTCTCAGGCTGGTATCCTTGGCAAAATTGGCCATTAGCACCACCTTCGAAATCGACTTCAATATCGTAATAACGACCACCAACGGTCACAGCAAATTTGTCAGTGATATCGACTGTGACTTCGCCAAAGAAGGCCATCTGTTCATCGGTACGACGAATGTCATTCCTGAAAATGACGTCTGCTGGAAATGGTCCTGCATCAGAGTTGTACGCATTAGGGAATGGAAAGCCTGGCGAGAAACCGGTTTGCGGAGCACCAAAGCCAGGAAAAATAGAAGCGCTAACTGAACCTGGGTAGGTAAAGTCGTTTTTCTCTGTTAACTCGAGATCACTGTAGAATGCACCAGCTGTAACACGAATGCGGCTGTCTTCATTTGTTGTGATGCGAATTTCATGCGTCGATACTTTTAATTCTGTTTCACTTTTAACAAAAAGGTTCGGGGCTTGGCAGGTACCGCCCGGCGTACCGTTTGTTAGTCCGGGTTTTGGATCACTATAGTTGTACTCAGGATAGCTTACGGAAGAATCGCATATATAGTAGGGTAAGTACTGGCCGACATACATGTAATCGGTGTAATCGACGCGCTGATTGGTTTCGCGATCAGTGTATGCACCGGTGTAAAGTACCTCGAGTTCGCCAACGCGACCTGTCAGCGTCCAGTTGTAATTGTCGTATTTGTCTTCGATGCTGTCATCTTCAAAACGCTGAATTTCATAGTCACCGAGATCTGGGTCAGCGAAGAAGACGCCCTCTGAGTCAATATCTTGGGACGCGACACCGGCAAGTAAGGACCAGTTTTCATTGATATCCCACAGCATAGAAAGTCGAGCGCCGGCGTAGGTTGTTTCATTGAAGTCATCTTCAACCAAACCTGAGTTGTTCGCCTCTAAAAAGTCTACTGCACTTAAATCGACTGAATTGCCCGCGTTAAACGTGTCTCCAGCGTCGAATCGCGCTTGGAGGCTATCGGCGGTCTGAATGCCAGCGCGAGCTAGCGACACGGGCTCACCATTAGCGCGTACTGTGCCAGCATCACGGAAGCGGCCTGAACTACGCAGATCACGGGTACCCGCGACGTTATCGATGTATCCGCCTTGATTGTCGACGTAAACCACACCACGAAAGGTCAGCGCATCGGATACGGGTATATTGACCATCGCTTCGATGTTGTTGCTCATTTCACCACCTTTGGTGAAAGACGTGCCGAAATCAACGCTCGCATATTGAGCTGAAGGATCAGGCTTGTTGGTTATTAGTCTTATAGTACCTGCTTGTGAACTTGCGCCAAAAAGGGTTCCCTGCGGACCTTTTAGAACCTCGACGCGATCCATATCGGCGGTGTAAACGTCGAGATTACGGCCGGGTTGGGAGAGAGGTTGTTCGTCAAGATACAGCGCGACATTCGGAGCCAGACCGGCAACACCCGCTGTTGTCAGGTTTGGCGTTGTCGAGGCAACACCTCGAATATATATGGTGTTTTGTCCTGGACCACTGCCACCGGCCGTTACGCCGGGCAGGTTAATTAAATAATCTTCGAAATTTGAGATGCCGAAATCTTTCAGAGTTTGTTCGCCGAGTGCGGTAACTGCAACGGGTACATCTTGAGTGCTCGCTGATCTCTTAGTGGCCGTTACAACAATTTCTTCGATTTCTGCATGGGCCGCTGTCGTGCCTGAAACAGCAAGCGCCGCCAATATGGCTGTGTGAAGTCGTTTTTTCTGAAACATTCATCCCCCTGGACGATTTATAGTTAGAAGTCTAAACAGTCTTATTGTAAAGCACTCAAGGTTATATTGCACATAAGGGGCATTATCGGCCAAATAGTTATAAAAAGGTTGTTTAGTGAGCGGGCGAAAATGCAAATAATAGCTAGAAGTGAAACAAACACAAAGGCGACCAGAGGCGGGTACAGCCAACAGTTAAGATCGGCATCACCGCTTGTCAGCGCTAGCTCTGAACGGTATTCGAATTGGGCGAGTAAAACACAGTAGAGGCAATGGGTTCGCAAGCGCGCGGCTCAGCAGATTGTGAAAACCCGGTTCCATAAATTGTTAAGTGTATAGTGTCGGATTGTTTTGGTTCGAGTTTGTATGTTTTCCTATCTGTTACGACGTAATAACGCCACACTCTTTTTGGGATGGCGGATGGTGGCGGTTGCGTTCCTCGTCGACTTCATTGCGGTTGGGTTCTTCTTTTATTCGTACGGTATTTTCTTCAAAGCCATCGCGGTTGAGTTTGGCGATTCGCGTTTTGGCGTCTCTATCGGTGTGACAGTGACGCAAGGTGTTGGTGCGCTGCTAGCGCCCTTTATTGGCCGAGCACTGGACAGATTCCCTCTTAAAAATGTCATGGCCTGTGGTGCCATTTCGATGGGTACAGGTTTTGGATTGCTGGGTTTAGTTCAGACGCCTTTGCAGTTCTATCTTGTACTTGGCGTATTTGTCGGCTTTGGTGCCGGTGCAATGGGCCAGCTTGCCACCTCCAAGCTTGTCAGTAATTGGTTCGTGTTGAAACGAGGCTCAGCACTAGGTATCGCTGCGACGGGTATATCGGTTTCTGGCGTGGTCATGCCGGCCATCAGTGCCTGGATTATCGCGACCTATGGCTGGCGTGAAGCCTTCATGACTTATGGTTTGATTACCTTTCTAGTGGTTGTGCCGGTAGTGTTGCGGCTTGTTATCTCGAGACCGGAAGATGTTGGTTTGTTACCCGATGGCGCAACTGAAAAGGGTTCTCTGCCGCCGCCCAAACCGCCGCTGCGTACCCGCGACTTTATGAGTCAGCCAAATTTTTGGGTGCTACTGACGGTTATCGGCCTGCTTTTTTGTATTCAAAGTGCGACCCTCATACACATGGTGCCTAAACTTACGGACAGTGGTCTTTCTTTGGTAGCAGCATCAGGTATCGCCTCGGCAACTGCCGGTTTTGGCATTATGGGTAAACTTATCTTTGGTGCGCTGGTTGATCGATGGGACGTGCGTCATGCACTTTGGTTAGGCATTGGTTTTCAGTTTGTCGGCCAACTGATGATGGTGTTTATGGACGGCTATTTGGCCTTCTTGATCGGTGCGTGTTTCTTTGGTTTTGGCATGGGCGGGGTTGTACCGATGCAGGGTGCGGTGGTTGGCGCAGCTTTCGGTCGAGAGTCTTTCGGCCGGGTTTTAGGTGCGATGAGACCGCCTATGGCAGTGCTACATTTAGCGGGCACGCCGTTTGCCGGCTGGGTCTATGATGTCACCGGCAGTTATCGACCGGCATTCCTAACATTTTTAGCGCTTTATATCGTCGCAGCCGTTGTCGTTTTAGCATTGAAGGTGGAAACGCGATCGAAAAATCGATCAAGACAGCCAACACCAGATATACATAAGCCAGCGCAGGATTGAATAGATTTACCGTGTCGCAGTTGCCGCCGCGGGGTGAATCGCTGCAACATGCTTCTTAACGATAAGCCGCAATCTCCTCGTGTGATGCCCACGTAGCATGAGTGCCGCTGGAGATTTGATGAGGTAACACAATCGTGCAAACCGGACCTGCTTCGATATTTTGTGCATCTAAAATGATGCACTCAGAGCGTTTTTGATTCAGGTCTGTGATGAACGAAATAAGATAGCCGTCATCCTCCGATTGGGCGCCAACCCTCGGGGCAAAAGGTGCTTCACTGCCATATCGGTTGTCGCCAAGATAAAGGTTTGATGCGTCACCGGTATCCAAGTCGTGTTTGACGATACCGTTAAATAGGAACCAACCGGGTTCGGTCGTGGTGGAATAAAGGTAACGCGACTTTACCCCTGCGTAGTGTTGGTTAATCGTGCCGAATTCCAAGTACCGATCATCGATATGCTCTTCTGTGGTTTTGCCTGTATCGAGGTTAAAACGCCAGCGATGCAGTTTCGGTTTAAATGAATGCTCATCAATCGTAGCCATCAATTTGCCCAGTCTCGGGTCAACCCCGGGTACCTTTAAAGGGGCGGGGTCGGGGTCCTCTTGGAAATATCCTTCGAGAATAATCTCATTGCCGAGTTCATAGGCGTTGGTCCAGTGCAACACGAAGGTTGGATCAGCTTCAAACCAACGAATCTCGTTGACTGAGCCAAAGCGTGGCACGATCGCAAAACGCGTAGGCACATCTGGGTGGAACTCGGGGACATGAAGCCCCGCGGCCAATAATTCTTTGTTCAAGAAAAGAGGCATGTCAGGCAGGATGGAATAGTTCTTCGTAAACGCCATATCGTGCGGTAGTCGTGGTCCCGGTAATTCAATGGGTATGAAGTGTTTCAATTTTCTATCGGGCCCAACGACCCCGTAGTGCATATAGGGTGCTTGTTTCGAGTAGTTGAAAAACAGTAGGTCACCGGTTTCCAGATCGACCTTGGGATGCGCTGAGATACCTTCGGCGGGTGACCAAGGTGCCGTACCAAACTGTTCAAGGGTATAGGGGTCAAGCTGATAACCTTCGCCGCACATGTAATGTGTTGCCAGAATTTCACCGCCGTGTACCACAACATCGGTTGAGGAGCCGTCTTTCATGTAACCCCTTGCGCCCCAGCCTGGCTGCAAGGATTTTTTAGGGTTACCGGATATGCCGCTCCATATCGCATGTCCCGCTTCTTGCTCAGCAAGAAATCCTTTCGTACGAATGAAGCGATTGCGATAAGTCGCTTGTCCATTTTGAAACGAAATCGCATGTAGCATGCCGTCGCCATCAAAAGGATGGTAGGTGCCAATTGCATCGTGAACGGGGTTTTCAGTGTTACGGATATAGACGCCACTGAGGTCTTTGGGAATTTCTCCAAAGACCTCCATGTCTGTTGCGTTCACTTCTTCGTGAAGGGGTTTCCAGGCGCCGTTAAGGTAAGGATGGTCGCCGGGGCTCAAAGTTGCTGTGATTTTATTAATAACTTCAGTTGTCATTTTTAAATACTAACTACCAGTCAGTATGTTTACAATTTAAACGAGAATCTCAGACTTCAAAACTTTAGGCTCCACTGTGGTGACTCAAACTGAAAGAAGAAACAGTACCCGGTCTGCCATTGTAGAGGCGCGTTCGATGCTTTTAAAAAGGCCGGTTCTGCCGATGTGGCGCTGGAGCTAATTGCCGAAAATGCCTTAATGACAAAGGGTTCCATTCATTATCACTTTAAGAATCGCGTAGGGCTTGTTAGGGCGGTGGCGATCTGGGTGTTCTAAAAAATGGAGTTTGAAGTTGAGCGAGGTCCTGCAGGCAATCGTAAAAACCGAGCAACGCCTGTTGTGAACTATGTAAGGACTCAATTAAAGGCGCAGGCGACACCGACGGGTAGGATGCTGTTCAGCCTTGGCGATGTATTGGCACAAATCGGCGAGTTGGACGATGTTGACTCTTATAAATAGCTTTGTGTGCGGCTTCAATCACTGGGCGTAGAGGGGCCAGTCTGTTTATACGCAGCCGCGGTTACACAAATGGGCCGACAATTGGCGTACGAGTTGACCCCCGCCAGTGAAATAGATGACATGGTGACATCTCTTTGCATTGGCGCAAGGTTATGAAGAACTCAGACGGACAGAGCCTGCTTTTGGTCGTCGCTGTTGTTATTCGTATCGTTCAACTCAAAGAAATCCCGCGCCAGATCCGCAACCTGGTGAACGTAGTCAGCCTCAAGATGAATATGGTGCGGCCCGTCTAGCCGAACAACATTAAGGTTTGGATGGTGTATCTCGGAAACAGGGACTTCGCCCTGGTACCAGCGGTCGCCCTGTTCGGCAACAATCAAAAGTGCAGGCGAAGTGCTTTGCTTCAACATGATGTTTAACTGGTTTCGCGTGAAGCGGTTAGATGAGGGATAGCGAATGCGTGGATCTGTTCGCCATGAAACGCCACCATCGACCACCTTGTGACCCCGGCTGACGAGCACTCTGGCAGCATCCAATGTTTGATCTGTTGCCTGCGTCACTCTTAACGCCATGGACTCAATATCTTCAAACACCTTGGCAGGACGCGTATGCCCAGTAATCATTTTCTCAATGGCCTGACGGCTGCCCGCGACGCGGTCTTCATCTGAATGCGTGCCCTCTGCGGCAAAGCCATCGATCATAAATGCCTGATTGACCTTATCTGGAAAAGTAGCCGCAATGACGCTGGAGATTTGACCACCCATGGAATGACCGATGAGGTTGAAGCTTGACCAATTTAGCTTTTCAACGAGGCACATGATGTCGAGTACATAGTCGCCATGATGGTACTGAACCCCAGGCGCTCTGTGATCTGATTTACCATGGCCAGCAAGGTCCAAGGCAATTATATTCAGCTCCGGCAGTAGTGGTGCAAGTCGGTCAAAGGTACTCGCATTGTCCAACCATCCATGGATTGCCAGGGTAGGGTAGCCGTTCGGGTTGCCCCAGAGTTTTGCTGTGATTTTGCGTCCGAAGATCTCGAATTCAGTTTCTTCGCCAAGACGTGTAGCGTGGGCCATAGTGGGTTCACTTTTCAAAACGCGCGAGTATAGCGGTTTAGTCTTTAAAGTGTTCATTCCGCAGACCATCGAAGGGATAAATGGCCTGCTGAAATCTCTGCCAATTCACCAGTTTGATGTGGCGCTAAATTGGTGCGTAATTAGCGCCCCGTTAGCAACTATAATTTGACCACTTAAAGCAGAATTAGCTTTGATATAGTCTCGTCCAACTATTACAGTGGCGTGAGCTCGACTCAGATGAGTCATGAAGCGGTGAATAAAACTGACGATTTACAATGGTAGATGTAAAACAACGGATGCGCGTCAATTGAGGTGCTTCTGCTGGTGTACGTTACTGATGCACAAGAACAGATGTAGGAAGTGATAAATCAATGAGCAAATACACATTAGAGATTAATGGCAACAAAACAGAAGTTGATGTCAGTCCAGAAATGCCTCTGTTATGGGTGTTAAGGGATAAGCTTAAACTGACGGGCACCAAGTTTGGCTGTGGTATCGCACAATGCGGTGCGTGCACGGTGCACATTAACGGTGTTGCCATGCGTTCTTGCGTGCTGCCGGTGTCTGCTGTATCCGGGCCGGTCACAACCATCGAGGGTTTAGCCGGCGACGCTGGATTACACCCACTGCAAACAGCATGGATTGAGCATGATGTACCGCAATGTGGCTACTGCCAAGCAGGCCAGATCATGAGCGCGGCGGCCCTGTTGTCGAACAACGCGCAACCTAATGACGATGATATTGATGCAGCCATGGCAGGTAATTATTGCCGCTGTGGTACATATATAAGAGTGCGTAAAGCGATACATTCTGCAGCCTTGTTCTACAATGCTGACACGTCAGCAGGTCAAGGTACGGTAGAAGGAGTAGGCGAATGAAGACGACTCAAATGAATCGCCGTAACTTTTTGAAAGTCTCCGCGCTGACAGGCGGCGGCTTAATGCTAGAAATGACCTTGCCATCGGCATTGGTTGCGCAGGAACTCGGTACGCTGATTGGTTCGAAAGAATTGAACGTTTATGTTCAGATCGCGTCCGATGGCACAATCACTATCTATTCCGCTAATGCTGAAATGGGGCAGGGTATTAAAACATCATTACCCATGATTATTGCCGAGGAAATGGGTGCTAAATGGGAAGACGTTGTTGTACTCCAAGCACCGATAGACTCAAGTAAATTTGGCCTGCAAGGCGCAGGTGGTTCCACAACGATACCAAGAAGTTTTGACTTGATGCGAAAAATGGGTGCCTCCGCACGGGAGATGTTAGTGGGCGCCGCTTCCGAATCAATGGAAGTAAAGCGTCAGGACTTACAAGCAATTGATAGCCGAGTCGTACATATATCGGGCGAGAGCCTTAGCTTTGGAGAGCTTGCGGCATTGGCTGTACGGCAGCCGGTGCCAGATCCTGAAAACCTTTCTTTCAAAGACCCACGGTCTTACACCATCATCGGTACCTCTGTCGGCAGTGTTGATAACTTGGTAATTGCTACCGGCAAATCTCAATTCGGTATTGATGTCGATGTGCCAGATATGAAGTATGCGTCCTATACTCGAAGCCCGCGGGTCGGCGGCATCGCACTTAGCTTCAACGAAGTGCAAATTAAAAAGTTACCGGGTGTGCGTGATGCATTTATTGTTGAGCCAGATGATAGTGCGGGTGAAGCAACCATGTCGTTTCTCAAGGGGTTGGCTGTCCTTCGTGGTGGCGTTGCAATTGTTGGCGATGATACTTGGTCTGTTTTTAACGCAAAAAGTAAACTCGTAGTTAAGTGGGATAACAGCGGGGCATCCGATGACGATTGGGCGGAAATGATTGTTGAAGGCAAGCGTATTGCTAAGCAAGAGCAAGGCGAGATTCGTTTAGACAATACATCTGTCGACGCTGCATTAGCCAATTCTGATAACCGTACTATCGAGTCATTTTATCAATTCCCTTATGTTGCGCATGTCTGCATGGAGCCAATGAATTGCACGGCGTCCTATCGCAAGGGGAGTGGTGCGGAACCGGATGCTATGGACATCTGGGTGCCAAGCCAATTCCCAGCTCAGGTAAAAGAGATCGCGGAAAATATGCTGGGCATCAAACAAGAAAATGTCAATGTTACGGGTACTCGAATGGGCGGTGGTTTTGGCCGTAGAGCCGTGCATGATTTCGCCGCTGAGGCCATGGCGATTTCTCACCGTGTCGGTCTGCCGATCAAGTTAACGTGGACGAGAACCGACGATATTCACAACGACTTTTTCAGAGCGGGTGGGTTTGAAAATATGAAAGCCGCCGTCGACACCAACGGTAAGTTGCAAGCTTGGGATCAACATTACATCGGCTTTGCGCATAAAGGTAAGCCGGTTATTGGTTCAGGCTTGCAAGGTAACGAACTGTCAATGACAGCACTGAGTAATGCTCGAATAACGCAATCCATGATGCCAGTGAATACACCTTGTGGCGCATGGCGCGCGCCAGGGTCAAACACTAATGCTTTTGTTGAACAGAGTTTTATTCATGAATTGTCACATCTAGCGGGCCGCGATCATCTTGAGTTTTTGTTGGAAATGATGGGCGAACGCCGTTGGATTAGCGAAGGTAATGTTAACTCGCTTAACACTGGACGCGCGATAGATGTCATTAAGCTAGCGGCACAAAAAGCGGATTGGGGTAAAACGATGCCCAAGGGTTCTGCTCAAGGGCTTTCCTTTTATTTTTGTCATGCGGCCCATGTTGCTGAGATTGCCGAGGTTTCTGTCGATGCGAATCAAAATTTCCGCGTTGATAAAGTCACGGTTGTGGTTGACGTTGGTCCGATCATTAATTTGTCAGGTGCCATGAGCCAGGTTCAAGGTTCCGTGATTGACGGCTTAAGCACTATGGCGATGCAGCAGATCACGATGAAGCGCGGTGTGATCCAACAAGATAATTTTGATAGCTATCCCGTTATGCGTATCGCGGCTACGCCTGAGGTAGATGTTCACTTTATTCAGAGTGATAACAAGCCCACGGGATTAGGCGAGCCTGCTTTACCGCCATTGGCACCGGCGGTCACGAACGCTATTTTTGCCGCGACCGGTGTGCGAATTAGATCAATGCCGCTCTCTGATGAAGGTTTTAATTTGGTGTGATATTGACCGCTAGGTAAAAAAGCGATGGTTGGGGTTCAATGCCAACTATCGTTCTTTTGCTGTTAGTTTTTTCGGTCAACCGTAGAGAGTTAGCTAACAGTGATAGCAACGTTAAAAAAACTAACACCTGCCACTAACGCTATACCAGCCAAGCGCCGATATTTCGGTATCTGCCAAGCCATCCAAAAGCCGCTCGTTAAAATGATGAACAGCGAGGCTGTCAGAAGCGCTGCATAGATTTTAAATAACTGGGCCCCTTGGCTTTGTGTAACTGAACTAGGTTGCGATACTAGTTTGCGATACAAGTTTGCGATATTAGGTCGTTTCTTTAACCGTGAGTTTTGCAGGCGGCTGGTTTTTAGTTGCTATCAATAGGGTATCACGACGTGAATTGGTCTATTCCAATTAAAATGAAAAGCCAATCTTTTTAACTTTTGCTGCGCCAGTAGAAAATTTTATGAAGTGTTGTTTTGGCGCTCTTTCTGCCGCTTTTTGGAGGGTAAATAGATCAGCAGCTAAAGGCGTGTGCTTCAGTGACCTCAGTAGTAATTTTCAGATACAATAGCGACCATGATAAAAAAACTATTCCCACTAATCGTTGTATTATTGTCGGGCTGTACCAGCGTTGATTTTGATTATCCGCGAACTCAGTCCGCCGCTTTATCCGATACCAGTGATACTTATGTGGCGCGGAAGGTTGCCAGCTTAGCCGAGGGTAGAGCCAAAACGGATAGTGGGTTTTATGTGCTGGTTGATGGTATCGACGCCGCCGCTGCGCGATTTCGATTGGCGGATATTGCTGAGCGTAGTATCGATGTGCAGTACTACCTGATTAAACGCGACTCCGTCGGTCAGGAGTTTTTATACTCACTGTTGCAAGCCGCCGATCGCGGCGTACGCGTGCGACTCATGATTGATGACATGTTTACCAGCGGCTACGACGCAGATCTGATGGCGCTGGATTCACATCCTAATTTTGAGATCCGTATATATAATCCATTCAACCGTGGGCTATTAGGACGGAACCTGGGTGCGGTGGCGAATTTCAGGCGCGTCAATCGACGCATGCATAACAAGTCATTTACCATCGACAACCAAGTCACCATCATTGGCGGGCGTAATATTGCAGATGAATATTTCGGCGCCCGCACAGACTCAGCCTTTGGTGATATGGATGTCATCGGCGTGGGCCCAATTGTTCAGGATGTGTCGAATATGTTCGACTCCTATTGGCGCCATCAAGCAGCAGTGCCGGTCGAGGGGTTCATCAAGCCATTAAAGGATTCAGCGACTGTACTGAATGAACTTCGCGAACATTATGTTGTGCACAATGCCGAAATGGTTAATACGCCTTATGCGGAAGCCGTGATTGAACGTGCCTACGAACTGGTTGAATCGAATACAAATGGTTTCAGTTGGGCGCCCTACAAACTCATTTACGATACACCGGATAAGGGCATTAAAGGTAAAGCGGATCCCGCCGATTTGATTATCGCGCCGCTTAGGGATTCATTAGTGGCAGTGGAACGGGAAATCGTCATTCTGTCGCCATACTTTGTGCCCGAGAAAGTTTTCAGAGACTCGCTTATCGCAATTCAAAAAAGCGGCGTTAAGGTACAGATAGTGACTAACTCGTTGGCGGCTAACAATCAAAAGACGGTGCACGGCGGTTATGCACCTGCACGTAAACCGCTACTCAAAGCAGGTGTTGAACTTTATGAAGTCAGACCCGATGCACGCATTGCGGGTACCGAGTACGTCAGGTCCGATGGTGCCCGTTCTACGTTGCACACCAAGTCCTATGTGTTGGATCGACGAGAAGTATTTATTGGGTCATTTAACTTCGACCCACGTTCGGCTTACATCAACACCGAGATGGGTGTGTTGATTGATGACCCGCTAATGGGTGAAGAGTTCGTAGCAAGAATAGAAAAAGCATTGCCTCGGCAGGTGTGGAGCTTGTCTCTCGATAAGAAAAACCGCCTCGTTTGGCAAGGTATGAAGGATGGCGAGCCAGTGACGTATAGCAAAGAGCCTATGACAGGTTTTTGGGCCCGTTTAATGGCTGGGTTTTATCGCATGCTGCCTATTCGCGGTCAGCTGTAGTTGTTTAGTTGTTTAGTTGTTTAGTTGTTTAGTTGGACCGGTGCGAATAGTTCTTAAGTGAAGGCCGCTTTATTTTCGTTCTTCAGAACGGAAGTATAAGAAGATAAAAAAGTAGTAAAGACTTGAAATCAAATGCCATACGGCGTGGCCTTGGAAAACTGAATCCGGGCCTGTAAAACCATCTTGCATATCAAGCTCGCGAATCTTCGCAGCCACGGCTATCGATACGAAGGCGGCAATTAACCAGCGTAGTTGAAGATACTTGCCGGGTTGAATTAGGCTAGCGGCTGCAAAAATAAATAGCACGCTCGTGCTATAGGATGAAACGTCGCCAAAGTTATAGTCCCATTTATAGTAGGTGAAGTAGAGCGAGCCAGATACAACAAGTACTGCAATCACAGGCCAGGTTGGGTAGTTACGATGTGTCCCAGGCACCTGCGCTTGAGGCAACCAGCTGCCGACCGGGATTGCAGCGATGCAAAGCATCATGGCGTACATAGCCCCGACGTCACATTGCTGTCCGTAGTGCGTCAACGACGCATGGAAAAATCCACTCGCCAGACCTGAGTAGATTAATGCAATGCCAAACAGAACACTTTGGATCGGCACATGAGCGAGATAACCGCGTTCAAGTGATAGCCCCTTCTTCCAATCGTTAATCCCAAGCGCGATGGCATAGAAGCCAAACAGGATATAGGACAGGTTTGACCAAGTGTTCATTCGCGTACGAAATACACTGTCCGCGTAAATACGTTCTCCGTATTCGGGATTGATAAATTCAGCAGCCGGTCGCCAGTTATTCCATACCGGCACGTCTTTGAAAACAAGATACAGGATGACGAATAAACCGAGTACGGCCAGGCTGCCGCCGAGGCCAACACCGTGCACCCAGTTTGGCTGGTTGTCGATTTTTAGACGTGCGCGAATCGTTAGGTTGAGTCGTTGGTCAATGCTTTCTATATTTTCACTCATAACGTTTTCTACTATCACCAATAGTTGAAGTGCCTCGCAATTAGGCGTTCTAGTGCCGCCATCGGCGCTATTTTTGTGCGATTTCTGTATGAATGATTTCTGATTGTTACGGCGGACTGCAAACTTGGTTTAAACCTAAGCTACAATCCCACGATCGCGAAAGGCGTTAATAGTCGTCTGATCGAAACCCATGTCTGTGAATACCGCATCCGTATGTTCGCCAAGCATCGGCGCATGGCGGGTCGTCGCGTTGTCCATCGAGGCGAATTGGAACGGTAGGTTTTGCACAAAGTATTCACCTGCTTCGTCTGTATTCTTAGTGAAAGCGCCGCGATGTTGCAATTGCGGTTCATCAAATAGGTCTGCGGCGCTGTTGTAGCGTGAGCAGGGAATACCATGCTGGTTAAAATGTGCTTCACACTCAGCAACAGTGCGAGTTGCTGACCACTGTTCTATTTCGCCAACCAGGTATCGAACATTCGGGATGCGGCTAGTACGCCCAAATCTTTCATCGTCATGTAGATCAGGACGCGCAAGTGCAGCACACAAACCGTCAAAATTTTTGTCTGAAACAACGCAGGCCATGATGTAACCATCGCTCGCCGTGATAGGTAAAAATCCACCCATTTGAGGTGGGTCGACAACCTGTGCGGCTTGTTGATGAGCTGGAATCAAGGTCATCATCGATTCCAACATGGTGACATCAATATGATCACCTAGGCCTGATGTGACACGACCGAGCAGCGCTGTCTGAATGGCCCCGTATGCGTAAGCGCCGGTTAACATATCGGCAATCATAATGCCGGATGCTTGTGGGCGCGTTTGTGCTTGTGGGTTTGCATGGATTTGAGCACCCATGTGGGCAACGTCATAGCCACTGGCGGCATGCGCAATCGGTGCATATGCCGCGCGTTGCGCGTCTGGTCCCGTTTGACCGAAGCCGGATATTGAACAATATACTAGGCCGGGATGCCGAGGCTTGATACTGGCATAGTCCAGACCAAACTTCGTCATGATGCCGGGTCGATAATTTTCGATAACCACATCGGCACTATCAATTAATTCATGTGCTAGCTGCTGACCCTCGGGGTCGCTCAAATCAATCTGCACACCAAGCTTGCCCGCATTAAAATGCGTAAAGATACGGGGGTTGCTACGCACACCGTCACTGAAACGGGTAGGCTCAATTTTGATCACGTCCGCGCCGCAATCACTCATCATGCGGCCGCATATGGGACCCGCATAGGCCATAGAGAAGTCGACAACTCTGATACCAGCAAGAGGTTTGGCTGAAGGCATAAAGTCAGGTCCTTGTGTAAAGATACGGATTAACGATTCTGTTTAGTCTAACGCGATAATAGCGTCAGTAACAAAAGTTGAACGGGCTAACCAAAAGCTAACGTCAGCAATCAGCGACAAAAGTAATCAGCGGAGTAAGGCGTTATAAACGTCTACCTTCTTAAAAACATTTGGGTGCAACGAAACAGCGCGATCAACGGGTCACGGCTAGATATCCTTGATGTTTGTTTGCCATGAAGGCGTTGAGTTGCCCGACAAGTTCTTCACTCATGATTTTTAGTCCCCAAAAGAGTAGGGGACCAAACGGATGCTTCAGAGTAAAACTTGTTGGTTGTATACCGCAATAGTCGTGAGTGGCAACAGAGATGTTAAAGACCTTCGTCGGGCTTTTGGATGTCTAACGAACTAGGAGTTGTTTGATTTTTTGACCGACTGCCAAGCTGCTTGGGCCAGTATGGGGGAAACATCGCTCGGCGACTTGCGACTTCTGCCTGAAAGCCACATGCGAGAGTACTCAAGTGTTGGACCGCAGATTAAAGGCACATACATAGCCGTCGGTAACTGTTGCAGCGTGCCAGACTCGACATGCGGTACAAACCAGTCAAACAATGATTGTGATAGGGCGCGGTCCATTTCTCGTAGTTCCTGTTTGGCGCTTTTTGACAGTTTAATTTCACGTGACAGCAGATAAGCCGCCAGTTGCGATTGATCGGTGACCCAGTCGCAGCAAAAAGTGACGATAGAACTTATGCCTGTGCTGGCAGTTCGGCGTGGTAGCAGCGCGGCAAGAAGACTTGCATTGAATTGGTTGACGCCGTCAATAAAGAGCGCCTCGGCGATACCTTCCTTATTGCCGAAGTGATGATAGAGGCTGCCCACGCTGCAATTAGCATCCTTAAGGATGTCGCCAACGTTGGTGCGTGCAATGCCCACTTCAGAGAAATGGGCTAATGCAACCTCAATTACTCGAGATTTTAGGGCGCTAGTCTGGATTTGGCGTGACATGACACGATTAGAACATAATTCTAGTATTTGTTGCCAGCTTTGCTATATTGCACGCTACAAAGACCTACAGGACATGCTACATGGATATCGATTTAAGCGCAGATGATCTTGCTTTTGAAAAAGAAGTAAGAGAGTTCTTGAGTGAAAATGCCTACACGCACGGAGCAAATCCGGAAAAGTGGCGGATGAAATGGTTCGAGAAGGCGAAAGAAAAAGGTGGTTGGGATGTGCCGAAATGGCCTGCTAAATTCGGCGGACCCGGTTGGACTCCAAACCAACATTACATCTGGCAGAAAGAAACGGCCCGCGCTGGTACGCCATGGGATTTGCCCTTTGGATTGAGCATGCTTGCACCGGTATTGATGGCGCACGGCTCACAAGAGCAACAGGATCGTTTTCTACCCGCTATTCGAGCACGCGAAGTTAACTGGTGTCAGGGTTATTCAGAACCGGGAGCGGGATCTGACCTCGCCAGTCTGAAAACAAAAGCTGAGTTGACGGAAGATGGAAAACACTATGTTGTTAACGGCACAAAAATTTGGACCACGATGGCACACATCGCCGATTGGATTTTCTGTCTAACAAGAACCAGTGATGCGGGTATCAAACAGGAAGGTATTACGTTTCTGTTATTCCCAATGAAGCAGGAAGGTATAGAAGTTAAGCCAATTATTACGCTGGGTGGTTCGCATACCGTTAACACGGTATTTTTTACTGATGTCAAAGTCCCTGTTGAAAATCGCGTTGGTGAAGAAGGCAAAGGCTGGGCATATGCGAAAGGTCTGCTTGAGCATGAGCGAACCGGTATTGCCGGTATTTCTAACTCCATCGTTGCGCTTGAAGGTTTGAAACAGCGAGCCAGCAGCGTTAAACGCGGTAACGGTAGTTTAATGGATACACCGAGTTTTAGATCGAAGATCGCTGAACTCGAAATCGATTTGATGGCTGTGGAATATACAGAACTTCGAAGCTTGGCAACGGCAAGTGCGGGCACAGCACCGGGTCCTGAATCGTCAATCCTGAAACTCAAAGGTACCGAAATTCAGCAGCGTATCCAGAAGTTGACCATGGAAGCGGGTGGAGAATTCTCGGCCGCATGGGGTGGCATCAACTCAGGACCAGAATTCGCGCGGGCAGGCATGGGCGGTTACATGAGCAGCCGTGTTTATACCATTTACGGTGGCGCCAGCGAAGTCCAGAAGGACATCATTACCAAGAAGGTTCTTGGCATTAAGTCGACGAAGAAATAGGAATATTTTGATATGAATTTTGATTTGACTGAAGAACAGCAACTCGTTTCGGACTCGATTGAACGATTTGTGCAAGACAACTACAACCTCGAGAGCCGCATGGCGCTTGTGGGACAAGGACCTGGTTTTAGTGAAGCTCACTGGAAGTCCATGTCAGAGCTTGGCTGGTTTGGCCTGTCATTTAGTGAAGACGATGGTGGCTTTGGTGGTAACCAACTCGACACCATGATCTTGATGGAACATTTTGGTAAGGGTCTTGTGCTTGAACCATTCCTAGCGAGTATTGTGCTAGGTGGTGGCGTGTTGAAGCGTACCGGCAATGAAGCACAGCGCAAGCAATGGCTCGAAAGTGTCATTGATGGCTCAAAGCAATTGGCGCTGGCTTACTCAGAAGCAGATTCCGGCTATGAGCCTCACAATGTCGCAGTCGCAGGCACTAAAACCGCTGATGGCTTCACCATTACCGGCACAAAATGCATGGTGCAACATGGTGGTACAGCAGACGCCTTAGTTGTTTCATTTCGAACCAGTGGTGGCACGACCGATAAATCGGGTATCTCCCTTGCTCTGATACCTGCAGATCGTGAAGGGGTAACGGTACAGGGATTTCTAACCGTTGATGGTTTGCAATCCGCTGAAATCGCTTTCGATAAGGTTGTCGTTAGTGCTGAAGATTTACTCGGTGACGTCGATAATGGCTTCGCAGCACTGAATGCGACGATCAACGATGGCATTTTGGCAATCGCGGCAGAAGCGGTTGGCGCAATGGAAGTACTCTATAAAGATACTGTCGCCTATACGCAGGAGCGTGAGCAGTTTGATCACGCGCTGGCAGATTTCCAAGTGTTGCAGCATCGAATGGTTGAAATGTTCATGGAACATGAACAGTGCAAATCATTGCTTTATCGCGCCACCATGGAAGTTGCTAACGGCGGTGATGATGCGCAACGTAACATCCATGCTCTGAAACATCTTATCGGCAAGGCGGCATTTTTTGTTGGTGAGAACGCGGTACAAACACATGGTGGTATGGGTGTAACGGAAGAGTTAAGAGTTGGTCATTACTTCAAGCGCTTGTTAGTGATTGAAGCCCAGTTTGGTAACACCGACTATCATCTTGATCAGTTTGCTGCCTAGTTGTGAGTAAATCGAAGTTTAGCCTTCCTATCGGGAAGGCTATGCTTCAAAAAGATTGTGTATCAACACAGAATCAATAAAAGACCACCTTTTCTATTGTTTACCTCGCACTAACGGCAGTTTGAACCATCTATGCTAGACCAATTCGGGCGAAGAAGCCTTGGCCTATTTTAGCGGATGTAAAATGACGGACATCTTCGAGTAACCCTTAACGAAATTAGAAACGACACGTTCTGGTTCACCAACAACTTCCACTTTGTGAAACCGTTTGCTGATTTCTTCCCACAAAATGCGCAGTTGCATTTCTGCCAAACGGTTGCCCATACAGCGATGAATGCCGAAGCCAAATGACACATGTTGACGTGCATTGGCACGGTCAATGATGAGCTTGTCTGGGTTGTCGAAAACGGCTGTGTCGCGATTACCAGATACGTACCACATCAATACCTTGTCGCCTTTTTTAATGGTCTTACCTTGTAGTTCAACATCTTCCAACGCAGTGCGACGCATATGCGTCAGAGGGGTCTGCCAGCGAATAATCTCAGCGACCATATTAGGAATAAGCTTCACGTTTTCCCTTAGCTTGTCGTATTGATCGGGAAACTGATTCAGCGCAAGCACGCCGCCGGTGATAGAATTTCGCGTTGTGTCGTTACCACCGACAATCAACAGCATGATGTTGCCCAAAAACTCAGCCGGTGGCATATCGCGGGTCTCAGGATTGCTTGCCAACATTGTCAACAGGTCGAAGCCTTCGTGACTGGGGTCAAGCCGTTCACTAAACAGCTTTTGAAAATACTTTAGGCATTCCTGCAGTTCAGCTCTGGCTTCTTGCCAGCTAGAGACATAGCCCGACCTCGGCCCCATGACACCGATATCAGACCAGTAGGTGAGTTTGCTTCGGTCTTCAAACGGAAAATCAAACAGTGTGGCAAGCATACGAGTCGTCAGTTCTATCGATACCCGGTCGACCCAATTGAACTCTTTACCAATGGGCAGGCCATCCAGTATTTCGATGACGCGCTCACGAATCAATGTTTCCATTTTTGCTAGGTTAGGCGGCGCAACGACCGGGGCTACTGTGGCCCGCTGACCGTCATGCTTGGGCGAGTCCATGGCGATAAAAGAAGATGATGCAGCGCCAGCGTCATCGACGATACCGATGCCAGATGCACTAGAGAAACGCTGGTTATCCGCATCAATCAGTTTAATTGCTTCATGACTGGTGACGGACCAGTAAGGTCCATAGCGGCTCTCTGCATGGAAGTGCACGGGGTCCTCTTGCCGTAGACGCTCGAACATTGGCCAATGTGCGTCCTGCTGGAATAAAAAGTGGTTTGAAACATCGAGTTCGTCGATGTCGGCACTTTGTGTAAATGCTCGTGCGCTTGCTAGGCTCGCGTTTCGATAGTCGAACATATGCGACGTTATCCTGTGGTAGAGACAATACAGTAGCGATAACGGAGGAATCTCTCAAGTGCGATGTCGTTTGATTAGTCGATTAGTTGATTGATCGATTGGCTGTAACGCCGCCAAACCGGACTGCTTTAGTCTGAAATTATATTGACGATCGACTTTGTTTGCTTGCCGTTGATATGGCTAAGTAAAAAGTCGAATGTGCAGTCAATTTCCTCGTTAGGCACCTCTGGGTGCAGGCCTGGGTTGGCATGCAGGCGTTTATCGGTCGAGGCGAGGGCATCAAAGACTTTCAGGCAACCTTCGCGATTGAACAACTCATCTTCCAGCTGCATCAAAAACAGTACCGGGCATTTGATTTCTGCCGCGGCCTTCAGCAGCGTTTCACTATGGGGGAAGTTCTGTTGGACACCCATCAAACCGAGAACCGCCACTGTGACATCGCCTCTACTGGCAACCAATGGCAAGCCGAATAAAGAACCCATCGACAGACCAAAATAGGCAAGCTTAGCGATAGTGAATTCCGTCTGGATCTGTTCAATCGCGCAAGTCCAATCGTCGGTCATATCAATAAGACTATTGTCACGTTGATACTCGGGGAAAAATGCCGTGCGCCCACCGTCGCCCACTTGACGTAAACCGTGCACCGGTCCATCAAGTGACAGAACGGGCAGTTTGGCACCAATAAAACGTTCAGCCAGATCGCTTATAGGCGCTTGATACCTGTTGCCAGAAGCGCCATGGCCGCAGCAGATAAGGGTTTTGCCTTGAACAGGCGCATCAGGTAGCCATAGCGCACCGGTGATATCGCGCATACCATCTCGCTGAATACGGAACTCGTGGGTTGCGTTGTGCCGCGTATCTTTGGCATCTGTCCATTTTATGTCTACGGGCATAATTCTCTCTGCTGGTTTTTTAAGCTATTGCTACGGATCTTTAGCAGTGTGCCTTGTCCTGATTGGCTAGTGCAAGCGGCGGTTTGCAGGGCGATTCATGAGTTAAAGGGCTGATTTGAGTTGCACGTGAGTGCAAAAGATTGCCCTGTAATTGGTTATTGGTGGCATTGCAGGGGGACTTTACTCTAGGACCAATACACACTATTGTTGACGCCATACGGATAAAACACATGACTGATTCGCCATACGTACTCACGACTGCCGATAGGGTAGAGATCCACGAACTGCCTGGTCGCTACGGCGATTCGATTGACGATCGAAATTGGCCTGCGCTCGACACTGTGTTCACACAGGATGCCGTGTTCGATCTCACAGGGGTTGGCTCACGTATCTGTGATGGTCTTGATGATATCAAGTCGTTTATGGAATCAGAGGCCGCTCACCCGCGCACCCACATGATGACAAACATTTATGCTGACTCTGATGAAGAGGGCGTCACGATGTGTTTTCGCATCGTCGCCTTGATTGGTAAAGGCAAAACATCAACCGCTAGCTATTACGACAAGATCGTAAAAACTAAAGACGGCTGGCGGACCCAGCATCGTTACGTCTCTAGCCGACGCCGAGATAAACGTAATGCTGAAGTTGACCGTAAAGGGATTGCGCTGTAGCTTTTTTTAGCAAGCCCGGACAGTCGTGCCTGGTGGTTTCAGCCATCTGATTGTTGTCATTACTGATATTTATTTAATCCTCGGACTATGGAATCCGCAATGAAAAGACTCGCCAGAACCTCTGCAAAATTGATAACTGGATTGTTTGCTGCGCTGATCGTTATCGCCAGCGCGTATGCGGATCAACATGAACCAGATGAAATTGATGTGAACGACCCAGACTATAATCCAGATTCGACGCTGTTCCGTGGCGCGGCGAATAACCCCTATTTCCCGCTGTATTTTAATGCGTTGCCGCAAGGAGGAGCGGAACACGTTCCGACCGAGGTGCGAAGAGTCGATTTAAGACCTGAACGTGACATGACTTTGTACGTTGAAATCTACAACCCTGAAGCAAACATTCCGCTGATTGTCACCCCGGGCGGGATGGGCGAGATTAACGGCTTCCGTGGTTTTGCGCGCAATGTTGCTGCTGCTGACAGTAATCTTAAGGTGATCATTTGGGATCGTCGCAACATGGGTCGCTCGGAGGTATCGTTTGGCAGCGAGCCGTTATCAATTGAAGAGGCAGAAGATCTACATGTACTGCTGCAACGCCTTGGGGTTGGCCCAGCAACCCTTTACGGCATGTCATCCGGTTCTCGATCAAATATGATTCTTGCTGAACGTTATCCAGAACAGGTTGCCGCGCTGGTTATATCTCCTTTAACCGGCGGGCCAATAGCGGCCGAGCGTTTGTCGAAAGAGTACTATCTGGATTACCTAAAAGATGAAAGCCTCACGTCGATGCAGGCGGTTGCCAAAACGCCTCTGTGGGCAGCCTATCTGGAACGCAACAGTCCAGAGCTTCAAAAGACTTTCTTGGAACAAGACGTCGAAGATTTTCTAGCGGCGATGAAACGCACAGGCGAGCACTTGGCCTCTTATCATGCAAAAACAACGTTGGGCATGACCGACGAACAACTGGCATCCCTAACCGTGCCCGCGACGTTGATACTGCATCACGGCGCGGAGAGAGATTTTTTGCACCCGATTGTCAATTCTAGAGCAGCAACGACGCTGCTGCAGAACTCAACTTTTGTTATTGCACCGACGCTCGGTCCGGTTCTCGATGAGTTATTACCTTTCGTTAGAAAGTATACGCCTGTGGAATAGTCTTGCAGTCGCAGTCGACTGTCGGCCTAATTGTGGTGAAACAAACTGTCGTTAGTTGTGGCTGCGTCTAGGTCAAAACCTTGTTTGGCAAGAAAATATCGGCGTATAGGGTAATAGGCGATAGCAACGATCGTCCATATCACCAGACTCCAAATCACGGTGGACGACAGATCTCTCGACAAAAAGTAAATACCCACGAAGGTCGACAGTTCTGAAAATATGAACAGGCTCCAAATCCACACCGGCTTCATATTGAACATCGACTTAGCATATTGTTCTGGATAGCGCGTGTGGATGCGTGTCAGCGACCAATAGACAAAGATAGACGGTAGGCTGGCTGAAATTGTTGCCGCGCGTGCAATATCACCAATATCGAGACCAACCATTAAAGGCACTACGCCAATGATCAGCATGATGCCCAAGATGTAGTGGGGTGCACCGTAACGGTTGAGGCGGCCAAGCCTTGTTGGAATCAAACGATCCCAACTTGCAACGATGAAGGTTCGAGGTAGCTGAATGAACTGAGAATTGAGCGTCGTACAGATAGCTAATCCTGCGCCACCCACCAAAAAGTAGGTCATCGCCCAACCCGGCAGAAATTGCTGACCAGCCACGGTAAGGGGTTGGTTAATCATCTCGTGCCATGGGACGACGCCAACGCTCGCCAAAGCGACAATCGAATAGATAGCGGCAACGGCGATCGTTGCCGTTGTCATTACAATTGGAATTACACGCCTTGGATTCTTCATCTCGCCGCTGAGACCAACAATCATATAGGCCCCGCCGGTCGCAAACTTTAGTAAGAATACAGCAGTGACAAAACCCACGACACCCTGCGGCAACCAGGGAGTCAGTAATGCTTGATCAACTTTTGGTATCGCAAAGCCCGCATAGATGGCGAGGGCAGAAACCAGTACTGCGACTAAACCGACCTGAACTTTTGCGGCGAGGTGCAAGCCAAACAAATTTGCCAAGAACAGTAACACGATCACCAACACGCCCCATTGGTTGACCGAGAGTATGGGAAACAGAGGGTTGAGATAGAGTCCGAAAGAGCTGCCATACAGACTCAAGGATACGCTCGCCAACAGAATCATGCCCAACACTATGGTGCCGATCCAGCCGCCACTTAAACGTGAGCACCACGCATAATAGGCACCTACCGCAGGCAAAACACTGCCTGCCATCATGATTAAAATTGTGACGATTAGCACTAATACTGCTGACAGCAGGTAAGCGAAAATCACCGACGGGCCCGTCATGCCAATGGCGATACCAGTGAGGGCGATGACGCCCGCGCCAATGATCTGTCCGACCGCGATGAAAAACACATCCCAACCTGATAGTACGCGTTTGAGTGAGTTGTTATTCAAAGCTGTCATTCTCCGACCATCATGCAATGGTTTGTGTGTTAAAGAATAAATAAGTCAGTGGACGCGACGGATTTTAATGTGGCCACTTGTTTATCTGATTAGGTTTACCACGGCGAGCTTTGCCCACTATGTCAGTCCACTATGTCAGCCCACCGAGTCAGCCCACTATGTCCGCTCACTATGTCAGAAATAGTTTGAACTTAGTATTTTCAATTGAACAATAGTGATCATCAAAATGAATGCTTGCTCAACACAAGCGCATCGTTTGAAAATTTTCGGATCAGAATTTTTCTGATTGTAGTTTGTAATCAAGGGCGCGAGTTCACAAAATGATTCAATGTTGAAATGGTGCCTCTTGTAGGTTTATTCTGGTGCAAAACTCCGATCCTGTTTCCAGGTGCTTGAAATGCTCAAAAAGTTGTCCTTCGGTTTGTTGGTGACGACCCTAGTACTGGTCGTGGCTATCGTAATAGGTGTTCAATTCACGGCACCGCAGCAGCCAGCGCGAGACTCACCAAGCGCCAAGTGGCTTGCTGAGGGTCCGTACCAGCCACAACAAGCGGAAATGCTATTTGTCGACAGTTCACGCGCGACGGATGCCAATGGGGAGTTTGCTGGTGCACCACACAGATCTTTGCCGTCTGCCATCTGGTACCCCAAGAACGCGGGTGGCCCATACCCATTGATCGTGTATTCCCACGGTTTTACGTCGTCACGGGATGAAACGAAGTATTTGTTGGCGCAACTTGCCAGTCATGGCTATGTTGTTTTGGCGGCGAATTATCCCCTAACGAGTGGTGCAGCGCCGGGTGGCGCGAATGCTAATGATGTGTCGAATCAGCCAGAAGACATAACCTTTCTTATCGATTCTGTACTCGCGCTAAGCGACAGCGATAAACCCTTCGAAGGTGAGATAGACTCGAACCGCATCGGTCTAATGGGACTTTCATTGGGTGGACTGACGACGTCATTGACCTCTTATCACCCACGTCTGCGCGAGCCCCGCGTAAAAGCTGCAGTCTCTATTGCTGGACCATCGGAATTTTTGAGTAAAAAATTCTACGATCAAAGTGGCGTCACGATTCCCTTCTTGATGATTGCGGGTAGCGCTGACAGGCTTATTCTTCACAATAGCAATGCGGCTGTTATTCCCGAACGTGTCACCAATGGAAGTTTGTTGACGATAGTGGGGGGTAACCACATAGGTTTTGTAAATATGGCAGAGCCTGTTTTAAGGTTTTTCCACAACTCTGATTTCATCGCCTGCGCAGCGGTGCTCGCAAGCGTTGACCCAGAGACTGATGAAGTCTTCACGGACTTGTTATCCGAGGCAGACGGTATCGTCGCCGATCCCAACGCGCCGAAGCTTTGTGCGGAACCAAAACCGCCAGCGTCAGGACATCCTGGTCGGCAGCACATGATTACCCAAATTGGCATGTTGAGTTTTTTTGAGTCGGTATTTGGCAACTCTCTCGAAACACGAAGCGAAGGTAAGGCTGTTTTACAAAGGCATCTTGCTGAGGACTTTGATGAAGCAAATTTTCAGCTAGCGGATAGGGTGGCGGGGGTCAAATAGCCTTACTTTGCGATGCTCTAAAATCTGCAGCACGATAAAACTTTTATGAAATACGGATGTGACGGGTCTCTGTCCAATTGCTGCGCGGCGTGAATCTGTCCCTTTACTCTGACCCCAAATTTGGGGTTTGATAGGCTATTGCAAACTTAGGGTGAATAGATATGTCTGAAGCACAAGGACAAGAACAATCAGCAGTTGAATTAGAAGCCCAATACAACTTTGACCTTGGTCAGCATCATTGTGATATTTCCTCTTCCTCTGTTGAGGCACAGACTTGGTTTGATCGAGGTATCAATTGGCTCTATGGCTTTAATCATGAAGAAGCCGTTATTTGTTTTAACAAAGCCGTTGCTGCAGACCCTCAAAGCGTTATGGCATATTGGGGTATCGCCTTCGCAATCGGCCCAAACTACAACAAGGTTTGGGACATGTTTCCCTACCAAGAGAAAAAAACCTGTCTTGCCATTGCTCAGGATGCAATTGCTAAAGGGTCTGTCATTAAGACAGACAATGCCCTTGCTCAAGCCATGTTAGCCGCAGTGGCCGTTCGTTATCCGGATAATGCTGAAATTGAAGACTATGAGCCCTTTAACGAAAATTTCGCCAGCGAGATGCGTAAGGTGTATCAACAGTACCCAGACAATCTTGATGTAATGGCTATCTGCGTCGAGTCTTTGATGGGCCGGACACCCTGGGCATTGTGGAATCTAGAAACCAAGCAGCCTGCCGATGGGGCATCAACCGTTGAAGCCAGAGAAATGCTTGAGGGCGCCTTTAGTTCCCAGTCCGGCGCTTGGCAGCATCCGGGACTGTTGCATTTGTATATTCACTTGATGGAAATGTCACCAACACCCGAACTGGCGCTGCCCCACGGTGATAATTTATCGAATCTTGTACCTGCGTCCGGTCATCTGTTGCACATGGCGACACATATTGATGTGCTATGCGGCGACTACCAAAATGTGATTTCCAGAAATCAGCGAGCTGCATTGGCTGACCAACCCTTTACGGCGATGCGCGGGCCGGGTAATTTTTATACGGTTTATCGTATTCATAATGTTCACTTCGTTGCATACGGTGCCATGTTTCTGGCGCAGAAGCAGGTGGCGTTAGATGCTGCGATGGAGCTGCAGCAACTGTTACCCGAGCCGGTAGTTGCGTTTATGCCTGACTTTTTCGAAGCCTTTTGGGGCATGAAACTACATGTCATGGTGCGATTTGGTATGTGGCAGGAAATACTTGCAGAAGAGTTTCAAAAAGACGCCGAACTGTTTAGTTTTAGTACAGCCTTGTTACGGTATGGGCGAGTGATTGCCTTTGCTAATACCGATCAACATGATGCAGCGACGGCAGAGTACGATGAGTTTCTAAAAGCGAAAGAGGCCGTTCAAGAAACCCGCTTCATGTTTAACAACCCTGCCGAAGATGTATTGGGCATTGCCCAACAAATGGCAGCAGGGGAGCGGCTGTACAAATCCGGCGATCACGAAGCGGGTCTTGATCATCTAAGGGCGGCTGCTAACTATAGCGACAATCTGCATTACGATGAGCCTTGGGGCTGGATGCAACCGCCGCGACATGCACTTGCGGCGCTGTTGCTGGAGCAGGGACAACATGCCGAGGCTGAAGAAATCTATCGGGCTGATTTGGGCTTGAATGACACATTGGCGAGACCTTGCCAACATCCTAAAAATATCTGGTCCTTACATGGGCTCAGCGAGTGCCTCAGCAAGCGTGGCGAGAGCCAAGAGCTTGTGCATGTTCAGTTGTTGCTTGACCAGGCCCTAGCGCGCGCTGAAGTGCCGGTTAGAGCATCCTGCTATTGTCGAAACAAATAAGACATTTAGTTGGAGTCTAGCGAAATCCCTAAACTTGTCATGATTTCATAGTAGCTGAATAGTACAACGATGAAGAAGACAAATAGCACAAGTTCATGTTTGAAATGGTGGCGAAGGTAGAAGTAACGATCTTTATGACTAAACACATCCATCAATTCATCGCCGAACCGAATCGATAAAAAGGTACCGAAACCGGAAAGTACAATGACGCTCCAGTAAGGAAATGGGGTTGTTAAAATCACTTTCATTAATTTTGTGATGAAGGTGGTTTCGTAGTAGTCGGCGAAGTAAGCCAGAGCGACCACATTGATTGATATCGCGACGGCCCAGACAACAATTTCTGAAACCACCATACGGATACCGAACAAAAGCCGCACTGGAAAATCGAGTAGAAAACCTGCATCCGCGATCGGTGTACAAAGCACGAAAAAACTCCAGGTAATCAGTGCCGCAATGCCGCCCGTGACTATGTCGAATTCATAGGTCAGGTAGCCAAAATAGGCAACCAATAGCAGGCACAGCAGGCAGAATTTAATCAGAACTTGATGGGGCGGATGTATCATAGTTAGTTATGAATCTGAGTTTAAAATGATTCGGTACATCGGTACATCGGTGCATTGATGTTAGCCGGGCTCAAGTAATGAGATCGCTAGGGTGAGGCCGTCGGTCAACCAACGGGATCACTCTGGTAATATAGATGCTCTGAAACGCGTCAGCCTCGCGATGCAAGTCCAGCATTTGTTGTGATTGCCATTGTTCAATTAAAAAGAATACCTTTCGATCACTTTGAGAATGATGGACTTCGAAGCGATGGCAGCCGGGTTCAATTAAAGACGCGGTTGCCAACAAGATTAAGTCGGCTGCCACTACTTGGGCGTCATTGACATCCTTTAAGGTTAAAATAACATTGTTATAGATCACGGAAGCACTTTCCTTTTTGTTATTTATCGATAAAACGCAATATGACGATCAGTCGTGCAACCGAATCAGACCTTCCTGGGCAACCGAGGCGATTAAGTCACCTTCCTGGGTGTAAATAGCGCCGCGACTAAAGCCGCGACCGCCGCCGGAATTGGGGCTGTCTTGCTGATAGAGTAACCACTGATCTGTGGTAAAGGGTTTGTGAAACCACATCGCATGGTCAAGACTGGCGACTTGAAACTTTTCGTTTCCCCAGCCAATACCGTGCGGGCGATAGCTGGTATCAATCAAGGTCATGTCAGATGCGTAGGCCAACAGACATTGATTTAGCCGAACATCTTCCGGCATTTTATCGACTGTTTTTATCCAAATATGCTGCTCTGGATCACTTGGTGCTGGATTGAATTCGTTAATCGGTTCAACAAAACGCATTTCTATCGGTCGTGGCTTATTCATGCGTTCACGGACGTCTTCCGGCAAATCTTTGATAAATTTTTCCCGCAGGTCTTTCTCGCTCGGACATTCTTCGGGACCTTTGACCTTGGGCATATCGAACTGATGTTCGAGGCCTTGTTCCGCTACTTGGAACGAAACTGACATGCTGAAGATCGCTTTACCTCGTTGTACGGCGACGACACGGCGGGTTGTAAAACTTCTGCCATCACGAATTCGATCTACGTTGTAGACAATCGGAATGGTGGTATCACCAGGGCGTAGGAAATAGCCGTGTAGCGAATGTGCTGTGCGCGTCACGTCCTCGACCGTTCGAGAGGCGGCGACAAGGGCCTGACCGATTACCTGACCACCAAAGACGCGCTGCCAGCCTTCGTCCGGACTCACGCCACGGAACATGTTGACCTCAATTTGTTCCAAATCAAGTAAATCGAGCAGGTCTTTGAGTTCAGGTTTCATACGCTATCTTTAGTCTTAGATATTGAGGTTTAAAGCTGCTGGTTTGTATTCTCATCAGGTTTAATATGTTTTTATAAGCAGCTTCATAAGAATCGCAGACTGTAGAGTAATTTAATATGATTGACTAGTCGCCTGCGCTGTCAGTATCTAGGCAAAGCAAGTTAGCCAAGATAGGCTCGCAATCATAAGCTGCGAAGGCGTAATGATTGGTCAGGGCAATCATCGAGTCTCAGCGTGATCGGTGCAGTTATCAATACAAATTTATTTAGGACGTCAAGGAACAGTAATGATCGTAAATCATGAGAAGTTAACAAAAGTTGTTGAGGCAATCTGCGTTGCCGCGGGTGCGGGTGCATCAGAAGCCAGCATGACAGCTGGACATTTAGTCGAGGCAAATTTGAAGGGACACGACTCGCACGGTGTTGGCATGATTCCGATTTACGTCAATAACCTTAAGAAAGGGTTTTGTCAGCCAGACAGCCATGCAGAAGTGCTTTCAAGCAATGGCTCTATTGTGGTTGTTGACGGTAAGTTAGGCTTCGGCCAAGTCGTCGGACCTGAATCGATGGATATCGGCATAGACGTCGCGCGGCAGCATGGCATCGCCGTTGTTGCATTGAAGAACGCGCATCATCTAGGCCGTATAGGTGCGCATGCTGAGCGCGTTGCTGCACAGGGCATGATCTCTATTCATTATGTCAATGTGGTTGGCCATGACCCACAGGTATCACCTTTTGGTGGCACGGTGCCAAGACTCGGCACAAATCCTTTTTGCTGCGCGATTCCGGTTGAGGGGGATGACCCCATTGTGCTGGATATGGCAACCAGTGCGATTGCGGCGGGTAAGGTGCGGGTTGCTCTGAACAGCGGGCTAAATGTCCCTGACGGCTGTTTGATTGACGCAGAAGGTAACGAGACCACCGATCCTAAAGTCATCACGCTGAATCCGGCGGGCTCTCAAACGCACTTTGGCAAACATAAAGGCTTTGGATTAGCCTTTATTTGTGAGGTTTTGGCTGGCGCTTTAACCGGTGCATGGTCAGTTCAGCCCGGTAACATCCGTCAAGGTACGGTGGTTAACCACATGCTGGCATTCATCATTGACCCAAAGATGATCGGTGATACGGACAGCTTTACGTCCGAAACCAAAGCCTTGATCGAATACATTAAATCAACGCCAACAGCGAAAGATGTTGATTCGGTCTTGATCCCAGGCGAACCCGAGCGAATTGCCAAAGCGAATCGTGAGGTCAACGGTATTCCGATTGATGAGACGTCTTGGCAGGGGATTGTTGCTGCTGGTGCAACCGTTGGTGTAACCGCTGAGATGATTTCAGCGATGTTGGCTTAGCCAAACTCGTAAAGGTTTAGAAAACGAGGTCGTAGGGGCGCGCAATAAAAAAAGCCGGTTAGAGAAATCTAACCGGCTTTTCTGTTTTCACTGCAGCGTCGTTTTTGGTCTGTTTTGCGACCTATTTACTAACCTGCTTTTTAAGCCATTTGGATACTTACTTACCTTTCCAGTTTGGCGCGCGTTTTTCAGAGAAAGCTTTTGGTCCTTCGATAAAGTCTTCACTTTTGAACAGCGTTTTCACTGAATCGTACTGGGCTTCCATTGACGCTTGCAGAGACTCAGTATCAAGGCTGCGGTAAACCACATCCTTACTGGCTCGAATGGAAAGCGGCGCGCATGAAGCGATTTGCTTAGCCCAATCCATTGCCTTCTCCATAAGCTGATCATGGGGCACAACTTCGTTGACAAAGCCGAGTGTGTAGCCCTCCTCTGCTGACACATGGCGACCGGTTAAGATCATGCCCAAAGCACGTTTAACGCCAATTTGTCTCGGCAATCGATTCAATCCACCGGCAAGTGCTGCTAAGCCAACTTTAGGCTCTGGCAATGCAAATTTTGCTTGATCAGATGCAATGATCAGATCACAGGCGAGGGCGATTTCGAATCCACCGCCCATTGATACGCCGTTTACTGCAGCGATGACAGGTTTGCTCATATCGAAGCGTGACGTCAGACCCGCGAAGCCTTTCGGTGCTTCAACACGTTCGCCACCCTCGGCTTGATGTCTTAGATCATTGCCGGCGCTAAAACCTCGGCCTTCACCGGTGATGATCGCCACCCACATATCGTCGTCGGCATCGAAGTCATCGAAGACCTCGCCGAGTTCGGCGTTTGCCAGTGAATGAAGCGCGTTTAGCCGTTCAGGTCGATTGAGACGCACTGTCATAATGTGATCTTTCTTTTCTACGATGCAATATTCAGTCATAAGTCCCTCTGGTTAAGTTTGTATGTATTAATTATTTGTAAAGCCAGTTTGTTGCTTAACGATACATGTGCGTGCCGCCACAGACGTTTAATGCCTGGCCGGTAATGTACTCACTGCCTTTAGACGCTAAAAACACAACCAAACCTTTCAAGTCCTCAGCTTCGCCAAGGCGTCGCAGGGGTGTTTGCTCATTGGCTCTCGCTGCAGCTTCGGGGTTATCCCACAGTGCTTGAGCAAAATCGGTTTTGATCAGACCCGGGCAGATTGCGTTAACGCGAACGCCACTTGGACCCATCTCCATTGCTAGATTTCGAACAAGACCGATATCGGCCAACTTAGAGATATTGTAAGTACCGAGCACATCAGATGGCGAATGCGCACCAACACTTGAGGTGATCATGATTGAACCGGATCCCTTAGCGATCATGTCGGATGCAACCATTTGGCATAACCAATGGTTTGATTTAACGTTGCTTGCCATGATCTTGTCGAAGGCATCGTCAGGGATTTCAGACATTGGACCATAAAACGGGTTGATACCGGCGTTTGAAACGAGGATATCAATCGGTCCTAAGCGTTCCCGAGTTTCATCAACAAGGGCTTGTAGCTGATCTTTGTAGCCAATGTTACAGGCAATCGCGATAGCCGAACCTTCACCACACTTGTCGTTGATCTTCTTTGCGACCGCTTCGCACTGATCAAGTTTACGGCTAGAGATGACAACTTTAGCGCCATGTTCCGCTAAACCCATCGCCATAGCTTCACCCATACCTTTCGATGAGCCTGTAGTTAGGGCAACTTTGCCCGTCAGATCAAATAATTCAGTCTTTACCATGGATTTCCCTCAACAGTTGTTTTTTCAATAATGAGTTAACAAATTCGAGGGACAAGATACCGTTAGTACAGGTCCTTGTACATATATCGGCACAACTAGTTGGATATTAGCGGCTTAGATAGTTGTGCCGAGGGTGTTCGGAACGGGTGATGCCTGCATGGCGTGCTTGTCTTAAGTCTGCTTTGATAAAAAAGCTTCGCAACACTTAGTAGAGCAATAGGCTGCCAGCCGCAAATATAAACACAATAGTTTTTGATAGGGGTTTATCCGCTGACAATCGTGCCAGATGGATGATCGAAAAAGAAAATTCAATCGCGACCATAACAATGCCCTATTTTAAGTTACTGGAGACGGACTCGGCGCGCTTGTCGACAAACAGTTTTTGTATAGTGTCCGCGGAGATGTTTTTGCTAACAAATTCTCTTCGAATTCGATTGTCGAATATCATCTGAGTAATGTAGGTAATAAAAAAAGGAGAACGCAGCAACGGTGAAAATCGGGATAAGCGGGCCGGACATGTTGTACTCCAATAAAGCGATTCACTTGCTGAGAGGTAACATGTCTGGATAGGGTTGCATTCATTGTGGCCCAAGCAGCTTATTGATGCTTAGAGCCGTTCTTTTTCTCACGCAATAGTGTCAAACCGATTAGAGATATAACGAACACGACGAGACCCGAGGACAGATAGAGGAACTCGGCTGGCATCACGTCAGCGGCACGGGTATACCAACTGCCAAATATGAGATACACACCAACTTCTGTATGCCAAAAGGTGACCCAACAAATTAAAATGATTAAAGGCACCAAGATACCCATTAACTTGCCAATCGCGCGGTAAGCGTTTAGATCAACACCATAGTCGCCGCTGAGATAGCGCTTGCGCATCAGCCAAATAGCGACAGCACTGGCGAGCAAAAAGCCAACGCCGATGACAACGAGAATAAGCGCTAATTCCTTCTGTTGGTCCAGACGGTCTTGGCAACCCTTGTCGAGATAGCCGATTGCATAATGCGTATTCCAGAAACATAGGGCGTCAATCGTCAATTTGTCGCCACTATCGCTATTGGTTAGCACGACAATGCCTGCGCCGGTTCGCGGTACGAATCGAACCATTGCCTTCCATCCTGTATTGCTACCGCCGTGACCAACGATGTTGCCATCGCCGACCAAGCTGAAGCCGAGTCCATGTCGACCAGCGCTGTTTTCAGCAGGTGAATGCATAAGTTGTAATGTTGAGTTATCCAGCACAGGATTCGTTTGCATGTTGGCAAGTGCGAATTTAGCCAGATCTTCAGCAGTGGAGTGTAAAGAGGCAGCTGCTTCAGCAGTGAAGTGGAAATTAGGGAGTACCGTGCCGGAATAACCATGTGCGTTCGCCATACCAGCCAATAGTGACGGATCGGGTCGATAGCTCGAGCGATACATTGATAGGGGTGTCAGGACAATGTCGTTGATGTAGTTCGAGAAGATCATGCCAGTGACTTCTTCAACGATGAGTTGCATCAACGTATAGCCGCCGCCGGAATAGGACCACCGAGCGCCAGGCTCAGTTTGGATAAACACGGCGCCCGCACCGTTAGTGTCACCTGACAATGACGCTTCTATCGTCGGTAATGGTTGTTCAAGCGCGAAGCCAGGATAGCTGCCAAGTGACAATCCTGCAGTGTGTGACAGCAATCTTCTTAAGGTGACTTTTGACGCATCAAAATCTGATCCAGGCAGATGCCAGCGAGTCAGATAAGTACTTACTGGTTTGTCTAGATCCAGCTTGCCTGATTGCACCAGCTGCATGATCGCCCAAGCAGCTACAGACTTAGAAATAGATCCAACTTGAAAAACAGTGTTTGGATTTAACTTGATGCCTGTATCGGCATTAGCATAGCCAGAGACATAACGGTGTTCGATTTTGTTGTTTTCAATGAGAGCAATGGACACGCCGACTACGCCATGTTTTGCCATATTGCCGTTGATATATTGGTCAAAAATTTGATGGTTGGTCTGCGCGGAGGCTGGAACCGACAAGCCGATGCAGACCAGTAAGGGGGCTACAAAGTAAAACACGCGGGGTAGGTATCTAAACATATTCAGTATTGAGCGGGATGAACCGCATTGTTTTGAAGGTACATTATCTTGCGGTGAGTTGATCGGATAAACAAGCTCGAGCGAACTTGGGTTTCGCTAACCTTGCTCGCGGAGCGGGTTGATGCGTTGACATGACGTGGCAGAGCGGAAATACTCGTTTTTCTTATGGTAAATAGGTCGCTGCGTCCATGGTTTCAACGCCCCAGCCAGGCTTTGATGTGGCAAACAACGCCGATAAAACTGGCGCCGAGCGTATGACGGTTAGACAAATGCCATTTTTGTTTCGCCAGACTACTGATCAATCATCGCTTGCGGATTCTGTAAAGCCAACGGTTGAGGCGGCAACGTCTGATACAGCTAAAATGAAAATTGGCCATTGGAATACAGCCAAACCTGAGTACTCTCATATCGTTAATGCCGGTTCCATTGCCATGCCTTATCTTGAGCCGTACTTAATACGCACGATGCGTAAAGCAAAGCCGATGATCAGTGACCCAAATTTACAAGCGGAACTTGACCTTTACATCAAACAAGAAGCGACACACTACAAACAGCATCGTAAATTTAACGACACATTAAAAGAGGCCGGTTACGAGGTTGTTTGTTCACTTGAAGAGACGTTGCTAGCCGATTATTCCAAATTTGAAAATAACCGCTCTCTCAAGTTCAACCTTGCCTATGCTGAAGGTTTCGAATCAATGGCGTTGGCGATTGGACAAATGCTCATTGAAGATCGCGAATACCTGTTCGGGGAAAGTGATGCTGGTGTCGCCTCGTTAGTGCTCTGGCATTTTGTTGAGGAAATTGAGCATAAAAACGTGACCTTTGACGTCCTTGAACACATATATGGCAGCTACTTTTGGCGCATGCTCGGTTTGGTCTGCGCAACAGGACATATCTCATTCAGAATAGCGCAGGGCTATCGCGCCTTGTTACGTGAAGATGGTTTGTGGTCGCAGCGGGGTAGCCGATGGAAGATGGCGAAATTGTTATGCCGTCTATTGGGTAACATTGCACCGAAATGGTTTCGTATTTGGAAGCCAGGCTATCATCCTAGCAAGATCGCCGACCCTAGTTGGGGTAAAGAGTGGGCAAAAATGTTTGAGTCAGATGCGAGCAGCGTTGCTAAACTCGATACTTCTCAACTTGCCGCGGCATCGCCCGTCGCCGGCTAACTGAACCTTTCTTTAACAATTCAACGGTACTTAACACCAACCCAAGGAATTCAAATGACAGATCTCAGGAACCCAATTACGCGCCGGATGCAGGCACTTTTTTTTCTCAACGGGTTGGGGCTGTTTGTTGTCGGTATCTTGTTCGGTTGGACTTGGTTTTTCCATCTACTCAACGAAATTGTCCTGTGGCCATTACCAGTCCAGATTGAGGTTGATATTCCGGGTGACTCGCGGGCATTTCGTATGGGTCATATGGAGGCGATTACGCACGGATTGTTATTAATGGCGATGGCGTTCGGTGGGCAATTTATGCTGTTAAAAAAGAACGAATTTGCTGTCTTGTTTTGGAGTGCCTTAATCACAGGTTGGATGTTTACGTTACCTGCGATGGCGAATACGTTTTTTGGTACACGAGGTTTAGCGTTTGGCGGTGGTCCTTTTAAGCCTGGCTTGGCAAACGATATTATCTACTTGTCAGGCATGCCGCCCGTTGTCGCTGTGCACATCTTCTTTGCAATTGCGGTACTCGGTGTTTGGCGCTTTCTGAAAGCTGAGCCGAAGTAATCGTCGTAACAAATCGTTAATGAACCGGACAGTAGAATCGCTAATGAATATTGAGAGTGTGTGCTTTGAGCACACTTTAGACGTTGTTTGGGCAAGCGGAGAGGTTAGTCATTATAGCTTTATGTGGCTGCGTGACAATGCGCGTGACGAACGCAGTTTCGACGCGCGAACGCATCAGCGTGAGGTCTTCACTGCGTCTCTCGACTCAAATATCAAACCCTTGTTTGTTGAGCGAAGGAATGCTGGTGCTTTGTTGTCAATTCAATGGGAGCTAGATTGCTCTCCTATTGAGTACACGAGTACTTTTCTCTATCGCTATCGGCAACCATTTAAAACCCAAACGATAAGAGGCACATCCACACTTTGGGATCGAGATGTCGAACCACCAGTTGTCGACTATCCAAGTTTGAGTGACTCAACACAGACCGATCAATTCTTGACTTCGATGATCGAATTTGGATTTGTTTTGGTGCGGGGCTGTCCGACGGACCTGAGTTCCGTAAACGCGCTCGCAGAGCAATTGGGCTACGTGCGAGAAACGATATTCGGCGGCGTCTGGAGTTTTGAAGCAGACGAGGCAATGGCAGATTCCGCCTATACGCCCCGTGAACTTCGACCTCATACCGATGGTAGCTACAGTTTGGATGCGCCTGGCGTACAAATTTTGTTGTGCTTAGAGCAGAGCGCGAGCGGGGGTGAATCTATTTTGGTTGACGGCTTTGCCATTGCGGACAAGGTCCGACGTGAACACCCTGAAATCTATAAGTATCTCTGTCATATAGAGGTTGAAGGTATGTACCAAGGTGATGGTGTGACATTGTTGGCGCGGCGGCCAATCTTAAGATTGAACGCCAGCGGCGAGTTGGAGCAGGTGACATTCAATAACTACGACCGCAACGTCATGCGTTTAGCAGACGATCAAATGCAACAGCTCTACGACGGCATCAGGCTGATTGATGGACTATTTAATGACCCGCAATACCAATGGCGTCATCAGCTTCAAGCCGGTGAGGCCATTGTCCTCGATAATTGGCGGCTGCTGCACGGTCGTTCTGCTTATGTAGGCTCCAGAAAGTTGGCAGGTGCCTACGTGAATCGAGAAGATTTCATTAGCCGGTTAGGCTTAAATGATTGATCGAAGCTTGTTTTCTAAATGTTGTTTTATAAATATTGTGTTGCTAAATGTTGCGTTGCTAAATGTCGTCCAGCAACAGATTTTGATACGGCGAGCTAGTTGGCATCCAGAGCTCCAAAGAGACGTCACAGTGGTTGCCTCTCACTAACGTTTCCTGTGACAATTAAGCCACTACTCATGTGAGAAAAATATCATGTTGAAAATATTCCACGTACCAGGCACACGGTCTGTCAGGGTCATTTGGTTGTGTGAAGAATTAGAGATACCTTACGAAGTACAGCTTATTTCGTTCGCTCCGGAGTTCCGCTTAAGCCCTGAATGGTTGAAATTGAATCCGGTCGGAAAGGTTCCAGCCATGACGGACGATGATGGCTTGTCGATGTTTGAATCGGGCGCGATGGTGCAGTATATGTTGCAGACGCAGGGTAATGGCCGTCTCGAACCCAGTGTTGATTCACCTGAGTACAGTCAGTATCTGCAGTGGTGTTGGTTTGCAGAAGCAACATTTGCTCGGCCGTTAGGCGAGATCGTCAATCACAAGCGGGCAATACCGAAAGACGAACAATCTGAAACGGCGATTGTCGAAATGCAAACGCGTTCTCGTTTGTGTTGGCGCGCGGTCGGTGATGCGGTTGGTCCAGAGGGATATTTGTGCGAGGAATTTACTGCAGCTGATATCATGATGGGGTACTCGATGATGTTGTGTGACAAGCTTGCGCCGTCGGATGATTCGGTGAATGCGACCGCATATTGGAATCGCCTTAAACAAAGAGACGGTTTCAAAACTGCCGTTGAGTATGGCGCAGGGCAGCCTTCGCCCTTGTGATTTAGTGACCAAGAAACCATAGAAAGCAAAATTCATATTGAAAAATTTCGCAACGGAGTGAAGATGTTAGATTCTGTTAAATTAGGAGCAAAAAGCGGGCTTCAGGTGTCGCGCCTTTGTTTAGGTACTATGAATTTTGGCGAACCAGGCAGAGGTCATCAGGGTGATTGGACGCTCGGACTAAAGGACAGTAAGGAAATTTTCACAGCGGCAATTGACCGTGGTTTGTATTACTTCGATTGTGCAGACGTATACGGCTTAGGTGCCTGTGAAGAAGTGGTTGGCCAAGCGCTGACGTCACTATTACCCCGCGATGAGTATGTGCTAACAACCAAGGTTGCCATGCCAATGGGTAGAAACCCCAATATGATGGGCTTATCTCGTAAACATATTATGGAAGGCGTCGATAAGAGTCTGCAGCGTTTGGGACATGATTATGTTGATCAACTGATTATTCATCGGCATCCGCACGGTACCCCCGGCGGTAGCGAAGTGCCCATCGAAGAAACTATGGAGGCGCTTCACGACGTGGTCAAAGCAGGCAAAGCCCTGTACCTAGGCGGCTCATCAATGTTTGCTTGGCAGTTTGCGGAACTTCAAATGACTGCAGAGCTTCACGGTTGGACTAAGTTCATCTCAATGCAGAATCACTACAATTTGATCTATCGCGAAGAAGAACGCGAGATGAATCCCTATTGCTTGAAATCAGGTGTGGCGTTAACACCTTGGTCACCACTGGCGCGAGGTATTCTAGCGGGTGCCTACAAGGGTGGCTTCGAAGGGGGTACAACCAATCGTTCACAGGGCCAAGATCGCAAACGTACGGAAGGGCTATATCGAGGCGCGGCTGATTTTCAGATTGCGGATCGTGTCATTGAAATAGCGGAGAAGTACGGTAAGTCTCCTGCACAGATATCCGTCGCATGGTTGTTATCAAAACCGGGCGTTGCTTGCCCGGTTGTTGGAGTGTCTAAGGTGTCGCAGCTTGATGATCTGGTTGGTGCAACACAAATCAAACTAGAAGATGAAGATGTCGCTTATCTTGAGGAGCTCTACCAGCCACTAGACAATTTATTGTCGCTTGGGTTTAGTTAAAGAGCATTTAAGTTTATCGGTCTTAGTGCATTTGCGTCGGTTAGTTTGGCCGGTTTCCAATTTGAAACCAGCGAAACACCTTTTTTACATTTTGATTTTATTGAAATCGGGCGCTCTTTTCTCAAGATAGGACGCAACGCCTTCCTTGAAATCTTCCCGTTTTAGACTGTCAGCCATCCACTTGTTTGACTCTTTCATCGCTTCGCCCAGTGGCGCGTTCATATGACGATAAACCTGTTGTTTCATCATCATTAAGGAGGTGGGTGAACAATTGTCGGCAAGGTTCTGAATATAAGCTTTGGTTTCGTGAAGTAGTTCATCCTGGGGAATGATGCGGTTAACCAACCCCATTTGCATTGCTTCGTCTGCACCGACTTTACGTGAACTCCAGAGCAGATCCAACGCGCGAGCGGAGCCAATAAGTCTTGGTAGTATCCAGCTCTGGCCGTGTTCAGCAATGAGACCGCGTTGCGCAAAGGCTGTGACAAACTTGCCATTCTCTGAGGAAAAACGCATATCGCAAAGTAGCGCGATAGACATGCCTAAGCCTGCGCAAGCGCCGTTGAGGGCAACGATGATGGGTTTGCGAATGGACATGATGTAGGTGAAGGCAACTTGAAAATCTTCCCCCATACTTTTGTCACCAGGGTCCGCATCAAGCTTTCTTGTTTCTACACCGGCGCTTAGATCGCCGCCGGTTGCCTGCGCATCTAAAGCATTCATATCCATACCTGCACAAAAGCCACGGCCGGCGCCGGTTAAAATGATGCCGACAACCTGTTCATCTTGTTCCGCAGCAGCTAAGGCGTGCTTGAGTTCAGTCATCATGTTGTTCGTGAGGGCGTTCAAAGCGTCTGGGCGGTTTAAGGTAATGACAGCGCAGGGGCCATCGACACTGTAAAGTATTTCCTGATAGTCACTCATTCGATGTTTCCTCGTGGCGAGATTTATTGTTTTTACTTGTCCTGATAACACCAATATATGCACTGAATTTCAAGGATTATTGCTCAGTACATTTAGAGAAATAGGCTATGGGGCGCGAAAAACATGGCTTAGGTTGCCGACCTAATCGATTCCAATATGGCGACAAAAGGCCCGATGAGGTATCTTCTAACCTAAGCAAAATATTCAGGGACACATCGTGGTAGATAACATGTCAAAGCGGGGCTATGACCCGCTCAACTACAAATTTCAAGATCAAGCACCTGAACCAGGTGAGATGACCGAAGTCTCCGAAGGTGTGTTTTGGATTCGTATGCCAATGTGGGGTCGTCTGAACCATATTAATGTTTGGTTATTGAAAGACTATGACGGTTGGACCATCGTTGATACCGGCCTATGTAATGATGACGTGCAAGGCCTGTGGCAAAAAATATTCGACAACCATCTGCAAGGGCTGCCGATCAAACGGGTTATCGCGACACATTTACACAGTGACCATACCGGTAACGCGGGTTGGATCTGCCAAAAATGGGATTGTGAACTCTGGATGAGTCGCGCTGACTTTTATATGTGCAAAGTGATGGCTGCCGATGGCCCATCTGATGTACCTGAGGATGCGATTCGTTTCTACCGTCGTGCCGGCTTTACAGAAGATCGTCTGAATCGATACCGCGAACGTTTTGGTCAGTTTGGCGCTAATATTGCGCAGCTGCCAGCGGGTTATGAACGGATAAAAGAAGGTCAATATATTGATATTGGCGGTCGTGAATGGCGCGCCGTTATTGGTCACGGTCATGCACCGGAACATGTCTGTCTTTATTGTCCTGGTCTAAAGATTATTATTGCGGGAGATCAAATTCTGCCGAAGATCACACCGAATGTGAGTGTGCAGCCTTCCGAACCGAATGCTAATCCGTTGCGTGACTTTATTAACTCTTGTGGCCGCCTGCGCGAGCAATTGCCGCCGGACCTGCTGGTACTGCCAGCACATGAAAGTCTGTACGTTGGAGTCCATGAACGCTTGACGGCTTTGATTGACTGGCATGAGGTTGCGCTAGAGAAAATGTATGAACTTTGTGCTGAGCCCAAGCGTGCAGTCGACGTCTTTCCGGCACTATTCAAAAGTGAAATCACGGATATGAGTTTCTTTCCGGCGACAGGTGAGGCGATAGCTCATCTGCATTGTGCGCTGGACCGTCGTATCGTCACCGTTGAAGAAGACGAGCATGGCGTAGCTTGGTGGCGCCAAGCGTGAATGCGCCGTATCGTCCAGCGGCGAGCGAGCCTGCCGCTGTCGATGTGCAGCGCCGTGACAATGGTGAAATTTTACTGAGCTGTCCCTACTCGATTGGTGCATTACCACTGGACATGGCGCAGCTTTTTATTGAGCGTGCTGAACAATTTCCAGACCGAGTGTTAATCGCCGAGCAAAATTCTGAAGGGCAGTGGCTTCAACTGACCTACAGTGATGCGGTCCGACAATGTCGTTCAGTGGCGCAATGGTTGATTAACCAGGGTGCATCGATTGAAAAACCCTTGGCGATATTGTCAAACAGTTCAATTAATCATTTTTTGATGGCCTGGGGTGCACTGTTTGCGAGAGTACCCTATACCCCTGTGAGCGTGTCTTATTCGACAGTGAAGGGCGCTTATCCAAAGTTGCAGGCGGTACTAGATGTTGTAAAGCCTGCCTTCGTCTTTGCTGAAAATTTGTCTGTGCACAACGATGCGCTGCAAAGTATTCAGTTTGATGCCGCGCAGATTAAGCTTATCGCCGTAGCTGCAGACGCCGCCGCTGCCGTTAGCTTTGCTGATCTTTTAGCCACCGCAGCGACTGATGCTGTTGATCGCTCAATTCAAAAAATTAACCACGATACGATTACACGCTACATGTTTACTTCAGGTTCAACAGGCATGCCAAAAGGCGTTATACACACCCACGGCATGTCCTGTTACTTACTTGCCTCAACTAATGGTTTGCAAGGTGACAAAAACCTTGAACTTGATACGCGGGTTTTGGATTGGATGCCATGGAGCCATGTTGGCGCGGGTGTTATGCGGATTGCGACGATCATCGACGCAGCCGGTTCGATTTATCTTGATACCGGTAAACCCGTGCCAGGACAATTTGATAAAACAATCGAAAACCTCAAGACCGTTCAACCGACACAATATGTTGGTGCGCCTCTTGGATGGGCGATGCTGGTTGATGCGTTGGAGAAAGACGATGTATTTGCTGCGTTGTTTTACCAGTATCTGCGTGTGACAGCTTCAGGTTCTGCTGCCATGCCTGCTTCTCTAGCGAAGCGGTTGGACGATTTGGCAGTTAAATATACCGGCATGCGCTATCCATCGGGGACTTCACTTCTGTCAACGGAGGTTAGCTGTGGTCTTTCACGTTATTGGACCTGTGAGGATACCAGCGTGATAGGTTTACCGACGCCAAGTGTGACGGTGAAACTGGTGCCCTTTGGTCAAAAATACGAAATTCGGGTTTTGTCACCGGGCACGACACCGGGCTATCTGAACGAACCTGAAAAAACCCGTAATGCCTTTGATGAGGAAGGTTTTTTTAAAATGGGTGATGCGGTGAGCTTTTTCGATCCAGATGATGCTGCCAAGGGCTTAGTGTTTGCTGGCCGAGTTGCTGAAGAATTTAAGTTACAAACCGGCACGTGGGTTTCCGCCGGCACGCTGCGGGCAGAGGTGGTAACGGCTGCTTCACCTTACGTTCGTGATGCCGTGATTTGCGGCCTGAACGAAACCTATGTGTCTGCAATGCTGTGGCCGAACATCGAAACATGTTCCGCATTAGCGGGTTCAAGCGATCCTGCTGTGATTTATCAAGATACTAAGGTTTTGCAAGCGGTGTCTCGTGGTATTGCGGAACATAATGCGAACAACCCGAGTTCTTCCAAGCGAATCGCACGTTTTTTGATAATGGCTGCGCCAGCCGACCCTGGCGCCTATGAAATTACTGATAAAGGCTATGTGAATCAGGGCGAGGTTTTACAGCGTCGGGCATCCGAAGTGGCAAGACTCTATAACGCTCAGCCAGATTCAGGTGTGGTCATATTATCTGAGGTGTAACGACGTTTACTGAATTATCTTGAAGGTAATTGCTCGCGCTTGTTTATTCATGTTTAGATCTCGTCACCTAACAACTTCTATGTCATCGCTGCAATATTCGGTGCGGCAGCAGGATTTATAGCAGATTAGTTAATAATCTCGAGTGTGTTTTGGGCCTACATGCCGCCGAACAAAACACCGCAAGTACGGATTATTATGTTGATTAAGCTGACGATTGGCTTGTTCTGTGCATTTCCGTTCTATCTATACCGTCGTCAGATAAACAAGGCGGCTACTCTAGACGCGAAGTGACAGGGCGATTAAAACGCGGTCAATTGTGCTCAACTGCCTTAATCCGCGTTCAACTGCTTTCAACTGTCTCCTACAACAACCGCTGTACCGGTGACACTGACCATCATCATGCCGTTGCTTTGACCGAAACTTTCGTAATCAATGGCGACGCCGACCACGGCATTTGCACCAAGCTCTTCTGCCCAATCTTCCAAATCTTCCAATGCTATCTCGCGGGCTTTGCCGAGTTCTCTTTCATAGGCTGCTGAACGACCGCCAACGATATCCCTTACCGCAGCAAACATATCTCTGAAGATATTTGCGCCCAGAATCGCCTCTCCGGTAATCACACCTTTGTATTGTTTTATACTTTTTCCTTCAATACCGGGTGTGGTGGTGATAATCATTGTGGCGTCCTCGTTTTAATTGTCGGAATTAAGTCGCGCGATAACGTCGGCCGTATTGCGTTATTTTACAATGAGCAACTGGCCCGAAGCATTGACTGGTCGCTTCAGCCACCTTTGCTGGACTTCAACATTTTCATACTTCTTTTGACAACGTGCAGTAAGGTCTTCAAAGGGCGAGCGCACTGGGTCAGATATAATGATTTGTTTCACACCGGCTTTCTTTGCTCTGCCAATAAGGTTAAAAAGAGCGTTAGACATTTCATCCCAAAAACAAATATCAGCACCAACTATCAGGTCATAATCTTTGAGTTTTTCGGTGGTGAGTTGCTGAAAGGTCTTCGCGTCAGATGTAACGTTCACTTTGTTAATGTCAGCATGTAGCTGTAGATAAGGTAGAACATTCTCATCAGCATCAATACCGTGCACTTTAGCGTCAAAATTTGTTGCGCAGTAGATGCCTAGCAAACCCCAGCCGCAACCGATTTCCAGCACTCTTATTTTTCGTTTGAGTGGGTTTTTCTTTAGATAATCCATGATCAGGAAACTGGAGTTCCAAAACTTGTTGCCATGAATAGTCGCAATATGCCCCTCTCGTTTGAGGCGCCTGATATCCTTATGGTTAGAATTCAAAATCTTCAAACCAAAAGCCGTTCGGTGCGTTGGCTTGGTTTTTACCTTTGCTTTTGGCGCTGTTTTTGACCCTGTATTTGAGATTTTTTTCGCAATTGTTTTCGTGGTTTTTTTCGACGATGGTATTGCATTGGTTGTTGGCTTCTGAGCCATTGATCGATCCTAATAAAACGAAAAGCGTATTCTATCAGTCTTCTCTCTCTCAGCGACATTAAAAACGCTGGCTTGGCCCGTGCCGATGCAAACTTGAGTAGTCATAACCTTAAAGCTGTTTTCCTACTTGATTCAGTATGGGCATTAATCGTAATGTAAACGAAGGCAAAGGGAGATTTATGATGTCGGTAAAATTATCTGTAAATGGTAAGCAGAGAGAGCTCGACTTACCGCAGGACACGCCTTTACTTTGGGTTATTCGCGATGAACTAGAACTCAAAGGCACGAAGTTTGGTTGCGGCATCGGTCAGTGTGGCGCGTGTACTGTTCACGTTGATGGTGTCGCGATACGTTCTTGTATCACGTCAGTCGCGTCCGTCGCAGGCCGTGCCGTTACAACGATAGAAGGTTTGGACCCGCAGGGTAATCACGCTTTGCAACAGGCTTGGGTCGAAGCCCAAGCGCCTCAGTGTGGTTATTGTCAGTCTGGGCAGATCATGCAGGCTGCGAGTCTTCTTCAAGCCAACCCAAGCCCAACAGATGAGACGATTGTTACGTCAATGAATGGCAATCTTTGCCGGTGTATGGCGTACGGCAGAATAAAAAAAGCCATCAAAATTGCGTCGGCGCAGGAGGCGGGTGATGAGTAAGCAGCGTATTAAAGGATGGCAAGACAAGACCGAACGTGTTCAAAATATTTCAACCGATCAGGTCAGTGCGAATACCCAGACTGAAACCACAACGACGCCGAAATCAAAAATAGGTCGGCGTGGCTTTTTGATTGGCGCCACATCCGCTGGTTTCACCATGGCATTTTTGCCCGCGGCACTGATGACATCAACGAAAAGTTATGGCGTTGAGAGGGGGAGTTTCGAACCGACGGTTTGGTATTCGATTAACCCTTTGGGTGAAATTACGGTGAATATCGCCGAGGCGGAAATGGGCCAGCATATTGGTACTTCACTGGCGCGTATAGTCGCGGAAGAACTCGAAGCCGATTGGAAGGATGTGCGGCTCAACTACGTCGACAACGAGGCCAGATACGGCTATCGGGTGACAGGCGGCAGTTGGTCTGTTTGGCAGAACTTTGACTTGTTGAGCCGTGCCGGCGCAGCGGGACGTAAAGCATTGATCGAAGAAGGCGCAGATCTGTTAGGTGTGTCGCCGCTTAAATGCCACGCCCGTCGCAGTAGGGTGATTAGTGGTGATAAGTCGGTTAGCTATCAGGAAATTGTTAAGAAAGGTGATCTATCCCGCCGCTACTCAGCAGATGATCTCGCTGACCTTCAGATTAAAAAACCTAGCCAGAGAAATTTAATTGGCGCCGATACGCAGGCGCTGGATATTCCGGATAAGACACGTGGTACTGCCGTTTATGGCATTGATGCAAGCTATGATGGAATGGTTTACGCAAAGCCGATAGTGCCACCAACCCGTTATGATTCTCGGGTCTTGAATGTTGATGATAGTGGCGCTAAAGCAGTTTCGGGTTATAGGCAAACGCTGCAGTTGGAGGATCCGTCAGGGACTGTGCCGGGTTGGGCGTTGGTCATCGCAGATTCCTTTCACGCTGCACTAAAGGCTGAAAAACTGATTAAGGTGACTTGGAGTAATGGCCCCGCGGTAAATGTGTCGGAAGCTGACATATTGCAGCATGGTCGAGATCTTATTGAAGCCGGCAAAGGTTCAACGGTTGTTGATGACATCTTTGATGGCAAAACTGTCAGCGAATTGATGTTCGATGCCGACGACGTTATTCGAGCCGAGTATACGACCAGTACTGTGCTTCATTTTCAGCTGGAGCCTGTTAACGCGATTGGTCTTGAGCGCAACGGTATGTGGGAATTGCATGCGGGAAACCAATGGCAGTCATTGTCAATGCCGGTGTATGCAAAAGCGCTGGGTGTCAAAGAAGAACAAATTATTATGCGCACCTATCTGTTGGGTGGTGGCTTTGGTCGTCGATTGAACGGCGACTATGGTGTGCCTGCTTTGCTTGCAGCCAAAGCATTGGGTAAGCCCGTCAAAGTCGTTTTCAGTCGAGAAGACGATTCACGCTTTGACTCGCCTCGATCAGCATCTGTTCAATCCTTAGCGATGGGGTTCAACGACAATAAAAAAGTGGTTGCGTTTACACATGCGGCTGCAGCGGGATGGCCCTCCGAAGTGATGGCGGATTTCTTTTTAGGTGAAGGTAAAAATGGTGAGAAATTTGATCCTTTTTCGATTAACGGTGCCAACCATTGGTACAGTTTAGGTGCTCATCAGGTAACAGCCGTATCGAATGATCTTGCTAACCGCACTTTTAGGCCTGGGTGGCTGAGGTCAGTTGGCCCAGGTTGGACTAACTGGGCACTCGAAAGTTTTATTGATGAAGCCGCCAACAGGGTCAACGTTGATCCGATCATGTTTCGACTCCAACATCTATCGAGTCGAGGTAAAAATGCGGGTAGTTATCCTAATTCAGTGGGTGGTGCGAGGCGACTCGCGGCGGTGTTGAAACGTGCATCTAAACTCTCTAATTGGGGTAAGAAACTACCAGATTCAACAGGTATGGGCGTAGCAACAACCTTTGGTCAGGAGAGAGATATGCCTACTTGGTGTGCCTGCGTTGCTCAGGTGCATGTGGATCGATCATCCGGCAAGGTCACCGTGCAAAAATTAACCTTGGTGCTTGATGCGGGTGCGATTGTTCATCCGGATGGCGCCTTGGCGCAGACTGAAGGTGCGGCAATGTGGGGCTTAAGTATGGCGCTGCATGAAGGCACACGATTTAACAACGGTCAGGTTGTTGATACTAATCTTGATACCTATACGCCTTTACGGATGGCCGATATACCGGAAATGGAAATTGAGTTTGTCGACAGCAATTACCAATCGGTTGGTTTGGGTGAACCTGCGACAACGGTCGTCGGTCCAGCGATCGGCAACGCTATCTTCCAAGCGGTAGGTGTGAGAATGCGCGATCTACCGATCCGCGCGACTGGTCTTAAAGATGCTTTGGCTTCGCTCGAAAAAAAATCGCAGGCAGGCTCTGACTCTAATCAGGTTGTCTAAATCGACAGATAAAACCGTTGTGCCGGTTATCTTTCAAAGTGATGTCGCAAAATTATTCTTTGCTTATTTAGTTACCTACACGGGTTCAGCGATGGCACCTATTGCGGTTGCATTCGGCGTACTGGAACTGACAGGCTCTGCCAAGGACGCAGCGATTGTTATCGCAGCGCCCACCTTGGCTGCGATAGCCGTCATTTTATTTGGCGGTGTTATTGCTGATCGAACCTCACGAAAATATGTGCTTGTGATTGCGGAGGTACTCTCGATGCTGTCGCAGTTAGCGATTGGGCTGCTGTTTATATTTGGCGAGCCAACGGTACCGGTGTTGACGGGTCTTATGCTCATCAATGGCATAGCAATGGCATTCAACGCGCCGGCGGCAACAGGCCTCGTCGTACAGATTGTTGAGAAACACGAGTTGCAAGACGCTAACGTTATGTTAGGTACCGCTCGTAACGGTGCGATTGCAGGCGGCGCCGCGCTAGGAGGCCTCTTGGTGGCAACATTTGGTGCGGGTCTAACATTGATTATTGACGCAATGACCTTTGGCATTTCTGCGTTTTTGATCGGCACGCTGAACGTCAAAGTTCATGCTGCAATTGAGCCTGCGTCAATGTTTGAAGACCTGCGTTTAGGATGGTGGGAGTTCACGTCGCATACTTGGTTGTGGACGATCGTTATGCAGTTCTCGCTCATCGTCGCTGCGATAGAAAGTACTTTCGGTTTACTGGGGCCAGCCATTGCAAAGGACATGCTTGGTGGTGCGATTTCATGGGGTAACATTGCCGCAAGTTTCGGTGTCGGCACACTCCTCGGCGGGCTGATAGCATTTAAAATTCGCCCCAAACATCCCATGTTCGTTGGATCGTTACTGGTGTTTGTGTTCGCGACCGTGCCGCTTTCCCTTTCAGTACCGTTAGCTGTGCCTATTATCGCTGTGATGGCGTTTGCTGCCGGTGTGGCGGGGCAGATTTTTTCGGTTCTATGGTATACAACACTGCAGCAGCAGGTCCCTGCGCATCTACTTTCAAGGGTAAGTGCTTATGATCACCTAGGCTCTATTGTTTTGGCGCCATTGGGTATCGTGATTGCCGGTATGTTGTATGAGTGGGTTGGCTATGAGTTAACGATGTACATGGTCGCTGCCACAATCATCTTGCCGACGGCTGCAGTCCTATGTGTAAAAGATGTTCGGAGCATGTCGAATGTGGCTTTGGACTAAGCAGGTTAAGACCAAGCAGGTAAAAACTAAGCAGGTAAAAACTAAGCAGGTTAGAACTCAGCAGGTTTAAATCAAACTGGCGCCACACAAGCAGCAAGCCAACTGATGTACACGTGCGGCGTAATCACAGCCGCATCGATTAATTACAAGCAATACGTCTATAGACGTTCCTGCCGCAGTTGCTTGCGTCGTAGTTTACCGGCGTCGTCTCGCAAGGGATCGTTGGACCATTCGATGGTGCGCGGAATTTTGTAGCGGACTAATCGTTCAGCAAGATGGTCGAGTAGGGCCTTCTCTTCAATACCCTCGGGCGCGTCGACAATCGCATACACATAGTTGCCAAGATCTTCATGGGGCAAACCGATAACGGCAGAGCTTCTCACACCGCCAAATGCATCAATAGCGGCTTCGACTTCCGCGGGGTAGATGTTGGCGCCACCTGATAGGATCATGTCGGTTTGTCTATCAGCAAGATAGAGATAACCATCTTCATCCATGTAGCCCATGTCGCCAAGACTTTCCCAGCCGCCTTCAATTGACTTCGCTTCTGCACCGATGTAGTGATAGGTTGTGCCAGGTCCTGATCTTGGGCGGATAAAAACCTCTCCAATCTCGTTAGCAGGCAACGTTGTACCCGCGTCATCAATGATTTTCATTTCACACGCGGCGCCGGGTAAGCCTACAGAACCGCGATGTTCCAGCCATTCAGCACCGTTGATGATTGTTGAACCGGTACCCTCGGTGCCACCGTAGAGTTCCCAGATTACCTCGGGTCCCAGCCACTCTATGAATTTCTCTTTCAGCCAAGCAGGGCAGGGCGCGGCTAAGTGCCAAAGGGTTTTTAGACAGGAAACATCAAATTGTGTTCTTTCAATTTCGGGTAATTTCCAAATTCTTTGCATCATAGTAGGCACCATGTAAACGATATCGATACAATGCTTTTGAATCAGTTCGAGGGTTTGTAGTGCATCAAATCGAGTCGTGACACAAACGTGATTGCCCCTAAACAGTGCGATCATGGCCCAACTAAAAGGACCGTTGTGATACAGAGGTCCGGGTATCAACATGGCGCCCTGCAGTTGAATTTGTAAATGCTCCTGATCGACATCCCAAACCGCGGGATTGCCTGACACGATCAGTTTGGGACGGCCGGTACTGCCTCCTGATGTCATTGCTTTGAACGACGTCGCGGTGAGTTCGGCTAGAGGCTCATCACTCAAGCTTGCCTCGGGCACAAAATTAACAGGAACAGTTTCCACCTGCGGATATTGATCATCAACGCCGACAACAAGAGACGGTTCGCCCAGCTCAATAATCTGATCTCGCTCGAACTTGGGTAATTTTGCTGATATGGGTTGAGGTGTTGCGCCAAGCTTCCAAGTAGCGAGACAAGACTCAAAAAACTCAATCCCATTGGGCAGCGCGATCGTAACAAAGTCGTCGGGTTTTACACCCAACTCAGCGTAGGCGCGTGCTAACCGGTTTGTACTTTTTTCTAGGTCTTGCCAGCTAATAACGCTGTCTTCGTGACTGATCGCGATCCTTTGTGGCTGTCGGTCGGTCCAATAGGCAATGATTTTTGACAGGGAGATAACTTGCATTAGCGGGATTCCGGTCGTGAGTTTGTCTTTTGTTCTGTGATTCTAGATCGAGTATAACTGAAGAGTATTGGGCAATGACAAGTGCTTAAGTAGAGATAAATGTTCTCGGCATGCACGGTCATCGGACAGGTAATCCGGCATTGGATTGAGATTAATCTAAAGATTTGTGAACGTAGGCTTAAAGCTGTGATTAATCGGCATTGCTGAGGTCCAAATAGGTGGTTACACTCGCAGCTATCCATAAAAAGTCATCACCTCGATGTAAGAGATACCCATGACAAACCTCAAAACCAGTAAACGCACCCTTATCGACCTTTCCATATACCTCGAAAATGATGTGATCTCTGATCCGCCAGGGGGACGCCCTGAAATCAATTACCTGAATCATCAAGATTCTTTTGGCACCCTCGAACCGTTTTTCCCTGGGTTACAGAAAGACGACATGCCTGATGGCGAAGCGTGGGCCATTGAGACGGTAAAATTAAGCACCCATAGTGGCACGCACTTAGACGCGCCGTATCATTTTCATTCCACTATGAACGAGGGTGAACGTTCAATTACTATTGATGAAGTGCCGCTTGAATGGTGTTTGCAAGACGGCGTAAAACTTGATTTTCGCCACTTTGCGGACGGCTATGTCGTCACAGCTCAGGATGTTGAAGATGAATTGACGCGGATTGGCTATGAATTGAAACCGCTGGATATCGTTGTGATAAACACGTCGGCAGGTAAGCAGTATGGTAAGGATAATTACATGGCGACGGGTTGTGGTATGGGATTGGAGTCGACCATGTATTTGCTTGAACGTGGTGTACGTTTGACCGGTACAGATGGTTGGAGTTGGGATGCGCCCTTTGTGCATACGAAAGAGAAATATGCAGAAACCGGTGACGCGAGTTTAATATGGGAAGGGCACAAGGCGGGTCGTCAGATTGGCTATTGTCATCTCGAGAAGCTACATAACCTAGAGGTTTTGCCGCCCTTCGGGTTTATGATTTCCTGCTTTCCGCATAAGATTCGTGCCGCGTCTGCTGGTTGGACACGTGCCGTGGCGATAATTACAGAAGAATGAAAAGGCTGTACCCCGTCGAATGATATCAACACGAATATATCAAATATCTAGTTGAGTCATAGTTTTAGTAACAGGCTGAGTAAAAAATTGAACAAATATTTGAGTAACAATTTGTCTAGGTTAAGCAGGATTGGAGCATTCGCTTGTTTTACCTTCATTGCCGCTATCGCATCGATGTCTGTCGAGCTAGCCATGGCAGAACCTGTTCTATTGACTAGTACCGATCGGGATCGTGAATCGGTAAGCCTGACGATCTACAACGGCAATTTTGCGGTTGTCACTGATATCAGAGAGGTCAGTATTCCAATTGGATTGGTGAAGTTAGATTTTCAAGACGTATCGGAGTTTTTAGAGCCTTCATCAATATTAGTTACACCCGTTTCTGCGATGGGTAAAAATACTGCAAAGAATTTTACGATTGAAGAGCAACTGTACGAACATCACACACTGAACAGGAATAGTTTGCTACGCAAATTCATTGGTCAAAAAGTAAAGTATAGCCGGTCAATTTTAGATGGCGTTGCATATGAAAAGTTCTTTCGCGAGGGTATTTTACTGGCCATCAACCCTGAGGTGGTGAAGTTTGGCGATCAAATAGAGATTGCACCCGAGGGCACTATATCTCTGCCTTTTGTGCCTGAAGGAGTCAGTTTAAAACCGAGATTAGAATGGCTAATTGACAACAAAAAACAGGGTAAGCAGTTAATTCAAACAACCTACACAACGGGCAAGATTGGTTGGTCGGCGGATTATGTGATGCTATTGAACCCCGACAAAAATCAGTTTGATATGACAACCTGGGTGACGTTATCCAATGAGAGTGATAATGCTTTTGATGCCGCCGAGGTAGTGCTGGTAGCAGGAGAGGTAAATCGTATTGCACCTAAAAATCGTCGCAGGCAGTCGGAAATGGCAGATGCGGCTATGATGTCCTCTGCGCGGTCGAATTCAATTGCGCCTATGCCGCTGATGGATTACTACCAATACGTCTTGCCTCGAATAACTGATTTGGCCCCCTTTGGACAGAAACAAATTCGTTTGCTGGAGACTAATGCTGCATCGTACAAGCGCCGTTATACCTCAGTCTCTGAAAGTTTCTCATATCGTATGGCAGATGCAGTTTCTAAATCAGCTGCAGTGAATATTGAAATTAACAACGATCAAAAATCGGGGCTAGGTCAGCCATTGCCTGCCGGTAATGTTAGAGCTTACCTGCAGAGTAACAACGGCCAGCTTGTGCTTCTTGGTGAAAGCCGAATGCCTCACCTGGCGATTGATCAGGAAACGTCATTAGAGATCGGTAGAGCATTTGATATTCAAGTACACAGAACACAAACAAGCTTCAAACGAACAAGTGAGCGAGGAACGGCCGCAAGTTACGAGATCAAAATCTCCAATGCCAAACCGACGAGTGTCGAAGTTGAATTGTTCGAGAAGCATGCAGGCGACTGGGAATTAAGTCAGCAGAGCCAGAAAGGCGAAAAAATCGATAGTCGTACCCAGCGTTACATCGTTAAAGTGCCGGCGCGTTCGGAAAAAGTAGTTTCTTACACTGTGAAAACGAGAAACTAGATTACAGCCGTCGATAGTCATTGAGCGCGACAAAAGTGCCGCCGTTTCTCGCGCAAAGCTCTCGCATTAATGTCGAAAATTTGATCACAGACCCTTGCGCTTGAGGTGGTTGAGTGAAAATTACCGGAAATCCGATGGCGTGAATACGCACCAGCCGTTTTCCGTCTGCGCCTTCCCTATTGATCTGGTCGACACGGTCAACGACGCGCTGAATTGAGCGTCCTTTAAAATCATCGCCCAGCACATATAAGCTGATTTTTCGGTCCGGTCGATAAAAGGTCGTGATGGCTTTCGTAATTCCTTCAACGGGGCTTGAGTTGCTGAAGGTTTCCCAATTTCGTAACCGATCCATAATGGCTCTTCTTCGAGCCTGCGTGTCCGGAATCCACTCGTTCGCGTATTGACTAAACATGAAGTTACCCATGTCGTTCATCACCTGAATGCCCTTAAGCTTAGGATAGACAGCAAGCGTTTCGTCTACCTTCTGTAGCAGCAGCGGCCAAGCAAATTGTCGCATGCTGCCGGAAGTGTCAATAATAAAAATGACGTATTCACTATCAACGGGGATTCCACCGATGGTGTCATCGTCTAAATCCTTTTGAAACTCCGCCAGCAAACGTTGCATTTCTTCAGTTAGAGATTGTTTTGCCGAGGCAAGTTTACCCTTGATTGCATTATTCACTTTCGTTTTGTCAGAGGAGTTATCCATACTACTTTTTAATGCGGACAAGCGACTCTCGAGTTCCGTGAGTTGTTCCAGTTGGTCAGCCTGCTGGTCTTCTCTGCGGATCATATCTCTATTTAGTATTCGGGTTTCGCCGCGAATATCGACAATCTCTGCTTCTAGCGTTGCGAGATAATTCTTTAACTCTTCGATGCTGAGGTCAATATCGACGGGGTCAAAAACTTTGGTTAGGACAAGCAGCAGAATTATCGCCCCGAAGCCACAGCTGATGACATCAAGAAACGCGAGGCCTGCCGTATCCGTTTCACGCCGTCTCGATTTCATTATGGCCAATCCTCTGATGGGCTGATAAATGATCCGCCGGTAGCCTGCACGAGGCGCCAGTAGCTTGACGTTGCTAGTGGATCGCCTTCCATTGGAAACAAGATGACGTTAACCGAAGCGGAAGGCGGTAGTATCTCGACCGAGTTCGCAAAAAATGACACACGTTGTCGACTGGTTACTAGCCCGGTTGTTTCAGTATCAAACCCCATGGTGGGTAATCCGTCAGTAATGAGAAATATACTGTCTGGCTCTGGCACCATCTTTGCCGCAAGTGCAAAGGCTTGATGCAAAGAGGTTCCGCCCGTTGGTGTAACTTGCTTCAAGTCACTAACTAACTGATCGATATTGGTTTTGTCGATTGCCTCAAGCCACTTTTCTTCTTTGGTCAGCAATTTCGCTTCAGAGTTAAACACAGCAAGTTGGATATTTGCTTTCTTAGGAACGTTCGCTAAAACCCACTCCACCGTTCGAATCGCGCGTACCCATTTCTCAGATTGCCTTATTTGCTCAGGCGGCAATATGCGACGTCTAATAATATTGACGATGGTTTCTTCCAACATGCTGGATGAAGAGTCCAGCAGGATCAGAATGTGTTCACCACCTAGATTCATTCCTGTCACATACTGTCGATCGCCATTTCCAACGAATGAGCGAGTGCTGGAACCGCTATCCTCATCCCCTGACACTGAGCCTTCAAGTGCTGCGGCTTCTTCTTCAAGCTCTTTGATTTCAGCTTTAAGTGCTTCGATGGCAGCGGTCTGATCGATGCCGTCATCCTGATCTTCTGCTATTGCTTTTTGAAGTGATTGAATTTCTTGAATGATCTGTCGAATCACACCTGCGGTTGTGACGATTTCGTCGTCTTTATTTTCGACCGTGTTTTTCAGTTCTATCAAGTTATCTTGGCTATCTTTTATTTCTCGTTCCATCGCCAAAACAGCATCTTTAATATCCGTCGCAAGTTCTGGCGGGGTTGACTCGGTGCTGTGTTGAATAACGATAAAGATTAAGATTACGGCGCCGAAACCACAGGACATGATGTCCAGAAAGGACATGCTAAAGGCAATCGTGTCCCGCTTCTTCGCCATGTCAGTCCGCTTGTTCTGGGTTGGTGTTCGACGCTGAGCTTTCCCTCTCTGCGCTCTCTGTCGAATCAGAGATCAAGGCGATAAACGTCACCGGCACTGAGTTGATAGTTAAACTGTCGCCGACATAGATTGGCATTAGTCCTTTGATCAGTTGGTCATTCAAGCGAACTTGAATATTATCCGATGCGATTACCAGTTTACCTGCGTCGATCTGCAAAGAGCCTATTGCGGCATTAGTTTCCGAGGCGGATTGGCTTAGTATGGGTCCACTTTCGAGCCATACACCTAGATCTATGTTTGTCACAATCGGATAGGCGTGATGGTCGATGAGAACATGGGTTGGTTGTTTTTTCGGTTGGCTGTCTTGGACCAATGGTGCTGTAGATAGATCGCCGTTAAAGAGGTCTGCTTCGTGATCGCTCGGGTGATTGGACGTAACATTGCTGCTCGTCGATGCCCGACTGACAGGCGCTGGCTTGTCCAGTGATAATGTCGTGACGTGCGCAATTCGGTCATTTGTCGGCAACAGTTTTTCTTTGAAGTTATAGCAGCCCTCAATGGCCGCATCGCGAGACAAATGCACTAAGTTGCGTACAGCGGTTTGATTGAGTAGTTCATTAAAACCAGGTAGACCTTTGAATCGATGCGAGACATAAAGCGTAGCGGCGGGGTTGAGCGTCGACAGGGCGTGGCGCACTTCATCATAAATAGCACTGACACTCGGCGTTAGAATACTTTGGTTGACTGATACAGAATAACTGGCATCGTTGAAATTCAAGTCGAATTGACCCACACCAGCTTGTGTTCGAAGCCAAAGGGGCAAACGATTAAAGAGTTGCTGTTCGCTTTCTGCTTGGTGCATAGGGTCAAAGCGGGAGGTCTGCACGAAAAGGGTGGCGATCGCGTTGGCCCAGCGCTCCCAAAGGGTCGACAAACCGGAATCACTTATAAGTTGGTTATTAACTTTCTTTAATGCACTATCAACCTGATATTCAGTCAGTGTGATGTTGTGAAGAGAGATATCGAGGAATAGGGCCTGATCATTTGGCGTCTGTGATGCGATTGATATAAGCCCTGAGTCGACAAGACCAACGACCGGGACGTCGGTTGAGTTTGCAAGTCCAAGCAATAAGCCAAGTTCGGCTCGACCATAGTGTCCCGGCACGGCAATCAACACTTCTGACGCTGTTTGAAAGCCACCGGCCAAATCCTCTAGATGAGACAGCGCTAGATCGGCGTGGTGGCGGATTAAATCCGTCGCATTAGGAATAGGGTCAGTATTGAGCTGATGCCAAAAGCGATTGTTGGTCCAACGGGGATACAAGCGAGCGCTTTCGAGCGCAGTTTGACCGATAAGCAATTTACCCGCTTCTAACACAGCGTATGCAGGGCTCGTTGCAATGACCTGACCGTCAATAGCTTGATCGATTCCAGAGTCGTTGAGGTCAATAAATCCCGTTGGCAAGTGTCTATCCTTTCCGGTTGTTATGTATATGCGGGTGTCGTTTGATTGTCATACCGTCCATGCTGTGTGGTTTGCTAATTCCATGCAGTTAACACGATCTAAAAAATGAAAAAGAAAACCGTTGTTAGCTAAGTCTGTAGATGCCTGACCAGTCGATTGTCGCAATAATCTTCGGCATCCAATACAAGTCGCTCCTGCGTGAGCTGAAGCTGGTGTAAAAGAAACATAATGACAATGCTGATGAGTAGCGCGACAAATGTCGAGTTAAAGGCAACACCCAAGGCTTGCGTGACGCCTGCAATATCACCTTGAACCGCCTGATGCGCTTGTCCTAATGCTTGTCCGATGCCGCGAACCGTGCCTAAAAACCCTATGGATGGTATTGCCCATGCAATGTAGCGAATCATGGAGAGCTCTGAATCGAGCCGGTCTGATTCACTTTCACATATTGTCGTGACAGCGTTGGAGACATCTTGAATGTTACGGGTCGAGCGAAAGCGGTGCAGTGAAGTCAGCAGGGCTCGAGGCAGAAGGTAGGACTGTTGTTCTTCTGGTAATGCCTGAATGGGCCTTGAAAATTCACGTGTATCTTCGGGCAGTATGCTGGTGCCCTGATTGAGAGGGATTAAATCTAACTCCATCACCTTTTTTTCTCTGGTTGCCACTAGTGCTTTGTAGCCCATTAAGGACATCGCCCACAACATTAGTATAAAGCAGGTCTCCTGTTCAAAGTCTCGAACCACGACGTAGCCTGAGCGCTCTGGCACATAGGCGGGGTTAGCGTTTATCTGTATCGCTTGCTCCTCCAAAATAGCAGACGCGTTCGGCCTGATAATGGAAACATAAATAGCATGCACAATGATGACAGCAATAAATAACGAGAAGAGTTGATAAATAAACTCAACGGGTAATTGTCTTTTCATATTTATTTCCTGTTTTGTGTCGTCTAAATGTCGACTGGAAAAGGTACCGCATTATCGGCACTTATTTGTTCGCTTGGAACAAAAGAATCAAATCGACGCTTTTTTGTCGTTACGCTAGGCTCTGTCTGGATTTGAATCTCTTCCTCTTTTGTTGCCAATTCTTCATCTGCGCCGTCTGAACTGTTTGTAGCGTCCGCACGAGGGGCAGCCGTCTGTGCTGTGTTTTCCTCAGCTGCAAGAATATTGGTAGTACTCATGATACTTATTGATAGCAGTAAACCGAACAGAAATAGAAGCGCTTTGTCTAGCATATATAAATCCGCCTATTGTTCTAATAGTCTTGCGATTCTAAAGCCAACATCGGGCCTAGGTTCAATACCGTAGTCTCGATAGGTCCATCGCAATTCGCTAAATCGGCCGTGCTTGTAGCTTGAACCACGTATCACGTGGTAATCACCCTGATCAGGGCCCATTGGATCGATAAGTTTTTCCTTCGGGGTTTTTACCGAGTAATAGTCGTGTAACCACTCAGCGACGTTACCGGCAAGATCATGAATGCCGAGTTCATTCGGTGCAAAGTGATCTACTGGCGATGGTCCCCTAAAAGTATCGTTATAGGACTTAATGGTATAGGGCACCATTGAGTTGGCTGATTCATCGGCATAGTTGCCGTGGACGTCAACAGGCGGCATTGCATCACCCCAAGGAAAGCGAGTCGGTGTTGGACCGCTGGCATATCTGGATGCCCACACCCATTCAGCTTCAGTGGGCAGACGAAAGCCCGTGTTCATCGGTTTAACAGCTTGCCAAACGCCATTGATTCTCTCATAAGCGAGGGGTAGCCCGGATTTCTCACTAAGCCAATTGCAAAATGCCATAGCGTCGTCCCAGGACACGTTCACGACAGGGCGGTCTGCATCCGAGAGTAACGCACGTCCTAAGATGCCTGAATCATGGGAGCGGTCGAATAATTTAAACTGTTTATTTGATACCTCGGTCGTGCCGAGATAATAAGGCCTGGTTAACTCAACGGTCTTCGTAATCTCATTCGATCGTCGGCCCGGTTCTCGTCGACTTGCACCCATAGAAAACTCACCAGGTAGAATCAGCATTAATCTAATGCCTGCCTCTGTGTCGATGGATATTGGGATTGCAGCAATGCGTGCTTCGTCCTCGGTTTGTAGTTGTACGACAAACTGCTGGGTGGTGCTCGCCTGCGGCGTGATGGTTTCGCTGTAGGTTGCATAACCAGCTTTTGTAATGCGAATGTCATGTCGACTAACCGGCAGCGATATTTGCTTGGTTGGATCTTTTATCAGTTTTCCATCGACATAAAGTTGGCTATCGGCTGGAGAAATCAGAAAACGCACTGAACCCAGAATCGGATTAAGGTTTTGGTTAAGACTTAAGTCTTCATCTGGTTTTACACTAAGCCTTTTTTCGGCAGGGTAATAACCTGCCTTCGTTAGGCGAACGACGTAATCACGTCCTGGTGCCAACACCACCTTCATCGGTGTTTGGCCTCGGTAGCGGTCATTGATATTGATATTGGCGCCGGCGGGGAAACTCTCGATGGAAACCTTGCCATCTGATTTCTCTAGCACCACAAGGGGCATGCTTTGATCAACCCCGGCGACTGTTGTGATGGTTGATTGCCAAGATTTGTAGCCTTTTTTCTTCAGCGAGATTGCATGATCGCCTTGCAGCACCTCTATAGCACTGTTGGTTGCACCAACAAGTATCTCATCAATATAGATTTCGGCTGCTGCTGGCTTCGTGCTGAGATCAACCATTGCCCACGCGGGTTGAAGCTCAGCTAACAAAGTTTGTGCTTGTAACATGCCTTCAATATCAATTTCAGTATTGAAGTCGAGATAGCGTTTGGCACGAAAAGTAACGTCGTGTAAGCCTGCAGTGATGTCGGGTAGTGTAACGGGCGTAATGCCAACGGATTTTTGATCGATAAAGACCTCAGCGTTTACTTCTGGGTTAGTGCTTACCGAAAGAATGCCTGGCAGTTTCACTAGATCAAATGTGAAATTTTGATCGGCAGAATCTCCGACCGTCAATGTCGATTCTAGAATGTGATAACCCTGTTTCCCCGCGGTGAACTGATAATCACCGGCAAGCATGAGGTATCTGTCGCCCAATTTGTAACTGAAACCGCTGGTAAAACGAAATGTGTCTGCGACTGGGTTAATGTCAACACGCACCGCACGTGCAAGAAACATAAATGTGGCAGCGACAGCAAGTATTAGAAATACAGTAGCAATCGCTGTAGGAATTGACAGAAGTTTGAAGCCGCTTCGCTGTAAATTAGCCTCTGCTCGCTCGAAGGGTACGGCTTCAATAATGTCGTGATCAAATTCTTCGGTCATCGCATTGTTGTCTCTATTTTCACTGTATTGTCTCTTTGCTCACGTCTGCTTGCTCTCTTGGTTCTGTCGTTTAAGTCTTCACTGATGGTGTTGTGTTGACACGACTCTTTGTTTCACGGCTTAGCCAATTTTCTATCGATGTATGTGCACGACCTGTTACCTAAGTTATTACATTTTGTCGAAACTAATTAACGAACTTTCTCAGAACAGCGTATATCGACCGATAGAGTGCGTTGCGTGCCTTTGATTGTAATATCCTGCTGTACGTCTCGATAGCCACTTCGTTTGCCGACGACGGTGTAAACGCCAGGAAAAAGCGTTACCGAGGTTTCCTCAAAGGTGCCGAAGTTACCCTGCCTAAATATCGTCACAGTAGTTCGTTTATCAGAGATGATGTTGAGGGTCACCGGAATGCGTGCTAATGAAACGAGATGAGAAAGTTTGCGGATTCGATCTTTCAATACCGGACCTCTATCTCGAATCCTTGCCGCTTCCAAAGTAAGGTCTTTTGCTGACTGCAATTGGTCATCCGCCATCATTAACTCGGGTTGGTTGATGAATTGATCCAGTTTTAGCTGAATGGCCAGACGTATCTCGACCAGTTTGAGGGCCTCGGCGGCTTGTGTAGTGCCGGGTGAGAGGGCAAGTACTGCTTCGTATTGCGTCTTGGCACCATCCCAGTTTTCATCCTCGATATGGGCCTCGGCGGCTGTCATATGCGATTCAATTGAATCCTGCAATTTAGCAATTTCTACTTGTTGGAGCCCATCGTTCGGCGCAGTTGAGTTTGGCTGCAACGATAGGGCGGCGTTGAATAAATCGCGGGCCGCGTCATATTCTTTGTTTTTTAAGGCCGTAAAAGCATCAGACATTTTGTCGTTGAAGCGGCCTAAACTGATGGCTGTTTGAACTCGAGCAACACCATCTTTCGCTTGTGTCCACTTGCGGTCCAGTTTGTAAGATTGTTGGAATAGGCCAAGTGCCGTTTTTAGGTCGCCATTTTTCTCCTCAGCACTAGCGGTTGCCGAAAGTTGTATAACCTCTCGGAGGTTGCCTGCACGTTTGAGGGAGGCTTTCAACTCTGTGCTGTTGGGTTTGATAGCCACGAGGATCTCAAAGGCTTGCATTGCCTTATCTGCGTCACCTTCGAGGAGCGCCTGATTGCCTTTGTCGAGATTTTTTTGAAAGATGGTATCGACTTGCTGTAGAGATGCCTCAAGTAGCACGATACCTTCTGAGTACTTTTCGATAGCAGCTTCGTAGTTTTGGTTTCTGTAGGCGTCGTCGCCTAGGTTACCGATGACGGTGACTTGGTCGTACGCAGTTTTTGCCCACAATTGTCCACCAATATCTTCCAATTCTATTTGTAATCGTAGTAGCGAAGATGCAATTTTTTCGGCACTTTGTTTTCGTTTCTGAATTTTTGCGAGCTCCAATGGAGCCATGACACTACCGGTATTTACGGGGTTGTTTATGCTCGTGGTCGCTGTCTGAACATTATTCGTCTCGGTGTTACTAATGGTGTCTTGTTGCGATGGTTCAACGTTTGTGAGCGGCAGTATAAAGAACACGAGAAAAGCTAAAATGACGATAACCGCGAGGGAAACGATGACCACTGTTGACGATATCGTATTGTGTTCTCTTGGTAATTTGCTCAGCGCGATCTGCTCTTGCCCGAGGGATGTTTGTCTCGATTGGTCTGATATGTTCGTTGCTGGCCGTAGCTTGTTTTCGCTGCTTAATGCAGCTTCAGTATTATCTACAGTACCATTTTCTGAACTACTTACCGTGCCGCCGTCGTGTTCTGCATGTGCGGTCAGGTTGCCATTATCTGTGTGTAGTCGGTCAAAGGTGCTGATGATGAGTGACATATCCGTTGGGCGGTCGAACGGCGACTCGCTCATCATGCTGACAAGGATTTTTTTTGCGTCACCAGGTATCAGTAGCTTAGCGGCAGTGTGACCTTGTTGAAAAGGCTCTCCCGTGAGGCTAGTAAAAAGCAATTGGCCTAACGAAAAAATATCATCCTGACGAACAGGTGCGTGCCCCTGTTTTATCTGAGGGCTCCTGTAGTGTTCATCTTTCAGAGTTGACTGAGGCGGTGTTGCGAAGCCTCGAAGATATGCACGTCGATTATCGTCAATCAGAATATTATCGGGTCCAATGAACCCATGCGCGTAACCCAATTCGTTTGCATACTGCGCGGCTCTGGCAATCTGGCGGATATAGGGCCAGGCACCTTGGAAGGGCGCGATGGTCGGATAGTTTTCAGCTGCAGGTTGAAATTTCGATATCAAGACGGTGTGCTGTTGGTCTACATGATCCGATTGAGGATAAAGTCTGACGATATTTTCATGAAGCAGATTGGCTAGCTGATGGTTTCTTAAAAGCAGGGCATCGCGCTGATCGTATGACAGCGTTGGACCAAAGATTTCTGCTACGACGAATTCTTCGGATGCTTGGTTTTCTGCTCGCCAGGTAGACTTCAAAGGTGCCTCTGACAGCTTCTCAACCAAACGGAACTGGCCAGCAATAACCTGGTTCTCAACAAAAATATTACTCATAGGGAGAGAATCATAAATAAGATAACAAGAAGGAGACAATTTTCAGGGGTTATTGTACCTTGTTTTCAGATGCGTTCCCTGTTTCGGTAGCATAGATCTGTTGCAATATTCCTCGCCACTGTTGGTACTGCGCATCGGCGGTGCCGGTGAGTTCAATGGTGCGACCCTCGACATCAAGGACATAAGGCGTTATTTCTGATCCGAGGGATTGGCTCAGTTCCCGCAGCGACTCTGCGTGTATTTCTGCTTCCCGTCGTTTATCTAGGCCTGACTTGACCGCTGCTATACCACCAATAACCGCGCCGGCCGCTGCAACATCGCCGGCATATGTGCCGCTTTCTGATCCCGCATAAATGCCGCCCGCGATGAGTAGACCGCCCGTGATTAGTCGAGCAGTGCTTTGGCGCTGCATTTCTTTTAGATTCAGTGCCTCTTCGTAGGTCGCAAACCGCCATTCATCGTAACTTTCTTTCATATCTCGATAAAACTGGCCGTAGTACTCATCAAGGGTATCAACAAATAAGTACTCTCTTTCTTTAATTTTGGTGACGCGGCTTAGCATACGATCTTGATCGGCGGGGAGTTGTTTAATGGTTGTTTGACCATTGCGAGAGACTTTCAGGTACTGGCCAAATGCATCGGGTGCGAGACCCTTGGCAAAAATAAGGGATGAGGTTTGTCGTATCGTGGCAATTCGTTTTTCTGCGAGGGACTCGCGAAAGCGCAGTAAATCGTTGGCAAAGTCATTGTACAGATCCTGAAACGGGTCTTCATTTATGCCTTTGTAGGAGTACTTGCTGGCGAGGTCTCTATACTCTTTGCTGACCCATACCTTGCCGGTGGAGTCAGTTGCCCTCAGCCTGAGTTTGAGCGTTTCGCCATTAGAGACAAGGATCATGCCGGAGACAACGAGATCAACCGCTTCTGATACATTGGGTGTCACCCTAACGGCGCCCCAGTTACCTGTTTGCTCTAGGGTGTCTTTGAGATGATAGGCGATAAATTGTGATTCAGCTCTGCGCACGTCAGGTACCACAAACTGTTTGGTTCGCTCTTTTTCGGTAGCGGGGATATTGGGGTCCAACGGCAGAATACCGATATCCATGTAAAGATGCTCAGGCAGTTCGACTTGAGCCTGTATAGCCGGTGTAGAGTTCGCTTTAATAACCTCAGTGCTGCCGCAGCCGGCAAGTGCGAGTAGTAAACCGCTTAACAAGACAACGCCAGCAAAGGAGTGTTGATCGGCCTGGCGCTTATCGGTCAGGCAACTGAGAGCAAGCCGAGCCCGATCGACGCTTCGGCTAAATGCGCTGTTGGTAAAAAGCGATTTAGTCATAGTGATTTATAATCCCTGCTTATATCTTTTGTATTCTTCCCAAAGCTTTGCCTTTAGCTCTGGATCGGTTTCATCCATAGCCGCCTCCCTGAGCTGTTGGGCAACAATATCATCACCCTGTGCACTCGGTATATCGTCTGGCGTTGCACTGGCGACAGTTTGCTCGTCTTTATTACCCGGTACAGTACTTGTAACAATAGAAGGTTGATCGCTGCCTTCAGTGGGCGGGCGTTCACTTTCCTGGCCATCTCCCGTCACTAATACGAGACCCTGACCCGCATCACCAGGCAGTCTGTTTTTGGTTGACTCTGAGATGGGCGGTGCAGAGGAATTGATCATGACAGTCCGAGCAGTTTCAATTTGATCATCAAATACCATGAGTGATTCATCCAACTCATCGTCTAATGTACCGACTTCACCCACCACGACAACTTGTGTGCCACCGGGTAGTTCGGAACCTTCATAATCTGGCATGCCCGTTCGCGCGTTGAGAACTGCTTGTGTCGCAATAACTAATTGCATGTTAGCTTCGCTAAGGGCTTCACCGGCACGCTCTGTACTGTCGTCGCCATCACCCATTGCGCCGCTACCGCCACGCTGGCCATCAAGGTCGGACAACTGTTGTTCTGCAACGAGTATGCCTACCCTAGCATCCGCAAGGAGGTCTTCAGCCAGCTGTAGTTCTGAATCAGTTTCAGCGCCAGAGACCGCTGCACCGGCTGTCTGTAGCGCCATGCCTGCTTGTTCGAGCGCTTCTTGAGCTGCGGCAATTTCGTCTGATAGGCCGCCACCAGCGTTTTCTTCGCTGTTGTTCTCATTCATGGAATCACTGGACGACTCAGCGCCTGAACCAGCCGGGTCGTTGGATGCGTTTGCTATCGATCCTGAATCCGCTTCGGACACGCCCTCTGTGCCGGCGTCGCCCTGGTCGCTGGTGTCATTTTGCTGACCCGGAGCACCATCTTGCATCGAGTCACTGTCGGTTTGTTGGTCATTCGCGCTAGATTCCTCAAAGACCAGTTCATCGCTTTGACTGTCGGTTGGTTCCATTTTTGGAATGAGAGGGTCTTCGGGTTCACTGCCAGATTCATTAGCGTCAGATTGAGGTTGTGTACCTCCTTCATTATTGGCTTGTGACTCAGCGTCGCCTAATAGATCGGCGGCATTTGCCACTTGCTCACCCGCCGCTTGAAGATCAGTACCTGCTTGTGTGCGCTGTTGTCTTTCTTGCGATGACTCACCTTGCTGTTGTTGTGAAGGTTGTGAAGGTTGTGAGGGTTGTGAAGACTGCTCGCTAGAAGATTCGCTGGAGCTTTGTTGTGATTGCGAAGCGTTCTCGCTAGAAGAGCTCTGCTTTGAAGAGCTCTGTTTTGAAGAACTTTGTTCAGAAGAGCTTTGTTTAGAAGAGCTCTGCTTCTGCTGAGATTGGCTTGGCTTCGGTGGAGAAGACTTCGATTGACTGCTCGGCGAGGAGGGCGGAGGACTCGATGGCGAGCTTGGACTGCTTGGTGGACTGCTTGAAGGCGACGAAGGCGGTGGCGGTTGTGGAGGGGGTGTTTGCGACGACGGCGACTTGCAGCCTTGCACAAGCAAGAGACAACCTAAAACTAGCATGACCGGGGTTAATCTCATTTCGTGTAATTCTCCTTTTTTCGCTATGTATTGACTACAGTCAATCAGACGATTTTTTGCCCGCAGTACAAACCAACTTTCACACATGGTTCGAGACTATCATTTGCTGAAGTTTATTTCTGCCGATCATAGAAGACTAAAGGGCAACTTATTGCGTAAGTCTTTAGTGGCAGACTTGGTCTACCTACTTATACGTGCGTGACCATCCAAGTCGATGAGTTTGACCATTTTTTTGAGAAGCATCGTGCATTTTCTCGACCCCTTATGATGCCAGTGCGTCATAAACCAGCGTCTTGGCAGTATTCGCGACGGAAGCTGAAGTTTACCTGAATCATCATGGTATTTTTCTTATTGTTTGCTACTGTATTGGAGCGGCAGTAGTGGTGAAATCTTCCGCTTGGAGTGGCTTTTAATCATTGTTTGACCGGATGATTAAAAAAATAGTGGCTAGAGATGGATAAAATGCCGTTAGCAATAAACACAGGAGATAGCTCATTGAGAAGTAGAATTACCGTCATCAAAGGGCTAGTAGGTTTGTTAACACTGGGTCTACTAGTTTCATGTACCACCAATGTACAGGTCGAGGGCTCGGTGCCAACACCCTTAGTTGCCAAGATTCCAGCCAATGTCGCTATTTTTTATGATGAAAAATTTAAGAACTTTGTTCACACCGAAGAATTAGATACGGAAGGCACTTGGAATATAAACTTAGGAGAGAAAAACTTGGAGTTTTTCCGAAACCTTTCCAATGCCATGTTTAGCTCCGTGACGGAGGTCGACAGCCCTGAAATGACGCCCGAGCAGCAAGTGCAATTCGATGGGTTGATCATACCGACAATCGATGAATATGGCTTTTTGACGCCGAATATTGGTGTTTTGCCATTTTACTCCGTTTCAATACGTTATCAGGTCCTGATATTGAATAAGCAAAACGAGCGTGTTGCCAAATACGAAGTGGTTGGCTACGGTAAGAGTGAAGGTAATTCCTTTACGGCCGGCGATGCTGTCGGTGATGCAACGATGCTGGCTATTCGAGACGGTGGGCAACAAATTGCGGTGGAGCTGCGGCATCAGCCGGCGATCATAGAGTGGCTAAGCCAAAGAAATTTAGACTAATCATTTAAGCCATATAACTTCACCACAATTTAGGTTATCTTTTTGAAGATAAGTTAGAGATAAAAGTAAAATGTTAAGCGTCGTCAGAGCATTCAAAGCCCAACCGCGGTTCGTCCTTGTGACGACGATCGTGCTGCTGTTGGGAGGGTGTGCAAGTGCCAGAGTTGAGCAATCAAGAACCGCAACGACGGGCATGACGACGGAAGAATCATTGGTGATTCTTAGTCGCGCAAGCTACAACGAGCGAGAAACAGAGGAAAGTTTTACCGATTGTCTGTCAGATGAGCTTCGTGGTGGGAAAAGACCCATTCGCTTAATGAGCGAAGCTGAGTTTAAAGATCAGCTCTATCCTTGGTTTGAACCTCGAACCGCGCCCGACAGCAGTGATGATCTGGCCCGCTTATTTGCTCAACCTGGGGTCCAGCAAAGAATAGACGAAAACAACGTTCGATTTATCGCATGGATTGATGGCGACACGATTACCACGGATCGCGGCGGTAGTTTTAGTTGTACAGTGAGTACGGTTGGCGGTGGCTGCTTTGGTGTCACCTACTGGGAAGAAGATGCTTCCTATGAAGCAGCAATCTGGGACTTACAAAATTTAACAACGGCGGGGGAAATTAGCGCCGATGCATCCGGGACCTCATATATTGCCGGTTTAGTGCTGCCGATTCCTATCATGGCTAGACCCGGAAATGCAGCCTGTAAAGGGCTCGCATTGCAACTCAAAGAATTTCTTCAGTCCGACGGTTAATAATCCCCTGAGGGAATAGGCGTCGAGTTTTTGGGTACAGATTGTAACACCTGATAGGTCTGTCTGATGGCTAAACCTTGGGTTTGAACAGGGTGTCCGTCTGCCATCCTTGGCCGATATTTGAGTGTGCCGATGTAACTGCGATAGAGCTTCCTCTGTTCATTCGGCACGTTACTGTCAACAATTTTGGTTGTTCCTACGCGGCCAGTTGGGTTGACTACATACTCAAGTTCTACGAATAACTCTTCGTCATCCGGCACTGTCACAGGCTGCGTCGAGAGGACCGGCTGTCGTGTTTTGTCAGGGTAGAGGCGCTTTGGGACACTAAATAACTGATATCGAAGCTGTTCGTTTTCCGGTTGGTTGTCAAGTAGTGCCCAGACAGCCTCGTAGGTTGACACATTTCTTGTGTCAGAGGTAAGGGTGTAGGTATCGCCGAGTTTGACCAGCGCTTTTGCGATGTCTGCGGCATCTGAACTGGGGTGATTGCTAACGATGGCATAGGCTCTTTCCATGGTCAATTCAGCTTGTGTTCTGGATGAACCTTGTAGAAAGCGCACTTTTGACAGCTCGATGAGAGGCTCGACTAAACGCAAGTCAGCTGCACCGTACTTATTTTCGAGGATTGCTATCGATCGATCAAACATATCGATGGCGTCGCGAAACAGACCGTCGCGATACAGCCGTGTCTGAGAATCGGCGCGGCTGCTAAAAGAGTGACCGCGAACAGCGAAGTAGGAACCTAGCTTGGAGAGGGTCGGGATAATTCCCTCGTCATCTGCGCCAAAAGTCTGTTCGACGACTTTTAATTTCAGCCTCTGTTCTTGGTCGGCTTTATACGGGCTGTTCAATCTGATGTGAATTTCCGTTAGTGAGTCGATGACGGGTATTTGCAGTTGAGTGTAGACGCCATCGATCCGATGCGAAATGTGCTGTGCCCGCCTATAGGTATCAGCGGCGTGCTCTAAGTTGCCGGTTTTGTGCTCGATTGCGGCTTCGGCAACTAGCATTTCAAACAGCGCATGATGAAACGGACTAATACTTTCTGTGTGGGCAATTGCGAGTTTCAAGGAGGCAAGTGCAAGCTCGGGTTGTTCGAGTTTCCAGTCAACTAATGCTGAGTTCGTTAACACTTTTGCGTAGTTAAGACTATTAACATCTAAGTTATTGGAGACCTGCTCAACTATTTTGTTAGCGGTCTCGCTGGCGCTAATGAGGTCTTCATCTTTTAACTGTCTGATTAACGTTCGCTGCAGTGTCGCTAGGGCAGGATCCTGAAATACAATGTCGTTATAGATCGCATTGGCGGCAAGCACGGGGCTCGTGGTTGCGAGAATAATCAGTCCTTGAAATAGCTTTCTTATCATAGTTTGAAGCTTAGTCTTTGATTCTCAGCCTTCGAAGCTAAGTTATCAGGGTTCGCGTTTTGTCATTTCTTTGTTAAGTAGCCCTATCTATCTAGTTACCCATTTCTCAATCTAGCTAACTAGCGAATGTTTGCGCGGCAGGATAATTCAATATAGCTGAATTTTTCCTCCAGATGTTCTGTCCTTATGTTTTAAACGTTTGCTTAAGTTGTACGTTTTTTGTTTCAACAGGTTCACCGTTTTTTATGCCTGGCCGATACACAGATCGCCTCAGGGATTCCCGTAACAACCTTCGCAGCTTAGACGGCACTTGTGGTGTCAATATTTGAATATCATAAAGATCACCTCGGCTACCAACCGTGAAGTTTAAGTCGACAACGAGTTGGCTAAGTTCACTGTCACTATGATAACCGGAGGGCAAGATGTTGATAATTTGTCGGTGCACAAATCGATAGGGGTGACCGACGACTCGATACACCTTCTCTCTGTTCTCATAGGGTGAATACTGTCCCTTGTCTCTAAGTGCCATGGTGTATAGCTTCTCGGCTAGGGGTAAAGCGAAGCTTTGGGGAGGTAATGTCTCAAGTATGATTTGTTCCTGAGAGGAAATTGGTGAAAATTGTGTATTGCCAAAATGATCCCTCTCCGGCGCAAAAAGTCTTGGGTCTTTTCCTCTCTGAGTGATCAATGCTCGACTCATGGCGATGCTTGTCGGCTCGGCCAGGGTAGTTTGCTCTGATACATCCATGAGTTGCCACGCTTGACGGTAATAGTCAGCAGCGGTAATTGTTTTGCCCTGATCTGTATAGCTATCGCCAAGAGCGAGATAGGTCTCAATGCGGAGGTCGTTGGGTACGCTTGGATTGTTTTGGAGTATCGGCAGCGCTTTCTGCATAACGATGTGGCTACAGCAGATTCGGCGTAGGCGTTTTAGTTTGGCGCGTTCGATAATGATAGGTAAATGATGAGGATCGAGGGGTCCTGCGGCGTTGGTGACGATTTCGGCTTGTGTATTCAAGAGTGTGTCAGCTCGGGTAAATTGGCCTGAATCTACGTACCATTGCCCTAACTTGTTGAGAGCAGCAATAGCCTCGAGGCTATCTTCAGCAACGTGATGTTGTGCAATGAAAAGTGAAAATTTTTGAGTTTTATCAGCTTGCTCGGGGTCGCCTTGGGCAAGAAAGGCATCTGTCATCAGGTCGATGATTTCTAATTGTCGCTGTGAATAGACGCCTTCGTTTCGATGGGTTAAGTGTTGAGCTCTCGCACCATATTCGCTCGCTTTAGCGTAATCGCCGAGTGCTTGATAACTTCGGGTTAGGCCAATCATTGATTCTATAAGTGCTGCCGAATAGCTACCTTGCTGCTCTTGTACCTCGAGTACAAAATTTAAATAGTTATCGATGGCGAGGGTATAATTACCGTTAATCTCATGCAAACGCGCCACCGCGTCGAGATCGTTGCCGATATCTTGATCGTTAGTCAGTTCTAAAGGGTAATCGGAAGATTGCGCATTGCCAATTTCTTTAAAGGAGTCCGGCTCTGACGGTTGTGCACTGACAAGCAGCGCAGAGCACGCAAATAATATGGTAGATAATCCTGCAATTAGCGCAGTGGGGTTTGACATCAAGCGTGATCCAACTTGGTGGGTAGGTATTATTGACCAGAGCATTGCCCGTGTAAATCGTCTGTGTAAACCGCTGCCCAAAAATCGAGTGATCGAGAGCGAGACAGCGGGCGCACAATTCAGTCAAGTTTTAGCGAACTTTAATAGGTTAAACGAGGTCTATATGGTAATTAGTCCGTTTAATCTATAGATCAGTGTTTAGCATCATCGCCGTAGCCATATATATATAGATATATATAGGGCGTTAAGATGGCTGCACTAAGAGGTTTTTGCAGCTGTAAGCCCAGAGAGACGAGTTTAGATAAAAAGCGTATGTATTGTTGTAGTTGAACGTGTCAATGTCTGATGCGGTGTCGGCAATACAATTTTTTTGAGCAGTAAAAAGGATCTAATGTCAGCTAACTTATTTGGAAAAATGTCAATCTTAAAAGACCTCAAGCGCAGCATTTTAGGTTTGCTCCTCCTGCTGTCTTTGTTTGGTTCTATGTCTGTATTCGCGGTTAGCCTCGAAGAAGAGCTAAAGCTTGGTGCCGAGCAGCATAAAAAAATCATTGCTCAGTTCGGTGTTTATCGGGACAAAGAACTACAGAATTATATCGAAATGGTCGGCAAGCGGGTTGCCGAACAAAGTTCCCGGCCGGAGCTTGAATATCATTTTACGATTCTGAACGATGACATGATCAATGCTTTTGCGGTACCCGGTGGATATGTTTACGTCACAAGGGGGATGCTCATGCATATGAATTCAGAATCCGAACTCGCTGCAGTGCTTGGGCACGAGGTTGCGCATATAACTGAGCGCCATACATTCCGATCCCAATCCAGAGGCAAAATGTTAGATGTTGCCAGCCAAGTGGCAGCAATTGCGACAGGTACACCGGGCATCTATCAAATCGGCGATATGTTTGGCGGCGTTTTGCTTTTGGGTTTCAGTCGAGAGTTTGAATTAGAGGCTGATCAGGTTGGTGCACGATATATGGCGCAAGCGGGTTACTCGCCAGAGGCTATGCTCAAGACAATCGAAATTCTAAAGTCGAAGGACCGTATTGAAATGGCTCAGGCTAAAATCGAAAAGCGAGAACCGAGGGTCTATCATGGCTTTCTGTCAACCCACCCTGATCACGATACGCGCTATAAAGAAGCGGTTCGCGAGTCATCTAAGTTGGTGGTTGATTATGATGAGTTCATTCAGGCTGATGAGTTTCTACAACAACTCAACGGCATGGCTTACGGTAGTGCTCGACAGGTTGGCGTGGTACGCAAGAGTACCTTCTATCACCCAAAACTGGGCATTAAACTAACATTTCCACAAGGGTGGCGGATTGAACCTACTGACAGAGGCATTCAGGCTTTATCGGTAACAGCCGATGCAGCATTCGTACTTCAGACCTCCAGAATGGCAAAGAATGTCACGCCAAGAGACTATCTTGAAAAAAAACTTGGCTATGACATCAGAGAGGGACGGGAAGTCACAATTTCAAAGATGCCAGGATTTTTAGGTATCGCCGACCGAGCGGACTCACCCTACGGTCCCAGACCTACAAGACTTGCTATGTTGACGGATACACGTAAACGACTCGTATACATCCTGGCAGGTTCGGGTCAGTTCGACTTAAAGAAAATCGCTTCAGACCGAGATTTTATTGCCACCATCTTTAGTTTTGATGTGATGGATACGGACGATCGTAAGGTTGCGAAGGTGCCGAAAATTCAGGTCGTGCGAGCGGAAGAGGGCACAACGATGGAGTCACTTGCCGAGCAATCACCCATTACTAACTATGCAGTGGATAAGTTGCGGGTTATGAACGGTTTGTACCCGAATGGTCAGCCCGAACCGGGTCAGCTTATTAAAATTGTCGATTAGAACTATTTATTATCGTTAACGTGCGAAGCGAATTAGTGCTTCGTGGCTGGCCAGTTGATCTTTGTCCGAAACTTGCGGTAGGCGACCGCGCACGATCAAATGCGTCATTGCTAATTTGTCGACATACTCCTGAATCTTATCTTTGACATAGTATTGATCGCCAATAATTGTCCAGTCGTCAATGCTAGCACTAGCATCCCTCATGTTATGCCCAGGGCCACCCGCTAACGCTCCTTTAACCTCGTCCGCTAAACTTTGGTTGGCGGTGACGAATGCGGTTCGCATAATGGGAATAGTATCAATATGATTGTGTCCCGCCTCGCAGGCGACCTGTTGGTAATGTTGATAATTGGCAACCAACGTCTCAAGTGTTTCGACCGGTGACGCGAGATACGGCATGCCGAGATTACCAGCCTGTTTCAAGGCGAGTGGACCAAAAGCTGCTACCCAGATGGGAGGGTAGGGTTTTTGGATAGGTAAGGGCGCAAGGTAAATAGGTTCCTCATCGTCAGCGATAATCGGGTTGCCTTGCCATGCATTGATCATCGTATCGAGATTGGCTTTGAACCGCTTGCGTTTATCCTTTGTGGGAAGCTCGAATGCTTTGAACATAGCGTCTTGAACGCCGCGACCTACACCTAAAATGACTCGCCCGCTCGAAAGTTGATCTAGCACAGCGACTTCAGCTGCAGCTTGCAGGGCATTTCTAATTGGTAAAAGGTAAGAAGTGGAGCCCAATTTGATCGTTTTGGTGCGAGCCGCGATGGCCGCTAGTAACGTTAGGGGCGACGGAATAGAACGTATATCGCCGAAATGATTTTCCGGTAGCCATATTGAATGAAAACCAATGGCTTCTGCTTCCTCTGCTTGTCGACACAGCGGTTCGGCTTGCCAGCCATTTGAATCAGCCCAAGCTGTGATGGCGATCTTTAAGCCCTGATTTGATACTTCAATATTGTTGGGTGCGACAGTCATATAAATCGTGTTTTTTCCATTTCATCAATTGTCTAGGGAATCACATTTGGGGGTAAATGCCTATAGCTGTTCTTCTGAGATGCC
>JAQXDL010000015.1 GCA_029251375.1 Pseudomonadales bacterium | reverse complement strand
GGATTAAGGTGGTTATTCAGGATTATTCTCGAGTCAGGGAGATGACGTTGAATGATACCGATATGGCCAGGACATCAATCTTTCGCAGCAAGTTAATTGAGCATTTTAGCGTCGAAAAGATGTCCGTTTTGATGTCAAAAATCGTCCTTTACTTTGTCCGCCCAATTCGACCTGACATTTTAGCCATTCACCTTGAGCGGGTCACAAGAGTGCATAAGCATCATGATCCCGATTTCAATTACATAGTAAGCGGCTCGTTGTCATCGGCTCTCCAAGCGATGGAAATAAATGAATTACCGAACGATGAAGAGTGGCTTAGGCCTAACTCAGCAAATAAAGATAGCGAACTATGATATGCTACTTTGGATGCATCTGTAGCTAATCAACACCCTGAATATAAACAGCGTGTGAGCTGATTTGGCACATTAAAATATTAGTTTAGTGCTTTTTTGCAGTCGACTTTGCATAAGTACTAGCCTTGAATCTGGGCTGAGAGCCACCTAATCTCTCAAAAAGTTAAAGCATAAATATGTATAAAATAGAAGTCGATAGCGAGTTAAGACTTATACGGATCCGCCATTACGACAAATATGTTGGCGCAGAATTAGTGTCAGCTTTGACGGAGTTGTTTCTTAATTGGGCGAGCTATTCGGCAGACCGGCCACTAGCCGACTACGGAAAAGTGTTTGTAGACCTCTCGGAAACTACTGGCCTATCTTTAGAGGATACCGACAGCGCATTTCACTATACTAGTGCCAAAAGGCTTGAAGGTTTAGGATTTGCCAAGAACTTTAGGATGGTGCTTTTAAAGCCGCGTACGCAGGTAGGCGAGGCTGAGCGTCGGTTTAAAAGAGTGAAAGAGATGGGCGCTTGGAGAGAATTAGATATTAGTATGGTAGATTCATTGGAAGAAGTGGTGCTCTGGTTAGAGTTACCAGCGAGTTATAAACCCAGCGAGTAATGCGGTATCAGAAGATAGGGTCCATAAAACACGTTCTTCGAAGAAAGCTCAAATGTGGTGGTTACCGATAATCATTCGAATTCAAGTCACGTCCAAATTTCTATATCAGGGCCAAAGCATAGCACCGTGCGCCGCTCGCTTGGGTTAATCCAGCCCGACTGAAGGCGTGCTTTTTTGTGGCAACCGAAGAAGGGGATTCTGGCACTGTCGCGCCTTCACCGAAGATCTCATTCATTGCCATCTGGTCCGGCCGGTGACATGCAAGATCTAAGGCAGTCAAATTTCTGGTTCGACCACAATCTATCAAAGTTTTATAAAGCCTATCGTTATAAGTATAGCCTCAATTAATATTTCCAAGTCCGGCATCGAACTCTTACGATTCAACCATGGAATCACGAAATCCTCTGCTCGATATCCTCTCGCTTGTCGCACTTGCTGCACTGACTTGCTACTTTGTCGTGCCCGTCTTGTCATAAGTATGGCGCTAAAACACCGGCTTGGTCGTTCGGTCGTGCGAAGTGGGGCGATGGTATCTTGCTTTTTGCCGTTACTTTGTCGAATCAACCCCTCATATTATTGGCTTTGCGGCCATTATTCGTTAGACTGCGGTCTTTCTTGATCAGGGCAATTAGCATCTGATAATACGTAAAGTATGTCGTCGATTACCGAGAGTCGTTGCTGACAACTGAGCGCAAGAGAGCGTTTTGAAGAGAAGGCTGGGTGGCAGAAAGGCTATGCAGCAGATTGCAAATCTGTACCATGTCGGTTCGAATCCGATCCCAGCCTCCAAAACGCATACCTGCCGACGCCAACCACCCTTATTCTCCCTGTGTCATATTTTATATTGCATAATCAAAAGCATAATACCCGTTCCGAAATCGCCGGTTTTTGAATGACATACTATGATGTTTCTGCCGTGATGCTTGTCGAACGCTGGGCGTTGTTAGTAATTTTTCTTCATCATTTTGTAATACTGGCAACACCGCTGTCATCGTCTAACTCGATATCCTGTAGATCAGCAGTTAAGCTCAACGATTACGCGAGTTAAATGGCAAGTCAGAGGAACAAACCCGTGAGAAGTACAATCAATATTTTGTTTAAAATCACATCTGTTGTGATCTATCTGATCACGTCTGCGGCGATCGTGATCGCTGAAACACCCGTTTCAAATGATCTGGGCCAGGTATTAGAGCAAGCTCGAACTCGACCGAATAATGTCGTAATCACCGTGCCTGCAGCCAAAGTGCCGCAGGATAAGTTTGAAAAGCCCACTGAACGCCATTACAAAATCGGTGATCATCTGTATGGCACTCAAGGCAGTGCCTGGGGTATACAGGGCAACTCGGCAACGATCCAACAGGGCGGATCGGTTCAGTCCTGTCAGGTCGTTGGGGAATCCGTTAGTTGTAATTAGCATGCCTATGCGTCGCGTCATCTCATTAGTGGTTCTAGCTCGGTTAACAATTGTGCTTCATCCATCAGTACTTACCCAAGCCGACCAGCTGTTGAGTGATCGGCAATGTCTTGCTGTGCGCTGTTAATGAATAATACTAACCGTGCTTATGTCTATGGATTGTTGACGGTCCTTTGTTGGTCCACAGTCGCCACTGCGTTTAAATTTTCCCTCGTCCACATAGATATTTATCAGCTGCTGTTTTTTGCGACGCTGACCTCCGTGGTTGTATTGTTGACCCCTATCATTTGGCGAAACGAAGTGGGGCAGTTGTTGGCTACACTCCTCGCACATTGGCGCACTTCGGTTTGCATGGCGGTACTAAACCCCTGCATCTACTACCTTGTTCTGTTTGGCGCCTATGATCGTCTTCCAGCGCAGATCGCGCAGCCGGTGAACTATACGTGGGCTATCGTACTAACACTTTTTTCAGCGCTCATTTTGAAACAAAAGCCTTTGCTTACAGACTATATCGCCGCACTTATCTGCTACGGCGGCGTCGTGATTATTGTCACAGCAGGAAATTATGAGGGTTTAGCTCACGTCAGCAGTGTCGGTTTAATTCTCGCTATAATCTCAACTGTGATTTGGGCTGGCTACTGGATAATGAATATTCGAGATAGTAGGGATCAGCGCTACGCCATGTGCCTAAACTTTTTAGTGGCGCTGCCCATCACAGCGGTTTTATGTGGCGTTTTCTCCAGCTTCGAGCCGGGTTGGGTTGGTCTTGCAGGAAGCCTATGGGTAGGCATTTTTGAGATGGGTCTGGCTTTTTTATTATGGTCTAAGGCGTTGCGTCTAGCCGAGAATAGCAGCAGAGTATCGAACCTCATTTTCATCGCGCCTTTTCTGTCTCTCGTCTTCATTCACTTTATACTTGGCGAGGTCATCGTCAAGGCAACCTACATTGGGCTGACGGTTATAGTGAGCGGATTACTATTTCAGCAGCTCGGTGCTAATAAGAGACTAGCGAAAATGCCGCGCGATGGGGCTTGAAGAATTACAGATGGCGAATTTGAATAGCTTCAATGCCCGAGCCAGCAAGGACATCGGATATGACGACAATTTTGTCACCTTTTACATGATCTGCTTTTGTTAACAACAATTCAAAAGCCGTCTGCAATGTTTTTTCGGGATCATTACTGAAGGCGGTTCGAAATGCAGTAACGTTCCGGTTCAGAACCAGTCGGCGTCTTGTCTGGCTGTCGTTGGTAAACGCATAGATACGGGTATTTTGTGGGTGTGCGTTGGTCACAAAATCAGCCATATAACCGCGCCGAGTGATAACAACAATCCCTTTCGCGCCAAGGGATTCTGCTAGATCTACCGCCGTTACCGCTAGGCTTTGTTTGTCAGAATTACATTCGAGATTGGCAGTAAAACCCAAACCTTCAAATCCCTCCGTTTTTTCAGATATTTCCGCAAGGTATTCGACACAACGTATAGGGTACTTACCAATGGTCGTTTCGCCAGAGAGCATAACCGCATCAACTTCTTCATAAACAGCATTGGCCACGTCAGTTACTTCCGCCCGGGTCGGGATTGGGTTTTCAATCATGGATTCAAGCAGGTGTGTTGCGACGATCACGCGCTTACCTTTCTCTGCACAAAGTTTCACAATCTTACGTTGTACATTCGGCATTTCTGCAACATTGATTTCAACGCCAAGATCGCCACGTGCAACCATGATGCCATCCGATTCTTCGAGAATTTCTTCCAAATTCTTAACACCAGATTGATCTTCAATTTTTGAGATGATCTTGATCTTGCCAGCCTTGTCACCCATCAATTCTTTCAACTCTCTGACATCAGCAGCTTCTCGAACAAAAGACAGCGCGATGAAATCGACTTGATGCTCCATCGCAAAAAGGATGTCAGCTCGGTCCTTCTTAGTGATTGCTGGTAAGTTAACGCGAATACCGGGCAGATTGACGTGGCGCTTACTCTTTAAGATGCCGCCGTCGATTACCTTGACGGTCATCGTGCCGTCTTCCTTTTTCTCGAGAACTTCTAAATTGATAATGCCATTATCGACGGTAATTCGATCGCCGACAGTTACGGTCTCTATTAGATCGTCGTAATGAATGTGGATTGATGATCTTTCAACATCAACGTTGTCCCTAACGCTGATAGAGATAACTGAACCGTTTTTTAACTCCAATTCATTAGCTAGGTCACCGGTACGTATTTCCGGACCTTGAGTATCTAGAAGCACGGCAACAGGATGGGTATTCTTTCGATTTAGAGTTTGGATCGACTTGATGACTTTAGCTGCGGACTCGTGGTCGCCATGCGACATATTGAGCCTGACGATATCCATGCCTGCGACAGCTAGTTTTTCCAACATGGCATAGTCATCTGAGACGGGTCCGATGGTGCAGATTATTTTGGTTTTGCGCATGATTAAGGCTATCAAGGGCTATTGGAAGAGGGGCGCATCATACATAAATCGCTTGCGCTAATGTAGCTCTTAATCTTGCTTGGCAGCAATTTTGAAAAGAATTGATGCCAGGTGAGATTTAATCTAAGGATATGCTTGAAGTATGAATTCGGGGCGGATCAAGTCATGCTAGAAAAGCGTCAACTGGTTCTCGTCGAACTCAGTGACAGGATCTTTGAATGTAACGCCCAGACCTAACAATCGAATGCCTTTGCCAGTTCCTCTGTCCCAGGCCATTGGTATTAGGTCAAGGAAAAGTGATTTATCTAACGATGTCGTAGAACGCTCAATTGTTGTTGACTTGAAATCGGTAAACTTCAATTTTACCTGTTGATTTTTGATGACCCGATCTTGATGCTTTTCGAGTCGTCGCTTAAGTTCATCGAAGAGCTTATCGACGGCGGCGAGAGCGCCGTCAATTTCGGCTATGTCTGTCGCATAGGTATGCTCGACACTGACTGACTTTCTAACCCAACTTGTTGTTAAAGGCCGGTTGTCGATGCCTTGAGCGCGTTTGAGTAGCAGTTCTCCCAAACCACCAAACTTGACGATCAATTCTTCTTTACCTAAAGACAGTACGTCAGAGCAGGTAACAATGCCGTGTTTTTCTAAGCGAGCAACAGTCACCTTGCCAACGCCAGGAATTTTTTTTACCGGTAGGTTTGCGGCAAATTCGGTGACCTGGTCAGGTGTAACAACACAAATACCGTCAGGTTTGTTTTCATCGCTACAAATTTTCGCCAAAAACTTGTTCGGCGCGACACCGGCCGATGCTGTTAGGTCGAGTTCTGTCGATATAGCGCGTCGAATATCCTCCGCGATAAGTGTTGCGCTACCTTGAAACAATTCGCTATCAGAGACATCAAGAAAAGCCTCATCAAGGGAGAGGGGTTCAATGATATGTGTGTAGCGCTCGAAGATAGCGCGTATCTGTCGAGAGATTTCTTGATAGTGACTCATTCGCCCTGACACGACTTTAAGTCCTGGGCATAGTTTCAGTGCATAAGCGGTTGCCATGGCTGAATGAACACCAAACTGCCTCGCTTCATAGTTACAGGTCGAAATAACCCCTCGACGATCGGATGCACCGCCAACCGCGAGAGGTTTACCTTTCAGAGACGGATCATCTCGCATTTCAACTGCAGCATAGAAACAATCCATATCGATATGGATGATTTTTCGTTGTGTCTGCGACGTAAGAGTCTCAGACATAGGTGACTACTCACCCTTAAAGTTTGGCGCACGCTTTTCAACGAAGGCCATTGCAGCTTCCTTATGGTCCTCTGTCATCATCGTTCTGACCATATGCGCAGCTTCCATATCGAAAACTTGATCCAAACTGCCACTTTCCGCAGCGTTCAAATTCTTCTTCATATATTCATGTGCAATGGACGGACCAGAAGCGATGTTTGCTGCCATTTCCGCAACGGCACTATCTAACTCATCGTCTGGATAGACATGGTTAACCATGCCAAGGGTAAAAGCTTCGTCTGCTGTTAGCTTGGCTGAAGTAAAGTACAACTCTCTTGCTTTAGCACTACCGACGATTTTAGGCAGAAAATAACTGCCACCAAAATCGCCAGACGCGGCAACTTTTGCAAAAGCGGTGGTGAGTTTTGCGGTGGTCGAAGCAATGCGAATATCACAGGCAAGAGCGAGTGACAAACCAGCACCAGCGGCAGGTCCTCTTACTTTAGCAATCGTTGGTTTCGGACATTCATGTAATAACTTGGAAATTTCCATGCTTGCGCGTAAGCCGTTTGTTTTTGTTTCGATACTAGCGGGGCGATTTTTACCCTCTTTAGCGGCATTGTTCGCCGCCATACCTTTTACATCGCCGCCAGCACAGAAGCCTCGACCTGCACCGGTTAAAACGATAACTCTGACGTCAGGGTCGACTGAATACCGTGTCAATGCATCGAGCATTGCTTGCATCATGCCGCCAGACAAAGCGTTTAAAGACTCAGGACGATTCATGGTTAACGTCGCAACGCCATCTTGGATTTCTTCAATTAGATCGGTAGTCATCTGTTTGTATCCGTATTGTTAAATTGGTTTTTAGGGCTTATTTTCTTGGTTTGATAGTAGCTAAACTTTATCCAGATAATCGATAGTTTAATTCCTCAGTCTTTTAAAAGCACCCAATAGGATTGGGTTATACTCCTAATATTGCGTTAACGAATATAACACTATGGAAATTGAAGAACTCAGGCGACGATTTGACCCTGCACTGAAAGAAATCACTGAGTCTTGTTGTATTACAGAAGACTTTGTCGACAAAGACCAGTTTCGTGTGTATCTAGCGACCGTTTGGGGAAATGCTGTATTGGAACCGGAAAAATCAGGCATTGATGAATCCGACCTCAGCGATCTGCATGATTATCTCAATGAAGAGTCTGCAAAACTCTTGGGGGCAGGTGAAACACTGACGGAAATCTACCAGTACTTGGTGAGTAAGCCGGGCGAAGACGCTATGACGAGACTAAATGTCGTCGGTCAGCACCGAGATTTCATCCATTATTTTGCTCGGCTTATTCTTGGCGCTGATCCGCTACAAAACATCAATCTTACAGAAACAGGAACACAATATGAGTAGGCTGCAGGGCAAGTGTGCAATTGTAACGGGCGCGGGTAGTGGTATTGGTCGAGCCAGTGCTCGTCTATTTGCATCCCAGGGGGCCAAGGTACTCGCCGTCGATCTAAATGAGGAAGGTTTACAGCAAACTCTTGAGGGCGCTGAAGGCACAATCGAAGCCTTTACAGCGAACGTTGCCGACGAAGCGAGCGTGCAAGGCTATGTAGACGCCTGCATATCGCTCTTCGGTGGTTTGGATATCGTCTATGCCAACGCCGGCATTTCTGGCGGCGCGGTGCCGATCTTTGACCAATCAGTTGAGCTTTGGGAGGACGTATTGCGCGTCAATCTCATTGGGCCTTTTCTAGCCGTTAAGTATGCGGGTAAATATATGGTGGAGCAGGGTTCTGGCAGTATCGTCTGTACAGCTTCGGTTGCCGGTTTACGCGCCAATGCAGGTGGTAGTCCCTATTCAGCAAGTAAAGCAGGTGTCATTAGTCTCGTTCAAACCGTCAGTAATCAACTGTTTGGGACAGGTGTCCGAATCAATGCAATATGCCCGGGTCTGATTGAAACGGGGATGACAAAACCGGTGTTTGATGGTGCCAGAGCACGTGGCAATGAAGACAAAATCGGCCAGTTAAACCCGACGGCTCGATACGGTATACCAGAAGAAATCGCCAATATGGCGTTGTTTCTAGCAAGTGATGAAGCCAGTTACGTGAATGGCCAAGCGATGGCGGTTGATGGCGGCCTGTCCAGCACGCATCCCTTCGTAAGAAAGCGTCCTTAGCTTGAGATATACGCTTTAATAAAAGCTCTAATTCGTTAGCTCTAAATCCGAGCTGTTAGGCTTTTGCTCTTAAGCTTGAGTTCTTTGACCTGAGACGTAAAACCAATAGGGACGTTGGAAAGCCCCTATTGATATTTAGACGATGATGACGTGCCTCGGTACTTGTTTACGATAAGCGCGCCGATAATATCGCCTTCGACATTCACCGCTGTTCTAACCGTATCGAGTGGCCGCTCGATAACCAACAATATTGCTATCGCCTCGAGAGGAATGCCCACCGCCAGCAGTACCATTTGCATGCCGGCCATTGATGCCGATGGCATGCCCGGCGCTCCAATGGACGAAACCATCGACATGAGGAATACGGAAAAGATCATGATTGTTGTGAGTTCGATACCATATAAGTAAGCAAGGAAGACCGCAGCAACAGCTTCGAACAGTGCTGTGCCATCCATATTCATGGTTGCGCCTAAGGGCAATACAAAACTTGATACTGAGTTATCAATGCCGAGTTCTTCGTCACAGGTACGCATCGACACAGGGAGTGTTGCTGCACTTGATGACGTACTAAAGGCGACAATTAATGGTCTTGATATTTGTTTTAACAAGGTGACCGGAGACTTGCCGCCAAAGAACCAAGCAATCAGGGGCAACACGACTAATCCATGGAACAGCGTCAGACTAATGACCAGTATAGAAAACTGGAACAACTGCGTTAGAAAATCAGCTGAATTTCCCTCGCCGACACCAAGCTTAATAGTGAAGTCGACGATGATGGCGAAAATACCAATAGGCAAAAACTTTAGCACCCATTTAAGTACTTGGATGATGACCGCGTTCACTTGGTCGATAAAACCAAACAGGCTGCTCTGCTTTGGCAGCGCGAGTACCATCGCAAGTCCGATCAAGATGGCATTGGTGACGATACCGATAATGTTGAGGTTAACCAAAGCGGAAACAGGGTTGGTCAAAGCAAGGCTTAAAATTTGAGACAGCACCAGTACAATCGAATCGCTGCCAGGATCAATCATTCTTGATTCGGGAATCGCTGTTTGAATTTCAACGATGGCGGGATACATCGTCCACGGGTGGATAAAGAAAATGGCGATTAAACCCAAGACAATTGCGATGAGCGTTGTGCTGAAGTAGTACAGCACGGTGATGCTGCCAATTTCCCGTAGCTTAATAACATCACCAATACTGATGATGCCTCCGATCAGCGAGAAGAAGATCATTGGTGCAATCAGCATTTTGAGCGCCGATAGAAAAGCAGATTTCAATAACAGAATAATCTGATAGGCATCAGAATCTGGGTTAGCCACCGCGCCATCACCAAAAAGTAGGCCGACTGAGATGCCTAAGAGCGCCCCAATGAAAATTTGGAATGTTAGATTTTTAAATATCAAAGATACGACGCCGTAGAATTTGCATGGAATAATAGCAAAGACTGATTCCAAAGTAGACGCGAATCTATCTTCGATAATATCGATTGGAAATAGCAGATAAGACTGGGCTTGATGGTTAAGAACGGGTCTAGGCATCATATACCTAAGACGCTATAGTGTTGGAACGGCGTTAGTTTACGGAAAAGTTGTTACAAATTTATTTTTCAACGACTTTTGACGGTTTCAGGTAATGCGCTCGCAAATCTGGAAGTTAACAGGCAGACAACGACACAGTAGGGAAGAAAGACATCATGCCAACGGATTTGATCTGGTCTGCCAAAATCATCGAAACGTTGCCGCTGTCAGTTATTTGTCTGGACACTGGTGGTGCCATTACCCAGCTAAATAAGTATGCACGCAATCATTTTCACCTTACCTGCAACGACACGCTGCATTCCCATATCCATCCTGATTCAGAACAACAGTTTTTCGAAGTAATGGCAAATCCATCAACCGAAATTCAAATTCAGTTGATAAATGCATCAAATTCCCATTGGGTTCAGATGAGCCAACAGAACACGGGTAATAGCACTTATGTCTTTATGCGAGATATTTCCGAACAACTTGCGCTTAGTACGCAGCTAAGGGCGAGCAAACGTCCCGAAAAAAAAATGGTGCACGATCTTTACAACGCGCTAACGGCGACGATGGGTTATGCCGAGCTCATCGGTATGATGCTTGAAGAGCACAAGGTGATTTCCGGTGAACGACTCGCCGCTATCCAACGTTACCAACGTGAGGTCTATATTGGCCTTCAAAAAGCTGACCTATTACTAAGAAATCAAAAAGAGGGTGGCATTGTTAACGAATCAGGCGCTGTACCCATTAAGCGCAAACACATCATGATCGTCGATGACGAGCCATCAATTACCGAGTTTCTATCTGAGCTGATGCGCGCCAAACAATACAAGGTCACATCGTTTACCGATAGCACAGAAGCGCTCTCTTATTTCACAAACCATATAAGTGAAGTTGATCTTGTCATCATGGACCAGGTCATGCCGCAGCGATCAGGCTTATCTCTCGCGTCAGAACTCTTATCACACAACAAAAGTCTGCCGATCGTTTTTTGTACAGGCGACCATGGGCCTATTGACGCGCAAATGGAAGAGAAGTCAAAAATTAAACATTTTGTTCGTAAGCCGATTGATATTAATGAGCTAAGTGACATGGTTAGCGAAATTATTGATTGATCATTGTCTAGCTTGATTCAGTTCAGCGCTTATCTTGGACTCTCTACAGGACAGCAGCCGAAAGCGTGGCACCAATTGGATAGTGCAAGACAAGATCGCAGATAGAATCCAAGTCTGTGGCCTGGTTGTTGATAATGACAAGTTCGGCACCATTTTGTTTCGCGATTCTTGGAAAGCCAGCGGCGGGGTAGACCACCAACGATGATCCGATAGCGATAAACAAATCACAGTCGAGTGTCGCGACTTGAGCCCGTTCCATTTGAGCAATAGGCATGGATTGTCCAAAGGATATAGTTGCTGTCTTGACAATGCCGTTGCAACGATCACAGTAAGGAATCGTTTCATTGGTCGAAAACGCCTGCCGAATAGATTCAAGCTCATAGTGTTCCCCACAGTCTAGGCAGGTCGCGTAGTTTGCGTTACCGTGAAGTTCAATAATATTGTCGTCGGCAATGCCGGATTTTTGGTGAAGGCCGTCAACGTTCTGAGTAATGACATGGGTCACCTTGTTTAAGGCAACAAGCTTTGCGATGGCAATGTGGCCCGTGTTTGGTTCAGCGTTATCCATTCTGCCCAGGGGATTAGCGCCAGAAAATTTTCGGCGCCAAGATTCTTTGCGCGTTTCCTCTGATGCGACAAAGTCTGAGAAGTCGATTGGTTGTGATGTTTTCCAAACACCATTGGGACCACGAAAGTCCGGTATGCCAGATTCTGTGCTGATACCAGCGCCAGTAAAAACAACAATACGTTGAGCAGCATCAATGAGCTTTCTAAGTTGATCTGTGTGTTCCAATGACATTTCGTTAGTCATAAAGATTCCATCTAGAGAGGTTTTAAACGCGCAGCTTTGATAACTGCGTTTGAACGATAGTACGTTGAGTATCTCTGATCAAACCGTTTAAAGGTAGGAGTCTTGTGCGGAATCTATTCGAATAGGCACGCTTTTGATTGATGCCTCTAAGTACAAAACAATTTACGCAGCGCTGCAAATTTGGCATCGTCATAAACCAAATTAGCCAGAGTTTCCGTGATGGGCATCTACGAGAAATACTTTTTACCAAAGTTGTTGAACATGGCGATGAAATCGCCTGAGCTGTCAAAATTACGATCGCAACTGGTACCAATGGCAACAGGTAAAGTATTGGAGGTTGGCATTGGTTCAGGTCTGAACCTGCCCTTTTATCAAAAGGGCGTACATGTAACCGGCGTGGATCCGTCGGTTGAGTTAAAAAGCTACGCACAAGAGGTCGCAGACGAACACAACTTGGCGGTGGAGTTTTTAAGTCAGGGTTGTGCCGATTTGCCGATAGAAAAAGATTCATTTGATACAGCGGTAGTCACTTGGAGCCTTTGCACAATTCCTGACCCTCTCGAAGCACTTGAGGAGATTCGGCGCGTTTTAAAGCCGAACGGTAAGCTCGTTTTTATTGAACATGGTAAGTCAAATGAAGCTAAGGTTGCGCGGCTGCAGAATCGAATTAATCCGCTCTGGCGCGTAATAGGTGGTGGCTGCAATCTTAACCGGCAACCGGATGACATGATTAATAATAATGGTTTTAAGTTAGAGACATTGACGGAGGGTTATATTCCTGGACCAAAGTTCGCTACCTACAATTATCGCGGTATCGCCTCAATCGCCTAACATCAAACCAAACTCAATCATGAACGATGCATCGCTGGGTTTATCGATGTGCAACGCGGACCCGTCACGTTAAATCATCACGTTAAATTGTCGCCATTCATTGACGTTAAACGCTTTAGCTAGTTTGTCGATAACATCATTATTGTTGAAGCGACAATTCTTGTTGTTGACGAAGGGCCTTAAATGCCAAAGGACGGTTTGCTGCCATATACTCAACAATCTTTTCTGCGCATAGGGTAGGGGTTGAGACAGACGTATCTACCTCTACATCGTAACAATCGTGCTGATGACAAACATCGAAATGACCCACTGCTGTGCCAGGAAAGCGGCCGGGACGAGCCTGTTCTCTTTCATTGATGACAGTTTTAGGACATCTAACTCCGACAAAATAAACATCAAAGGGTGCGAAAACTTCAAGATAATCACTTAGAAACTCGGCTTCTAGAATTATGTCATCAACGATGATGCTGTTGCCAGATTGCACCATGGCTGCCATAGCCCGACGCATTCCCCGCAACATCTTTTTACCGTCAACACCAAAGGCGACACGAGTGTAATGTGGTTGGCAGTTAGTCTCGGGCACAACATTGAGACCTCTTTCGCCATTACTGCCAACGGGTGCGTTGAGACCGCGAAATTTATCCGGTAGGCCATCGCGGAATTGATCCAATGCAACATGATTGAAAGGTATTTCGAGTCGTTCTTGCAACTCATAGGCAAGGGTAGTCTTACCCGCGCTCGAAGTACCGTTGAGAAATATAATCCTGCCTGAAGGCATGCTACAGCTACCAGTTTTTAAATCGACGCAATAGTTACACAAAAAAGCCTCGGTTTGCTATCAAGAATTGTGGATATTCACCAATGTGGTAAAACGCGTGGTTTGGTTGCATGGCAATCATGGTTCAACCGCCGGAAACGCTTTATGATATCCACCTCAAGATTTTTTGGTCACACTCTTGGCTCGCTCAAATCACCAACCCTTATGGTTAAAAAAGTTGCTGGATCAACTCAGCGGACTCTATGTCAGATACTTTGTTGAACCTCACTTTGATGCAGTAGGCGAAGGGTTCAAGGTGATGAATCCCCGCAGTGTTGAAATATCGGGACCAAAAATTACTTTAGGTCGTCATGTACATATGATGGCCCTTAAAGACAAACCGGTAAGGCTAGCCGTTTTCGATGGCTTAGGCAGCATCCACGTCGGTAACTATTGCATCATAAATCCGGGTGTCCGCATCTCTTCTGCGGATGACATTCAGATCGGCGATAGCTGCATGTTAGCGATGAATGCCTATTTATCAGATGCAGATTGGCATGACTTACAACATCGCATTTACGCGCCTGGAAATCACAAACCGATACGTTTAGGTAACAATGTTTGGATCGGCGATAGCGCATTGGTGTGTAAGGGCGTGTCGATCGGTGACAATAGTATCGTTGGGGCTTGGTCAGTCGTGACACGTGATGTTCCCGCGAATGTTGTTGTTGCTGGCAACCCAGCTAAGATCGTCAGGCATTTAGATCCCAGTCACGTCACGACACGAGAATATCTATTCAATATGTCCATGCCTTATCAAGAATTCGAAGATGATTACAATCAGACGCTGTTGAAAGACAACAGCTTGTTTGGTTGGCTGACGCACGGCCTTCGCCCTAACAAAAAGACCTGATTAGCTGCCGTCGTTATAGGTTTTACTTTGCAGCTCAAGCAGCTCAGCCGCCGTTATCTCATAAAGCTGTGAGTCGAGTTGTGCGAGGTTTCTGACGGCGAGCAGGCAGCCGAGCTCTGCACAACCTCGGACGCTTTGCTTGCGTAACATGCCAAAAATATAACCTGCTCGAAATGCATCACCACAACCGGTTGGATCAATGATCTGCTCGCAAGGTGCTGCTTCTACAAAAATTGGCGGTTCTGACCGCTGATATACTTCAACACCGTCTTCACCTCGAGTGACGATAACAAGGTGCGTGTCGATGATTTCCTCAGCACTGAGTTCGGAATTTGTACGCAATATTTCCCACTCGTGAGAGTTCACAACAACGTATTGGCTTAGGGACAGTAAGGTTCTTATCTCTTCTTTGCTGAACGCCGAGAGGCCCTGGCCCGGATCAAAAATCACAGACAGGCCATGTCGATTCAGATCCTTGGCTTGTCTGATCATTATAGGGGCATCTTCAGGCGCTAATATAGCGATCTCAACCTCAGCAATTTCCTCAATCTGATCCGCTGAAAGCCGTTTACTGCTCCGTGCCGCGCCGGAATGGAAAGCCGTTATCTGATTACCGTCTTGATCCGAATAGATGATGCAAGTCGCAGAGTGTTCATAGTCTTGGTCAACCACAATGTAGCGGGTGTCCATACCGAGTTGCTTTAAATGCGCTTCGTATTGCTCTGCGTAATTACGGCCAGCCACAGTGATCGGTAGCGGGTTTATGCCTAGTTTGAGCAAACCGTAGGCGATGTTCATGCCACAGCCGCCGAAACCGGTGTGCATACCCTTGAGTTGTAGGGATATATTGAGGCCAGTGGTTGGAAATTGTTCTTCGTAGTCAGCGAAAGAGCCATCGTACGAGCAGAGGGTATCAATGGCGAGGCTGCCACAGACAATTACAGAATTCATGATAGGTTGGTTGCCTTGTTAAATAACTCGATCGCTTAATCGGACAAAAATGGTGGACAGTTTGCAATCCGCATAGCGTTGATGAAGTATTGTCTCGCGAATCTTATTACTTGCGATCCGTAAAACCAAAGTCTAAATGTTAAACGCACTGCCTTTTTTTGAGAATAACAAAATACTATGATTGATTTTCTGTCTTTGCTTCATCCCATTGTCGGTCTGTTTGGCCTGATCGGTATTGCTTTTGTGTTAAGTGAGAGCAGACAGATGCCGAATTGGAAGCTTATCGCTCTAGGCCTCGGTCTACAGTTCGCGATCGCCCTGATCATGTTCAAAATACCGCTGGTACAGGATATTTTAACTTCGCTCAATCAAGGTGTCATCGTGCTTGCTAAGGCGTCTGATACGGGTAGCCAATTTATCTTTGGCTATCTGGGTGGCTCCCCGGATAGCGTCGCTTACCCCTATGAAATCAGTGATCCCGGTGCAACTTATATCGTTGCGTTCAGGGTGCTACCGATGATTATGTTCTTCACCGTGTTGTCGGGCATTCTTTGGTATTTTCGTGTTCTGCCGTTTGTAATTGGTATATTTTCTAAACTCTTCAGCAAGAGCTTAGGTTTGAGTGGAGCGGTGGGCGTGAGCACAGCTGGCAGTATTTTTCTAGGTATGGTCGAAGCCCCCTTATTGGTTCGTCCGTTCCTGATACATTTAACTCGAAGTGAATTGTTTATCGTTATGACCTGCGGCATGGCAACGGTTGCAGGCGCGGTCATGATTTTGTATTCATTGATTCTCCAAGATGTCTTAGTTAACGCTTTGGGTCACATTTTAACAGCCTCGGTGATCAGCGTGCCTGCTGCTGTGATGGTAGCGAGAATCATGGTGCCTGGTGGTGAAAGTGCCGGCAAGGAAGAAGTCCATGATCCAATGGGCTACCACGGTTTAATGGATACAATTACAAAGACGACCACCGATGGGGTGGGTTTGATGGTCAATGTTGGCGCGATGCTGATTGTTTTTAGCGCGCTGGTTGCCTTGGTGAATGCCATGCTTGGAGTGATGCCCGAGATTGGCGGTCAAGCAATAACATTACAAGGCATGTTTGGTTGGGTCTTTGCGCCGATCGCTTGGTTGATGGGGATACCATGGAGCGAGGCGTTAACAGCGGGGTCTTTAATGGGATCGAAGACCGTATTGAACGAACTGTACGCGTTCTTGCTGTTGTCCGATGTGCCGTCATCAGACTTGGCACAGCATTCAAAGATTATTCTCACTTATGCGATGTGTGGCTTCGCCAATTTCGGTAGCCTCGGCATTATGATCGCGGGTCTGTCGAGTATGTGTCCGACACGAAGGACAGAGATTATCGAACTTGCGCCTAAATCACTCATCGCGGGTACCTTGGCAACCTGTTTGACGGGAACGATCGCGGGGATATTGACGCTATAAATAAGTGAACCTATGCCGATTGCTGGCAGCCCATGCGCTTCAAGCCAGACTATTGTAGGCCTCGCAGGCACCGATAATAGTTTTTACATCGGATTGTGATATATCACGATGTAGTACCCAACGGCGGCCGGATATGCAGATATTACGATTCGCGAGAAACGCTTGCAGTTTTTTAATATCAGTCTGGCTGGAAATCATCACCATGTTTGTATGAGGTTGCTGGGCAACGCCAATATGCTCAAATTGGCTTATAGAATTTGCAATAAGTTCTGCATTATCATGATCTTGCTGTAATCTGTTAACGTTATATCTCAATGCATAAATGCCCGCCGCAGCAATGACACCGGCTTGTCGCATACCGCCTCCGATCATTTTTCTATAGCGCCTGGCTTTGTTGATCGTCGTGTCGTCACCAACCAACAAAGATCCAACGGGGCAGGCCAGACCTTTTGATAAACACAGTGAAACCGTATCAAAATGCTCACAAATATCCTGAATCGGTACACCCAGCTTGACTGCTGCGTTAAAACCGCGAGCCCCATCCATATGGCGCCTTAGCTGGTAGTCCTGGGCGAGTTGGCTAAACGCACGCAGGTAGTCGAGTGACAAAACCTGTCCTGCTTGGGTATTTTCCAAGCAAAGTAACCGTGTGACTGCAAAATGAAGGTCGTCGGGTTTTATCAACGCACGAATATCGTCTAGCGGGAGCTCGCCCCGTGCATTGAACGGCAGGGTACAAGGCTGGATACCACCTAATGCAGCGGCGCCGCCACCTTCGTATTTGTAAGCATGGGCATCGTGTCCGGCAATAAACTCCTGGCCGCGTTCACAGTGGCTTAGCAAAGCCAAAAGATTGCTCTGTGTGCCCGATACGCAGTATAACGCTGCTTGTTTGCCGGTGATCTCAGCGCCCAGCTGTTCAAGTTCGTTTACTGTTGGATCCTCGCCGTAAACATCATCGCCGGTCGCCGCGGATTGCATTGCGGCGAGCATTTCAGGCGAGGGCTTGGTCACTGTGTCACTGCGTAGATCGATCAATTGTGTTATCTCTGCTGCGTAAGATTGGCGGTAGGTATAAAGTCGTTGCGATTCATCTGTTAATGCCCGCCATATTATCGGGTTTTATGATGACTCGCATTGAATTGACAACTAAAAGACATGTCATTAATGTCCACGGTGTTGTTTTGTCGTCTATCGACAAAGTTTACAACCAAATGAATAAAGGCCGATGCAGACGCCTGCCATTAACAATGGTAAAGCCCAGAGCTCCGTAGGATTCACACTAAGATCAAACATCAACCCGCTGACATAAATCGGTACAAACGCAATTTTGGCCCTGCGTTTTCATTACGTTCTGCGGAAACTTCATACGCCAGATGGTCCTGAAATATTAAAGAGTTAGCCCCTTGAGCAGTCAAGTCACAGCACAACACATTACCGAGACGCAATTGCGTAAGGTAAAACGTCGAGCAAAATTGCTGTCGCGTGCTCGGCATGATGTGACATATATGCAATGTCTGGACATTGTTTGTCAGGAAGATTTGGGGCTGCGCCATTTTCATCAAGCTCAGCAACTCGCCACGCGCAAGCCGTCAGCGGCATCTAATGAGACACAGGTCGAACAAAGTCATTCTGCTTGGACATTGTATCTGCAGGCCTGTCAGGACGTCTATTTTGAACTTTAACGCTTGATTCAAAGACGGTTTAATCGTGTTGCCTTACTAGGACTAGTACTAACAGCAAAGTAAAACAAAATGCATAAACATTTAGGTCGGATCTAAAGGGGAAAGACATGTACACAGGTATCGTGCAGGCGATGTTGCCTATTACCATCGTAGACAAGAAACCAGGTTTGATGAGCTTTGGCCTTAATATTCCTGTAGAGATGAGAGGAGGGCTTGAACTCGGCGCGAGCGTCGCAGTTAACGGTTGTTGCTTTACTGTCACGGAAATCCGTGATCAAGCGGTGTTGTTTGACGCCATCGCTGAAACTTTAGATATAACCAATATTAAATATCTTGAGCAGGGTACGGAAGTTAATGTCGAACGCTCAGCGAAATCAGACGCCGAAGTGGGTGGACACATTTTATCAGGGCATATCGTCGATGTGGCTGCTGTGCTATCCATTGAAGATACCGATAATAATCGCCGCCTCACATTCCAAGGCAATGGTGATTGGATGAAATATGTCTTCAACAAGGGCTATCTAGCTGTCAACGGCTGCAGTTTGACGGTTGCGGCAATCGATCGGCAGCTCAATCAATTCAGTATTAACTTAATTCCTGAAACCCTACGTCGAACTAACTTTGCCCTTTTGCAAAAGGGCGATGAAGTGAACATCGAAATCGAGAGCCAAACTCAAGTCATTGTTGATACCGTTGAACGAGTGATGGAAGAACGTTACAGCGCTTGAGATAACCGGAAATTGCTTTAACATTCGCGCTTTCATGTAATTTGGCACGTCCTTTCTATGTCCACGCTGCAGCTATTTGATACCTACGAACGCAAGATTCGCGCTTTCGAACCACTGATCCCAGGTAAAGTCGGCTTATATTGCTGTGGTCCGACTGTCTACAACTATGCTCATATCGGTAATTTAAGAACCTATGTGTTCGAAGACATTTTGCTGCGTGTTTTACGCCAAAATGGTTATGAAGTCGATTTCGTCATGAACATCACCGATGTTGGACACCTGACTTCTGACGCTGATTCAGGCGAAGACAAAATGGAATTGGGTTCAAAACGCACGGGTATGTCTGCTTGGGAAATGGCGGATTTCTATACCCAAGCGTTTAAAACAGATTTGCAGCGACTCAATATCCTAGGCCCAAACACCTGGTGCCGAGCAACAGACCACATCAAAGAACAAATCGAGTTTATCGACGATTTAGAGCGGAAAGGGTTCACTTACAGAACGTCAGACGGCATCTATTTTAACTCTCGCAAACTTAAAAACTATGGACACCTCGCCAGACTGGATATTGAAGGGCTAATGGCGGGCGCGCGGGTCGATAACGAACGTAAACACGTTACAGATTTTGCTCTCTGGAAATTTTCACCTGAAGGTGAAAAACGTCAGATGGAGTGGGAGAGCCCCTGGGGTATTGGCTTCCCAGGCTGGCACATTGAATGTTCAGCGATGTCAGCGAAGTATCTCGGTGACTATTTTGATATTCATTGTGGCGGTGAAGATCACATTCCGATTCACCACACCAATGAGATTGCTCAGACTGAAGCCAGTCGAGGCACACGGTTGGCGAATTTTTGGATGCACGGCTACTTCCTCCAACTCGACAATAACAAAATGTCGAAATCAACCGGTGAATTTTTGCGGCTGGAAACCCTGTTGGAACGTGATATTGATCCGTTAGTCTATCGTTACTTCTGTCTGACAGCGCATTATCGAACACAAATGTCCTTCAGTTGGGACAGTTTGGAATCAAACCAAGTTGCTTTAAATCGATTATATCAAGCGGCCTTCGATTGGGGTGAACCAGGCGAGGTTATCGCTGAGATTGATGCGCGCTTCATGGCTTGCATCAATGATGATCTGAATCTACCTCGTGCACTCGCTGTTGTCTGGGAATTGGTGAAGTCAGACCACGCGCCGCAAGACAAGAAGGCCACCTTACTCAAGTTTGATGCAGTATTGGGTTTAGATATTGCAACTTGGCAACCAAAGGTGATCGATGTACCAAAGGAGATTCAACAAATGGCTTTGGATAGAGAAGCCGCTAGGCAGGATAAGCAATGGCAGCGCGCTGATGAACTGAGGGATGCAGTGCTAGCAGCAGGGTATGTAATAGAAGACACCCATGAAGGCCCGAAGGTGAAGAAGCCTTAGCCGTTTAACTCGTTAGGGCCAAGCGGCCGGCTAAAAAAAACAGGTTGCGACTAACCTTGCAATTGGCGCCATTGTTGAATATCTGTGGTAGCGCCATCGTGCAGTTTTACGCCAATCTCGTGGTTACCTTGCTCGTTTGTTCGGCTCCAACGAACATCGCTCGTTAAAAAGTATTTACCTGGACTGCTGGCCATATCAACCCAAATATCTAGCTTTGTGCCCGCGGGGATTGGGGTAGGGCATAGTATTCTGATTCCATCAGCTGAGATATCTAGCGCATTGCAAGATATCGTCGTTCCGACAAGGTCTGCATCCTGTGCGGCGATCACCTGAACAAAAATCCGCTCTGAAGCCTCTTTACGGTCATTTCGTCGTTGTTCACTTGCTAGCCCACCCATGTTAGTTTCCTGCCTTCTAATTCTACGACGTGCGTCAGCCAAACTAATTAATTTGTTCATCAACAATGAAGTGGCCATCTGTCACTCATCCAAATTTACTCTTTGTGCTCTGTACAATGCGAAGCGCGTGCCAAGTTTTAGGAAAAGAGGATTAACTCAATAAAAACAGTAACTTGAAGAATAAACTGGTATCAATTTCACATTGCTGATGGTTATAATGCGCTGACAAAAATGGTCCATATCTGTATCCATTGAAACTTTATGACAAGCCGTGACCCAATCAATAAAGCATGACCAGAATCAAGCTCGACGTAAAACGAGTCGCCGAGCAACGGCCTTACTGGCAAATTAAAGGCGTTAATTAGTACTCGGTCACGACGGTTAGCGGCAGCCAGCAGAACAACGTTAATTCAGCTCACAGATGTTTTGATAGATGGTCCGCAGATCGAACATTTTGGCACACGCTAAAACAACAAATAATCGGGAGAAGTCGCTACCTTGTCTATATTTTTTGATTCCATCCAACATCAAACATCCGTCAATGTTTCACAACTTTGCATTGGTCTCGACACGGATCCCAATAAAATTCCTCAGATACTCAAGAACGATCCTGATCCGATATTCAGTTTTAACCGTGAAATCATCGATGCCACTCATGATCTTGTGTGCTGTTACAAACCGCAAATAGCGTATTACGCCGCGGTCGGAGCAGAAAAATCATTGGAAATGACCATGCAATATATCCGAGATAAGGGTATTCCTATCTTACTCGATTCAAAGCGAGGCGATATTGGCAGTACGGCGGAAATGTATGTCGAGGAAGCCTTCGAGCGATACGGAGCCGATGCAGTCACGATTAATCCTTATATGGGCATGGATTCAATGGAGCCTTTCCTGGCGCGCAAAGACAAGGGCATATTCATACTTTGTAGAACCTCCAACCCGGGCGGTACAGATCTTCAAAACTTAACGCTCGGTAGTGGATTGCGTGTTTATGAACATGTCGCAAAACTGGCCGTAGAAGATTGGAATACCAATCGTAATGTCGGCTTAGTCGTCGGCGCAACTCGACCTGATGAGATCTCTGATATTCGAAAAATCACTGGCGATATGCCGTTCTTGATGCCCGGTGTCGGTGCGCAGGGTGCTGATGTTCAAGCATTGATGGAGCACGGACAGGGCGGTCCTATGATCATCAACTCGTCCCGAGCGGTGCTTTACGCATCCAATGGCTCAGATTTCTCTGTTAAGGCGAGAGAAGTAGCAAACGCAACGCGAATAGAGGTTAACTCACATAAAATTGAACAGCTCTGATTCATCATCGCTGAAAGTTATATTGTTTAAGCTGCATCAGCAGGGCCATGACATCCTATTTTTTCGTGTCATGCTAACAGTCGCTTTCTGCAGCATCACTTGGTTAGCGCTAACACCAAAACCCAGTGCTGATATAACGCTCGGCTGGGACAAAGCAAACCACCTCGTCGCGTTCTTTGTATTGGCTTTTCTTAGCGAATACAGTTATCAACCTGCAACTCTGCTGCGCAAAATCGTTATTGCTTTATCACTCGCAAGCTATGGTTTAACGATCGAATTATTTCAATCACAAACTCAAGCTCGGTTCTTCGAAGTAGCTGATCTCGTCGCTGATATGACTGGTGTGTTTGCATATATGGTCGTCGCCGAGCCATTAAAAAAATATACTCTCTTGCGAGAAGTCTCTGGGTTAGATGATACTGTGCGCAAGTTTAACGATTAACATAATCCCATTGCCAAATAGACCTGGCTAATCATACTTTTTTGGAGTCACTCTAATGAAACAGTTTTGTGCCATTGCTATGTTTTTAATGGTCAGTCTACCGATGGCAACACAGGCCGCTTGGCAACTTGACAATGATGCGTCAGCGGTGAGTTTTAATTCGATCAAGAATGGTCAGGTAGTCGAGTCACATTACTTTGATTCGATTAGCGGTGGTATTGAAGCTAACCAGGCAACCGTAAACATTGATCTCAGCAGTGTTGAAACCGCCATAGCGATTCGCAATGAGCGGATGCAGGCGATGTTGTTTGAGACAGGCATGTATCCGGTTGCTATGGTTACAGCAGATTTGGATTCGATAGACATTGACGCTGTTAAGTCCAAGCCGACATCAACATTGGACTTACCGATTACGATTGCGTTGCACGGTAAACAAGCAAGTGTCACGGTACCTGTGCTGGTAGCACACACTGCCGATCGCATCACAGTTACGAGCCAACGCCCAGTGGTTATTCAGGCGTCAACATTTGGTCTTGCCGCGGGCATAGAAGCGCTCCGCAAGATAGCGGGACTGCAATCTATTACTCTGGCAGTACCGGTAAGTTTTAGTTTGAGTTTTGAAGAGGTTCAAGCAGAAAACTAATGTTCGTTATCTGAACAACATAAGCGTTGAGCAAAAAGACGCAGCCAGCCCAGCGATGGGTCTGACTGACAGTTTAGTCCTGTCAGTTCGAAAACGTTGACTAAGCCAGCTCAAGGTCGAATTCTGTCCATATAGGACAGTGGTCAGAGGGTTTTTCCATGCCACGAATATCGTAGTCAATGCCCGCATCTACACACTGGTCACGAATGACATTGCTAGCAAGAATAAGGTCGATACGCAGACCGCGTTTGGGCTCTGCTTCGAAGCCTCGGCTTCTATAATCAAACCAACTGAATCGATCGCTTGTTTCAGGGTGGTGATGCCGGTACGAGTCGAACATTCCCCAATCCGTTAGTTTACTTAACCATTGTCGTTCTTCTGGCAAGAAACTCGTCTTACCATCTTTAAGCCAACGTTTTTTGTTGGGCTCACCGATACCAATATCATTGTCGATCGGTGCAACATTCATATCACCAACCACCATAATGGGCTCGCTCGCAGAGCATCGTTCATCCAAGAAGGCGCTCAAGTCTTGGTAGAATTTTTCTTTGGCGGGAAACTTAGTGGGATGACTGCGCTTTTCACCTTGTGGGTAATAGCCATTTAAGAAGGTCAGGGTGCGTCCATCAGCCAAATCAAATGTGGCGCCTATAAAACGCTTTTGACTCTCATCGGTATCCGTTGGAAAGCCTTTAATTATAGAGGTAGGGGCCTTTCGTGACATGAGCGCTACACCGTAGTGCGTCTTTTGGCCAATGAAGCTAACTTCGTAACCCATCGCATTGATCGCATCGATAGGAAAGTCTTCGTCAGTAACCTTGGTTTCCTGTAGTCCAATAATATCCGGCTGGTGGGATGCTATGAGGGCTTCAAGTTGATGTAATCTAACTCGAACACTGTTTACATTGAACGAAACAACGCGCATATCTTGTTTGACCCTTCAGTAAGACTTATCTGGGATAGGATAGGTGATCGACTAAGCGGCTTGCCTTATCAAGTGCAAGGAACTTCGGCGATCATTTATTCACGAGACAGAACTCAGCGATCTATTTTCTTCTGCCGGTCACCAAATCTCGAAACTTGTCGAGCAATGTTTCGTATTTGAAGTCGGTAAATTCGCCAGCATCCAGATACATACCGTGTTCAAGGCACATTTCGTACCAGATATGAGGTTGCGACGGATCAGATATCTTCTCCATGCGCACACTGCATCGTGGGCAATCTATATCATCAATCTTGTTATATTCTTTGCCAATCTCGGGATCGCCACTGTCGATGAATTCTGACATCCATTTATTCTTCAATTCTTCGGCTTCGCCACTGTCGAACCAAATACCCTTACAATTGGTGCAACGGTCGACGGTCATGTTTCGACCGTAAGTAATTTCTTCCATTGACGACTGGCATTTTGGACATTCCATAATACATCTCACTAAGCATTGAATAAGTAGTCTCGAGAGTATACATGAGACTATTTGCGGATTGCATCGCCAGTCCGCCTGATGATGGTTATTTTGTGGTTTATCGTTTTAGCGTCAAAGTAGATCGAACCTCTATAACAGCCAGATTGACGTTCGATCTAAATGACGCCGAGTTCCTTAAGTCGTTCCTGCAGGTATTGCTCGGATGTATAACGATCAGATAATTTTACATCGGGTCTTGGATGCAGAAAAAGGGGTAGGGACATGCGAGACAAGTTCGCCTGGTTCTCTGCGGGTGCTGCTACTCGGTGTGTCGTTGAAGGGTAGTAGCCACCGGATGCCTCTTGCAACATGTCACCGATATTAACCAGAACGGTTTCAGGGTTGGGTGGTACAGACACCCATTCATCGTTCATAGCCTGAATCTCCAGGCCGGCTCCTGCAGCGGCAGGTAAGATGGTCAACAAGTTGATATCCTCATGTGCTGAGGCTCGACAGACTTCTTGACCCTGTGGTACTGGCGGATAGTGCAAAATCCTCAGTAGTGTCAACTCACTGGCTTCGATCATGTTCGAAAGTGGTTCGCTGTAATGTTTGGCAATATTGGCTGGCGTATATTGCTCGACCCAACGCAGCAAAATCGCAGCAAAATCATGCGCCTCTTTGTAGTAGTCGGCGATATCTTGCTTGAGTTCGTCGGGGCACCGGCCCCAAGTGTAGTAGTGGTAGTATTCCTTATAGTCCTTAACATCGGTGCCTTTGGCAGACTCCGCATCGTCCATCGAGAAGAAGCCATCCTGAGCTTGTTTTGAATAGGTGTAATCAAATTTCTTATCTGAAGCGAAGAAAGCAGCCCAATCCCGATAGATTCGATTAATTCTGGTGATATCCAACGGATGATTCCGAAAGGCAGCAAACCCATATTCTACGAGAGATTGTGTGAATTGCAGATCGGCGTTGTTGGCTTTGTAATCAATGATGGGTAGTGCTGTGATTGATGGTTCTGCCATGGATATCTCCTCAAGCATCTAACTTAGCTGGCGTAAACGTGGTCTAACGCTTAATCATCCTAATGATAGGAAGAATCCTGCAATAGCCGCACTCATAAGGTTCGCCAGAGTCGCCGCAACGAGGGCTCGCATTCCAAGTTGAGCGATTTCGGTACGCCGTGTTGGCGCTAAAGTGCCTAAGCCACCCAGTAAAATTGCGATTGAAGCAAAGTTCGCGAAGCCACACAAAGCAATGGTAATAATCGCCTGTGACAAATTGCTCAGCTCACCCATAACGGCTGTAAAGCCAATATAAGCTAAAAATTCAGTGAAAACGATTTTTTGGCCAATCAAACTACCGGCAATATTTGCCTCATTCCAAGGCACGCCAAGTGTCCATGCAATAGGCTGAAATGCGTAACCCAGTAAAATTTCAATCGTTAATCCGTCAAAACCGATGATTGATCCAGCCCACCCGACGATGGCGTTTAGCATTGCAATCAGTGCTGTAAAAGCTAATAACATAGCGCCCACATTCAGTGCGAGCTGGAGACCAGAAAGGGCGCCTGTGGCCGCCGCGTCAAATACATTAACGTAGACTTCATTATCCTCGTCGGACAGCTCGTCAAGCTCGTTTTTAGGTTCACCCGTCTCCGGAATAATGATCTTGGCCATCATCAGACCACCTGGCGCCGCCATAAAGCAAGCCGCGAGAAGATATTCGAGCTGAATGCCCATCGCCGCGTAACCTGCCATTACCGAGCCAGCTATAGATGCCATACCGCCAACCATGACGGCAAATAGCTCTGATCTTGTCATGTTGCGGATAAAGGGTCTAACCACTAAAGGCGCTTCGGTTTGACCGACGAAGATGTTGGCAGCGGCGGATAAGGACTCAGGTCGGCTGGTTTTTAGACCAAACTGCAGTGCACCGCCGATAAGACGAATTACCCAGCCCATAAAGCCAATGTGGTACAAAACTGAAATGAGTGACGCAAAAAATACGATGATAGGCAGAACGTGCATAGCAAACACAAAACCTATGGAATTCCAACTTTGGTCACTGAGATTGCCGAATAGGAAACTGATGCCAGCCTGACTGTATCCAAGCACACTGGATACACCTGTTGCCATAACGTTCAGCGCTTGCTTACCAGGCGGGAAATACAGAACCAGACCACCCAAAATAGCCTGTATGGCAAACGCGCCAAATACCGTTCTGAGATTTATCGATTTTCGTTCTGTTGACAGAACCCATGCAATTGCAATTAACAGGCCGACGCCAATAAGACTGATCATGGGTTTAGGTCATTTGAATAAACAGAGATCATATCACAGGAATTTGGTCAGTGAGGCTGGATATCCTGTGCAGATTATTACTTAAGCGAACCGTTCGATGTGCAAACATAATTAGATGGCACTGGTTTGTTTTGCGGTTAAGTGATTGAGGTAATTTGTCGTCAGCTTAGCTTATGTCCTGTTGCTGATAGCTAGTTATGATTTCTCGAGCGCGATGAAACAATTTGGAATAGTCGATACGAAGATCATTTTGATTCTAGGTGGGTGTTCAGTATGGTTGTTGGGTTACTAATTTTGTCATGCGCGGGTTTGGATGTTTCGATGAGTAGGTCTGTCGATTTATCGATCAGGGGAATTGACTCAGATCAGCTAGTTTAAAACGTTTCTAGAGCGTTTCCAGCGCACAGGGACGTGTATATAGGACCACCCTCATTCTAAGTCATCCCATACATGAATGCGCATAATCTATATTATGTTAA
>JAQXDL010000013.1 GCA_029251375.1 Pseudomonadales bacterium | reverse complement strand
CGTCATCGTCATCGTCATCGTCATCGTCATCGTCATCGTCATCGTCATCGTCATCGTCATCGTCATCGTCATCGTCGTTAGTGTCCGATTCCGACGCATCCGAATCAACAAGCAGCTCTATTGATTCATCCTGCTCAACCTCTTTCGTCTCACCATTCTCCGCCTCTGAACTATCGTCAGTCGGCATAGTGGATTGCGCTTCCGACTCTGGCTCTGACTTATGCGCTTCGTCCGAGTCGTCTTCGTCTTCCAACAAATCGTCCTCTTCAGGTTCCTTGAAGAGGTTTTTAATATTTTCTTGGATTGTGTTTACCTGATCTGTGATTTGAGACAGGGTTTCCTCGTCTGCACCCTCGACGTTGATATCCTCCTCTGCAACACTCAGATCAATCGATCGGGGTGTAATGAGTTCCTCACCAAGATCGAGCTCTTCATTCATTTTGTCTAAGTCTTTAATCTCAGACAGTGTTGGCAGCTCATCGAGACTCGAAAGGTTGAAGTAGTCCAATAAAGTTTTAGTTGTTGCATAAATTGCTGGCCGACCAGGCACATCTCGATGCCCAACAACACGAATCCACTCTCTCTCCATGAGGCTTCGCATTATATTTGTACTAACCGTCACGCCTCGAATTTCTTCTATGTCGCCACGGGTTATGGGTTGTTTGTAGGCAATCAAAGCTAATGTTTCAAGGAAAGCACGGGTATACCTTGGCGCCTTCTCCTCCCATAAACGGTCGACATAGTCACCGTATTCGCTACGCACTTGAAAGCGATAACCGCTGGCTACCTTCTTTAACTCGAACCCACGTCCGTCACAGTCCAATTCAATTTCCGCTAATGCATCTTTTATAAGACTGCGATCGGGTGCTTCTTCACCGAACAGAGCGGCAAGTTTATCGAGGTTCAAAGGCTTATCCGCTGCAAGGATTGCACCTTCAAGAATCTGTTTTAATGCTGGGTATTCGCTCATGCTTTACAACATTCTCTTTTTAGTAGTTACGTTCAAATCTTAAGTAATTATTCGCGCAGTGATTTGACTAAACGTTCGGTTAGCAAACCGTAAACTCCGGCCGAGCGCGTGACGCTGTTGGTTCGAACCGCTATGTTCTTATCTCCGTCGCTGCATCATCGCCCGCGCGAATCTTTACATGTATCGGCGCAAAAGGTTCTGTTTGCACGATATCTAAAAGGGACTCTTTAATAAGTTCCATCATCGCCAGGAACGTGACAACAACTCCTGAGCGTCCTTCTTCAACCGTAAATAAAGCAACGAAAGGAACAAATTGATCCCCCGCCGATTGAACTTGATCAAGGATTGCTGACATACGTTCACGAGTAGAAAGTGGCTCCATCTCAATTCTATGGCTGGTATAACTATCCGCGCGTTTAAGTATCTTCGCTAATGCCAACAGCATCTCTTGCAAATTAACATCAGGCAGTGGTCTAACCTTTTCGACTACCGGTGCATCCGCTGAAGCGACCCAATAATCGCGATGCATTCGTTTCAACTCATCTATATCCATGGCGGCTTGCTTGAATCGCTCATACTCCTGCAAACGACGAATCAATTCAGCCCTAGGGTCATCCTCATCATCGCCTTCTTCAGCCTGTCGCGGCAAAAGCATTCTGGATTTTATCTCAGCTAACACCGCAGCCATAACAAGGTATTCCGCTGCGAGCTCCAGCTGGATGTCTTTCATGAACTCAATGTAGTCCATATATTGTTTCGTGATTTCAGCAACCTTGATATTTAAAATGTCGAGGTTTTGACGCTTTATCAGATACAGCAATAAGTCCAAAGGCCCTTCAAATGCTTCTAGTATTACCTCCAAAGCATCGGGGGGGATATAGAGGTCAAGTGGCAATTGCGTGACCGGTGTGCCGTCGACAACCGCAAAGGGCATCTCTCCTTGCTGACCTACCGCAAAAGGCTTAGCTTCCTCAGGTTTCGACTCGCCGTCTTGTTCGCCTGTAGCCCCTTGCTCTTGCACAGAACTTTCAGCGGTCTCCGGCACAGTGCTTTCAGCATCGACCGATTGATCGCCGGCAGCGCCTGAATCAGGCGCTGAAGATGTATCGTCTACTTCGTCTTGAATATCTGACATTTTTTACCTAGCGGTAGTTAAGACCCATTACCTGACGTACCTCTTCCAGCGTTGTTCGCGCAACACTTCTTGCCTTTTCACAACCTTCAGCGACGATTGACTTCACCAGATCAGGGTTTTCTTCATACTGCCGCGCTCTTTCGCGCATCGGCTTCTGCTCTTCAATGATGGCATCAATAATCGGTTTCTTACAATCTAAGCAACCAATACCCGCAGACTTACAGCCCTCAACCACCCAAGACTTTTGCGCCTCATCGGAATAAATCTCATGCAGCTTGAAGACTGGACACTTTTCAGGATCACCCGGGTCTGTTCGCCGAACACGTGCTGGATCCGTTGTCATTGTCTTGATCTTCTTTTCGACAGAATCGGCATCTTCTCGCATCGAAATATAATTACCATACGACTTAGACATCTTACCGCCGTCTAATCCGGGCATCACCGAAGCTTCCGTCAATAGCGCTTGAGGTTCCGGCAAGATCACCTTACCGCCGCCTTCTAAATAACCAAACAAACGATCTTTATCGCCTAATGAGATATTTTGCTGTTCTTGCAGCAAGGCTTGGGCTTTTTCAAGCGACTCCTGGTTACCTTTTTCTAAGAATTCTTTTCTCAACTCACGATACATTTTCGAGTTCTTTCTACCCAGCTTCTTTATCGCTTCCTCAGCCAGCTCAACAAATCCTGAATCGCGACCAAAGATGTGATTGAAACGTCTAGCAACCTCGCGAGTCATCTCGACGTGCGGCACCTGATCTGCGCCAACCGGCACGTGCCCCGCTTTGTAAATCAAAATGTCAGCACTCTGCAGCAGCGGATAGCCTAAGAAACCATATGTCGAAAGGTCTTTTTCGTTTAGCTTAGTTTGTTGATCTTTGTAGCTTGGCACTCGCTCCAACCAGCTCAAGGGCGTGATCATTGATAACAGCAAATGTAACTCAGCATGCTCGGGCACTTTGGATTGAATAAATAATGATGCCGAGCCCGGATTTACGCCCGCCGCCAACCAATCGATGACCATGGTCCAAACGTTATCCTCAATCACTTCAGGATCGTCGTAATGAGTCGTCAATGCATGCCAATCCGCAACAAAGAACATGCATTCATATTCATGTTGCAGACGAACCCAATTTTTCAACACGCCATGGTAATGCCCGAGATGGAGATGGCCTGTCGGTCGCATTCCAGACAGAACACGCTTCTGTGATTCGAGCAAACTCAAAATATCACCTGATAATTATGGAATTGTGGAATCCATCAATGCAGCTCAGTCGTTTGTAAAACCCCTGTTAAAGGCATCTTCAAGAATCCAAGTCGCTGACAGTTTGGCGCATTATATATGAAGGGTTGGCTGCAACCAATGCGCCATTCGAACTCAATTGCGTTGCTCTTATACAGTTAGCTGAATTGTCAACTCACTGAATCACATCAACTGAATATCGAAACATCGCCACTACCTTCGCGGACGATCTCAGGCGCATCATGTTCCAAGTTAATGACACTCGTGAGCTCAAGCCCACAATAGCCCCCGTCAATAACCAGATCTACTTGATGTTCGAGTAACTCACGCATTTCATAGGGATCAGACAGGGGGTCAGATTCACCAGGCAGTATCAACGTCGAGGTCATAAGAGGCTCCCCCAATGCATCCAATAAATCACGACAGATATTGTTATCTGGCACCCGTAATCCAATCGTCTTGCGTTTCGGGTGCACCAATCGCTTAGGCACCTCGCGGGTCGCAGGCAATAGGAAAGTGTATGGCCCGGGAGTTGATGCTTTCAAAAGGCGGTAAGCACTATTATTGACCTTAGCGTAGGTCCCCAGATCAGAAAGGTCTCGACAAAGCATACTTAGATTATGATCGGGCCCTAATCGACGTATTTGACGGACACGTTCGAGTGCCGCCTTATCGCCTATATGGCATCCCACGGCATAGGCAGAATCCGTCGGATAAACAATGACACCGCCCTTGCGAACAATGTCTGCAGCCTGCTGAATCAAGCGCGGCTGCGGATTATCGGGATGAATTGAGAAGAACTGGCTCATTGGCTTAGTTTACAGACTAAATTGGAGCGAAATATTACTCTATTACTACAGAAATAGGTGATTGTTACGCGTTTTGGCGCTTCAATTCACGTTAAAATAGACGATCAAGCCCCCTCGCACTGACACCGCCGCCTTGTCTCTTGTTACCCACAGACCAATTTTGCGGTATGATTTAGACTGCCACATTATTTTACTATCGTTATGAAACAGTTTGCTGACACAATTCCAATTGCCATCTTCGCCGCAGTGTATTTTTACACTCGAGACATATTCATCAGCACCGGTGTGCTTATGGCTGCTATGTGTGTGCTGCTTGGATATGAATATGGCACGACGGGTACGGTTAAAAAGCAAAGTCTGTTCATTTTCGCGACCGTGGTTGTAGCTGGCGGTATGACCCTTGCCTTTCGAGATGAAGTATTTATCCAATGGAAACCGACATTGGTTAACTGGGGCTTCAGTATTGTGTTACTCGGTAGTCTGGTGATTGGAAAAATTAACCTGCTGAAAAAGCTACTGGGAGAACAACTCTCTCTGCCTGATTTTGTTTGGAAGAACTTAAGTTTAGGTTGGAGTCTTGCATTCTTCATCGCCGGCGCAATCAACCTGATCGTCGCCTTCAATTTCAGTATGGATATTTGGGTGAGCTACAAACTCATCGGTGGCATTGGCCTTACACTTGTCTATATGATCATCATGATGGCGTACTTGGTTAAAGGTGGATATCTACAAGAGGCTAAAGCCGACACAAAGCCTACCGATCGTTAGAAACTGAGAACTCGCATCGAGTTCTTATCAAGCAAGATGGCTATACTTCTTAAACTTTACATCTAAGCACCCACTTTGGTTTAATTTCAGCCATCAGCGAAAATCGTTCAAATTAAGGATGCACATGCTATACGCCATCATTAGTCAGGATATCGATCAAAGCCTTGCGAAGCGGATGGAGGCGCGGCCGAGTCATTTAGATCGTTTGCAAATACTGAAGTCCGAGGGTCGGCTCATTCTCGCGGGCCCGCATCCTGCGATTGACAATGAAGACCCCGGTGAAGCTGGTTTTACTGGCAGTCTTGTCGTGGCCGAATTCGACTCCTTGTCGGACGCTCAGGTTTGGGCGGATGCGGACCCTTATGTTGCTGCAGGCGTCTATGCCAATGTGATCGTAAAACCCTTTAAAAAGGTACTACCCTGATGAGATCAATATTGGTGGTTGGGCTCTTAGTGGGAAGCGTATTCTCACAGCTCAGCTTTGCTGAGACTGTCTATATTAGAGATACTATCTATGTACCATTGCGGGGCGGCCAGTCATCTGAACACCGCATCTTACATAAAGGTATTGCCAGCGGCACCGCTCTCGAGCTTCTTGAGGTAAATGACGACACAGGCTTTAGTCAAGTACGCACCGCCAGCGGCATGCAGGGTTGGATTCAAAGCCAGTACCTAGTCAAAACACCCATCGCAAAGGTACGACTCGAGCAAGCCGAAGAAGAGTTGGCCGACTTGAACCAACAACATGAAAAAATGCGGGCAACCATAGACATCCTGGAAAATCAGACGGCAATCGCCACCAGCGATACAACAACCTTGACGCTTGAGAATAGCCAACTCAAAACAGAGCTAGCGGAGATTAAAGAAATTGCCGCTGATGAGCTGTTCATTAAAACAAGGAACGCTGAGTTGATGTCCGAGCAGGATAATCTGTACCTACAGATCAACCAAATGGCTGACGAAGTCAATGAGCTGCAAAACGCATCTGCGCAAGATTGGTTTTTAAGAGGTGCGGGCACCATTATTATCGGGCTTTTGTTTGGCTTCTTAATATCGAGAAGAATTTATTTCAACAAAACGAGTAGCTGGTCGTGAAAACTAAACTCAGTGTCAACTTGAACAAGATCGCCCTACTACGCAATTCACGAGACACTACCATTCCATGTGTCGTTGATGCAGCGAAGATAGCTATCAACGCTGGTGCCGAAGGCATCACGGTGCACCCAAGACCAGACCAACGACATATTCGACCGACCGACGTCAGAGATCTGGCCCACCTGCTGGCGGAACCTCAATACAAACAAATTGAATTCAATATTGAGGGCAACCCCTACGCTATGGCCGAAGATAACGGCTATCCTGGCTTTATGGCGCTGGTCAACGAAGTACAGCCACATCAAGCAACTCTGGTTCCCGATGACCCAAATCAACTCACGTCGGATCACGGCTGGGACTTGATGGGTGAATCAAACCAACTCAACACCATTGTCGAGCAACTCAAACGCCAAAAAATTCGCGTCAGCCTCTTCATGGACCCCGACATACCTCAACTAGAACGCGCCGCGAGACTCGGCGCTGATCGAATTGAATATTATACAGGACCCTATGCTGACGCATTCCCCGATTACCAGAGCGTACTAAAGCCTTTTGTTGATAGTGCTGGGTTTGCAGCGAGCGTTAACTTAGGCATCAATGCGGGCCATGATCTGAACCTCGACAACCTAGAGATATTCTGCCGAGAGGTACCTAATGTCGCTGAGGTCTCCATAGGACATGCGATTGTCACCGATGCATTGTGGATGGGATTCGACACAACTGTCCGTAAGTACTGCGCTATTCTCGCCGCAATCTAAAGATCCGTGTCAAACGGATATAGCGCTAACGGCCTAGTCGAACGCAACGCAAGTATCGGGACTCGCAACTGAACTCGACAATGCGTATCATTCGGCTCCATCTGTTAGCAACCAAAATTAAATCATGAACACAATAACAAAGAAAATTCTTGTCAGCCTGGTCATCACCATCATTCTCTATCTTGCGCTCACCGCGATAAATGGCGGCAATTTTGTGCCTGCTTCTGCTGAAAATTTCATGTCCTTAGTGATTCTATTTATCGGAATCTACGTCAGCACCGTTGGCACCTACTCAAGCACAAGTAAAAGCTCCAGCTCTAAGAAAAGCGGCAAGTCAGCCAGCAAAGCATCTGATGACTCTGAAGAAGGTTCCGTAAAGTGGTTTAACGTAAAGAAAGGCTACGGCTTCATCACTCGCGATCAAGGCGATGATGTCTTCGTTCACTACCGCAATTTAGAAGGTAAGGGGCGTCGCTCAATTGCTGAAGGTCAGCGCGTCAGTTTTATCGTCGTTGACGGAGACAAAGGTCTACAGGCCGAAGAGGTCGAAGTCATATAGGTTAACGCAAGGTCAGTTGACCTGCTGCGGTTGTTTGTACCACTTAATAACAACCGCGATACGCTAACGTGAGTTCAACACTAGCCACATTGCGTCTAGCCTTGAGGAGAGAGCATGCACCAAATCATCTTCATTGCTTCGACAGAAGCCGTAGACTCTCTCGAGTCAGATGATAACCCGGCACAAGAATTTCCCTGCATGTCGAGCCAGCAATTCCATAAGGATGCCAGAGCGCAACTTTACGTCCTCGTCCTCAATCAGTTTCTCGACGAAGCAATCAGCCTCGAACAACTCAATCGAGCGATGTCCTATGACGGTCCGTTCATCTACCAGCTTAATGATGAGTTAACCGAAGCATTAGCAAGACTTGAAGAAGATCAAATCGGTGATGTCGCAATGAGCTGGCTCGATTGTGCCGAAATAGAACAGCTCGACGTTGATACCAATGATCTACACGAATTCATGTTCCAGTTTGTTCATTTCTGCCAAGTTGCGGTAAACGACGATCTGTCCATTTTCCTTTATTCAGATGATTAAGAATCGCAGCAATGTCCAGGAATCGAACTAAAAATACAGTTTATTCAACCGATAAGGGCCGTCATTGTGACAACTGCAATCGTCCCAAAACGGATTGTGCTTGCGGTACCCGTGGCGCGACAAGCAGCAAAGATTCAATGGGTGACGGCATTGTTCGTATCCAACGGCAATCCAAAGGTCGAGCAGGTAAACCCGTTTGCATCATTACTGGGTTAAACCTTGAAACCGCCGAACTCAAGAAGATTGCAAAGCAACTCAAAGCTAAGTGCGGCGTCGGTGGCACTATCGAACAAGGCAACATCGTTATCCAAGGTGACAATCGTGACACCATAAAATCTGAACTAGAATCCCGCGGTTTTACAGTAAAGTTGGCAGGAGGATAACTATTGTGGCTGACACAGCATCAACACCAAAAATGAAAACACTGATTTCCGTTGATGAACTCATTGCCCTTAATGATGACGTGCGGCTATTCGATGTTAGATCCGCCCTACAGGATCATAACTATGGCCGAGATGCTTACCAAGCAGGTCATATCCCTAAGGCAATGTTTGCCAATTTAGAGACAGACCTCAGCCAGCAGGTTATTGCAGGCAAAACAGGACGGCATCCCTTACCGAATCGAGCTGATTTTGAAGCATGCGTAAAAAACTGGGGCGTCAAAAATACTGATCACGTCGTCGTTTATGATGACGGACCCGGAGCATTTGCAGCAAGACTATGGTGGATGTTTCGATGGTTAGGCCACTATAACGTGTCGGTACTCGATGGCGGGTTGAATGCGTGGTTAGCGGCCAATCAGACCATAACAACGACCGAGCCGACATTTGCTCGCTCTGATTTCACTGCTAAAACAGCCATCACTCAACTTATAGAGGCAGCTGAAATCCCACATTTTAACGGTATCGTCACCGATGCACGTGACTATCCAAGGTTCATCGGCGATGTTGAACCGATTGACCCCGTTGCAGGCCATATCCCTGACGCTATATCACTGCCCTTTGCGAGCAACCTCAATGAAGCAGGTCTGTTCAAGGATACCAACACGCTTAGACAACAATTTGACGACGCCAGTATTACGTCGACAGACAACATCGTCTGTTACTGCGGCTCCGGTGTTACAGCAGCCCACAACATTCTCGCTTTGGTACACACCGGCCATTTAGAGCCTCATCTCTATGCAGGCTCCTGGAGTGAATGGATCGTTGACCCACAGCGCCCTATTGCAACTAAACCATCTCAATGAACAACAGCTATTATTTGCCGATGGCAGAGATTGAATGGCGTGATGAAGCCCCCTACTCGCCAGAATTTGGCGACATATACTGGAGCAAAAGTGGCGGTGAACAAGAAAAAACCCACGTATTCTTGGACGCTAACGAGCTAGCAGCACGTTGGCAAAAGCTGTCAGACATGGACCAGTTTGTCATAGCAGAAACAGGCTTTGGGTTCGGGCTTAACTTTTTTCTAACAACAAAACTATGGCGATCAAAGTCAAGAAATGGCGCTGTACTGCACTACGTGGCATTTGAAAAACATTTGGTCCCTATGCCAGACATTGAACGCATCGATATTGATATAGACCCTGCTCTATTGACCGAATTTCGACGTCAGTACCCTGATCCAATCCCGGGACCCCACTACCTTTGGCTAGCAAACGATATTTGCTTAACCCTCATTATTGGCGATATTAAGGAAACGGTAACCGATCTCAGTGCGAATATTGATGCACTGTTCCTCGACGGTTTCAGCCCAAGTAAGAATGAAAGCATGTGGTCAACAAGCCTTTACAAAAGCTTAGCGTCAATGCTGCGGGTAGGCGCCACCTTGTCGACTTACACGGTAGCAGGACATGTTCGACGGGGCCTGATCGAACAGGGTGTTAGCGTATCGAAAATCACCGGGTTCGGCTCAAAAGCGCAAATGCTGAAAGGACAAGTGCCGGGGGTCTGGCAACCCAAAAATGTTCAGCGTCATCAGGTTACGATCATCGGTGCGGGCTTAGCGGGTTTAACCTGCCAAGCGGCGCTGATGCGCAGAGATATCCCGGTGCGCCTAGTTGATGTGAAACCAAATAGACTAGGTGCTGTTGAACAAATACCACAGCTTGCAATAAGCCCTCAGCTATCTCTCACGCCGACGCCACAAAGCCGATTTTCATTGTCGGCGTTCGAATACTTTAAGAAAAATCAGGACTACCACCGTTGCGGCAAACTCAACCTTTTAGTCGATGATATCGCCGTTGAAAAAGCTAACAAACTTGTCAAACTTGGCAACCGCTCATTAGCTCGGATTGTATCCGCATCGCAAGCCTCCAAAATTTCAGGTTTGGATATTAAACATGAGGCCCTATTTTTCCCGGACGCCGGCTGGATAGACCCAAAACAAAATTTCAGCAACACTGAGGCAAAGGCTTGTGATCAAAATGAGACCTGCCTTAGCACTATCGTCAGCAGTATTACAAAACAAAAAGACACGTGGCTTCTGTCATGTCAAACAGCCGTCGATGAAACAAAACAAGATATCAACTCCAGTTTTCAGTTGTCGGCAGAGACAGTTGTTTTTGCAACCGGTAGCCTGCCGTCAGATATGCTTGAACCGCTAAACATATTACCGGTCAGAGGCCAGTGTCTTGTAAGCAAGTCACCACGCACCACAAATTTAAAAACCATGTTATCCGGCGAAGCTTCGGTTTTTCCATCTAGTAACGGTCTGCAGACCGTTGCGTCAACTTATCGACGCAACAGCACCGATATGAATCCAAGCGCCGAAGACGCAACATGGCTAGGTAAATGCTATGAATCTTTAATACCGACATCGCAGATGACGGCCTCGGCAGGTGAAAAAACTGAAGCGGTTGTCGGCATCAGAGCCACTACTAGAGATCGAACCCCCATTGTCGGCCAAGTACCAGATTGGCAACGACTGCAAGCCTACTGTGATCGAACACCGCATGGCAGAAGGCGCAAACACAAAACTACTGAGGTCTACACCGACTATCAGCCTAATCTATATGTAATGACTGGATTTGGATCGCACGGACTCACGCAGAGTCCGTTATGTGCTGAGATATTGGCGCGTATGATCAACGAAGAACCCCACGTTAAACCGTACTATTTATCGCCGATCCGATTCGCGCTAAGAGATGCCGGCATTAAACCGCGCCACTAATGCTAATCAGTTAGATAGCGAATCAGTGCTAAAAGTTAACGCGGCATCTTCAAGCAACGACCTATACCTATACTGAGCTCTCGTTAAATGTCCTGACGTTTACAACGCCTTCAATCGCTCGAATAGCATCAATCAGATCAGCGCTTGGGCGTGTCTCAACATCAATCAGGTTATAGGCAACATCATCCCGACTCTTATTCAGCATATCGATGACGTTGATATTTTTGTCAGCTAAAATTGACAGTACGCTACCGAGAATACGCGGTACGTTCTTGTTTACCATCGCGATGCGGTGGCCCTGTGTTCGCTCTAGGCTGACCGCCGGAAAATTAACAGAATTGCGGATATTACCGTGTTCTAGAAAATCAATTATCTGCTCCGCTACCATTACGGCACAGTTTTCCTCTGCTTCCGCTGTGCTCGCACCCAAGTGAGGCGTCGCCACCACTCCAGGCTTACCGATCATGCCGGGCGTTGGGAAATCCGAAATATACTGGCTCAGTTTGCCAGACTCCAACGCCGCTAATACATCTTCATTATTGACGATCTCTTCCCTTGAAAAGTTAAGCAAGACCGCGCCGTCTTTAAAGCCGGCAAGCACTTCCGCGTTAACTAGACCCCGTGTCGACTCCAATGCCGGCACATGCAAAGTAACCACATCGGAACGAGCGAATAGACTCTGCATGTTTTCCATTTTTTTAACTTGGCTCGACAATCTCCAGGCCGCTTCGACTGATAGCGCAGGATCATAGCCCAGTACGGTCATATCCATCTGCAAGGCCATTTCCGCAACCATCGAACCAATTGCGCCTAAGCCAAGCACACCGAGGGTTTTGCCTTTTAGTTCAGAGCCCTTGTATTTCTTCTTGCTGGCCTCGACCAGCTTGTTCAACTCAGCCTTGTCTCCATGTTCTGACAAGGAATTGACATATTCTATGCCACCAATGATGCCTCGACGGGACAGCAACAAACCCGCAAGGACCAATTCTTTCACTGCGTTGGCATTCGCACCCGGTGTGTTAAAAACAACGACGCCTTTTTCGGTCATGTCCGCGACAGGAATGTTATTTACGCCGGCTCCGGCTCGCCCAACCGCCACTAATGATTCAGCCACGTCCTCGGCAACCATCTTATGACTTCTTAGTAATAGGGCTTCTGGATTGACCATATCTTCGGCAAGCGCATATTGATCCGCTGAGAATTTGACCAGCCCTTTTTCAGAAATGTTGTTTAGAACTCGAATCTTGTGCATATATCCGCCGTGACTGTAAAAAGTCGCCAAGTCTACACTAAGCTATTCAATGATGTCCTTTTAGACAGGCGATTTTATGAAGCAGACCAGCAAATCAGCCGAACAAACTGACTGACATCCCAACGGGCGTGTTTTCGGCATCTATAGGAGCTTATAGCGGCAGCGTGAATTTTGAGAGGTTGCTTGCAAAAGACTGGTCAAACTCGTGCTCACAGTGTCCGTTGAAATAGGTCAACTGACACAGTTCAGGTTTGAATAGTGACGACCCTACACATGTTAGAACGCGGCCAAAACCCTCAGCCGCGCCTTTCGAAACTCCTCCTCAGAAATTGCACCAAGTTCCTTAGCTTTAACCAGATCGATGACCTGCGTACCGATGGTTGGCGCAACACTGCCGCTCTCTACTCGAACACAACTCGATAATGTCAGCAACGCAACCAACACAAGCATAATTCTACAATTCATCAGCATAACCCCGTCGCCATATGGCGAGTCCGATTAATCCAGCACCCACTATCAGCGCTAGGAGGGTTTGAATTGACACAACCGATATCTCTGAACCATAACCATCTTGATACCAGACTACAGGTTGTCGTAAGGCAACATGCTGCATAAAAAACACTCGAACAACGTCGCTGCCGGTGAAAATTCTTTCAACCGTGGTAATTAGTAACGGAATACCAACAACCCATGCCAGTGGTGCAGACTTTGCCCAAGAAGATATCAGCAACAACCAACCGAAGAAGGGTAAGCACCAGATGCCAGCGAACAGTATGTAACCGACAAAGGTGATCCAGCGTCCAATAATATTTGCAGGCGCCCAAAGGGTAGCGAAGATATCAATATCATTTCCGAGCGCCGCGATTGACGATACAAGTAACAACGCCACATTGTTTATCATCGTGAAGACTAAAAATATCATGGGCACGACAATCAACCCGGCAATCAACTTCGAGACAACCGTCATCGTGTCTGAGACCGGCAGTGACTTCCAAAACAAAATGCTGCGATCCTTGCGATCATCATAGAGACAGTTTACGAAGTAGAAAACGATTACGAACCACAACACAACAAACATAATGACGCTTGTGGAGTAGTAGACTCGGTTTAACACTTGCTCTCTTTCGCTGAAAGATTGGTCCGCAAACTGATTGATGCGATGACCGAATACTTCCAACAGAGATGCACCATCGGCCCTAAACTCTTCCGTTTGATGGCTACCGTTTTCGTACCGATCACTATCAACAGAGACGCTGACAACACCGCTCTGAATCGCAAAACTGCCAAACAACAGAATACCGATAAAAAGCATCGACATAATCGCAGGCAGATACAGAAAGGTTGTCCGATGTTCCCAATATTCACGTTTTAACAACATAGGTAATTGGTTCATTTGTTCAACTCCTCTGCATCTTAGCGACAAAAAGATCTGCCACACTGGGTACGTGTATCTCACCAAAGCTTTCTAATTGAGTTCGATCGCCGCGCTCAAAAATCATACTCTTCTTACCGAGCATATCCCGCGTATAAATCGGTCCTAATGCTAAAGCCTGTTCAACATGTTCTGGACTTACCAGAACCTCCAAATACTGTTCAGACAAATCATCCATAGCCGCATCCAACACAATTTTGCCTTTATTGATAAACAGTAAATCTGTCAGGATGCTTTCTATTTCTTCAACCTGATGAGTACTAATAATGATGCTGGTTTGATGATCAAAATAGTCATTCAACAAGCGATCGTAGAACTCTTTGCGATACAGAATATCCAAGCCAAGGGTTGGCTCATCAAGCACGAGCAAATCAACTTCAATCGCCATCACAAGCGCTAGATGTAACTGCGTCACCATGCCTTTAGATAACTGCTTAACCCGATTGTTCATCGGTATGTTTGTTTGTTCCAACAAAGCCATGGCTTTGTCTCGATTAAATCGGGGATGTATTGCGTCGATATAAGCGACCGCCTCTCTGGCTTTCAGCCAGCGCGGCAACACGCCAACATCTGAAATAAAACAGACACGTTGCATGAGGGACTTACGGTCTTTTCTTGGGTCAACACCGAGTACATCCAAATCTCCATCAAATCCAGTCAGACCTAACAGCGATTTTAGTGTGGTTGTCTTGCCGGCACCGTTCGGACCGATCAAACCAACAATCGATCCAGGGCGGATATTGAAGCTCACGCCATCCAATGCGGCAAAATCACCGAAATGCTTAGACAGACCTCTTGCCGTAACAATGTTGCCCGTATCATTCATTTGTCTAGCTCCCCGTCGGCTAATAATGTCTGCTTGGATAATCCTAAGCGCAGAATCTTTTCAACAACCAATGGCCACTCCTCAGTTAAAAAGCGTTGTCTTTCAATATCTTTAAGTCGAGTCGCCGCACCTTGTTTGATAAACATACCAAGCCCCCTGCGCTTTTCTACCAGCCCGTCATCAACTAATAACTGAAGTGATTTAGAAACAGTAATGGGATTGATACGATGTTCGCTTGCTAACTGGCGAACGGAGGGCAATCCATCGCCATCAAGAAAAACGCCTTCAAGGATTGAGGCGACGATTCGATCATGAAGTTGTCGATAAATTGGGTCTTTGTCATTCCAACTGATGCTCATGTGTTGGCCGGCTACTTTTATAGTGTTGTACATGACTATAACACCAATACTGATGCCAACAAGCTATTTTTCAGATTTTTTCACTTACACAGCCGCTAGCACCTACCGACTGGTGCGCTCAAGCAGTTCTGTAATAACCGAAACGGCATCGATAATCTCAAAGTCTGCGATAGCAGCGAGCTGACTGGCTTGATTTTTTATCGCATTTTCACACACTTGGACAATATCAGTAGAACCTAGATTGTCTTCGTTAACGACTATGCTCATTCCTTTGGATTCAAATATTCGCGCATTGATGATTTGATCGCCTCGACTAGCCCGAGCCGTCAAGGGCACTAAGATGTGAGGCTTTCGCATCAGCAAAAGCTCATAAATTGAATTAGCGCCGGCTCTCGACAGAACAAGTTCAGCAGCTGCGAGCACATCACCAAATTCAGCTTGCAGAAACTCTTTCTGACAGTAGTTTGGCGCTAGACCCTTTTGCTCGGACGCCGATGTCTGATCTAGCCCCTCGGTCAAGCCAATTGAGGGGTTTAAGTTTCCTGCGCCAACGATGTGAACGATTTGGTAGTGAGTTAGTAAATCCGTTAATGAACCCCAGACCCAGTCGTTGATCGCTTGAGCACCCAAGCTACCGCCAAACACAAGTAATATCGGTTGATCATGATTAAAGCCTAAAAATGCTCTACCTCTTTCAGCATTACCTTCGAGCAACGTCGTTCTAACGGGCGAACCTGTCACAATCACCTTTGCTTGGTTCTCTTCAGAAGTCGCCTTAGTAGTACTACTGGCAGAGCGGCCCAGATACTTTTCAGTTTCCTGAAAGTTGACACAGACGTGACGCACAAAAGGAAAACATAATTTGTTCGCTAAACCCGGCGTGATATCAGACTCATGAGCGATCACCGGCACTCGACAAAGCCACGCAGCGACAACGACAGGCACAGCGACGAAGCCACCTTTTGAAAAAACAAGCGCAGGTCTCCATCTGACACAAAGCCATAGGCTCTGCATCAATCCATACAGAATTTTGAACGGATCAAGAAAATTTTGCCACGAGAAGTATCTTCGCAGCTTACCTGTCGCAATCCCGTGAAATGTAATCGGTAGCTCGGCAACGATAGACTCTTCTATACCACCTTTAGCACCTATGTAATGCACCTGCCAACCCTGCTCAAGCATGCGCTCAATCAATGCAATGTTCGGCGTCACATGGCCAGCAGTTCCCCCGCCGGTAAAGAAGATTCGCTTCATAGATTTAGGGTACTTTTAACAAATGGTATGGTGACAGTCTTGCCTTGCCTGAGTGTTTCTTTCTCAAGCTTCTCTAACAACCCTAGAATCTCTGACAGGTCTCTGCTGGCTCTGGACAAAATAAAGCGGCCCACTTCTTCGCTAATGCGAAACCCTCGTTGATGAGCTTTTTGTACTAACACCTTTAACTTCTCATCATCTGAAAGCTCACAGGTTTCGACCGCATATGCTGAAACAAGCCTCGAACGCAGATCTGCAAGTTGAATGGGTAACCTTAGCGCTGGCTGCGGACCTGAAACGACCAGCCGATTACCGGCATCTTTTATTTCATTCATCAAGTGAAACAAGCCTGCTTCCCACTTAGGGTCACCCAGGATATCTTCGACATCATCGATACAAACAAGCGGCACCATGGCAAGACCCTGCAGAAGATCGACTGAATGTCGCTTTAGATCTGAAAGATAGATGCCACCGACGGTACGATGACACAAAGCTTGTAACAGGTGACTACGGCCAGAACCTGCGCCGCCCCAAAGATAGGTCCATGCCTCGTGAAGCTGCAATTGCAATGCCGCATCACCGACAAAATTTTCGAAGGTCGCATCCTCTCTCAGTTTAATATCTAAAGAGAGTTGACCCTGCTGAGGTTTATTCATGCCTTTTAATCCGTCTCTTGTTTGACAGATTTGGGTTTTACAGAACCAGAGTCGTCAAGCGCTTGATAATAATCACTATCTTTATAGCGATCGTGCCAATAACGAAGGAAAACCATGATTACGGCAGCAAAAGGTAATGCCAAAAGAATGCCAATAAACCCAAACAGTTGACCACCGGCAAGAATTGCAAAAATGACCGCAACCGGATGCAAACCGATACGATCACCCACCAACAGTGGCGTTAACACCATACCCTCTAACATCTGGCCAATACCGAAGACGATGAAAACATAGAGCAACGGGAGTAATTCCTGATATTGAAACAATGCAGCGATCGTCGCAGCAACAATACCCACAAGAAAACCGAGATAAGGAACAATACTCGCAAGCCCTGCCAGCATACCGATGATCATTGCTAAATCGAGCCCAATCAGCACCAAGCCAAGCGAGTAAATACCGCCCAAAGCAAGCATGACCAACATCTGTCCTCTTAAAAATGCGCTCAGGACTTCATCACATTCTCGAGCCAGTACGCTAACAATTGGCTCAATATTACGAGGCAGCATTTCTCTCAAATATCCCACCAGCAAATCCCAATCACGCATGAGATAAAAACCCACTACGGGAATTAGCAACAAATTCGTCAGAGACAGGAATAAGGCATAACCAGAAGCTGTAATCTCTAACAACAATTGTCTAACGATACTGCTGACTTCAGTCCAGTTACCGGATATCTGTTGTTTAAACTTATCCATATTGACGTCAAATGGATCAATACCGAACCATTCAATCATCAATGGACTCGCGGTCTGTTGAAGCCATAGTATAAATTTCGGCATGTTTTTAATTAGCGTCGCAACTTCCGAAGCCAGCATTGGTATCAGCAACAGAATGCCTAACGTCATGATAAGAAGCAGGCCGGCAAAAACAATTACAACGCCGCCAACCCTACCTACCTTAGACTCAAGCTTATCGACAACAGGATCACCAAGGTAAGCTATACCCATTCCAACTAAAAACGGCGTCAAAATCGGCTGCAGCAAGTAAATCAACAGCAATAGCAGAGCAATTAAGCTCGGCACCAGCATCCTCTGTATGGGCGTTAGGTGTTCCATATTATTGCAACCAGCGGTAGAGCATCATCGGCTTACCGGTTTGAGGCGCCCTAATAAGAAACATGCGTTGGTCCAATTCAATTAACTCTATTAATTGATCAACACTGCCCTCGGTCATCAACTTATACGACACCCTATCCTCTTCTACCGCCAACACCTCGACATCTAAAACTGGCGCCAATTTCTGCATATAGGCCAAGGCACCACCGTAGTCCGCCAGACTATTAATAGACTCTATCGTGACGGCAACACTGCCTTTAGAATCATTTGTTGCATAGCGTTCAACCAGCAATCCAGTAAGTTCGTCCATAACATCCATAACCAACTCTGAAGGCGTATCCGCAACATTATCAAAACGAGCCCAACGATCATCAATCCGGTAAGTCCAATCCCCCAACCACTGCCCCGCACCTGACCTCTGCACACGCGCACTCAAAATCGCATCGGGTTGATATCGCACCGACGCACCATCTATGCGATGAACAAATGAGCCCCATACCTCGGCGGCCGAAAGGCTGGCGGCATCTTCCAAGTCCAGCAGTGGAAACAACAATGGCAAACCTTTCTGCTTGGCCACGTCGCCAAGCGCGACTCGTATCTCACTCCCATCATCTTCGGACATCAGTCGCCTACCACTGCCATCACTTAGTGCAATCCAAACTAACAACCCCGGTCTGTTACTTGACCAAACTGAATAACCCGCTTCACGCAATAATCTCGCAATTGCACTTGGTTCGAAGTTCAAACGTAAAACTCTGGCCGCAATAGTTTCACCGTCGACTAACATTGTGCGATCGGTCGATTGGTAGCTGTACTGATAATAATAGGAAGCAGGGTTACGAAGCGCATTTGAAACGAGGGCACTATTTTGAATATCTTCAGATCCTGCGACTCGTATCAACACTTGCAACAAACCCGCTTGAGCACCTGCTTTCAGCTGCGCGTCACTCTCTTCTGACACGAGCACTTCACCGACATATAAGTCGTCCACGGTGACAGCCAAAATGCTAGTTGAAGGCAGGCATAGCAAGACACAAACGATAAGTTTGCGAAGCGTTGTGATATTTATAAACAAAGTATTAATCGAAACCATCCTCGATTTGTTTTTAAGTGAGTTTCACTCGCGTATATAAAGCTAATCGTGAAACCCATTGTAAGTATCGCATGCGATAAATGTGCATCGCATCCATACGCCTATAATTTTCTATCGAACAGACATGCTCAATATCGCCATCAACATAACTCACATGATTCCAATACATTGCTGCTATATAGCTTCTGCACAGCTTCTATATAACTTATCAACAGCTTCTATATAGCTTCTACATCGCTACAATATAGCTGGATATAATGACAAAGATAGTGTGTACGTACCCTTTGCTTGGGCTGCTCGTCGTCTGAGTTAACCAATTGTCGCAAACAGACACAAATTATTGAATTATTTTTCGATTATGCGTTCCAAATTGTCATAAACTGATCCGAGATTTACAAGCATGCAAATAGGCTCCCGATTGAAAGCGATACGCAGATTATCCTGTCCTGGTGACATCCGATTAACACCCCTGATCATCACCGTCGTAACCTTGTTGGTTAGCGCGACATCATTTTCCCAAGCGAGCGATTTAGGTATCGCTCCAGAACTTACCGATACACAACAGGCTGATGCTCAACTGAAAAGCCCAACGCTGTTTCGAGCCGTCTACAAAGCAGACTATAAAGGTCTACCCGTCAGTGCAGTCGGCATAAGAGAGCTAACAAACACAAAACCCGGTGAATTTAAGCTAACGTCATCGGCCAAATCGTTTTTTGCCACCATTGAGGAGTCAACGTCCTTTCAGTGGTCTGAAAACTCACTTGTTCCGCTCGAATACCATTATAGCAGGCGTGGCGTCGGTAAAAATCGACGTACCAGCTTAAGTTTTGATTGGGACTCACAGCTACTGAGCGCTGCGGAAGCAGAACCTTGGGAAATGGCATTGGTCCATGGCACCCTCGACAAACTCCTTTATCAGCTAAAATTAAGAACCGATTTAGAGTCAGCCCACAAAGCTGAGCAGCCCTGGCCCGAGTTAAGTTACGACATCGCTGACGACGGACGGTTAAAACACTATGAGTTTGAAGTCATAGGCGAGGAAGCACTTGAAACCCCAATTGGTACTATTAACACTATCAAAACAACACGCGTCAATAATAAAAAGGATCGCAAAACGATATTCTGGCTCGCACCTGAATACGAGTTCCTACTCGTAAAATTTAGGCAACAGGACGCAGAAGGACGAGGTTTTGAGCTCATACTTCAAGAGGCCACTTTTGGGGGACAAGCACTGTAGGGTGACCCCTTATACAAAAAGAGGCGACAGATACACCCCTTCACTGCAACCGATTCACTGCAAACGCATGAGAGCGACAATCCGCTTCTTCGCAGCGGTGCATCAAGCCTTTGGCAGCGTTACACCGCGTTGGCCTTGATATTTACCGCCTCTATCTTTGTAAGAGACCTCACAGACTTCATCAGATTCAAAGAACAACATCTGAGCGACGCCTTCATTCGCATAGATCTTTGCTGGTAGCGTCGTTGTGTTCGAGAATTCTAATGTGACGTGCCCTTCCCATTCGGGTTCCAGCGGCGTTACGTTGACAATAATCCCGCACCGCGCATAGGTTGATTTGCCCAAGCAAATCGTCAACACGCTCCGGGGAATTTTGAAATACTCAATAGTACGCGCCAGGGCGAATGAATTTGGGGGGATGACACAAACATCACTTTTCACATCAACAAAGCTGTTTTCATCAAAAGCCTTCGGGTCAACAGTGGCGGAATGAATATTCGTGAAGACTTTGAACTCATCTGAACAGCGAACATCATAGCCATAGCTTGAGGTACCGTACGAAATCAGCTTCTTATCACCTGATGTACGGACCTGGCCGGCCTCGTAGGGAGAAATCATACCTTGCTGCTCAGACATACGCCTGATCCAACCATCTGATTTAATCGCCATTAGTCATTCCTCAAACCGTTATGCTTGTAATAATACGTTGATGCGCTCGATTAACCATCCAAGCGGAGATTCCACAACGCGCAGCATCATACACGAATGACTTTGCGCAAGAAATTTAACTTAGTCATCAACAATTTTGATTTGTGGCGCTTTTGGCTGGATGCTATCGATCATGCTATGTACATCACGCGCAATACCCTTGAATATCTCACTAATAGCCCCCTCAGGTTCACTAAGCACAGACGGTTTTCCACCGTCCGATTGGACACGAATAGACATCGCTAGCGGCAATCTGGCAATCACAGCCGTATCGTAATCATCCGCAATCGCATCGCCGCCGCCGGCACCAAATATATTTTCTTCATGGCCACAATTCGTACAAATATGTGTACTCATGTTCTCAACGATGCCTAGTAGCGGCACCTCGACCTTTTTAAACATTTCGATGCCCTTTCTTGCATCAAGCAGCGCAATATCCTGCGGCGTCGTGACAATCAGCGCACCACTCAAGGGCACATTCTGTGACATCGTCAGTTGGATGTCGCCAGTACCCGGCGGCATATCGACAATAAGGTAGTCGACATTCTGCCAGTAAGTTTGGGTTAATAGCTGCTGCAGCGCACCGCTCGCCATCGGGCCGCGCCACACCGCGGGTGTTCGATCCGACGTAACAAAGCCCATTGACATGACTTGTAGCCCATTAGCCTTAATCGGCAGTAGAAATTCACCTTCGATTTCGGGTTTAGTGCCTGACGGTACACCCATCATTAGACCTTGGCTTGGGCCGTAAATATCAGCATCCAGTAGGCCAACCGTATGTCCCTCTGCAGAAAGTGCCAATGCCAAATTCGCGGAGACAGTAGACTTACCAACACCACCCTTACCAGATGCGACGGCGATGATGTGTTTGACACCGGGAAGCTTAAATTTTTGTGGACCTGAATTAGAAATATCGGTTCTCCAAACTCAAAAAGGGACGCTATTATAGGGATGCGAGGAAAAAAATCACATATTCAATTACTTACAGGCCAACTCAGGTGAATATCGGATGAAAAAGGCACCGTGCATCGGTATATTTAGCACCCTTGAAATCGACGCTCTAAGCAAATAGAAAATTAATGACAAAACGAGACATTTTAGTCACCAGTGCACTGCCAAACGCCAATGGATCGATCCATCTTGGCCATCTGCTCGAGCATATACAAACAGACATCTGGGTGCGCTTTCAGAGGATGTCCGATCAAAATTGCATTTATGTCTGCGCCGATGACACCCATGGCACAGCTATTATGCTTAAAGCCGAAGAGAGAGGCACGACGCCGGAAGCACTAATCGCAGAAATTAAGGCAGAGCATGAAGCGGATTTTGGCGATTTCCATATCAGTCATGACAACTACTACTCCACTCATTCACCTGAAAATGAAGCCTTCAGCGGCCTTATTTACAATAAGCTCAAGCAAGCCGGACAAATCAAGACAAAATCAGTCGCTCAACTCTACGATCCAGAACGAGAAATGTTCCTTGCTGACAGGTTTATTGTCGGCACCTGTCCAAAGTGTAAAGCTGACGATCAGTATGGCGACAATTGTGAAGCCTGCGGTGCAACCTACGACGCCATGGATCTCATCAATCCACAGTCGAAACTTTCCGGCGCCGAACCCGTCGAGAAAGAATCGACACACTTTTTCTTCGCCTTATCGAACTTCACAGATTTCTTAACACAGTGGACACGTAGCGGCGCACTACAGACACAAGTCGCAAACAAGCTTGCCGAATGGTTAGACGCTGGCTTACAAGACTGGGATATTAGTCGGGATACGCCTTATTTTGGTATCGAAATCCCTGGCGAAACGGGAAAATACTTTTATGTCTGGCTCGATGCCCCTATCGGTTATATGGCGAGCTTTAAAAACTATTGCGATCAACAGGGCAATATCAATTTTGACGACTACTGGAAGTCAGATAGCCAGCATGAGGTGCACCACTTTATAGGCAAAGACATCATCAACTTTCATGCGCTGTTTTGGCCGGCCATGTTAAAAAGTGCCGACTATAGGACCCCAACTAAAGTCCATGCTCACGGCTTCATCACCGTCAATGGACAGAAGATGAGTAAGTCGAGAGGCACATTTATCAACGCAAGAACTTATCTGGATCATCTTAATCCCGAATACCTGCGCTACTATTACGCAAGTAAACTCACCGCTAGCATTGATGACATAGACATCAACCTTGATGATTTTGTACAAAAGGTAAACTCAGATTTAGTCGGCAAGGTCGTCAACATAGCCAGTCGATGCGCTGGGTTTATTAAGAAAAATTACAATGCAACGCTATCCGCAGAGCCGACGTCACCATTAATACAGGAGTTTATTTCTCAAAGTGATGCCATCGCAAAACTCTACGAGGAGGGTGAATACAGCAAGCTGATTCGCGACGTGATGACGATGGCTGATAAGGCAAATCAATACATCGCAGAGTGCGAACCCTGGGCGAAGATCAAGCAGCCTGGTAACGAAGTTGACGTACACAACGTTTGCTCCGATGGTATTAACATGTACCGCATCCTCATTGGCTACTTGAAACCGGTCATCCCTAGTCTCGCTGAAAAGTCCGAACAGTTCCTTAATGTGCCAGCCATGCATTGGGAAGACATCAAGCATCCGTTAGTGAACCATGAAATCAACAAGTTCAAACCGATTATTACTCGGGCTGAATCCGACAAGGTTGCAGCTATGGTTGCCGCCTCGACAGAGTCTGCACCGACTAAGCCTGACAAAGAAGCAGACAAAACAGGCGACGACAAAGTCGAAGGTATTTCGCCTCAAATCGAGTTTGATGACTTTGCCAAGGTCGACCTTCGGGTTGCAACAATCGTCAATGCTGAATCTGTCGAAGGGGCTGACAAACTGCTACGTCTGACGCTCGATCTTGGCAGTGAAACTCGCAATGTGTTCGCCGGTATAAAATCAAAATATTCACCTGAACAGTTAATCGGCAAGCAAACCGTCATGGTTGCCAACCTAGCACCTCGAAAAATGCGTTTCGGCATGTCAGAGGGCATGGTACTCGCCGCAGGACCAGGCGGGTCTGATATTTATTTACTTGAGCCTCATACCGGCGCTACTGCCGGCATGAAGGTCTGTTAAGGACACACGCGCCAATGTCAGATGCACTGGCAATACTTTTAACGGCCCTGTTTGTTAACAACTTTGTGCTGGTGCAATTTCTTGGCCTCTGCCCGTTCATGGGCGCAACGCAAAAAATGGAAGCCGCCTTTGGTATGGCGGCCGCCACAACCTTCGTACTTACCTTAGCCTCGGCCGCAAGCTATCTGATCGAAACTTATCTGCTAAGCCCCTTTGACCTTGAGTACCTTCGCATTATTGTTTTCATCGCGGTAATCGCCGGGCTGGTGCAGTTTTCAGAGCTTGTTATTCGCGCGACCCAACCGGTGCTTCATCAAGTACTGGGGCTCTTTATACCGCTGATCACAACAAACTGTGCAGTGCTGGGGGTAGCGTTGCTAAACATTAGACAAAACCAAGGTTTCATTGACTCTGTCTTATTCGGCTTAGGGGCGGCGCTGGGCTTTTCGCTGGTTCTGATTGTGTTTGCGTCACTGCGCGAACGCATGTCGCAAACGGATATCCCACTGCCCTTTCAGGGCGCAGCAATTAATATGATTACCGCAGGCATATTATCCCTCGCATTCCTTGGCTTCACGGGGATGAATTAATCGTGAACGATGCTTGGCTTAACGATCTCACCGCACTCGCTGGGCAAATGGCACCAAGCGTCATTCTGCTAACACTGCTCGGCACGATAATCGCCGCCGCACTCTTGTTCGTCGCCAAACGTTATCCGAATGAACAAGACGAAGTCATTAAGAAGATCAATGCATGCCTTCCACAAACCCAGTGTGCGCAATGCGGCCATCCAGGCTGTCGGCCCTATGCAATGGCTATCGCGGCGGGTGAACCGATTAATCGCTGCCCACCTGGGGGTGAAGCGACAATTAAGCAACTGGCCCAACTGTTGGGACAAGAAATTGTAGCGCTCGATTCAGATTTCGGAGAAGAACAGCCTCTGAGGATCGCTAAAATTCGTGAAGAGGAATGCATTGGCTGCACTTTATGTATTCAAGCTTGTCCCGTCGATGCGATTATCGGTGCGCCGCAACTGATGCATGTGGTGCTAGAGGATGTCTGCACCGGTTGTGACCTTTGTCTAGAACCCTGCCCCGTTGATTGCATTGATATGGTCGATGCACCTGCAACACAGCAAGAGAGGATCTTGCCAGCTAACAAGAATTACCCGCAAATGGTAAACCCCTCGCCCTTAACATCGTCACATCAGGCCTGCATTCGTTGCGGATTCTGTGAAGAGAAGTGCCCAAAAAATCTGGCGCCACAGGAGCTATTCTGGCAACGAAACGATAGCGACGCGCTTAGCTTACTTAACCTCAACAGCTGTATTGAATGCAGAATTTGCGATCGAATATGCCCCAGTGATATACCCTTAACGGACTATTTTATTAACACTAAACAACGCATTGATGATGAAGTCAGTCAACGAGAACGCGCAAAAATCGCAGAGGTAAGATTTGAGGAGAGAACAAAACGCTTAGAAGTCCATCAGACGCGAGTAAAAACAAGACCTTCCAGAAAAGACAAGAGTCAGTTACTCGCCACATTGAAGTCTAAACGATGATGGTATTCAACAGCACCAATCGGATCATGATGTTGGTACTTGTCGCTGTATTACCGGGCGCGCTCATTTCAACCTATTTCTTTGGTTTAGGTATCCTTATAAACGTCGCGACCTGTGCTTTAAGCGCAATATTTTTCGAATCGATCGCGCTTGCTCTTCAACGAAAAAAATTAACCGCGCTAACAGATGGCACAGCTGTCATCGCCGGCGTTCTGCTCGGTCTCGCACTACCGCCCGATATCAACCTGATGCTTCCTGTCATCGGAACAGGCTTCGCAATACTATTTGGCAAACACGTCTATGGTGGCCTAGGTCACAATCTATTTAACCCTGCAATGGTTGGGTACGCCGTCATGATCGTTTCTTTTCCCTTAGCCATGTCCAATTGGCCGGTGCTGTTTGATTCAACTGTCGATGGTGTTACCGGTGCTACACCACTGGATATGATGAAATTCAGAGGCGCGACAACAATTGACGAAATTTGGACGACGGCAAACGGCTTCTCAAGCCTGTCTTCAACCCCTTGGCAGTGGATCAACATTGGCTATCTTGCTGGCGGTGTCATTTTGATCTTCTACAAATGCTGCAACTGGCAAGCACCGCTAGCAATGCTGCTAGCGCTTATCGTCGCATCGAGTGTTTTTTACGATAGCGGCAGCTCCGAGAGTCTTGGCTCACCAATGTTCCACCTATTTTCAGGCGGCACCATGTTGGTCGCATTCTTTGTCGTCACCGACCCGGTCACTAGCCCGAACTCGAGCGTGGGTCTGTATATATTTGGTGCAGGCGTAGGCTTGATTACTTTCATTATTAGAAGCTATGGCGCCTACCCGGACGGTTTCGCCTTCGCTATTCTGCTGATGAACAGCCTTGCGCCCATCATTGACCATGTGCGGCTTCGGTGGTTGAAATGAGCCTGTCAGAAAAAACGCCGTTGTATCACGTTGCTGGCAGACTAGCTTTACTGTCTCTATTTTGCGGCTTAGGTCTTGTCATCGTGCATATTGCAACGCGGCATACAATTGAAATCAACCATCAGCAATACGCAGAACGGCAGCTACACGAACTGCTTGGTACCGAACTAGATCCAAAACAAGTATCACTTGTAAAACAAAACGAGGCACTTTATTTCTACGCCATAGATTTAGGTTTCGGGCAAAGCGATCTTCAGGCCGAGCGCCAAGAAAGCGATGAAAAAGAACCTTACATTGACAGGGTCATTGAAAGCGGAAGAATCGAAAAAATCCTCACACCTGAAGGTTACAATGGCGACATCACATTTTGGTTAGCTACCCGTGACACAGGTACTGTCAGAGGTGTTCGAGTCATATCCCATCAGGAGACGCCAGGGCTCGGCGATAAATTCGACCTTTCAATCTCTGACTGGGTTTTGGACTTTGACCATCGCAGTCTAGAAAATGCCGAGTGGGATGTGAAAAAGCATGGCGGTGATTTTGATGCTTTCGCTGGCGCGACCATCACGCCAAAGGCAATTATTAAAGCGATTGCCGCACACCTCGAAGAGAACCTTAAGAGCGATCACGAGCAGATTCCTTCAGCCGTATTAAAGGAAAAAATGCAAGAGATTCAAAGCCAGCATGAATGACAATACGTTACAGGGGTTGTGGTCAAATAATCCGGCATTGGTTCAATTGCTGGGCTTATGTCCATTGTTGGCCGTATCGAATACCGTCGCCAATAGTCTGGTGTTAGGCATCGTGACGCTGCTCGTGCTAACAGGTTCTAATCTAATTATTAGTATGATTAGGCGCAAGCTCGATGACTCAACCCGACTACCCGCACAGATAATGATCATCGCAAGCTTCGTCACAATTGGAGACCTGCTTGTGCAAACCTTCATGTTCGATATACATCAGCGCATCGGGTTATTTATTGCGTTGATCGTCACCAATTGCACTATCCTGGGCAGAGCAGAAGGTTTCGCACGACGCAACGGCATAGGTGCCGCGGTACTGGATGGCTTCACCATGGGCTTAGGGTTTCTTATCGCGCTACTCGCCATGGGTGTTGTTCGCGAAGTTATCGGAAGCGGCACGTTGTTTAGTCAAATGCACTTGGTGTTCGGCGGCGATGAATCAAACTATTTAATACGCCTGCCGAATGAGCCGTTCCTCCTAATGCTATTACCACCGGGTGCCTTTTTCGTTCTGGGCTGTCTCATTGCCCTCAAGAACTTGATTGACCAGCGCTACGCGCGTCAACAGTCACCGACAACTATTTCACCAACACAATCGGTTTCAGATCAACGATGAATGATCAACTATGAATGATGAACTATGAATGATGAACTGCGAAAGATAACCAATGAATAAAGACAAGCGCCGCGAAATTTTGACACGCCTGCGGGACGAGAATCCCACACCAACAACAGAGTTAAATTTCGATTCAACCTTTGAGTTAATGATTGCTGTGATCTTGTCCGCACAAGCTACAGATGTGTCGGTAAACAAGGCAACGGACAAGCTCTACAAGGTCGCTAATACGCCCGAGGCTATTTTTGCATTGGGCGAAAAAGGTCTCAAAGAATATATCAAGACGATTGGCCTGTATAACAGTAAGGCCGCCAATGTCATTAAGACCTGTCGCATGCTGATAGATGAGCACGGTAGCGAGGTGCCTAATAATCGACAGGCACTTGAAGCATTACCGGGGGTGGGACGAAAGACCGCCAATGTCGTTCTAAACACAGCCTTTCGTCAGCCTACTATGGCGGTCGATACGCACATTTTTCGCCTGTCGAATAGGATCAAATTCGCACCAGGTAAGAATGTTCGGCAGGTTGAGGATAAACTCATCAAGGTGATTGAGGATGAGTTTATTTTAGATGCACATCATTGGTTCATTTTACACGGTCGGTATGTTTGCACAGCGAGGAACCCTCGCTGTGGTGCCTGCGTGATCTACGATCTATGCGAATACAAAGGCAAAAAACAGGATTTAGACGATTAAATCATCTTCCTATTTTTCTTGCTGGCGACCTTGAGCCGCAAAGCGTTAAGGCGAATAAAGCCCTCTGCATCTTTCTGATCATAGGCGCCGGCATCATCTTCAAAGGTCACAATATTTCCATCGTAGAGAGAATCAGTTAACGATTCTCGCCCAACAACAATAACGTTACCTTTGTATAGTTTTAGTCTCACGACGCCGTTAACGTATCGCTGCGAGTCATCAATCAGCGCCTGCAAGGCAATCCTTTCCGGTGACCACCAGTAGCCATTATAAATAAGGCTGGCGTATCTCGGCATCAGGTCATCCTTCAGATGGCCTAGCTCTCTGTCTAAAGTCACAGATTCAATCGCGCGATGTCCTTTGAGCAAAATCGTGCCCCCTGGCGATTCATAGCAACCGCGCGCTTTCATACCGACGTATCGATTCTCTACAATATCCACCCGGCCTATGCCGTGCTCGCCGCCAACCTTATTCAAGTGGGTTAGAACAGTCGCTGGCGACATCTCGACACCATCGATCGCGGTAATATCGCCGCCTTTGTAAGTAAGTTCAATATAAGTCGGCGTGTCTGGCGCAGCTTCAGGAGAATTTGACCATAACCACATTGACTCCTCCGGCTCAGCATTTGGGTCCTCCAAGATGCCGCCCTCGTAAGAGATATGCAGTAGATTTGCATCCATGGAATAAGGTGATTTATCGCCTTCGTGTTTACGGTCAACCGGTATCTGATGCGTTTCACAAAACTTGAGCAATGACTCCCGTGACGTCAAATCCCATTCGCGCCAGGGTGCAACAACCTTAATATCAGGCTTCAAGGCATAAGCGCCGAGCTCAAATCGGACCTGATCATTGCCTTTACCTGTTGCCCCGTGAGAAATAGCATCAGAGCCAGTTTCATTGGCGATCTCGATGAGACGTTTCGCAATCAAAGGCCGAGCGATGGATGTACCCAGCAGATATTCACCTTCGTAGATGGTGTTGCCGCGGAACATTGGGAAAACAAAATCCTTAACAAACTCTTCGCGCAGATCATCAATGAAAACTTCTGAGGCACCTGAATTCAGTGCTTTCTGTCTGACAGGCGCATAGTCATCGCCATCACCCAAATCAGCAGTGAAGGTTACCACTTCGCAATCGTAAGTCTCTTGCAGCCATTTCAATATAGCAGTGGTATCTAGGCCACCGGAGTAAGACAGGACAATTTTATTGATGGAAGAATTCTTTGCAGTCACGATGCTAGGCCTTGAAAAAAGCCGAATGTTACCAAAATCTCAGCCCAGTTACCTACCAAAAATATCAAACCGGCACGAACCACTGAACAATTTCACTATAGACCCAATGCTATGCAAGACAAACTCTATACATCCTAGGTACAACATAGGCACAACTTAGGCATAACTTAGGCATAACTTAGGCACAACTTAGGCACAACAGCGACAGAACAGGAGGAAAACTTAGGTATCACATCGACACAACACGGGCGCAACGTCTATCCAAACTGTAGTACACTTGCGCCCCGACACTATCAACCATTCAATACGAAATTCCTATGCGCAACATTACCCTTACACGCCCAGATGACTGGCACATACACCTCAGAGACGGTGACTATCTGAAGGATACCGTAGCGGATGTCGCTCGATATTTCGGCAGGGCCATTGTCATGCCCAATCTTGTGCCAGCCGTTGATACCGTCGCAGCCGCCGAGGCTTATCGCGACCGAATTATTCAGCAGATTCCAGCCGGCGCAGCATTTCAGCCGCTGATGACGCTATACATCACCCCGGAGACAACGTCGGAAACGGTCAAATTGGCTAAAGAAAGCGGCATTATCAGTGCGTTTAAATTTTACCCGGCGGGAGCGACAACCAATTCAGAATCAGGGGTTTCAGAGATCGAGTCCATGTACCCTGTTTTCGAAGCGATGCAGAATCATCAGATACCTTTGTGTTTGCATGGTGAGGTCACCCATCCTGAAACCGATATCTTTGATCGAGAAGCGATATTTATAGACAGTTCGTTACAACCGCTTGTTGAGAAATTTACATCTTTGAAAATAATTCTCGAACACATCTCCACAAAAGAAGCCGTCGAGTTTGTGCTCGGCTGCTCGCCGAATGTTGCCGCAACAATCACCGCACACCATCTCATGTACAATCGCAACGATATGTTGGCTGGCGGAATCAAACCCATTCAATATTGTCTGCCGATCTTGAAACGCAATACACATCAAAATGCGTTGTTAGAAGCCGCGACGTCCGGCAGCCAAAAATTCTTTCTAGGCACGGATTCTGCGCCCCACCCGCGTTCAAGGAAAGAGAACATGTGTGGTTGCGCTGCTGGCTGCTATACCGCTCACGCGGCATTGGAACTGTATGCAGAAGTATTCGATTCGATCGGTGAGATAGATAAACTCGAAGCATTTAGTAGCTTTTACGGTCCTGATTTTTATGGACTGCCGCGAAATCAGGATAAAATAACCCTGACTGAATCACCGTGGCAGGTACCTGAGTTTCTAAAGTTTGGCGATGATATGCTTGGACCAATTAAAAACGGCGATGTCATAAACTGGCGTGTTGTGTAACTTTCTCTTAGCAGTTTTCTGCAATAAGGATTCAATTGACCGACCCAAAAAGACCAATAGCTTTTCGTTTTCGCGGTTTTCTACCTGTCGTTATCGACCTAGAAACAGGTGGATTTAATGCTGCAACCGACGCTCTACTTGAAATCGCCGCAACCATTATCGATATGAATGACGAGGGCCAACTCGTTCGGGGTGAAACAATATTCCACAACGTAGAGCCTTTTAAGGGGGCGAATATTGAACAAGCCTCGCTCGACTTCACGGGCATAGATCCTGACAATCCCTTGAGAATGGCAATCCCAGAAAAAGATGCGCTCATGGATGTTTTTCAAGCTGTAAGAAGGGCTGTGAGAGAAACCGGTTGTCAGCGAGCAGTATTAGTCGCGCACAATGCTTCTTTTGATCAGGGCTTTCTAAACAGCGCCTCTGACCGCTGCAATATTAAACGCAATCCCTTCCACCCTTTCTCGTCTTTTGATACCGCAACATTATGTGGCCTCGCCTACCGGCAGACAGTTTTAGCCCGCGCTTGCGAAGTAGCCGGTATCAGCTTCGATGCAGATGAAGCCCACTCAGCCCTGTATGACTGTGAAAAAACCGCAGACATCTTTTGTTCAATCGTGAACAAATGGAAAGAACTTGGCGGTTTAATGCAACATTAAGCTGCACGCCCACCAGTGATTCGTGGTGAGTGCTTAGCAGTGAGTGCTTAGGAGTGAGTGCTTAAACATTCGATGGCGAACGGGGCTTGCGCCACATGGCAATGCCGAACACGCCAATCAAAATAGTGAAGAACCCGACCAGCTCAAAAACAAAAACGCACCTTAGTCAGGTCAGACAAGACGCTAAACGTTAGTTTAGCGTCTCTTCAAACGTTATTCAGACGTTGCTGATTTCACGATAGGCAACAACTCGCCGCTGTTATACATCTCCATAATGATGTCACAGCCACCAACAAGCTCGCCGGCAACAAACAGCTGCGGAAATGTTGGCCAGTCGGAATACTGGGGTAAATTTGCTCGAATTTCAGGGTTCGACAAGATATCAATATAGGCAAACTTTTCACCACAAGCCATCAACGCTTGAGATGCCTGAGAGGAAAAACCACACTGTGGTTGTTCAGGTGAGCCCTTCATGTATAGCAAAATAGGGTTTGCGGTTACCTGATCTTTGATTGTTTCAAGAATGTCCATGTAATAAATCTCTGCTGCTTATTCGAATAGCGCGATTCTAACGCTTTTTTGATGCATTGCTTAGTCCATTGCGTACTTTATTTAGTTTTTTGGCAATAAGAGCATTTGGGGACACTCAATTGTCGCCTTGAACCATGTTAAACAACCGGATCATTACACTAACGCAGAGCTGGAAGCTTTAGTTTCCGGCTTGAGTGCGGTCACTCAGTAGACTAACTGATCACGACGGTTCGACAGATGAAGACGCAACGCCATATCCGCCACCGCCCGGCGTTTCGATGCTCAGCACTTGTCCCCGCTCTGCCTTAAATTGAACCTTGGCTGGCAGCAACTCACCATCTAAGGTGTTCGAACCAGACAGTCCTGCAGAGCCACCTTCAAGACCCCAAGGACCCGCGGTGCGTCTCTCCGTCAGCAATGTTACGTCGGTATCTGCTAAAAAAACAAAGTCTCGAATCAGACCGTCCCCACCCTTAAACGCACCCGCACCACCCGATCTTTCTCTAAGCTGATAGCGCTCTATCCGCAGCGGATAATGCTGTTCTAAACTTTCGATAGGTGTGTTTAACGTATTGGTCATATGACACTGAACGCCAGATAGACCCTGGCTTTGACGACAGGCGCCCATGCCGCCACCAATCGTTTCATAATAGTCCCAAGATGATTGTGTGCCCCTAGAACCCATCGCGACATTATTCATCGTACCTTGACTGGCAGCTGGAATTTCGTCCGGAATCACCTTCGCAAGTGCGCCCAACATCACATCAACCAAGCGCATGGATGTCTCAACATTTCCTGCCGCTGTTGCAGCAGGTCGTGACGCGTTGACTAAGCAGTTTTGTGGCGCTTTGATGCTGATGCAACGATAAGTGCCGGCACAGTTCGGCGTTTGCGCCGGTAATAAGCAACGAAAGGCGTAATAAACAGAAGCGGCGGTCACGGACAAGGGGCAGTTGATATTGCCGGCAACCTGCGCTGCGGTACCCTCAAAATCGACATTGATGCCTGCCGCTGAGATATCGAGACTCACTTTTATCGGTATATATTCTGCCCCGAACCCATCGTTATCCATCGCGTCACTAAACTCATACACACCCGCTGGCATTCTAGCTAAAGCTGAACTGGCTAGCTTCTCACCATAATCATTAATGGCGACTACACCCTTTGCAAATTGCTCTAACCCCATCGCGTGGATGAGTTCACCAAGTCTCTCAACACCTTTTCTGTTCGCACTCACTTGAGCCGCAAAATCACCACTGGTATCGGAACCAGGCATACCTGTCAGTTGTTCTAGAATTTCGGACACCAATTTACCCCGCCGAACAAAAATCGTCGGCGGAATCAACAAACCTTCTTGATCCATGTGGTTAGACAAAGGCATCGAGCCAGGCGCTTGAGCGCCAATATTGGCATGGTGTGCTCGATTTGCTACAAAGCTAACCAATTCACCATCGACAAACAGCGGTGCAACCATGGTGACGTCAGGAAGATGGGTACCACCTAAGAAAGGATCATTGACGACGAGCATATCGCCTGGCTGCCACTGCACGCCCTCGATAATACCCGCCATCGCATAGGCCATACTGCCAAGGTGGACTGGGATGTGAGCTGCTTGAGCGAACAAAGCGCCTTGTGAATCGAACAGTGCGCAGGAGAAATCGAGTCGATCCTTGATATTAGGCGAGAAAGCGGCGCGCTGAAGAATCGCCCCCATCTCAGCACAAATTGACTCCACTCGACTGACAAAAATTGCTAGATCTATAGCGTTCATAGGGCAAAGACTACAAAGGATGACTTCCGAGTTTACTTGAACTGGTTTATTATCGCCCCCTTTTCCTTGTGTAGACTTAAGCTGGAAACAATAAATGACTGAAGCAATCATGAATACCTATGGACGTCCTACTATTGGGTTCACTAAAGGTGAAGGCGCATGGCTAACTGACGAAGACGGCAAACAGTATCTAGATGCCTTGTCCGGCATCGGTGTCATTTCTCTCGGCCACGCCAATCCAGCAATCACCGAGGTGATAGCTGCTCAGGCCAGTTCGTTACTCCATACTTCAAATCTTTACCGTATTCCTGCTCAGGAAGAGCTTGCAGATTTGTTAACGTCTGTCTCGGGCATGGACAATGCCTTTTTCGCAAACTCTGGCGCGGAGGCTAATGAATGTGCCATCAAAATAAGTCGCTTAGCAGGCAGGCAAAAAGGCATCGAGAGTCCAACAATTATTGTCACTGATGCTGCCTTCCACGGTCGCACGATGGCCACCCTAACGGCAACAGGAAGTCGCAAGGTTCAAGCTGGATTTGAACCTTTGGTGAATGGGTTTCTACGAGCGCCGTTTAATGATATCGAAGCAATAAAGTCTATTGCTAAGAACAATCAAAACGTTGTGGCAGTCATGATTGAACCTATTCAAGGCGAAGGTGGCATTCACGTTCCAGACCAAGACTATCTAAAACAGGTGAGGGAAATCTGCGACGAGCATGACTGGTTTATGTTGCTGGACGAAGTACAAACCGGCAACGCTAGAACTGGCACATATTTTAACTACCAACAGAGCGGCATTCTTCCTGACCTTGTTACCACCGCTAAGGGTTTAGGCAATGGTATGCCGATTGGCGCCTGTCTTGCACGCGGCAAAGCAGCAACAGTTTTTCAACCGGGCAATCACGGTTCTACCTTTGGCGGCAACCCTCTTGCTTGCGCAGTCGGTGCGGCCGTCGTGAAGTACATCCAAAAGAACAATATTGCACAGCGTGCCGGCGAACTCGGCGAGCGAATGCAAAATGCTTTCCGAGAAAGGCTGTCTGGTTTGAACAATGTGATAGAAGTCAGGGGCAGAGGTTTGATGATCGGTATTGAACTCGACTCACCTTGTACGGACCTTGTCGCAAAGGCCATGGACAATGGATTACTCATCAATGTAACGAGTCAAAACACAATTCGTTTACTGCCACCTCTCGTCATTAGCGACGATGAGGCCGACAAGATTGTAGATATGGTGAGTAGCTTGATCGAACAGATTTAGTGTTACGGGAATTGGGCTAGTTGTTTTCATTTTTGTTAGCTTAACTCAATTCACCGTCGTTTCTCTAAAGTGAGAAAAGCGGGAAATTGCTAATCTTTTAACAATTCTGTGATCGGAATCTTCTTACCGATACCATAGCCCTGCGCGAAATCGACACCGATCTCCCTCAAAATTTCGAGCACTTCATCGTCCTCAACAAATTCTGCAATGGTTTTCTTACCCATGAAGTGACCGATTTCGTTAATAGATTTCACTACTGCGTAGTCACTCGGATTGGTTTTGATGTCTTTAACGAAGATGCCATCGATCTTCAGATAATCGACCGGCAGATTCCTTAAGTATGAATAGGAAGACAAGCCCGTGCCAAAATCATCGAGTGAAAACTGTACGCCGATAATTTTAAGTTTTTCCATGAACTCAATTGCATCATCTAGACTACCAATAGCTGAAGTCTCAGTAATCTCGAAACAAATTTTGGAGGTCGGCAATCGAGTTTCATTGAACTGCTCTAAAACAAACTCAAGAAAATCGTCTTCGGTTAAAGAGTTGCCAGAGATGTTTATCGAGAATGCACCCAAGCCATCTAATTTAAGAATGTTCGCGGCAATCCAACGAAAAGCATTCTTAATAACCCAACGATCTATTGCACCCATTCGGTTATAGGTTTCGGCAGCGATGATAAAATCCTGCGGAGGTAGCGGATTATCGTTCTCATCAAGCACCGTGAGCAAAATTTCATAGTGATCATGGTCGAGGCCATTATCCTCTATCGGCGCTATTTTCTGACAGTTCAGTACAAACCTATCTTCCTTCAGGGCATGATCGATTTGAGAAACGAATTCCATAATGTCACGTCGGTGCTCCATTTCCGAGTCGTCGACTTCGTATACATGTATGCGATCACGACCGGCGTCTTTGGCGGCATAACAGGCTGTATCAGCACCACGAAGAATTGATGAGACATTTTCCATTTCTGTTGTGACATACACGACCCCACAACTGGTCGTTAATGAGAATTCTTCCTTCTCCCACTTAAATCTGTTCGCTTTGATCGCGTCACTCAACTGTTTGATCACGGAGATGCCGCTTTCTTTCTCGCAGTTTTTGATTAGCACGCCAAACTCATCACCGCCGAGTCGGGAGACAAGAAAATCACTACCCGCAAGCTGCTTAACTAATAGCTTGCCAATGTTAATCAGCAATTGATCGCCTGCGTCATGGCCAGCTGCAGTGTTAATGACTTTAAATTGATCCAAGTCCATATAGGCAACAATATGGTGGGAGTTATCCTTCTTTGTCACGACCAGCAGTTCTTCAAGTACTCGCTCAAATTCCTTGCGATTAACGAGGCTCGTCAGCTCATCGTGAGTAGCCTGATGTGTTAGCTGATTGTGCATATTCTGTAGCATCTGATGAGATGCCCGATCACTCAGAGGAAGATCTGACTCCTCCAGCACTTTCGCCTCGTTGTTGATTAGCTTTAAGGTTAGCTCTTCAATAACAAGATCGTGGGTTTTTATACCGCGGCGATTTACAAAGACAAAATTACTGTTATCTTCGTTGGACCAAGCAACGATCGAAACCTGGTTATCACCAGCGTCACCGTTGAACTCCAACCAATCACCGACGTGCAAATTCTTGGCGCGGTCCAGCCATTTTTTCCATTCCGGGTTATTCTTTTGCTCATTATGGAGCGTTTCCCGAAGCTCATCTCTTGCCTTGACGTCACCGAACCCCAAAGTTTCAGCAACGGAACTTTCAGATAGATCTACAACATCTAGCTGCTCAGGACGCATGTCATCGGACATCATTTCCCGCAGACTATTTACCAACGGCGCGCGCTGTCCTGGCTCGAAAGAGATTGAATCTAAACCACTTTCGATCTGTTTGAGTAATACTGCGGGCTCCAGATAATCCGCAGAGGCTGGATTAGCACTACCCTCCAGATGTTGGAAAACCTGATCCAAAGCCTGCACATGCTTGCGCCAATCAGCCGAGTCTTGGCCCTGTCGAAGGTGAGTGTTGACCATCAAATTCCGCCAACCTGGCATCAATAGTCGCAAAAGTACTTCTGGGATTTGTCGACCTGCAAGCCGAGTGTCCATTTCATCAACAACTGCACGCTGCGCATTGACCAGGGTCTGCAGCCCTTCGCTTGCTTTAACGGTGCGTTGCACATTGCCGGTAAATGCTCGCGATTGTTTTTCGACGATAGGCTGAAGTTGACCTAAAGCATCTTCAAATATCTGCGGGTTCGAATCAAAATTTTGGTTAATATCTTCAACAATTTTATCAACTGTACGTTTCACACTGCCCGACTCGGAACCACCCAAGCGGGCTAATTGATTAATGACCTCCAGCGAAGAGTGTGGAGTTTCGTCATTTAGAAAATCAGTCTCCTGCGTCGCAACCTTGTCCAGCGTCAGCTCTAATTGACGGATCCAGTCTTTGGCACTGCTTGAAACAAGGTTATCTGTTTCAACCGTCGTGACTAAGTTTTCAACAACCTCAAGACTTTCCATTACATCTGGTGCGATAGCCCTATTGCTTGCTCTAGCCGAACCCATCAGCATTTGCCGAATATTGGGTCTCTCGGCAGCGCTCTCGACACGTCTTTGTTTTATCGCGCCCAACAAATCTTGAACTTCATCAAAATTGACGTGATCTTCACTTGGGAAATCTGGCGACTCAGATGCAGCTGAATTACCACTCATCAGGTCTCTGACAGTGCAATATATACTGCTAATAGCCTGACCAACATTAGCTGGCGCATTTCTTCCACCACCACCGTTCGACCTGCCAGCAGTTCTATTTGCAAAACCAGAAGAACCGCCTCTTCTCGACCCAGACGGCCCTAATAACTCTTCTCTGAGTTCACGCAGTTCAGCCCGAAAATCAACTTCTTCGTCGGCATCGTCCGTCTCCTGGGCTGACTCCTCGCTGCCTGCTTTTTCATCAACCGCATTGTCCTTTTCCGCGCTTTGGCTACTCGGACGAACGGTCACAGCTGAAGGGGTAATAAAATCTTCGTCGTAATCTGGAAAAAGTTGCGAGTCTTCTAACAATTTCGTAACCGATATATACAGCTTGCGAAAAAGAGGAATCGCCTTAGCCTCAAAACCACTGTAAACCTTTTGCCGAATCTCCTTTGACAGATCGACGTTTCGAATAGACGCATCAAAGGCATGACAAAATACGGAGGTGCCCAGCGGATTGGCCTCAACATGTCCCCACGAATCGACTAACATTCCTAATCGAGCACGAATCTCCTGCAAATAACGTTCATAAGCCCGTTCGCTTCGCGAAATGATATTCGCAATCGCCAGCCAGTCTTCGAATTCTTCCGTATTGACAAGCGATAACTTAATCCGGCTAGCTTGCTTTTGTTTTCTTTCCGCCTCAGCAGAGCGACGGTCTTCTAACAGTTTTTTTAAGTCTCTCGGATTGTCGATCTGATCCAGCACTTCATTCGTGAAACCCTGACCGACCCTTTTTTTTGCTTTCTCTAGATTAGACATGGCTGCAAAGTATTCACTTTGCTCAGCATTACTCTTAGAGTCTCTAGCAAGCTTCAACAACTCCTCGTCCATGTAGGAGAAAAATGCTGAATTCATTTCAGGTAAAACTTTAGCGACAACGGCTCGAACAGACGCAACCAGATTTTTTGATTCCGATGGCTTTATAGGTCCGGCACGACGCCGCGGCTTACTAGCACCAACAGGTTCAGCTGCTGCATTAGAATCTGCTTGATTTCGCCTTCTGTCAGCAGCAGCTGGCGAAGTACGCGCGGCTTGGCTACCGGAATCCCTAGCCGTAGTTTTTGACTGGGATTGCCTTGACGAGGCAGGCTGCTGCGTTCTCGATTGGTTTCTGCCAGTGGCTGGCTGAACCGGTTTTTTAGTTTTAGTTACTGCTGCTCTTTCCGCTTGCTTAGTGGCTTGGGCTTGCTGCAAAGGCGCACTATTCGAATAATTCAACAACGCTGCCATCGCATCATCAGCCATGCCGCTCGCAAATTGAATACCGACACCCGCGTCTAAAACACGGACGATGACGCCATTCAGACGAAAGTTTAGGTCTTTCTGTTTGGAGGGCACTGAAAAGTGAATACCAACACTTTCGCCGGCATTAATACCTGGCATTGAACGACGGGTTCGACTGGCGTCTTGTTCCACCAGAAGCATGCCACCGTCACAAAAATCTTGAATTGAGCAAAGCCAGGAGCGACCTTCATTAGGGTGCACCAATGCATTCAGATGTAATGCATACCGAGGACTGCGACGCTTATACATTTAGACTCGATTCAATATCAATTTAGTAACACCAAAAAAGTAGCCATTAGCCGGCATTAACAATTAGCGAACGACCTGAGTCTGCGACAACAACTTTACTACGACCGGTCCGTTTAGCATCATAAAGTGCTTTGTCAGCTCTATCCATCGTCTGAGCAACCTCTTCGCTACGACGATATTCAGTTATTCCCATCGAGGCGGTGATTCTGAAATGCGGTTCAATGCTACTTACTTGCATATCGAGCAACTTGGCGCATATTCGCTGCGAAGCGACTAGCGCATCCCTTTGCGTGGTGCCTCCTAGCAACAGTACAAACTCTTCACCTCCGATTCTAGCGATGCAGTCGACTTCCCTTAACACTGATTTTGAAATATCAGAAAAACCTTTCAGAACTTGATCACCGGTGCTGTGACCAAATTTATCATTTACACGTTTAAAAAAATCGAGATCAACATAACACAACGTAAAATGATATTCCGGATTGCGGTCTGCCATGGCTTTTTGTTGCGTGAGCGTGTCTAACAGATGACGCCGGTTGAACGCCCCAGTCAATTCATCTGTAATCACCAACTCTCTGATTTGATTCAATGCCGCGCTGAGCTCAGCATTCTTGTCAAGCAACAGGCCTTCAATTAGCCCCATTTCCAATCGATAGAGCATCGGACCAAATACTAACACCAATCCAAACGCAACGAGAATCACAAGCTCTGACATAAAATCGAGCGAATCAATTTGGGTGCTATATGTCGCTGCGAAAAAATAAGTGGCGATAGAGTAGATAGCGAAAAATACCAGCTCCTTACGACTGAGACGATTTGCGCACATAACAATCATAGCAAGCCCGGAAAGCACCACAACAGGCTTAAGCTCTGACACGAAGTAGGAAGTCATAATGACAACACTCACCGCCCAAATCATCTGGGCAAGATTCATATCAGGGTCTTGCAGGCCGAGATTCCACTCCAGCAGAATAGCCAGCCAGAAAATAGCAAAACCAGCGGCGGCTAGAGCACAAATGCCGACAAATTGGATCGGCTGAATGTCCATGTAACCAATAGATAATACTGACCAACAAACCATTAAATGCACGAAAATTCCCGCACCTAACGTTGAGATGCGATATATTCGGGATCTTTGCTGTGAAAGCGTGTCTAACTTAGTGTGGCCGTAGATCTGCATTGACAGGCGATTTCTATAACTATCGGAGCATATTTTTAACAAAAACACCGGCGTATGATGTAAACCCATGTAACCAAGATGTAATAGCTTTGTAACACCCGCCGATTCAGCTGGAAAGCGCCAAAAAAAAGGCCTACAGCGCCTCCGAAAATTAATAGTAACAAAGTGATACCGCCTGATAATCACCCAAATGTGAGGAAATATGCAAATTTCTATATATCCGCCACCAAAGCTTATAAAGGTTGCGCGGCCTACAATTGACCTATCTGATCGATTTTTCATCCAGTTACAGCAAAGTCATTCGGATATTTTCAATGCTGCGCTTGCAAGGTTCACAGCGAATATCGCTAATGATATCGGACATCAGATTCAAATTACTTACGGCCAACCCAGCGACGAGCTTACTTTAATCAAAGTGACACTTAAAAAATCGAGCCAGACCAAGTCGCAACAAGAGGCATACCAAATTCTCACCACCACCGCCGGTTATTCTCTCAGCGCATCAAGTGAAACTGGACTGTTCCGAGGACTAGCAACGCTGGCACAGATAATAAAGGGTGGACCTGCACGACCTTACATCACCATTGAAGACCAACCCGATATTGCTGAACGAGGCATCATGCTCGACATCAGCCGATGTAAAGTGCCAAGCCTGTTGACACTAAAGCGACTTATCGACCAGTTTTCAGCACTTAAATACAATCAACTGCAACTTTATACGGAACATACCTTCGCTTTCCTCAACCATGAAACTGTGTGGTCGCAGGCATCGCCTTACAACGCCGCCGACATTCTTGAGATAAAATCCTATTGTAATGAGCGATATATTGATCTTGTGCCCAACCTAAATTGTTTTGGGCATTTCGAGCGCTGGCTTAAGCATCCACAGTACAAGTCTTTCGCTGAGTGTCCCGATGGGTTTGTACACCCTTTAACCAAGAATAAAATTGATATTGGCAGTACCTTGAAGCCAAACAAAAAGAGTTTGGGTTTGATCAACGAGTTACATGGAGAAATGCTGCCGTTGTTCGACAGCGATTACTTCAATATCGGCGGTGACGAGCCGTGGGAGCTTGGCGAAGGCTGGAGTAAGGATCGCTGTAAAACGCTCGGTACAACGGCTGTGTATGTCGATTTCATAAAGCAGATACAAAAATTGGTCGAAAAGCGCGGCCGAACCATGATGTTTTGGAGCGATATCGTGCTCAAGGAACCGAGCTCCTTGAAACAACTATCTAAGGAGCTAATCGCCCTCAACTGGGGCTACGAAGCCAGCCACCCGTTTAAGAAGGAGTCCGAGGCCGTCGCAAGCCAAAAAATTCCATTCTACGTTTGCCCAGGCACATCAAGCTGGAACTCTTTGACCGGCCGGATTGATAATGCCCGCCGCAACTTAAAAAGTGCCGCCAGAAACGGCATCAAATACGGAGCGCAGGGCTATTTGGTAACAGACTGGGGAGATCACGGTCACCATCAATACCTACCCTTTAGTTACCCAGGGTTTGCTCTTGGTGCATGCGAAAGTTGGAATCATCGCGGCAGCAGCCAAATTGACCTAAATCATGTTGTGAATCAGATGTTTATGGAAGGTCAAAACCCTCGCGGCGCGGCACTACTGATCAAAATCGGCCAAACTTTAGAGCTCGCTCCCTCGCCTATTCGAAACGCGACTATTTTTAACCACGTCCTCTTTTCGCCGCTGAAGTCTGAGGCCAGCGTGACCCGCAAGATAACAGACCAACAATTGTCCGCCTGCGAGTCACAGTTAACGGATATACGATCAGAGTTGTCGTTTCTGAAGGAGCCAGATAGTATCGCGATAGCCGAGATGGATAACGCTGCATCCCTTTCGATACATAGTATACAGCGGCTTCAGCTGGCCCGAGGCGCACAGCTCTCAGCTAAGCGCATGTTGGAAAACTTAAAAACATCGAGCCGGCGCCATCGAAAACTCTGGCTCGCTCGCAATCGACCCGGCGGGCTAACTGAAAGCTGCGATTATCTGGAGCGCAGCCAGAAGTCTCTGTCACACCACAAAGCCACAAATTAAACAGGTCTATTGACGCACATCATTCAGTTTCATAGACACACAAACCTTGTAAATCTAGATTGTAAGAGTGCACAATACGCCCCCAATTAATCTAAATCAGATTGCAAGGTTCCATTCCCAGAGGAGTAATTACCGATGCGCGACGTCGTTATAGTAGATAGTGTAAGAACAGGATTGGCTAAGTCATTCCGTGGTACGTTTAATTTAACTCGACCAGATGACATGGTTGCGCACTGTATCGATGCATTGCTTGAAAGAAACCCCAAGCTAGATCCTGCGGAAGTAGAAGATGTAATCGTTGGTAGTGCAAGCCAAACTGGCGAGCAGGGCGGAAACTTAGCTCGACTGGCCGTTATCTTGTCTAATCTGCCTATCACTACAGCGGGATCAACAATTTCTCGAGCATGTTCTTCAGGTCTTAACTCAATCGCCATGGCTGCTACGCAAGTTGCCAGTGGTTGTTCAGAAGTCATGATCGCCGGTGGTGTTGAATCAATCTCTTCAGGTACTCGCCAGACACCTGGAAAATCTGCAAAACACCCTTTCATCGAAGAGAAGTCACCCGCTATTTTTATGGCAATGGGTAACACTGCTGAAGTTGTTGCACGTCGTTACGGTGTAACTCGCCAAGCACAGGATGAGTTTTCATTGATGTCTCAGATGCGAACAGCTGCTGCTCAAGAAGCCGGTTTATTCGACGACGAAATCGTTCCAATGAAAACCAAATACCAGAAAGTTATCAACAAAGAAACAAAGGAAACTGAAGTTGTAGACGGTGTTTGTGACAAGGACGAATGTAATCGCCCATCAACGACACTTGAAGGTCTTGCTTCACTGCCTACAGTTTTTGAAGAAGACGGTACTGTTACTGCAGGTAATGCTTCTCAACTTTCTGACGGTGCATCTATGACTTTGGTCATGAGCGCTGAACGAGCTGAGCAACTAGGTCTTGAGCCACTGGCTTATTTCCGCGGTTGGAGAGTTGCTGGTTGTGAGCCTGATGAGATGGGCATAGGTCCTATCTGGGCAATCCCACAGCTTCTTAAAGCTAAGGGTATGACCATGAATGACATCGACCTTGTCGAACTGAACGAAGCATTTGCTTCACAGTGTCTCTACAGCCGGGACAAGCTAGAAATCGATCCAGAAATCTACAATGTTAATGGCGGTTCTATCTCAATTGGTCACCCATTTGGTATGACCGGCTCACGTCTTACAGGCCACGTTCTGCGTGAACTTAAGCGTCGTGAGAAGAAGTTCGGCATCGTTAGTATGTGTATTGGTGGTGGCATGGGTGCAGCAGGTCTATTCGAAGCTTGCTAATACCGACGTCACTCGTGGCAGAATAACCAAGCGCTAGAAACATTATGCGCGTGGCACGAAAAAGGGGACTCACGTCCCCTTTTTTTTTGTCGATCTAGAAGCACAAGCCGACTCGCGATAAAAAAAATTAACACGCTCACATTAAACATTGACGCGCATGTACACGTCAAACGAGCACCAAAAACGGTCTTTTAGTTACAAAATAAAACATAACAAATTTCGCTTTATCTTTTTTGTTTTGATCCACCTTTGCCTTATCGTCCCTAAATCATAGGCAATCTTAAACTCTGCACGACTCAACATTTAAACTCGACAGAAATAAAGCCGCTTAAATCAACAAGCAGATACCACGACAAAGTGTCTCCATGCTGACTTTCGAGCAATTTTTCAAACCATCTTTAACCAACTAGCTTAAGAGGGTGCGACGCCATTGAATTGGATTTTGCGACGTCAAACATCTTCGCTTGCGTTACTGTCAACGCGTTTTAGAAAGAGTTTTATAATATGGGCCGTAATATTTTATCTTAATACGGGCAATCTTTTGATTTAAACGGCTAAGTTCTTCGCAATGCGCTGTCATGCCTCAGAAAATTATTTATACTCAACGGGACTAACCGCTTAACCGTCGGGCGAACCTACAAACCATAATAAAAAATACGAGTTGCTATGAGTTTAATTACCTGGTCCTGGATTTTTCTCTTCTTATACATTGCATTGATGGTCGGCATTGGCATCTATGCTCAACGCAAAATAATGCATGCTGATGATTTTGCTACCGCGCGGGGTTCTTATGGTCCCTTGTTCTTGGCATTAGCATTTGCAGCATCGACTGCGAGTGGCGCAACCTTTTTAGGGAACCCAGCTTTGTCTTACGAATTTGGCCTCGCGGCAAATTGGGCAAATTTCCTCTATCCGATTGGCGTCTATGTCGGCATCCTTATTTCGATGCGCCTTATTGCAACGTCCGGCAACAGATTCGGCAATCGATCAATACCTGAATACCTTGGTGACCGCTATCAATCAGAGGGCATCCGTTTATTGGTTTCTATACTATCGCTCGTACTGTTCTTTTATCTCGCCGGACAACTTGTATCGGGCGTCGTGATGTTTGAATTGATGCTCGGTCTCGATTCCCATTGGGCACTCATTATTACCACTGTTGTACTGCTATTTTATGTCGTTCTGGGCGGCGCGCACGCGGACATCCTGACTGATGGTGTGCAGGGTGCAATGATGTTGGTACTCGCGGTTATTGTCATCCTTTTGACATTGACAGGATTTGGCGTCGAAGGCGGTTTTACTGGCATGCTTAACAACCTTGAGGCACAGGACGAGGTTTTAGTAACACCTCTTAACGAAAATACACCGCTGTATCATTCTTGGTGGTCTATCTTTGTTATCGCATTTGCACACATGCCACTTGGCTTATTACCGCATCTTGGAAACAAATTATGGGCATTGAAGTCCGATGGTGATCGCATGCAGTTTGTCAAACTCGCCGCATTATTTGGATTGACACTAGGTATGCTGGGTTTGGCAGGTTTGCTGGCAAGAGCATACTTTGGGGACGCGTTGTATCAACAAGGCGCAAATCCAAACCAAGCACTGCCTTTGATTTTTATCGAAATTTTTCCAACTTGGTTGGCCGCTTTAATCGGCGTTGGCGTCTTATCAGCTGTCATGAGTACAGCTGACGGCCTTGTCGTGTCGTCTTCGCAAATTATTGCGAATGATATTTATCGTAGGACCATCGTGCCGCGCACTAACCCAAACCTGTCTGAGGAAGAATTAGACCAGCGGATTTTAAAGATTTCTCGGGTTTCTACCATCGTAGTGTTACTACTGTGTATGACGATGGCTTGGTTTCTCATGGATGTTAACGTCGCGCTTATTGTCTGGATTGGCGTTGGTGGCATGATGGCCGCATTTGCCGGTCCTCTGGTGGTAGGAGCACTATGGCAGGGCGTCACTAAACACGGCGCATATGCTGGCCTGATTGGAGGCATCACTGTATTCGTAATACTGCATGCTCAACTTTTCAACCCACAGTGGTTTGGCTCTGGTGCAGTAGGAAAAATGGCTCACTGGCTATACCTTGAAGGACCCAACCCATATTCCTGCGCGGTCATGGGCGAGATTGTATCCATTGCGGCTACTGTTATCGTGTCGAAGCTGACACGACCACTGCCGGCAAACCACCTCAAGGCTATGTTCGGTGCTGACGCGGCGACCATTGACTAACGCTAATGCTGCAATAACTCGCCGACACCTTACACGGTCTAACCGATTTGATATGGGTCAATCGCAACAGCTCGCGCACTGTAAAGTTTTGAAGCGGTTGAGAGCCTCTTGCGCGACGTTTCGCGCCTTGACTTGCGAAGAAGATTCTATGATTTTCCGCTGGCGACTCGACGAATTGAACAATCAATCAGACTGCAAGCTTCAATCCCAGAAGCCAGTGAGTTCATGACCTACTTTAGAGCTAAGCAAACGTCTGCTGTGATCATTGACAAAAAATAGCGCTCTGCCTGACCATAAAATTTGGGATTATCGCTGATCCAAGCTCAGGTCAGCCAAATTGGACCTGCAAAGATCAACATTAGCTCTTGTCGATTCCAAATTTTCAGATCGATGAATTATGCGGATAGAAACAGTTTGGCGCAGGCATCACATCTGTTGAGATTATCTACTGTCCTGAAGCGCTACCGTTTCTTTCTCAAGTTTGTAACAAAGTAACTAAACCGTCTTACAGAGGGACCCATTGCCGCCTTATTGTTTAGTAGCCACCAAGGCTCTGTCATCGGTTTCCGCCATGAAAGGAAAATTCAACGTCTTTGCTTAAAGTCTGACGACCCTCATTGAGGGCTAACGATGATTGGCGATACGGCGAGTTTACGATCGTGCATGCTTGGTTCGTTTTAGAAGGAAAATGGCAAAGAACCATTTATACCCGCTTCAGCAAGTGCTGCTTCCCAAGAGATAACCCTAAAGACTTTTGTGCCCCCAGTTTTGCCGCACATCAGTTTATACCTGTTGTCTAAGCTCTCGGGCGCATCTCGCGGAATAACAACGTATAAAATGATATTATCAAGATCAGCGCCGTACTCATTCGTTTTACGACGATTAAAATCCACAAGCGCCAGGTCGGAATCACCAGTTGAGGCGGAAGAAAGCTCACTCCAGACAGCAATGATCGTTTCGACCCTCCCCGTCATCTTTGCAAATATTTCTCGTAAGCACTTCTGCAATTCTGCTGGCTCGTAGTGCCCGACATGCTCTGTGACGAGCAACTTATTGACCTCATCATAATGGTAGTTATTCAACAAAATTTTTAACTCCATCTCATAATCGTAATTGCTGATTCGCGCGCCACAGATAGAACCCGTTAAACTGTTGCTCTCTTTGTCTAGTCCTATCTCTGTCTGATCCTATCTGTGTCTAGTCCTATCTATGTCTAGGCCTGATCTTGTTTGAATATTCCGGAGGATAGTACGCTAATCAATCTCGCCCGAAAATGAAAAAGAAACTAAAAACTCTGCGCAAATATTACAAATGATCGATGCTAAGGCAACTCCAAAATGATTCGCGAAGGACTCTCGCTGACATCCGTAATTTTTGATGGCTGTAATGTACCACTTAGAATTTATTCAGACTGTGTTTTGATTGAAAAGGGATATGAAAAGAAATGCTCTAAATCCATTTCAACAAAAGCCGCTTCCCAAGACACACTCCTGATATACTTTATGTAGTTGCTTCTGGTCGTAAACCGCTCGGACCTTTGAATTAGGTTTTGCGGGGCGTCTTGCGGAATGATGGCGCAGATAAGAACAATATCCAAATCAAAGCCGAGCTTCGTAATTTTATGGTGAGTCAAATTTACCAGCGCTAAGTCAGTATCAATAATTGTGGCGGACGTCACTTTACTCATGTCTATGATAATGTAATTTACCTGCCCCTGTACTTTCTCTAATAATTCTGGAACCACGGTCTGAAATTCGGCACCAACATAATCGCCAACGTGCTCCATAACGAGCAAATTGTTTCGCTCGTCGTAATAATAATCATTTAACAAATTTTCTACTCCAAATCGCGGCGGTCGCCTCAATGATGTGGCTGTCCGCATCGTGAACAATTCGACCGTCTTTATGTGTCATATAATTTTTTCTACTCGAGAATAGACACCAATCTTACTAAATTTATCCCAAACTAACAGTCAATCGCAAATTTCCAGACACTGACAGAACGCTCGATAACTTGCAGTTTTTCGATATCCCAATATTTATAAAAACTGATAATATCGCCAAGAGGTACCCAACATCTAGATTTAGCCTAGGTGCTCGAATAGACTCATTCGCAAGCAACCGTGATTAGAACCTATGTCTGAAGACACACCTGACTTATTAAGCAAAGCCCGCGTAATTCACGATGACACACTATGCCTAGATGCTCACGCCGACATTGTCACGACCAAAACTTCACCACAATTTTTAAGTAAAGGTGGCGCTTCAAAGGTTGCGCCTGAAAAGATGCGTGAAGGCGGGCTTAATAGCGTTGTCTTGGCGCTGGCTGTTGGACCGGGCTCTCGGTCTGAGCGGGGCGTTAAGTTCGCGCGAGAACAAATGCAGTTACAACATGCGACTGTTCTTCAGTTGCTTGAAGCAGACAAGTCGATCGCTTGACAAAAAGCGCGGCTGAAATTGAACAAGCCTTTAGCGAAAAGAGACTCAGCTTCATTTTTGGATTCCAGAATGCTCGAGTATTGGGCAAAGACCCAACCTACCTCGATCATTACTACCAGCTTGGCGCACGGGTTTTTGCGCTGACCCATATGGGGCACAATCATTTCGCTGACTCATCTCGCCCAAATTACAATGTAAAAACATGCAGCTATGAGGTAGATGAAGAACATGGCGGTTTATCTGAACTGGGCGTTAAAGGAATCGCGAAAATCAATCGACTGGGAGGCGTGCTGGATATTTCACAGCTATCTTATGCCGCAACCCTACAAGCCTTAAACATCGCTGAAAGACCTGTCATCGCCAGTCACTCCAATATTAAATCGATATCGAATGTAAAACGTAATCTGCGTGATGATGAGTTAGACAAGCTCGCGGCAAATGGTGGTGTCGTTCATATATCAGCCTTCCATGGTAATCTGCTTGACTTTTCAGATCCTGATTTGATCAATAACATTAAGACAGCGCGTATCGAGGCCGACTTACCAGAGGCCTACGACTACCCCTATGAACTTTATTGGGGAATCAAAGACAAAGAAGTAAAGAAGAATTACCTTACGAAGATTACAGAACTATTGGGTCCAACCAAGGTGCATCATTTGGTCGACCATATTGATTATGTCGTGCATAGACTGGGAATAAACCATGTGGGCATCGGTACGGATTTTAACCACGGCAGTGGCCATATTGATGGCTGCGTCGATGCATCAGACTCATTCAACATTACGCTGGAACTTGTGAAACGAGGTTACGGAGCCGAGGATATCGCGAAAATTTGGAGCGCTAACTTTTTACGCGTGATGAGAGCAGCAGAAGCTTAATTCATCCGCAGACCTGCCTATTTTGAGACGGAGCAGTCCATCATACCTGCTGTTTGTCGGATATTTGTCTAGCAATTACGAGAATCAGAAATTCAAAACCCCGCAGGTGCTTACCGACGATTGATCGAACTTCAGTCGGCTTGCGTTGCCTGAAGATAGTTAGAACTGTTGCAGACCACTAAAACTACCTTTCCATGGAAAATCCCTAGTTTTCTCAAAGCGCAAAACTACCTGTATCCAAATTGCCGGTCATAGACTTGATTCGCACATTTTGTGGTCAGAAATACTTTCATGGGTGCATATTCGTTCGAGAATCAGTTTATTAAGTCAAGAGGCTTGAAATGACCGATGGTCAGCTATATAATTGACCATCGGTCAGTTAAGTTTGATATATAACCGCTCCGGCAAATGACTGAACAAATACAGTATGGAGACACTTGTGAGCACAGCCGTTGTAATCAATCATAGAGCGAGAAGCGCAGAACAAAAGGCGCTAAGGCGGCATGTAGTAATAGAGGCGGCTGAAACGTATTTCGGCGAGGTCGGCTATGAGGCATTTTCAATGGCTCAACTCGCAAAAAGATCCGGGGTTGCTAAGGGCACTATCTACCTTTACTTCAAGACTAGGGAGGACCTTTTCCTAAGTCTTTATGAGCAAAGCCTGACACGGTGGAGTCACATATTCATTGGTTATTTATCCAAATCCATATCCAGTGAGGTCTACGCTGAGACCCTATATGACACTGCCTTGGCGGATGGCACCCTATTGCCATTACTCATAAGGCTTGAACATATTATCGAGCACAATGTTGAGATACACAGCTTAATCAGATCGAAACGAGTGTTCATAAGCGAGGTGAAACGGATCGCGGAACCTACATCCACTTCACTCAAACTGAGCCAAGCTCAAGCAATAGAGATAGTAAAAACATTGGGGGTTCTACTGATTACTGCGACCCGAGTTGACCAAGGTCCAGCACTGGATAACGAAGAGCTTCCTAACGATGTTCAGGAGCTTATCGCCAGTTTTTCGTCTAAGCCCTTTTTCGTTAAAAATGCCATTCGCATCATAGAGTGCATACGCACGGAAGCCACATCCAACGCCTAATCGAACTTAACGCTTAGACGAATCATAAAATAGAAAATACGGAAAAACTTAGGAGAGATATTATGAGCATAGCAGAATTGGACAACGTCACTGAATTGGAAGTTCAGAACCTGAGAGCGCTGGTCGAACTACAAAGAAGCAAGTTCCGCGCTGAAGGCGAGGTCACTTACTCGACAAGGGTTGACCGCCTAAAGAGACTCAAGGCTTTTATTATTGAAAACAAAACGGAGTTCGCGACAACAACAAAGCGCGAATTTAACGGTGCACGATCCTATGAATTCAGTTTGTTCTCAGAGTTTGCTTCAAAGGTCGAGGCCATCGACTATACAGTCAAAAACCTTAAAACTTGGATGAAGCCGGAAGCGCGAAAAACCAACAAACCAATGAATTTTTTGGGAGGGAAGGGCCAAGTCAGACATTTTCCCAAGGGTGTGGTTGGTATCATTTCTCCGTGGAACTTGCCATTCGGTCTGACCGTGGCACCACTGACAAGCGCGCTGGCTGCCGGTAACCGAGCGCTACTGAAACCATCAGAGTTTGTACCTGAAACAGCGGCATTGTTTGCTGAGGTTATCCCCAGATATTTCTCGGAAGATGAGGTCGCGGTCGTAACCGGTGGTGCAGATATCAGTCAAAGATTTGCAGAGTTGCCATTCGACCATCTTCTGTTTACCGGATCCACTCGTGTCGGTGCGCAAGTGATGCAGTCAGCATCAAAAAACCTAGTTCCAGTTACCCTAGAGCTTGGCGGCAAGTCACCTGTCGTCATTGGTCGCAGTGCAAAGATTGATCTCGCCGGAACACGCCTAGCATTCGGCAAACTTTTAAACGGTGGTCAACTATGCCTATCGCCAGACTACGTGTTGGTGCCGAATGAGCTGGAAGAGCAACTCATTGCACGAGTAATTCACGAGACGCAGTCGATGTATCCAAACATAACCGAAAACACCGATTACGCTGGCGTTATTAACGAAAGACACTTCGCCAGATTACAGAATTATATTGATGACGCCGTTGCTAAAGGTGCCAAGCTCACCATCGTAGGTGCTGACAAGACTCGCGCGTCTAAAGACAATCGTCGCATGCCGCTACACATACTCCAGAACGTCAATGAAGACATGCTGGTCATGCACGAGGAAATTTTTGGTCCTGTCCTTCCTATCATGACCTATTCTGACGTCGCTGAAGTTCCAGATAAGATTGAGCCTCGCCGAAACCCTCTTGCCATGTACTACTTTGGCAAGGATAAAAGTGAGCAGGAGTACTTACTGAGCAACGTACAAAGTGGTGGCGTTTGTATCAATGATATTACGCTTCATTATGTGCAAGAGGATCTTCCATTTGGTGGCATTGGAGCTTCTGGCATGGGTGCATACCACGGTCCTGAAGGGTTTAAAAACATGAGCCACTCACGTGCGATTTACAGTCAGACAATGTTAGATGTTTTGCCCATCGTTGGCGCGCGACCGCCTTTTGGCAAGAAGTTTCGAAAGAACATCAGCAAAATTCTGGGCGCAATCTGATTTCAAAGCTCAAGTATTTTAGACAATGCTGCGAGCTTGAAACAAACTGATAGGTCCTCCAAGCTGCTCTCAACGTCGCCGCGGCTGATCGCTCAAAAGGCGCGTTTGCACCGGCGCGCTCGACTCGAAAATTCTCTCTATTTGGCGGCCCTATACGTTTCAACGGATAGGGCCGCCTGAGTCGCAACCGCCCTTGAAAGCAACCCCATAAATTAGCAGATAGAGCGCTAGGTTAACTTTGCGCAAAACAAAACCCTTTTAAATGATCAAGCCGGGCCCTAAAACACAGTAAGTTTAGTGAATTACCCCGACTTCATTTATCTATCCGATTTTGACTCTCCGAACGGCGAATCCAAACTGGTGACGGTTCAGCGTGTTCCTGCAAGCTGGCGGCCAATTCTTTTCGAGATCATGTTCGAGCGCGCAGAGCATCCCAAATCAACCCACGACAGTGCAGATTTTCTGCTAATGGCGCACATTTGGTTGCTGATCGTTTTTTATGTGGTTTTTCTAGGGTTTTTTCTGTGGTTTTTTCTGTGGTTTTTTCTGTGGTTGTTCCGATGGAGGTTCCGATGGATGTTCCGATGGATGTTGCGATGGATGTTGCGATGATCGATGATTGAAGTGATGGCAGTTTTTGCGTTGGTTCATGCAGTAGATCTGTAACAAACTGCCCTGTAGATAAACCGGCTTAAATTATCTGGATTGCTAAATGCCGCACAGGACTTCAGAACTCAGCGGGTTCATAACCAGCTGGCAGGTCCAGCAGGGAAACCACCTCTTCTAGTGACTCGACCATAGTAATATCAAATTCTCGCCAAGCGCCTACCTCTTTGACTCTTTTGAACCGTTCGTCAGCTTTTTTTGTATTACCTGGCGGTTTTAAAATGACCATCTTCCATAGCCCGGCAAATCCCCATTTAATAAATTTTTTGCTTTCCAAATGATGAAATGCATTGTCAGAATCGTGAAGTGTCCCACGGGTGGATTTCGAGACGTCTACGAAAATCCTATGGTAATAGTCAAGTGGTTGCTCGGGGGAGTAGCTAGACCAGTTAAGAATTAGCTCCCTCAGAGCTAACACTATTTCTGCTCCCACGAAGTCGCCATAATGATGAAGGCGAACAAGTCTTAACTCTTTATCGAGATGAACTTTATACATTGTTACCTCTTCGCAACTTTAGAGTTTCGATATCTAACTAGCAAAACTCAGGTCTCGTCTTTACACGGAGCCTACCAAAAAGGGCAAAAAGCAATTTGACTGGGTCCGACAGGCTTACACGCTGAATATGACTTAGGCTTTTTTATCACCCCTGTCGAGAGCGCATCACTTTTATCAGTCGCTGTCGCTATTAGGCGGGTTAAGCCACTCTTCATCCGACGGTAATTCATTTACTCCCACCTCTTGAAGAGCAGATGACAATGAGCCACTTACTAAGTAACTGAATTCTGCGCCATAAGGCTTATGCGCCCTTTCGGTCCGCTCAAGGTGCATTGCTAAAACGTCAGGTCGAGTTGGTCGGACAAAGTAAAGGACGATTTTTGACATCAAAACGGACACCTTTTCGACGCTAAAATGCTCAATTAACTTGCTGCGAAAGATTGATGTCCTGGCCATATCGGTATCATTCAACGTCATCTCCCTGACTCGAGAATAATCCTGAATAACCACCTTAATCC
>JAQXDL010000049.1 GCA_029251375.1 Pseudomonadales bacterium | reverse complement strand
CCTTTATTCAAGCGCTGGGTTTGGCTAGCCGTTTTCTGGCTGCTAATTACTGCTTCGGCTAGTATGTTTTTCTTCTCAATTTATTTGTTTATTGCAATTGGCACAGGTGGTTATATAGGCGCGCTGGTAATAATTACTGGTTTGGCCCTTATCTCACCAGCGCTAGCTGTTTTGTATAAATATGCTTTTCAGTCACCAAAGTTGTGGTGCAAAGGCAACTAACAAGGCAATTAATCGGTCACGTACAGTTTGCTCGCGCTTCGCGCAGTGTAGCAAAATGTACTTAGCCGCTTATTGTGGCGTTATGTGGCCACCACAAGTCCGCCAATCTCTCGTCTAGAAGGAGACACATGAAATGAACAGTGTTATCAATGTGAAGCTTAATATCGCTTCTTGGATATTTGTGGTAATGGCTTTTCTACTGGCTGTGCAGGGGGTAATTGATGGCCTTCCTATGCACGGATTTGACCAGAGCTGGCCAGATCATGCTCGTTTTCATATAACTTGGGCAACTGTCAGCAAAGTAGGCTTCTGTATCACGGTTGGAATGATTGCTCTTATTCCCTTACGAAAAGCGGAAAGATGGAGCTGGTGGGCTCTATTGGTTTTTACGGTGTTTGGGAACATATCACTTTTACCAGCTGCAATTTGGCAAGGAAGCGGCCCGAGAGCGGGTTTTGAAATACCAATTGTGATTGGTTTAATCGCACTACTGGCAGGATTAGTACTGAGTTTTCGTGTTGGGTTCCCAAGTAGGAAGGACACATAACAAGTTTATCAACGAACGCCACTTCGTGGCTGGACAGCCTAAAGCGTGGCTTCGCCACAGGCTGCCCGTTGTAAAGGCGTTAACTGTATGAGCAACCTGATGAAGCCTCTATTCTTTCTGGCAATTCCAAGCTTCCTGACGGTGCGAATCGAGATGATGTTACAGTTTTACTTAGCGACTATATCGTGCCAACTGAAAAATCAGTTTTCACTTTTAAGTATAAAAATGGAAGCAATATTAGCGCTGTAACAGCCCACAGGAAAGGCGGCTATCTTTACCCTAAAGAATTAAAAGAACCAGCAGTAGGTTTTCCAAAAGGTTATCCATCATAGAAGGTTGTTGTGTATAACGGTGTCACAGATATAATCGAACACACGAATATGGAACCCGTCTTTTATTTAACTAACAATAAAGAAGTATGGACAGAACTAGATCAGTAGTTTTAATAGAAAAAACAGTTAACAAGGCAAGGCAGTCTGACGGCCTCGCCGCCAGCTGCTTTTGGCGCTATGTGGCAAGACCGTGCCCAACCAGACAGCGAGAGTGTCCATAATGTCCACGAACCTTTTCCTCGATGAACTTCGTGAGCTTTATGACGGTGAACTGTTAGGGGAAGCATTCTTTGAGCGTCTACTCCAGAATTTCGATAATACGGAATGGCAGTACAAGCTCACCACGGCCTTACAGTTAGAAACTGAAACTAAAGCCCGACTAAGACCCTATTTGTTTCACGCTGGGATCCAGTTGAACGAAAACGGCCAGGCAAGGAGTGCGGGGCTTGAGTTGGCGATGAGTTTCGATGGGCTGAGTTGGGTTGCTACTATGAAAAAACTAGTCGATATTCTTGAACCTGCTGTCAACCGCTACAAGCATATTCTTGCTAGCGCGCCACCGAATTATCAAGAGTTAGCGTCAGACATGCTGGTACATGAAGAATCCTTACTTGCCTTTGTCGAGTTAGAGCTGAAAGGAAAAGGTGACTCATCAGTTACTGCAATAACCGCTCAACTCGAACACAAGATTTATCCACAGTGAACAAAAACTCGCGACATAACAAGCAGTTGAAGCCGCACACTCCGTGTGCTCGGACGAAGTACCTGCGATTCAAATGTGAATCACTGTTGAATCCTCGGCGTCTTCGCCGCTTAACTGGGTGTTATGTGTATCGGGCGTGCCGCTAGTGCTTGATGTAATACTAATCTTAGCGTGCTTGGGCAGTGGGCTGATGGCCGGCCTATTCGTGACATTTTCCACTTTTTTAATGAAGGCACTCGGTTCTCTCCCTGCTGATGAAGGAATTAGGACAATGCAGGCAATAAATACATTCATCGTTCGCCCTAGCTTCTTGATTGTCTTCTTGGGGACGGCGGTTCTCTTACTAGTTGCCGTTTATCTTTCTTGGGGAGAGCAAGTATCTGGATACATTATTACGGCTACTTTGTCCTATATATTCATGTGTCTTGGATCGACAATCGCCTTCAACGTTCCACTAAACAACCGTCTTGATGGTTGTGATTCTGAAGAGAGAAAGGCTCACGAATTTTGGGACGACTATCAAATCATTTGGACAAGGTGGAACCACATACGATCAATAGCCTGCGTTACGTCTGTACTGCTCTTGGCGACGGTTTTGGGGACGATATAAACAAACATAACCAACAGTTGAAGTCACTCGTCGCTACGCTTCGCCTTCAGGCCAAGCAACCTGTCACGGCAACGGCCGCCGTTTGTCTTGCTTGCGCAACCCAAACACCAGAACGTCTTCGCCGCTCAACTGTGTGTTAAAATACCGAGGGAGTTATGGATAAGATTTCAACGAAAAAAATTCTCGAACGATCTACTTGTCTGGAAGTAGACAATCACGAAGACAGGTACAACAAATCCTACTACCATTTTGTGAATTACTTCTCAGGAAAAGATGAGCTGACAGAGCAAGATTTAGTCGTTGGTGCCAATTTCACTTACGGGTGGATGCCAACAATATTAAATTTCAAAAGTGACGAATTCGCGGCAGCTGTTTCGATTCTTAATGAGGCAAAGCGGCCTGAGAGAATATCTAACGAAAACATACAAACGTTAAAGCGACTTGTTAACAACTCACTCGTTGGCGTGTCTAAGCTTCTACACTTCGTCAATCCTGAGGTTTATGCAATATGGGATAGCCGAGTTTGTAATTTCCTCACAGGGAAATCCTACAAGCAAAAAGTTGAAAACATCGAGTTGTTCTGGTCATATTTAGACCTTTGTAAAAGGGTGTCTTCCGATCCAGAGTTTAACGCCATACACGAAAAGCATATCGGAAAAACTGGGTTCCAAATAACGCCCATGAGAACAGTTGAGCAAATAATGTTCATCTGTAGCAATGAGCCTCTCGTGCTGTGATTCCAACGAGGCGTTTAAACGGACAAATAAAAGCTAACTGTTGTTCGTGCCCTAAATATTTTGGCCATCCGTTATTTGCCGCTAACGTGGCGTTAAATCCACTTTTTTGATGAAGATTTCTATGAATTATTTAAACAAGATTTTAAAAAATATGACCAAAGAAAGCATCTTACGCTGCTTTTTGTTTTCTTTGATTCCTGCATGCATGTTCTATTTTATTTCTATCGCTGTATTGTACGAGAGTGGCTTTAAGATCATGGAAATAGTAAGAGATACCGCGCAACAAACTGGGGAATCCAGTTTTCTCGGGTTTTTATCTAATATAGGTATCTGGCTATGGATTTCTTCTGCAGCGATTTGCTTCTTTTCATTGTTAAATAACCATTCAGAATCCAGAGATATAGAGCTCTTATTTTTAGTAGGAATACTGTCATTTATTCTGGCTGTTGATGATTTTTTTATGATACACGATCGATATATTGATCAAAGAATTTGTTATCTAACTTACGCCTTTGTAGCTGGAACAATACTGCTTCGGCATTTTAATAAAATAATAGGCATTGACGGATTTTCTTTCATCTTAGCAGGTTCATTACTAGCCCTTTCTATAGTCACCGACTTAATTCAGGGGCATATTCCTTTATCCTATCCTGTTGTCCAGGTATTTGAAGAAGGCTTTAAGTTTATTGGGGCAGCTGTCTGGTTGTATTTTAGTTTTAAGATAGCATCAAATAACATTGCACCTATAAAAACTAAGTTATAAGCGGTTGTATCAACCCACCAATTCGCTCCAAGTTGACGCACTAAGTGCGTACTTGAGCGAGGCGTTTATGCGTCACGGGGAAAGAGTCATAACTACTGTAAGGTTGTCTGCGTTTTCAAGGTCTATTGTGGTGAATTTGAAGCAATGTGCGGGTAAAGCTAGCAGATGAGAGGCTTTTAGGCGTGACACATTTTGAGCCATCAAGCAGCGGTAATGATCCCGTTGCCACAGGTATTAATAGCTCAATGTTTTTTTAAAGATATTTTGAACCCTTCGGCATCAACCCTAAGCCATCGGTAATCGAGGGTGCCGGCACAATGCCGTCGAGGGGCTGCATATTTCTAACATTGAGTTCTATCAGCACTGGACCTGTCGCTTGCATTGCGTTGGTCAGTTGAACATCAAATTCAGCCACATCGTTGGCGTACAAGCCCTTCACGCCCATACTTTCCGCTAGCTGAACAAAATCCGGGGTGTACAACTCTGTCTCATTAATCCGGCCAAACTGTTTCGACTGTAATCCGCGTAACACCCCATAGCCGCCGTCGTTAAAAATAATAATCACAATCGGCATTTGATACTGCGCTGCAGTGGCAAGCTCGCCAACGTGATACATAAAACCGCCATCACCATGCATGATGATTGTTTTGACACCGGTTGCTTGAGCAACGCCCATACCCAATGCCAAACCGGGGCCAATCGCACCGGAGGTTGGAAAGATATAGCCACCCGGCTGTGAAATCGGCAGCAAGCCATTGCCCCAATAGTAACCCGCAATGGTGTTATCTCGAACAAAATATGCGTCTCTATCCATAAAACGACTCAGCGAGTCGAGCACTGAACAATGATCGGGTCCGATACGCTGACGGTTTTTTTCCTTAACGTCTTCAGCAACGGCTTGTAGTTTCTCGCGATATTGTGCATCACCGGTTGCATCAACACCCTTGATGAGTTGCGCCATAACAAGCTTGGCATCGCCAACAAGGCCTACCATGGCTTTGTAGTTCAGATTAATGTTGCGAGGGTCTGCGTCGATATGCACGATCGGCGGTAAGGACGCGTCAATCTGTCGCCCACCCACACCGGCCTGAAAACGCGTCCCAACCGCTATCAATAGATCAGCCTCGGACAATGCTGCAAGCATTTGCGCTGACATAAGCACGGGGCCAAGATACAAAGCGTCGTCATCTCGTATAGCACCCTTGCCATTTGGTGTAGTGAGTATTGGTGCATCAAGCTTATCTGCTAAGGCTTTGAGCTCCTTCGACGCACCAGACAGTGCGACCCCACCACCGGCAAGGATGACCCTTTTTCGGGCCGTATTAATTGTCGTCAGTGCAAGATCTATCGAGGCACCCTCTGCGCTTTGAGCCGCAGGAAGGTTAATCAGTTTAGCGGCATCTTCTGTTGCTGCGTATTGCAAGTCGATGGGTATCTCGATTGCACCAGGCTGAGGTCGTCCGGTAAAAATATCTTCAATAACCTCAATCAGCAACCGTTCAACTTCACTGACATGTGATGGCGAAACAACCTTTCTGGCGACAGATTCCAACATTGCCTTTTGGTTCTCGGCCTCATGCACGTAGCCTTTACCTTTACCATAGAAAGTCGTTTCTGCTTGCCCCGTAATGCATAGCAAACGAGAGGATGCATAGGCGGATTCATAAATACCCGTGACCATGTTGGTCGTGCCTGGTCCGGTGCTACCCAGCGAGACGCCTAGACCACCTGTTGCACGTGCATAACCGTCGGCCATGTGGGTCGCGCTTTGTTCATTTCGAACGGTGACCATGTCTATACCATCAAGATGGCAAATTGCATCCACGATCGGCATATTGTGAATGCTGACGATACCGAAGACATGTTTAACACCCGCATCAAGAAGTACCTGAGCAACAATTTCTGCACCTGTTCTACTCATCATCCACCACCTTTGTTTATTATTGTTGTGACTTTTTTCTTTGGCTTCTCGATTTCACCTAACTAACATGTTGCAAATTCAAAGGCAGCTACTCTAAGACCTTTCTAAAAATCGCGCCGCGTCGGGTTACGGGCTCAAGCAAACCCCAATCAGTTTCCGGTGCCTTGTAACCACCGGGATGAGGCGCCCTACCCTCTAACCCCAACACCGTTAGCACGCGCTCATCTGCGTAATAACTGGTTACGGCATTAAACTGAAAAGCAGCAATAAATTCGGGCTTAGCCGCTTTCAAGGCGTCAATTAATCGAACTTGTTCTGACTGCGACAAACCCTGTAAATCAACATCTTGATCATTCACAAAACCCAATGCATCCATCACCAAGGATCCCGCTGAAGACAGACCCCGCAAACACTTTTGAGCAATAACTGGGTCATCTGCTGATGGCATGTCACCTTCCGCTGGAATCATTAACCCCAGCAACAATGTTATGAACGCTGAAGCATCTCGGTTGAGTGCGGCATCGGTTGATATTAAATCTGGCATTGTGTCTTCTGGCATTGTGTCTTTTGGCATTGCGTCTTCTCGCATTAGAACTCTGTTAGGTTTTTATGAGCTAAAATTCGCTCTACAAAAGTCTATTTATAAATAGACCTTTGCTCTTGTTGATTAGTTAATCAAATAAATTCGCCAAACGTTTTTTCATATTGTCAGCGATATAGAGCGACAAAGCTTGTATGGTCGACGTTGGATTAACCCCGGCAGATGTCACGAAAATACTGCCATCGACCACAAATAGGTTTTTCACATCGTGGCTACGGCCCCATTCATTCACAACAGACTTTGCTGGATCCGTACCCATTCGGGCCGTACCCATCAAATGCCAACCGGCAACACCTAAAGGAGAGTCAGAAGTCACATCGACTGCGCCGGCTGCTCGCAGCATTTCTTCACCTCTTGCCACGGCGTGATCGAGCATTTTCTTACTGTTGTCACTCAGGGTGTAGTTGATTTTCGGTGCTGGAATACCGTCAGAATCAACCAACACGGGATCGAGCGTGACACAGTTATGTTCTTCTGGCAGGTCTTCACAAATCGCCACCATGCCGGCTGTTTTATCAAACAGACTCTGGTACGCCTGGTGATGTCCTGCCCCCCAAGGAACTTTACCGGAACCCAGTCCGCCTAACGCCGTTGCTGCAGCGCCTCGGCCACGGGTAATCTCAAACGTGTAGCCACGCAGGTGACCTCGAGATTGATCGGTTTCATAAAATTCTTGGCTCCAGATACAACAACCACCCGGGCCAATGTGACCATCTAAACGTTCCTCAAAGACGCCCTGTATGGATGCATAAGGGTGGAACATCAAATTCTTGCCGACTAGGCCACTGTCATTAGCGATGCCGTTAGGAAACCTTGAAGATTTTGAATTCAGCAGAATTCGCGGCGTGCCCACACCATTGCAGGCCATAATAACGACTTCAGCAGGTTGAAACTGTTCATCACCGTTCTCATCAAAGTACACCACCCCGGTCGCCATATCGTTTTCATCATGGGTAATTTCTTTAACGCGACAACGGGTACGCAGCTCTAAACCTGCTCGAATGGCATGGGGCCAATAGGTGATATCTGTACTTGCCTTAGCACCCTGCGAACAACCGGTAACGCAGGGACCAAGATTCGCGCATTGATCACGTCCATCATAGGGTTGCGTTGCGATAGCGCTATCTGAAGGCCACCAATGCCATCCCAAGTCATTCAGACCTCGCCCCAGAATTTCACCAAGCTTACCAATAGGCACTGGCGGCAACACAGCGTCCTTCGGTGGATAAGCCGGGTCACCCGCCAAAGCGGCAACCCCCATCATGCGGTCATTCTCCGCGTAATAGGGTTCGAGTGTTTCGTAATCAATGGGCCAATCGTCGCCAACACCATCTAGGGATTTCACTTTAAAGTCAGACGGATGGAACCTGGGGAAATGAGCAGCGTACAGAATCGTGCTGCCACCCACGCCGTTAAAGTTGGCGATGTTGATCGGCGAGTCATCTTCGTTAATCGGGTAGTCCGTCTCATGTCCACGGGTGTTAGGACTAAAACTAAAATCACCCCAACCTTTCGCCTCCCAATCTGTACCCGTGGTGGGATAATCAGCAGGGTTGACCCAATCGCCCTGCTCTAGGCAGAGTATTTTCATTTTGGTATCAACCAAACTCCAAGCGATGGCGGCACCGGAAGCGCCGGCACCAACAATGACTACATCAACAGATTCGTTGGGCATGATTTAAATTCCTATGACAAATTTTTACTATGGCCTTTATCAGACAGTCGACTTAATAGCGTTAGGTTCAATGAATCTCTGCCATACCAGCCCAAGCTTGTTGCATTTTTTCCATGTTAAAACCGGGTTGCTGCGCGGCAGTAATTAACACCTTTTCTCGTGCCATAATCTTCGCTGCCTCTTCGATGATGGCCTGCGCACTTTGCATAGGTATCACTACCGCTCCATGCATGTCCGCATGCACAAGATCGCCATGATCAACTTCCATGCCATGCACATTGACGCTGCAGCCCCAATCGAGTACTTGGACCCAGGCATGGGATGGATTGATCATACCCGCGAGCATTTGAAACTTGGGCTGTGAATCAGGGATATCACGAATACTACCGTTGGTGATAACGCCTTGGCATCCCAAACCATAATGCACATTGGTATTCACTTCACCCCAGAGCGCGCCATAACCGGGATTCTCATCAAGGTCTTGGACAATCACGACACTGGGTATCGGACCGCCCTCAGCGATATAGGTGTAGTAACCAACACTGTCCTGCGGCTTTGCCGACTTATGCGTTGACCTAATTCTTGCGGTACGCGCATAAGCAACAACAGAGGGCAGCTTAGGGTGGGCACATACCAAAGGTTTAACGTTAAAACCCCGAGCCCGCCGACTTGGATCAACCACCTCGAGCGCATTACACACTGTCGGGGTGTCCAGAGATTTCAATGCGTCAATTGTTGCTTGCGAAATTGTTTCGCTCATGAGTTTTTATCCTGTGTAGTTCCACATAGGTTCGTTATATTGCTTAGGTTAGGTGCAACAAGCGTTTAGTCATATGCTAGTTGTAGCCGGTCGACTCAACTGGATCTAAACCACTGTCGCCACGGGCTTGTTTCAGCTCTTGTCTTGCGAGTCTGCCCATAAAAGCGCTGTCGGTGCCTAAGGTCACCATATTGAATCCCATCTCGAGATATCGCTTTGTGTAGTCGAGACTACCGGTATGAATGCCAGCCCCTATGCCGGCTTTTTTACAGGCAGCGAGAATCATCGCAACGGTTTCTTTATGTTTTGGATCTTCAAATGCCATGGGTCCAAGACCGAGTCCGTAACCAAGGTCCGACGGACCAATATAGATCGCATCAAGGCCCGGCGTTGCGGCTATTTCATCAATATTCTCAATACCCTCAGCTGTCTCAATCATGGCGATACAGGCAATTTCATTATTAGCTTCACCGGCATAATTGCCGCCTCCATACATGGCTGCTCGCACAGGTCCAAACGAACGCATGCCCTGTGGTGGATAACGACAGGCTGATACCGCTTTTTCTGCTTCAGCTCGATTATTAATTAGCGGCACAATCACGCCATAGGCACCGGCATCCAACACCTTCATGATCTCATAGGGTTCGTTCCAAGGTACGCGGACGATAGGCATAACATTGGTTGTCGATATCGCCGGTAACATAACCTTCACATCCTGATAATCAATCAAGCCGTGTTGCATATCGATGCACAACCAATCAAAGCCGACATGGGCCATCGATTCCGCTGTAAATGCGTTGCCCACCGACAGCCAACCACCCACTGTCTGTCCACCCTCTCGCCATGCGCGCAATACATGATTTGGTCTCATTTAGTGTGTCCTCTTTGTGTCATATGGCAATGATTAGTCCGATCGATAGTATCAATTGAAATACGACTCGCATAGCTAGGCAATTCAGTTAGCTAATCCAGATAGCTAATCCAGATAGTGAATCCATATTGCTCGAAGATATAGCAAGCCCAAAACACTTCTCAACAGTAGGCCACAATCAAGCGACGTCTCGACAATGCTTTTGTGTCACGCTTCATTTATAATTGAGGCCATAAGCAGGTGCGCTCATGTGCGTAGTTTATCCAGCCTGAATCTGATAGAAATGAGTCTATCAACGCATTAGCCGATCACAGTTTAAATGCGATCATCGATTAAATATCGACATAGGTAGAAAACGTAATGACAGACGAACAACAAGAACAGCACGACGAGAACCCTGAAGGCTATGACGTGGCAGCCGTAGAAAAATGGATATCTGAAAATACGGACAAGATCACACCACCGTTTAAATGGTTTCGCTTAGAGGGCGGCCATTCAAATCTGACCTATCGCATTGAAGACGTAAACGGCAAACAAGCTGTGATTAGACGTCCGCCGCAGGGCGTATTACTACCCAAGGCACATGACATGGGTCGCGAATGGGCACTTATCTCATCATTGGGTCCAACTAGCGTGCCGGTTCCGGAGGCGATTGGTTTTTGCGAAGACCCAGACGTAACAGGCGCGTGGTTTTACGTCATGGGTATGATCGATGGACGACCGCTTTACAATGCAGAACACACAATGGAATGGGTCCCTGAAGACAAGCGTACGCAACTTGCGCATTCCTACATCGATGTTCTGGCAGATTTGCATTCACTCGACCCTGATGAAATTGGTCTAGGCGATCTGGGTAAAAAAGAAAACTATGTTGGTCGACAGCTAAAGACTTGGTACAGATCCTGGACCTCGTCGGTCGAGCCCGCTCAGTACGATGATCCCAGAGCACACGAGCTCAAAGATTTTTTCCTCAACAATATGCCAGACCAAGGCATGGCCAGAGTTGTCCATGGTGACTATGGTTTTCACAATACATTAACTGGTCCCGACGCCCTCATCGCCGCAGTTGTCGACTGGGAAATCTCCACCTTAGGTGACCCGCTCGCGGATTTAGCCTACGCGCTTAATCAGTGGTCTGATCCGTCAGATCCCTTGCCGCCTAACCCTGAAGCCGCGACATCGCCGCCGGGTTTCCCAGGCCGTCTTGCACTCGCGGATCGTTACGCTGCACGCACCGGCAGAGACTTGAGCCAACTTGACTACTATATTGGTTTCAACCGTTGGAAAACCGCCGCCATTGTTCACGGCGTCTATGCTCGCTATATGGCTGGCCAGAAAAGTACCGAAGGTGTCGATCTAGAAGGCTTAAGAGAAAGGATCAAGCTTTCACTTGATCAATCCGCTGAAGCGGTGGCTCGGTTAACGAGTCAATAGTCCGTAATAAAAAGCGCTAGACTAGAACGCCCGCTCTCATCACTAAGTCTGAATAACAAAGCTTGAGAATCAACCAAAGATTCTCAAGCAATTACTTCACACCCCGGTGTTCGAATACGACTGGCACTGATACCACGCCATTAGATACGCCGCATTACTTACGCGGCGTTATCTTACCATTAGCTTCTTCCCATGCGCGTGTGATCACGAAGGGACGATCCAAGCCAATCGGCACTACCATTTTAATTTCTTCGTAACCGGCGTCTTCGGTTAACAGATCGGTTTTCAAAGTTTCTTCAAGGCTCATCGAATTATCAACAGACGCTTGACCAATTTGCCCGAGCTGCGCCATAAAACGCTGAAACTGTCGAATGCCCGCTCTATCTGTAACAGGACCATGACCAGGAATAACCCGATCAAATGTTAGTTGTAGGGTCCGCTCTAGCGTTGCTGGCCAGGCTTTAACAGAGCCGCCGGCTTCAAGATCGATATTTGGATAATGGCCATTGAAAAGCAGGTCGCCCATGTGGATCACACCTTCTTCTTCAAACACGACCACAAGATCACCATCTGTATGGCCTAAACCAGGTGACACTAACTGTAAGTGTTTGTCGCCAAAAACTAATCGATGCACGCCAGAGAATGTTTCGTTTGGCATCGTATGTGGAGCATCAGCAAAGTGTTCACTGTCCAACTGTTTTAGATGGTGCAGCGTTCGTTCCGTGGACACCACTCTTACACCCGGATCGAAGGCTGGGTTACCGTGGGTATGGTCCAAGTGATAATGGCTATTGATCACGGCAATCACAGGTTTACCCGTTAACTCCATGGCAACCTCTTTGATTCGATCACCCTGCATCTCAAAGGTCATGGTATCGACAATGACGGTGCCGTCTGCTGTATTAAGCACGGCAACATTACCTCCCATGCCAAACAGCACATGTAAATCATCCGATAGCTTCTCGACCTCCAAGGATCGAACCGCCGTAAATAGATAGGCTGCAAACACAGTAATAATCACAACCAATGCCAAACCGACTCGCGTAACCCAAACCATATCCTAGACTCCGACATTAATGAGCGTTCATTGAAGCATCTGTATGAAAATTTTGAAATGCCAAAATGCAACTCTGGCAGGACAGGTTTCTTGCTAATGAACAAATCCGGCTATACAGTGCCCCGCATTAGACACCCCGAAGAAACGAGGCGTCATTGCTCGTCTTTATTTTATAGCGGAGAACAACGTGTTTGATTCAAGAACCCTACAGGGGGCCTATTTTGCTTTATCGGCCTATATCTTCTGGGGTGTCGTACCAATTTACTTCAAATTCTTGAACCACGTCAGTGCCTCAGAGATCCTTATTCACCGGGTACTGTGGTCGATCATTCTATTGCTAGCAATTCTTGTTTACACAGGCAATATCGACAAATTACGAGTCAAACCAAAGGTACTCGCGAGCCTAGCTTTAACCTCGGCATTGCTGGCAACAAACTGGTTGATCTTTATCTACGCGATACTGGACAACAATATTGTCGAAACGAGTCTCGGCTATTTTATCAACCCTCTTGTCAGTGTCTTTCTAGGTATGATTTTTCTTTCTGAACGACTAAGACCCCTGCAATGGGTTGCGATTGGCATTGTTGGCATCGGTATAGGCTTCCAACTATTTTACTTTGGCGCGATACCTTGGATATCACTCGCGCTTGCATTCAGTTTTGGTTTTTACGGACTAATTAGGAAGAATTTAAATCTACATTCCGTTGCCGGACTGGCTGTTGAGACCATTATTGCCAGCCCCGTCGCGTTGATCGGTTTGTGGTGGCTTCACAGTTCTGGCGATATGAAGTTCGGCGCAGTGGATATGAGTACTAACGTTTTATTGATTATGGGTGGGCTCGTCACCTCGTTTCCATTACTTTGCTTTGCCGCCGCCGTGACACGTTTATCGTTGACCGTCATCGGTATGTTTCAATACCTTGCACCGTCAATATCGCTCATTATCGCGGTAACGATTTACCATGAACCGTTCGGTCTGGACAGGTTTGTGACCTTCGCGTGTATTTGGTGTGCATTGATCATCTTTACAACAGAAGCAACCCTGCACCATCGACGCGTTCGTCGTAAGGGTTAGTTCACAAAGCTAACCTCAAAAAACCCAATCTCGCAAAAGCCAAACTCAAATATTAGAGCGGATCCGTTTGATTTAGAGCGTGCTTAACGACTGTCGACAACTTTTCTCATTGCTGAATAAGCCTTTTCATCAAGAGAAAACTTCGAGAAGATATAAGTGCCTATGCAATAACAGATCAGCGGCAAGAGCCCATACAGGAATACCATGGCGATCTGCACCTGTTGCGTCTGCTCAACATTGGGTATAAACCCCGAAAACTCTAAAACGAATCCCGTGATCAGAATCATCACGCCCACCGCGCTCTTCTGTGCAAAGTTGAATGCAGCGAAATAAGAGCCTTCTTTTCGCTCACCGGTTAGATATTCATCGTAATCGATGATGTCCGATTGAATAGAAGGCGCAATCGTTCCTCCGCACCCGGCCGCTAGACCTGCGGTTATCGCCATGGTGAAAATCAATGGTGCTCTGTCGGCGAGATCCATAAATGGCATGGCGAACATGAAACCAAATGAAATGCCGGTCAGCATCATCGAAAACATCCACAATCGAATTTTTCCGAACCGCCGCGATAGAGGTACCCAAAGTGGCACCGACAGAGTCGACGGAACCATATACGCAAGAATAATGAAAACCGCCAATTCTGGTCGGCCGACGACATACTGGGCCACATATAGCGTTAGCAGCGCAATTGCCGCCGAGCCAATGTTCTCGACAAACGTCACAACCAAGACGAGCCGAGCATGCACATTTGACCAAACATCTTTAAATGCACCAAAAGGGCTTTCGTTTATTCTGCCTTGAAAATCCTTGCGTTCCCGCAGATTAATCACAGCATAGCTGATCAAGCAGGCTGTCACTATCGATGCAATAATACTGAGTTCAAACGCCCTAGTCCTGACGGCATCCGCACTTTCCACTTCAGCAACAGTTAACAAATACATACTGAACAAGGCGATGATCGAGCCCAGTGTGTAGGCAACATGTCGCAGCCCGTACAAGCGGCTACGCTCATGATAATTCGGCGTGAGCTCTGCCCCAAGGGAGAGATGCGGCACGATAAAAATTGTCATAGCTGAATAAAAGCCGATAACACCCACCGCCATCCAAGCGATTAGCCAAGTGCCTTCGAGGCTTTTTAACGGCGAGAACACCATGACGAAAGCTAGCGACACTGGAATAATGCTGATTAATAGCCAAGAGCGTCTGCGACCAATTTCGAACTTAGAGCGATCACTAACATAGCCAACGAGCGGGTCTGACACTGCATCCCATATCCGTGACACGCCAAAAATGATGCCCATTACCGACGGTGCGATGAGCAATACATCGGTTGAGAACTTCATAATATAAAGATTGATCAGCAGGTACATATAGCCCACGCCGACGCCTGGCGCGCCGTAAGCAACAATCGTTTTCCAACTAAGTCGGTCACTGACAGAAGTGGTACTTTTTTCAGACATAAGAATATTTAAAAATAACGACCGCCGGATAGTGCGTCAATACGCTGGTCAAAGCAACGCTTGTCCGCAGCCCATACGGCGACAAATGTAACAACGATTGCGACGCAGAACTTGCCTTGAAACTGGCGTGTTTTTATACCTATTTTCCGCTATCCTTACCGCCTTTTTTGCCGCCCGAATTCAGGAGATCAAATCATGACAATGCAGCAAACACCACTTCTTATGTCTCGTATTCTTGGTAGAGGCGCGAAACTCGACCCCAATGAAGAAATTGTGACCCTGCTTGAAAATGGTACTCACCGGCAAACATTGAAAACCACTTGGGAGCGCGCCAATCAAGTCGCAGGCGCCTTAAGCGACTTGGGCATCAAAGTCGGCGATCGTGTCGCTAGCTTCATGTGGAACAACTATCGCCATCTTGAACTCTACCAAGCAGTGCCATCAATGGGCGCTGTGCTTCACACCCTTAACATCCGCCTTTCGCCGACCGATCTGCAATACATCATTAATCATGCTGAAGATCAGGTGATTTTTGCAGACGAAGATCTACTACCTTTGCTTGAACCCATTCTCGACAAGATACCAACGGTGAAGCTACTGATTGTATGCCGCCACGGCGATGGTGGCGAATCCACATTCCCAAATCAGGTTGACTACGAAACATTTATTGCAGACCAACCGATTGGTTACGAATGGCCGGTCATTGACGAAAATGCGCCCATGGGGCTCTGTTATACCAGTGGCACAACGGGTAAACCCAAAGGTGTCATGTACACCAACCGTTCGACATACCTACATACCATGGCACAGTGCTTAACCGATGCAATGAGTTTGTCTGCACTGGATTCGCTCTGTGGCATCGTGCCGATGTTCCACGCGATGGGATGGGGTCTACCATTCGCTGCGTCGATGCTGGGTTGCAAACAAGTTTTGCCTCACAAATTTATGGATCCTGCCCGCTTGGTGAAACTGATTGCGGAAGAGGAAGTCACCATTTCTGCCGGCGTACCGACCATTTGGCAGGGTATCAAAGCGATCATGGAATCAGATGAAGGTAAGAACATTGATCTTTCAAAACTGTCGCGACTCACCTGTGGCGGCTCAGCACCACCTGTATCAATGATGCGATGGTACTTCGAGGAGTTAGGTGTAGAAATGGTTCAAGGTTGGGGAATGACAGAAACGAACCCTCTTGGCACACTATCTCGAAAAGTTGCGAAGCGCTCTCACACACGCCTAACCGAGGATCAACAGTTCGAAAATATCGCCAAAGCAGGGTTGCTTATGCCCGGTTTGGAAATAGAAATTTTTGACGAACAGTGGAACCCACTTCCCCATGACGGTGACACTGTCGGCGAGTTGCTTATTCGAGGTCCTTGGATCGCGTCAGAATACTTCAATGACCCACAACCTGAAAAGTTTCACGACGGTTGGCTGGTAACCGGTGATGTCGCGAAAATAGACTCAGAGGAATACCTCATTATTGCCGACAGATCGAAGGATTTGATCAAATCAGGTGGTGAGTGGATTTCATCCGTTGATTTAGAAAATCATATCGTCGCTTTGGATGGCGTCTTACAGGCGGCAGTTGTTGCTCAACCTCACCCCAAGTGGGACGAACGGCCAGTTGCAATGGTCATTCTGCTCGAAGGTGCAAATGTCACACAGGAGCTGATTATTGAGCACTGTGCTGAGATATTCGCTAAATGGCAGCTACCGGACGAAATCATTTTTGTCGATTCCATTCCGCTCACATCAACAGGAAAGATTGATAAAAAGACCATTAGGGCCGGCTTGGAAGCTGAAAACTACAAGCTTCCAGACTTGAGAACAGCTTAATCTGGGTAACGAGCTTGCTTAGTCCTGCAACGTAAATTCATGACGGCTTGAAATCAACAATGGCTGAACCGATAAGTTCATTTTCCTATTCGTCCGCACTAAAGCGGCAACTCGCATCAAATATTGATGCGTTTAGCGATGAGCGCCAACCTGCAGACGGCTTAGTTTCTGCCGCCGTAGCTTTAACCGTCTTTGAAGACAAGGGTGAAGCTGCACTCATTGTGACTAAGCGAACACCGCGATTAAAGAATCATGGCGGTCAATGGGCCTTGCCGGGCGGCAGAGTTGATCTGGGCGAGACAATTGAACAAGCCGCATTAAGGGAACTGCACGAAGAAGTGAATTTAGAACTCAGTGACACAGCAATCCTCGGTACGCTGGATGATTACGTGACGCGCTCCGGATTCGTCATCACGCCGGTGCTTGTATGGTCAGATACCTCATTGGCTGATCTCGTTGCCAACCCCGATGAGGTCGCGTCGATTCACAGTTTTTCGTTCTCAGAGTTAATCCGAAAAGATTCACCTAACTTAGAAGACATTGCTGAAAGCGAACGACAAGTTCTGTCGATGAACTATTTAGATGACAGGATATACTCCCCCACCGCAGCCCTGCTTTTTCAATTCCGGGAAGTCTGCCTGCTAAATAACGAAACCCGAGTACTGCATTACGATCAACCCGTATTTGCTTGGAAGTAACTACCTAAAGATTGGATTTAACAACATGTCAGACACCTACCATGTGGTCGCCGCACTCTCTGAGATGTCCGAAGGACATCAAATGTATATTGAACTCGACGGCGAAGAAATTTTACTTTGCCAACACGAGGGTGAGTACTTTGCGATCAACTACTTTTGTAGCCATGCTGAGTTTGGGCTCGAAGGTGGTTCAATTCGTGACGGTTGCATTACCTGCCCGTACCATGGCGCAGAATTTTGCCTTAAAGATGGCTCAGTACAAGCACCACCGGCATTCGAAGGCATCAAGACTTATCCGCTAAAAATTGTTGATGAAACAATCGCAATTTCTTCAGTTCCAAACCCAGCGATACCCGGCTAGCCACCGTCATGATCGTTAGCACTTAAGAGCTACTACAAGACGATGACTGAAACGAAAGACAGAGCTGAAAGATTAATAGAGATACTCGATTTAGAAAATCTCGAGCTAAACCTTTACCGCGGCGAGAACGAAATCATGCCGGGTAATCGACTCTTTGGTGGTCAAGTACTCGCACAGGCGCTCACTGCGGCAAATCGCACCGTGGACGCTAACCGACCCTGCCATTCCCTACACGGGTATTTTCTGCGACCAGGTCGACCTGATATTCCTGCCGTCTACCGCGTGGAACGCATTCGCGATGGAAAAAGTTTTTGTACTCGTCGTATTGTTGCCATTCAAAATGGCGAGGCTATCTTTAGTATGGATGCCTCTTTCCATACGAAAGAGAAAGGCCTCCAGCACCAAATAGATATGCGATCGTTGCCGACGCCGGAAGAATTAGAAGATGACATCATCGTTGCTAAACGCAACCCACTAACGAATAACCCATGGGCGACCAGAGAACGTCCGTTCGAGCTACGCACAGTCTCACAAAAGTTAACGTTCGATGATCATTCAAACCCTGTTTGGATTAGATTCAAAAAAGCCATCGGCAATGATCTACCCTTACACCAGGAGCTGTTGGCGTATGCATCTGACATGGGCTTTGTGTCAACATCTTATCTGCCCCATTCCAAAACAGTTAGTCGCGATGACGTGCAGATGGCTAGCCTAGACCACGCACTATGGTTTCATGATGACTTCGATATATCCCAGTGGATAATCTATGTAAAGGACAGCACATCAAGCCATGGTGCAAAAGGCTATAATCGCGGAAGCTTTTACACCAAAGAGGGCAAACTGGTCGCATCCTCTATGCAGGAAGGACTAATGAGAGTGACGAAGCGTCACTAGACGCTTTCTGAGGCAAACGGGCGTTTCTACATGGTTACAAAACCGATAGGCTAGCGCATTAGCAACCTGAGGTTGCTAACCAAATTCGATTGCAAAACTTAAACGAATCAAAGGATGAAAAGCCTCTACAGCCATCAACCGGAGCAGGTCATTTAAATAGCGACGCAGCAGCACTTCAAAACTGACATCCTCATCTGACCAGGTAAACTTAGCCGGTTCAATCTTGTGTCGCTGTTGTGAACAACTGGCATGAAAGTTATTCAGCACGTCTCTAGATGCACCGAATTGAAACAATACACACAGTGCCATTGGCAAATGGTCACTCTTGACAGACGGTAATGCTATCGGCGCTTAATTCCGCGTCTGCTCGATGAGCTCATCGAGGCTGCGTTTAATGCTGCGCTTGCTGCCAAGTTTAGTTCGCTCTCCGCTAACGTTGGCTGATTTGAGTTAGCTACACTGTGACTCACTGAACCAAACTCACTTCGTAACGTCATTAGACCGCCTGTTTGAAGGAACCTATTGCAGTGAATCAAAGCCGCTAGGCTCAAGCAAAGGCAAAATTGAAGGTTTAAGCTGCTAAATGTGCGCTAGTTAACATTATGGGCTCAGACATAACGTTAAATTCCTTTCACCTGCTATCAAAGTGACCCCCACAATAAGAATGAAGCAGAAAGGAATTTAATATGTCGAATACAAGACTCGAGGTTTACCTAAATTCATACCGAGATCAGCCTTTTGTAACTGAGCTCAAAAGCGCACATTCAATATCAAAGCAGGTTGAGGAAAACCTGTGCGCTTGGATAACAGCAAAAACCGGCCAATCAGTCGATATCGCAAGACAGCTGAAAGTTGAAGACGTACAGCATCGCAAACCTACCCTAAGCCAATTTGAAACGACCTGTATGCCGGTCAAGCTGGTTTCTTGATCCACTGATAGCCGAGCACTAAGCACCCAACTAAAAGCTTCACGCTCGGTCCTTTCTCTTTGACACACCCCGCACGAACCTCCAGCTTTGGTCGATATTGCCCCCAGGAGCCTCCGCCGAGCCAACGTCTTTGAGATGATCTAAAGCCTGCCTTGATTCAGCACAGTACCCTATTCATTTAAAGATCCGCTATTCATAAAAACTATGCAGCTTGTCATCTACGCCTAAAGATGATTTATTGCCGCCACTAACTATGTGGAGATCAATATGAGCGTTGAAGGAAGAGTTGCCATCATTACCGGTGCCGGTGGTGGTCTGGGAAAGGAACACGCACTACTACTCGCCAAGCATGGCGCCAAACTTGTTATTAATGACCTTGGTGGTTCCGTCGATGGATCCGGCAAAAGTGATGCGGCTGATCTGGTTGTAGAAGAAGTTCGAGCTATGGGTGGCGAAGCCGTCGCCAACAAAGATTCTGTATCGGACAAAGCCGGCGCAAAAAACATCGTTGCGACAGCGATGAAAGAATTCGGCACCGTCGATATCGTTGTTAACAATGCCGGTATTTTGCGAGATAAGTCGTTCAAGAAGATGACATTAGAAGAATGGGACCTAGTATTAAGCGTGCATCTTAATGGTTCGGCTTATGTCACATGGCATGCATGGCCAATTATGTACGAGAAGAACTACGGCCGAGTTATCTTCACTTCATCAGTATCAGGTATTCTTGGTAGCTTTGGTCAATCAAACTATGGTGCAGCCAAGATGGGCATGGTTGGATTAATGAATAACTTATCTCGAGAAGGCGCTAGTCACAACATCCACACCAACTGTCTTTCGCCAGGCGCTGCAACACGAATGACCGCTAGTGTGCCGGGCAGTTCAATTGACGCCGACAATCCTGATCCAGGCAACCATCCAGGTCTGGTTAGCCCAGTCATCCTATATCTTGCATCTGAAGACGCGCCTAATGGTCGAATTATTCAGGCCGCAAGAGGTAAATACGCTTCGGATATGGTTTACGCCAACACGGGTGTCGATTTAGGCGAAGAAGCCACGGCAGAAGATTTTCTTGCTGCAACTGACGACATACTTGATATGTCTGACGCTGTACCCAAGACAACTTTCTGGCGCTAGCAGTAGCAAAGCGACGCCGAATCGAGACCCTGTCTCGCATTAGCGTCGCTTTAGTTTTGCCGCCAACCTGCCAGACAGATTGAACCCGATTCCTGCTTTAAAGTTCGTTACCCTTCCTTGCCTATTTCTCACCTTTTCTCTTATTTCAAACTAACGCTGTTTTTAGCATAGATGTTTTACCTTGTACTTGTCTGAATATTTGCTAAGCGTTAGTCTCTTTAACGCATATATGTGCATCAGAGCAATAAAACTGAAACTAAGGAAAATAATGAAAGTTCGTAATCAACGGACACCAATTGGATGCATCATCCTGTCGTTCACATTCCCTCTTTCAACGCAGATTGCTTTCGCAGAAACCGCGCGCGCTCCTCTGGCGAGCACAGAACAATTAGCGCATTCTGAACAGGCGCTTCAGCTATGACGCTCCAATCAGCAATGCAGCAAACTCTGTTCAAGGCATATCAACCTATGCGGAGGTCAGTAACCCTAGGTATACTGGTTTGGAAATTGTTTGGACACCTTCCATCAACGCGTCAAACTTGACGTGAGAAGCCGGCAATTACCGAATAAACCGATTAGATAAAAGTTGCCAACAATTGATAAACGGGAGATCTATGGACTGCCCAAAGTGTACCCATGAATTTGAGGTAATCAAATTCAACGATGTTGAGATTGATAGATGTACAGGCTGCTTCGGTATCTGGTTCGACGAACTTGAGCAAGATGACTTAAGGCGATTACAGGGTGCTGCCGATGTTGATGTCGGCGATGAGTTCGTCGGCGCTAAATACAACAAGGTACGAGATGTAAGGTGCCCCCGCTGCAATGCACCACTGTTTCATGTTTTGCATAAAGGCAGCACAGACATCACATTCGAGCGATGTTCTGATTGCCGCGGTAGCTTCTTTGATGCCGGAGAATTTCGAGATTACATGGACGAAGAACTGTTTGAAGAGTTCAAAGCCTTGTTCGATGGCCTCGACGAATAAAATTCTATAGTGGATGTGGCTGACCCGTTGCGGTTCATGACCTAAACATCACGGCGCGCTTATCGAACGTTGGTGTTAAACACGACGGGCTGCGAGTAAAAAATCAGCACATACAAACTACCTACCAGCAAAGTGAGGTATCACCTCATTAATCAGTCGTTGTGTTTGCGCACTAACGTCATCACCACCGTTGGCCATCGGGATAAGCACAAACTTGGAACAGCCGTTTGCAACAAATTCCTCCACACGCCGAATAATATCTTTTGCATCTCCCACCACCATAAACTTGTCTGGGCTTTTCTTTAAACGCTGTTTAAGTGCGGCTGCGGTGCGATTTGCAATGTCTTCGTCCATGCTACCGAAGCGAAAGGAAAAGCTCGCGCCATAGTGATCATCATCAATCGAGCGGCCGACTTCTTTTAACTTAGCTTTGATACCACTGACCATAACACCCGCCTGTTCGGGAGAATCAAGACCACCTATCCAGCCTGTTCCATAGTTAGCGGTTCTCTGCATCGCCACCTCACTTGAGCCACCAATCCAAAGTGGCAGATGTGGGTTCGATGGTTTAGGTGATATTGAAGCTGATTTGTACTGGAAGAACTCGCCATCAAAATCAACATCGTCTTCATGCCAAAGTCGATGTACAAGTGACAATGCTTCATTGGCTTTTTTCCCGCGTCCTTTAGTCGCGGTACCCGTGGCCACATAATCTTGTGAAAGTGCGCTGCCCAAGCCAAAACCTGGCAACAATCGACCGTGGCTTAACATATCAATTGAGGCACATTGTTTTGCCACCAGCAAAGGATCACGTAAAGCGATACTGGCCACGTTCATGCCAAACCTGATCCGGTCAGTCGCACCGGCGATTGCCGCCATGGCGGTAAAACATTCCAACATAGGCTCTTTAGAAACGAGTCGATCTGTTTGCCAGATTGAATCAACACCACCCTGCTCACATTGTTCAACCCAGCGAAAATAACTTCTACCGTCCTCGAACGGGAAAGTAGATAACCCAATACCAATGCCTAGCGCCAAACTTGTTCCCCTTTTAACTATTCTTCTCGTGCATGAAAACAATCAAACTTATCGAACTCAATAAAACGTTGAACAAGCAACTACAACATAATTGATCGTGGTCCGGGTCCATCAACATCGAATAGCATCTCACCGACTGATTCCATGCTGACTTTTTGACCGACCCAATGTTGGCACATCGTTTCAGTATCTCGCATCGCACGGTCTAATCGCGATTTACGCGTATAGATCGCATCGCCCCCTAATGCATCGTAAAGCAACCTTGAGACATCTCTGGCGGTTTGAAAGGCGTTAAGGCGTGACAACCAAACGTCTTTTCTAACGGTCACGCTTGGCTCTATACCATCTTCTAGACAACGCCACTGACTGCCTAATGCGTCGTACACATAACTACGCGCACCGCTAAGTTTCATTTCAGCCTCTGCAATACTCGACTGTATTCTCGGTACACCTTTGTAGGGCGTACCACGCAACATATTATATTTGCCATCCATAATATCTTTAAAATCATTGATCGCACCCCGAGCAGCACCGAGCGGTACACCCGACATGTTTCGCAACAGCGTGTCAGGTTTCTGCCACAATAAGCCCTCTCGCACAGGCGTTTTAAAGCTGAAACTATGCGTCCGAGGTGCAACCAGATAACGCGAAACCGTTGAATAAGCGTTACTAGCAGAACCTTTCAAGCCAGTGGTGTGCCAATCATCTGTGATCTGCCAATGATCAACCGGCGCAAGGATAATGCGCCATTCGGGCGTACCGTCGCTATCAAAAACTGGTTCACCGTCCTTAAAGACTCGGCAGCCAGCAGCGACCATGTCCGTGTGAGTTGAACCACTAAGATAATGCCAATTTCCTGAAACTTTATAAGCCCCATCAACTTCCTCGGCCATACCAACCGGGTATATCCAGCCAGCCTGAATAGTATCCAAAGAGGGATAGAGGTCCCTTGCGATTTGATCGTCGAGATAACCGGAGTAAATACCCGAGTCAGAACCAATCATTGCACACCAACCCACAGAAGCATCGCCAATGGACAAACTCTCGATTATTTCGACCTGCTCAGGGCTAGTGGCCTGCGGCCCGCTCCAAGATGTTGGCATGTTCATGCGAAAAACACCGGTTTTCTTCACAATATCAACAACATCATTTGGAAGACGTCTTGCTTGCTCAATCTCATCGGATTTTTGGGTCAACCAAGGTGCGATCTTTTTTGCATTACTCAATATGTCTTGAGCGCTGTTCGGCAACGCCAAATCTTTTGGTTGTTCTTTCATGCTGACTCTCGTATCCCATCAAAATACTATAATGATAATAAGCAATCCAAATTGAATTGACACCTTATTACGTTACCGCCAACGTCACCAACAGCACCGCTTGTAGAACTGGAAAATCATCTCGTAGACTATGCTAGTATCCAAGGCTGAATTAGTTTTGAGAAATAATATGCGCGCAATCGTTTGTAATGAATACGCAAGCCCAGCGGGGTTAACGGTTTCCGAATTGCCGGCACCAACACCTAAACCCAATGAAGTTTTAGTCAACATCAAAGCAACGGGACTTGGTTACGTCGATGCACTCACCGTCGCGGGGCTCTATCAGGTTAAGCCGAAGTTACCTTTTGTGCCAGGCAACGAGATATCAGGAGTTGTGGCTGAGGTCGGCAGCGAAGTAAGCAACCTGCAGGTCGGACAACGGATTTTGGCTATGCCCTCTTACGGTGGACTCGCTGAGCAAGTGTGTATCGCTGCTGCAAAATGCATTGCCATACCTGATGCACTAAGCCACGAGGGTGCGGCGGGCTTCCAAGTCAATTATTGCACCGCCTACCACGGCCTTATCTATTGTGGAAAACTTAAAGCGAATGAAACAATTTTGATTCTCGGTGCCGCCGGCGGTGTTGGCGTCGCGGCCATTGATGTTGCTAAAGCAATCGGCGCAACAATTATCGCCGCTGCCTCAACGGAAGAAAAGCGGCAAACCTGTCTGGATCTAGGAGCAGATCATGTCATCGACTACACAAAAGAAAATTGGCGCGATGACCTTAAAACACTACTCAGTGGCCGCCCTCTTGATGTGGTTTACGACCCGGTTGGCGGCGATTTTTCCGAACCTGCGCTTCGATCACTTGGTCCTGACGGCCGTTTCCTCGTCGTCGGATTTGCCGGCGGGGGCATTCCAAAAATACCGCTTAACCTAACCTTGTTAAAACGTTGTTCAATTGTAGGTGTTAACTGGGGTGGCTATGTTGCTGCCAACCCTGACGAAGCGACACCGGTAATGGAGGCGCTTATGGAATGGATCCAAGTAGGCAAATTAGCACCCCAAGCGGGTCAAAGTTTCCCCCTTGAAGCGACAGGCGAGGCTTTAATGAAAATGCTTAACCGTGAAGCCCTCGGAAAAATCGTTATTACCCAGGAGTTGTAAATATGAGTGATATCAAACCGTTCAAAATTGAAGTGACCGACGCAGACTTGGAAGACCTGAAACTGCGCCTCAAACTGACTCGTTTTCCAGATAGAGAAACGCCGAACGATTGGAGCCAAGGTATTCCTCTGGATTACATGCATGAGATTCGGGACTATTGGCTAAATGAATATGATTGGCGTGCACGGGAGGCTTTGATAAATCAATGGCCAGGCTTCAAGACCGACATTGACAGCCTCGATATTCACTTTCTGCACATCCAATCAAAGCACGCTGATGCAAAGCCGCTACTACTCACCCACGGTTGGCCAGGCTCTATCATTGAGTTTCAAAAAGTCATCGGTCCACTAACTGACCCACAGGCTCACGGCGGCAATGCCGAAGATGCATTCCATCTGGTCATTCCGACCCTGCCTGGATTTGGATTTTCAGGAAAACCAACAGAGCCAGGTTGGAATATTGAAAAGATTGCCACCGCTTGGAATACCTTGATGGTGCGACTTGGGTACGACAAATACTTTGCTCAGGGCGGTGATTGGGGCTCAATTGTGACGACTATGATTGGCGTTCAAGATTTAGGCAATTGCCAGGGTATACATATCAATATGCCAATTGTAGGCCCAGACCCTGAAACCATGGATGATCTATCTGAGCTCGAGAAAGCCGCCCTAGGCGCAATGAAGTTCTATCAAGACCACGACTCAGGTTATTCGAAGCAGCAAAGCACCAGGCCTCAGACACTCGGCTATGGACTGGCTGACTCACCTGTTGGGCAGGCAGCCTGGATCATCGAGAAGTTTTATCAGTGGATGGATTGTGATGGCGCGCCAGAAAATATTGTCAGCAAAGATGAGCTTCTCGACAACGTCATGATGTATTGGATACCCGACGCAGGCGCATCAAGTGCGCGAATCTATTGGGAAAGCATGAACGGCGGCAACATGGATCTGGTTTCAATGCCTGTCGGATGCAGCATTTTCCCAAAGGAAATCTTTAAAACCTCAGAACGTTGGGCGAAGAAGCGCTTTACCGGCCTGCATTTCTTCGCGGTACACGATAAAGGTGGACATTTTGCGGCTTTCGAACAACCAGGGACATATGTGAATGACGTTCAGAGCTGTTTCAGAAAGCTCAGAAGCTGAGTTCCGGGATTGTTATATTCCCTGAAGAAAACCATGGAAATTGTCCTAATCTCACCTTTTTTAAATCCTAAGGGTTCTTGAAAATACCGAACTTTAGAAATATGCACATTCAACCTAAGCTTAATAAGGAGATAAATAAATGGCGAAAATCAAGTTCGTTCAGTTTGACGGAACAGAAGAAACCGTAGAAGCAGAAAACGGTACTTCATTAATGAATGCAGCATTCGACAACGGTATCTCAGGTATCGACGCAGACTGCGGTGGCGAGTGTTCCTGTGCAACCTGCCATGTATTAATTGATGACGCTTGGGTTTCGAAACTTGCGCCTATAAGTGAGCAAGAAGATTCAATGCTCGACCTAAACCCAGACCGCGCCTCAAACTCACGCTTGTCCTGTCAGATACCCGTAACTGAAGAGATTGATGGCATCGTTATTCAAATGCCTGAATTCCAGTACTAAAATGAACTAACCCTAGATCTGAGGGATTTAAGATCTAATAAACAAAAATGGTGGACCTATGAGTGAAGCAGTTGATAACGAAAAACGTAACTTCGACCCTTATGCCATTCCAATGGATGGAAAATTCAACGTTGCTGACGGCTTTCTCTTTGAAGCTGATGAACAATGGAAATGGTTTGAGCGTCTAAGAAACGAGGCACCTGTTCACTTCTGCGAAGAAAGCGAATACGGTCCTTATTGGTCCGTGACAAAGTTCGAAGACATCATGCACGTTGATAAAAATCACGGCATTTACTCCTCGGAGGGTGGCATTACCATCGTTGACCAAGATGAAGACTTCCCTCTTCCGATGTTCATCGCAATGGACCCGCCCACTCACGACGTCCAACGTAAGACCGTTAGCCCCGTTGTCGCACCAATGAATCTAGCGAAGATGGAAGGCCTTATCCGTGAGAGAGTCTGCACGATTCTTGATGGCCTGCCGGTCGGCGAAGAATTTGATTGGGTCAATCGTGTTTCAATCGAGTTGACCACGCAGATGCTGGCAACTTTGTTTGACTTTCCTTTCGAAGATCGCGCAAAGCTCACAAGATGGTCTGACCTTGCAACCGCTGACGAAAATAGCGACATCGTTGAAACCGAAGAACAACGGCGTGAAGAGTTGATGGAATGCCTAGAGTATTTCGGTCGACTTTGGCAAGAACGAGCTGGTAAGCCGGGAGATGATCTCATATCGATGCTGGCTAACGGCGAATCCACGAAGGATATGCTGGAGCGTCCAGCTGAGTATCTGGGCAACCTTATTTTGCTCATCGTTGGTGGCAACGACACAACTCGGAATTCTCTCACCGGTGGTGTTCTCGCGTTGAATCAGTTCCCGGAGGAATTCGATAAACTAAAAGCTAACCACGATCTGATCAATTCTATGGTGCCAGAGATCATTCGATGGCAGACACCCTTAGCACATATGCGTCGAATTGCACTTGAGGACACAATCCTCAATGGCCAGACGATCAAGAAAGGTGACAAGGTTGTGATGTGGTATGTCTCGGGCAACCGAGATGAAGATGCTATAGAACGCCCCAATGATTTCATCATTGATCGTGACAAGCCTCGACATCATTTGTCATTCGGCTTTGGTATTCATCGTTGCATGGGCAATCGTCTCGGTGAGATGCAGCTACGCATTGCATGGGAAGAAATTCTAAAACGCTTTGATCATATTGAAGTAGTTAGTGAACCCAAACGCGTTATTTCGGCATTCGTCAAAGGCTATACCGAGATGCCAGTGATACTTCATGCAAAGAAGTAAATAATGTTAATGCTGATAGCCACTTCCCGTGGCTATCAGCATTTTTATGACCGCCAGCCAAGACAATCCCCATTACGACACCCCTTAGAATCAACTCTCCTTCGACAACTTCACGAAATTGATGCACTAACCCTGATTGAAAGGTATCAAGCTGACCGCGCGGACTACGAAGACCTTTGATTCTTCGGCGCGCAATAACAATGAGCAGTTGCGTATTGGCGGACAAATTAAGCAGGTCTATACCGCTGGTAGTGATTATTTGACCGAGATTACCAGGCTCGATCCTAAAGCCATTTGCACAGAAAACCGCAAACGTTCGGTTTCAAAAAGATGAACTTGAGGCAGGTTAGGCTGCAGTGGATCTTGTTTGACTCTCGAGCGGTGTTGCATCGCTGCCCCTGCATGGTCGTCACCTTCCCACCTAGACCTGTCAGCAACCCTATAGATGCATGACGGTTTTACCGAAGTTGTGATCCTGCGAAGGACTCTAGTTTGTGACCTAGCAGCCAATCGAGGCGATCAATCCAGTTGTCGACCGTAGACGGGTTCAACCTCCCAGCGCGATACGTCGACATCATCGAGACAGCGAACATTCACCGTCCACAAACTTGGCGCGGTACGTGGCCGACGAAACGGCAGAATGCCGCAATGAGGGCAAAAATAATCTTTGGCTGTTTTGGTGTGCCACTGATACAGACTCATATCTTCGAGCGAGGTATGAATACGCAACTTATCCTGTTCGACCCGGACATTAAGTGCACCTCGTTTGAAGCAAATAGAGCAGTCGCATACCCGAACCGATTTACCCTCTATATCAACCTCGAATTTCACCGCACCACAATGACAAGAACCCTGGTATATCGCCATGTTTCAGTCTGCCTTCACTTCGCTTTTTTGCATTGACTAGTCCGCTGCACGTTGTGCGACAACTTCCTTTATAAAGTTGACATGGCTAGAGACAAAAACATCGGAGACTACGCGGCCCTCGATCACCTTCGATTCGGAAATCAAAAAGGTGGCGCGACGCACCCCAAGGCCTAGTAGACCATCCGCGCCGTAAGCCTTGATAACCTTTTTCTGTTGATCGAATAGCAAAGGAAAAGGTAAATCGAAACTGGATTTGAACTTGGCATGACTTTCAGATGTCTGTGGGCTAACACCGACAACCTGAATATCCACATCGAGAATATCATCGTGCATATCACGAATGCTGCAGGCTTCGCTTGTACAAATAGGCGTAAAGTCAGCCGGGTAGAAATAAAGGATGACGGGGCCTGTCGCAATAAGTGAGTCGAGGGTCACCGATTCTCCCGCTTCATTAGCGAGCGTAAAGTCTGGTGCTGTATCGCCTATTTTTAACATGGTCGTCATCCTGCGTTTATGAGTGGGTATTCGTTATTTTTCGTCAAACGTTCGATCAACACCACATGGACAATCACCCCACGTCAACATTCAACAGGTATAGCTGCAGCACGAATCTGCATATCCATTACCGGCCTGCTATAATCTCAACAGATGAAAATCGTCGCTATATCGAACATAACAGCAGTATATAATCATCTATCCTACCGATAAGCCGTTTTTAGAGCGAGCAAGGAATCTATATGGAAGTTTATGATGCAATGCGAACTACCTTCGCTGCGAGGGATTATACAGATGAAAAGGTATCAGACGAGATACTTCATCGCATTCTAGAAAACGCCCGCTTTGCCCCTAGCGGCGGTAACAGGCAGGGTTGGAAAGTGTTAATCGTAAAAGATAAAGCGGTTCGGCAACAACTCAGAGGCATCATGGCGCCAACGATTAAACAATACAAAGCCGAAGCCATGGCGGGCGAGACGCCTTTTAACACGATTAATCCATCGCAGGTGTCTCCGGAAACCATCTCAAATACGTCAGCCAATTTTCCGCTCGTGGACGACCTAGAGAATGCGCCTGCGCTACTTGTCGTCTGCGTCGACCTAACCCAAATATCTTCCTTTGACAGAGACCTTGATCGGGTTGGCATTATCTCCGGTGCCTCCATTTATCCGTTTGTTTGGAATATCCTGCTGGCGGCACGCAATGAAGGGCTCGGAGGCGTACTAACAACCTTTCTTGCAAATCAAGAAGAAGCGGCAAAACCAGCATTAGGCATACCCGATCATTTTGCGGTCACAGCAATGATCGCTATAGGCAAACCTGTCAAACAACTCACCCGTCTTAAACGCAATCCCGTTGAAGACTTCGCGCGAATCGACAATTGGCAAGGTGATACGTTTACGTTGAAATGAATGCAGCATTCTTGAGAGACGGCAATGGCCGAGTTGTCGTTCATGCTTGCAGCCGCACTTACACTTACACTTAGACTTTCACTTAGACTTTCACTTACATGACCTAGTGAATATAGTAGATATATGAAAAATATAGAATCGAGTTCAAACGGGCCAACCGAAGCAAATATTGTCGTTTGTGCGCTCTATCATTTTGTCACTTTAGATGGCTTCGAAGCCCTGCGCGAACCTCTACAAAACGAGCTTAATGAACATGATATCCGTGGCACACTGTTACTCGCCAGTGAAGGTATAAACGGTACCATCGCCGGTAAGAAGGATGACATCGATCATGTTTTGAGTTGGCTTCGCGGTGATCCACGCTTAGCGAAACTGTCAGCCAAATTCTCTTACCATGAAGAAGTGCCTTTCTATCGCGCCAAAGTAAAACTTAAAAAAGAAATCGTCACGATGGGCATACAAGGTATCGATCCTCTGAAGGTGGTTGGTACATATGTCAAACCCGAGAATTGGAATGATCTCATTGAAGACCCGGACGTGGTGGTTGTCGATACACGTAACGAATACGAGGTGAAGATTGGTACATTTAAAAATGCAATCAACCCTCATACGACTTCTTTTCGAGAGTTTCCGCAATACGTTAAAGACAACCTAGATCCAGAAGCAAATAAGAAGGTAGCCATGTTTTGTACCGGTGGTATTCGATGTGAGAAATCGACCGCCTATTTGAAGGAACTCGGCTTTGACGAGGTCTATCATCTCGAGGGCGGCATACTCAAATACCTTGAGGAAGTGCCAGAAAAAGAATCACTTTGGCAGGGCGAATGTTTTGTCTTCGATAATCGAGTCACCGTCGATCATGATCTTCAACGAGGCCAATATGAGCAATGCCACGCTTGCCGAATGCCGATCACCGAGCAAGATATCAAAAGCAATGCCTACATACCTGGTGAGAGTTGTCCTCATTGCATAGGCAAGCAAACAGAAAAACAAAAGAATCGCTTCAAAGAAAGAGAACATCAAGTACAGCTAGCGAAGCAACGTGGTGAAAGCCACATAGGTTCAGACGCTGTGACCGCGCAAAAAGCGCATCGAGAAGAGAAGAAAAAACGCCGCGAGAAACAGCAAACGCAACAGTAATCTATACACCTGAAGCGACCACAATATTAATTACCGCCTTGTGAGTATTTCGTCGGCTATCACGACGCAAGATAACAGTCATCAAATTTAAAGAGGCAGAGTCTTTATGGCAAATCTACAGGGACTAAATGCATTTGTAACAGGCGGCGGCAGCGGTATCGGGCTCGCTTGCGCCATCAGTTTTGTACAACAGGGTGCAAATGTGCTCATTATGGGGCGAAACGAAGATAAGCTTCGTTTGGCTGCAGATACGCTGAACCAGCATAAGATTGGCGATGCCATTATCGAGTTTTTCGCCGGTGACGTCAGCAAAGAAAACGATGTCGAAGCTGCAGCTAAACAAGCTAGCCAAATGTCTCCCCGAACCAAACTGGATATCGCGGTGGCTAACGCTGGGATTGGTGGCTTATCTCCGATTATGGCAACCGAGGCCGATGATTGGAATCGGGTGATGCAAACTAACCTCTCCGGCACATTTTATACTTTCAAACATGCAGGTATCGCCATGGCCCGATCGGGCGGCGGCGCAATGTGCGCTATATCTTCTATCGCTGGAGTTAGAACACATCGATACATGGGAAGCTACTGCGTCAGTAAAGCAGGCATCGACATGCTCGTTCGTAATACAGCCGATGAGTTGGGACAAAACAACATTCGCGTCAATAGTGTTTGTCCGGGTTTAGTCGACACAGAGATTGCATCGGGCCTGATGACAACAGAAGAAGTCCACACGGACTATCTCGACTGCATGCCAATCGCCAGAACCGGCGTCGTTGAGGACATTAGCAATGCGGTAAGCTTTCTCTGTAGCCCACAATCGAGTTGGATCACGGGCGTTTCTCTGAGCGTTGATGGCGGCCATCACTTACGTCGAGGGCCCAATGTTGAGCCCTTCTCTCGCATGTTGTTTGGTGATGCCATCACCGAAGGTAAGGTCTAACGAACGAAACAAGGTGGTATTTCAACACCACCTTGCTCAGCCATAAAACGACTGGTTATAACTGACTACAATTAACTACCGTCAACTACAGCCAACTACAGCCAACTACCACTGATCATAATGGATGATTGATGAAGGTGGGGGTCGCTTCGCCGTCTTGAAGTCGGTTCCCTTGGTGAAGCCAACCGGCAACAATGCAACCTGCATGATGTCATCGGGAATACCCAATAACTCAGCCGAAAGATCAGCATTCATAAGGTGCAGAGATGTGATGCATGAACCCAAACCGCGCGCCCGCAATGCGAGTTGAAAACTCCAGACGGCTGGAAAAATAGACGCCATCATAGCCGTAATGCCCATAATGGGTGTACCCTCCGGCGGCTTGCCTTGAAGACAAGGGATAACGTGAACCGGCATATTTTGCAGATTGTCAGCTAGATAGCTGGCTGAATCTATGACGCGCGTTGTCTGTTGATCACCAGAATCTTTAGCCATTTCCTCTTGGCCAGCAAGATAGCCTCCCGCGGCCATTCTATAAATCTCAGCTAGTCTCTCTCGCTTCGCTTTATCTTCGACAACGATCCACCGCCAGCCTTGGCTATTAGTGCCCGTCGGCGCCTGTTGTGACAAGCCAATACACTCCTCAATAATGCTCCTTGGTACGGGGCGTTCAGTATCCAACCTCTTTCTGACGGAACGTGTCGTGGACAACAGGGCGTCTGTCGTTTCTAGATCAAAATCCATTATTCTTATCCTCTTAGTAGTTTGCTCAGTAGACGAAAAACTTCAGCATTAGTCCCCATACCGATATGGGTACCATGAATTTCAAAGTGCTCAACATCTGGACTCTCATGATCCAGGCAAGCCTGCCAGGCAACAACACCATCCAATCGACTGTATATGCTCCTTATGGGCACCTTAATCGGCGTAGATTGCCTCTGCCTTAACAATGTTTTCATCATGACTGGGGTTAAACCCGTTTCTTTTCGGACCCAGTCGCCGATGCTTGAAACCTCTATGCCACCCATTACAGGTGAACCAATCGTTATAACTCGTTCGATATCTTGCGGATGATCTCTGGCTATTTCCCTTGAAATAATTCCACCACGACTCCACCCAACAAGTATCACTTTTTGCCTCGTATCAGCTTTTAGCTGCTTGATTATTTCATACACCGGCGGCAACAAATCCATCATCCGACCGTTGTTTAGACCCAGTCCCCAGCCCCGCGTTTTGTAACCAATGCTCGACAGGAAGGTACGTAGCACAATCGTTGAGCTGTCGTCTGTCATAAACCCTGGCAGCACTAACACAGGTTGCCCCTGCCCCCTTTTCGCTTGAAGCCGCAGTAACGGCAGCTGCAGCATGAGACTAGTCGCTTCAACGCCAGCGCGGCCCTCAAGCATTCGAAGCAGCATACTCGGTGGGGAAATTGATTTAGACAATATCTATAGCCTGTTGTTGTCGAACTGTTGTCGAACTGTTGTTTAATTGTTTTTGAGCTGTTGTTGAGCTGTTGTAGACCTGTTGTAGACCTGTTGCCGCTGGGTCGTCGTCGCTAACTCACCGGCTACTGGACCTGTATTGTGAAATGAATTGCCGAGTATATTTAAGTGAACGCCTTCACAACAGAGTGCATGGCAGGATTGCATATCAACATTAACCTTGTAAAGATGTCTTGGATCATTTGCATCAAGGCATTAGACGCAGGTGTAATAACGAGACATAAAGATTGACCACATCCACTCAAACCAAGTGGCCTGAACAAGCGATATGAATAAAGCAGAATGAATAAAGCAGAATTGCGACAAAAGTTTGAATCCATTGCTTGCCTACAGGATAACGACATCAAACTCGAAGAGGCAGCTTTAGTGATCGCAGCTGAAACACAACCTTCTTTTGATATCCCAGCCTTTATCAAACACTTTGATGAGCTCGCGGATCGGTTCGAGCATGTTTATGATAAAAACACCGCGTTAGGTATATCAATCTCAAGTCTTATCGACTTCATTCATAGCGAAGAAGGCTTTGGCGGTAATGAAAAAGACTACTATGATTTAGACAACAGTTACCTTAACCGAGTGCTTGAAACGCGCACGGGTATCCCAATTACCCTCGCGCTTGTGCATATCGCCTTGGGTAGTCGATTAAATATTCCAGTCGCCGGCATTAATTTTCCTGGCCACTTTCTTGTCAAGTACGGAGATAAACCTAACGAACTCATTGTCGATCCTTTTTCCGGCAGAATATTAAGCGAACCTGATTGCGGCACATTGCTAAAACAACTCGCCGGTCCGAATGCAGTTTTAAAGCCTCATTACTTAGAGATTGCCAGAAACAAAGACATACTTATTCGAGTATTGGACAATCTGAAAAAAATATTTTGGCAAGAAAAGTCATGGGACAGGAGCAAAAGTTGTATTGAACGGCAGATTTTACTTAAACCAGAGCACGAGGAATTTCTGATACAACTTGGTGCTGTCTACGAGATGCAAGGCAACCTTCCGCTTGCACAGCTTACCTACACTAATTTGCTGCAAGACAGCAGCGATGCCAACTTAAAGCAGCTGGCGAGCAAACGTCTATTAGCGATGCAAGGCAATAGCGCAACCGTTCACTAATCGATTAACCCTACATGTTTCGTTGCACAGCCTCAGCACCGCAACCCTCTAAAGGTAAATTTACTCCGGGTTTTGGTAGACAGATTCAAAGTGCAGGACTTCCGGAAAGGGGTCGTAAAATTCATGTAGAAGGTTTCGCCACTGATGATACTCATCAGACTCACGGAAACCCACCGTATGATCTTCCAATGTTTGCCAGTTAACCAACAGAATATATCTGCTGGTGTCTTCTAGACATCGCTGTAACTGGTGTGAAACATAGCCATGCATCGACACAATGATATTTTGAGCTTCGCCAAAATTTGCCTCGAACTGCTCTTCTCTGCCTGGCACAACATTTAACATCGCGACTTCGAGTATCATTTTGTCAAAACTCCTAAAGCTGCATCGCTGATGTGTCGGCGAGGAACTCTTGTCATGGAAAATTCGTCAAGACAGTATGAACACTGCCACCATCAATTATTCTATCTTGATAAGTGTTGCCATTGTCATCAGTAAATATTTTCGGTGAACGATCACACTGCGCCATTGAGTTAACTAACAAAAAAACTTTGCCGCCAGGCTGTAAAATTGAGTGGTTGTTTGGCGCATAAGTCTGCAACTTTGTCGTTCGACACATGAGACCACCAACAACCTGCAAAGGCGCGATCGGTGATTTCATGTACAGCAATTCTTCTTGGCACTCGGAGTAGTCATAGACCTGCTCATAACAAGCTGCCCTTTTACGGTCATCATCAAGCATGTCGATGTTACCTAAGATACCGCACCAAGACTTTAAAAAACGTCGGGCACTACTTGAAACAACCACTTTGTTATTTCTCGATTTACCTCGACCGGTTTTTCCTGCGCCATCCAATGGCCTGAATCAATCACTGCCTCTGTCAGATTCGAACAGAGTTGGCGCATAGGATCTGCTAATCTGGAATCAACCGTTGCACAGGTATAGTCGTACCGGCCGTGGATAAACAAAGCCGGCACATCCAACTTGCCGGCATTGGGCAAGGTGTCAAAAAAATCTGCATTAGCCTGATGATTCATGTACCAAGAATTGGGGCCAAAAAATCCGTTGGTATGCAATGCATGCGCATAAATCTCTAGATCTTCCGCTGTAATAACGGCGTCATCTCGAGGCAATTCGGGCGCTTCTGGCAGCCCGCCAAACCAACCGTTTTCTTTTCGCACCATCGCAGTCCCTGATGGCAGGCCTCGTCCGTCTGGACCACCCTGCCGAAAAATCAATTGCACCATGTTCCTCGCGTTAGCATCCATTTGGGCTGTCGCTTTTGCGAAATTCTCTTCATAAAAGCCAAAGTATTCCCATTGACCGAGCGGAAACTCTTCTTGTGGATAAATATCGCGATCAACCAATTCTATAAGCGGCTGCAAACCCTTATCAATTACTGCGTAGGGCACACACAGTGATGCTATTGCCTGGCACCGCTGTGGATGATGTGCAGCCATTGCCCAGGCAATTGGACTGCCCCAATCATGACCAACCCAAATTGCCTTGCCGCCGCCCAATGCATCGTGCAACTCGACCATATCCTGCGTCGCGCATTCAACGGCATAGTCAGCATGTTGGCCATGGATTGACGAGTTACCGTAGCCCCGCATATCAGGCGCAATCGCCCGAAAGCCCAGAGCCGCAAAAAATGGCAACTGATGGCGCCAGCTCAATGAAAGCTCTGGCCAGCCATGCGTAAATATAATTAACGGGCCGTCGATAGGGCCGCAAGCAAGATAACTTGTCCTATGTCGGCTAGTAGAAAATTTATGAGAGGTGATTGCTTGGCTGATCATTGAGGACTCGTTTTTTAACAGACTGTTTAAATGGATCGTTTCAATGGATTGCGCTAATGGATTGCGTTAATAGTTTGCGTTAATGGTTTGTGTCAACTGTGCGTGTCAGTTTGACCCCAACAGTTAGATTGAGTTGATGCATCACAATTCATCAAAGACAGCTAACGTATTTTTACGCACCCGCATTAGCGTTTCGTGATACGCCACACTGTCAAACTGCGCTAATTGAAGTGCAGCCTGCCGCGCTGAATATCGCGCTTCCTTAAACTGATCGAAGACGACGTCAATGAAGCCCGCCTCTTTCGATTCGGTATGAGAATAAAGTTTCGATAAAACCGTTGCGGCAAATTGCTCTTTTTGATTTAAGCGATCCTGGGCCAACAAAACGGTCAATTCTTGCAGCACGATGCCATGGGCTACTTCCGTGAAACCAATACGACCACTACCCTTAACACCAACCCTATGATCGGAAACAAGTAACAACATTGCGCCTGCTGCCGTCGCATGTCCTGCACAAAGACTGACGACTCTAAGTCGTGAGCGATAAAGTGTGCGCAATAATTTGCCTGTATCGAGCAGCAACTGAGCCGCCTTCTCTCCGCCAGCGAGAATGACTTTATCATCGAGCCCCGCTGAGAAAGATCGCCCATTACCTTCGATCAAAATACATTCGACAGATTGGTTTGCATCAATCGCTTCGACGACCTGCAGAAACTCCGCAGCGATTGCGGCCGTTATAATATTAAGACCACCATCATCAAAGTGAACGTATGCGACTTTGTCACGAATTGATGTCGTGATGGACATGACTAGTTCAATAGTTCCAGCGCAGCATTAGCTCTGTCCGACACACCTTGCTTGTGCTTTTCGAGGTCAACATCGTGACCTTCACCCATCGCACCGACAAGATAACGTTTATAAACTCCCTGTCCAATGGCTGCTAAACGCCAATGAGAAAAAGCACGGTAATAATTGATATAAGAAAGATCTCTGCCTGTCTTCTCACTATAAATGCTACAAAGTTCATCCCTGCTTGGAAAACCGCCCACAGCGGTCGGCGGCGCAGTATCAAAATCGGAGTCCGCAACATCATCTGCGGTGACCCAATTGTTAAGCAAGTAACCTACATCTGCTAACGGATCTCCGAGTGTGCATAATTCCCAATCCAAAATAGCTTGAACTGACCCATCGCGCACCATCATGTTGCCAAGACGATAGTCGCCATGAACGATGGTCGCACCAATCTGCTCTGGCATCTTTTCAGCTAGCAGACGCGCGCTTTCTTCCATTTCAGGAATAGGGTGAGTTTTTGTGGCATCCCATTGCTTGTTCCAACGTTTTAATTGACGCTCGAGATAGGCTTCTTTACGACCAAGATCGCCTAACCCGACTTTATCAACGTCTTCCATGTGCAGATTGGCCAGTATGTCGATGACATGAAGTCCTATGGTGCGTCGTTCGTCCTTTGTGAGTGCTTCGCTTTCAACTGTGGTGTTGAGCACCGTACCCTCAACGTAGTCCATAACGTAAAACGGCGCATCATTTATTGCAACATCCTTACAAAGACCAATCGTTCGAGGCACGGGTACGGACGAATCTTGAAGTGCTGAAATGATTCTATGTTCACGACCCATGTCATGAGCACTTTCCAGCACGTGTCCAAGCGGCGGACGTCTAAGTACATATGGCACACCGTTATGATCCTCACACTTGAACGTTAAATTCGAGTGGCCACCCGTAATAAGAGAGAAATCAAGCGGGAGAGCCAGTTCCGGAATAGCATCCGAAAGCCAGTTTGTTACGTTTTTATTATTAATACCGTCGATCATTTTTGCCCTACTATTGAGTATTTAAATTTCTAATATTTGCGTGTTGGCTCACGATCTACTGTGTTCCATCTATCAAGATAAACCCACGCTGTTTGCCACCTACCGATTCAACCCCATTGCAAATTTTTTTCATAGAGTGCCAACCCTTTTAGCTAGGATTAGCCATCTGAACCAATTCGTCATAACTTTCCTGCAAACAAGCCGCAAAAAACTCTGGATCTGGCATCATTTTGCGACAGGCATTAACTGTAATCGTAATTTTTCCACAATAACTGAAAACAGGGAATATTAATCCCATACTATCTTGAATGGGCCCCAAACCAAACTGTGTGACCAATCGAGCACCTGCTGAATAAAGCGGAAATTGTGGCCCGGGTACATTTGTCACAACACAGTTAAACGCAGGTGCGACATTTTCGGCCATGCCGAACTCGGTGTACAAACGCGTTGCCAGCGCAGCGGTGGTGGCTGGAATAAACTGGCTAAAATCGGTCATCAACTTTGCACCAACCGCATTAGTCATTTCTTTTGAGGAAGACGCCGAATGATGAACGAAAGCAAGTCGCTGCAATGGATCTGCGATATCGTTACCGAGTTTCACCGTCATGGCTGCAACCTGATTACCGCCGGCATTTTTACCACCATTATCCCTGACTGAAATTGGGGCCATCGCGACCAATGAATCTCCCGTCGCCTCTCTTTTACTCTCTAGGTACTTCCTTAATGCTCCACCAACAATGGTCAGTACAGCATCGTTAACGGTCGCCCCATCAACAACCGATTTTATCTTCTTGATTTCGTCGAGTTCAAAGCTACGTCCTTCGACAACCCGATGGCTTGAGACAACACCATTGAAGCGAGTCCTAGGAATAACCGCGTTAACCTCAAACTTCTTCTCCAGCAAACCTTTTTGAAACCGACCCATTGCCGGGACTGCCCGAGCCATTACTTCGGCAAACCGATAAGGTTGCGTAAGATTATTAAACTGGCCACGTGTGACTAACTCGAAAGGATTGGGTTCATTTTCTCCTTTCCAAGGCTGTTCTGGCGCGTCAGGTTTAGGTGGGTTCGGCTCAAGACTATGGATCGCCTCGGTAATATCTGCTCCAGAAACGCCATCGACGCAGGCATGATGAAATTTTGACAGAATTGCGTAACTACTTTCAGGCAAACCCGGTACAGAATCTAGCCCTTCTATGACCGTCATTTCCCATAGAGCTTTCGTTAGATCCAGTGGTCGGGCATGTAGCCGTGAACTTAGAATACAAAGTTGGCGCCAATCACCAGGCTCAGGTAATCGAATGTGCCTGACGTGATACTCGAGGTCAAAATCTTTGTCCTCAACCCAATAAGGGTGATCAAGATTAAAAGGAACCTTAACCAACTTACGGCGAAAGGATTTCGCCAAATCTAGACGAGCTTCAATGAAGGCTAAAATGTCCTTGAAACGTTGTTTACCCGCTGGGGTCGTCGCTGGGTCGTAAATCGCCAATGCGCCAATATGCATTGGACTTCTTGCCGTTTCCGAGTAGAGGAACGAGGCATCCTGACCTGACAATTGTTCCATAAGGCGTCTCCTTGAAGTAAGTTCTTCGTATCAACAGCGTCTGTTCGCTACGCAATAATTCCAAGCGACATCAATCGGTCAATTTCTTCATCGCTATATCCATTTGACACTAACACCGCCCTGGAGTCTTGACCAAGAGTTGGTGCCGTAGCTGGCAACCTCTTTGCGTGGCCCTCCACTGTTATTGGGCTGCTCACCGTCCACTGATAATCTGGATCGGTAGAATCCGTTTTGACAATAATCTCATTCTCGATCAATTGTGCATCTTCGAGTACATCTTTTAATTTCTCAATAACACTATAGGTCACTTCTTGCGCATCAAGCGCTTTAGTCCAAACTTCAAGCGCCTGCGTAGCAAACGCATCTGAGAACAACGACTTGACCAAATCGCTCTGACTCATCACCGCTTGCTCATCCGGGAACCGCTCATCTTCAATCCATTCGGGATGACCCAATGCTGTCGCAACTCTAGGCCACTCTCTCGCTGGGCTTGGGCCTACTAACACAATATATCGGTTATCTCGTGTCTGATATGCCACGATGAACGGCGATCTGTAACCTTTAGTTTCCAATATTTCACTCAAATCGAAGCCAGCAATGGCCGCTTGCAAGTGCATACCATTTGACCATGCACCATTCGCTGCGAGGGATGTGGTCACGTGAGCACCCTCACCGGTTTTCTCACGACGATATAGCGCTAACATGACGGCACCAAATAGCGACATGGCACTGGCATGATCACCGACACCGCCGACACCATTCGGTGGCATACCACCTTTTGGCTTCATCATATCCAGAATGCCCGATCTCGCCCACCAACCAGCTATATCAAATGCACGCCGATTCGCCTCCGGACCGCGAATGCCATAGCCTGTCAGTTGACCTAACACGAGACGAGGATTTCTTTTCTTCAAGGTTTCGTAATCTAACTGGTATTTTCGCAACTGATCACCGTTGAAGTTAACCAATAACACATCTGCCTTATCAACCAGTGAGAGCAAAACCTGACGGCCCCGCTCGGTTGAAAGGTCGAGCGCTAGAGACTTTTTATTTCTTGAGGTCAGTAGCCAGTTGTAGTCTGTTCGGTATCGAGATGCCAGACCACGGTAGCTATCGCCTGTCACTGGTTCGACCTTCGTGACATCTGCACCAAAATCTCCCATGATTGTCGCGGCGGCGGGACCTGCGACATAGGACGCTGCATCAATCACTTTTAGATCTTCCAACATATCATCCAAACCTATTCCATTTGCATCAATCGCCAAGAATTCATATCTTAACGAGTATCAATAATAACAACATTCAATTCTGAAGTACTGGAGTGACCTAAAGATGTACAAAGCCCTAAGAGAAACATGGGACAAAATGATCAGTGCCGGCGAGCAATTCGAAATCACCGAAATAGAAGTACGGGGTGAAACCATCAAAGCTTACGCCAATGCACCACCCAGCTTACGAGAGGTGTGGCAGGCATCTGCACTGTTCGCAGATCGTGATTACCTAGTATATCAAGACGAGCGTTGGACCTATGCTGACGCACATCGAGATGTCGCCGCTATTGCTGCTTGGTTTGGTACACAAGGAATAAAGTCAGGCGATCGCGTTGCCCTAGCACTTCGAAACTATCCCGAATGGCTACTGTGTTATTGGGCTGCTGTTTCACAGGGAATTACAGTTGTCGGTATGAACGCCTGGTGGATCGGTGAAGAGATGCGATTTGCATTAGAGGACTCAACGCCCAAGCTGCTCATCTGCGATCAGGAAAGGCTCGATCGTTTCAATGAAATACGCACTGACTTTGCCGAACTACCGGTTGTCGGTGTACGCACTAATGACGGTGCGGATGTCCAGCCATTCAGCGTCATGACGGAGACCGCCGCCGAGTTACCGGAGGCCAGTTTCGACCCGGATACAGACGCCTGCATCTTCTATACCTCTGGCACAACAGGCCGCCCAAAGGGCGCTCAACTAACCCACCGAGGATGCGTTAACAATATCATGAACCTCGCCTTTGCCGGCGCCGCCTTTGGCGCCGCTACCGCAATCAACAACGGCGTTGCGTTACCTGACCCCGCTGACGCACCTATTGGTTCTGCACTTGTCACAACACCCCTGTTTCACGTCACGGCAAACAATTGCCTGACCCACGGAACAACTTTGACCGGTGGCAAACTCGTTCATATGTACCGTTGGGACGCATTAGAAGCGCTAAAAATCATCGAAGCTGAAAAAATCACGAACATGACCGGCGTGCCTGTGATGTCGCGGGAATTAATCGGTCATCCCGACTTCGAAAAATACGACACAAGCACGCTCTTGTCAGTCGGTGGCGGTGGTGCACAGTTACAGCCAGACCTAGTTGCAAAAATCGATAACGCTGTAAAAACCGCTCGCCCTAGCACCGGCTATGGTATGACAGAAACCTGCGGCATTATCACTTCAATCAGCGGTGATTTCTTCATCGACAAGCCAGACAGCTGCGGACCGGCGATGCCGAACTTCTCAGCCAAATGCATTGATGCTAATGGCAATGAAGTGCCTCAAGGACAGGTTGGCGAATTACTCGTCAAAGGCGCACCGGTGATTAAAGGTTACCTTAACCGAGAGGAAGCAACTGCCGAGAGTATTACCAATGGCTGGTTACACACAGGTGATGTTGCTCGTATTGATGAACACGGCTTTATCTTCATTGTTGACCGTGTAAAAGACATGGTCCTGCGTGGTGGCGAAAACATCTATTGTGCGGAAGTTGAATCCGTCATTTTTGACCAGGAAGGTGTCGCGGAATGCAGCGTATTTGGTGTCGAAGATGACCGCTTAGGCGAAGAAGTCGGCGTGGCTATTGTTACTAAAGCCGGCAGTGGTCTTACCGCAGACGCGATCCGAGAGCATGCTTTGGCCAATATGTCCAAACCCAAGGTACCCCGCTATATCTGGATGCTAACGGAGTCATTACCGCGAAATGCAAATGGTAAATTTCTCAAACGCGAACTGCGAGATACGCTGAAAATTGAGGATGCACTTTAGCTCGATTAGACCGACCAAGACATCTTGAGAAAGGTGCCTTGATCATCCCCGGTCTGAATAACTAAGGCATCTAAACTAGCGATAAAAAAAGCCCGGTAAGCCCGGGCTTTTTTTTATCGCTGACGAAAATCGCGGCGGGCCTTAACGCCTTGGTTTCTTGATAAATCTTGCGGGTTTCTTCGATCCTGAAATTCCATCGGCCCGTTTATCAGTGGGCGCGATCGCGTTGGGGGGCAGGCCTGTGTGCTGAGTTCGAAAATTTTTGCCCTTGTGTGCTTGCCGACGAACCTGCAGGGGCGAAAAGTCGGTCAATGGCACCAAATGCTTCTTACCATTACCGATCAAATCATTGCGGCCCATTTTCTTTAGAGCTTGCCTCAACATGGGCCAATTTTCTGGATCGTGGTAGCGCAAAAAAGCTTTGTGTAATCTTCGCTGTCTCGCGCCTTTCGGAACGGTGACGTCTTCACTCGTTCTAGAGATGCGTTTAATGGGATTTTTACCGGAATAATACATGGCCGTCGCCGCGGCCATCGGCGATGGATAGAAACTTTGCACCTGATCGGCACGAAATCCATGCTGCTTCAGCCAAAGCGCCAAGTTCACCATATCTTCATCACGCGTACCTGGATGACCGGCGATAAAATAGGGAATCAGATACTGTTCTTTACCCGCTTCTTTCGAATACTTGTCGAACATCACTTTGAATTCGTCATAGGTGCCGATACCGGGTTTCATCATTTTCGATAATGGTCCCCCTTCTGTGTGTTCAGGCGCTATTTTTAGATAGCCACCAACGTGTTCAGAAACTAACTCTTTCACGTATTCCGGCGTTTTTACCGCGAGGTCGTAACGCAAGCCCGATGCAATCAGCACTTTCTTCACGCCATCAATATCGCGCGCCTTGCGGTAGAGCGAAATCAACGGCGTTTGGTCTGTATCAAGGTTCTTACAAATATTTGGGTAGACACAGGAAAGCCGACGACAGCTACTCTCAATCGTTTTACTCTTACAGGCAAGGCGCCACATGTTAGCTGTTGGACCACCTAAATCTGATACAACACCGGTAAAACCAGGGGTCTTGTCGCGGATATCCTGAATTTCATTAAGTATCGATTCTTCAGAGCGACTTTGAATAATGCGCCCCTCATGTTCTGTTATCGAGCAGAAGCTGCAACCACCAAAACAACCACGCATGATATTGACTGAAAAACGAATCATCTCATAAGCTGGGATTTTCGCATCACCATAAGATGGATGCGGCACTCGCTGGTAGGGAAGGCCAAAAACCCAATCCATTTCATCTGTCTCTAAAGGGATCGGCGGCGGGTTCAACCAAACATATCGAGCGCCATGGGCCTGCACAAGAGTACGTGCATTATGAGGGTTAGTTTCCCGATGCAGAATTCTCGACGCATGACCATAAAGCACTTTATCAGCGATGACCTGCTCATAATCTGGCAGTCGTATATAAACTTTTGCATCATCCGATGAAATGGCAACCGGTTTCGATGCTTCTTTTTTTACCAGCTTTCGAGTCGGTATTGACGGATCAATCATGCGGATCACTTGAACGTCGGCGTCCAATGGCTCGGTTTGATCGGCCAAAGCCTCCTTAGCCTGGTCTTCAGCTAGTTTCGTGGAATCGATACAAGTATAGTCTTGCGGCAGCTCGCTCAATGGAATGGCGGTGCCTCTAATATCACGAATGTCTTGTATTGGTGTACCGGCTGCAATTCTATGAGACAACTCGACAATGGCGCGCTCAGCATTTCCATAAAGTAATATGTCGGCTTTGGAATCAATCAAAACTGAACGTCTTACTTTCTCACTCCAATAATCAAAATGGGCAATTCGCCTTAAACTCGCCTCGATACTGCCGACAACGATAGGCACATCTTTATATGCTTCACGACAACGCTGGGAATATACGATTACAGCTCGGTCCGGTCTTTTTCCACCTTCATTACCCGCTGTGTAGGCATCGTCATGTCGAATCTTGCGATCCGATGTATAGCGGTTAATCATTGAATCCATGTTACCAGCGGCGACCCCAAAGTAGAGGTTGGGCTTGCCCAGCTTTTGAAAAGCTTTTTTCGATGTCCAATCGGGTTGCGAAATAATACCCACTCGGAAACCCTGTGCTTCAAGTACACGACCAATGACGGCCATGCCAAAGCTGACATGATCAACATAAGCATCACCGGTCACGATAATGATGTCACAGCTATCCCAACCTAGAGCATCCATTTCCTCGCGCGTGGTGGGGAGAAAATTCGCCACGCCAAAACATTCAGCCCAGTAAGGTCGATAATCGTAGAGCTTTTTTAGTTGGCTAGTCGCCGGCATCGGCATCCCGTTTGTTAGCTGTCGTTAAAAGTTTAAGTGTCTACGCGGTCTACACTTCAATATAGGTGGATAAAGTTGTCAAACTCACTTCACCGACAGTAATTTCTAATTTCGTTGATTTTCAACGATGTTGTGCAGATTGAAGAGCGCCGCTATCTTACTTTAGGCAGTCCTTATTGCAATCATAACTAGACTTTTTCGCCTATAAAACCACAGCTTTATGATGTCAAAGGACATTATCTTGGCCGCGATTTTCCTCTGGGCTATTTGTCACGATGGTTCGTCTCGGCAATGGATTTTGGAGGAATACGATAGCATCAGAAAAAACGGTCGAATCTGTGAGGTAAATCGCGTCTCTGACGTCGATTTGAGAATCATTTTCAGTTATCCTACGCCACCACAGAAATCCAATTAGAAAACACTGGTTGAATCCAACCGGCAGACACCAAAGGTTTTAATAAATGTTGAAAAACAAACAGTTACAGGAATGGGTCGAGCGAATGACGGCGCTCTGTCAACCTGAAGATGTTGTGATCTGCGATGGCAGCACGCAAGAATATGATCGTATGTGGGAGCTTTTAGTTGCCTCAGGTGCCGCTAAAAAACTAAATGAAGCCAAGCGTCCTAATAGTTATCTGGTTCGATCTGACCCAGCGGACGTGGCACGTGTTGAAAGTCGTACCTATATTTGTTCCGAAGAGCCTGAAGATGCCGGTCCAAACAATAACTGGATCAACCCAGAGGAAATGCGCGGCACTCTCACTAGTTTGTTTGAAGGCTGCATGCGCGGGCGAACCATGTATGTCATACCATTCAGTATGGGCCCGGTCGGCTCGCCGATCGCCCACATTGGCGTAGAAGTTTCTGACTCACCCTATGTCGTGACAAATATGCACATTATGACAAGAGTTGGCGATGCGGTGCTTGAAGAACTTGGTGAAGACGGTAACTTTGTACCCTGTGTTCATTCTGTTGGTGTTCCATTGGTTGACGGCAAAGAAGATGTCACTTGGCCATGTAATCCAGAAAATCTGTATATCGCTCACTTTCCAACGACGCGAGAAATCTGGTCGTTCGGTTCTGGCTACGGCGGTAATGCCCTACTCGGCAAGAAATGCTTCGCACTGCGGATAGCTTCAGCAATGGCTCGCGACGAAGGTTGGCTCGCTGAACACATGCTGATTTTAAAATTGACTAACCCCGAGGGTGTATCAAAATATGTTGCTGGTGCATTCCCTAGTGCCTGTGGCAAAACGAATTTAGCAATGCTCATACCGACCGCACCCGGCTGGAAAGTTGAAACAGTAGGCGACGATATCGCCTGGATGAAGTTTGGTGACGACGGTCAACTCTATGCAATCAACCCAGAGGCAGGTTTTTTTGGTGTCGCACCGGGAACCGGCATGGATTCAAATGCTAACGCCATGCTCAGTCTGAACGAAAACTGTATTTTCACTAACGTTGCCGAAACAGACGATGGCGATGTTTGGTGGGAAGGTATGACCGATGAAGCACCCGAGCACTTAGTCGACTGGACTGGACAGGACTGGACACCAAATAGTACAACGCCTGCCGCACACCCAAATGCCCGTTTCACAGTGAACGCGGCGCAGTGTCCCGCCATCGCTGAAGAATGGGAGGAGCTTAAGGGCGTGCCCATTAGTGCTATTTTGTTTGGTGGTCGACGCGCAACCGTTGTACCGCTAGTAAACGAAGCGCGAGACTGGAGACAAGGGACTTTCTTTGGTTCGATTGTATCTTCAGAGAAAACAGCTGCTGCTGCCGGAAAGATTGGTGAGCTGCGTCGTGACCCGATGGCAATGTTACCGTTCTGTGGTTACAACATGGCTGACTACTGGAGTCATTGGTTATCTGTTGGTGAACAGGAAGGCGCTGTACTACCAAAAATTTACTACGTTAATTGGTTCCGTAAAGATGACGACGGTAAATTCATGTGGCCTGGCTTCGGCGAGAATTCTCGCGTACTTGAATGGGTCTTTAATCGCTGCAACGGCACAGCCGATGCTATCGAGACACCAATTGGTAACCTGCCAACAATGGATGGCATCAATTTTGAAGGTCTTGACCTTACCGATGCACAGAAAGCTGAACTACTCCGCGTCGAAGTGGATGGCTGGCTCAGCGAGATACCTTTGATCAACGAATACTATGATCAATATGGTGATCGTATGCCAGAAGCACTGCGAGTCGAACTCAACGAACTGCAACAGCGTTTGGAAGAAGCAAAACAAGCTGTTGCATAAGCTTCAGCTCGTGTCGCTAAAGCTCAACTGGGTGCAAATTTTTAAACTTGGACCTAGAGTCTTTCAAACATTTAGTAACAGTAGGTAACAAGAATAGGTAACAAGAACAGCTAACAAGAACAGTTAGTCAGAATAAAAAGGAGGCTCATGCCTCCTTTTATATTTCCGCAGTACAGTACTGACCTCTGCGATATATTCCTTGCGACTGGTTAAATCCAAGCCCATCTAAAAGCAAAGCTGCCTGACTAACCGCGTGCTCGACTACGCAGCTTATTCCTGCGCTAACGTGCTGACTGTCATGTAACAAAGACTCCAGCGTTGCTAGGCAACCAAAAAGTTACTTAAAATTTTAGGCAAAAAAAAGCCGGGAGCCCAAAAGGCGTCCCGGCTGAACTCTGCGATAAAAGGGATTAGGCAGATTTTACGAATTCAGGATAGGCCTCGAGTCCGCACTCGCCGATGTCCACACCTTCGTACTCTTCTTCCTCAGTCACTCTGATACCGACAGAGACTTTCAGAACTGTCCAGACAATAAGACTCGTAACGAACACCCATCCAAAGATGGTAAGGGCACCAATCAGCTGACCTGAGAAGGAAGAACCGTCATTTGTAAGAGGAACCAATAACAGACCTAACAAACCACATGTGCCATGAACAGATATCGCACCTACGGGATCATCAATCTTCAGTTTGTCCAAGCCGATAATTGAGAACACAACTAGTACCCCACCGGCTGCACCAAACAATGTTGCTTCAAGCGCTGTTGGTGTCGATGGTTCAGCCGTAATTGCGACAAGACCAGCAAGCGCACCGTTCAGTAGCATGGTGAGGTCAGCCTTACCGAATAGAAGTCTCGCAGTAATAAGCGCTGCGATTGCACCACCGGCTGCTGCCGTATTGGTATTTAGGAACACCATGGCAACCGAATTCGCACTGGCAATATCACCCAACTTAAGAACAGAGCCGCCATTAAAGCCGAACCAACCCATCCAGAGGATGAACGTACCCAATGTCGCAAGCGGTAAGTTAGCACCGGGAATCGCCATGATTTCACCGTTCTTGCCGTATTTACCTTTACGTGCACCGAGTAACAGAACACCCGCGAGTGCTGCGCCCGCCCCAGCCATGTGAACAATACCTGAGCCCGCAAAGTCAGAGAAACCAAGATCACCAAGTGTATACATGCCAAAAACAGCATTACCACCCCATGTCCATCTACCTTCCATTGGATAGATGAAACCCGTCATCACAACAGCGAAAGCGAGGAAAGCCCAAAGCTTCATTCTTTCCGCTACAGCACCCGAAACAATCGACATCGCCGTTGCAACGAACACAACCTGGAAGAAGAAGTCAGAGGCATTGGAATAAACAGCACCGCCGGCAAAACCGGCTGCCTGTGATTCTGCAAGTACTGTCGCAGCTAGCGCGTCAGCGTTCGCTGCACCATCAAGCTCGATACCTGATAGGAAATAGTCTCCGCCGTACATGATTGCGTAACCGCAGACGAGATACATGATGCAAGAAATTGCGAATAGCGCGACGTTCTTCGTCAGAATTTCGGCTGTATTTTTTGAGCGTACAAGTCCGGCTTCGAGCATGGCAAAGCCAGCCGCCATCCACATGACCAGTGCGCCACACACGAGGAAATAGAATGTATCCATCGCATATTGTAGTTCGAGTGTTTGATCCACGTTTGAGCCCCTCCACAGGTTCGTTCTATAAGAATGTTGTGCTTAATAAATTTAGTGTTACCCATGGAAAAGCAAACATGATGCCAAGCTGGTCACTTACGCCAAAAATAATGCTCTAGGCCTTTATTTGCATGGTCTGATACTTTTTCGCTAACGCCCAAGATACCCTCCGCCTCGATACACGCACCAAACTGACGCACAATAATGATGCGCGAACAATGCACCAAGGTTGATCACGCCCCTTTTAGAGGCGTCGAAAACCGAACAGATTTTTTGAAAGATTCTTTTATAAGGCGTCGCGTCGTTTGACCACCATTTGACAGCTCGAGGATTAGATATGCGCGGCGTAACAAACAGGCTCGCCGAGCGCTCGAGTAGTGCTGATAAACTCATTACTTTTCTAAGGCAGGATCGCTTTAGATTTATGTGGAGGATTAAAAATTGAGAATTGTGGCGCAGCGGAAACGTTCGAATAGAATACTCTGAATCAAAAAAGACGCACCTTCGTTAATGCGCAGCTAAGCTATATCAACGACGCATTTTAAATTAGCTTTGACTAATCTAAATGCGCGATGCGTCCTTTATATTCCGAACCGACTACTACTGGTCAACCGTGAAGGTCAAACCCGCGCTAGCAATCAAGCGATTACGAAGCGTCGCACCAAGCGCCGGTGCTGGTGTATAAAATCCGCCAGCAATCTCGGGAAGATCTTTCACTAGACAGATGGCAGACTCGGCAATCATCTTTGAAGTTGAACCGTAACCGGGATCTTTGTCACCTGTCACGGTGACGGAAAGGGTATTGCCGTCCAATGCTGTGCCATGCACCATTAGATCGTAATAACCCTCTTCCTGCTCCTTCTTCGATGGTCCTTCGCCAGGCTTCGGTGCTTCGCCCTCGGATAGGAATTGATTTGACGCGGCGGCTTCTGCTGCGGCCTTGCCAGTCTCTCCCGATCCGCCAATCATCATTTCATCGTAGACAAAGTCTTCACCATAGGCGTGTCCCATGAGTGCATTTGAGCGATGGATATTCTTCGTGTTGATGACGGCCATCATGAACGGTGCGACCCACTGGCCTATCGCTTCATCTTCATGAATTTCGTTGCCGGCGGGCTGTGCCGGACCTTGAAAACCATCAGCAAGTGAAAACGGGTCCATTAACGGTGCCATAAGAGAAGCATCATTCTGCACGGCAGCCATGGTCGCGGCACCACTTGCGGCGGTACCACCGGACAATGTGCCTTGCATTGCGCGCATGCGACCGCGCACTCGAGACATAGGTTGACCAAACGCTTTTACAGCTTCTTCTTGCAGGAATTGAACGCCAAGATCGAAAGGAATGGAGTCAAATCCACATGAGAAAACAAGTCGCGCACCGCTTTGTTTTGCCGCTGCTTCATATTTTTCAATCATCTCACGCATGAACAAAACTTCTCCACAAAGGTCGACGTAGTCTGCGCCTGCTTCCACACAGGCTTTGACGACGGGCTCTCCATAAAGCGAATAAGGTCCTACTGATGTGAGAACACATTTAGCACGCTGAGCCATCGCATCGAGGGATGCCGTATCTGACGAATCTGCAACGATAAGTGGCGTATCGGCAGGTGCACCGATGAGGTCACGCACCTCAGCTAGTTTGTCTGCACTTCGACCAGCCATTGCCCACGTAATACCGCCGTTCTTGCCGTATTGCTTGTTCAGATATTCAGCAACGAGTTGCCCTGTAAATCCTGTTGCGCCAAAAACGACAACATCAAATTCTGCGTTGGGGTTCATAATTCTAATCCTTGAGTTTGTGTACTGTGTTCTACAAAAATATTGTTTTTCACTTTAAAGTGAAAATTATCGAGAAAAAAAGGGACACTAGGTCCCTTTCATCCTTACCACTTGTTACTAACGAACTAGTCGAGTCGCTCGATGATCGTACCCGTACCTAAACCACCACCACAACACATCGCAATTAGTGCATATTTACCACCAGTTCGCTCTAGCTCATGCAGTGCCGTTGTTATCAAGCGCGCACCGGTACTCCCAGTAGGGTGACCCAGCGCAATTGCACCGCCATTCACATTCGTCTTAGCGGGATCGATGCCTAGGTCTTTCTCCCAAGCAAGTACCACTGATGCGAAGGCTTCGTTAACTTCAAAGATATCAATATCATCAACTGTCAAACCCGCTCTATCCAGCACTTTACGTGTTGCTGGGATTGGGCCTTTCAACATTGTCACGGGATCGACGCCGACTAAGGTTGTGGCGACAATCTTGGCTCGGGGTTTTAGACCCAGTTCTTTCACAGCTTTGTCTGATGCCATAATCACGGCGGCGGCACCGTCGGATACCTGCGATGAAGTACCTGCTGTGTGAAGCTCTTGGCCAGCAACTGCCTTTAAACCTTTCAAAGATTCCAACGTCGTCGCTCGCAAGCCTTCGTCTTTTGAAATCATCTGCGTCTTACCAGTAGGCTTGAACTCAGCATCAAGAATAGGCGCTTCAACAGGGATAATTTCGCGGTCAAAACGACCCTCTTCAGATGCCTTGATTGCCTTTTGCTGGCTCGCAAGTCCAAACGCATCAGTGTCATCACGAGTGATTTGGTATTCCTCTGCAATCATTGCTGCGCCTTGGAATTGACTCGCTGGTTGATAGTAATCCGCATAGTTCTCACCCATAGGTGAGCCACCTGCCATGTTGGATCCCAGAGGAACGCGACTCATCATCTCTACGCCACAACTCATGACAACATCTTCAACGCCAGAGGCAACCATTGCTGCACCCATTGTTGTCGCCTGCTGACTAGAACCACACTGAGAATCTACCGTTGTTGCGGCCACTTCCAAAGGAAGTCCCTGGGACAACCAAGCAATTCGAGCAATGTTGAACGATTGCTCGCCCACCTGCGAAACACAACCGCCGATAACTTGATCAATCTTTTCAGGTGCAATACCGGCCTGATCTAACGCGCCTTTTTGAACCGCGCCCAGTAAGTCAGCTGGTTTCAAACCAGCCAGACCTTTGCCGCGTTTACCAATAGCACTTCTACAAGCTTCTACAATGTATACATCACCCATGGCGGGCTCCTTTCGTTGTTTAAAATGAGATTATAGTGAGTTGATAATGACTTTCTAAATTGTTTAATTGAGTTTATTGCGCCTTAAATCGAAATAAAATCTATCCAATAGGGCGATCGGTATGTGCGAAAAACGAAACGTAAGCATAATCAAAGTTGAGCCGCGAATCTAACGCCAATTAGCACCTATATTGCCTATCATTCGAGCTAATCATGGCACTTACCCAGCACTCACTTCTAGAATAAGACTTACCCAATCATCTTCGGACTCAGCCTCTAAATCGACTTCCATGATCTCTCCCAAACCGATCTGTTCAGAAGGTACACCCGCTTGACTCAATGTTTCCAAGATACTTGTTTGGCGTTGCCTCGCGAGCTGCTGTAACTCTTCGACCGATACGCTTTCGGCAGACTCTAGTCGGTGCCGCAATTCAGCCATGTAAGCAACCTGGTCTAAACGTTCTTTGCCCTCGTCTATCGGCTTGACAAATCCAGCTTTGAGGGACTCTAAATCCATATCGGGATCAGCTTCCATCGAAAGTGCTTCAAACACACTCAGCACAGAGTCATCTAACATTAATTCTTTAGCGTCAGTTTCAGATTCAAGATTTAGCTGAGCACGGACTTTAACGACGAGTTTTTCATAACGCAGCACAGGAATATCCAATCGATCGTCGTAAACACCCGGTATGATCAGAGACAAATCGGGCCTCTTTTCCATTGCTTTAGAAATGCTTCCAAGTTGTTCGAGCTCCGGTGGAGAAAGTGAAGATCGACCGCCGAGGAATTTGATCTCGCCCAAGTCATCGCTCTGAACACCAATCAACCCGCCCAACATACGAAACGGTGCGGTCACAATCTTAGCTAAAAATTGTTTCAGCGCCTCTTGTACAACGCCACCAATATGGAACTCTGGATCATTTACATCGCCACTGATGGGCAATTCAATATCGATCTCGCCTGCGCTGTTCGTTAAAAGCGCGACCGCAAGGTCGAGTGGTAAACTAACTGCGTCAGGACTGTCGACCTTTTCGCCTAACTTAAATTCCGACAACAACAGCTCATTGCTGCCTAGCAGCTCACCCTCATTAATCACATAGTTGAGGTTCAGGTTTAGCTTGCCCTGCTCAATTGCTCGACCAGCGAAGGCGGCGCTATAGGGTGACAACGAGGTCATCAAGAGATTACGGAATTCAATCACCAGATCCATTGAATCCGTTGGCTCAAACAAATTCAGCTTGCCATTCATTCTGGACAAACCAAACTCATCGACTTTTCCCTCCATTTGAATATCCGCTGGCTCACTTGTAAAAGAAGATATTGCGCCTATTGTTCCGGACAGGTTTGTTGTGACAGTTCTAAAGGGCAAAGGAAGCGAAAGATCAGAAAAATCAAGCGTCGCTTGATTGATCGTCGTGTAAGCAAACGTCATCTGCAATGGCTTAGCGAGATCCGTTTCTGCGGCTGCATTGGTCGTCACTTCTGGTGCTTTAAGGATGCTTTCAATATTGGTCGATAGATCTGGGTATATCTCAAACTTTGTGAAAGGCTCATTAACCACAATACTCGACACATGCAGACTTGGCGGTGAATCAATGTATTCAAACTTATCAACAGACAATTTTTTCCAGCCCAGCAGCTTCGAACTATTACGCTCATCAATCACCGCAAGATCGTCTAATGCCGAGCTACCGAAGATACTCATTTTTGAGCCGGCCAATACAACTTGTAGCTGCGCTGAGACTGCTCCGCTATCGAGCCTAACATCGGCAATCGCGTTCAAATAAGGGTCCACTATAACCAATGGCAGCGTCGCTAAGGTCACATCGAGCTCTACCTTTAGCTCGGGCAAGATCGCGGCGGCACCCTGAATTTTGACGAGGCCCATTTCGCCTATGTTAAGCGACGCCGTTAAGCCGCTCGAAGACGTCGTTGGGTTCTGTATGTCACGCACTTCAAAGTTGAGATTATCAATTTCCAGGGATGCTGCCGGTTGTGTTGTTTCATCCAACACTGCCAAAGCGCCCTCTTTCATTTCGACCAGATCTATCATGACGGACCAATCTGCGTCTGTCTTTGCTGGCACACTATTTTGGTTTTGGACGGTCGACTGACTTAGAGCGACAAGCTGACTTAAATCAACCGTGCCATCGGCAAAGCGATTGACCCGTAACGACGGCGACGTTATCGCAACCGCGCTAAAACCCATCTCCTGTTGCGGGTAACTGTAATTTTGACGCATTAAGCTGAGGATAACCGAATGCTAGCCTGTGAGGGATTCAGATTGCGTCTAGCGTTGATATCCACTTTATTTGAAGCGGCTATAGCAAAACGGGATTAGGGGAAACGGCATTGCCACCCTTAGCCGCAGATGTCGGAAGCGCAATATTTCCTGCGACTGGCGAGCGAGTTAGAAAGATGCTACTAACCGACGAAGGTTTTATAACCTAAATTTGGCCTATCATCTAAAATCGTTGTTGACTGATTCAAGCTGCCACACGCATGTTGGGTCAGCTAATCAATAGCAAACAAAAACCGGGCCAGCCCTGAGACAACTCAATCAACGACTCGCATCCGAACTCAACTGTTCTTTGGCGTAATCACAAAATGATTTTGCTTTCCTCTGTCGCCGATTTCTCATTAAATCGCGCTTTTAGGAGCAAAAAATTATGGCGTCATCAACCTCGAACAATCAACAAGATGATCACCCACAGCAATCAGACGAAGACAACATAATCTTGTCTGTTGATGAACTTCCCACAGCCAAAGACACCGTTAAAGTATTGGAAGTGAGACGTAAGATTGAAGATATCTTGGAGGCACGACGGCTCAAAAAAGAATTCGACTTTGACTTCTAACCGACACGCCTGCGTCAGTTTCTAAAGTGACAGACTCAACAAGTGCTGAATAGCTTGACGAATAATGTCGATGCGATCATTACTTTCTCTATAGCATGCGAACATCGAGCGCCTTATTGAGGGCGCCGCAGTTACCGGATGTAACCACTGCGTTTCATCAACCAAGGTGCGAGGTAAAAAGGTCGCACCAACACGCGTACGCAGTAAATCGTAAGCCATGCCTGCCAGGTTAACTTTTAATAGAGGTGCTGGCGATGAACCTCCGCCAAAGCGCTCCGCATGGAAACTCGCAAATGCTGTACCCCAATCAACATAAATATATCCTTTACCCATTGATTCTTTCACACTGGCATTAGATTCGGTGCTCGCTAGAACCAAATCTAGCGAACCAATTTTTTCAACTTTGCACTCGCTTGTGGACGGTGGATCATGGGCGATAATCAGGTCCATCGTTCGGTCCATCAACATTCTGGATAACAACTCAGTACTATGCCCCTCAGCCTGCACCGCCACTTCTGGCATAACCTCGATCAACGTTTGCAAGTGCTTTTGAAGTGACAAAGACCACATACTTGACGTAGCACCAATATGAATTCTCGCTTCAAATTCAGGCAACAAACTGACTTCTTGCAGTGTCCTTGCCCAAGTATTCATTAGTGTCTCGGCAAAAGGTAACAATCTTTCACCTTCGCTCGTCAGTTGCATATTGCCTCGATGCCGAAGAAAAAGACTCACGCCCAGCTGTGACTCCAGCAGTTTTATACGGGCAGATACTGCCGCAGAAGTGACGAACAAATTATCTGCGGCACGTGCAAAGTTCCTTGTCTTGTTAACCTCCATAAAGGTCTTCAGTAAACTGATATCCATAATAAGTCTCAACATTTTTTCGCCACTTTGGCGGCGCCATTGTTAAACGTTTTTTTGTTATTTGCACAACTTTTTTTTGCTTTACCTCATGTTTTTTTTAACTAATATGCGCTCTTCTTTTAAGCCAGTAAATGACTAATGCGACACCCTATAACCCCTATTCTTTTATCCTTAGGTATCTTTCTTATCGGACATGGACTGCAGCTGTCACTATTGCCCTTGTTTGCTAGAAGCTTAAGTTGGACTGACTTCTCAATAGCGCTAACGGGTGCGAGCTATTTCCTTGGCTTTGTTATTGGCTGCATCGTCGTTCCTCGACTATTAGCCAGAGCAGGACACATCAGGGTGTTTCTTTGTGCAGGTGGCACCGCTGCGGCCACCCTACTCGTACTCGAATTTTCACCCTATCTTTGGGCATGGCTACTGCTAAGGTTCGTGACAGGCTGTTGTCTCGCGTGCATGTACACGGTCGTCGAGAGCTGGATAAACGAATTTGGTTCCAATAACCATCGTGGCCGCTTAATTTCTATTTATATCCTTACCACGTTGATTGGCTTGGGCATTGGTCAACAGCTGCTCGGACTTATCGAACTATTACCATTGTTTCGAATCGGCGCCATCGTCATGCTTCTCGCCCTCCTACCGATGGGTCTTGCTCTCGTCGAGCAGCCGATGATGCTTAAAGCGGAATCAGCAAAGTTAGGAATGATTTCCACACTGCCGATAGTCGCTTCAGCGGGCATGATACTGGGCGGCATTGTCACAGGTACCATTTGGACTATGGCGCCTTTAACTGCCCAAAAATCAGGCCTAACCCCTACTGAGATTGGCTTCATGATGAACGCAGTCGTACTAGGAGGTGCACTTGCACAGTTACCATTGGGCTGGCTGTCAGACAGATTTAGCAGAGCATCACTTCTGAATGTGATCACAGTATTTACGATGATCTTAAGTGGCTTTGTACTGACTCAGTCGCCGGATGGCAAAGCCTTAGTCATCGTCATGTTCTTTCTCGGAGGGGCAAGTCTTTCCATCTATGGGATTTGTGCGTCAGAAGCAAACGACAAATCTGATCTAAACCGAATACAGATCGCGACCATATTGCTACTGTTAAATGGTACAGGATCAATTTTAGGACCTATCGCTACAGGGCTGGTTGCCAGTCACACGGGCAATGCCCTGTTCGTCGTGACACTCGGTAGTATGATTTTCTTAAGCATCATCATCACCTTAGCCGGCAGACGAAGCCTAAAAGACATTGCGAGCAAGAATGCTGAAAATAACATGTATACAGCAACACCGAGTTAACGTCAGAGTATATGTTCAACATGACAACTCGGTAGCGATAGAATCTTGTCGAGGCTCACCACTAATCTAAATATTGCCAAGTATCTGCACCATTAAAGGTACGAATAGCGATATTCGAATAATTTTTTGGCGCAAGCAGTCGAAAGTTAATAGCCAAGCGCCCTTGCGGCGTTTTTTCAATGTCCTCGTAGTGAGTGACACAGCCACAACTTGCGCAGTGATAGAACTCGACTAACTTGTCACCCCATATATAGACTTTTGATTTTTCTGGCGCGGACAAAAGACGTGAACTTGCTCGCGTAAAGAACCCCCATAACGCGGCATAACGTCTGCAGATCGAGCAGGTGCAGTGCGTTAAAAGCGTCGGCTCGGCATCGATTTCAAGCTCAACATCACCGCAATGTCATGAAAGACTTCTCATCAGCCGCACCTAAAAACTGTGGTTCTTGCGGCAGCCATTATTACCCAACCCTTGGATCTGCCGCGCTAGAATGAAGCGTGATGCCTGGAGTTAAATACATTTCTTTGGTCCGTTTTAACAAAGTCTGACGATGCCAACAGCCCTGCGGCACGACACAGTAAGCGCCACTTTTAATGTGTTGCGTGACACTCGGGCCGCCATCACTCGGCAGCACCTCTAAGGTCACCGCGCCTTCCATCACGTGTATGAGCTCATCACAATCAGGGTGCATTTCCCACGGCGAGGTCTCACCGGCTTCAGACCAAAATGCACCAATACCACCGCCATCAAATTCGGCGATCTGGTTAAATGCCATTTCAGCTGAATCAGCAACCACCTTAAGGGGGTCGAATGCCTTTAGTTTCATATTCACATCCAACGACACAATGTTCATGCCGTTTGTATCGCAGACGGGTCTTTTACTCCGCTAACGTACCCTCGCACGCATCTTATTAACAAACCAATGCAAAAAATGAAAATGGAAGCATCAGAGCAGGAATTGGCCGTGGGAAGCCGCGATGGGTTTTAGGCGTTCTTCTTGCCAAAGCTCACATCTGACGTTGGCCACCCGCCGTCCGAGTCGCGTGACGATGGCCGTACCGTAGGTATCGACAGGCTTGCCACTGCGAAGATAGTCGACCGATATATCAACGGTCTTAGGAAAACGTTCGATGCTTGTTTCTGCAAGCAGTTGAATCACCGCGGTAATTTCAAGGAAGGAGCCAATCGCGCCACCGTGAATAGCCGGTAAGTTTGTGTTACCAACGAGCTTGTCATCAAACGGCATAATCGTCGTGATCTCAGTGCCCCTTTGTTCAACCCTGATACCCATAAAACGTGTGTAGGGCAAATGGTCCAAGACCGCCTGTAAATCCAATGTATTATTCTGCCGCATATCAGCCAACAATTTCATAAATTGGCTCCCTGCGCGTTGGGCGTACCAATCATAAAGGCTGCCACCGATGTCGCCACCGGGTCATTCTTACTGGATTGAAAAGCGATGCCACGAACAAAGGCGATGTACTTTGTGATTTTGTAACACTGCGCTTCGATCAATATCTCTTGGTGAGGAACCGCGGGCTTCATATAGTCGATACGTATATCCAGCGTCGCCATACTCTCGCCATCGTGCCAGTCTTCATGGCAGCGGACGGCCCAACCCGAAGCATTATCAAGACTTGCCGTGATAACACCGCCGTGGAGCACACCCGTATCGGGGTCACCGACGAGATCGTCACGGTAGGCCAATTTAAGTAAACACACCCGCCCCTCAACATCGACAATCTCCATACCTATCGCTTGAGCATAAGGCGGCAGTTCATGAGGTGTGCCATCAAACATCGACAATTGCTACTCCGCCTTATCTGACTTTGATTTTGATTGAAAACGCTTTTGGAAATCAGCGGTCGAGTTGCTGCTTGGATAGTCGGTCGTGGGTGTTGGCACCTCAAGAAACTCACATAGTGGGCCCCAACCTTGGCTTGCTTCAAAGACCAAAAGCCGATCAGCCGGTATCGTATCGATCACTTTCTGATTGTGCCGATTAAAAACTTCAATCGCATGGGCTCGATCTGATATATCGCCACCAAAGGTATTTTCAACAATCAGTTTGCGAACCATCAAAGCATGAGGGTCGGTCACGTTTGAGGGCGCATTCAACATGCCTTTGAAAATGGTTGCGATGGCACTGTCGTACCATTTTTCAGGGTCACGCAAGGTCAGCAGTACCTTCGCTTGTGGATACAGTTCTGCCAGCTCTCGCCAAAAATAACAAACCGGCCAGTCAACGGCACTGTTGTAGCCAGCAAACACTGACTCCCAATCAACAGGCTTGCCATCAGCGGCATCCTGCCACCGAGCAATGTGATCAGGCTTTCCAAAAACCTCCATCATATGATGGCAAGGTCCGAAACCTAGCTGTTCGAGTGCGCTTTTCATCGACAGGGTACCTGTCCGACCAAATCCCGCACCTACAATTTTTAAAGTCATTTGTTAATACTTATTTTACTCACTAGCGAGAGGACAAACTATCAAAAGCATATCAATCAATGCAACAAGTTAAACCAAACGACCTTCGGCAGACAGTTTAACCGAACCACCAACGTTAATTTCATACTCACCGTCCGCATGACTAGCGCGCAAATAAAGCGTCGACGGGCGATTAATCTCAAACCCTTGGGCGACACGAATATCAATCGATTCGCTAGCAAAATACTGATGATGTACGAGATAACTCGCCAGACAACCATTTGCACTGCCTGTTGCCGGGTCTTCACTAATCCCCGCATCGTTGGCCAGCATGCGAGAGGAAATGTCATAGTCAGCGGTGTAACCCTCCCTCGTGAAGGCGAATATGCCAAAGCCGAGTGAACCCTGCTGATTAATCCGTTTCAGTGCCTGCAGTGACTTAACCGGCACCAACGTAAAACCAAGCCCCGTGGAAACAGACTGAACAGGATAGTCTTCATCGATATCGTCTAATGCTAGACCTAGCGCATCTGCTGCTGTTTGCTTATCGAGAATTTCACCAAACTCCGGCTGCTTTTGTCGCATCCAAACGACACCGTCGTTGGCGAATGTCACCGTGATCTTTCCGGCCGCCAAGTTAAGCGCCAACGTATCACTTGTGAGCTTCGCAACGTGCTCTCGAATCAGATAAGCGGAACCAAGCGTTGGGTGTCCTGCGAAAGGTAGCTCTTGCGATGGCGTGAATATCCTCACGTCATAGCCAGACTGAAGATCGCCGCCCATAAGAAAAGTCGTTTCAGAGAAGTTGAATTCCCGTGCAATGACCTGCATGTCATCTGAGGTCAAACCCGCGGTATCAGTCACTGTCGCGAGTTGATTGCCGGAGTAACCACCAGAATGGAACACATCAGTAATATAGAATTGTCGTGACATCATCAATCCATCGTTTATCGTTGCAGGAAAGAACGCATTACTTTTTAAACGGCGAATGCCCTTCCATATAGTCAATTTCTTCATCGACGTGTTGTCGTTCGCTCTCAAGGAAGTTCTGAATCGCCTCACTAAAGGACTTATTCACTATCCAATGCGCGCTGTAGGTATGGGTCGGTAGATAACCCCTCGCCAATTTATGCTGGCCTTGTGCACCGGCTTCTACTCGCTTCAATTTCCTTGAGATCGCAAACTCAATCGCTTGATAATAACAGACTTCGAAATGCAACATTTCGTGATGTTCAATGCAGCCCCAGTTACGTCCGTACAAACATTCGCCACCAATAAAGTTGATTGCGCCGGCAATATAACGTCCTTCTCGTTTACACATCACGAGCAGAATATCTTCCGCCATCGACTGACCGATCAACGAAAAAAACTCTCGGGTTAGATAAGGTGTACCCCACTTTCGACTACCTGTGTCGAGGTAGAACTGGTAGAACGCATCCCAGTGATGCTCTTGGATATCGATACCCGTGAGCGTCTCAATCTCAATGCCGTTAGCCAAAGCAATGCGACGCTCTCGCTTAATGTTTTTTCGTTTTTTCGATCCTAGATCCGCGAGGAAGTCACCGAAATCTCGATAGCCGTTATTAAGCCAATGAAACTGGTTGTGGGTGCGCTGCAGAAAGCCAATCTCGCCCATGCGCTTGTACTGTTCTTTGTTTGCAAAGGTGACATGGATTGAAGAAACATCAAGCTGCTCCGCAACCTGCATTACACCCGACAGCAAAAAGGCTTCATAGTCGTCTTCGCCGTCACTTGGCTTCGCGAGGATTCGACGACCGGTTGCCGGGGTAAACGGCACTGACACCTGTAGTTTAGGATAGTAACGCCCACCTGCTCGCTCGAATGCATCTGCCCAGCTGTAATCAAAAACGTATTCACCTTGCGAATGGTTTTTCAAATACATCGGCACGACGCCGAACACTTCATCATTCTCGTTAAGCAGTTGCAGATGATACGGTCCCCAACCTGTCTCGGCCACGGCAGAGCCACTCTCTTCAAGTGCATGAAGGAAGTTGTAGGAGACGAACGGATCATAGGGATGAATGTAGGACGCGGAACCCGTCGCCTCCACATCCGAAGATGCAGAGGTAGGGTTCGCACAGGCATCCCAAGCAGCCTGACCAATTTCGCTAATTGAGCCAACAGGCTTCAACGTAAAGGTCATATTTGCACCACTTGAATCACGCCTAATCGATTAAGACAAAAACCTTAAAGCATTTCACTCGCAATAACTTCGAGTGCCGCCGCTTGACCACTACCGATCAACATCGATCCAACGTGGCCTTGATCCCCGGCCTTTTTCCACGCCTGCAATCTCTCGCGAATCACCGACTCAGGTCCAACCAGTGCACAAGCATCGACTAGCTCATCAGGTACAGCCGCCATGGCCTCATCCTTCTTACCCGCTAGATACAAATCTTGAATCTTGATGGCAGCATCCTCGAATCCGAGCGCCGACGTATAATCGGTGTAGAAGTTCTTACCTCTCGCGCCCATGCCACCAATATATAGCGCCATGTTGCCTTTAACAGGCATTCGACATGCATCAATATCGTCGCCCATGATGCAGGTCACAAATGGCGCGATATCATAATTCATTAAGGTCTTACCCGCTTTATCAAGACCTTTCTGGATTGGTCCTTGCAACACATCAAAGCGATCCGGGTTCATCCAAATAGGGAATACGCCATCAGCGACTTCGGCACTACCTGTTAATCCACGCGGCGTGATTGATGCCGTGTAAATTGGGATGTCGTTGTCTGCCTGTAAAATGCTTTTCAGCGGTTTACCCAAGCCGGTACCGTCTTCGCCCGCATAGGGCATGCTGTAGTGAAAACCCTGATGCTCGACCGGTTCTTCACGCGCCATAATCTTCTTCACGATGGACACATATTCCTTTATTCGGGTGACTGGCTTTCCGTAGGCAACACCGTGCCAACCTTCGACAACTTGAGGGCCCGAAGCGCCTAAACCGAGAATGAAACGCCCGTTAGAAAGTTGATTAAGCGTCATTGCTGTCATCGCAGTACAGGCAGGCGATCGGCCTGGCATCTGCATGATTGCTGTGCCGACTTTGATCTTGTCAGTCTGGGCTAATACCCATGCTGCTGGCGTTATCGCATCCGAGCCATAGGCTTCAGCCGTCCAAACAGAATCATAGCCCATGCTTTCAGCACGTTTTATTTTGTCGATATCGATGTTTATAACTTTGCCGGAGTATCCAGCCAAGAATCCTAGTTTCATTTGATAACCTCAATTTCAGTATAATTTTTTTAAAAGACACGCATTCGTGCGTGCAAACACAGATGATAAATAACTAGAAAGAGAAGTTATTGCCAGTAAACGCATCATACGTATTTTTAGTATCGCCCGGCGAAACACAGGAAATGATGTGGGTTGTGATACCCATCTCACCATATTCTCGGATTCGGTCCTGACATTGTTCCTTCGTACCGAGTATCGCAATGTCATCAACAAGCTGATCGTCTAGCGCACCCGTCGTCTTCGCACGGTCTTTCGCAGCCCAACCTTCAGCGATATTCTTCGCGACATCCTCATAACCCGCCCATGCAAGAAACGCGTTGTAAACGGGCGTCGCATAGTAAGGTGCAAATCCAGCACGAATAGAGTTTCGCGCCTTTTCCATATCGTCAGTAACAACAACCTGATGACGACAAACAACCTCGACATCTTCCAATTTTTTACCCGCCCGTTCTGCACCAATACGGATATGCTCCATCATTTTTGGTAGGGCATCTTTAGGGAATAAGTTAAGAATCACGCCGTCGCTAAACTCGGCCGCAGTCTCTAACATTTTGCTACGCAGCGCGGCCATGTAAACCGGCTGTGCATCTGCCTCCAGTGGCAGTTGACGATAACCGTGACTTTGCACTGACTGACCGTCAAAGTTTGTTTTCTCGCCCGCTAACATTTGCTTGATGAGCAAAGTCGTTTCTTTTACTCGCGTCAAAGGTTTCTCGAATTTAAGACCATGCCAGTTTTCCATCATAGTTTGACTCGAGGAGCCAAGACCTAGGATAAATCGACCATTAGATAATTGATGTAGAACATGAGCTGTAGATGCAAGTACTGCTGGCGTGCGTGAAAATACAGGAATGATGGCTGTGCCAATTCTAACCCGTTCTGTGTTTAGCGCAACCGCTGCTGCAGTTGTTAACGCGTCAACACCAGAGCTATCTGCAAACCAAAGATCGTCATAACCTTCGGCCTCACCCCATTTCGCCATATCTATCGTCGGTTGAACACCCCGAGGATCAGGGAGGGTTAGTGCAGTTCTTTGTGGCACAGGCATAGATAGTTCCTTTTCAAATAATTAAACAAATTTCTATTATTTTCTCTAACCGTTTTGCGGTATATCTTGTGTTTTCTGACGCCAAACTTGTGGATTCATCATGTCCGTCAGAGATGACAATTCGATTCGCCAGGGCGTTAGCTTTATTAAGCCGTAGTTCTCATCAGTATAGTCTGACCAGAATGCTGTTAGGTCGTAACCTAGAGGCGCAGGTGTTTGCTTGTACAAGCTCCATATTCGTTGTTTGCTCTCCAAACTATCATCCCACTGCGCGTGACATTCAGCAAAAACTTGTTCGTGATCAGGGTCCCAATAACTTAACGATACGTAGCTGTGTTCTGCCAAGTGCTTCGCTTTAAAGCTATGTCGACCTGTGGCAATCCAGCCCGTTGCACCATCCCAAATCGGATGTAACATTCTTGACCGAGGTCGGCCTTGCCGATCTATCGTCGTAAAGGTACACCAGACAATTTTTGTTATACGTCGCTGAAATTCGGATTCTATCGCTGTAAAATTTTCGATTTCCATATCACCTCCAAAACGTTTTTTCCGATCAAGGCGGCCAGACTAAAGTCATGGTAAAGTCACACTAAATACTTACTTGGCGATACATAACCCCGCTAAATGATATCTGCACTCGACAGCTTATCCTCATCACCAGATATATCTAAGCCGGGTCGATACAGTTCCTTTTTCGTTTTCGCAATGGTGCCTTCCTGCGTCGCATCTTTTTTACGGTCATATTTCTTAGCAGAAGTATAACTTGGCTCAATCAATGTTTGTGCACCGAATGATTTTTGCCGCTGGGCTTGCGTCACATCACCGTAACTTGTTGTCCGTTGTTTTGGAGTCCTACCGATCGATAGAATAATCTCTTCCATCTCCTCAGGTGATGTCTCCTGCCCATGACTTGCACCCGCGGCACGAGTAATCGTTTCGTTCATTAAAGTGCCACCCAAATCATTCACACCGGCTCGCAGACAAGCCCGCACGCCATCGGGACCAAGCTTGGTCCAGGACGCTTGAATGTTCGTGAAAACAGGATTTAGCACAAGTCTCGATATTGCATGAATCAGTACAGCTTCCCTAAAAGTCGGCCCCTTACGCGCATTACCTTTTAGGTACATAGGCGCTTCCATATGAATGAAAGGCAGTATCACAAATTCTGTAAAGCCGCCGGTTTTAGCCTGCAACGCACGTACTCTTAACAGATGCCGCGCAACGTGTTCATATTTCTCGACATGGCCGTACATAATAGTTGCCGTCGTATTGAAGCCCTGTCCGTGTGCAGCTTCCATGACCTCCAGCCATTGGCTGGTATTGATTTTATCAGGGCAAAGTGTCGCTCTTACTTCATCATCTAGTATTTCTGCTGCCGTGCCTGGCAAGGTTCCCAATCCAGCTTCCTTAAGCTGACCTAGAAATTCATCAATCGATACACCTGACGTATGCGCACCCTGCCAAACTTCTAGCGGTGAGAAAGCATGTACATGCATTTCAGGCACAACCTGCTTGATGCTGTGCACGATATCGATATAGGTTTGGCCTGTATATTCAGGGTGGATACCACCTTGCATGCAAACTTCCGTTGCACCACGAGCATGTGCCTCGGCAGTACGACGCATAATTTCTTCATGGGACAGATCGTAAGGTCGGCCCCGTAAGTTTTCGCTCATCTTTCCCTTCGAGAATGCACAAAATTGGCACTTGAAGTAACAGACATTGGTGTAGTTAATGTTTCGGTTAACACAATAAGTTACCGTATCGCCGGAAACCTTTCTCCTAATCTCGTCCGCTGCCTGACAAACGTGTGTGTAGTCATCACCACGACTTTTGAACAAGCGAACGATGTCGGCTTCGGTCAACACTTCTTCATTTTTGACTTTATCAAGAATTAAATTGATATCAGGGCTTGGCGCACGCTTAGCGATAGCCGTCACTCTCGCCAAATCACCTTCGGGCGCATCGACAACAGCACCTGCTGCCCAGTCTTCAGTTCTTGCAAAACCATCACCGTCGATCGCTTGCCTAAGCGCGGGCTGAATAGAAGGGTCAATCCACTGCTCCATATCCATTGCATAATCTGGGTATATCGCAAGCCGTTCAATCAATAGTTTGCCTGCATTAGCCGTCTCACTTGCCAAGTTTGTAAGATGTGGCCAAGGTGCTTCTGGGTTTACAAAGTCGGGGGTCACCGGCGACACACCGCCCCAATCATTAATACCGGAAGCCACAATTTGCTCGAAAACACCGGGACTCAAATTAGGCGGCGCTTGGATATTCATCTTTGGTCCAAAGATGATTCTCGCCATGGAGATAGTCCATAACAATTCATTTAAGTCCGGCTCCGGCGCATTCGCCATTAACGTTTCTTCCTTGGCACGGAAGTTTTGAATAATAATTTCCTGAATTTGATTGTGCTCGATATTCAGGTCTCGCAACGATAGCAGCGATTGAATTCGCTCTCGTCTGGTTTCACCGATGCCAATTAGAATCCCAGATGTAAATGGAACCGCCGCCTCGCCTGCTAGGCGCATGGTTTCAAAACGGCGCTCGGGCACCTTATCGGGAGAACCGTGATGCGGCATACCTTTCTCTAACAATCGGTCGGAGGAGGACTCCAGCATGATGCCCATTGAAATCGATACTTTGCGAAGCTCAGCAAATTCATCAGCTGTCATCAGCCCAGGGTTCAGGTGCGGGAATAAACCGGTTTCCTTAAAAACCATTTCCGCCATGTCGCGAAGATAGGATAACGTTGAATCCTGCTTCAGCTCCTTTAATCCGTCTCGAGCTGCCTTATAGCGAAGTTCAGGCTTATCACCCAAAGTAAACAGAGCTTCTTTGCAACCGGCCTTGGCACCATCTTGGGCGATTTTTAGAACCTCATCGGGTGTGAGATAAGGGGCTTTCAACTTTCGAGGCACCTGCGCAAAGGTGCAGTAATGACAAACGTCACGGCAAAGGTGTGTGAGCGGAATAAACACCTTACGCGAATACGAGATCGTGTTCTGATGTCCTACATCCCGCAGCATTGATGCCACCTGCATGAGCGATGCAGTGTCAGTCGTTTCGCCGAGAGCGAGTATTTCATCGTTCGATAACGGCAGACTGCGTGCTTGCATAAGAAGACTTTCAAACTGACTCATAGGTTCACTCTTTCTTCAAATTTTGGAATAACGTTTGCATTATCTTGCGCGATGCCCTCATTTGCATCCTTCGAGTCCTTAAGAACTTTGGACAAGATACCACTGTCGATCAGGAATTTATGTGTAACCGTTTTTAGGCCTTCAGCGCCTAACACTTTGGCAAGCTGAGACAAATCGTCTGGCGTGTCAACATCCAAACCTATGCCCGGCAGTTTAGCGATTGTGGGTTCAATACCTAGCGCTCTCGCCGTTTTTAAGTGCCGCCTAAAGCTGTCTTCGCCAAAGCCGAAATCCATGCAATCAGGTGGCGAGCAGACAACACAATTTGACCCACCGAGATCACTTGCAGGCACGATCATAAATTCAGGCTCAGTGGCTTGACCAAATCCATCAAGAACCACCTCAAGCTCTTCGACGCTGACCAGGGGCACATCGCCAGGTAAAAAGATCATCACGTCAACGTCCTCTGCCGCCAATTGACTGGCCGCTGCCGTAACCGCTGGTATTAGGCCACCGAGCTCAGGCTCTGGCAGAATCCGGCAGCCATATTCTAACCCGAGATTTGCCACATTGGTGTCGCAGGTCACCAGTATCACTTCATCTATCCGATCGCAGGTTGTTGCAGCTTCCAGAACATCCTGCACCATCGCCCTAAACAGGTCACGACGCTGATCCACAGACAGTATGCTACTTAGACGCTTCTTCGCATCTTCGAGCTGTTTTACGGGAATGACTAACGAAATGCTCATGGATCATAAATAGAATGAATTCTAGGGGGTGTACGTTATCACGACTTATATTGTCGCGATAGTCGGTTTGGCGCTGAGACCCATACCCTTGGTTATAACTGATATAGACACTTTTCATAACTAAAGGTCGATAGCGATGAATAAACCGCGTACCGCCCAGACGTCCTACCTGCAAGCTCATCAGCGCATTTTATCCGGATACCGGATGATTCGAATACACTCATTTACCCTCGACGCGTTACGGGTCACAATTGCACCTACTCATTGTCTTAACGATGCAACTTTGGCCTGAGCTGCGCGTGAACTCATTTAATCACAGTCGGTCGGTGGCCTTTGGAGACTATGACATCGATGGTGACCTAGATTGGTTCGTCACAGCAATCGAGAGAAGCCGCAACTGTTTAGCAACAATGTGCGAAGCCAAAAGAATACTCATTTCATCAATATACGCTCACAAGGTGTGGGTAAAAACACGCTGGCGATAGCTGCAAAAGTTTATGATACTGCCAACGGCGTCACGCAAATGCAGGAAACGCATGCGGGTGACTCGTACCCAAGTGGTGCCCCAGCGGAAATGCATTTTGGTTTAGGTGCTGCGGTGGAGGTTGATGAGATAAGGGTCGTTTGGCCAAGACCACACTATGTTGAACAAAAACTTACCGACACAAAATCGAACCCATTCATTACAATTCATCAGTCACCGTAGTTTAGCCGGCCACGATAGTTGGGTGAGTAAATCGTTGGGTGGGTAAAATAGCTTAACTCGTCAAAAAAGATTAGCGGGTCAAAATGACTCGGCGAATGTAAGACATGCTTCAGCCAGATCAACCCTGTCCTGTAGCGACCGCATCATGGTTTTCGTCACCAATGTTTTGATGCCAAGCGCCTCAATATCTGCTGCCATCGTTGCATCAGCTTCGTCGATAACAAAACCATCGATTCTGCCTTGGTAATGCTGTGCGACAGCAAGCGCTGTCTGCGGCATACCCAACTCTTTCATCATTTTCGCTGCCGGACCTTTGATAGCCTGACCGCCGACGATAGGTGAAACAGCTATCGTTGGTGCGTTGGCTGCCTCGATCGCTGCCATAACACCGGGGAGTTTTAAGACGGGATCAACGCTGACAAAAGGATTCGATGGGCAAATAATAATACTGCCAAGATTGTTATTGGTAAGCGCTGCTTTAAAACCGAGTGATGGACTAGCATCACTTATACCCTCGAATTCAAAACCTGTCACTTTAGGTTCGCAACGATCACGCACAAAGTAATGCTGAAAAGCCATCAACTTACCGCTTTCAACGTTAACTTTAGTCGCCACAGGCATATCGCACATCGGAATTATTCTGTGTTTAATACCAAGCCGCTGGGTAATTTGCTCAGTGGCTTGCGACAAGCTTAGGCCATTGTTCAAAGCCTGAGTTCGAAACACATGAGTCGCCATGTCTCGATCACCCAACCGAAACCAGCTTTCACCACCCAGTCGCTGCAGTGCATCTAGAAAGTCCCAAGTCTCCCCTGCTTGTCCCCAGCCTAGTTCTTTGTTGCTCAGATCCGCCAAAGTATAGGTCACCGTGTCTAGATCAGGACATATATACAAGCCGATATGCTCGAAATCGTCGCCCGTGTTGGCGATAATATCAAGTTGATCTCGAGAAAGTACTTTGGATAAACCTAAAGCTAGCTTTGCACCGCCAACGCCACCGGATAGTGCCACGCAGCTCTTGTTCAAAGAAGAAGCTGATTTTTGATCGACCATTAGCGAAACATATCCATTTCTTTAGGTCTAATAAGTGGTTGAACACCACGCTTATCGGATTCGGCAGGCTCTTTTGGTTGGTAACCTCTGACCAAGACCACAGGGGTTTTCTCGTCTGTTTGGCCCATGACCAAGGACGCACCAGCGGCCAACTCATCGGCAGCACCTACTTGGGTAACAACCAGTTCGTGTCCGTAAATATCTCTCTTGCCGATATAATCTTCTAGCGCTGTAAACCCGGAAACGCCAATCGCGAGCCCTAGCGAGCCGTTTCGCCAAGCTCGCCCAATACTATCGTTGACAATCACGCCAACACTAACACCGAGGCGCGCGTTAATTTCCTGACGAATACCATGCGCGCTTTTATCGGAATCCACCGGTAATAGTAAGCAAATATTGTCTAAATCATCACCCTCATGAGGAATATTTGACTGATCAATACCGGCATTGGCTTGAACAAAACCGAGTTTCTGCTCGACAATCAAAACACCGCGACGACTCCTAACAACTTCGTTTGACTCATCCAGAATTGCTTGGACTTTTCTCGGGTCTTTATCGACTTCCAAGCCTAATCTTATAGCCTCTTCGGAAGGCGTCACCGTGCGCAGATCTAGATAACGTCCCTCAGCTTTAGAGATCACTTTTTGTGCGATGACAATCACATCATCAGCCAGAATCTCCTCACCAATTGCCGCTACTGCGGCAATTATTTGCCCGGCGAGGTCATCCCCTGGTTGTACCATAGGGATGCCGGGCACACCAATCAGCCGTAATTCCACGGCTTAGTCTGCCTTAGCCTTAGGTTCACCTGTAATGACGATACCAGCACCGTCGATGCCATGGTGTCGATTAATAGTAATCAAAATTGACGTCAGAGCTTCTGCGGCCGCGGCGTTTGCCAACGGACCTGCGTGCCATCCACGCAAACCGACTGCTTCGACCAGCTTGATCACTGTATCTCGAGCGGCACGTTTATTACCCGTCACAAGAACGTCACACTCAATTTGATGATCTTCTTGTAAATGCACAGCACCAACATTTTGGAAGGCAGACACAACAAACACGTCATCACCTAATAGCTCTTGAGCCATAACCGCAGCACTACCCTTTTCAGGTAACTGAACCGTACCAACCTTTGGAGGCATCAACGGAACGGTAACATCGATCAGAACTTTACCGGCTAACCCAGCAGCAACCGACTCTAGCGTACTAAGTTGATGCGCAAAGGGGACAGTCAGCACGACAAGATCCGCTTGGGAGGCGGCTTCCAAATTTTCATGACCTGTTACATTTAGGTCTGGAAACTCTTTCAAAAGTGCCTTAGCGGCTTCTTGACCCTTTTCTAGGGTCCGAGATCCGATAAGAATCTTATATCCAGCACGCGACCACTGGCGCGCCAGCCCGCCGCCTAGATCACCTGTACCACCGAGAATTGCAATAGATTGAACGTCGCTCATTAGCCTTTTACCTACTTGAAAATTTCAGCCGCTGATTATTCCTTAAAGCAGCAAGTCAAACAACCAACTAAAGGTATGGGCATCACTAAAGTTGTCGGTCTAGCTCATTTTGGATCAACACAACACACTGTGAGGCGTGCAGCATAATGGGCCCCAGGGAGATATTCGCAACACCTTGACGCTTCAAAGATTTGAAGGTCTTTCTTGGCATAGGAATATGATCTGTCAGCAAAAAAACCGCATTTTCTTCAAAATCCTGCTGTCTGACGTCGGCACCTTTCTTATCCAGAAGATAAACTTGTTGGGTCTCGAGCCTTTCTTTGACCAAATGCTCAAAACTGATGGCTTGAACGATAATACCCTCAGGCGTCACAATAACCGCCTCCTTTGCTAAACCCTCCGCCAACCTCAAGCTGCCGGCCAGCAAATCGAGAATATCCGCTTCCGTTGTGCCGGCCAAAGATCCAAGTTGATCACCACGAACCGTGATGGCCCGAGAATAATCCTTTGAATCTTCGAGTACGAAAGTCAATATCACATTTTCTCGATGCCCCTTCGATACAAACAAGGTGTTGTTGAATATTTGAGCCAGGTACTCGACGTGTCCTTCCTTGCCAACAGCCGCCAAAAAGTCATCAGCACGGGTTGGCGCCTTGCGCGCCCTAACGACGAACTCATTCATCGCGAAAAACACCTTGAGTTCAATTTTACAACCTCGTCGACGATCGACTCGACCGGTGTCACGCGTTTAAACTGCCGTAAACTGCTTTAGTCAGACCAACCGATCGCATGTCACCCATCAATCCGTCATGCATCTTGTTCATCACAAAGGAGAATGACATACGGGCATCCTGATCAATCAGGATTAACGATCCGCCCCAACCTCCCCAGAAGCAGACATTTGGATTAGGCGCCAACAACCCAGCTGTATTGATACCAAACCCAAGCCCAAAACTGACGGGCATTGCCAGCGCCATGTCGGTTCCACCAATGCGTTCGACCATGACGGATTCAGCCGTCTCTTTCGACAACAACTTAACCCCATGACTTTCGCCCTTACAGGCAAGTATTGATTGAATTTTGGCGACGCTTCTCGCGTTGCCGTGACCATTGGCGGCCGGTATTTCTGATTTCCGCCAGCCAGGTGTGCGGGATTCCAAGGCCGTGATCGATGGGTTTGCAAATGTGCGTACTGCAATTGAATCCTGATCGCCGTCTTGTGCCGAGCTGCTGTCTCCGCCGGGCGGAAACAAATCACCAATGCGATGAAACTCTGACTCCGGCACACCAATATGGAAGTCTGCATCCAAAGGCTGCGCAATTTCCTCCTTGAAGTATTGGCCTATCGATTTCCCGGTAATTCGACGCACAACTTCACCAATCAAATATCCTTGAGTTAATGCATGGTAGGCCGTCGCTGTACCCGGTTCCCACCAAGGCGCCTGCGCCGCTAAGGCTGACGTAACGCCATCCCAATCATAAAGCGCATCACCTGCACAGGGCTGATTCATACCAGACAGACCAGAAGCATGATTCATCAAATGCCAGACCTTCACAGACTCTTTGCCATTCTGGGCAAATTCGGGCCAGTAACTAGCGACATTGGCATTAAAATCCAGTTGACCGCGATCGGCCAACAAAAGCGCAGACAAAAATGACATAGTTTTTGTCGTACTATAAACATTGACGATTGTATCTTCTTGCCAGAGATTTTCAGCTGCATCGTCAATATGACCACCCCAGATATCAACGACGGTTTCTCCATCAACGCAAACCGAAACCGATGCACCAATATCTTCACCCGAGGCAATACTCTGCGCGAGAACATCCTTGACTTTGTTGAATCGGCTATCGCAGCTGCCGTTTATCTCTACTATCTTGTCATCACTCATACTATTATCGTTCCTATATCCACTAGTTTGACTCAGGGTTTATTCACAGTACTCGTCAGAGCTAAATAATCACACCTGACGGGCTTGAAAACAGTCTTAAACTTAAATAATTTGCCCAACGTAATTTACCTAGAGTAATTTACCCTTAATTGTTTGGCCTTGAAATGTATCACAATTTCTATTCGCGGCACCTGTAAAAAGCTCGGACTGTGATTTGGCAGGCAAACGATAACAAACGCTGATATGCCAGATGCAATAAATAATATTAACCGGGACAAACAATAATAATGAGTGACGACTGTCGTCACATCAGTGGTGCAGTAGAAGACATGACTAACGATAAAAACCAACTTTTTTGGTACGCAAGCAGCAATGCTTTTTGGATGGGTGCGTACAGCCTGCAACAAATCCTCGTCACCTGGATTTTAGTGGGACAGCTTAATGAATCGCCCGAACGCGTCGGCTTCGCGCAAATGTTAATCGGTATACCCGGGCTAGTTTTTATGTTGTGGGGTGGCGTCATTGGCGATCGAATGGACGTTAGGGTGCTGCTTAGTCGGGCACATTTTTTCAGCGCCATCCCCCCTCTCGTATTAGCGCTCGTGTCAATCTATGGACTGATCGGCTATTGGATATTGATCGCTACAGCACTTTTTGCCAGTTTACTTAACTCCGCATCGACCCCCGCGCGCGCCACTATCATCAACACAATTGCTGCCGATCGTTTGCAGTTTGCTATCACCTTGTCGACAGGTATCGGCTCAATCGCAGCTATCGCCGGTACCAAACTCGGCGGCGAAATGGAATCTGTTGGTCTAACCACAATACTCTTGGTTCAGTCCGCTGTCTTTGCGGCGGGTGGCTTACTCACACTCTGTCTGAAGTCCGTCAAGCCCAGTCAAGCCATCGCGGATACATCCGTTGTCGCAACGATTAAAGATGGTATTGCGCATGTGTGGCAGAGCTATTTCGCGCGAAATCTTATTGGCCTTAACTTCGTCTCCAGCTTGTTTAATGCGGGTGGTTGGATTGTTGTTATCCCATTTATCGTCAAACGGGCCTATGACGGCGACGCGACTTTCCTCGCCAACATCATGGTCATCTTTACCTTTGGCTCTTTAGTATCTAATTTTGGTCTTTTAAAGTTTATGCCGCTGAAGTATCCCGGCCGACTTTACCTCTCAATGCAACTATCCCGAATACTCATACTAGTCTTGATTTGGATTCAGCCGGACGAACGGTTTCTATGGCTGGCAGCCCTACTTTGGGGGCTGAACATGGGCATCACTACAACAACGTCCCGTCTCATGCTGCAGGAAGTCGCTGAAACGGCTTACCGGGCACGAGTCATGTCAATTTTTCAGCTGTCACTGCTCAGTGCGGCGCCGCTTGGATCACTCATTTTAGGACAAATTATGGGCGCCTGGGGCCCAATCAACGCGCTTATTCCTGGAATTTGCGCATCCTTTGTTATATTTATTGTTGGGTTTTGTATGACAGACATATGGAATTATCGGTCACCTGGAAAATAACGCTGCGACAATATCGATGCCGCAACGCACCATGTGGACAACTTTTGAAAAACGTCGACTTTTCCACAATATCTGTGGATAACTCTGGTGATAAGTTCTCAAAATACTAATTTTTCCAGCGTTTTTTAGCGAAAACGTCAACTGGTCATTTTTTAACCAATCTATTTTTCTTTATATTTTTCAGTGACTTACCCTTATTCCATAGAGCGAAATGATTCAAGATACCGATTTAGCATAAGAAAGGGCTATTTTTACGTCTCTGTGAATAAGTCAGGTCTTGAATTTGACTTTTTCCCTTAAAATGCAGTGAAAACAGTTTAGGTATAGTCAATTTGTCGACAACTGACCCTACTTGAAATTTCAAAAACGGCTGTATTTGTAAGACATTTCTGCTTTTTCTTGAGCTGCCAACCGACCAACGAATATTAAATGCATTAATGGAAGTCAAAATAACCACTTCGACACTAAAAGAATATCACTGACTGGTGGCTGTTTCTCAAACTAAACATTAGCCTGCAATAATCGATGCTAACAGGCTGTCAAAGTATCCGATGCGTTCGTCCTCACTTTGATGCTTTTTCAACGCGCCTTTTAGCTTCATTAAATTGGCCAGATCAAAGGATGCAAATCGATGAGCCATTGCCAACGCAGTATCAACGACGAGGTTGTCATCAACGCATCGGTCTGCAACCCCCAACCGCACCAAATCTTCGCCGTAATGACGTTCACCAAGTACCGCCATTTTGAGGCCAAGCTGCAAAGAATAACGCAACTTCAACCAAAGGATATTAACCGGCGCCATCATATCCCGCTCAACCTCCGAAACATGCAGAAAGGATTTTGTACCAACAACAAGGAAGTCACAGGCAAAAGCGAGAGCGGAGCCACCGGCGATCGCAAAACCCTCCAAAGCGCCAATAATTGGCTTATCACATAGGTAGACCTGCCGATGAAAACCGGCCCAGTCCTGCTGAAACGTTTCTCGCCATGCCGGTTGTGGGTCGGCCATTAGTGCTTTTAAGTCCAAACCCGCACAGAAGTACCCTTCGGCACCTCGAATGATGATGACTTTACAATCCGCGTCTTCGCTCAACTTCGTCACTCCCGCAGCCAACTCCCAAACAAGTGGACCGACAAGAGAATTACGCTGCTGTGGACGATTTAAGATGAGTTGCCCCACACCTTCATCAAGTAAGACTTTTACTAGCTCAGTCATTTTCCAATCTTCTCCCATCGTTTAATCGGTATGTTCATTTGCTCAAACACGTCGCGGATCAATCCTCCAACCAAACTTCTGGTTGTAAATCGTTCTGCCATAGTAATAATTCTCGATCTTTTAATGCCTATAGTTCGTTCAACTCTGTGAATCAGTGAAGGCAAGCGTTATCATTTCTGTATTAAAAAACGTACCAATAATATAAACAGAATTTGATAAAGGTGAACACATGGGTGTTAAGAATTTTTTTGGCGACCTCAAGGTGCTCTTTTCAGCCGCAACGACTAAACCCCCTTCTTCAGAAAGCATCGGCTCGCTGCCGCTGCTCGTTCAACAGCACGCAATTTCAAGGCCAGATAAAGTCGCATTGCTCTGCGAGGATGAACAGGTAACCTGGCGAGAATTAAACGACCAAGCAAATAGGGTCGCGGCCAAACTCCAAGCAGGCGGCATAACCAAGGGCGATTGTGTCAGTCTGTTCATGCAAAATCGAATCGAGTTCATCAGCTGCATGCTCGGTATCCAAAAACTCGGCGCTGTGGTCGGCATGATTAATACTAATCTCGGTACCCAGCAACTTGTTCACTGTATTAATCTAACGGAATCAAAGAAGTGTATCTTCGGTGAAGAGCTGTTACTTCCCCTAAGTGAAGTCACGGCTGAGCTCAACCTTCGCGATGGCAGTGACTATTTATTTGTTGCCGATACATCAGAGACATCTGCACCGAACTGGGCTGTAAACCTCGATGTGAAAGACGAATCAATTCAAGCATCAAATCCCGATGTAACCAGCACCCTGACGATGGGTGATGTTGCTCTATATATTTTCACCTCAGGCACAACGGGCCTACCAAAAGCTGCTGTGGTATCAAACAAACGCATCTTATCGCTCAGCTCTATGGGCGCGAAGATGTTGTTACGTATCAACGAAAACGATCGCATGTACAACTGTCTGCCGCTCTACCATGGCACCGGACTTATGGCGGGTTTATCTGCAGCCTTTCAAGTGGGCGCATCGAGCGTGATCAAACGTAGACTATCGGTTAGCGAATTTTGGGACGATATACGAAAATACAACTGCACCTGCTTTGTATATATCGGTGAGTTTATCCGTTATCTGATGAGTCGACCCGAATTGAAGGATGACAAAATCAATCCCGTCCGAGCCATTATTGGCAATGGCTTACGCCCTGATATTTGGAACAGCTTTAAGCCGCGTTTCGATATTGAGCGTATCGGTGAATTCTATGGCGCCAGTGAAGGCAACGGTGGGTTTGCGAACGTTTTAAACAAAGATTCGACGGTCGGACTTGGGGTTGCTCCTGTAAAACTCGCTCAGTATGACGTTGCCGAAGACGAACTTGTTTATGACGCGCAAGGACGCTGCATTGAAGTGCCTGCAGGAGAGTCTGGATTACTCTTAATCGAGGTTACTGAAGCCTCGAAGTTCGAAGGCTACACTAGTGAAGAAGCCTCGAATAAAAAATTAGTGAGCAATGCTTTTACCGAAGGTGATATGTATTTTAATAGTGGCGACCTGATGAAGACCGTCGATGTCGGGTTTTCCTTCGGACAAAAACACTACCAATTTGTCGACCGTGTTGGCGATACTTATCGCTGGAAGAGTGAAAATGTTTCGACTAATGAAGTCGGTGAAATTATTAATAACTTCGATGATGTCATCTTTACCAATATATACGGCGTTGAGATTCCAGGCACTGATGGTAAAGCGGGCATGGCTGCAATCGTGTTGAGAGAAAATCTCTCGCTAGCTGAGCTAAATATACAATCGTTAAGTGACCACATTAGTAAAAGCCTACCCTCCTACTCCAGACCTATATTTATAAGAATACTCAAAGAGCTGCCTACCACGACGACGCATAAATTACAGAAGAATGATTTGAGAAGTCATGCTTATCATCTCGCTCAAGTGGAAGACGATTTACTTGTTATGAAACCCGGTAGCACCTGTTATAGCCGACTTGATAGCGACTTCTATGATCAGGTCATGCAGCGACAGATTCGGTTTTAATCACAACACATGAGTGAATTTGATAGACCGAGACCAACCTCCCACAGCTATTTTTCACAACGGCTAAAACTTCACTACCTCGATTGGGGTAATCCTGATTCACCTCACGTCCTGCTCGTCCACGGCGTTCAGGATCATTGCCATAGCTGGGATTGGGTCAGCAATGAGCTTTGCTCGAAGTACCATCTGCTCGTACCCGATCTTAGGGGGCACGGCGATTCGCAGTGGAATAAAGGTTCTGGATACTCCAACTTCGACTATGTCTATGATCTTGCCCAGCTTCTTGCCCATGAAGAACTGACCAACGTCAACATTATTTCTCACAGTATGGGCGGCACCATTGCGAGTTTGTTGGCGGGGATCTATCCGGAAAAAGTCAACAGCCTGATTTCAATTGAGGGTGTCGGCGGCATTCCTCACTGGTACCGTGACCCAAGACACCCTCAAGAAATGGTGCGTGAATGGATAGAAAACACACGCTCTATGTCGGCAAGAGTACCTCGTAAATACGACACGCAAAACGAAGCGCTAACAAGAATGATAAAATCAAATCCACATCTGTCCGAAGCACAAGCTAAGCATCTCACCATTCACGGCAGTAATCGAAACGAAGATAGCACCTACACTTGGAAGTTTGATAACTACACACATACGCGCGGCGCATTTGGGCACAGCTATGAGGACATGACGCAGTTATGGGAGAAAATTGATTGCCCAACACTGCTGATTAACGCTAAACAAGGCTACGATAACCGCATAGGACAAAATGACACCTTAAAACATTTCACAGATGCTGAGGTAGTGGATATCGATCAAGCAGGCCATTGGCTCCACCATGATCAATTCGAACAATTCATGACCATCACCCATGAATTTCTAGGCAAACACATCACCTAGTGTTTTAGTCATCTCAAACGCACGACAGCCCTATTTACACCAACATTCTTTTATCACTACCACTACACCAATAAAAACGCCCGACAACTAACGCCCTAAAGCCGTTTGGCAATCTCTGTGCACATTGATAACCTAGCTGATAGTGCTAACACGAATAGAACAGATAACTCTGTTAGGGGAAGATGATGAAAAAAACAATAATCGGCGTCATCGTAACGACCTTAGTCCTTTTTGTTTGGGGCTTTTTATTTTGGGGGCAAGTCTTACATTCAGTACCCTATGAATCCTGGAAGCAAAGCAGTGATGATGTCCAAGCACAGCAAATGCTTAAACAGACTTTCCCTGAAACAGGAACCTACTATGTACCCGGCATCGCTCATTTACCGCAGGATCGTTTCGACATGATCGCTAGCGGTCCCGTTGCGATGATTCATATCAACCACGCTGACGACATACCGACACAAGTCGAATCGATGATCCAAGGTTTCTTGTTGAATCTGCTCTTAGTAACGCTGATGGCAGTTATGTTCAGGGTAGCTGGTGCAAAAGAATTCAGAGACTTTGCCAGACTTTCAGTCGCGGTTGCTGCTGTTGCTGTCGTGATGATTGATTTTGGGCATATCGTCTGGTGGGGCGAAGCTGCTAATTGGGTGATCTGGCAAGCGGTATACGACTTTAGCGGCCTGCTAATTGCCGGTCATCTGCTAGGTGCATTTATGAAGACTGAGCTGCAGGCATAGTCTCACAGCGCAAACAGTAACGAGGGGCACGCCCCTCGTTACACTTCAGGTCCTTCAACGCGCCAGCAACAACCCGCTGTCCGATCGGTACTGCTAGAAAATAGCAAACATCTCCTCAAATGCCACCATCTGTCCACCATTGGCAGAAGATGGTACAAGTATTGGCGTCTTAATACCGGCATCAAACCAAGCTTCGACGCCGTCTCTTACCTGCGACGCGGTGCCGAATAAAGTCGTATCGGCAAGCCATTTATCCGTCAAAAAGTGCGGGATTTGGTCATAATCTTTAGCATCAATAGCCTTCTCAATGCCTTCCATCTCCTCTTTATAACCGGCCTCTTTCCAATAGTTTCGATAGTTTGGCAACATTGCATAGGATGACAAAGTTTTTCGATTAACCGCCTTAGCAGCTTCAATATCATCACTAATACAGGTTGGGATCATATCGCCTATAAAGAAGTCGTCATTTTGTTTGGCGGCGTCTGACACAACAGACAACGACTCCTGCATGTGGGATCTTGCACCATTAGCAAACACCATGCCTTGTCCAACTTCCTCTGATAGCGCAATCATCTTCTTTCTCAAGGTGGCAAGTACAATCGGCGGCAGCTCACCGGCACGCGGCACAGCGCGCAATTCTTCAATAAAATTACGGGTATCTGTCAACGGTTTGCCGGCCGATATGCCGCGCTGTTTTAGCGCCGGTGCATGACTAACGCCAATACCAAACTTGAATCGTCCGTCTGAAATTTCATGAATAAATGACGTTGTCTGAGCATAATCAGCAACCTGACGGAAATATATCGGCATGATGCTGGTACCGAAATGTATTTCATTCGTCGCAAAAGCAAGTGCTTCGCAAAGTGCCAAAGAATCCCCGAGACTGGGACCGTATATACCGGAAAAGCCCTTGCGCTCAATCTCAGTAGCGAGCTCGATTGTCGCTTTACGCCGTCCAGGTACCGCTGCAAGACTCAATGCTGGCATTCTTGTCATGTGATTCTCCAAAATTATTTTAAATCGAGTCTACACAAAGGATTCAAACGAGCCAAATCGGAGCTATACTATTTTCTTTTTCTTGATGAGTTAGATACATGGCAAACAGAGATAGCAAATTCCTGAAAAAGCAAAAGATGGCACTCGGTGTTATTGGGGTCGTCGTAATCGCCGTCGCTGTTTATCTGTTTACGGTCGTCATAAGCGACAACGTTGAAGGGGAGTTTGTTGAAGGCGAACATTTTTTCGCAATCGAAAAACCGCGTCGAGTCCGAGGCAACAAAGTCGAAGTGATGGAGTTTTTCTCCTATGGTTGCATTCACTGCTACAACTTTGATGATGACCTAACGGATTGGGCTAACGAAAAGGCAAGCCAAGTTACCCTAGTTAGAACCCCAGTGATTGCGAATGATCTTTGGAGAAATCTAGGTAGAGCACACTACGGATTAATTGAGCTAGACATATTAGAAGAAAATCACCTTCGTCTCTTCAAAGAAATCCATGATGGCAAAAGAAATTTAAACACCCTTGAGAAAATCGCATCCATTTTGGCGACGTCAGAAGTCAGTGAAGACGAGCTCTTAGCCGCATTTACATCAGAGCAGGTTACACAGAAAGTTAATCGAGCTGACAATCTTGCTCGTCGATTTAAGATTGCGTCGGTGCCCAATCTTGTTGTGAACGGCAAGTATCGTGTCGGTGCATCGAGGGACGTCGGCCTAATAAAAATGTTAGATGTGGTAGATTTCCTCATCCAACAAGAATCAGATTTAAAGACTAACTCTCCGGCAGGTTAAGCGGACTATCCGAGTCGAGCCTTTCGAATGTGAAAGGCTCCGCTGGATCGACAGGCTTCGCAATTTTCCGGTTAGCTCGCAGCAGTGAACGATTCACTAATCAGCCCGAAACGGTCAATTTAAACACACCATTGACGACTAACGGATCACCTTTTAGAAATGCTCTTGCTGAGGCCAGACTATCGGCTTGGAGCAGTATGAACATCGCATTAGCATCAAAAATTTGCCCACTCATTAGCAATTTACCGTCATCAAATGAGCGCTTTAAAAAGGCCAAATGCGCAGCGATGTCGTTTTGCTGCTCGTAGGATGCAGCATCATTCCAACCGCTCCCCTGCTGATATTCAGCCCAATAATAGTTACTTTCTTTAGCATACGACGGCAGGGACAAAATCGTTAAGACGAGCAACAGTAAAGTTACTAATAGATATGTACGCTTCCTAGTGCCTAGTTTGAGAGCTTCTTGTTGAGATGGGGCATCGAACTGGGATCACCGGCTTTCATAAACTTACTTTCAGTACCGGTACGTGTGACATTTTCATATACACCGTCATCTCGTTTTACCAACTTAGTAAAGCCGAGATTTTTTAGTCCACTGTTACCAATCGGCGTATTGGCCATTGGCGCGGTCGTTATTATCCGTTCAACGGGTGAATCCGCCGATACAACACCAAGTTCCAAACCCGATTTTTCACAGACTTCACCCCATGTCGTTAACTTAATCGCGAGCGGATGGATCACCTCAACAATCTGATCATTCTCCCTACACAGATAGTCGTAGCGTGGCATTAACCTTCCTTCTTCAAAATTAGTATAAAAATCAATACTTCGCTAAGGCGAGTTAGATTCGACTAAGTCTAAACACTCGCAGGTCCAGGGTGCTGCTCTCGCAATACACGCTTTAGAACCTTGCCACTTGGATTACGCGGAATGATATCAGTGAACACAGCGCCCTTGGGCAGCTTGAACCTGGCTAACTTTCCATCGCAAAATTTAAGAATGTCAGCCTCGGTTAGCTTCTCAGAACCTTTCGTCACAACAACCGCAAAGGGCGATTCACCCCAACGTTCGCTAGGCTGGCCGATAACAGCAACTTCAGCAACACTCGGATGACCAAGGATCACGTTCTCTATCTCAGCTGGGTAAACATTCTCACCCCCTGAAATAATCATGTCCTTGATTCTATCCTGAATGTAGATAAAACCATCTTCGTCCATGGAAGCAACATCACCGGTTCTAAGCCAACCATCAACTAACGTTTCGCGAGTCGCATCGGGTCTATTCCAATACTCGGTCATAATGTGATTGCCACTCACTAGCACTTCGCCCTGCTCTTTCGGCGCGCAATCAAGCCCCTGCTCATCAACAATGCGCACCTCTGTGTGGAAGAAGGGTAAGCCGGTCGAGCCAATTTTCTTAATGGCGTTGTCGGCATCAATCACACACGCCGGACCACAAGTTTCAGTCAGTCCATAAATTTGATGCACGGGTATGCTTATCTGATCATAGTCTTCGATTAGATTAACCGGCAAAGGCGAGGCGCCGGATTGAATCCACCTAATCGAACTATAGTCGAAACGATCTAAGTCAGGCACTTGGATCATAAAGTTCAACATGGCAGGGACCAATAGCGAATTATTGATCTTCTCTTCCTGAATGAGTTGCCAGGCACGGGTTGCATCGAATTCTCGCATCACAACACTTGTCACGCCCTGATACACGTTGAGTGTAATAGGCGTTAAAGCACCAACATGAAACATCGGTAAGGCGGCTAAATAACGATCACCGAGACGAAGATCAGTAGAGCCAGAAAACGTTAGCAACGCCCAGAATGTCGTTGTATGCGTGTGGACGACACCTTTAGGTAGACCTGTCGTACCGGAGGTATACATGATGTACAACATGTCATCGTCAGAGGCACCCATAGCCGGTTCCGCGTCAGAGCTGGCGTTTCGTAACTCGTGATAATCTTGGCTAAAATGACTTGCACCATCTGTCTTCGCCGCAACCTGCAGCCAATTGACGATATCAGTTTTATCACCACGTGCATTTAAATCCGATACAAGATCAATAAACTCTTCACCGAAAATGAGTGTCATTGAACCGGAATCCTTGAGAATGAATTCAAGCTCATCTGCCACCAAACGCCAATTAAGGGGCACAACAACGGCACCAATTTTGGCAATAGCGAAATAGGATTCCATGAACTCAGCACTGTTCATTTGCAGCAGCGCAACACGGTCACCGGCTTTCACACCTTGCGAGATGAGACCGTTCGCAAGCCGATTCACGTTAGCGTTTAACTCGCTGAAGGTTTGCCGAAGCCCCGAAGCACTGTCCACATAGGCTTCTCTGTCACCGTTGATACCTGCTCTAATAGCAAGCAAAGACCCAATATTATTTCTCATTTTTTATTATCACCAGACCCTGTTAGAAAACTTTTTAAATTGTTATCTCAAGAGACTACCGCCCAACGAGGCTCCTTGAAATCAATTCTTTCATAATCTCAGAGGTTCCACCGTAGATTCTCTGAATACGCGCATCAACAAAAGCCCGTGAAATTTTGTATTCTGTCATGTAACCGTAACCGCCAAATAGCTGTAAACATCGATCAGCCACGCGCCCTTGCATTTCGCTCGCTGCTAATTTCACCATCGATGCCTCATGACTGGATAAGTCTCCTTCGACAAATTTTTTGGTGAATTTCTCTGCTAAAGCCTTATTCAATTCAATTTCTGTTTTTATATCAGCAAGCACATATCGTGTATTCTGAAAGCTCGAAATAGACTCACCGAAAGCTTTCCTTTCCATCGTGTATTCAATCGTCCAGTCAAGCATACCTTCCGCAGCTGCGACACATCCGACGCCAAGAATAAGTCGTTCACGCGGCAGCTCATTCATCAAATTGGCGAAGCCTTTACCCTCACCGCCAAGCACTTCTGCCGCGGGTACACGCACATCGGAGAAGAAAATTTCAGAAGTGTCGCCCGAATGTAACCCCATTTTGTCCAAATTGCGCCCCACTTCGTAGCCAGCAGAATGCGTGTCTACTGCAAATAGGGTAATGCCCTTGGCACCCAACTTAGGATCGGATTTGGCGGCGAGCACAATAAGGTCGGCATGCTGTCCATTTGTAATAAAGGTTTTTTGTCCATTCAAGACAAAGTCGTCACCATCTTTTAGGGCACTGGTTTTCATACCTTGCAAATCACTGCCTGCTCCAGGCTCTGTCATACCTATGGCGCCGACAATCTCTCCGGATACCATCTTCGGCAACCATTTTTGCTTTTGATCCTCAGTACCTAGATCTAATATATACGGAGCTACAATATCCGAATGAACAGAAACACCTGATGCCAACGCACCATATCCAGCTCGAGAAATCTCTTCAACCACCACGCAGCTCAATTCAAAAGACGCATCATAGCCACCGTATTCTGATGGAATGTCGACACATAGGAAGCCATTTTCCCCTAACTTATTCCACAGATCACGAGGCCAAATTTCGTCCTTTTCCCACTGATCATAATTTGGCTCAACTTCTGCTTCTAAGAATTTTTTTATACTATCTCGAAACAGTTCTTTTTCCGCTTCTGTCAGACTCGTGGCTTCGCTCATTTTCAATTTCTCAGCTAGGTGTTTATGTCAGCGGCTCGTTTGAGCAATTTGAACTGACGTTTCGTGTGTCTCGAACATTCAACTTTTCATTTTATTGTTTTAGGCAAAAATATTCGACCCAAAAGATCCAAACACCCTAAATCAATTTCCTTTCCTGAGATAGACACATTCGTTAGAATTGTCACACAACAGACACATTCGGCAAATTTGTTTACATAGCAGACACTTTCGGTAAACTCTTTCCATCACACTATAAGATTAAAAACATGGCACAGCCCGCAGTATTAAGGCCGGCCGACTCAAGTAGGGTTGTTCAAGACCAGAAAACAGTCGTACTGGTTGGTCAACCACCAGAGATTCTCAAAAATCTGCTTCAGAATGGTATCTCAAGCTTCGATGCAATGCTGCTTACAGACAGCAGAGAAAAGGATGGGTCACTACTCAATAATCTTGAGTTTCCCTTCTATTTCTTCGTCTTTGTCGCGAGGGGTTTAGCTGAAGGTAGAAAACTGACACTGGTTGGCAACGAAGCGGATGTCAGCCATGCACTTCGATTGATGCGTATCACCCTAATGGGCCCAACCCGGCAAGAGTTGACAGATTGGGGAACCGATGAGGCTTTAAAAGAAGAATGGCTAGGTGTATCTGAAGCGCTAGCTCTGAAGGCCGACGACGGTCAGACAATTGCTGTCGAAGACTTTTTCGAAATTGCCCAATTCAAAGAAGGTATCGCTCAAGTCGGCAGCATGAAAATTCAGCACCTATCTCACGATCATTATCGCTTTAGCAATGAAGATGGCGCGGTCGAAGTAGAGCTGGATGCGCACGAATCCGTTGATCCACCCTACAAAATATCCTCCGACTATGTACCTGGTGGACTCGTCAAACTCGGTGTTGAAGTGTTGGGTGGTGCGTCTGGGTTCGCCGTCGATGAGCCCTGCACCGGACTGGCGCTATGCGTCAATGGCGAGTACCTCCTGATTGATTCCATTCCATTTTTGGATCAACACCTATTTGCTAGGGGTATTTCTAAGAATCAGATATCCGCTGTATTCCTGACCCACTTACACGACGATCACTGTGCCATGTTTCCTTTAATGAAAATGCCAAACATTGTTGAAGTGATCACAACACGAGAAATCTTTGAAATGGCCATGGATAAACTTGCCTGTAACTTGGGCTGGTCAATCGAGGTTATTAAAGAGCATTTCATTCTTGTTGAAGTCGTACCGGGTAGAGTACTCAACTACTACGGTCTCATTATTAATCCACATATTACCGTGCATAGCATTCCTACCATTGGCGCTAAGTTTCAAATCGACAGAAGTGGGTTCGTGCGAGACTTATGTATTGTTGGTGACAACAATGATATGGCGTCGGTTCGAGAACTGAATAAGCTAGGCATCGTAAGAGACGAGACCCTTGACGATCTGAATCATCTGTTCACCGACCCACATCATATTTTGATCGCGGACGGTGGCGCCGGCGCCATTCATGGTGACCCCGTTGATGCGCTTGATTCAAAGGCTGAACGGGTCGTCTTTGTCCATGTTGAAGATTTACCAGCAGAGTTTAGCAACACCTTTTCACTGGCAAGCTCGGGAAAACGCTACACCATATTTGACGGCGATCAAAGCCTCTACACATCTCAAGTTAACCATTACCTGTCGCGCTGGCTCGGCAAGCAGTTCCCGAATAGATGGATGCGAAGTCTCCTAGCGCAAGAAGAGATTCGTCGCTATAACAATGATGATGTTGTCGTTGTGCAGGACTCTGATAGCACAGGTTTTGTTTACCTGATTCTTACTGGTTACTGCAACGTCGTTCATCATGATGGAACCTCAAGCAATACCATTGCTCAACTACAGGCGGGCGACCTGATAGGTGAGATGGCGGTTGTAACCGGCGCCGGCAGTCGAAACGCCAGTGTGGTTGCGGCAAGCCCTGTCACCATTTGCGTATTTTCAGAATCGATTTTTCAGGCCTTCGTCGAAACAGAGGGGATCAAAGAAGAAATTCTGCACCGTTGGAAGCTTCGACCCATCGTGCGCGCATTGCCGCAATTCAAGGACCTTAGCTCTACCGTAGCTGAAAAGGTCGGCAGGATAGCCGGCTTCCAAACGCTCGCAAGTGGCCAGACATTAAAGCCTGACGCCGGCACCTGGTATATCCTCAATGAAGGTCAACTAGAATCAAATGAGCAACATGGTTACGAATCCGGCTGGCGACCGTTCGCGAAAGACAGAGTCGAGTCCATCATTGCAACCGATGAATGCAGTTTTATCACGTTTAAAAAGCAAGATTTTGAACAGCTTCGCGCCGAAGTTCCTCAGTTAAACTACCTGACCCGAAAACAAAGGTTGCGCGATAAAGAAGCTGACCAAAGCTGGCAGTTAGGTGTCGTTTCTATTTACTAACACCTAACGGCTGATACAACCAAGGCAAAACCAAGACACATACAAGGCAAAACCAAATACAACCACCTTATAAGGGTGAATTGCCGTCCTGTTCCAAAAGCTTAACTAAATGTTGAATTTGTGCCTGACGCTGTTCTTCAGTCCAATCAAAGTATTCTTTCAACAACTGGCTTACAGGCTCTAACAATTGATGGGTTTCTTTAGGCTCATAAACTGCCGCCCGAGTTCTACGATAGAGCACGTCTTCTAAATTCAAAGCGAACTCCTGTTGAAGACCCCAGTGTATCTCGCCAGTTAAGACTTTACCGCCAGTAACGATAGGATTATGTCCAAGATCGAGAACATCATTCGTTTCTGATCCGTACAACCGCACTAAACGATACGCTATCGCGTCAGACAATTGCCATCGTTGAGCGATATCTTCAGACAGCTCGGTTAAGGACACAGAAAAATCCCCACCTGGCAGCGGAACTTCAGACCCACTATCCGAGAGTGACACAGAAAGTTTGTTAGAAACGACGTTGAGAGTGTCCTCCGCCATCTTTCGATAACCGGTAAGCTTGCCGCCTGCGATTGTGATCAGGCCAGCAGGACTTTGCCAAACCTCATCTTTTCTAGAAACTTCTCGCGTCGATTTACCTGACTCTGAAATAAGGGGACGTAAACCTGCCCAAGATGTTAGGCAATCTTTCGTTTCAATCTGCACATCAAAATGCACATCAACAGTCTTGACAAGATAATCGATGTCTTGTTTCGTCACCTCCGGCCAAAATTCCGCACCACCTTCGTGTAGATCATCGGTCGTACCTATATAGACTACGTCACCTCTGGGCACGACGAACACTGGCCGGCCATCGTCACCAACCATAAATATGGGCTCAGTCACTGGCAGAAGACTATGACGAACAACGACATGTACACCACGGGACAAAATCATCTGCGGAGAAGCATCGGATGAGTCAAGCTGACAAACCTGCTCTACCCAAGGCCCCGCCGCATTGATAACGACCTTAGCGTTAACCTCGAATCTTCGTTTAGTTACACCACATATTGCGCTGACACCGACCACCTGCTCATTGGCATACAGCAGTTGATCGACCTTAGCTTGATTCAAAGCAGAACTACCCGCTTCCAAACCAGCTCGAATATTTGCTAGCACCAGCCGAGCATCATCAGTTAAATATTCACGATAAATAACCGCATAGGGGAATCGTTGGGTGTTAAGTGTCGGCTCATAGTTACGCAGTGAGGCGCCACTCAAAGAAACATGGCGGTCAGCTTTATCGACCTGACCGAGATACTCATAGGCCGTAATGCCTATCTGATATTTGAGTAATTCAAACCGATTAGCCGCAGGCACCATTAGCCATTTAGGTTCAGCAAGATGAGGCGCTAGCTGGTTTACACGCTTTCGCTCCCTCGCAGCTTCACGCACGACGTGGACGTGTCCCATCGCAAGATAGCGTAAGCCACCATGAATAAGCTTCGTGGATTTGCTCGACGTTCCCGCGGCGAAGTCATCAGCTTCAAGCAGCAACGCCCTAAGACCAGCTTTCGAAGCCTCACGCAAAATACCAGCGCCGGTAATACCGCCGCCGATAATCAGAACATCAAAATCTTGTGCTTCAAACTGGTCGAGATGTGCGCTTCGGTCAACCGAACTATTAGAACTTATCACTAGGGTAATATCGCCTCTATCAGTTTTGGTCCCGGTGTTTTCATCGCTTGTATATACTGACTGTTGAACTCTTCAATAGTCGTAGCGCGTGTCGCGCTAACGCCCATACCCTCAGACAATTGCACGAAGTCCAAATTAGGACTACCGATATCCAACATATCGAGGGTTTTCTTATTCATCGATTGCGCGCCAACACGGGCCAACTCAACCTGAAGAATTTGGTATTTCCTATTAGCAAATATGACAACACAGATATCGAGATCTTCCCTCGCCATGGTCCACAGCGATTGGATCGTATACATCGCACCGCCATCACCGTGAATCGCGATAACTTTTCGGTCAGGACAGGCGACTGCTGCACCAATAGCCGTTGGTAATCCAAAACCGATTGAGCCGCCGGTCAAGGTAATCCAGTCATGGGGTTCTGAGGTTACGCTGCTGGCATAGCAACCGCCACCAGAGGTCGCGCCTTCGTCAATCACAATTGCGTCTGTGGGCATGTGTTCAGCGAATGTTTGGCCGATGGTATAGGGGTTTAGTTCACCCTTGCCCTCACCCTTTTTCGCAAGTTTTACATGCCGGGGTGACAACCCGTTGGCATCCAATGCATCACAAAGTCTCTGCAGGGCGTTCTCAGCATCATCATTTACACCTGCAAGTGTATGCAGCGTACTGCCTGGCGCATAAAATTCACTGGCTTTACCGGGATAAGCAAAGAAGGCGATAGGCGCTTTAGTCCCAACCATAATTAACTGCTCAACGCCGTCAATTTGCTCCGTCGCCTGCTCCGCAAAATAACCCAGTCTTTCGACTTCGCAGCGGCCTTCACCACGTGGCAAGCGGGTCACAAATGTATCGCAGAATAGTTTCGCGCCTGTCGCTTGAGAAATTTTATCAACGATGTCCATCGCAGCTTCCGTGAGCGCTAGATTGCCCAGCAGTAATATCGTTTTTTTACCGTTTTTCAGAAGTGCTAACGCTTCTTGAACCGATTCGTCAGGGACTATTGGCGCCGCAGGTATTGGTTGCGCAGGCAGCGGTTCGCCGGATTCATCCCAAGCGCAATCGGCTGGCACAATCAATGTCGAGATCTTTCCTGGCGCGCCATTGGCTACCACGGCAGCTTCGGCCGCATCTTTAGGCAATTCCTTTGACGTTTCAGACGTCTTAACCCAATGGGAAACAGGGTGGGACAAACCAATGATGTCCGAGGTTAACGGTGCGTCGTATTTTTTGTGATAGGTCGCGTGGTCACCAATCAAATTCAGGATAGGTGAATTGGCTTTCTTAGCGTTGTGTAGGTTTGCAGAACCATTCGATAGCCCTGGCCCAAGATGCAAAAGCGTACATGCAGGTTTGCCTGCCATCCGACCATAACCGTCAGCGGCACCGGTGCAAACACCCTCGAACAAGCCAAGAATCGAACGCATGCCCGTCGTGTTACCGATGGCAGACACCATGTGCATTTCAGACGTACCTGGGTTCGTGAAACAAACCTCTACGCCGTTGTTTATAAGGGTTTGTAACATGCTTTCTGCGCCGTTCATCAACTCTCTCCTTAAAATGCAATGCGCGAGTATACCCAACTTCCGGTTCAATATCGTGCCTAGCTTTCAACTGGTTAATTTCGCCACTCAACAGTTACAAATTAACCAAGCTGATCAACATCACAATTCAGTTTCGTAGTTGAGAAATTTATTTCTCATACTTATCAATGACTTAAAAAACAGCCTCGAGTTGGCACGAATAGTGAATTAAGGGATACAAGCAGAACAAAACGAGCAAGGAATAGACGTGAGAACCTCAAGTATTAAAGCTATAACCAAATCCAAGCTAATCCAAAAAGAATTGGACGCGAAACCGCAGACTCACCGTGAAGACCGGAGTTTTACATCGAACTCAAATTGGATAACAAACAGCCTTTTAGCTGTATTGATTTTGGGTTTCGGTTTCTTAGCGGAAAAGGATCTTAGTCAACCTATCAGAACCTGCGTGGAGAAGGATCAGGCGATTTGTCAAATCAACTCGTTGATCACCCAAGCAGAGTCCTTTAGCTCAGAGATATTTGATTCTGGACCATACTCATCAACAAACCCGTCAAAGAAAGTTAACAACAATCAGTTAATACGGAACGACTCGGCACAAAATCATTCGCAAATTTTCCTGTCGACTAAATTCTTACTTCAATAACGGCAGGGGATAAGTATACCCATCAACTAGACAAAGTAATTAGACAAAGAAACCAAACAAAAGGAGCTACCATGAGCATATTTAATCGAATTTCCGATATCGTAAACGCCAATATCAACACGATCCTTGAACAGGCCGAAAACCCTGAAAAAATGGTTCGACTCATTACCCAAGAAATGGAGGAGACACTGGTTGAAGTAAGGTCCGCATCTGCCCGCTACCTTGCTGATAAGAAAAACATTCAACAAACTCTGACGAACATGAAACGCGAAATAGATAGTTGGCAATCGAAAGCAGAAGTTGCGATTAGCCGCGGTAGAGACGACCTTGCAAAAGCTGCCTTGTTGGAAAAGAGTCGCTTCGATACCGCAGTCAAGACAACAGAGGCTGACTTAGTTCACGTTGATACAGCTCTGCAAAAACTCGCGTCCGACGCGGTACAGTTACAAGAGAAACTCCAGGCAGCACGCACTCGCCAAAAAGCATTAATTTTGAGAGGTCAAACGGCTAAGTCACGAATCAAAGTAAAGCGTCAGATACATGATATCGACGTTGATCAAGCCTTCGGTCGTTTCGAATCCTATGAGCGCAAGCTAGATGAAATGGAAGGTGAAATTGAGTCTTACGGTTTGGGCAATCTAGGCCTGACTACGCAAATACAGGCACTTGAGCAAGACGACTACCTGACCGCTGAGCTAGACGCATTGAAATCCAGAATGTCTAACATCAGTAATTCTCAAAACGTCACATCACGAGAAAATGCGTAACAACACGAACAAGGGAGAGCGACATGAGTTTTCGCCGAATAGATGAACAACCATTAATGCTGGACTCAAGTAATAAGAAATTCGGAGGCGTATGTGGCGGTATCGGTAGGTATTTAGATATCGCCCCTCTCTTCGTTCGGATTGCTGCAATCGTTATGCTCTGCATTGCACCACAACCCACCCTACTCGCCTATGGACTGGCCTGGGCAATATTGAGCGACGGACCAAGTAGACGTCGATTCGATGACTCAGAATATTGATTGGTCTACAGTAAAGAACTGATCGAGGCGCGACGTCAATCTCGCATTGGTAATGACATTAATAGTCACATTGAAAATCACATTGGGGATCACATTTAACTTGTGATCTCTTTCATTTGGTCGATTGAAGGAAATTTTCACTTTCAAGTGGATTGCCGGCGAGCATCGGCCCATCAAATTTCATAGATTTCTGAGACGACCTTTGGTGATAATATTTGCACTCACTAAATTAAAAAGGCAACAGATACGTGCGAATAGGTATTGATCTTGGTGGCACCAAAATTGAATTGGTCGCTTTGTCATCCACTGGCGAGATCGTTTTTCAACAGCGCATCGACACACCAAAAGATGATTATGATGCGGTAATAGACGCTATTAGCCAACTCGTTGACACTGCTAGCGATTGCCTAAATTTCTCATCACAGCAACCCTTAGGGATCGGCACACCCGGCGCCATTTCCTTAAAAACCGGACTGATGATGAATTGCAATAGCACGTGTCTCAACGGCCGTGCACTGCAACAGGACTTAGCAAAACGGACTGCAAGACAGGTAAGGATTGCAAACGATGCTGATTGTTTCACTCTCTCTGAAGCTTCCGATGGCCATGCAACCTCCGAGAGCGTGGTCTTTGGCGTGATCCTTGGCACAGGTGTTGGTGGCGGTATTGTTGTGAACAAAAACCTACTTCAAGGTGTAAACGCAATTAGCGGCGAATGGGGTCACAATGCGCTTCCATCTGATCGACTTGAAGGCTTCAAACTTAATCGCGGCAGAGCCTGCTTCTGTGGCAAAGCCGATTGCGTTGAAACATGGCTAGCCGGACCTTCATTTCAACGCAGCTTCGAGCAGTTGCTGCAAGAAAGAAACCTGTCGGGTGACTCTACAATGCAACAAACGACGGCGTCACCGGTTGAAATTGTCGCTTTGGCACGCAGTGGAAATGAATTCGCGGCTGAATGCCTTGAGCAATACTGCAACCTACTTGCGCTTGCCCTTTCAAATGTCATCAACGTACTTGATCCAGGGGTTGTTGTATTTGGTGGCGGCATGTCGAACGTCGATGAAATTTATGAACGTGTACCCGATTACCTGAGTCGCTATATCTTCGCTGACACTGTTAACACTCGATTCGTCAAAGCGCGTTATGGTGATTCAAGTGGGGTGCGCGGCGCTGCATGGCTATGGCCTGATCACCAATAGCCGCCATAAAATAAACTGACAATAAACGCTGGTCTTTAAAATTTTACTTATGCTGTTCTTCTATTAGACGCTTCAGGGATTCGATTTCAACTTTCAAGTCGGACAGTGATACCTGATTCGGATCATTTTCAACTTCGCGCTGATGCTCTTCCTCAAGAACATTCACCACAATGCCGATCACCATGTTTAAAAAAGCGAAGGCGGTAAGAAAAATGAACGAAACAAAGTAAACCCAACTCCAAGCGTACACCTCCATCACCTCGTACATCACATCGGTCCAGTCTTCGAATGTCATAACCCTGAAAAGCGTTAGCATTGCGCGAGCAATATCCCCCCAAAGAAAACTGTTTATGTTTTCAAAAAACAAACTCCCAACGGCCGCGTAGATATAAAAGATGATGAACATCAACAACATCACGTAGCCAAGTCTCGGCAGCGCGATCAACAAAGAGTTGAGTAGCAAACGCAATTCAGGAATAAAACTGATCATTCGCATGACGCGAAAAACCCGCACTAGCCTGGCAACCAATACCATCTCGGTATCTTCAATCGGAATCAGGCTAACAACGACAATCAATGTATCGAAGATATTCCATGCACTGCGAAAAAAATTCGCTTTTTTTTCTTCCGCAGCAAATCGAATACCGATCTCAAAAAGAAAGATAAGCGTGACGACCCAATCCAGAACCCGCAGAATTTCAAGCATCGATGGAGGTAAATCATAGGTCTTTGCCCCAACCAACATCGCGGAGGTGACGATGATTATGATGATGAAGGTTTCAAATATTTTGTTATTGCGAATTGCTTGAAGTCGCGGTATGGCGCTCATGTATAGCCTTGCATTATTGGTGGATCTATATAATTAACGGTGGATATCACGCCTGGAAAATTGGGTGAATTAATAGCGGCCCATTATAGCCATAGCTGACAGATCTCAAAATCAATCTGTGCTAAATATTGTGCACGTTGAGGAAGAAAAATAGCCGCGCTAATCATGATAGCCTTGAGAAGGCGCGCAAACTAAGCGGACAGAAAATGTCTCCTCACCAAGTGACGCAGCTTAACTGTCTATAAAATTAATAATCCAGCGGCTCAGGATAGTGCTGTGAATCTCTTTCGTGAGGCTCTCAACGCCTTCGTTATAAGTCGTCTCTCCGAGAATCTCACGACGAAAGTCCATCAAAGCATTTGAGTAGGGTTTACTGAACTCTGGATGACCTTGATAAGCAAATATGTGATTTCCAATCTGAAACATTGAATTTGGGCACGCATCATAGCTTGCGATTAATTCGGCATTCGAAGGTAACGATGTCACTTGATCTTTATGGCTAGCAATCGTTGCCAACTGACCCAGCGGTGGCTGCATATAATCTTTATTGACCAAAATCTCACAGCTCTGAACACCGACACGCCAACCAACTTTAGCCGGCTCAGTCTTTCCACCAAGTGCTAACGCAATCAGCTGATGTCCAAAACAAATCCCAACCAGCTTCTTTTCCGCCTCATGTAACTTAACAATGTATCGGCGTAACTCATGGATCCATGGCTCATCGTCATAGACACTCATTTTGCTGCCAGTCATCACATAGGCATCACACTCATCAATATCCACCGGATAGTGAAAGTGCTCAACATCATAATTGATAATTTCAGCTTCCCCATCGCTTGCTTGCAGCAACATGTTGGTAAACATTTCGGGATAATTACCGAACTCTGGCTGAAACTGATCCAGTACAGAATCAGTTTGAAGAATGCCAATTTTAAGTGTCACTATGTATTTCTCTTTTCATTCTTGTGTTGTCGTATCGCGCTACTAAGTTTAGTAAAGGTAACTACGCGACGCGATTCTATATAATCTCGAAATATCGTTTCAACTGCCAATCATTCACATGCCGCTCGTATTCTCGTACTTCCCATTCTCGACTAGCAACAAAGTGTTCAACAAAAGCATCACCAAAAATTTCCCTGCCAGCTTCAGAGGCATCTAATAGTCTCGCCGCATCTCGCAGGTTGGTCGGCAACTGGCATTCAACTGGCAAACTATCCTGAATGTCATAGGCATTGCCGACAACGGGATCACCTAACTCAAGCTCTTGTTCTATACCAAGCAAACCAGCACCTAAAGTCGCAGCAGCAACCAGATAGGGGTTAGCATCTGCTGAACCAATGCGGAACTCAACCCGTTGAGACTTGTCTGAACCGGGGATCACGCGCAGCGCGGTCGTCCTGTTTTCAACGCCCCAGGTCGAGGCTGTCGGGGCCCACGCGCCTTTGACCAGTCGAGTGTAGCTATTAATCGTCGGTGACGTAATCGCCAATAGAGGCCGAAGGTATTTTTGTAATCCGGCGACGTACTGTTTCTGAATACGACTCATACCCTGCGCATCATTTTTATCATAGAAGACCGACTGACCTGTCGACTTGTCGAATAATGATTGATGGCAATGACCACTTTGGCCGGGATAGTCCATCGACCACTTCGCCATAAAAGTCGCTATCAATTCACGTTTTTGAAACCAAGCTTTTGTGAATGTTTTGAATAGTACGGCTTTGTCCGCCGCGGCTAGTGCCTCATCAACCGCGATGGCGCCTTCCCAAACGCCCGGACCCGTTTCGCAGTGCAACGCTTCAAGGGGAAAATCATGCTCGATGCAAAAGTCCATTAGACCGTTGAAGAGATCCGAGTGAGTGTTCGTTCGAAGCACTGAATAACCGAAGTTACCTGGCGACAATGGCTCAAGGTCTTGGTAATTTTTTTCACGAACGCTGTGGGGTGTTTCATTAAAGACAAAGAATTCATATTCAAATGACATCTTTGCGGAGAACCCCATTGCATCAGCTTTAGCCAACAGATTTCTAAACCGACTGCGAGGGCAGATGCTATGCAGACTGGTTCCGTCAGCAGCAACAAACTCCCCGATGAAGTAAGGCACGCCGTCCTCCTCCGCAAGCCGTCGCTCAGAACTTAAGTCCAATCGATAAAGGGCATCGGGAAATGCTGTATGCCAACCGGTGAACTTCGCATTGTCATAGAGCTGGTCCTCTATGTCCCAGCCAAGCACACAATCGCAGAAACCTGATGTCTGAGTTGCGATCGAGGCGAACTTATCAAGACTGATATATTTGCCTCGCAGAACGCCATCTATGTCGGTTACACCGAGCTTCACTCGTTGCACACCATCATCTTTGTATCGCGCCAACAATGTTTCAGCAGTGGCCATCTTGGGTTACTCCCTATAAGTTTGATACGCCCCCTTTTAACAGGTTTGCCGATAAGGGCTAACTGTTTACATGCATATTTGACTTTGCAACTGAGCTTTTATTTCGGCACCCGTATATTTTCAATCAAATCCTGAACCGCTTGCGGTGGCGGCGGCGTCACCGACATAACGACAAATGACACAACAAAATTGAAAATCATACCCAGGGTTCCTATGCCTTCGGGTGATATGCCAAACCACCAATGCTCTGGGTTATTCGAGCCAGGGCTAATAAACTTGAAATAGACGATGTAGCTGAAGGTAAAAATCAGCCCCGTGAGCATGCCTGCGATTGCCGCTTCCTTGTTCATGCGTTTAGAGAAAATACCTAATAGGATGACAGGGAAAAAACTGGCTGCCGCCAAACCAAAAGCAAACGCGACGACCTCGGCAACAAAACCTGGCGGATAGATACCAAACAGGCCAGCAATGCCAATTGCCACCGCGGCGGCTAAACGGGCATATAACAATTCCTGACGCTCGGTGATATTTGGTCTGAAGGTCTTCTTTAGTAAGTCGTGAGATATAGCGGTTGAAATCACTAATAAAAGCCCAGCGGCAGTTGAGAGCGCCGCCGCTAGTCCGCCTGCAGCGACCAATGCAATTACCCAATTTGGCAGCTGAGCAATTTCCGGATGGGCAAGTACGATGATATCCCGATCGATATAGAGCTCATTTTCGTTGGCTGTCGGCAGATTCTCTAAAGCTCGTTGACCGAGATCTTCACGACCTGGACCGAAAGCCGGCTTTGTCGGCTGCAGTGCATTGCCGCCTCGGTACTGCACGACACCGTCGTTATTCTTATCGAGCCATGCTAGCAAACCTGATGTTTCCCACTTGGTAAACCACTCTGGCGCGTCGACATAGGTCATTCCATCAACACTGTTGATAATATTGATTCTTGCAAAAGCAGCCACCGCTGGCGCTGTAAGGTACAAAAGCGAGATAAATATCAGTGCGTAGCCCGCAGAGATTCTGGCGTCTCTGACTTTGGGTACAGTAAAAAAACGCACAATAACGTGCGGTAAGCCGGCCGTACCGGCCATCAACGCGGCAGTAATAAAAAACATATCAATGGTTGATTTGTTTGTGTCCGTAAATGCGCTCATGCCGAGCTCCGTGGTCAATCCATCAAGTTTATCAAGCAGGTAAACCTCTTCACCAACCATAGTGCTGCCAAGTCCAAACATCGGAAATGGATTGTTGGTAAGCATTAAAGACATGAATATCGCCGGTACTAGATAGGCAAAGATCAACACACAGTATTGCGCCACTTGAGTGTAGGTAATGCCCTTCATACCGCCCATAACGGCATAAAAAAATACAATCGTCATACCCACTATTACACCGGTGTTGATATCAACTTCAAGAAATCGAGAGAAAACCAGTCCAACGCCGCGCATCTGCCCGGACACGTAGGTGAAGGAAATAAAGATCACGCAGACCACGGCGACCAAACGAGCCGCTTGCGAGTAGTAACGCTCTCCAACAAAATCCGGCACAGTGAATTTGGCGAACTTTCTAAGATAGGGCGCAAGACACAGGGCCAGTAACACATAACCACCGGTCCAACCCATGAGGTATCGAGCCCCAGCAGCACCTTCGAAGGCAATGATGCCGGCCATCGAGAGGAAAGAAGCAGCAGACATCCAATCGGCAGCTGTCGCAGCGCCGTTGGCAATTGGATGCACATGCCCACCGGCAACATAAAACTCACTGGTTGAGGTCGAGCGGCTCCAGATCGCGATACCGATGTACAAACTGAAAGACAGGCCAACAAAAATGTAGGTTAAATGGGTTGCACTAATATCCATGTCTATTCGCCCTCATCCACGCCATAGCGCTTATCGAGCAAATTCATACGCCAGGTATAAATAAAGATGAGCAAAATGAAAAATAATATCGAACCTTGATGTGAAAACCAGAAGCCAAGTTTGAAACCAAAGAATCGAAATTGATCAAGGTAATCAACGATAAGTATGCCGCACACGAACGATACGAAGAACCATATCGCTAGCAACACATACATTAGGCGTAAATTCGCCTGCCAATATTGATTGCTGGTGTCAGCTGATTTTTCAGGTACTTTTTCAGACGTTTTATTAGACGCGTTATCAGACAAAGTGTGAACTCCGAACTTCAGTTTATTATTATGGATCGAACACTACTAAACTCTACCGGCAGGGTCGATATCTTTAGTCGCGACTTGCATAAGTGCCTTTGCGACGTCAGCAATCTAGGCATTTCAAAAACCATCCAAGTTTGTCCACAAAATCTGTGGATAACTTTGGGGGTAAAATTCAGTTTTAGCTGATGTATAGGCAAATCTTGCCAAAACAGGTATTGGTCAATTTTTAACCATACGTAATATATTGTTATATATCATACGCTTACAATGCTTACTTACAGTTACAAATCATCTAGTGGTCGATGTTAACTTAATCTTAAACTTGGGTCAGGTTGTGAACAAACCGCGATATAGAACAGGGCTATGTGAGCAGATACCATCTAAAAGCCCCGATTTGCCGAGCCTTTCAGGAGTCAAGAGAATAATCTTTTGCTGTATAAGAACTATTTCTTAGGTATTTCTGGACGTTCTTTTGACGTGTTTTCGTTAGGTGTTTCAGCAAGATGCTTCGGCAACGATTTACTTACCTTGGCTCCAAGCTCACGCACGCCCTCGGCTCGACGAATTAGGTTACCCGTACCAGAAGTGAGTTTCTTATGGGCTTTATCGTAAGCGCCTTGAACTGAATTTAGCCGACCACCTATGTCCTCTAGGTCGGTAACAAAATTAACGAACTTGTCGTATAGGGCGCCGGCCTTTTCGGCGATCTCCTGTGCATTTTTGTTTTGCTGCTCATAGCGCCATATATTTTGAATCGTTCGAAGTGTGGCCAACAGAGTAGAAGGCGCGACAAGAACAATATTTTGTTCAAACGCTGAGGCAAACAAATCACCATCTTGTTGCACGGCAAGTGAGAAAGCCGCCTCGACCGGTATAAATAGCAGCACAAAATCGAGCGTGCGCACACCTTCAAGATTCTGATAATCCTTGTCGCCTAAAGTTTTGATGTGCTGCCGCACAGATTGGATGTGCTGCTTCAGGCTCAAATCCTGCTCAGCACTATCATCAGTCGAACAAAAACGCTCATAGGCTGTTAGAGAGACCTTTGCGTCTATGACAACATCCTTCTCTTCTGGAAGGTGAACAACAACATCGGGCTGAAAGCGGCGACCCGTTTCGGCTTTTAAGTTAACTTGAATCTCATATTCCCTGCCTTTCACTAGTCCCGATTTTTCGAGTACCCGCTCGAGGATGATTTCTCCCCAGGTTCCCTGAGTCTTACTTTCGCCTTTAAGCGCATTGGTCAGATTAATTGCATCTTTACTAATGCGAGCGTTGAGTTCCTGTAGACTTTTCACTTCTCTTACCAGTGAAAAGCGTTCTTTACTTTCGTTGTTGTAGTGATCTTCAACCCGCTTCTCAAAATCCTTAATCTTCTGGCCGAGAGGTTTTAAAACACCGTCGAGTTGAGTCTGGCTTTGCTCTTTGAAGGTTTTCTGCTTGGCCTCAAAGATGTCTGCCGCAAGTGTCTTAAACTCATTGCCGAGCTGTAACCTTGCTTGCTCCAGCAGATGGATTTTTTCTTCGTGCTGCTTTTCTTGGGCGCCAATCGACGTCTTCAACTCGACTTCACTCAGCAAGGCTAGCTGAAGGGCATCTTCTGTGTCAGCCAAACGCAGAGTCTGTGCTTGAAAATGCGCATTCAGACTTTCAATTTCATTGAGCTTTGCATCCATTGCAGCTTGGTGCAGCTGCTGCGAATGCTCAATTTTGCGTTGGAACAGCTCTGCTTCAGATGCGAGTTTGAACAAATGGCTACGACGCGTTAAAAACCAGACAAGCAGGCCTGAAATTGTACTGCCGACTAAAAAAACGCCGATAAGTTCGAGAGAAACCATATTCCACTGCTCACGATTTTGGCTAACGCGAGTTTACTCGACAGCCTTTACATTGTCTTTGACGCTAAAGAAGAACGACTGCTGCGGCTTTTGCCGATCGATGTACTAGTGTAGGAAGGCGAACATTTTCCTTCGGTAAGCCGTTGCTGTCGGGTCACCTTTACCCAACAACTCAAAGACTTCTATCATCGTTTTGCGCGCTATTTGATCTTCAAATTCTTTGTCTTTCTTGAGCACCACAAGCAGGGCTTCTAACGCCGCTTCGATTTGATCATCTACAATCAATCTAATCGCCAAGTCATATTGACTCTGCAAATCCTGTTCCGACACCTTGCTTTGCAGATCCTCAAGCTCAGGTAGTTCGGCTGCTCTATCAATAAATTTGAGTCTATTCTGAGGTTTAGCAATACCTTCTGTTTCCGGTGGCAGCCCAGCAAGAATCTGGCGTGCTTCGTCCGCTCTAGACTCCATGATGAGCAAATCTGACAGCTCAACGTGTAATCCATAGTTAGCGGGCTCGCCTGCAATTGCCTGCTGCAACATTTCGATCGCAGCCGATCTATCACCCTGACTTACCAACATGGTAATTTGCGCTCGAATTTGTTCAATCGGGCTCATGGTGAGTTGATCAAGCATCTCTCTGAGCTGAACCTCTTCCTGTTGACCTTCCATTTCGTGGGCCATTTGCCCCTGAAAAATCACCTTAATCGTAGGCAGTGTTCTGACACCTAATTGCTGCACGATTTGAGAGTTCTGTTGGACGTCGACACGTGCCAGCAAGAACTTGCCTTGATATTCATCGGCCAACTTTCGAAGCGTAACGGTCAAAGCAGCACTCTGTTCGGCACCCTCAGCATAAAACTCCAGCAAAACCGGTTTTTGCTGGGATGCCTCCAGCACTTCTGACTGAAAGTTCTGCACTGTTACATCAATAATATTGGGATTGACACTCATCTAAGTTATTCCTAACCCATGGGTTGAAAATTTGAGCAGTAGACTACCTTTTTAACAGCGAATTTGCATTAGTGCAGGTCAAAAGACATAACCTACTTGATCATCGATAAATCTCTTGCGTACGCTTCCATTTTTAGAGTTAAGAGGTGTACTTGTGTTTAGCTTCAGCTTGTGGCCGTTGCCGTCTAGAAGTACTGATGACAAAAACCATTATTGGATTTGTTAGGGCTGCATTCGGGCTGCATAATCTTTGCATAATCCTTGCTTAGTCGCTGCAATGACATAAGCCGCACTTACGTAATTTGGGCCTGCATGAAATGCACTTTTAGACGTCTTATTTAAATTAGCAGCCCTTGCGTCAGATGCTCCTTAATAAAAAGCTCTTTATTAAAAATCCTTGTTACAAATCTCTTTATTAAAAGATCCTTGTTACAAAGCTCTGAATTGCAAGGGACTGAAACTCTAAGCACTGAAACTAAGAGCTTTGCAACTAAGCGCATTGAAACTGAGAGCATTGAAACTGAGAGCATTGGACCTAAAAACTCTAGGACTAAAAGCTCTAGAACTCAAATTACTAGCACTCAAAGCGCTAGCATTCAGGCTTAGGCCTCAAATTTTTGGATAAAGGAGAACTAAGCAACAACCCTCAACATTTGCTTACCTTCCATTCGAAGTGCTGCGGCAACAACCCGAGGTGACTGCCAAGGACTTATCTTGCCCCGGTAAAGTACTTTATTACCTTTACTCAATAACCAAATGCCGTCATTTTCGCTGTCAGAATAGTAACCACTTGATTTGATGTGTGTGATTTTCATGGTCGAGCACCTCCTCACTGGATAGACATACACTACTGTATATCCAAACAGTGGTCAACACAGAGATCATCTTTTTTAGCAAAACACGGTCACCTATCGCTGCGACCTCAGTCTCAAACCCGCGCTATCCCACCTACGATAAAAACAACTCGGCGGGCTCTATCCCGTGAGGTCGATCCAATCGAAGCCTAACTCTTGATCCGCGGTATACAAAGTCCCGGTCCATTGCTCTAAAACCCCTAGCAGGGCTTTTTCAGCCAACTCTGGCGAGTTGTTCTTTTCGCTGATATGCGACATAACAAGATGCCTGAGCCCGTCTAGATTGATCTTCTGCAATAGCTCAGCTGCCTGATTGTTATTTAGATGACCATGATCCCCGCCAACGCGCTGTTTTAATGGATATGGATAGGGCCCCTGCTCAAGCATTTGCATGTCATGATTGCATTCCAACAACAAACCATGACAATCCGCATATTGCTGAACAACGTAAGCGGTAATATGACCTAGGTCGGTTAGTACCCCTACTTTGAACCCGTTTGATGAAACGACATATTGACAAGGCTCTTGCGCGTCATGGGGTACAGCCACAGGCTCGATACCGAGTGTTCCAATTCGAAAAGGCTTGTGGCAATTAATCTGCTTCATATTCGGCACCACACCCATTTTTCGCTCAATGTAGGTACCGGGCGTCAAGTAGACCGGGCGTTTGTGCTTTCGAGCAAAGGGTGCGACACCGCTGACGTGATCGCCGTGTTCGTGCGTCACTAATATGGCATCGATATCGGCAGGCGTCTTGTCTAAACGTTCAAGACGGCGCTCCGCTTCTTTAACCGTAAAACCAAGATCGACTAAGACGCAGGTTTCACCGTCATCAATCAGCGTTCCATTTCCTTGACTACCGCTACCAAGTGAAGCAAACCGCATCGGCTAAGTTGACGACTCTTTGATGACGCGAAGCAGCCCTTCAGCTAGCAATGCATCAGCTGGATTGCCGTTCTTATTTTGAATCGTCACTTTGACGTCGGTTACACCCGTTGCACCCTCTGGAGTCTGCAATAAGATTTTGTAACGATGTGCATCATCCAAAGCCTGTACGTCTTCTTCCTTTGAGAAAAGCCGAGAGAAAAAGCCAGGCTCTTCCTTGAAGACTCGTGATGGATCGTAATATATGTAATAAATCTGTGCGGTGCGATCTAAATCCTCAACTGGAATTCGAGCATTTTTTAACGCTGAACCAACCGTTGCCCATGCTCTTTCGAACTCCAATTTGTAGATCAATATGGGGCTGACAACATCGGGAATCAGACGCGCCTTTTCTTCTCGCAACGCTGTTGCACCGATGGAGAAAACCGGTTCACTGATGCTCTCGCCTAGGTAGTAGGCCAATTTGGTCAACAACGCTGCTTCCAACTCAACATCATCAGACTTACCTTCCCAACTTACATCTTCAGGAAGACTACCAGCGCCTAAGCTAAGTTGGCGTGTTTCGAGATAAACCTCACTGCTACCTGAGCGGATACCGGGCTCGATCGATACTCGAAATCGATTTGCAATAGTCGCTCGATTGAAATCTTGCTCAGCAATACTCGCAACAATTTTTTCTGCGCCATCATCCCTGGTTGATATCCATTCAGATTCCAGCACGCCACGACGGGGATCTGCTAGGGCGACATCCATATTTGTTGAGGCAAAAAAGCGCACGATCTTCGGCCAAACCGTTGAGGGCGTTGCATCAAGGAATACCCAGCGTGAATCACCTAATTTTTTAATCACGACCTTTTCAACACCATAGCTGGTGCTAACAGCTTGCGGTAAACCAATCTCGAACTTCTTGCCGGCGAGCCCTCTCGCATCCGCGACCTGCGGTATCGGCAAGGCTGCCTCGAAAGGTGGTGGATCCAACTCCGGAGGGATTTGTGTTGGTGGAATCGATTCCGCCTCGAGGTATTTATCACGACGGTCGTATTTATCAATCCAGCTGCAACCCGCAAGGGCAAGGATCATTATGACCAAAGAACATGCGGTACGGCCATGCAAGCCCGTCATTTTTTTGGTGCACTCTGTTGAAGCGATCATAGGCTTGCCAATATAGTTTTCGTCAATATTAGATTCATCAGTCATCAATCAACTAATCACATCTGCATGTCGCATCGCCCGACGGACTCGTTCGTGATGCTCATCGGACAATTGCGTCATAGGTAATCGGATACCATGGCCGATTTTACCCATTTCTGCCAACGCCCATTTCACTGGTATGGGATTAGATTCCAAAAACAAATCCATATGCAGGGGCATTAATTTTTCATTCAGCTTATGCGCCGCTATACCGTCACCACTTATAGCGAGTCGGCAGATTTCTGCACACTGCTTCGGCGTCACATTTGCGGTAACACTTATTGCACCACTAGCACCGTTCAACATCAGATCAACAGCGGTCTCATCATCACCGGAATAAACCAACATGCTATCGCCACAAAGCGAAAGAATCTGTTTGGTTCGTTCAATGTCGCCGGTTGCTTCTTTGATGGCGAAAACTTGCTCTATTTCAGCACACCTCGCGACCGTCTCAGGCAACATATCGCAAGCTGTTCGACCTGGCACGTTATAAAGTACTTGAGGCAAGTCAACCGCCGCCGCAATAGCTTTGTAGTGAAGGTACAGACCTTCTTGAGTCGGTTTGTTGTAATAAGGTGTCACCAGTAAACAGGCATCCGCGCCCGCTTCCTTAGCCGCTCGGGTTAACTCAATGGCTTCACTCGTTGCATTGGCACCGGTTCCTGCAATCACAGGAATACGTCCATCGACGACATCAACAACCCGTCTTACAATCTGACAATGTTCGCTTACACTCACTGTTGCAGACTCGCCGGTCGTACCGACGGGAACCAAGCCATTAGTGCCTTCTTCAACGTGCCATTCGACCAACGTATCAAGACGATCCCAATCTACGGAACCGTCATCGAGCATTGGCGTCACCATCGCAACGATGCTGCCTGAAATCATGGCTTTGCCTCAAAATCAAAAGTCGTCAATCTTAACGAGGCGTGCGACTCAGAACAAGCAAAGAACGCCCCAACAGTACCTTTGGCACTTGTTATCAAATAAACCCAGTAACGGCCCGATGATCCTAAAATATTGACGCTTGAACTGCTTGACCTAAAACCCCTCGATAGCGCATCTATTCGGTCACCTTTTCTGGTCCATGCAGAACCTGAGGCCAAGAGGTCATGATTACCTTGACCAAGGTCGCCAATGGAATCGCAAAAAATACCCCCCATAAACCCCACCAACTGCCGAACACGAGAACGGCGGTGATAATCGCAATCGGGTGCAAATTTACAGCTTCTGAAAACACTAATGGTACGAGAACGAAACCATCCAATGCTTGCAACAGCCCATACCAAAACATGAGATAAAAGAAACCGTCAGTCCAACCAAATTGGAGATAGCCAATGATGACTACCGGTATACTGACCACGGTGATGCCTAAATAGGGAACGATGACAGAAAGACCCACTAGAAAAGCGAGCAATGCGCCGTAGTTCAAACCGTAAAATACAAACAGACCATAAGTCACACTACCAACGATAATGATTTCAACAACCTTGCCACGAATATAGTTGGACATCTGAATATTGAGTTCGTCCGCAATGCCACTAATCAAAGGCCGATTGTTCGGTAGCAGCGATTGAATCCAGCGCAGCAACTTCTCTTGATCCTTCAAAATAAAGAACACCAGAATCGGCACAAGAATCATGTAGACAAATATTGTCGCCACCAGCGGTAACTGTGAAATCGATACCGACACAACCCATTGACCAAACACCCCAACCTCAGCGTTCAACATGTCCACCCAAGACTTCAACTGGGATTCTGAAATGAGACCCGGGTACTTCTGCGTTAAATCGTCTAGGGTAATCTGAGTTTGGCTAACCAGCGTTGGAAACTCACGAAACAGTCCCTGCAATTGTCGCCAGACCCTTGGAATAACGAAGAAAAGTAGGCCGATAAAGCCACCAAGAAACAGCATAAAAGTCACTGCGACTGCAAGCACGTCAGAAATTTGACTTCGTTTTAAATACTTAATGATGCCCTGCATCACATAAGCCAAGACAATACCGGTCAGCAGCGGCGCAAGAATTTTGCCCATCGACACTATAATGACAAAAAATGCGAGCAGAAGAGCAGCAAGAAGGACAGCCTCTTCGTCCGATAAAAATCGATCTACCCAACTACGCAGCACCTTTAACATCGACGATTCCTGATTTTATTTGCAGAGCTGTTCAAGTTGTCTTCACGCAATTTTCAGCTGAGATTTGCTTGTCTATCATGTCAGGCTTTTTTCAACCAGTACTCGTAACTAACATCATTACTTTTCGCATCTAGCAAGTGATGGCCACTTTGTGCGCAGAAGACATCAAAGTCTTTAACCGAGCCTGAATCGGTGCAGACCAGATGAACGATCTGACCGGACTCTAATTTATTTAGCGCTTGTTTCGCCTTCAATAGCGGTAACGGACAAGTCAACTCGCTCGCATCGACGAATACATCTACTTCAATTTCCATGGCGTATATATCAATTCTGACAAAACATACGACAGTATATCGCTTATTTCGTTCAGTTTGGGGAACACACTCGCAGAACGTCGGTCTTATTAACTACAATGCCTCCTGAGGCAGCTGGAAGACCAAAACTTGTCATGGGTGCTAGACCAATGATCGCAAAACATTTCGACCAGCAGCGAACATTCTATTAATCAACATCGGTTGCGGGGCTGCCATGAGTGGCTCCTGTGAAACTTTCACGTTACAGTATCGACTATAGCGGTATACCCATCTTAATCTTATGCGACTAAAACTTTTCCTGATGATGCTCTTGGCCCTATCTTCGTGGTCACTACAAGGAGCGAACGACCGAAACCTGCCATCGCTGGGAGATTATACCTCTGGCATTATTTCTCTTGATCAGGAACGCAGCCTGGGGCAGCACTTCCTGAGACAGTTAAGAGCAGGCGCACCCTTGGTCTACGATCCCTTGCTACAAGAATACCTCGAACTTCTTATTTATCGGCTCGCCTCCAACAGTCAGTTGCAAGACCGACGCATTGACCTTGTCATCATCAATGACAAAACCATTAATGCCTTTGCAGCCCCTGGCGGTATCGTCGGCGTTAATTTAGGTTTGTTCCTTTATGGTGAAGACGTTTCTGAAGTCTCTGCGATTTTAGGTCATGAAATTGCGCACGTGAGCCAGCGTCACTTTGCTCGACGCAGCGAGGCGGGCAAAAAGGCAAGCTTGGCGACAACGGTCGGATTATTGGCAGGTCTTCTATTGATGGCGACCAATGCAGGTGACGCAGGACTGGCAGCACTAACTGCATCGCAGTCCGTCGCGCAATCTGAAATGCTGCGTTACAGCCGGTCCAGAGAAACCGAAGCTGACCGAGTCGGTATTGATACATTAGTAGAATCTGACATGGACCCACGGGCCATGGCGCGAATGTTTGAACGGCTTAACAGGGCCAATCGCTACAGTGGACGCGATATTCCTGAGTTTATGATGACGCACCCTGTCACAAAGAGTCGAATCGCCGATTCTTACGCTCAAACTGAGCGTTTACCAGCTAAAATTTTCCCAAAGGATTTGGACTTTCAGTTGATGCGAACCCGCGTCCAAACAATGACCACTAACAACAATGCCAATTCACTCGTGCGAAGAAGATCAGCGCTCGGTAATGGCGATGCAGTGACACAAGCCGCCAATCTCTACGGACTTGCGTTAACCCAAACAAATTCGGGCGAATTCGACAACGCCATGCAGAACATTGATCAACTGCGTCGCGCCTACCCTGGCAAAATTGCTTTTGTACTGGCCGAGGCCGAACTGCACACAAGAGCAGAACGTTATGACGTTGCCATAGACACGCTGGAAGTAGCGCTCAATATCAGCCCTAACAACTATCCTCTGAGTATGGCCTATGCAGAAGTCTTGATGAAGAATCGTCAAGCGGCACAGGCAGCAGAAGTTTTCAGAGAAGTGGCTAAGCTCAGACCAAACGACCAAGACGTGTGGTACCTACTTGCTGAGGCTTACGGATTAGACCGTGATATTATCGGGGTTCACCAAGCACGGGCAGAGTACTTCGTGTTAACGGGTAACTTTAACCAAGCGCTAAAGCAACTCAGCTTCGCTATACCATTAGCCAGAGACAACTTTCAGGAAAATGCCCGTATCACTGAACGAATGAACGAGATCAGCGAACTTATCTCCAGCTACGATCGCTAGGTAAAGCAACGATAGGCTACCCCTGCCTTGCAAAAATCTAGTGCGAATTGGCGAAATTAACCATTCTTTCCAGTGGCACCAAAGCCTTCTTCGCTAACGCTTCGTCAACCAAGATCTCGTTACTGCCATCAATCAGACATTGCTCCAGATTTTCCAATACGTTCATACCCATCCAAGGACAATGCGCACAGCTTCGACAAGTTGCGCCGTTGCCGGCAGTCGGCGCCTCAATAAATTCTTTGTCCGGCGACAACTGTCGCATCTTGTAAAAAATACCGCTGTCTGTCGCAACGATAAACTTTGTATTCGGCAAATCTTGACTGGCTCGAATTATTTGCGAAGTAGAACCGACCACATCGGCAAGTTCAACAATTGCGTCCGGCGATTCTGGATGTACCAAAACAGCTGCATCAGGGTGAACATGCATAAGGTCTAACAAACCTTTCTGCTTGAACTCTTCATGCACAATACAAGAGCCATCCCACGTCAGCATGTCTGCACCGGTTTGTTTCTGAATATAACTGCCTAAGTATTTATCGGGCGCCCAAAGCAATTTCTTGTCTTGATCCATCAGATGTTCGGCCACTTCAAGCGCAATGCTTGAGGTAACAACCCAATCTGCTCGTGCCTTTACCGCCGCCGATGTGTTTGCGTAAACCACCACTGTTCTATCTGGATGCTCGTCACAGAAGGCAGAGAATTGGTCAATTGGACAACCTAAATCTAAAGAACAGGTCGCTTCAAGGGTGGGCATCAGAACGCGTTTATCTGGACTCAGAATTTTTGCTGTCTCTCCCATGAACTTAACCCCTGCAACCACCAGTGTCGTCGCATCGGATGCAGCGCCAAATCGCGCCATCTCGAGTGAATCCGAAACACAACCTCCCGTCTCTTCAGCTAAAGCCTGAATAGCATCATCGGTGTAATAGTGCGCTACTAAAACGGCGTTTTCTCGCTCAAGTAGCAACTTGATACGATCGCTATAAGCTGCAATTTCTTGCGCTGTTAACGTATGACTTTGGTGTAACGGAATATCAAAAGCTATATTTGCCATGGTTCTTTCCGGGATGTGTTCCTGCGATTTAATCAGGCCAGTATAACCTAGGTTTCCCTTTGGTTTGAATCCTGTACCCGTATAGCCTAATTGATATAGTCATATGCCAAATTTTCAAGTCAACTGACGGCAATAGCGGCAACGAACAAGTTGTCGTTAAAGTCGCAGCGAAGAGGACCTAAATCAACGCGGGAATGATAAGCTTTGATTTTTTAAGGTTATCGCCTCTTATGTCCCGTGTTGTATTGTTGGTCGCAACGAGTGAAACCATCGAAGACGGCAACTATTGTCGTATCGGCAATGAATTACTGCGACGTGGCATCAACGTCGATATTTGCTGGATGGAGACATTGTCCATGGCAGATTCGCATGTCGTCGCTAAAGGCTACGCACTTGAATCACCGATGGTCGTAGATGAACCCTTTGCTGCCTTCAAATCAATTAGTTTAGAGCAGTCAGATCTTGTCTGGGTATTAACGCTGGGCATGCGCCACAGCTTTTTAGATAAAGTCCAGCTGTTGCAGTGTCTTGAATCGCATACAAAGATTATCAACTCCCTCGAAGCGTTGATGCATTTTAAAAGCAAATACTTCCTTGCCAGCCATCGCGACATTTTTAAATACCCACAAACTTGGGCTTCCAACAACCCGGATGATCTGTTCAACGTCATTGAAAAGCACGGTGGTCAATGGATCGCTAAACCACCGGCAGGTTCCCTAGGAAGAGATATCTTTTTAATCGACGCCATGGATGGCAACACACGGGTCATTCTCGAATCGATGACCGGCATCGAGTCGGACGAATACTGCTTAATCCAGCCTTATGTTGAAGAAATACAACACGGCGAGAAACGAGTACTTATCGCCGAAGGACAAGTCGTTGGCCAGTACCTAAGGATTGCCCAAAAAGATCACCGGACCAACGTCATGCAAGGTGCAAGTATCGACGCCTGCTCGTTATCAAAGGCAGAGGCGGCCTATTGTGAGCAAATTGGCAAATTCCTACTCGCGCGCGGTGCCCATTTTGTAGGTCTCGATTTGGCCTATCCCTACGTTATTGAATTCAATGTTGTGAACCCCGGCGGCATCACCACGATTGAAGAAGTCACCGGTGAGAATGTGACTCACCTCATCGTTGATAATATCTTCCCTGAATCGATTGCTAGTCCTTGAGTTTTATTAATATATCGGTATTATACCGCCTTTCACTTATTGGGCCGTTAGCTCAGTTGGTAGAGCAGCTGGCTTTTAACTAGTTGGTCCCGCGTTCGAGTCGCGGACGGCCCACCAATAAGATGTACAACAGGCAAGACGGTTAACATAGACGACTTGTTGTACAGCAACTGAAAGGGATGTATCCGCCTCATCCTCTTTCAGATCCTTGCTTCAACCCCCCTTTTTAAAACTAGACCTTCAAATCTCCATCGTTCCGCAATTGAGAAGTTTTCACTCACACTGCTGGCAACAAAGACTAAATGGGTGTTTGTGCAAAGATACCTTTTAGTCATGACAAAGCTGATAAATGCCTTTTGGTTTTTACAGAGGACCTCCAATGCTGGCCTATACGCTGGCACACTACTCCAACTGCAAGTTATGTCGCAATTTCATGGGACACCGTCGAGAAGAATGGGTGATTTTTCGATCGGGTTGTACCAGCTAGCACCATCTGAACAACAGCAATGCGCTTGCGATTTTTACAGAAGTTTTGTGTCAAGAGAACCAACACGAATCAAAACATAGCCTATATTCTCGCGGCTCGCAGCCAGCTTTTTGCTCTATTTGTTATATGCAAAACTTTCTCATTCTTCTTTCAGTGCAAGGGCAGCGCACTACTTTGCAACATATCGATGCTCGACCCATTCTCGTGTATGCCTAAATTTACTTTTCACCAGAAAATTTAGACCAAGAAACAAAAAGGCCCCATAGAAGGATTTCTATGGGGCCTTTTTGTTACTCACAGGTCAGTCAATCTAGTACGGCTACTAGCGAATTTCCATTACCTCAACTGTCGCTTCAACCACACCAATGACACGACGATTTATCTGTCGACCTTCTGCGGTATCGTTAGAAGCTAGAGGACGTTCCTCACCAACACCGATTGCTGTGACTCTGTCACTACTAATACCGAAATCGTTAGTCAGCATGTCTGCAATTGTGTTTGCACGATCCTGAGAAAGCCGCTTGTTGTAGCCTTCATCACCTCGGCTATCCGTATGTCCTTCGATGACCACAGTTGTATCTGGATACTTCTGCATGAACTCAAAGACTCGTTTTACTTCTGACTGATGATCAGCACGTGCCTTCGATGAATCGAAATCAAACTCGACATCAAGTTCAATCGAAACAGATTCCATCAGACGGATATAACAACCTTTGGCATCAACTGTCGCATTCATATTTGTTGTGTCAGGGCATTCGTCCATTGAGTTAACAACGCCGTCATTGTCATCATCTTTCTCACATCCAAGACCATCGACCATAATACCCGCTGCTGTACCAGGACATTGATCAACGTCGTCATATATACCGTCATTATCGGAGTCCATTGGTTCCGCTGCCATTGGCGCCGCAACTGTATTGCCAATCGAGCGTGCGAAGACATGATGTATACCGACAGCAAGAGCTGCTTGAGCCGGCTCAAAACCGTCCCCTTCAAATAATTTGAGATCTGCTCGAAGTGCGGTGTTTTTCGCAAACGCATACTTTAAGCCAGCACCAACATTAAACAATGTATTACTTTCCGAAGAGAGTGACGAAAAATCGTAATCACCTTCGCCCACACCAAAAGATAGGTAAGGTCGAACATCGCCCCATGTGTTCAAGTGGTAAAGTCCGTCAACATGCCATCGAGTAAAATCGATATCACCCGGCAATTTGTCGAAATCTGTTTCTGCGTCGGCATAAACCAACTCAATTGCCCAGGGACTATCAAATTGATAGCCTAAGCCAAGACTCCAATGGTCCGTATCTTCGACGCCGTCGCCAAACCATGTGTAACCAAGCATCGGTGAAACGGTGATACCAGGCTCTTCCTTGGCAGCAAGGCTACCGGTCATCACGACCATCAATAAACCGAGCATAGCGGTTAGTTTTAGTTTGGTGTTCATCATTTATCGTTCCACCCTTTCAATGACTTTTAATCCCGTTAAAGTGACTTTATCGTCACTTTCATCACTGAAGTATCCCGTACTTCTATCCTTAAATTATGTGCTTATTGAACAACAAAAGTTACTAATTTGTTACAATAAATTACAGTAAGTTTGAAAAGATTGTAATGAGAAATATAACCTCTTAGCAAACAAAAACATTGTTGAGCTGATATTCGGTATGCCTAGTGATGAGCCCTAGTTTCTGCCGCGTACATCGATCTTTGAATAATCGAATCAGCTCCTCGCTGCGGGTTAAGACCGCATCCGTCTAACGCAAATACCAATGTATCCATATACATGTGCCAACCGCCAAGAACACTGTTTGAGAAATCGCGATTGGATCGAACGCCATAGAAATGGAGCACATCGGTAAACACCAATCGGCAACCGGTCGGTGTTTCCGCTAACTTATAACGCATGGAGCCCATGACAAGCTCATTCGGTGGATCATACTTTGTGACGATACCGCTAACATTCGGTGGACCTTCGCATTCTCGATCGAACCAAATCTCAAACTTACCACCTTGCTCGCTTTGAAGCGTTAAACCCGGAAACCAAAGGGCCACGGCTTTGGTATCGGTAATAAGCTTCAATAGCCGCCAATGGTATTGCTTTGGAATATTCGCAAGCTGCTACCTTATAATTTGGTACTAATAAGCCGATTTCAGAGGAATTAGCGCTGCTAAAAAACACACGTAACAGTTTCGATTTTTAGGATGCAATCTGTGCTAGTCTGACCGGACATCAAGTGTGAGCGGAGCGAAAAATGGATATACCTGATGAACTGTTTGAAGAAATCGAACTACTCAACATGTACCGACTGGACAATGTATCTGAAGGCCTAAAAGTTCATCATGATGCCAGCCCAGCGCGTATTGACGCCATAAAGCGTCTCCACGAAAAAGATCTTACGACGCTTGCGGACGGCGGTTATCTAACGCCGCTAGGCATACAAGCAGCTGAGAATGCACAAGCACTGATTACGATACTTAATTCTAATTAAAGATGGCTGTTTAAACAGTGCTATTTAAAAAGTGCTATTTAAAAAGAGCTTTCTAAAGAGCTCGAGACCAAAAGCTGATCTAGCAACTCGCCACAATCTTATTCGTTGGCCTTTAAATGTTTCATGACCTGTTCCAGCGCACTGGGACCGCCCATAGAACCATCGCCTGAAGGCGGCATATCGCCACCGACAAAATCTGACAGGGTATCCTGGCCATCTTGAACATGCTCTGGCATCGGTGCACCCGTGACCTTTTCGACCTCAGTTGCAAACAAGGGAGCTGACCTCGCCATATGTAATTGAGCGAAAAAACCTGCGCCAGCCTCATGGATCGTTGCTTCCGACTGGCAATCGTAATGTGCTAACCAAACCACCATGGCAGAAACCTTGTCAGGTGAAAGCCGATCTAAAATAGCCTCGGGCGCTGGTCGAACAGCCTTTTTACCCTGCTGCACTCGACGCTCATTAATTGCTTCGCCAAAATCCGTTGTCATACGCGTACTGGCGGAAGGTACTAACACATTACATTTAATATCGAGTTTAAGTTTTTTTGCTTCAAATTGAATTGAGTTAGCCAGGCCGACTACCCCCGCTTTACTCGCAGCATAGGCAGCAACGCCTGCGCCGTACATCGCAGGCGACGCTGTCATGATAATCCTTCCATACTGCTGCTCCACCATGACCGGCCAAGCCGCCTTCATAATTGAGAAGACAGCCGTCAAATTGATATCGATGGTACGTTGCCATGATTCAAGCGTCAGCTCTGACCAAACCTCCGGCGTAAGTATGCCGGCATTGTTAACAACAATATCCAATCGGCCGAAAGCCGACATGGCCGCATCAACGACTGTCTGACCGGCCTCAACGGAGTCGTAATTGGCAATGGCTTGCCCGCCCGCAGCAATGATTTCCGAGACCACTTCGTCAGCGACCTTGCCTGTCGGCTCCCCTAAACCATCGTAAGCAGCACCAAGATCATTAACGACAACCTTGCAACCACGCGAGGCCAGTAACAACGCATGCTCGCGACCAAGCCCTCTACCGGCGCCTGTGACCAGGGCAACTTGACCATCAAATCTAAGTGGTTGATTTTTTTCTGACATTTCTCACTCTCTTGTTGATGCCGAGCAAACTCAGCGAACGATAAACTAATTATTTTGGATGTTTGGCTAGGGACGAATCATTCTAACAACGGTAAGTACCGTATAGTCATGCACCGGGACGATTCGTTCTACCTTCAAACAGATGTGCCGGACGGATTTTTTCGTATTCGGCCAGCACCGGCTCGAACTCCTGCGGGGTACTCGCGTGGATGATAATGCCATCGGCACCGGCTTCAAATTGATCTAACCAGCGTTTGGCACATTGCTTAGCATCACCGACCGCCGCTGGTCGCCAATGCTCAGGAATGAGCTTCTCAATTTCCGCCAACTGCTGAATTGTCGCCACGCTATCGATCAACCCGCCTACGGATTTAACAGCTTGAGAAGACCTAAACTGTTTAAGTATCTCCGGGTTCCACCCATTAATTTCGACCAGCATATCGCCGTAACCGGGTATCTGCAGGTAAGTGCCAAGACGCGCGATGATATATTTTAAATACACTTCATCTGACACATTGTGTGCAGTTGCAAACACTGACCACGCCTTCACAGAACCTGGCTGTCTCCCTGCAGCTGTCTCGCCGGCTCGAATTTGGCCAACAGCATTAGACAAGGCTTCATCACTCATAAAGGTATGTAAGTGCGCCCCGTCATAAATGCGTCCAGCATGTTCAAGACTTTTAGGACCAAAACCAACATAGAGCAGAGGGATGTCTTCATCTATATAAGGCGCAAGACTCATGTTATGAAATTCACCGAGGGGACCAACATAGTCAGCAATTGATTGTCCGGACCAAAGCTTGCGCATTATCTCGATGAAATCGGCCTCTCGTTCGTACGTAGGGTGAGGTAATCCCCAAGATTTCCAGCGCAACGGCGACCCCTTGGCTAGACCGAGCGCAAAACGTCCTTCTGAGAGTCTGTTCAACGTACTACCCATGGAGGCAGTAATGACAGGGTGGCGCGTATTAAGGTTAGTGCCCGATGTGCCTATATAGATAGATTTTGTCACAGCCGCGCAAGCGCCACAGATCGCGGCAATTTCTTTATAGTCCGCGCGCTCAGAAATCATCACATTACCGATGCCCATTTCCTCTGCATCGATGACTTGCGAAATGATGTCCCTCGGTGTTCGGGTGTGCCCGGGTAGTCCATAAAAACCCAGTTCTGGAAAGCGGGAGGTATAAATTTCATTCATCACTGTGTTTGCCTCATCGTTATATTTTCACCTCTGAACCAAACCAGACTACCATGAAACAAACCCGCATTGCTGTCCAAGAACCATAGACATCAACGCTTTGGAGCAGTTCGCGACGTTCTCTCATTGCAGCGATGTTCGGCGCCAGTATGCTGTCCAGAATTTGGACCTAGTTCCATGTAGACATCGACTACATTAGGTATTAATATCCTCCTCAGATATTTTAAAGCGTTAGATTTTCATCGCCTAGCAACGTATTCGTCACTTCGTTTGCACGCCACAACCTAACGTTGAGAAAACAACCCCTTACGAATCAGCAAGAGACTATATAATGAGTGAAGCTCAATCCGATCAGCCATCAATTGAACAGGCACGTCCCGGTGCTGAGGGCGCTGAAGTGCGCGGCCCCATTCCTTCTGCCTATGACGTTCCGATCGAGGATATTCTGCCGGTAAACCCAAGGTTATGGAGCGAGCATCGCTGGCAGGAATACTTTGAACGGCTTCGAGCAGAGGACCCCGTTCACTTCAACGAAACCGAACTGGCCGGCAGATTTTGGTCATTGACCAAATATGCGGATATTAAGAGAGTCGACTCCGATTGGCAGAATTTCAGTTCCGCTAACGGTATTACCCTCGGTATTCCCGTCGACGCTGAGTTACCGGAAGGCGCCTTAAACATCAGCACCTTTATTGCACAGGATCCACCTGTACACGATGTGCAGCGCAAAACGGTCACCAGTGCAGTAGCCCCACCTAACCTTGCGGCAATGGAATCCTTGATTCGAGAACGTACGTGTAATGTTCTCGATTCTCTGCCGGAAGACGAAACCTTCGACTGGGTCGATACCGTCTCTATTGAGCTGACCACAATGATGCTCGCCACTCTGTTTGACTTTCCCTTTGAAGATCGGCGCAAATTGACACGTTGGTCAGATGTGACTTTCGCTATTCCACAACCCGGCGGACTGATCGAATCTGAAGACGATCGCCGCAGGGAACTGCTTGAATGTCTTGAATACTTCTCTGGGCTTTGGCAAGAACGTCTAAAGAACCCCGGCACCGATCTCGTTTCGATGTTGGCACATGGCGAGGACACCAAGGACCTGACGCCTATGAATTACCTTGGTAACCTGCTGCTGTTGATTGTTGGTGGCAATGACACTACCCGTAACAGCATGACGGGTAGTGTATACGCGCTGAATAAATTCCCTGAACAGTATGACAAGTTAGTCGCCAAGCCGGCCCTGATCCCTAAAATGGTCGCTGAACTTATCCGCTGGCAAACACCGCTTGCTTATATGCGAAGAACAGCAAACAACGACTGTGAAATTGGCGAGAAGCAGATCAAGAAAGGCGATCAAATACTCATGTGGTATGCCTCAGGTAATCGCGATCCGGAAATGTTCGACCATGCAGATGAATTGGATATTGAGCGTCCCAATTCAAGGAATCACCTATCTTTCGGTTTTGGTATTCACCGTTGCATGGGTAACCGACTTGCTGAATTGCAGTTACGCATCCTGTGGGAAGAGATTTTGGCACGGTTTGAAAAAATTGAGATCCAAGAAGAACCTGAACGAACCTTCTCCTCCTTTGTAAATGGCTATACTCGTTTACCCGTTAAAGTAAGACGTAAGAAAGCATAGTTCTTATTGGGTAAAAAGCCTGCTGTTATTTCGATAGACAGCGGGCTTTTTGTTTCGCCCCTCATCCGGCAGACAAAAATAAGGTAACGCTAATGATCGGTAAAATTATTGGTTTAGTTTTCTCTCCCATTGTTTTCTCAATCGCTTTTCTTGCGCCATTGATTGCACAATCCCTTACCGCATTAAACATTTCCTTTGATGGTATTCCAAATATTGCCGTCGGTTTAGTTATCGGTGGCTGTTTGGGTCTGATGGCACATTTAAGAGGGAGTTGGGTATGGGTGAAGTAGCGTCGACTATCAGCAGCTTGGATCGCACCAACGCTAACAACAACAGCACCGATATCAATTGGGATGCCATGACCGATACTCAACTCGAGGTCATGGAACGCAAGATTGCATCGAAGTACATGAAAATATTCCCTTTGGGCATCATCGTCTGGGGTTTCGCTAATACATTTATTTGGCTATCACTTTGGCCATTGGTGTTCATGGGTATTTTGCCCCTGTGGATCGCGTTTCCAATTGCGGTACTGAACGTCTGCTTAGCCTATCTTCCGTCACACGATGCACAGCACAGCATCATCGCTCGAAAGGGACATAAACTAAGATGGTTAAACGAGTTGTTAGGGCATGTTTCACTGATTCCCTTCGTCGCACCGTTTCGCTATCTACGGTATACCCATTTCGAACATCACAATAATGCCAACGACCCAGAACTCGACCCAGACTTTGACGTTCATGCGAAGAATCGAGTGGAGTTTTTTAAGAAGGTGATTTTACGTAAGCAACCCGGTAGCGGCGCTCAAGAAGATCGGTACGTCGAAGCGTTGATTCGAACCAACAAGGCGCATGTGATGATGGAAGCTATCATTATGCGCGTCGGCTATATGCTGATTTTATACTTACTGGCGTGGTCTGGGTACGCACTTGAGGCAGCATTACTATGGTGGATACCGATGCAAGTCGCCAATATATATATCCCCTACTACCTTAGCTGGAAGCCGCATCACCCAGGCACCGAAATGGGTCGTTACAAGGATACCAACGCCTTCAAGAGTCTTCTCGGTAATATCGGATCTTCAGGCATGCAATATCATGTCATCCACCATCTGTATCCACGCATTCCATTGATGCATACGCCGGCGGCATTCAGAGAGCTGAGACCGATACTAATTCGTAAAGGTTGTGACCTTCGTGGTATGTAATCTATGAGTGAAGCAATACAGTCAGGCTCCCCCTATCATCATGGCGACCTTCGCCAAGCATTGCTTGATCGTGCCGCGGTTGTCATTCAGTCGAAAGGCATTGAAGCACTGTCGTTACGAGGGCTAGCGCGAGATTTGGGCGTGTCTCATGGCGCACCAAACCGGCATTTCAAGAACAAAACACACCTGCTCACAGCCATGGCTACCGACGGTTACACTCGTCTAAAGGAAGCAACGCTGACTGCCGCTGGGCCAATTACAGATGACCCTTGGGTCAGGCTTAATGCCATGGGGCAAGGCTATCTTCACTGGGCCCTAGACAACCCAGCCAGCTTTAATGCCATCATGCATCCGGATCTCGGCTTCTATGACAACCCTGAACTTGATCATGCACTGCAAGATTTCCGTAAGAGCATTCACGATGCGGTAACCGCCAGTCAACTGGCCGGACGCTATCAAGACGTGCCACTGGAGCTATTGAATATTTTTACTATTTCCGTGCCGATGGGCGCGGCAAAGATGCTGGCCCAGACCAACAACCCCGCTGAGCTACAAAAGAACAAACGGCTTATTGCGGATTTGATCGAGTTGGTTGTACCTGTACGTGATCGCCTTAAGGCAAAGTAATATCACTAGGTAAGATCACTAGGTGAGATCGCACGTTAAAGTCTAAAAGTACGTTCTAAAAGAAACATTACAACGTGGCGTCTGAAAGTCATTGCCCAAAGCAATCGCTCCGCAGAATTCACTTTTACGCCCCACGTTTTCTAGCGCCATTGCAATGATGGCGCGATTAGCTTACTTACAAAGATCTATGAACATCATCGTTTTGAACACTGAAGTTAGAAGCCAAAACAAGACGAATCAAGTCGCTTTTTGAAACAAGTCTGGATTGCCAGATATCGTAGTCCTGTGTAACTCACGATCGTAACCATCGTAGCCCGCATTAGCTTTATGCAACACACTTCTGTTATCCCACATAACCAACATGTTTTCTTGCCACTTGTGGGTATATTGGAATTCTTCTCGGGTCTGCCATTCATAAAGTTCATACAACAATGCTTTCGCTTGTTCCTCCGGCATTCCCTCAATACCGACGATATAACCGAGACAACCATGCAAAGATTCGCGACCACTTTCTGGATGTATCTTAATAAAAGGATGTGGATGAATGTCTCGCGCACTCTCCGAGAATAAAATCTTCATACTACGATCGGAGTCTTTTTCTTTTTCGCCATAGGCGCCCTCGGGTGCATAGGCACCGGCCGCCGAATGCAAAGCGTTGAGGCCTTCAAGTTTACTGCGTAGCGATGCCGGCATATCTGCCAATGCTTTTTCCTGGTTGATAAACCCAGTATCGCCACCAACCGGAGGAATAACGAGACTATACAGGCAAGTACCAATCGGCGGCTGATCCTGAAAACTCCAATCGGAGTGCCATACTTCAGCAAACACAGGTGCTTTCTCATCCGCTCGGCGGGTCAATGCAACAACATGATCACTGCCATCAATCGGTACAAAAAATGGTTCGTCACCAAGGCTACCGAAGTACTGCGTAATACGCTCAAGATCATTATCCGTGATGTGTTGATCCGGAAATGCGACGACATGATGCTCGATCCATGCAGCACGGATTTGAACAATTGTGCTGCTATCAAGAGGTTTGGAAAGGTCAACGCCGGTTATGTAGGCGCCACATGCTTGACCTGATGGTTGAACATTTATCCCTTTCATTTTAACTCCTTTACAGTTTGTATTGCTTCTCTTGCGTATTGATTTTGCAGGATTACCAATTTTCAACCCAAGGTCTTAACACAACCTCGAAGGCCCAAGTTGATCGATGCTGTTGATGTAACTGCAAATACAGCTGCGCAATGTGATCTGGATCCGCCATATTGTCATTTTCAGCTGTCCCCGCTAGTCGATGCTGGCGCGAACCATCTTGCTGAGTCCAGCCAATTGCAGCATCAATGGGTATGTTAGCGATATGAATACCTTGTGGCATAAGTTCTCGCCCAATACTTTGCGCAAGCCCAGTCTTGGCATGACATGCCATCGCAAAAGCACCGCTATTTGCGTAGCCCTTCAGGGAGGCACTTGCATTAGTAAATAATATTGTGCCGCGGTGGTCACCGTCCGGCAGATCTTGCGCAAGCATCAGCTTAGCCGCAGAGCGGGCAACTAGAAATGCACTATAGGCAGAATTCTCGAGCACAGATTTGACCATATCAGGCTCTACTTCTACGACACCTTTGCGAAAAATTCCTTGCATACGACCATCGATGTTGTGCACAACCAACCGCGGCGTACCAAGCTCCTCAGTAACTTGGCCAAAGAGTTGCTCTACTGCTGCAGGATCGGATGCGTCACAAGCATACAGAGAAATATCATCGGATTTTGCCAGTTCATTCAATACGGGTTTATCCGGATGACGCGCTGCGATTGCGACCCTCATTCCCTGTTTTGAGAACAACCGTGCGCAGCTTGCACTAATACCCGGACCGCCTCCGACGATGAGTGCGATTTCACCCTCTACACTACGTGCATCCACACTTATCCCCTTCATAAAATTGTTAAAAAATCGTAGCTACTGCGTCACTAGCCTGCAAACTGAACGGTTTCTTCAAGCGGCGCGCGAATCGTACGCGCATTATTTGCCGGCACGTTCGGGTCTTCATAACCGAAGCTGATACCGAACAGTACTTTCAATTCAGGCGCTAGGCCAAACTCTTGCCTTACCATGTCGGGGTAGTTTCTTAGTGTTCCTTGGGCACAGGATGCAAGTCCGTGTGCCGTCATCGCAAGCATTAACGTCTGTGCGTACATGCCGACATCAGCCGCGGATTGCACACCAAAGGTCTCATTCATACAGAGAAATGCTGCGTGGGGCGCATCAAACAATTCAAAGTTCCGCATCGCTGCTCGACCTCGGCCCGCCTTGTCTTCCCACTCAATCCCCATGGCATCGTACAATACTTTCGCACAGGCTCGCTTACGGCCACGCCAGGGTTCGCCTAATTTCCCGTCACCGGGGTGATCGGTAATGACCTTCTCTTTATTGCTCACGCGATGCAGCATTTCCGCCCGCATCCGATCTCGGACTTCACCTGATGCAACACAGGTATGCCACGGTTGAACATTCGTACCTGACGGTGCCCAGCGGGCTATATCAAACACGTCTTTAAGCACATCATCCGGCACACGTTTATCGAGAAAGCCTCGAACAGATCGTCGAGATTTCACGGCTTCCTCAAAGGACATATCAGTCATACGAAACACAAACCTTGCAATTAAATCGAAGCCGTATCATAAATGTTTTCCCACAGGAAAGTACAAGAGGATCTCTGCTTGACAGACATCGACAAAATCCGAGCTCAGGCGCACATTCATCATGCTTACTTCCTTGGTTTACAACTGATGATTGCCACCCGCAAGGGCCCACAGGTCATGGGAGACTGGATGTTTCGTTTGTTCCGTCGCCAACATGAAGAAAAATTCCTCTCTAGCTTTGAAAAACTCGGGCTTTCACACCTGCCTGATGCGGTCGCCTGCGCTCAGTATCATGTCCTGTCAAACAATATTGGTGGGGTTGGTGTTGAATATATGCCTGACTCGAATACCAAAGCCTGGGTGCGATTTCGATATCCACGTTGGATGTACCATGGTCCAACTATCTGCGGCCTGCCGATCGAAGTCAGTCGAGGCTTTTTAAAAGGTTGGTATGGGCACAATGGCGTGTCATTAAAGAACCCTCGTTTGGGCTTTGTTTGTGTATCAGAGGATATGACCGGAGAATTTGGTTTTTGCGGCTACTTCAAAGAATTCGATCACGATCTAGCCGAGAACGAAAGACTGAGCTTTGCCCGAAATGAATCACCACCCGCATACGACGCGTACGTTCAACCCTCTGTGCCGGCTGAACAGTGGAGCCAAGCCAGGCTTGAGAAAGCCAACAGGAACTATGCCATGGAATATGTCAGAAATGGCCTGTGCACACTCACACAGGTTATCGGTGAGGATCAGACTAAATTGTTAGGTAGCCTTGCAGCTCGCCTGATTGGACTACAGTACTTTCAAGAAACGAAAGCTGGCCTGGGGGCCTTGGATGGTAACTTGAACGATGCGGCGTTTTATCTCAAAGCTATGCTTGAAGGTATGGGGGATTCCGTCACTATCAATGACAATAGCGCCTCCATTATTTTGATACAGCAGGGCTTGAGAATTACCCGTGACCTTTCTGCAGACCAATCCGACCTTGTCTTCGACTGCTGGAAAGACTTGTGGGTCGGTGCGCTTCAGTCTATGCAGACAAGAAGATCACTTGCCGTCTCACATCAGAGCAACAACGATGAAACCGCAACGGTTCGCTGGGTCATTACCTAGCGATCGCATTTCTAAATTTGGCTGGTATGCCACGCTGTCGTGTCGACCTGTTGTTGTGACCTGTTGTTGTGACCCGCTGTTGTAACCTGTTGTTATCGTTGCTGAGTCTCGTTGCGACCACCACAAAGATACACTGATCAGTTAAGATAGGTTTATCGAGAAATAGTCGATGAAAATTGTTAGCGAATCTACCCGAAGCAAGCAAGCGCTTTTGAATAATAGTCGCAATCTAGGAGTCATCGTGAAAAAACGCCATTGGATCATGAGTACGATCATTGTACTAGGGCTCCTTTTTGTCGGTTTAAAGTACTACGCCGAACAGATCGCCAATCCGAGGGTCATAAAGGAAATTATCAACAACCCCAACGGTGGACGCGCAGCTTTAGTGGCGCTTATTGACCTACCAAGTGGCCGTTCTGTACCCGTTAATTACCTACAGCAAGATAACCTCGTTTTTATCGGCGTTGATGGTGGATGGTGGCGTGAATTTGCTTCAGCACCGACACAGGTTCAATTGCTCATTAGGGGGGAGTCATTAACCGGCTCCGCGGTCGTTGTGCTTGACGATCCAGACTACACAAACCAGGTGTTTTTAAAACTGCGGCCTACCGCGCCAAAATGGTTGCCGGCTTGGTTAAACGGTAAACTTGTCGTTATCACTTTAGCTGAAACAAGCCTCTCTACCGAATACGCGGACAAACACTAATATTATGAAGTACCAACATGTTTTGATTACAGGTGGTGGTATTGGTGGGTTAACGTCGGCGCTTTGTCTTGCCAAGAAAGGACACCGTGTTGACCTGTTTGAACAGTCCGAGCGCTTTGAGGAAATCGGCGCGGGTATTCAACTCAGCCCCAACTGTTCCCGTGTGTTGCACTATCTGGGCTTGCAAGAGTCGTTACAACAGCACGGCTTTCTACCTGAGGGTACCCAACTACGTCACTGGAAAACCGCGGACGTACTGTCTGAATCCATATTGGGTAATGCCGCAACGTTGCAATTTGGCGCGCCCTACTACCACATTCACCGCGGCGATCTGTTACGTCTATTAGTTGACACCGCATCCCAACAGAAAAACATCACACTTCACTTAGAGTCCAACATTGATCGTTTCTCTCAAAACGATGATGGGGTTTCGGTCGTCACAAACGATCAAACTTTTACAGGTGACCTGCTGATCGGTGCGGACGGCATTCACTCAAAAATTCGCGCATCAATGTGGGGGCATGAGAAACCACATTTTACCGGCAACATTGCCTGGCGCGCGCTTGTTCCAACTCAACGTTTAGAGCCGAATATGGTCAAGCCAATGTCGACAGCTTGGCTCGGACCCCACAAACATTTTGTCCACTATTACGTAAAAGGCGGTGAGTTTATCAATTGTGTTTGCGTCGTCGAAAAACAGGGGTGGCAAACCGAGTCTTGGACTGAACGAGGAAACTTGAGCGAGTTAAAATCAGACTTCAATGGCTGGCACGACAACATCCAACAACTCATCGATAATATTGACGAGGCCCAACTATTTAAGTGGGCCTTACACGATCGACCACCAATGGCCCGATGGACAAAACAGCGAGTGACACTGTTAGGGGATGCATGTCATCCCACCCTACCTTTTATGGCACAAGGCGCGGCCATGGCAATCGAAGATTCGATGGTCATTGCTGACTGCTTATCTCACGATGCGAGTGTCGATGAGGCACTGCAGCACTATGAACAACTCAGGAAAAAGCGGACCGCGGCAATACAAAACGGTTCTCGCCGAAACGCTAAGGTCTTTCATCTATCCGGTGTTGCCGCCTGGTTACGAAACCGAGCAATGAAGACATCACAACAGCACATTATGAAAGGCATTTATCAATACGATGCGACCCAGGCGGTCACACCCAAATCTGTGTAGATCAAAATCTCGACTAAAATTTTAGTTATAAGTGATTAACTAATAGTTATATCAGTGACCGCCCTATATCATGTGCCCTTGAAGCCAGCTATTAAGGGACAATTAATGATCGCGAAGCGGCGAGTCGCAGCCTACGTTCTTTCCGTTATCGCCCTGCCGATACTGCTCTGGTATGGCAACCCCGCTCTAGCATTGTTAACAGCTGCAGCTATATCGGTCATATTGAACGTCAATCCGGTTCCACTGCCTTCGCGCTACGGCCGAATGGCACTTCAGGCCGCTATTGTGATGCTAGGGCTCAGACTAGATGCAGGGCAGATGCTCGCACTGAGCAGTGACTATGCCCTTTTGGTCGGCGGTTATGCGTTATTCACCCTCGCGGCTGGATTAAGCCTTGGCCGACTTCTCGGCTGTGACTTAGGGGCAACTCGCCTGATTGCCGCTGGAACGTCAATTTGTGGCGGAACGGCTATTGCGACCCTATCGCCGATAATTAAGGCTCCGGCAGAACAAACGGGCGTTGTCTTGGCTTTGGTTTTTCTGCTGAACGCCGTTGCCCTATTTTGCTTGCCTTGGATCGGTCACTGGCTTGAGCTCTCACAGCTGCAGTTTGGCCTATGGGCTGCATTGGCGATTCACGACACATCCTCAGTGGTCGCAACCGCAGCGATCTACGGCGAAGAAGCCGCCGCCGTCGCCACCACAATTAAACTGGGACGAACACTTTGGCTTATCCCACTGGTGGTGCTTTATTCAATGCTGGAGAAATCTCCGCAGGCGAAGATTAGGATTCCGGGCTTTGTAATACTTTTTGTTCTAGCCTCTCTAGCGGGTTCAATGTTGCCACTTCCAGAAATCGTGCCAGAAATTGCGAAACTCTCAAGCTCAATGCTGCTGGTAATCGCACTATTCTGTCTCGGCGCCGAGATAAGCCGCGACACATTGCAAAAATTAAGGGGCCGAGTACTTGTCGTCGGAGTAGGCTTGTGGGCAATTGTGCTACCCGCTTCTCTGGCCGTTATATTGTCGATTACATAACATTGATAGTGCCGGCGAGACGCCGTTGAATATGAAAACCGGTTATATCAATAGCAGAAATTGTTTCTTCACTGAGTTGTAGCTCGCAGGTAATATCCTGGGCTATGAGTATTCGTTCTACTAAGTTTGACTTGCTAAGCATCGTTGCCATCGCACTTTTTGGTGCGTACTTGCTGTTGCCGCTCTTTTCCTGATTAAACCACCGGTTCAATAAAACCACCTTTTGTTGATCGCGGCGCTCCAACCATTCGAAAATCCTATCACATAGCCCTTCGTTTAAAAGACCTTCTAAGCTGACGTTTGCCAGTACTGATCCTTGAGCAATCGTTTGTAGAGTTTGCCAGTAGGGTGACGCGGCAGCTCCTCAAGAAAATCGACGCTCTTTGGACACTTGATGTGTGAAATTTTTGACCGGCAATAGGCAATCAACTCGGCTTCGAGTTCAGCTCCAATTTCTTCCATATTCATAGGCTGCACAACGGCTTTAACTGCTTCACCAAAGTCTGCATCCGGCACTCCAAAGACAGCAACATCCATCACCTTGGGATGAGAAATAAGTGCATTTTCTGTTTCTTGCGGATAAATATTCACACCGCCGGAAATGATCATGAAAGACTTCCTGTCCGTTAAATACAAATAGCCTTCATCATCTAAATAGCCAACATCACCAAGCGTAGTCCAACCTTGTTTTGAGGTTGCTTCAGCTGTTTTAACGGGATCATTCAGATATTCAAAGGTAAGTTTACTCTCGAAATAGACACCACCAATCTCACCGGTTGGCAAAGGGTCATCGTTATCATCCACTATATGTATGCTGCAATCGACCGCTCGACCGACCGAACCCTTGTGCGCTAACCATTCAACTGAGTCTATGATAGTTCGACCTGTTGATTCAGTACCTGCGTAGTATTCCCAAATCACAGGCCCCCACCATTGAATCATCTGCTCTTTAACATCGACCGGACAAGGCGCCGCCGCGTGGACGGCAAATTTCAAACTGGACATATCATATTGTTGTCGCACATCATCGGGCAGTTTTAACATACGAACGAACATCGTAGGCACCCATTGGCTGTGTGTAATATGGTGCGCTTCAATCAGCCTTAAAGATTCTTGCGCATCAAAGTGCTCCATGATTACCGTGGTGGCGCCAAATCGAGTAAGGGTCATGTTGAATCCTAACGGCGCCGCATGATACAGAGGCGCCGGCGAAAGATAGATGGTGTCAGAGTTATACTCATAACGATTCGCCGCGATCACCGTTTCGATCTCCGCCCCCAACTCATACTCGGGCAAAGGCTTCTTAATGCCTTTCGGGTTACCTGTTGTACCTGAAGAATATAGTAACCGTTCACCATAGGACTCATCATCAATAGGGCAAGTCAGTTGATTGCTGATAGCCGATTCGAAGGAACTGGCAGCATCGCTTTCGCCGTCGACCATAAAGCAGACTGGAGCGTTTTCGAGTTTTGGCTTGAGTGCACGAAAGTTCGCTTCTAACATCTTAGAAGTAATTAAAACCTTCGCACCACAATCATTGACAATATATTCAACTTCCGAAGCTTGCAGGCGATAACTAATGGCAGTGAAGTACAAGCCCGACCTAAAGGCGGCCCAACAAACCGGTAAGAACAGCCAATGGTTTTCCATGCACAACGCGATAACATCGCCGCGTTTCGCACCTAGTGATCGAAACAAATGCGCAATCTGATTCGATAGATCTTCAAGTTCACCGTAAGTTACGGTTTTGCCCGTAGCAGCCATGACAATGGCGGTATGATCACGCGGGTAGTCGGAGGGAATCATTTCCATTTTGGCTTTCTTATTATTATTTGATTTTATTGGTGTTCCGATTTTATCTTGCAGCAAGAAAAAGCTAGCAACACAGTTACCTTGTTAGTTGCTATTGCTTGCTCTGAATCAGCTATCGATATTACGTTTAATGTCTCTAAAAGGTCCCGTATCAGAACGTTGTTCTTTTGGCATACCTAGCACCCTCTCCGCAATGATGTTGCGTTGAATTTCATCTGTGCCGCCCGCAATAGATATTGCCGGTACCGAAATCAATGTTTCCGCAATCATTCCGTTCTCCGCCGAATGTTCGCCACTCAACATTGCTTCAGACCCCGAAATTAACGTGTGTACATGAGCCGCTTGGCGCGCAATTACACTTGCAGCCAACTTACCAATAGAACCCGCCGGGATAACCTCATTGGTACCCGCACGCCTTGTCGCTTCTGCTTGTTCCGCCGCAAGCTCTGATGCCCGTTTCATTGACAATAGCTTGGCAATCTCCTGACGAGTCGAAGCTGACGCGATCGCGCCGGTTTGCTTCGCTCGATCTAACACCAGATCAACTCGACCTTGGCGTTGCGGATACCAAGTATACGGTTCATTGTCGATTGCCAGTTCCGCTTCATACTCGTCATAAACCCTGCCAACCCGCTCTACTGAGACGCCACTGGTCTGTCTGGCTTGCGCAAAGCCGCGACGTTCAAACGACAGCGTTGATGCGGCGACCGCCCAGCCATTACCTTCACCATCAAGTAAATCATCGAAAGATACTTCCGCATCGGTCATAAACACTTCGTTGAACGAAGCGTGGCCATTCATCTGTCGCAACGGGCGCACTTCTACACCAGGCTGTCGCATGTTGATCAAGAAATAGCTAAGCCCTTGATGCTTTGGCAAGTCCCAATCTGAACGTGCTAACAGGATGCCAAAGTCCGCGTGATGCGCACTGGTGGTCCACACTTTTTGACCATTGATGATCCACCGTCCATCGCGCTTTTCAGCTTTTGTGCTGGAGCCCGCCAGATCAGAGCCGCTGCCAGGTTCGCTAAAGAGCTGACACCAAGCATTTTCACCCGTCAGTGTTTGCCTTAGATATCGCTGTTTTTGTTCATCGTTGCCGTGGATAAGAATGGTTTCTGCTGCTAGCCTACGCGGCCCTCCCTGCGAAGCAAAAACGACCCCTTTGTTACGAAAAACGTCACTGACGACCTGCGTTTCATCAACAGAAAAGCCACGTCCAAAATTCTCAACCGGCCAGTTTGGCGCAGCCCAACCACCGTCTACCAGTCGATTTCGCCACTCGATTAAACTCAATTCGGCTGACCAGTTTTGCTCAAGCCAATCCGTCACTTCCCGCCTAATAATATTATGGTCCATCAAGAGGTCTCTCCTTCCATCAACTGCATCATCCATTCTCTATGGCGCTCGGGTGTACCTAAAAATACCTCGGAGCTTTTTGCACGCTTAAACCAAAGATGCGTGTCATCTTCCCAGGTAAAGCCAATGCCGCCTCGCAGTTGGACCGCCGCACGTGCAACGTTGCTATAAGTATCCGCTGCGAGCGCCTTCGCCATGTGGGGTGCGTAGACTTCTGTCTCTGCCACTCCATCTATTGTTGTCGTAGCATCCAACAGTCGCGCCGCATGGTATGTCGAAGCCCGCGCAAACTCGACCTCCATCAATAGATCTGCACAACGATGTTTTAATGCCTGAAAGGAACCGATCGGACGACCAAACTGCACCCTTAACTTCGTGTATTCGATAGTTGACGATAAAAGATATTGAGCTCCGCCAATCATTTCGTGGGCGAGTGCGACGCTGCAATCACGCCAAACTCGTTGCAGAGTGCCCAAGTCAACATCGCCAACTTTTTGTGCACTCGCATTACTGAATGTCACTTCACACAGCTTACGCGTGGGATCAAGCGATTCACGGCTTGTCACCACTACGTTGCTGTCATTTGCTTTTACAAGAAACAACCCTAACCCGGAGGATGATGTCGCGACCACCAACATGCTATCGGCAGCGGCAGCATCTACAACAATGTTTGCGGTGCCGGTAATCAAATTGCTATTTTCCTGAATTTTAGAACCAACCCGTTCCGGTGCGTCAAGATTATCCATGACCAGGGTCACTATTGACTGACCCATTGCAATATCAGGCAACAGCGCTTCTTTGGCATCCTCGGATGCGCAATGTATCAAGGCAGATGCAGACATTACCGATGTCGATAAATAGGGTCCACAGAACAAGTTTTTACCCATTTCTTCCATGACGATTCCCAGCTCGATATGACCGAAGCCAAATCCCCCATACTGTTCGGGGATATGAATCCCTGCAACACCCAGTTCTGAACAAAGCTGTTGCCAGACCTTGGTGTCGTATCCCTGCTCCGTCGTCATCTGTTCACGCACATCATCCGGCGTAGACTTTGCTTGCATAAAACGCGTGAGACTTTCACGGAATTGATGTTGATCACTGGTAAATTCTTTTTGCATTAATCGACTTCTTTAAAAAGCGTATTGCATCGAAGATATCGAGTTATGCACGCCAAGTAAAACGATCGTGACGCAATACTTGCCTCAACGCGGTTTTAGCCGATTTATCCAAAAAACCCTTTGAGCCAATCTGCAATGAATCCACCATACTTGCAGCCAAAACAGCTACTCTCAGGTACCCCGTGTGTGCCTGTTGACGCACCTTGCAATACACAGTAGTTTTCTTCCATCTCATATTTAGGAAACGCAAACGTGAATTTCGATTTCTCCCAAGACGAAAAGATGATTCGAGACCAGGTTTCTAAATTTCTCGATCAACACAGCGACACAAAAGTCATGCGATCTGTGGTCGACGGCAACACGCACTACTCTGCCGACGTCTGGAAAGGACTGGTGGACATGGGACTTACCGGCACAGCCATACCGGAGGCCTACGGCGGCGTTGGTGTCGGCTATCCCGCGTTATGTCTTATCGCCGAACAACTCGGGGCGCACCTAACTCCCACCCCCTTTTCTTCTTCGGTTTATCTCGCCACCGAAGCTATTCTCGCCTGTGGTACCGAGGCACAAAAGGAGGCATGGCTACCTAAACTGGCTAATGGTGAAATCATCGGTACGATCGCTGTCGTCGAAACAGTCGAAGAAGTCACCGAAACATCGATTCAAACATCTGTAACAGGCAACACACTGACTGGTCGAAAATTAATTGTTCCAGATGGCGGTATTGCAGACTTTGCGATCGTTATTGCTAGGTCTTCAGGGGCAACGGAAAGTAACGGTCTGTCCCTTTGCATCGCCGATCTTCAACACGATAGTGTTACCCGAACGCCCATTGAAACAGTTGATCCGAGCAAAAATTCAACCACCATCGACTTTAAGCAAACACCGATCGAAATACTCGGCGATGAAGTGGACGGTTGGTCGGCCGTTAATCGCATTTATGATCGCGCCGCAATTTTGTTAGCTTTTGAGCAGATAGGCGGTGCTCAAAGCGCGCTCGATATGGCGGTAGAGTATGCGAAAGAAAGGTTCGCCTTCGGCCGGCCGATCGGCTCGTTCCAAGGCCTGAAACATATGATGGCGGATATGTATGTCGCACTTAAATTAGCCGAATCTAACTGTTACTACGCTGCCTGGGCGCTTGCCACAGAATCCGAAGAACTTCCCTTGGCGGCAGCAACAGCACGCGTCTCGGCGACCCAAGCATTCCAGCTTTGTTCAAGGGACAACATACAGGTGCATGGCGGTATGGGTTTTACTTGGGAATTTGACTGCCATCTTTATTATCGAAGATCAAACTACCTAACTCTCCAGTTAGGGGGCTTGGCGACATGGGAAGACAAGCTGGTCAACAATTTGCCTAATGCAGCTTAAGCCAACACCAGAGTATAAGCACATCATCTTGGAATAATTAACGTAGAGTACGACAAATGGATTTTAGTGATACAAAAGAAGAAGCAAGTTTCCGTGCGGAAGTAAAAGAGTGGATTAGCAAAGAAGCACCAAGCTACTTATTCGATAGCTTATCCGCCAGTGGCTTCGGTTCAACGAGAACAGGTGAATACGACCCTCTCAAAGAGGCAAAAAAATGGCAAAAAAAGAAAGCCGATGCTGGCTGGGCCTGCATACAGTGGCCAAAGGAGTTTGGTGGTCGTGGCGCTGGACCAATGGACGGTGTCATTTGGTCGCAGGAAGAAGGCATATACAGCAAGCTTTCTGGCACATTTATTATCGGTCAAGGTATGTGCGCACCAACCATGATGGCCTATGCGAGCCCTGAACAAAACCAGCGATATATTCCAAAGATAGCCAGTGGCGAAGAGGTTTGGTGTCAGTTGTTTTCGGAACCCGCCAGTGGCTCCGACCTTGCCGGTCTCAAAACGCGGGCGGAGAAAGATGGTGACGAATGGGTCATCAACGGCCAAAAAATATGGACCTCCGGTGCTCACATTAGTGACTACGGCATACTCATTACCCGAACTGACTCGGAGGTACCTAAGCACAGAGGACTGACAATGTTTTTCCTCGATATGAAATCCGCCGGCGTCGATATTCGGCCGATTAAACAGGCCAATGGCGATAGTGGTTTCAACGAAGTCTACTTTGACAATGTTCGCATACCTGATGCGCAACGACTGGGTGAGGTCGGCGGCGGCTGGCAAGTATCGTTAACCACGTTAATGAATGAGCGCCTGGCTATTGGCGGCAGCATTGCGACAGGCTTCCCTGAGATAAGAGCACTCGTCGATGAACTATCTATCGGCGGAGGTCGCGCGATTGATAACCCAGCAGTTCGATCGAAGCTGGCTGATTGGTATGCAAAAAGTGCCGGGTTGAAAAACACGTCAGCACGCGCTTTAACGGCGTTGTCAAAGGGTGAAGTACCTGGTCCAGAAAATTCGATCGGCAAGCTTGTGGCTGGTGGCATGATGCAGGACATTGCAAAATTTGGCTTGGATCTACAAGGTCTCGGTGGTGCGATTGTTGATCCTACCATTGCCGATGGCGCGGCTCGGCTACAGGCCATGCTTTTGCGCTCACCGGCTGTCAGAATTGAAGGCGGAACAGATCAAATCCTTAGGAATATCATCGCTGAGCGGGTTCTTGGTTTACCTGAAGAGTTACGCGTCGACAAGGGTGTAGCATTCAATAAAATTCCGTCCTCGAAATCATGATTAGGACTTACTCAGCCCTTAACTCCTAGATCTGCGGCTATTTAGATTTCGCAACATGGTCGTTAATTTAGCACCACTGATCATCAATTTTGATAGACCTATCTTTTGATAAACTTAGCTTTTGATAAACTTAGCTTTTGATAAACCTAGCTTTTGATGAACCCAGATTGGATAAACACACACGAAGTCGTTAGCTAAATCACAGGATATTGCATGAGCCAAACCAATAAACCGATCGCTGTTATTCTAGGTGCTACTTCGAAGTGGCAGTCCGATGGCAGAAACACGCTACTTTCACATGGCAACGAAATTGACGATAGCGATATGTCTGTCCACGCTCGCTGGGGCGTTGGCGGTGCGATAGCACTTAAATTTGCCAAACAAGGGTTTCGGGTTGTCCTGACGACGCGATTTAAGAAAAATGCTGAGCCGTTACTTCATGCGGTGGAAGCAGACGGTGGCGAAGGTATTATCGTTGAATTGGACCTCGCTAAGGTCGATTCAATCACACAAGCTTTCTCTGACATACGAGCACAATACGGGGACCCAGAAGTACTTATCTATAATGCTGGCTACCTTGAGGGTCGAGATCTCCCTGCTGATCAAGAGCTACTCGAATACATTTCACTCGACATGTTTGAGACTGCAAATCAGATTGCCAGTCGAGGTCCATTTATGGTCGCTAAAGAAGTTCTACCAGCCATGCGAGAGGCGGGTCGCGGTTCCTTCTTAATTACCAACAATGCGTCCTCATTACGGGGGCGTAAACGTTTGACGGGCCAGTCTCTTTACTACCCTCGAACAATGATGAGGACGCTGGCACAAGTGTTAACAGAAGAATACTCGGAGTTTGGCGTCCATGTTGCCAATGTTATCGTTGATGGACTTATCGACTCACCAGGCACCAGAGCACTGCCACTGGCCATCAAACGACCAGAGATCGTTATCAACCCTGCCAGTATCGCCGATGCTTTTTATTATCTTCATTGCCAAGACAAATCCTGCTGGAGTCATGAACTTCAGCTAACACCCTACGCGACGAAACCCAGCTTCTAGGACACAATATTTTAAAACAACATATTGTCTTTAGAATATTTCTAAAGCCGCTGATTCAACAGCCCCTCTGTGGCACTAGCACGATGAGCCTGTGCTAAAATGATGAACAACTATTCGGGTGCGTAACAATGATAAATCCACTGCTTCAAACGTGGCAAACACCACACAAGTTCCCCCCTTTTCAGCAAATCAAACCTGAACACTATGTACCCGCTTTCGAAGAAGGCTTTAAAGAACAACAAAGCGAAGTAACTGCGATTGTTGAGAACCCAGCGCAAGCTAACTTTGAAAATTGTATCGAAGCACTTGAGCGCAGTGGCGCTTTGCTGAAGAAGGTAGCACCGGTACTCGGTATTTTAACGAATGCACATACCAATGATGAACTAAAACAAATTCAATCGACGCTCTCACCGCTTGTTGCGGCTCATAATAGTGCCATTTATGCCAATCAAGCCTTGTTCACAAAAGTAAAATCGATCATGGACAATCCACCGCATAATTTATCGAAGGAACAGCAGCAACTGTTGGGCCAATTCTATAAACGTATGCTTAGAAGTGGTGCAAGTTTAAACTCGACAGAGGCAAATCTTGTTAGCGAGTTGGACAAAAAACTTGCATCATTACAAACTCAATTTGGCCACAACGTCTTGTCTGACACTAACAGTTTCGAACTTGTCATCGAAGATATTGCTGATCTCGATGGTCTACCAGAGTCAGTGGTCAGCGCAGCAAAAGATGAAGCAACGAATCGTGGCTACAGTGAAAAATACGTTTTCTCCATCTCAAGATCCTCAATCACACCTTTTCTCTCATTCTCAACTCAACGAGAGCTCAGGGAAAAAATGTGGAATGCCTATACCCACTGCGCAAATAATGACAATGATGCAAATAATAAAAATGTAGCGGTTGAAATAGCCACCCTGCGAGCCCAGCGCGCAGCATTACTTGGCTATAAAACTCACGCTGAATTTACCCTTGATGAACAGATGGCGGCAACCTCAGACAATGTCAGAAGTTTGCTCGATCAATTGTGGGCACCAACCCAGGTTCAGGTACACAAGGAAATCGAATCACTACAACTGAGCATTCAAAATGAAGGCAGCAACTTCAAACTCAAACCTTGGGATTGGTGGTACTACACAGAAAAAGTTCGCCAAGAAAAATACGATTTGGATCTTGAAGAAATCAAACCCTACTTCGAGTTAGCGCGCGTAAGACAAGGAGCCTTTGACGTTGCCACGCAGCTGTACGGCATCACGTTCACCAAGATTGATAACTTTCCTAATTATCATCCGGACGTTGATACCTTCGAAGTAAATGAAGCTGACGGCAGTTTGATTGGCCTCTTCTGCACAGACTACTTTTTGCGATCATCAAAAAAAGCTGGTGCCTGGATGAACGCACTTAGAGTTCAGCAGACTTTTGATGGAGAGCAATACCCGATCATTCTCAACACCTGTAACTTTCCGAAAGCGTCTCCTTGCCTACTCGGTCCTGATGAAGTCAGGACCTTGTTCCACGAATTTGGCCATGGACTGCATGGACTACTCAGCCGGGTTAGCTATGGCTCGCTAAGTGGCACGGCAGTGAAACGCGATTTCGTTGAGCTACCTTCTCAAATTATGGAACATTGGGCGATTGAACCCACCGTCCTAAAACAATATGCGCGTCACCATAAAACCAACAAAGCTATTCCGACCGAACTGATCAACAAAATTCTTGCGACCCAAACCTTCAACCAAGGCTTCGCAACCACTGAATATCTGGCAGCGTCTTATCTAGACTTAAAGTGGCATGATCAAACCGTCGACGATCAAATTTCAGCGTCAGAAATTGAAAGCAAAACAACCAAGGACATTAATTTGGTACCCGAAATAGCACCTCGCTATCGCAGCAGCTATTTCCAACATATTTTCTCTGGGGGCTATTCAGCAGGTTATTATGCATACATCTGGGCCGAGGTACTCGAGACCGATGCTTATGAAGAATTCAAAAAAAATGGCATCTTTGACAAAAAGACGGCTCAATCTTTCCGCTCGAATATACTGGAGAAAGGCGGTTCGGAAAAACCGATGACCTTATATAAGAATTTTGTTGGTCGTGAACCGAACATTGAGCCACTGATGAAATCTAGGGGGCTGCTCGCAGAATAATCTGTACAGCAATCTTAGACCGTTCATTCGCATTCTTTTTGTACCGTTCGAACTATTCGCAGTAGTCCTATTATACGTAGCGTGTTGGGTCAGGAACGCCAGCTTGCTCAAAACCAGCAATTCGAATCTGACAACTGTCACACTCACCACAGGCGTTGCCGAGGGAATCGAGTTGATAACAGGAGACGGTATTGCTGTAGTCGACCCCAAGCTCAATACCCGCTTTGATAATATCGCCTTTAGGCAAATCAATGAGTGGCGTGCGGATTTTAACGGGTTTACCTTCAACGCCAATACGGGTCGCGAGATTAGCCATGGTCTCAAATGCTGCAATGAACTCAGGTCTGCAATCTGGGTAGCCCGAATAGTCGACCGCGTTGACCCCAATAAAGATGTCATGTGCCTCCAAAACTTCAGCAAAGCCCAATGCATAAGACAAGAATACCGTGTTCCTTGCTGGCACATAGGTAATCGGAATACCCTGTATATCATCACCAACGGGCACATCAATATCGGCATCTGTCAGTGCGGAGCCACCAAAACCACCAATATCAACCCTGACCGTTCTGTGTTCTTTGGCACCTAATCTCTGTGCCATTTGTTTCGCAAAGCTGATCTCTGCAACCTGTTTTTGTCCATATTCAAAACTGATGCAATAGCAGGTATATCCTTCCGCGATCGCCATAGCTAAAACTGTTGACGAATCCAATCCGCCTGAGAGCAGAACAACCGCTTTTGGTCCGTCCTTAGATGCGTCTTTAGGCATATTGCTAGATGAGTTATTAGACACCCTGCTTATCTCCCCACAAATATTTGTGTAACTGAACCTGCATCCGCACGGGCAGATTATCCTCGATAATCCAATCCGCGAGTGTTGCAGGGGATAGCCCTTCATGACTTCCCGAAAAAAGCACTTCACAGACATGCTGGTTCAATTTGTATTCAGCGACTTTAAACCTCGCCCAGTCATAATCCTGTCGATCGCAAATGACAAATTTCACCTGATCAATCGATTTTAGCAGCGGAATATTCTCATAAAGGTTACGACTAACCTCACCGGAAGCAGGTGTTTTCAAATCAAGCACCACCGACACGCGAGGGTCGACCTTACTGATATCTATCGCACCACTCGTTTCGAGCGAAACCTGATAGCCTGCATCACATAGCTGAACCAATAACTCGATGCAACCAGGTTGCGCTAATGGCTCTCCTCCGGTCACGGTAACAAACCTTGGACGATAGCCTGCCACTTGATCCAGTACGGCTTGCATTTCAAGCACCTCACCGCCGGTAAAGGCATACTCCGTATCGCAATATGTACAACGTAAGGGACAGCCTGTCAGACGCACAAATGCCGTGGGTAAACCAACCGTCTTGGCTTCACCTTGTAAGGAGTAAAATATTTCGGTGATTCGAACAGTTGTCACGTCATGGTCCTGTAGCTGGTAGGCGGCTATTCGTTGAGGTAGGTTACTTACTGTGATTAATCACACGCTTTTTATCGACACTCAACATGCTAAGAGCGCTTGATCCTTTTGTACTTCACTTAAATCAACAATTTGAGGCAGGAACAGGTGGTGGTGGCAAACTAAAAAACTATTCGCAATTACCCACGTTGTCTCGAAGATAGGCTTCAGCGAGCTTCGAGACAGATTTTCCTTTTTGAGATTCAACCACCTGCTTCAACAGTTCTACAGAACGCTGACAATCACCCATCAAGTGATAGATTTTCCCCAGTTTGAAGGCCGCATCGGGCACCTTGCGATTCTCCGGGAAATAAGTAATTACCTGAGCTAACGCTTTCCTAGCATTCTCATAGTCGGGTGTCGGCTTGGCAGCATAGACCTCACCAAGCCAATAATAGGCATTCGGTGTCAGACTGCCATCAGGGTATTGGTCAATCACAGCCTGGAGCTTCTCGATGGCCAAATCGTACTGGCGACTTTGTATCAGCGCGATTGCCGATTCATAAAGCGTTTTTTCATCACTACCGGCTGAGCTTATGGCTTGCGGGAGTGATCCTGCAACTTGTTCTTGCGCTGAATTTTGATCACCGGCTGTGCCGAGCCCTTGAAGTCTTGAATCAAGCTCAAGGTAACGATCATCCTGAGTCGCACGCAAGCTGTCCAACGCATGCGACAACTCCTCGACAATACCTCGCAGCTGCTGAACTTCCTGTTGCAGTATCTGCATTTGATACTGGCTTTCACCAACACTCATCTGCGCCGCTGGCCCCTCCTCAACAGGTGGTTGAAAAGGTTTAACGTCGGAGGGTTGAGCTTCAAGAGAGGAAACTTCAATAGGATTGTTCGCTGCAAACAAAAATGGTGCGAGGATGAGTAGACTCATACCGATCACACCACCTTGTAACGCTCGAATCCGCGAGCGGATATTACTCATGGGATCACTCAATTCAGATTAACATTCAAGTTGAGATTCTGGATGAGCCTCTATCGGTATGAGAATTCAACACGACGATTTCTCGCCCAGTTGCTTTCGCCAGTACCCATTACTTGAGGCTTTTCTTCACCATAGCTGATTACTTCAATCTGCGATCTTGATACACCTTGGGCAACTAAATATGCGCGAACTGCGTTTGCACGTCGCTCACCCAATGCTAGGTTGTATTCACGAGTACCACGTTCGTCTGCATGTCCCTCTAACCGAACACGAAGTGTTCTTTCAGACATCAGCGCAGATGCGTGCTTATCAAGTTCTACATGACCTGAGCGTTTAACAATTGCCTGATCAAAGTCGAAGTAGAAAACACCCGTTAATGTCTCTGCGTCGCCAAGATCAAAAATCGTAATACGATTCGTACTTGGATCAATCATGGGTTTTTGAGGCTGAACAATAGTTTCTTCAGCTGGCGCCATATTTTCTTCACCAGTCGTCATCGAACCGCTATCGGGTCCCATATCAGTTTCGTCGACAGGTTCATCGCTGGCACAGCCGACAAGCAGCAGAGCCGTTAAGCTCACTGCCAATAAATTCCGTATCTTAGTTGTTCCCATGATTAGCTCCTATGTGCATGTAATTTCGAATTAGAACACAATTTCGATGGCGAATTCACGTACCCACATCACAAAACGCCACTAATTTTCAATTCATTCTCCAAATGCAAGCCTGCATTGGCTTGTTTAACCTTCAATTGGAGTAAATACCTTCCTTTTTATTGGTGACCAAGCAGGCTCTCTGACATTGCCCTCACTCGACGGTAAGTCGAACTTAACCCCTCCATCGACGGAAACCGCGGCCAGTATACCCTCTCCACGTTTTTGAGTCGCGTAAATTAGCATACTTCCATTTGGCGCGATACTCGGAGATTCATCCAATGAGGTCTCAGTCAGCACCCTTAATCGACCTCTATTGAGATCAAGCAGGGCTATATGAAAAACCCCTTCTCTGCGGTGCACCATAATAAGGCCGCTACCATCGGCCAACATACTCGCCTTTGCATTGTAATCCCCTTCAAAGGTTAATCTTTCAATTTTGAGATTATCTAAAGGCATTAAATAGATCTGTGGTTTTCCACCACGGTCACTCGTAAAAACAATCGATTTACCGTCCGGTGTCCAGGCAGGCTCTGTGTCAATGCCATAGTGGCGCGTTATTCGTCGCAGTTTTCTCGACGCCAGATCAAGCACATAAATATCTGGGCTGCCGTCTTTTGAAAGCACCATTGCAAGCTGCTTTCCATCTGGTGAAAACGCTGGGGCACTATTGAGGCCGGGATAGTCAGTAATTTGTTGTCTAGCACCGGACACCAGATCCTTTATATAAATTGCCGGCCGCCTATCCCGCTCAAAAGAAACATACGCAACCTTTTTACCGTCGGGCGCCCAAGAAGCTGAAAGAATTGGCTCATTTGATGACAAAATTGTCCGAACCCTTTGGCCATCTGCATCAGCAATGTTAAGGCGATATTCTTGTACATTCACATCCCCTGACGCTGTGACGTACATAATCTGTGTTGAGAAAGCACCTTGAATGCCCGTCAGTTGCTCGTAGACTATATCACTAACGTAATGCGCCATATCCCGCAGCTCATCGCGGTTACCTTCGATGACATGCCTAACTTCGACCGACTGTTTAAACACGTTATAGAGCTCAAAATGCAATTGAACCTTGTCACCTCTTGATTCCAGATAACCTAAAACCAGATATTCAACCTTAACCAGCCTCCAATCACGGCTAAACACTTCGGAAGAATCGTTCGGCAGGCTGAGCATTTGTGAAGTAGGTAAAGTTTCGAATCGACCGCTCAAGGTCAGATCAAAATCGATAACCTCAGTCACATCCAGTGGCAGCCGACCACGGTTTTTGTGTGCAAATGGGACAACGGCAACCCGAACAGCATCATCAACCCCTTTTGTAACTTCGATGCGTAGTTCTGCGGCAGCCATATTGATGGGTAGCAGCATCGAACATAACAACGCCAGCAAAGAAACACATACAGGTTTACAAAATCTCATACTCACCCTAAAACTTCCAAATTAGTCGCGCATACTAGCAGCACACCCGGCATCTACAACGGCATTGACCCAAACAACAACGTCGCCCTGCAAATATGTCAAAAACAGTGTTAGAGACGTAAATCTTCCGGTCTAAATAACACTTCAAATTCTCGAAAATTTCTTTCAAATTGTCGTGATTGAGCCGGCACAACAAACCGCTCTGCCTTTCTAACAGCCAACAAAGCAGAACGATCGAAAGCATCATTACCACTGCTCTGCTCTACGACAACGTTAACCACTTCACCCGTAGGAACGAGATAAACACGCAAAAGAGCCTGCATGCCGTTTCTCGCACTCGGTGGTCTCGACCAATTTTGTATTATCTCGCGTTGTATCTGTGAGACGAAAGCCATAGCCTTCTCATCATCGGTAACCGCTCGAATACCAACCTGCTCATCCATTATTGCCAAAGAAAGCGATTCTTCCATTTTGATTCGTTCTTGCTCTCGAAGTTCCTCAACTTGTGTATTTGTATTATCAGGAAAACTTTGTGCGACGTTGGTGTCTTTTATCAGTTCTTTTTCGACCAATGTTTCAGACTCAATCTTTGCCGCATTTAGCTTGTCTGCATTGATCTTGTCCTGACGATCCTTTTCTTTTTTCGCCAATCGACGCGCCTTATCCCGGGACGCCTTAGCTTTGCGTTGCTGTTCTTGCTGCTGTTTTTTAACCGTATGAGGGTTCTTAGAAACGACCGAAGCTTCAATATAATAAGGCTCAACATCAATCGTCGCTGGCAGCTGCTTTGATTCAAAATTCATTATAACCAACACGGCGATACCGGCATGAACAACCAGGGCAAGAAAAATAGGCAAACTATAGGTGCTAAATGCTTTCATGTGACAATATGCTTGCAGCGTTTTGAGTCATTTATGGGCTGATTAATTTGTTGATTTGTTAGTTTATTTATTGTGGCGGCTCAGTGATCAAACCAACAGATGCAGCTCCTGCAGTCTGCAGAATATTCATCAGGTTAATCACTGTGCCGTAATCAAGATTGCGATCACCTTCAACCAAAACCTTAATTTTTCGATTAGCGGCAATGATCTTTTTAGCTTGCGCTTCGATTTTAATCAGAGGCACGGCTTGCTCGTCTTCGCCAACGTTAATGTAATAACTACCGTCGGCCTTTATCGAAACAACGAGTGTCGCTTCGTTCTCATCAATATCCAGTGGCCCGGAGCTTGCCTCGGGAAGATCAACAACAATACCTTGGGTCAACATAGGTGCAGCAACCATGAATATCACGAGCAATACCAGCATCACATCAATGTAAGGTACAACATTGATTTCTGCCATCGGTCTTCGTCTGCTTACTTTAGCCATCGAGTCTGACCTGCTTAATCGTGAATAGCACGGGAGAGAATACCGCTAAACTCGTCCGTGAATGCTTCAAAACGATTCATAATTATCTCTACCTGTGCCGAGAACCGGTTATAAGCGATGACTGCTGGGATCGCTGCAAACAACCCCATTGCAGTTGCAATAAGTGCCTCTGAAATACCAGGTGCAACGATTGATAAACTTGCCTGTTGCACGGTGGCAAGGCTTCGAAATGAATTCATGATGCCCCAGACAGTACCGAACAGGCCTATGTAGGGACTGGTTGAACCTACCGTCGCAAGAAATGCAAGATGCATTTCCAAACGCTCCTCTTCCCGAGACATAGCGACGCGCATGGATCTTTGAACATTCTGCATGATGCGATCGGCGTCAGTATCTTTCTGCTGTCTCAACCGCGTAAATTCTTTGAAACCTTGATGAAAGATGTGCTCCATACCGATTAGCTCACCCTCATGCTCTTCCAGCTCAAGGTAAATTTTGCGCAGATCTTTGCCTGACCAAAACTCATCTTCAAACGCGGCCGAGTCACGCTTAATGTGAGACAGAGAAAAACCCCGCTGAAAAATCATCACCCAGGATGCCATTGATGCCAACATCAGTATCCCCATGACGATTTGTACCGTCACGGTCGCATTAAGCATTAGATCAATTATAGAAAGCTGTTCAGTCAATTTAGATACTCTCTCATGTCATGGTCGCCGGTGATTCATGGCTTCGTTATGGGACTTGGTTTTAGGAATGAGCTATCGGAATGGGTTATTCGGATCAATCGCCAGACTCATCTTGTAATTGTTTAAGACCAAAATATTGATACGCATGTCGGGTCGCAACTCGACCACGCGGCGTTCGCATCATAAAGCCTTGTTGAATAAGAAAGGGTTCATAAACATCTTCAATGGTATCTTTCTCTTCGCTAATCGCTGCCGCTAAGCTGTCAACACCCACGGGTCCACCATCAAACTTTTCAATTAACGCCAATAGTAAGCGACGATCCATTTGTTCAAAACCATGCACATCAACCTTCAACAGATTCAATGCTTTATCAGCAATGTCTTGATCAATAATTCCCTGCCCTTTAACTTCAGCATAATCTCTAACACGTCGCAGCAAACGGTTAGCAATTCTTGGTGTTCCCCGCGCCCGCTTGGCAATTTCCCTGGCACCATCACTATCCGTTGCAACACCAAGAAGCTCGGCTGAACGTTTTACAATTTTTGATAAGTCATCGACGGAATAAAACTCGAGTCGTTGCACAATGCCGAATCGATCTCGCAGTGGTGAAGTCAACAGGCCGCTGCGCGTCGTCGCGCCCACCAATGTAAACCGAGGTAAATCAAGCTTAATGGAACGAGCAGCAGGCCCCTCGCCAATAATAATATCAACTTGATGATCTTCCATTGCTGGGTAAAGCACTTCCTCAACGGCCGGCGACAAACGATGAATCTCATCAATAAACAGCACATCACCTTCTTCAAGACTTGTCAGTGCTGCAACGAGATCACCTTTTTTTTCAATGACGGGGCCAGAGGTTGAACGAATTTGTACATTCATTTCATAAGCAATGATATTCGCTAGCGTTGTCTTACCCAGACCGGGCGGACCAAAGATGAGCGTATGATCAAGCGATTCGTTGCGATTGCGTGCTGCGTCGATGAAAATATTCATCTGTTCACTCACCTGAGGTTGTCCGCCGTATTCAGCAAAAGATTTCGGCCGAATAGCCCAATCCTGAGTGGATTCTTGGGGTTTTGGTTCTGGCGTCACGAGACTGTCGGATTCAATCATCTTGTTGGCTTGTTTTAAGTGGACGGTAGCAAATAGATCAAAGTTGAGATGCAGTTTGACATAAAACCACTTGGAATTCGCAGCAGACATTCGCCAAATATTCACAAGGAATAAAGGAGGGCTTTAACATGCGCCGTTATGACAATTGTTTAAGCGCATCCCTAATAAGATCCTCTACAGATTTATCAGGTGTGTCGACAGCTGCAAGCGCGCGGCTGGCATCCTGAGGCTTGAAACCTAATTGAATCAGAGCAGACTCGGCATCGGCTAAATGACCTTGAAGAGGCGTCAATGAACCTAGCGTCAATGACTCTGCTTTTGGCATTCGGTCCTTCATTTCGACGATCAGTCTTTCTGCCGTTTTCTTACCAACACCGGGCAGCGCAACCAAAGATTTAACATCGCCATCCAAAACACAACGCACAAAGTCACTCGCGCTGACACCGGATAATATTGTGATCGCCAACTTAGGTCCAACGCCATTGACTTTCACCAACGAGCGGAACATTTCCCGCTCCTCCAGGGTCTTGAACCCGTATAGCAATTGAGCATCTTCGCGAACGACCATCTGCGTGTGCAGAATAACATTTTCATCAAGCAGACCTAGTTCGTAGAAAGTGGAAAGAGGTATCTCCAGCTCATAACCAACCCCAGCCACGTCAATCAACACCATGTTGGGCGTCTTTTCAATAATCGTACCGCGAATTCTTCCGATCATAAGTCGTTATTCACCAATCGACCGCGACGGAACTGATTAGCACCAGTCATTCGCACAAGATTTTGTTGAGTGTTGATGTGGCATATGGCGATTGCCAACGCATCTGCTGCGTCAGATTGAGGCTTACCCGGTATTTTGAGTAACGTTTGAACCATATGCTGAACTTGATCTTTACTCGCTGAACCTTTTCCGACAACAGCTTGCTTCACTTTGCGAGCCTCATACTCGTAGATGGGTAGCTCACTACTCGCCGCCGCTAACAACGCAACGCCACGAGCGTGTCCCAACTTCAACGCTGACTCAGCACTTCGCGCCATGAAAATCTTTTCAATAGCAAACTCAACCGGCTTGTATCTGCTAATTAATTCAACCACGCCGCTATGGATTTCGAAGAGTTTTTCCGCCAGCGTTTCTTTATCTTGCGTTCTAATACAGCCACTATCGACATAGGTTTGCACTGACCCTTTTGTCTCAATGACACCGTAGCCGGTTATTCGAGAGCCCGGGTCTATGCCTAATATGATCGCCATGCTTCCCCCCGCTGCTTTACTTATGTAACTCTATTTTTATAGCTTTAGCATCCTACCTCTAGAAAGCTAAGCGCGTCAGCTATATCTCGTTTGAGTTGCAGCTCTTGAGACTAATCCCTCAGGAACTGCCTACTATTAAACGCCTCCAACGAACGGTCCACTATGAACTGCCTACTATGAACGTAATTTTGCACCTATTGGTAAGCCAGATTCGGAAACCGCCATGATCGCGCCATCGAAAAAAGTCTACCATAGGCAAAATCGCAATTTATTCCTGAACGAAATCTTCTGGGAATTCAGCATTTGTGTACACGTTCTGCACATCATCGAGATCCTCCAGATGATCAATCAACCGCATCACCTTCTCACTCATATCCGTATCTAAAGGACTGTAAGTTTGAGGAACCATGCCGACTTCAGAATTTTCCGGTTCGTGACCTGCAGCGATTAGCGCCTCTTTCACGTTCATAAACTCTTCAGGCGTTGTGAAAACTTCAATCGAACCATCCTCTTCCGTCACAACGTCATCAGCACCTGCCTCTAGAGCAGCTTCAAGGATGACGTCTTCATCGTGTTCTGGCGAGAACAGCATTTGGCCTTTTTTGTCGAAAAGATAAGCGACCGAGCCGGTCGTGCCTAAATTCCCGCCAGAACGATCGAATGCATGACGTACTTCAGCAACAATTCTATTTTTATTGTCCGTGACAGTCTCAACCAAGAAAGCAACACCGCCGGGACCATAACCTTCATAGGACAAGCTCGTTAAATCGTTGCCATCTTCACCGCCGGCACCGCGAGCAATCGCGCGCTCCATTGTGTCTTTCGGCATCTGTGCGGCTTTGGCTTTGTCGACTAACGTGCGAAGACTCGGATTGTCTTCGACGCTACCGCCGCCATCTCGCGCAGCAATTTGCAGCTCTCGAATGATCTTGGTGAATACCTTCGCACGCTTCGCATCCTGACCGGCTTTGCGATGCTTGATATTGCTCCATTTACTATGGCCTGCCATGGCTCATCTCCACAGTCTAGTTTTGTTTAGTCGGCTTATTCACAGCGATGCTTAAGTCTTTAAGCTGATTAGCATCAATTTCACTCGGTGCGCTAGTAAGTAAACAAGCAGCCGTCTGGGTTTTCGGAAACGCAATAACGTCCCGAATCGCCTGCGTACCAGTTAACAACATAACAATACGATCAAGACCAAACGCTAAACCACCATGAGGTGGTGCACCGTACTTAAGCGCGTCCAATAGGAAACCAAACTTCATTTGAATTTCATTCTCAGACAGATTCAACACTTCGAATATTTTTTGCTGTAACTCAGTTTTATTGACACGAATTGAACCGCCGCCTAACTCATGACCGTTAACTACCATGTCATAGGCGCGAGACAGCGTGGCACCCGGGTTAGCTAACATGTCATCAATACTGCCCGTCGGATGCGTAAATGGATGGTGCACAGCACTCCAGTTACCCTTTCCGTCACCTTCGAACATAGGAAAATCAACAATCCAAACCGGCGCCCATTGCTTGTCGTAAAGATCGAGATCTTCGGCTAATTTCGACCGCAGTGCTCCCAACGAGTCATTTACAATATTCGTCTTATCCGCGCCAAAGAAAATAATGTCTTTGTTCTGAGCGCCAACACGCTTAAGAATAGCGAGCACAACGTCATCGGGTAAAAACTTCAAGATAGGTGATTGTAATCCCTCGATCCCCGCCTCGATATCATTCACTTTGATGTATGCCAATCCTCTAGCACCGTAAACACCCACAAACTTAGTGTAGCCATCAATCATTTTTCGAGTCAGCCTGTCTCCTTGCTCTAAACGAAGCGCAGCAACGCGCGAGCCTTCATCATTAGCCGGCGCACTAAACACCTTAAACTCAACATCTTGCATCAAATCAGCAACATCAATCAGCGGCAAATCAAAACGCAGGTCAGGTCGGTCACTGCCATAGGACTGCATTGCATCGGCATAGGTCATCGTTGGAAACTCACCTAACTCAACATCGATGAGTTCGTTGAACATCTTTCTAATCATGTCTTCACTTAACGCCATGATTTCTTGCTCACTCATAAACGTTGTTTCGATATCGATCTGCGTAAACTCAGGCTGACGGTCCGCTCTTAGATCTTCATCACGAAAACAACGCGCAATCTGATAGTACTTATCAAATCCCGACACCATCAACAATTGTTTAAAGAGCTGAGGCGATTGAGGCAACGCAAAAAACTCACCTGGGTGGGTTCGACTCGGCACGAGATAATCTCGCGCACCCTCAGGTGTAGCTTTAGTCAGAATCGGAGTTTCGATGTCAACAAAATCGCGCTCTTCGAGATAACGTCGAACAAAGTGTGATGCCTTTGAGCGCAGCCGAAGCCGATCTTGCATTTCGGGCCTGCGCAAATCGATATAACGATAACGAAGGCGCACATCTTCACCAGCCTCAGAATGCTCATCCAACTGGAATGGCGGCGTCTCGGAAGCATTGAGTATTTCTAATTCTTTACCAAGCACTTCAATTTGGCCGGTCGCCATTTTCGAATTTACAACCGCTGCATCACGGGCGCGGACCCTACCCTTAATATTTAGCACGAACTCATTACGAACCTGATCCGCAAGCGCAAATGCTTCGACAGTATCTGGATCAAAGACAACCTGAACTATGCCCGCATGATCACGAACATCTAAAAATATTACGCCGCCATGATCACGACGACGATGAACCCAACCGCAAAGAGAGACTTCGGAATCAATATCTGTTTCCCTTAATTGACCACAGTAGTGGCTGCGCATTGCTTATACCCCTTTTCTCTATTTCAGAGATTTAATGATGAACGCCAGCGCGCCCTTTTTTCTAACTGTTGTTGTTCGCTTTTCGTTCAAGTTCGGTAATTTTTCTAAAGCCTATCGCCAAAATCGGCTTTCCGCATTGTGTAAAGCTACCGTTATTTTTAACTTAAGATTCGCTCGGCTTCGAAGCGCTCTTAGTTTCAGTCTTTTTCGAACTATCGCCTTTCGAGCTCGAATCGGATTTTGAATCGCTTGAAGACGAATTAGAGTCCGAATTAGCCCCATGCAATACGTTTTTCTTTGAGCCTGTTTTGAAGTCAGTCTCGTACCACCCGTCACCTTTTAATCTGAAAGCTGCCGCGGACACTAACTTCTTCAGCTCAGACTTGTGACAGCTCGGACATTCAGTCAAAGGCTCGTCCGAAAATTTTCGGATTTTTTCCATTCTGTGGTCACATGCACCACATTGGTATTCATAGATTGGCATAACAGTGGATTCCTCACCCGGTTAACCATAGCAAACTCCCGCAGAAATGCGGCGCCGCATTATACCTTAATCGATTTGAATGGCGATATAAGTCTGAAAAAACGCAAAAATTGAACTGATTGATCGCGCTAGCGCTTTGAGACACAAATTTTTTATCCGAAGTGACAATTAACTCAAACATTCATTTTCAAATTTGTACGCACAAATTTACCGACTAAGATGATCCGCTAATTAAATTAGTTTAGAAAAAAACGGCTACGCCCTTGCGAGCACTAAACCAATAAAGTATAAAGAGCACCACTAGAGATATGCGCAAAAACGCTTGAAACTAGGCGTTTTAAGACACATATTTTTATCAAAATCGTCCACTTTAACTTTTGATTTATAAAAAGGATTACCAATGGCTGCAAAAAAGGCTGCAAAAAAAACCGCCGCTAAGAAAGCTGCTCCTACTAAGAAGCTCCCAGCGATTAAAAACAAGTACACTAAGAGTGCAATTTTAAGCGAAGTTGCAACTAATACGGAGCTAAGCAAGAAGCAAGTTGTTGCTGTTCTCGACGAGTTAACTAACCTGATTGAACGTCATATCAAGAAAGGCGGCGCAGGTGAATTTACTTTACCTGGTCTTCTAAAAATTAAGACTGTTAAGAAGCCTGCTGCTAAAGCTCGAAAGAATGTTCCTAATCCTTTCCGCCCGGGCGAGACCATGGACATCGCTGCTAAGCCAGCAAGCACCAAAGTTAAAGTGTTGCCATTAAAAGGTCTAAAAGAATTGGTTTAAACCACTTCTTTTGTTAAAAAAGGCCGCATTAGCGGCCTTTTTTTTGTCTGGAAATTAGTTTCAACGACATATAACCAGCATGTAGAAAAGCACCCAATTACGAAAACGTGGCGGCAAAACAGCTACGCAACAGTGTTAATATCCAACCACTAAAGCCTGTACAATCGATCAACGTTTAACATCAACCCCACACTATTTTAAAGAAGAAATATGAGAGCATCACGCTATACAGTCGCCACATTGAAAGAAACTCCCTCTGATGCTGAAGTCGCCAGCCATCAGTTATTGTTAAGGGGTGGGTTCATCCGCAGACTCGCCTCTGGTATCTACAATTGGCTACCCATGGGATTACGGGTATTACAAAAAGTTGAACAGATTGTACGCGAGGAAATGAATCGAACCGGCGCGCAAGAAGTCTTAATGACCGTCGTACAACCTGCAGAGCTATGGCAAGAGTCAGGCAGATGGGATGAGTACGACGATGGTCTGTTACTCAAGTTCAAAGACAGACACGATAGAGACTTCTGTTTCGGTCCTACGCACGAAGAGGTCATCACTGATCTTGCAAGAAACGAACTTCGCAGCCACAAGCAACTACCTGTCAGCTTTTATCAAATCCAAACAAAATTCAGAGACGAAACGCGACCACGTTTTGGCCTACTTCGAGGCCGTGAATTTCTGATGAAAGATGCCTATTCATTTCACATTGACCAAAGAAGTCTCGAGGCAACCTATCAAGATATGCACGACGCATACAGCCGTATCTTAAGTCGAATGGATCTCGACTTTCGGCCGGTCTTAGCTGATACCGGCAGCATTGGCGGCAGTGCCTCTCAGGAGTTCCATGTGCTAGCCGATTCGGGTGAAGATAAAATAGCTTTTAGTACCGAAGGCAACTATGCCGCCAATATTGAAATGGCCGAAGCCATGGCACCTGCTATGTCGACCGATGAAATGCTCGACCAAGCGCGAGTAGAGACCAAGGGTATGCGCACGATCGAGGCAATATCCGAGTTTTTAAAAGTTGATAGCAAAAACACGGTGAAAACACTCATTGTTGAAGGCGATGAACAGCCCCTAGTGGCCTTAGTGCTGCGCGGCGACCATCAGCTAAACCCTCTCAAAGCGGAAAAGCTAACGGGCATTGCAAGCCCATTACAAATGGCAAGCAATGAAGCCATTACGGCCGCCATCGGCTGCGAGCCCGGTTCAATAGGACCCGTGAAGCTGTCTATTCCTATCTACGCAGATCGATCTGCGGCGGCCATGACAAATTTTGTTTGCGGGGCCAATGAAGACGACTATCACCTAACCAATGTTAACTGGGGCAGAGATTGCTCTGCCGATCAGACCTACGACCTGAGGGATGTTGTGGAAGGCGATCCCAGTCCTGAAGGGCAAGGCACATTAATGTTCAAACGCGGCATTGAAGTCGGTCATATTTTTCAGCTTGGCGAAAAATACTCTAAAGCAATGAATGCCAGCGTTCTTGATGAAAACGGCAAAGCATGTGTTATGAGTATGGGATGTTACGGCATGGGTGTTTCCAGACTTGTTGCAGCTATTATCGAACAAAACCATGATGAAAACGGCATGATTTGGCCCACAATCATCGCACCTTTTCAGGTCATCATTATTCCAATAAACGGCCACAAATCAGAACAAGTCGCGGCCGTCTCTGAGGAAATTTACGCGAACTTGTTGAATTTAGGTATTGAAGTACTCATCGATGATCGAGATGGACACCGTCCGGGTGCGAAATTCGCAGATGCGGAGCTCATTGGTATTCCACATCGTTTGGTTATCGGTGAGCGTGGATTGAAATCCGGCGTTGTTGAATATGTCAAACGTCGAGGCAATGAAGCCAGTGACTTACCCTTAGAAAACATTGCTCAGCATATTGCAGACCTTGTCAAACAAGAGATGACTCCGACAAAGACAAGTTAAGTGATGTAGCCTACCTTGATTGCAATACAGCCTTAATCGAGTCCTGAGTTTGCGGGCCGGTTAAGGTGGCAATCAATTCTCCACCGGGCGCAAAGATAAAAGTCGTCGGCAAAACAAGCGGCACACTAATTTGAAATGCTTCACTCGGATCCCCCATCAACACAGGGAATTCAATTTTCATTTTGTTAACTTGGCGGACCGCCTCTTCCCCGGTTGGCTGATCGTAGTTAATCCCAACAAGACTCAGGCGCGCGGCTTCTTCCTTAGCCAGTTCATTGAGCTCAGGAATTTCAGCAATACAGGGTCCACACCAAGTCGCCCAATAGTTCATCACCAACCACTTTGATTGCAGATCCTCTAGGTAAAGGCCGTCGCCATTGGTGTCAGTGAAGTCGGGTTGAGAACAGCCAACTAGACCAACCAACGTCACTATTAAAAAACAATGCCTCAACCGCAGCATCAATCTATATTGCAATTTGCCTCTCAATCTAACGCTCAATTTAACTCTCAATCCTCTAGTCGGTTTGATAACCGATTTGTTTATCAATCTAGGATCCAATTAATGACGGCATCCCTTGTATGTAAAATCGATCCTCACAAGCTTCAAAACCCGATTACTTGCCTTCAAATAAACTCTCAAGATCCTGACTTAGCTCAGCACTGTTACGCTCGAACAAATCACTAAAGAGATGTGAAAGTTTAACCTCCCAGGGAGAATCACCACCCACATCTCGTGGCAACTGCCAAGGCAAACGGGAATACAGTTCCCAGATACTCAGCTCGCCTAAATCCTTAGAGAGCACCAAGCCAGACTTCTCAACTTGTCTGATCAGATTTAACTCCATCATCAAAGAGCGTATTTCAGACCACAAGCCCATATCGATCCTGTCGGGATAGTTTCTAATTTCTTTATCTGTAATGACCTCACCCTTTTTATGAGCCAGATAAAACAATTCCAAAATACTCAGAAATTGAAACAGTGGCGCCTCGGCATGTCTGTGACTCACTAATCTGAACGAACCTAAACTTTTGACCAGTTCCGCGCCGAGTAAAACGATTGTCCAAGACACATAGATCCAAAGGAGGAATAACGGTACGGCAGCAAAAGTGCCGTAAATAGCCTCGAAGCTCGATTTAGACATAATCGCAGCAAACATTGCCTTCGCCAATTCAAACGACAAAGCAACGATGAAGGAGCCGATCACAGCATTTTTTAACGGTACGAAGCAATTCGGTACAACGGTATAAATTAATGTGAACAGCCCCGTACTTAGCAAGATGGGTACCACGTGTAAAGCCGTTGTTGAGCGACTAACATCACTGATCAGTGGCAGAGATTCTATATAGCCCGTAATACCCAAGCTGATTCCCATAAATGGCGCCGAAAGCGTCAACACGGCCCAGTACATAAGAAAACGTTGGAATCCTTGTCGCGGCTCCTTTACCCGCCAAATTTCATTGAAGGTCTTCTCGATGGTGAACAACATTAAGAATGCTGTCACACCTAACAACGCAATACTCGGGCCACTGAGGTTTCTTGCCTGTTGCGAGAAGGAAAGTAAATACTCCTGAACCATCGTGACATTCTCAGGGATAATGTTACTGAATAAGAAGGTTTCGACTTTTTCAGTCAGGTCACCAAATGCTTTGAAGGTATCGAGAATCGCATAGGTCACCGTCAATAAAGGCACAACCGCAAAAAGCGTTTGATAGGTTAGCGACGCGGCGGTGCTTTGACAGTTATCTTCAACAAACCGGTCCCACAAATACACAGCGAAACGCGCAACCTGTCGAATTAGTTCTTTGGGGCCGTTGTTAAACAACGTGATTTTCTCACTTGGGTGTTTTGGCATCGTGATAGCGTTCCTGATTCTTTTCTATCGCCGACTTTCCAATGGGCAAAAGCCGGACTCTGATGTAAGAGGTTTTATTATCGCTTGTTGTAAACAATCCCGATGGCTACAATTTTGCCTATCTAATTCTATCGGAGAATCCATTGACGGCGGTCACAATCTACCACAATCCAAAATGTTCGAAATCTCGTCAAACATTGTCGTTACTCGAAGATAATGGCGTCAAGCCCAAAATCATACTCTATCTTGAGACGCCGCCTGACGCAGCAACATTAAAAGACTTACTGCACCAACTCAATGTCGATATTCGAGCCATCATCAGAACATCCGAAGATGCATACACCGAACAGAATCTTGCTAATGATACGTTAACCGAAGAGGACCTCATTGCGGCAATCTTAGCAGCGCCTAAATTGTTACAAAGACCTATTGTAGTCTGCAATGACCAAGCGAGGATCGGCCGACCACCGGAATCAGTGCTTGAGATCATTTAGATCGGCTTAGGCTATCAAGGCATCAATGAAGGTATTTTCAATAAATTACAGAGCGTCTTGAAACACGGCTGGAGTGAGAACCAAAAAGACGCGTCAGATTGTGACAAAGAGCCGCAATTACGCAACGGTTTAATTCAATTCGCGTCGGCAGGTTTTGACTCGTTAAATATCAAACTAGGCGTGATGGGTGTCCGAGATCGAATTTTGATTGGGGCCAAACAGTGATGCCGTTCAATTCTTAAGCCGGGCTTGACTAGCAACAAGCACTCTAAGCGACTTTTAGCCTTCGCGAAAACCACTTATCAACGCTCTATCTAGTGAATGATTTTGTTCCGTAGCTCGTTACTTACGCCAACGTCTGGCTCGAGCTCAGACATGTCAGCGTCACCGATTTCATCACTACTACGAACTTCGTAACGACGAGTTGAAACATCTCCGTCCAACACTTCAGGTAGTAACTTCAGAAATTCATCCATGTGGTCCGTCTGAAAATGTCCCTGCAGCGCATCTACTGATTCCCATTCCTGGAACAAAAGTAGTGTATTTGGGTCCGTTAGACCCACGTAAAATTCATAGGTAACGCACCCATATTCTGCTTGGCTCGCAGACGACATGGTACGCATCAACTCTAGCGCTTGGCTTCGCTGGTCGGGTTTAATTGGAAAGGTGCCGTGCACAATAATCATAGACGAAGTGTGTGTTTAAAACTCAAGGCATTATACAGGGAATCGTCATATCCAACAGTCGGAATAACGACAAATGATCAACTAACCTCCCGCTGGGTCTCGATGGACAGCAAAGGGAGACCAGGCTTGGGCTGTGGGCATCACCTCCAGCTGATTAACATTGATGTGCGGCGGTAGCGCTGTGGTCCAGTAAATTATTTCTGCAACATCGCTCGCTGACAACGGTTGCATGCCCTGATAGACCTGCTGCGCCTTATCTTCGTCACCATTAAAACGTACAACTGAAAACTCTGTTTCACACATACCGGGCTCGATATTCGTCACTCTAACGTTCTTGCCGAGCAGATCAACTCGCAAATTTCGCGAAAATTGCTGCACAAATGCTTTGCTGCCACCGTACGCGTTACCCCCTGGATAAGGCCAGCTTGCTGCAACTGAGCCAAGATTCACAATATGCCCGCCGCCGCGACTAATCATGCCTGGCAGAAGCGTTCTACATAGATACATCATGCCTTTGACATTCGTATCGACCATCGTGTCCCACTCATCCAGATCAGCTTCCTGCGCACCGCCTACACCAAGCGCCAGGCCCGCATTGTTGATAAGTATGTCGATATCCGCAAAGCCTTCTGGCAGCAGTTTTGGTAGCGCTTCAACGGCCTGCCGATCCCGCACATCTAGCTCAATCGCTAGAGCCTGATCACCTAATTCTGTTGCCAGAGCATCTAAACGATCTATACGTCTGGCGGTCAGCACCACTTTTTGATTCTTGGCCGAAAATATTCTTGCCGCGGCTTCACCAAACCCGGATGAAGCACCTGTAATAAGCACGGTCATAGTATGTCCTTAACAATTCTGATTATTCGTTTGCAGTTTTCACAAAGCCGCTTTTATATTTATGGGTTGCCAATATAGCCGATTTTATTACTCACCAAACTTTCCTCAATCTCAACCAATATTTGCGGGTCATCGATGGTTGCCGGTTGCTCAAACTCAACCCTATCTGCAATTTTCCTCATCACCTGCCTCAGTATCTTGCCAGACCGAGTTTTAGGCAGGCGCGGCACGACGATCGCCCGCTTGAAATTGGCGAAGGCACCAATTTGTTGTCGCACCATCAATGCTAATTCTGATTCAAGTGCATCAGCTTCGATATTCACACCATCTTTTAACAACACAAGACCCACTGGCATCTGTCCTTTGTCTTTGTCAGCAATACCAATAACGGCACACTCGGCACACGCCGGATGCGACGCCACGATCTCTTCCATCTCGCCGGTCGATAACCGATGGCCAGCAACATTGATCACGTCATCTGTCCTACCCATGATAAAAAGGTAACCGTCAGCATCAAAATAACCACCGTCACCGGAATGAAAATAGCCCTCATGCTGCGATAAGTAAGAATCGACGTATCTTGAATGATCACCCCAGACCGTCGGTAATGCGCCTGGCGGCAGGGGTAGTTTGACAACCACATCCCCTTCAGTCGAATGCCCAAGCTCGTTCGAGCCTTCATCAACGATTTGCACGTTGTAACCCGGCACAGGAAAGGTAGACGAACCTGGCTTGGTCTCGACGGCTTCAATTCCCATCAGGTTTGAAGCTATTGGCCAACCCGTTTCCGTTTGCCACCAGTGATCGACGACAGGTACTTTTAATGTTTGCTTTAGCCAATCGTAAGTGGGCGGATCAAGCCTTTCGCCAGCGACGAACAATGTTCGAAGGCTTGATAAATCATATTTTTTTAGATGGTCGGTTTCTGGATCTTCCTTACGAATAGCTCGAAAACCGGTTGGCGCCGTGAAAAACACATTAACCTGATGATTATCAAGAACACGCCAAAATGTGCCAGCATCGGGTGTTCTGACTGGTTTGCCTTCGAACAAAATTGTCGTACAGCCGGTCATCAGAGGTGCATACACAATATAAGAGTGCCCTACTACCCAGCCCACATCTGACGCAGCCCAGTAAACCTCACCAGGCTCAACACCATACACCGACTTCATCGAATATCTGAGTGCGACAGCGTGCCCACCATTATCCCTAACGACACCTTTGGGTTTTCCCGTCGTCCCGGATGTGTACAAAATATACAAAGGATCAGTGGATTTTAGGGGCACACAATCAACCGCTTTTGCGGTTTTTGAAATCTCGATCCAATCCAGGTCACCATCACCCATACGAGCAACTTGCTGAGGCCGTTGCAGGATGACGCAATGCTGTAACTTATGCGTTGCAAGCTGACGTGCTTCATCAATCAAAGGTTTGTAAGGTATAACCTTATCGAACTCTATACCGCAGGATGCTGCCAAAATAAGCTTCGGTTCAGCATCATCTATTCGCGTCGCCAGTTCTTTGGCAGCAAAGCCGCCGAACACAACTGAGTGGATCGCACCGATACGGGCACACGCCAACATACCAATGGCCGCCTCGGTAACCATAGGCATATAAATAATGACTCGGTCACCTTTTTCGACACCGAGTTCAGTCAACGCGCCGGCAAAGATTGCAACCTTGTCCCGCAATTCGCAGTAGGTGAACCGTTCAATAGTGTTGGTGACAGGAGAATCATAAATCAAGGCAATCTGGTCTCCGCGTCCATTATTAACGTGGTAATCCAGTGCTAAGTAAGCGGTATTTAACTCACCGTCCGCAAACCAGCTGTCGTTACCATTGCTGTCTTTGGAAAGAATATCCGTTGGAAACTTATACCAATCAATTGATTCCGCTTGCTGCTTCCAAAACTCGATGGGTTTGTTAATGGCGTGTTCGAATTCAGATTGGTAGGTCATATATTTTTCAACATGTTCTTAAGTGAGTGGAGTGGAATGGATTAACTTGCGACCAGCCTATTATAAAGTTACAACGAGTTTTAAAAAAACCGTCTCCCACTATGCACAGACCTAGGATTCAAAACACAGCACTGTGGCAGCGAGGCAGGCGGATATCACCGACCGACCATATCATAGTCAGAGCTTTGTCGTTTCTACAGGCACAAAAAAGGGGCTTACAGCCCCTTCTCGTAACCTACTTGAAAGACGATTAACGCTTTTTTCGTTTACGCTTCATCGCGTCAAGCTGCGCCTTCGTAGGCTGAGCTTTGAGCAACTTCTTGTAAATATCTGATCGCTTCGAAATTTTCTTATGATCGATATAGAACTCTACCGCTTTCTCCCAAGCGCCTTTCAATCCATGTAGGTTGATAGACACAGTGGTATTTACAATCTTGTTTACTTTTGCAGACATAATGCCAATTTGAAAGACCGGCGTGCGCGTACCGCTCTTTTCAGTCTTCATGCGGAACAAAATACCGCGTACTTTTCCGCTCTTATCGAAAAGTGCAGTCTTAGCCGCTTCTGCTTTTGCTTTTGCCTGTTGCTTTGCTAAAACAGCATCTCTGAGCTCGGCTTTCTCTTTAACAGCTGCTCGTGGTGCGCCTCGGACTCGTTTCCCATTTTCCTTTAATGAAAAGTACTCTTGGAACGTCTTTCCCGCAATTTGCCGTCTAACTCTAAACCCGTGGAAGCGGGTAGTATCAAGTAGTTCAACGCTCATCAGTAATTACCTATATTTTTATCAATATTATAATTGATACTGTGATTGATGTTAATTAGATCTCATGAACCACTAAACTGACCAAAAAAAGCCACGCTACCACATTCAAAAATTAAGTGATTTCTGTCGAAGTTTGTTTCTCAAAAACCTGCTCGCCAACGCCTAGGTGTCGACAGAGGTTGAGCTGATCAAAGTTTGCGCATTCTACATGATTAATTTTAAAAAAAAACACAAAAAAGCCTTCTTTTACCGAAATATTTACTCATTTCGAGAAAAGAAGACATCGTACAACCCTTTAGCAGGACTTTCTTATTACCCGCTGCGATTTACCGTTAAAACCGCTCATTTTTTAGGGCTTTTATCACGTAGCCAACACCTGTCTGCCGCTTCAAACCACTCGTTAGGCATTCGCCAAACTAATAGCTCCAGAAGCTAACATTGAATCAATTGATTCTTGTGATATTCCCGCCTCTTTTAATACCTCTATCGTGTCCTGTCCTGGCTGCCTTGAACTATGCGTCAGCTCTGGCTCGGTTCGACTAAAACGTGGCGCAGGAGAGGGTTGCAAAACACCATCAAGTTCCGAGAATGTTTTGCGTTCAATGTTGTGCGGATGCTCAGCTGCCTCAGTAAGTGATAACACAGGTGCAAAACAAACATCAGAGCCTTCCATGATTTCACACCACTGATCCCGGGTCTTTGTCTTGAAGACTTCAGTGAGCTTGTCCTTGAGCTTACCCCATTGTGATCGATCCATTTGGGGCGCAAATTCCTCAGGGTCTAGACCGGCTTTTTCAATCAATAACGCATAAAACTGAGGTTCGATTGAACCTAAAGACACGTACTCACCATCACTCGTTTCGTAGGTATCATAAAAATGAGCGCCTGAATCAAGTAGGTTTGTGCCTCTTTCGGGATTCCATCCGCCCATTGCCGTCATCGTATAGAACATCGACATGAGAAGTGCAGCACCGTCCACCATCGCTGTATCGACCACTTGCCCCTTACCAGAACGGGTCGATTCAAGAATCGCACAAACAATTCCTAAAGCGAGCACCATACCGCCACCACCAAAATCACCCACAAGATTCAAAGGTGGCACCGGCTTGCCGTCTTTTGGGCCGATCGCACTTAAGGCACCCGATAGTGCGATGTAATTGATATCATGTCCCGCTGCATTAGCCATTGGTCCCTCTTGCCCCCAACCCGTCATGCGTCCGTAAACAATTTTTTCATTGCGCGCCATGCAATCTTCTGGACCCAGTCCAAGCCTTTCTGTTACCCCAGGTCGAAATCCTTCGAAAATCGCATCCGCTGATTCACAAAGCTTGAGTACTGTCTCGCGCCCTTGTTCGCTTTTAAGGTTCACAGCGATAGATTTACGACCTCGCGTCAGTACATCCTGTCCCCGCTGAACAGCGCCAGCACGATCAACCCTGATGACTTCTGCGCCCATATCCGACAACAACATGCCGCAAAATGGCCCAGGTCCGATACCTGCTAATTCGATGATCTTAATTCCCGACAGTGGTCCCACGCGCTTTCTCCTAATGATTTAATTTGATTTTTTTATTTAATCGTTTTTAAGTAATTTCTTGTTGTCGTGGCTTATTTAGTCACATTCAGTATTGACGAGCAATATGCCGCACCGCAATCATATACCTTTGCTCACATCAGCGTTGATTAGCCCATAGACGCAAAATTTCAGTCTGACGCCCGAACGTCAAATTCTATTAAATTCAATGAACCTAAGGATATCATTCGTGCTTCAAACCAATCAGCCGTACAATAGGCCAAGCGTTAACGAATCCGCGATAATTTTTGTCCTAGAACCTTAAAGGATTAAAGCCTTCAGCGGCTTGCGCAAAGCCTTCAACGGATTCATATAGAGCTATTTAGCGACTCTATCTAGAGCCCTAGCACATTTTTATACAGCTTCATCAGCTGTCAAAGGAACAAAATGCCAATAGATATCGAACCTGAACTACTTGAGCACATTGAATTAGAGCCTGAAATGCCCGCTACAGCAACGGTCATCTGGCTTCACGGTCTAGGTGCCGATGGCCATGATTTTGAGCCGATTGTGCCTGAACTAGGTCTTGATTTACCGATTCGCTACATCTTTCCGCATGCACCAATACGAGAAGTAAGCATCAATGACGGTGCTGAAATGCGTGCTTGGTATGACTTTGTACCCCACGCGGAAACCGGCGGCAATGATGACATCGAGTTATCGACTGCCCAGATTACTGCTTTTATTCAACGAGAAATCGCAAGAGGAATAGATAGCCAACGGATTCTACTCGCGGGTTTCTCGCAAGGCGGCGTCATCGCTTTGCATACTGCCCTGCGGTTTCCCCAGAGACTCGCAGGTGTGCTCGCATTGTCAACTTACCTGCATGACTATACAGGCACAGAGGCAGAGCGAACGGACGCAAACCTGGCCATACCGATCATGATGGCACATGGTACAACGGACCCGATGATACCTATTATGCGCGCGGCGACGTCTCGCGAAAACCTTATTCGCCTAGGCTACGACGTAAGATGGTTCGACTACCCGATGGGTCATCAAGTATGCATGGAAGAGATTGAAGAAGTCGCCCGATTCTTTACGGAGCTATTTTGATCAACCCGCTAAAAGTTGAAACCTCCGGTGCCTGGATTGATTCAGTCGTCAATAATTTCGATCGGTTCTTGAATGACCATGCCGCAAATGAGAAAAAAGCCTCATCAATGGCCATGTCGATGGTGGCGCACTACCCTGACCGAATCCAGCTGTTGGAGAGCATGGTCGATCTTGCGCTTGAGGAATTGAACCACTACCGACAGGTTCTCCGAATCATGCTCAAGCGCGGCATCACGCCTTTGCCCGATGAGAAAGACATGTACGCCAATCAATTGGTGAAGCAAATCAGAAAAGGCTCCGATCACTATTTTATCGATCGTCTCTTATCTGCAGCTGTTATTGAAGCGCGAGGCGCTGAGCGTTTTACGTTGCTTGGGCAACATTTACAAGAACCCGCGTTGGCGAGCTTTTATCAATCCCTGGCCAAATCAGAGCGCAATCACTTTGAATTGTTTATCAACCTTGCCAAACAGTATTTTCCTGCGAGTGAAGTTGAAACACGATTCGAGGACTGGCTTGCATATGAAGCCACTGCGATAGAAAACTGCCCTATTCACCCTAAGCTACACTAACCAAAATTGAACCCACAGCCTTGAGCTTAGGTAAACAGCCTTTAGCGTAGATCCAAAACCTTAGATGAGTTTTGCAGCCCTGAGCAAATAGTGACAAACGTGCGTAACAAAACACAACCAAACCGACCCAACATCATCGAGAAGTATCTCGCACACTATGCCGAGGTACCCGGGCTACCTGAGACATTTATTAATAAATCCTACGACTACGTTCTGGTTATTCCAGCCTATCGCGAAAACTGGCTATCACTGACCAACGTTTGGCGATCAATTTCAAATTCAAGTGTACTGGTGATAGTGATTATCAACTCGCCCGTCGCGGCCGATGAGGCAACCTTAAAACTCAAGCATGATGCCATGGAAGAAGCGACATCGGCGTCAAGTTTTCAAAATTTGGACTTTTTAAGCTTTTCGAAGCAGCCAGATTTACTGATCGTTGATCGATGTAACGAGCCAATCAACGAAAAATATGGCGTAGGGTTAGCAAGGAAAATCGGTTCTGATTTGGCGCTACAACTGATTGCCTCAGACAAAATCAGGGTACCTTGGATTTTTTCGACCGATGCTGACGCACACTTGCCTGCTGATTATTTTACCAAGCCAAAACTAATCAACTCGCAAGCGGCGGTTATTTATCCGTTCAACCACAAACCCATTGAGGGTCACACCGAATCCTGCCAAATATATGAAGTGACACTGCTGTACTACGTCGCAGGTTTACAGTTTGCTCAGTCTGGGTATGCGCACAGCTCTATTGGCAGCACTTTAAGCATTAATGCAACCGACTATGCGAAGGTAAGAGGTTATCCAAAAAGAAGCGCAGGGGAAGACTTCTATCTGCTTAACAAGCTCGCCAAAATTGCGCCGTTCAACACCTATTCTCTTCCATCTATAGAATTGTCCGGCCGCCTTTCAACTCGCGTACCTTTTGGCACAGGACAAGGAATTAAGACCATTGAAGCACACACAAACCCACTTACTGAACATCTCTTTTACCATCCTGAGGTTTTTGCCCATCTACGCGTATTTTTGTCTGAACTCCGTACCTGCCAGACCGCTCGCAACCCAAACGATTATTTTTCATCAAGTCTTACACAACAATGGTGCGAACTTTCCGGTTTCAACAAGGAGTTGCTGAAACATCAATCTCAATCGAAAAAAGTCTTCGATAAATTTGTCTTCGATTGGTTTGATGGTTTCAGAACATTAAAATATATTCATTATTTGAGGGACGAAAAATTTTACTCAGTGCCACTAAGGCGATGCTTTGACGACAAGGTGCTGTCTAGATCGTTGATCGATAAGTCACTCGAAGACGTCATTGCCTTTCTAAGAGCGCAGGTCTTCGACACGTCCGTTTAGCGGTCTTTTCTTTGAGGTAATGATCACGTCACCAATTCGATATAATCTAAAACAAAGTTGACTTGGATACATATACGGACTTAGCAATGATTACACCTTTCACAATTGAAACCTCCAACGCATTATTGGAAGACCTCCATTATCGACTTTTGCATACACGCTTCCCCAATGAAGTTGGCAACGACTGGCAATATGGCACTGATCTCGGCTATCTGAAATCACTGTGTGAGTATTGGCAGCATGACTTTGACTGGCCTGTACAACAAGCCAAACTCAATGCATTACCCCAGTTCACAACGCGCATCGAAGACCGCCAAGTACATTTTATCCACCAACGATCCGAGCGAGAAGATGCCATACCGCTGCTCATGACTCACGGCTGGCCTGGATCGATCGCAGAATTCACCGAGATTATTCCGATGCTGACGTCACCGGAGAAATTCGGCGCCAGCCAAGCCGATGCATTTCATGTGATCTGCCCGTCCATACCCGGTTACGGGTTTTCCGACGCTCCATCACAAGAGGGTTTTGATCAAAAACGTGTTGCAGAAGGACACATAGAACTCATGACCCAGTTGGGATACGAAAAATATGTTGTCCAAGGCGGCGACTGGGGCTCTGCTATTAGCAGTTGGACCGCATTACTCGACCCAGATCGAGTCATGGCATTACATCTCACATTAGTTTTCGCCAGCTATCCTAAACATTGGCAAGACCCTTTTGCCGGCGTGACGGACCAAGAAAAGCTAACCCTTGAAAAGTGTCGAAAGCGCATGGCAGATGGCACAGGCTATCAGGCAATTCAAGGTTCCAAACCGCAAACCTTGGGCTATGGTCTGAATGACTCACCTGCTGGACTTGCGGCCTGGATAACTGAAAAATTTCATGGCTGGACAGATTGCGATGGCGACCTCGACTCTGTCGTTGGCAAGGATGAGCTGCTAACAAACATCATGCTCTATTGGATTACCGGCACAATTACCTCTTCGACACGGTTGTACTTTGAGTCGAATCATGTGAACAACAATTTGTTTGAACATGGTAGAATTAACGTCCCGACTGGCTGCACGATGTTTCCCGGCGAACTCTATCAACCGCCGAAGGTATGGGCGCAAGAGCTTTACAATATTCAACACTGGACACATCAGGTAAAAGGCGGGCACTTTGCAGCTTTAGAACAACCTGCTTTGTTAGCGGAAGACTTAAGGGTCTTTTTCAAGCAATTCAGATGACACTACCAATAAACATCTAATCATCAGATAAATAGAAGACCAAATGCACAAGATTTTCATTGACGGACATGCCGGTACAACCGGACTGCAGATTCAGGACAGGCTAGCAACGCGAGATGATCTCGAAGTGCTGCGGATCGATGATGACTTGCGAAAGAATACCTCGGCCAAACTCGATCTTATCAACACAGCTGATATCGTTGTACTTTGTCTTCCTGACGATGCGGCGAAGCAAACCGTTGCTTTAGCGCACAACACAAAAGCACGAATACTCGACGCCAGTACTGCCTACCGTATCGATCCTAATTGGGCATATGGTTTACCAGAACTGAAACCGGTTCAACGTTCGGCAATCGCCGCTGCGAAATATGTATCGAACCCAGGCTGCTACCCAACCGGATTCTTACTCGCCGTTGCGCCACTGCGAAGCAACAACATTCTCAAGTCGGATTCACAACTGTCCATAAGCGCGGTATCCGGCTATTCTGGCGGTGGCCACGCAATGATGGAACGATATGAAGAACGTGCCAGTGAAGCGCCATCGGCACTATGGTATAGCCGACCTTATGCCCTTAAATTTGGCCATAAACATTTACCTGAGATGCAACACTACGCTGAACTGAAGGCGCCACCATTATTTATGCCCTCGGTTGGCCATTTTGCGCAAGGCATGCTAGTCAGCACGCCCTTAGCGAAATCCTTTTTCGAACGCCCCGCCAGTCTCGACGAAATTTACGCACTGCTCAGCGAATACTATATTGACGAACCCTGTATTACGGTACACACGCCTAATTCGGAGGGCGCCTTGGACCAAGGGTTTCTTGACCCGCAGGACAATAACGACACTAACAGACTGGACATACACCTATTTGGAAATGAGCAGCAAATGATCCTCGTTTCTCAATTAGACAACCTCGGTAAAGGCGCTGCAGGTGCCGCCGTTCAAAATCTAAATCTGATGCTAGGCATCGATGAGCTAACAGGCCTCAAGCTCTAGGGATACAACATGAAACTTGAAGAACTCTCCATTACTCAAATTGAAGAACGTCAACTGCAACTCGAAAAGCAATATGCTGCTTACAAATCTGCGGGTCTTTCGCTTGATTTGACCCGAGGCAAACCGGGTGCTGAACAGCTTGACCTTTCAAACAGCCTCGACGGCATATTACAAGGATTCTATCTACTTCAAGATGGCACCGATGTTAGGAACTATGGCGGACTGACCGGCATCCCAGAGGCGCGCAAGTTAGGTGGTTTATTCATGGATTTACCCGCTGAAGAAGTGATGGTCGGTGGCAACAGCAGTCTGACGCTTATGTACAATTACATACATTTCATGATGGAATCTGTTTGGCTAGCGGAATCGCAAGTAAGCAATGCAACGATCAAGTTTCTCTGCCCTGTGCCTGGCTACGATCGTCACTTTACGATATGCGATGCCTTTAACATCGAAATGATACCTGTCGACATGCTGGACGACGGTCCCGACATGGACCAGATTGAAAGGCTGATAGCACAGGACGCTTCGATCAAAGGTATCTGGTGCGTACCCAAATACTCCAACCCAACCGGTGTAACTTATACTTCACAGGTAGTCGAACGGTTTGCAAAGCTACCAACCAATGCGGGCAACCATTTTAAAATCATGTGGGACAACGCATATGCTGTGCATGATCTAAATGATCAGCCTGATCAGCTCGCTAACTTAATGGATGCCGCCCGCGAAGCTGAAACCACTGAAAGTATCGTCATGTTCGCTTCAACATCAAAGGTCACCTTTGCAGGCTCTGGCATCTCGTTTATTGGCTTGTCGCAAGACAACCTCAAAGCATTTGAGACATTCCTGTCAGCATCCGCCATCGGACCGGACAAGGTCAATCAGTTGCGGCATGTACGTTTCCTTGTCGATGCTGCAGGCATCCAAGCGCATATGCGCAAGCATAGAGATATCATCGGACCTAAGTTCGAGATGGTCGATAATGTGCTTAGTCAGCACTTGGGCGGCAAAGGTATTGCCCGTTGGACCAAGCCAATGGGCGGTTATTTCGTGTCGCTCGACACCCTACCGGGACTTGCTAGCACCATCATAACAATGGCGGGGGATGTTGGTGTGAAACTCACTCCCGCTGGCGCGACATTTCCCAACGGCGATGACCCACGTAATCAGAACATAAGGATTGCGCCCACCTTCCCATCAACGCAAGCGCTCAGGCAGGCGTTGGAAGTATTCGTGGTTTGCCTAGAACTCGCTTCTATAAAGCAGTTACTCGAGCGTTGAATCAAGCAGAAACACCCGACACGTGTTAGAGTGGGCCATGCGAGCAATTAATCAATGAAGTTTTTAAAACGAATATTTTCCTCAGGCCAATCTGAAGACGACAATTCTCAGTCATCTGGCAATGCCGGCGGCACCGGTGATAAAAGTCGTCACCCTTCTGTATCAGGTAAAAAAGATAGCAAAGCCGCCAAAACAGCTAATGCCGCCGCGAGTGCTGAAAAGAAACGCAAGCCGCGAGCCAAGAAGTCTGAGCCTGTGCCCCCTGACTTCGCTGAACTGAATCTACCGGCTGATCTAAACGATGCCATTATAGAGCTTGGCTTCCAAAATTGTACGCCCGTGCAAAAAGAAGTGTTACCTCACTCACTTGATGGCGAAGATATCATCGCGCAAGCTCAAACCGGTACAGGTAAGACCGCTGCCTTTCTAATTTCTGTCATTACCTACCATTTGGAAAACCCAGAGTTCGAAAAACGTGGCAAGGGTAAGCCGTTTGCATTGGTCATCGCTCCAACACGAGAACTGGTTCTACAGATCACGAAGGATGCGGAATTACTTTCAGCCTTCACTGATCTTAAGGTCATGGCTGTGATGGGCGGTATGGACTATGAGAAACAAAAGACCCAACTACAAAAACCCATTGACTTGATCATAGCCACACCCGGCCGATTGATCGATTTCATTCGATCTAACATCGTTAATCTTTCTGCAGTTGAAACACTCGTTATTGATGAAGCGGACAGAATGCTCAGTATGGGATTCATCCCAGATGTGAAGTCGATTATTGCGCGAACACCACGCAAAGAAAATCGACAGACTCAGCTATTCAGCGCCACTTTTAGCGAAGATATCAAACGACTGGCAACTAGCTGGACTATTAATCCAGTAAAAATCGAAATACAACCAGACAAAGTCGCTATTGATAGCGTGACACAATTAGTCTATCTCACTAGCGAAGAATCAAAGTTCAACGTTTTATATAACATTATTATGGGCGATGACGTGAAGCGCGTAATTGTTTTCGTTAACCGCCGTGATCAAACCAGAGACATCGAAAACAAACTTTATCGCCAAGGCATAGAATGTGGTTTGTTAACCGGCGAAGTTCCCCAGAAGAAGCGAATTAAGACACTTGAGCAGTTCCGTGAAGGCGATATTAAAGTGCTAGTTGCGACCGATGTCGCAGGAAGAGGTATTCACGTCGATGACGTCTCTCATGTCATTAACTACAATCTCCCCGAGGACGCTGAAGACTATGTACACCGTATAGGTCGCACAGGTCGCGCCGGTGCAAAAGGCACATCTGTTAGCCTAGCCTGTGAAAACGATTCGTTTATGTTGCCAAATATCCAAGAATTACTCGGTGATGCATTGGTCTGCGAACAACCGCCCGAAGAACTCTTGGCGGCGATGCCAGCACCGCAGAGACGCGGCAGACCCAAACAAGAACAGGCACCTAGAAGACCACGTGGCAGATAAACCTTTTCCTCTTTTAACCGCTCGCGAGATTCAGGCGATGCCGGAGGTTGTCAACGTCCACCAGTTTAATGACAAAGCCGTTCGTCATACCCGTTCTGTTGGCGATCTCCTGGGTTTAACAAACATAGGTCTGCATATCGTTAGACTTGAATCGGGCGATGAATCAACTCAATTTCACTTTCATCATTGTGACGAAGAGTTCCTCTACATATTGTCGGGTAAGGGCATTGCCGAGATAGGTGAGCAACAATGTGAGGTTAATGCTGGTGACCTCATGGCATTTGCACAGCATTCCTTGCCCCACAGCTTAAGCAACCCTTTCGACGAAGATATTGTCTATTTGATGGGCGGCAATCGCAGTGACATAGACATCTGCGAATACCCGCGCATTAATCGAAAGATGTTCCGCGTACAGGGCGAAAAGTCCTACGTAGACAAAGAAAATTTACACGACCTAAAACCACCAGAAAACTAAACCTTAAAAGATAGTTTTTGAACGCCAGTTCTTAAACGCGAGTTACTAAATGCTAGAGACCAACGTCCAGCCGCATCAAGCCCCATAGCCAACAGCTGAGACCCCTGCGACACAAGCGCTATCAATAATGACACTTTAAGATCCTGGCATAGCAACCGCCCCCGACGAGTTCGCGTCACATTTACCCCCTAGGTACCTATTCGTAAATTTGATTCCAACGGCCGCATGACGCAAGATCCAACTCTCACTAGGGTGGCTACAAAAGCATTATGGTTGACCCGAAAAATTCAAAGGATAAAAAGTTTTTTACAATGGATACTATTGAAATAGACGAGCCCATAAACGTATTGGGGACAGAACTGGCGCCTTGTAGCATGGAACCAATCACCGGTTTCTTTCGAGATGGTTGCTGCAACACTTGCGCTGAAGATGTCGGATCCCACACTGTCTGCGTCGAAGTTAGCGACGCCTTTCTTGAGTATTCTCGCTTTGCAGGCAACGATCTATCGACACCGCACTTAGAGTTTGGCTTCGTTGGCCTCAAAGCTAATGATCGATGGTGTCTATGCGCCGGCCGCTGGCTTCAAGCTCACGAAAAAGGTATGGCACCTAGGGTTTTCTTGAATAACACGCATATCAAGGCCCTCGAAATCGTGCCACTTGAACTACTACAGGAATACGCCGTTACGGTCAGCTGATAACTAATGTGTGATCATCGATGATCGATAGACCAATCAGACTTACTTATTGCCCTGCTCTATATTCGAACCACCGATATTTTAATGAGGGAAAATATGCGACTGGATAACAAAACTGTACTCGTTACTCAATGTGATGACTATATGGGACCCGCCATTTGTGAATTATTTGCTGCTGAAGGTGCTGCGGTTACAGCGATACCCGGCATCGTACCGATCGGGGACAAATTTAAGGATTACGTCAGCCAAGTCGGCGACATCGATATCCTCGTCGCTAACTTAGCTCATGACCCCTGCAATATGCCGGCAGGTGAGATAAACAACGACGATTGGCTGGCCATGTTCGACGTGATGGTGCATCCACTGATGATGCTTGTAAGACACTATGCGCCCAAAATGGCTACCGCAGGTCATGGCAAAATAGTCGCGATCACCAGCGCTGCCCCACTACGAGGCATTCCAGGGTCTACTGCTTACTGCGCTGCACGCGGCGCACAAAACGCCTTTGTAAAAGCCACCGGACTCGAATTCGCACCGGCGAATGTTCAGATCAACGCTGTCGCACAAAACTATGTAAGCAATCCCGTCTATTTCCCGCCAGAACTGGTTGCGTCCGAGCGTTTTCAAAAACATCTACAACGTAATGTTCCAATTCAGCGCGTCGCGCGTTCCGAAGAATCCGCTGAACTAGCCCTCTTCCTCGCGTCGGATAAAAGTGACTTTATTGTCGGACAAGCAATACCCTTCTCTGGCGGTTGGGCAACGAATGTTTGAGCAATTAAACATTACGATTAATCCAATGAAGCTTTGAAATGAAGCAGAGCATTCATGTTTGGCATCTAGAAACAAACACCCCTGCGCCGCCCCCAATTGTTGAAGACACCAACGAATCCTACGTGCTGAAACTCGTGGACACACCCTTGCCAGAGTTTAGCCGCTTTCTCTATGTCGCTGTTGGTGCCTCTTGCCTTTGGTATATGCGATTGCAGTGGGACTATCAGCAGTGGTGCGAGGTATTAAATAACAAGAATATTCAAACTTGGGTTGCCTATAGAAATGGCACACCTATCGGCTACTTTGAGCTTGAAAAACAAGCTCAAGGGAGCACGGAGATTTGTTACTTTGGTTTGTTACCAGCGTTTATTGGCCAAGGACTAGGTAAAAAACTACTGGCAGACGCAATCGGCAAAGCTTGGTCACTCGGCGGTAAGCGGGTTTGGTTACATACCTGTAGTCTTGACCACCCAAGTGCACTGCAAAACTATCTATCCAGAGGCTTTACTATTTTCAAACAAGAAGACCTTATTGAAGATGTTCCAGATCAGCCTATTCAACCCTGGCCACATGCAAATCGCCGTTAGGTTTGTGCTAGCCAGGGTGACTCAAATCATCTAATTTATACTCAATATCTATAAATTATCTCAACATAAGATCGAGCAAATATATGAGCCAACTAGAAGCTACCCTTTATAACGTCAAAAATGGCGCTGCATGGATCACGCTTAATCGCCCAGAAAATCGAAATGCGCTATCTGCTACGCTGGTAAACGAACTCTATCAACATCTGTTGGACGCCAATAAAGACCCCGTCGTTCGATCAATAGTCATCACCGGCAATGGCACGGCATTCTGTGCAGGGGCTGATCTGAAGAGCCCCCCTGGCGCGAGCATCGATGGCGGCGGTGAAGCTGTTCCATACCCAGAAGTGTTAAAGCAAATCGTTAACAGTGAAAAACCTGTTATCGCCGCCGTGAACGGTGCTGCATTCGCCGGAGGTTTGGGCTTGGTCGGCGCTGCAGATATTGTTGTAACCGCACAGGATGTGCAATTCAGTTTCTCTGAAGTACGTATCGGCGTCATTCCGGCTGTCATCTCCGTTGTGTGCCTACCAAAGTTGGGGACACATCATGGTATGAAATTATTTCTGACCGGCGAACGCTTCACGGGGCAGCAAGCCGTTGATTTCGGACTCGCACATCGAGCAGTGCCTGCCGCCCAGCTAATTGATGCTGTTCAGGAAGAAATTGACATGATCAATCTAGGCGGTCCTAACGCCGTCATTGAGTGCAAAAAACTCGTGCGTCAAATACCCACGCTTTCAATGCAAGATGGCTTTGAGCTCACTGGCGACTGGAGCGTGAAAATGTTCAAATCAGAAGAAGGTGAAGAAGGCATGGCATCCTTCAGGGAAAAACGGAAGCCTTCTTGGGTCAGCTAGCCGCCTACAAGAGAACGCAAAATGAGCGAAGACATAACACTGGCGACGCTATTGATCGGGCCACACACTGAATCAGCACAACAAGTTCATGCATATGAGTGAACAACTACTGTGTTGGAACTGTGGCACTTCCATTGAAGACGTGCCGCGACCCATCAGCCGTCATGCCAATTGCTCGCAATGTTTTGAGGTACTTCACTGCTGCCGATTATGTCGCCACTACGCGCCGGGAAGACCCGATGACTGTGACGAGGACAGAGCTGAACCACCGACAAACAAAGAAACCGCGAACTTCTGCGAATATTTCAAACCCTGTTCGACCGCTTTCAAGACCGGAAACCGCATCCCCCAATCGCTAGCAACTGAAAAGTTTGATGCTTTGTTTGATGATGAATTGTTTGATGATGAATCGTTTGATGATGAATCGTTTGATGATGACGCTAAAAAAGCTAAGCGAGATCAATTCGATAGCGAAAAATCAGCTGCCACACACACAAAGGAGTCTACAAACCCCTTCGACGATTTGTTTAACGACTAACTCTCTCGGACAGCTAATAGGCCTGGTTCGGTAACCACGTCGCAATGTCTGACCAGACAAAAATCATAACCAGCCCCAACAATTGCAACAGGATAAAAGGAATTACGCCCTTATAGATGGTCGTGACGGGAATCGAATCCGGCGCGACGCCCTTCAAGTAAAAAATAGCAAAGCCTACTGGTGGGGTTAAAAAGGATGTTTGTAGACACACAGCAAACAGCACCGTAAACCAAACCAAATCGAATCCAAGATAAATCACAACGGGGCTGACTAACGGCAGTATGATCAAAGTGATTTCGATCCAGTCGAGGAAAAAACCTATTAAGAATGTGAAAAAAAGTATCGCAATTATAATGCCGGTAGGACCGAAAGGTAGACCTTTAAGCAAGCCTTCAATTAACTCGTCACCACCCAAGCCGCGCAACACTAGCGAGTAAGCAGTCGCACCCAGAAAAATCGCAAATATGTAGGCTGTGGTTCGTGTCGTCTCCTGCAGGACACTGGTCAACACAGAGAAATCGAGACGTTTATTCCACAACGCGAGTAACAACGCACCGAACGCACCAACACCTGCAGCCTCTGTCGGCGTTGCTATGCCAAAGAAAATGGAGCCCAGCACAGCAACAATCAACCCCGCTGGCGCCATCACCGACAGGAGTACATCGCCTACCAGCCGAAATGTGATTGGCTCTTGTTGTTCAGGCACGGGGGCAGCTTCAGGATTCAAATAGGCATAAACCAAAATAAAGACGACAAACAACCCACCAAGCAATAACCCGGGGAACAAGGCACCTAAGAATAGATCGCCTACAGGTATCGCTAAACGATCTGCCATGAGCACCAACATAATACTTGGTGGCACCAATATACCGAGGGTGCCGACCGCACAAACCGTGCCTGTCGCCAACTCTGGCTCATATCCTCGATCAAGCATCTGCGGCAACCCCAATAATGCCAACAACACCACAGAGGCGCCAATAATACCTGTCGTCGCGGAGAGCAATATACCAATAACAGCAACGGTGACCGCCATGCCACCTTTCACGCTACCAAATAGTTTGACTAGGTTTTCCATCAATCGTTGTGCTACGCCTGAGCGATCAAGCATCAAGCCCATAAAGATGAACATCGGCAATGCAACTAACACCCAGTTATTCATCACATCCCAGATACGATCGACAACCAGCAGACTGTAATCCCAATCCATTTCAATCGGCAAAGCAAAATCAATCTTTAAAACGATACCGATAGCGGTGAATAGCACGGCCAGACCACCGAGCACCCAGGCAACAGGGAAGCCTGAAAAAATCAGCAGAATAAAACTCGCAAACATCAAAAGCGAAAGAATATCACCAACCGGCATCAGGGTTTCGCTCCTTGGGTGGTGGTAGTAGTGGAGGTCGTAGTAGTGGAAGTCGTAGTAGTGGTAGCACTAGCTGTTGTCGTCTTATAAGCAGCATTCCCTTCATCGTGACTCACTTCAACGGCAGGCCATCCAAACAAGTACAACCAAACCCGTGTGAGTCTCGCCACTGAGACGACCAGCAGTAAGGTAAAACCAACGAACAGGGTACCCTTTATTATCCAGCGAAACGGCAAGCCGCCGGGTGCTTCGGATATTTCCCGCAAACGAAATGAGTATTCAATAAATGGAATTGATGCAAACAAGACAAGTAGCACGAAAGGTATTAAAAGCAGTAAAAGTCCATAAAACTCCACCCAGACTTTAGTTGTTTCAGATAATTTTTCACGAACGACATCGACTCGAATATGAGAGTCCGAAACGACCGCATAGGAGAGTCCCGTGAGAAAACCCACGGCGTAGAGATGCCACTGCAACTCTTCAAGTTCAATGCTGCCCATTTCAAACAAATAGCGGAGCGTCACATTCATGACGATGACCGTTAGCAACACCAGCCAAATCCAGGAAAGTGCATTGCCTAATCGGGTAATAAACCGATCTACCAAAAGAGAAAAACGGGAATGAGGTAACTGCATTAACTAAAAATCCCTTGGCAGATAGGCGTTACGCTTCCAATGCTGGTATGTCGCTTGGAATTTTTTCTGACTTGCCCAAATACGCGCGAAGTCGGGGTCAGCATCGGCCTCTTGTTGCAAAACGCGCAGGGTTACGGTTTCAAGTTCTTTCAATATTTCATTGGAAAACTTAGCGGTTGTGACACCTTTGTCGGTAAAGCCCTGCATGACTTTACCCTGCAAAGCTTCAGCTCGTGACAGATTACGTATCACGCCGGCGGTGCAGGCCATTTCTATCATGACTTGATCTGAGCTTGGTAGCGCCTGCCAAGTATCAAGGTTCACAACCAAATGAGCCGCAGTAAAAGTTTGATGCCAGCCAGGAAAATAGTTGAATTTAGCCACTCGGTCAAAACCGAGCATTTCATCGACTACAGGCAAAGAGAATTCAGTCGCATCGATTGCGCCCTTTTCCAAAGCTTGAAAAATTTCACCACCTGGGATCATTGTCACAGAGGCACCTAACTCCTGCAGAACACGACCACCGAGCCCAGCAAACCTAATCTTCAATCCTTCAAAATCATCGAGTGTCTCTATCGACTGTCGAAACCAACCGGCTGTTTCCGGGCCGATTACGCCACAAAGTATCGGGTGAACATTATGTGGATGATAAATTTCCTGAGTCAACGTTTGACCTTCATCTTCGAAATACCAGGCGGTAAATTCCCATGGTTCCATACCAAAGGGGACAGCAGACAATAATGGTGTCGCCGGAATTTTACCCTGATCGTATCCAAGCCAAGTATATCCGGCATCGATCTTCTTTGATTTCACGCCTTCAGTAATACTGAACGCAGGGATGAGCATGCCGGGCTCGAAAACATTAAACGCTACACGCCCACTGGTTGCCTGCTTAAGTGTATCGGCAACGTACAAAATGTTATCGCCCAATGCCGGTAAATTCGTTCCAAAGGCAACGGGGACTCGCCATGTAATCGGTTTAGCTGATGCAACAGACCCCGACATGCCGACGGCAGCTTCTTTAGCTGCTTCGCTCTCTGACCGAGACGTGAGTGCGCCGAGAACGCCAACGCTAAAAGCGACTACAACAGCGAACAATGCTGTCCGATTGTTCCAAGGATTTTTTAAGGGCATATTTACCTCTTATTATTCTTTCGATACCTATTCGCACGGATATATCACAGGATGTGAACACCTCTGTGTATGGCAATAGCGAGTTACTTAACAGCCCTATCAGACTGTCTATCCAAACTGTCTGTCCAAACTATACGACGACACAGACCCGCAATCAGCAGTGCAGCCCTTTAGCGGTCAGACCCTCACCTCAAAGATCCGCCACATGATAACGTTTCAAAGCTACTTACGACCACTGTCCGTATCGTCGCTATTCAACTGTATACTATCACTCTGTCACAGGTCGCAAGCCAAACCAAACCCGCTCAAAGGAACGATTTAACCAATAGTTGTCAGAACAAGTTATAGAGCTCGTTATAGAACTCGTTATAGAACAAGCTAATGAATCACTTAATCAAAATCAGGCTTAAAAGGTATCAACAAATATCGTGACAAATGAACAAGCACCCGCATGGTTTAGCCAATATGTCTCTCAACCAAGAACATCCCATTTTCTGCTCTCGCAAGGAAACAGGGTCCACTATCAAATGTGGAATGCTGAGGACAAAAACAAACCCGCGCTTCTCTTTGTGCATGGACACGCGGCACAAAGCCATTGGTGGGACTTCATTGCACCTGCCTTTACCGAATATTTCAGGGTTGCTGCGATGGACCTTGCCGGCCATGGTGACAGTGATCACCAAGATCAATATACCGTGTTTGGCATCGCTAACTGCATTAGCGCCGTTGCTGATCAACTTGGCACGCAGACGACGATTGTTGGTCACAGCTTTGGTGGAACAATGAGTCGAATTGCCGCCTTCACCCAAGGAGGCGATCTAAACGCACTAATTTTAGTCGACTCGCTGATTACTGCGTCCAAGGGCGAACGTCGCAGTCATCCGCAACCGAAATCTAAACAACATCATTACGCATCAATTGAATCCGCAATGAAGCGGTTTCGACTTAAGCCGCCACAGCCTAAGCCACCCGCTTACTTGCTTGATTACATCGCAAGGTACTCATTTAAAACTATAGACGAGGAATTAGGCTTTAAGCTTGACCACCATTTGTTTTCAAAAATGGTTGAAGAGGTTGATTCTGATAAAAGTATGTCACTACCCGACGCAGCGACGATGGTGCAGAAAATTAAATGCCCCGTTTTTCAAATCTACGGTTCGCAGAGCCGCTTTTTTCCGCCGGAAAGTATTGCCTCACTCGAATCCTGGTTAGGTTCCGATCATGTTTTCAAAATTGATGATGCCCATCATCACGTCTTTCTCGACAAACCATTGGCGTTTACTAAGGTGCTTAGCCAAGTACTCTCGAAGGTTCTTCGGTAAGCTTTTTGAAAAGCACGCGTGCATGCACGGGGTAAGCTTTTATCTAGGCAGTTGATTATGGCTTGGAGTAAGTTTACCGAGGGTAAGTGACGCAATATTTCGCGCAACCCATCACTGAACGCAGACCTTTCTATATGATTAAAAAGGGCGATCACCATCAATGGTAATACGCTGCATTCTACGATGTGCAGGCCAGTAATCATTGACCGGTTTGTGTTGCGTAATCCGATTATCCCACATCGCGATCGAGTCGGCCTGCCATTGAAAACGGCAGGTATATTCCGGTGTCACAACATGATTAAAAAGAAACGCTAGCAGGCTGTCGCTCTCCTTTTTGCTAAGCTCTTTGATGGATACGGTAAATAGCGAATTGACGAACAAGCCTTTTTTTCCTGACAAAGGATGTGTTCTGACCACCGGATGCTCGACCGGTGGGTTGTCAATCACCATCTGCGCCAAACGTTCCCTACCACCGGCTTCGTTGAGACTTTCTTGAAAGCCAAAACTGAAATCATGGATCGCCGTCAAACCACTGACGAAGTCTTGCATCGCAGGTGATAGTCCCTCGAATGCCGCAGACATGCTAGCGAACATTGTGTCACCCCCTTTGTCGGGCACAATCACGCCATGCAAAATTGAACCAAGAGGCGGACTAGCACGAAATGTCATATCCGTGTGCCACATCTCTATCTTAGAGGGATTCGCCTCGTCGTTTTCAAGAATGGTCAGCTGAGGAAAGCCATCGACATGCGGATACGCTTCATGCATCTGCGGCTCTCCGAACATCCCCGCTAACTGCGCGTGATGTTTGGGTTCGAGCGGTTGGTCTTTAAAAAAGAGCACCTCGTATTCGAGTAGCGCCTGATTCAATGCATCGAAGAGAGATTCGCTGATAGTAGCGGTAAGATCGACATTTTCGACAACCGCGCCTAGTGCACCTGCATAGGGTTTAAGCTTCAGCATCGCTAAACTAGTTAGAAGCTTCTAATTGTTCAAGCAACTTAACTGAACGTTCTTCAAGCTCAGCGATGAGTTCTTTGCTCTTGTGTACTGAAAGGGCAACTACCCTGTTTTTCCCTAACGCTCGCAGTCCTTTAGCAATCGCTTCAGCATTGGCCTTAATATCGTCTTGTTGACTCATGATTCACTCCAAAATTGTGTTGCGCATAATACTTCATTTAACCGCTTGCTTCATTAGTGAATATCGCACCATTGACTTAATAATATCGAGAATAACTGACGTGCGCATGATGGACCCAATGTACCATGACAGAATCCACAATCAACTGATACGATATTGGCAGATTAACTGCTCGCTACATCAGAAATCACGCATCTCCACTAAAACCGCTCTACGCCAATCATCTAACGCAATCACCTACAGATCCCGATAATGTTCAGCCCCGGCGAGGCTAAACAGGTTGGATAAATTATCAACTCTGCACGGGCGCCTAGGAATGTCTGAGCCTGCCTGAGCGCAGACACCGACCGCGTCTCCATCCTAATCGACTGCTCGCTACTGACTGTCGCCGTCGCCCCTGCGTTTTCGCGTCAATCTCCACCGAATTGCTCCGAATTTGATATACCAAAGGCGGATTGCCTCTAGGGATACAGTGATACGTCGTTTTGAGAGCAGGACCTCAACATTGCGGTGGCTGAGGTTGTATCTGCGGCAGAATCAGGCTGTACAAGTAATGATATTGAGCGAAAATCGATGGTGCTTGTATGTGTTCGTGGAGGGTTTTTAGCAATTAGGGCCTTTTAGGTCGGCGATGCACCTAAACTATAGGCTTTAAGACCGCACAGCATTTTAACTGGAGGCGATAGCTGCTGAAAGTTGCTTGCCCGTCGATAGCGAAGCGATATAAAAAACAATCAGACTCATCACTAATAACTCCCCACCATCTTCAATTAGCCCCCATACCTCAGCCCCAGAACTGACCATCATATGCACCATATCAACGCCTATGCCAAACAAAACAAGGGCACTAAACAACACCAGTAGATCTATATAGTGATGTTTGACTCTAACTTCACACCAAAGAAAACGCAGGAAGATCAGTGTCAGGAGCCCTGCACCAAAAAAAGCCGATACGATAAGCTCACCGATGTCTTGTTCGCGCAAGGATGAAAAGACAGGTAAGTCAAACGCATTATCAAGGTGCCCCCCTAGCTTCTCATGCACCATCAAGGCATCGTCAAGCAGCACATATAAGAACAAGAGGCACCAGGGTAAGTAGTCAATCTTTTTGATTTTAAAAGAATGATAAATCAGCAAAGTAACTATGCTGACTTCCTTTAAGTGTTGATACCACTCAGCGAAGCTACTGTCTTTCTCAACCGACCAAAACGAGTTAGTCAGCCATCCCGACAAATACGCGATGTGCGCAAGCATGAAAAACACGTCAATTGATAACAATAATATAAGCAGAGGTATGACCTTGCTAGCCATAGTGTCGAATGGCTTGTAGGAGAAAATAAATTGATTAGAGTCCAATTTGATTTACTTACCGCGGCGAGTCCAATTATTGTAAACCAATCATGCCGATAAAATCAAAGCGTTAGACCAAAACCCGGACTGATTCAGTTGCCGTCCTGCAACGTCTAAGACGCCACTCAAAATCTGCCAACCTGACTATGTGGTGTAAAAAACCGGAAAAGACACTTTATCCATTTTGGAAAAATACTGTTTGCAATACTTGTTTATCTAGCAGTGATTCGAAGATAGAAGATAGAAGATAGAAGATAGATAGTACAAACCAAATTTACAAAGGAGCAATTTTGTAAGGTAATTGCTGAGAATCATACGGATTCAAGACATTGTCAGGCGAAGACCCTCCTAATGATTAATAATTGTCATGGGGCTAATACGTATGAGCGCCATTGTTTCGTCGGCTCGTTTTTCCTATGAAGCCTAAATCAATATCATCTATCATCCTATCGCTGAATAGCTAAGACTGCATTTTTGCCAGCGCTCTGAGGGCAAGTCAAACCCCTGCCTATCAAGCTTCGTCAAAACAGCCTACCTTTGCCGCTGGCTTCATTAACGAATATCGCACCCAGTGACTTTATAATATCGAGAATAACTGAAATGCGCGTGATGAACCAAATGTACCCTGACAGAATCCACAATCAACTGATACCATGGCTTTGCTGCGCCTGAATAGGTGATGTGTCGCCAATTGCCTCCATAACCGCCGGTCCAAGTCGATAAATAGGGCCAAAACCCTGGCAAGATCTGCCCACTCAAAGGCTTGAGCCACGTGTAACGCGCCACATGAACTGAAGGCATGCTATAAACCCTATTTTTTACTAGAAAAGCACAACAAAATTGAGGATGTACTAACTTTGACCCAACACCAACTCAAAACAGTTTACCAAGAAGCCGATCTGCAATTAGATTTTGATGAGCAAGCCAACGTAGCTCTGCGCATAAATGGTCTAATCCGAGACAGATATGATGCTGTAAAAGGCGCCAAACTACCCGAAAACATCACCATAAAACTAAGCTCGCCCGTCCAGACTGACTACGAATGGCACGAAATTGTCGAAGCAACGGTGTGCTACTCAGCAACTCAAATTATTGCGTCAATCGAGGCCAGCAAACAGTTGATTGCAAGTAAAACCATCAGCCATGATTTTGATAAAGAAGACTAGCTGCAATCAGGAGTAAACTAATGGATCTTGCAAAAAATTGTATCGATATTGGCATCTATACTAATCAGCGCGAGGCTCAACTCGCGTTCTGGCAGCAGCAGGTTGAACTACCTTTTGAAGAACTGCTTAAGGTCGGCGGAGGCAGCCATCAACTTAGACACTCGTTGAAGGGTTCCGTTTTTAAACTCAATCACAGCCGCAACCCGTTAGCCGAAAATACACCCAGCGGCTATCGGTCACTATTAATTGCTAAGGATGACCTCGAAGCACCCGTTTCGCTCATCGATCCAGACGGCAATCACGTCACACTTGTTCCTACCGGGTATAAGGGCATTACGCATATCGGGATCGTTATGCGCGTGCGCGACATCGCTGAATTTCAAAATTTCTACAAAAACATCCTGCAGATCGAACAGATCAACGCAACGACCTTCCGTTGGGCTACAACGATATTTTTACTCGAAGAAGACCCCTCTCACGTGGCCACAACTTCCATGCAGGGATTAGGTTTTCGATACATAACCGTTCAGGTGTTAAAAGTAGATGAAGAGCATCGCGCATTTCTCGATCGTGGCGGTCGTGAAGGTAATCCGCCTCAAACCCTCGGCAGCACCGCAAGAATCTCGTTCATCCTTGACCCAGATGGCAATTGGATTGAAATTTCTCAACGCGCATCCTTAACTGGAGACCTATCAAGCTCATGAGAAACCCGAAGCGGATTGACGCTGCCAACCCTAAACTGCCAGGACCACCTAGCACAACGCCTCACTATATTCGCGAGTCGCAGGGAATGGATTGGCGAATATCGTTGGGTATGTTTTGTTCAGTCGTTTGGATTGTGGTTCTGATGGCTTATCTATCTGGGGCCGTTGGCTGGACAAACATGGCAAATCTGCCAATAGAGAAACTCGGCGGTTTCCTCGAAGGCTCATTCGCCCCGCTTGCGTTCTTATGGTTTGTACTGGGCTATTTTTCACAGCAAAAAGAATTGAGACAGAATACCGAAGCGATAAAAATGCAGTATGTTGAAATTCAAAAGTCAGCCGATCAGGCAACGATACAAGCCGAGGCAACTCAAGATACTGCTTTCCACGCACGACAAGAGTCTTTCTTGCGAACCTATGAAATTGTTAAGGAGCAACTCGGCGCTATCATCGGCTTTCTTTACATATCAAGCCAAGGCAGCATAGGTGCTGGCATAGTGCCTACAGATAGGATCTCGGTTTTGTGGGGTACGATGAGTACAGACCCTGAAATCTTCTCGCGACAAATGCTGGAACTTTCGTTTTTGCATGGCCCGACTTATGGCTATAAGTTGATGTTCGGCACTGAAATTCGAAAGCGACACGCAGACAACTTCATGGGTAATTTTGAACGGCTATTGGAGGCAGCGCGAGATAGCGATACGAACGGCATGATTGAAGACGCGGTCAGAGGAAGTGGTCACGGCCATCTCTACGAACGCATGCTCGATTTCAAAACATCACCGCCCCCGGGCTTCACTCTAGGGGTCTACGATTACGACCCCGATAGTTTTGAATAGCTTGATTAAATTTGACCAACTTCGGCAGTATTACGTCGCCGCATTTTCCGAACCTACTATAAGGAATCACTCATGAAAACACTGATCACTGCGCTTGTGTTGTGCACCATTAGCATTGCAATGAACGTATGCGCCGAGGATCGTTTTCCCAAGGTGGAGATTCGAACGGAACAGGTAAGCGAAAATATATACGTGCTGTTTGGCGCGGGCGGAAATATTGGCGTGCTAAACGGCCCCGATGGTATCTTGATGATTGACGATCAATATGCGCCATTGGCTGAAAAGATCAGGGCTGCACTTGGTAAACTAGGCCACAAGACACCAACTTATGTCCTAAACACGCATTATCATGGAGATCATACTGGCAGCAATGCTGATTTTGGTGTCAACAGTATCATCATGGCGCACGACAATGTTCGAGTACGATTACTTGCAGGTGACTCTGAAAATTCTGCTCTTCCTGTCATCACCTTCGCGACAGAAGCCAAAGTTCATTTTAATAACCAAGAAACTCATCTAATACATATGCCCGCGGGACACACTGACGGAGACGCAATTGTGTACTTTCCAAGTGCAAACGTCATTCATCTCGGCGACCACTTTTTCAAAGATCGTTTTCCTTACATAGACCTAAAGGCTGGCGGCACTGTGCGGGGACTGATTGACAACATCGTGAACATAATCAGTCGTATTGACGCCGACACCAAGATCATTCCGGGTCACGGTGAGATGGCGACGCAAGTCGACCTACAGCGGTATTTAGTTATGCTCAAAACAACCAGTCAGTTTATCGACGCTCAGCTAGCTCAGGGTATGTCTGAACAAGCCATTCTCGCTGCAGGCCTAGACCCTCAATGGGATAGCTGGGGGTCGGGTTTCATCAACCAAGAACGCTGGTTGAAAACCCTCATCGAAAGTAAAAAATAAAACGGGCGAGTAACGACGGCGAGTAAAAAATGATGAACCCTATCGATGTAATCAAACAAACTAGAAATGAAGCGCGAAATGTACTAGATGCAAACGCAGACGTGTGTTTCCTCGCCTTAGCCAGTCCAAACGGCGAAGCATCTGTCAGAACCCTTGTTCTTAGAGACATAATCGAAAATCGATTTTCACTCTTTATCAATCAATCTAGTCCTAAATGGCAGCTCTTGTCAGAAGGAGCCAGTTACCAGCTATTATTGTGGTATCCGAGCCAGCAGCGCCAGTTTCGTATCAGCGGCCGTTCTGAACCGATTGACTCGGCAGCCGTCAGAACCAATTGGCAACGTCGACCCTCCGGATCAAAATATCTAGACTACGTTTATAACGAATTTGCAGCGCAGAGCAGCGCACTTGATTCTCGTGAACAACTCACATCGGAAATTGAGCGTTTGAAGTCCCTACATAAACCCGACGACATGACGCCACCAGATCAGGTGACAGGTGTTGAATTGATCGCAAATGAAATCGAGTTGCTGGATTTAAACAGCGACGACCGTATTCATGATCGACTTCGATTCAGCCTTTCTGCTGGTGTCTGGTCGTCCAAACCGCTAGTGCCCTAGCGCGCTGCATACGCAATGACATTTATGACGGCAAAACGGCGATGGATAGAATTTTTAGAATAGTAAAAATAAAACAGATCCATAAAAACTTAGTCTGAGTACAACCCATAACAGTAAATCGTTACAAATCTAATTGTAAAACTGCTTTGACATAGCAAATTAACTAGGCTAAGTTTCTAACAGTTTTAAAGCATGTAAACATGTCGGTTGAGCTATCCAGGGGGCCCAATCACCATGCCGATAGGTACCCTGAACGTAAAAGGAGGTGATCCTATCAATAGTCAGTTTATTAGGGGAGCCTCCGAGTTAGTCTAACTCGTTAGATTTAATTCGGAGCTTGCTCCCCCTACGTTGACGAAGCCCCAGCGTTCTATTCTAACGAATAGATTCTGCTGGGGCTTTTTCGTCTCATCGAGGTGTTTTTCTCGGCACTTGCTAAGAAAACAGCCTAAAAATTACCAGCCATTTACGATCGCCTTTTAAATTTTCAGCGCTGAGTCTCCGCCCTGAACAGAACGAATGCCCTTCAAATTCTCGAAACAGGTTTCGTTAGCGGTTACTAGAAAGTCCTGCATAAAAGGTGAATCAAACTGATCATCGCGTATAGCAGCATAGAGCGTTGACCAGAGCCCCTGTTCACCGAGTTTTTTCGCCACAATTGTCTCGCTATCCAAATACTCAGCCAATGACCAATTCGGCAAACATGCTACGCCCCTGCCGCTCGCTACCAGTTGCACCATCATGGGCGTCAACTCTGCCGTTCGAATCGCCTGCGGCTCAACATCTTTAGGTTCGAGAAATTGCGTAAACACATCGAGTCGATCCCGTTCAACCGGATAGGTGATCATGACTTGATTAGACAAATCTTCTGCATTGATCCACGGTCGGCCAACCAACGCATGATGAGGATCAATTGCCAGCATTGCCTCGTAACGAAACAAAGGAACGTATCGAATGCCGGGCAATGTGATTGGGTCAGAAGTGATGACCAGATCCAAATCACCTCGCACCAACGCGGGCAGAGGTGCAAAATTAAACCCTCCCGTTAAATCGAGCTCAACTTCAGGCCAATTGCTGCGATATTTATCAATACACGGTAGCAGCCATTGATAGCAACTGTGACATTCTATGCATATATGCAAACGCCCTGCTTCTCCCTCGGCTAAACGCCCGATATCTCTCTCCGCAAGCTTGCACATCGGAATAATTTCATCGGCCAAAGCAAGTAATCGTCGTCCGGCGCTGGTAAAGCGCGGTGGCTTCGTCTTTCGAATAAACAAACGACAGCTCAACCTGTCTTCAAGATCTTTGAGCTGATGTGACAAAGCAGACTGCGTTAAAAATAATCGGTCTGCTGCCTCAACTAAACTGCCGGTATCACGAAGCGCCATCAGAGTCTTGAGATGCCGCAGTTCTATCATATTCTATCGTCCTTTTTTGTTTGATTGACGTAGTCTAAAACCCCACATTCACACACAACAGGGTAGGTACGCAAACTCAACTGTTATTCACAATGTTCTATAGCTTTAGTGACTCCACCGCGATGAAGTGCCGTTTCGTGAATTAAGAGGCAATTAGACATCAAATTTTTTCCTATCATCCGAAATTTGCGACCGTTCACTCCACATTCGACTTGACTCAAATCTCATAGACGACACAATAACTTTATAATACAACTACCGAGAGTTGCTTATGTTCAACCCTACCTCAATCGTAATTGATGCGTTCCTAAAAGAGCTCGTCTCCCACTACGAAGGTATGTTCGGCACCAATCAGGATGACACGCAAAGATTGATATCCGGTGCACGTAATGCGCTAGAAATTATCGCTAACAGCAATGCGCCTTATCATGACGCAAATCATACAATAATGGTTACCGTTGTTGGCACAGAAATCCTCAGAGGTAAGATGCTCATCGAGGGCGATGTGACCTGTTCGGATTGGGTGCATTTTGTTATTGCCCTTTTGCACCACGACATAGGTTATGTCCGAGGCATCTGCAAAGCAGACAGGGATGGTCGCTATACGATTAATTCCGAAATGGACACAATTGCACCTCCTGTGGGCGCAACGGATGCTTTTCTGACCCCTTATCATGTCGATCGCGCCAAAATGTACATCCGAGAAAGATATGGCATGGACAGTTACTATGACGTCGATGTGATTTGCGCCAATATTGAGCGAACACGATTTCCTGTACCGAACGAAGAAGACCACAAGGCAAGTGATGATCTACCCGGCCTACTTCGAGCCGCTGATTTGATTGGGCAACTCGCGGATCCGCACTATTTCAGAAAAATATCCGGACTCTTCGCAGAATTCAGAGAAACCGGACAAGCAGCAAAAATGGGCTACACAACCGCTGCTGACCTTCAATCTGGCTATCCAGGATTTTTTTGGAACGTCGTATCACCCTATATCACTGAAGGTGTTCGTTATCTACGTCGAACTCAAACCGGTCAGCTTTGGGTCGCGAACCTTTACGCTAATGTGTTCACTGAAGAACACGAAGCGCCCGCCTACGGGCCTGAGCGCAGAAACACCGATGATCGCAGGATCGAGACTAAGGCGTTGTTCAAAGCGAACGAAATTTCCGACAATGACCAGCGTTCCGATAGCCGCAGGCTCTCGGATATGAGCACACTTAAAACCGTGTCTTGATCCGCACCCTATTTTTGTTCTGTCTGAGTAACGCGATTATGCCAAGATAATTTGGCATTCTGCCTTCAAAACCTTACAATTCCACGCTTTTGCGTCAGGTACGCCCTCATCCTGCATGTTAAATAGCGTTAACAAAATCCTCCAAAGCCCGATATCTGAAGAAGAGATTACGCAAACTTCGATGCATCGAAAGTTAAAGATTTGCCTGCTTGGATATCGCAGCAACCCCTTTAGTGGCGGCCAAGGTATTTACATTCGCTATCTCAGTCGAGCATTACAACAAGCCGGGCATAGCGTCGACGTAATATCGGGCCAACCCTACCCAATTCTTGATGAGGGTATCCGCCTTATTAAGCTTCCCAGTCTCAATCTGTTCGAAGAAGAAAGCCATATCAAAGCGCTAAAATGGAAACACCTAGCCTCGTTCACAGATTTTTTTGAATGGTTTTCAATGGCTACCGGTGGATTCCCCGAACCCTACACTTTCGGACGCAGGCTGAAGAAATATTTTAAAAGGTACAAACCCGATTACGACATCGTTCATGACAACCAATCTCTATGTTACGGCACGCTCGCGTTACAAAAGAATGATATTGCCTTGGTTACAACAATACATCATCCAATCACAAGCGATCTGAGCATTGCCTTGGCCAATGAAACTAATTGGCAAATGCGGTTACTGATCAAAAGGTGGCATTCCTTTCTTGGCATGCAGAAAAACGTCGTCTCGAAACTCAAGCATATAGTGACAGTATCTGAAGTTTCGCGCCGCGACATTGCCGACGCATTCAAAATTCCAACCGCAGGCCTCAAAGTCGTCCACAACGGCATCGATACGGAAACATTCAAACCCCAGCCCGAAATCACCCGAGTGCCATACCGAATAATGGCAACCGCTAGCGCAGATCAGCCTCTGAAAGGACTACAGTACTTATTACGTGCAATCGCAGAACTTGCTTTTACCTGCCCTGATATACATTTGGAGGTGCTGGGCAAACTGAAACCCGCTGGAGACACTGAAAAATTAGTCAACGAGCTTAACCTGCGAAAACATCTAACCTTCACCTCCGGAGTAGAAACGCAGGAGGTCGTCAATATGTACGCCCGAGCTAGCCTTGTGGTGGTACCGTCTGTTTATGAAGGTTTTGGGCTTCCCGCGGGCGAAGCCATGTCCTGCGGCGTACCCGTAATTTCCACAAATGGTGGCGCATTACCTGAAGTTGTTGGCGATTGCGGTATTATTGTGCCGGTGCGTGACCCTGAGGCAATCGCCCGAGCAATAGAAGAACTGATAAACAATCCAGATAAGCGATCAGAGTTATCAAAACGCGGGCGGGAGAGAATCCTGAAATATTTTAGCTGGAAGGTTGCCGCTCACGAGATGGTGGATCTTTATCATGAAGTACTGGAGAAACAATAGTCCATGTCGATGGAAACTGTCAATTTTGAACACCTTGCACTGCAGCCAGGCGATCGCGTGCTTGATCTTGGTTGTGGCGAAGGCCGCCACACGATCACTGCATACCTGATGGGTAATGTCGACTCAGTTGGTGTTGACCTAAGTCTAAAAGACCTTAATACAACCAGACAACGATTCTCAGAATTTGAAGATCAGGACAACTTTGAAAAAAGCCTCAATATTTCCGTCGCCAATGGACAATCCTTACCTTTTGCTGACGGTAGTTTCGATAAGGTTATTTGCTCTGAAGTACTCGAGCACATTCCTAACTATCGAGCAGTGCTGAAAGAGATTACGCGCGTACTTAAGACTGGCGGCATATTTGTAGCGAGTGTCCCGCGCTTTTTTCCGGAATGGGTATGTTGGCAATTTAGCGATGCTTATCATGAGGTCGAAGGTGGACACGTAAGAATATTTAATGCCTCTCACCTAAAAGAAGATATCGAAACGAATGGATTCATCTTCTTCAAACGACATTGGGCCCACTCATTACATGTCCCTTACTGGTGGTTAAAGTGCATTTTCTGGCGTGAAGGCGATGAACCACAAGCAGCGATTGTCGAAACCTATCACAGGTTTTTGGTTTGGGATCTCATGAAGAAACCATGGATCACTCAATTCCTAGATAAGCTATTCAACCCTATTATAGGCAAAAGTGTTGTGATGTATTTCGTCAAAACATTGGCCTCTAACAATAAATCACCCAACAGCTCAACAGATCATTCTACGGCTGATGCTAGCAATACATCTTCAGAACCTTTAGAGCCTTCAACTTCGCAACAAACAGAGGTTTCTTCATAGTGACTAGCGTTTATGTCTCCATGGGTTTCTACCCGGATGAATACCTCTGCGACACGGTCGATTACATTGCACGTGTACAAAGCAATGATGGCGCGATTCCCTGGTTTGAGGATGGCAGTCTCGATCCATGGGATCACATTGAGTCCGCTATGGGACTAACAATCGGCGGACGTTTGGACGAAGCAAAACAAGCGTACCAATGGCTCGCAGACAATCAACTACCCAATGGCAGTTGGCTTGCTGCATATAAAAACGGCCAAGTTGAGGACGGTACCCGTGCTGAATCGAACTTCGTTGCCTATATCGCAACAGGCGTTTGGCACTATTATCTTATTAGTCAGGATAAAAATTTTCTGGAAAAGTTTTGGCCAGTGGTAGAGCGAGCGATCGAATTTGTGCTTCGGTTGCAGGGACCTATGGGACAAATTTACTGGGCTGAAGACACCACCGAAGGCATTAAAGAAGACTCCCTGATTACCGGCTGCAGCAGTATCTATAAGAGTTTTGAGTGTGCCTTAAATATTGCCACGACTCTTGAAATTAAAGTCCCTCAATGGGCTTTAGCTCGAACCAAACTTCTCAATGTACTTCGGAATCACCCCGAATGTTTTGATAGAACCTGGGATAGTAAAAGTCGGTTTGCGATGGATTGGTTTTATCCTGTGCTAACAGGTGTCATTACCGGCACACAAGGCAAGAATCACCTTCAGTCGCGCTGGGATCAATTCGTTGTTGATCAATTAGGTTGTCACTGCGTGTCGGATGAGCCTTGGGTAACAGTGGCTGAATCCTGTGAGTTAACCATGGCCCTACTGGCGGTTGGGGAATATCAACAAGCAGTAAAGCTTTTCTCTTGGTTACATCAATTCAGGCACACTGATGGTTCTTACTGGACCGGCTATGTCTATAGAGATAAGGAGCTTTGGCCATTGGAGAAGCCGACCTGGACCGCAGGGGCCATTCTATTGGCAGCTGACGCATTATCAAATAAAACCCCGGCCGCACATCTATTTAAATCCGAATCAACCGTGCTTGCGTCTGAGGACACCCAGCGTACCAACTATGCCAAGATCCTCGAATAGATTCGAGTCAAGCGCCATCTTCCAAATCGTATAAGGCGCCTGCCCGCCGTCGTTGGGGTCAGGGAATATATCGTGAATTGCCAAGATACCGCCAGCTACGATGAGATTAGACCAACAGTTAAAATCTGCTAGTGCCGCGTCTAAACTGTGACCGCCGTCAATAAAGACCATACCCAATGGGGTTTTCCAGTCACGGGCTGCAACCTTGGACGATGCTACCAAAGGCACAACATAGTCATCCAGATCTGCTGCACGAACCGCAGACCTGAAAGCCTTAAAGCTATCCATTAAACCGACACTACCATCATAGAGTTCAGGGTCATGGTACTCCTCTCCTAACTGATGCTCTTCAGAGCCACGATGATGATCGACCGCGTACAAGGTACGTTCTGCCTGTTTACAGGCGGCACCTAAATAGACCGTGGATTTACCACAGTAACTACCAATTTCTAATGTCGGACCTAAGTCCTTGACGCCAAGGCAATATTGGTAAAGCGCCTCGCCCTCTTTAGGATCAAGAAACCCTTTTACAGAATCAATATCAATAGGTAGCAACATAACTCACTCGAAGGGATTCAATTTGATTTCAATTAAATGTAAAAAACACCACCAGGTATGTCGGAATCAAACAGATCAAGGTGTAGATAACGATATTTTTCAGGGGTGGGAATTTGGTTTCAACCGCCAAGGGGAATCGATCGCCTATAGCAAACCAAATAATGCAACCAAGGACCATCGATACAACAAAACTAAGTACTATAATACCCAATGTCCTCTCCTAAAAAGTTCTCTGTCTTGAAAAACGCACTCATTAGAGTGTGAAATATACATCGCTATTGAGCTCGACAATTTTGCAAAGTAGCATTCTAACGCGCTATTCATTCGTAAAGATATGCACCTTCAACTGATCGCCAACTTCAATCGTCTGTCCTGGCTCGACTTGAGCTAAACCGGTTGCCCAGCAGACGGATGACATGACACCTGAACCTTGATTTTCAAAACTCTCGACTCGACAAATACCTGCCTCGTCATAGCTTAACCGCACTCGCAAATACTCTCGCCGTGACCCGGCGGACACCTTAAACGTAGCTGCGCCATAAGATTCAGGTAGGGCAATGTTACTCAATCCCTGACTTTTCAATAAATAGGGTCGAGCAATCATCATGAACGTGACAAAGGTGGACACTGGATTGCCTGGCAATCCAAAAAAAGGTTTAGATGCGACCCGACCGAAGGCTAAAGGTTTACCTGGTTTGATCGCTAGGCGCCAAATATCCAAGACCCCCAAACGTTCAACGGCGGCCTTCACATGATCTTCTTCACCTACGGAAACGCCGCCGGTACTCACGATACAATCAGCCATATCCGCGCCTTGGCGCAAAGCCGCATCGGTTGCTTGCGGCGAATCACCCACTAAGCCAAGATCGATCGACTGCATGCCAAGTGAATCAATAAGCGCAAGCAAGGTGTATTGATTTGAATTATATATTTGGCCGGGCTGCAATGTGGCGGGAGGCTCGATAAGTTCATCGCCCGTAGACATTACCGCCACTTTAAGCTTTTTGAAGACCCAGACATCAGCACAGCCAACGGAGGAGACAAGTCCCAAATCCTGAGGACGAAGTCTGTGGCCACTAGGTAACACCTGTGTTCCGGCAACGATGTCCTGTCCGGCTCGTCGAATATTCTCTTCGTATCTTGGTACCTCATGTATCTCAACCCCCGCGTCGACCTCGGCTGTATCTTCTTGAATGACCACCGCATTTGCGCCTTGCGGAATCGGCGCCCCTGTGAAAATTCTAGCCGCTGTACCTGGCTGCAACGTCTTACCGACCGTACCAGCGGGAATTCTATCCGACACAGATAACACGCCGCCTTTGACGACATCCGCAGTATTCACTGCGTAACCATCCATTGCGCTGTTGCTTAACAAAGGTACATTAATCGGCGATGTAACCGCCTGAGCCAAGATACGACCGCGCGCCTGGTTAACGCTGATCAACTCAGTACCGACCAAACATTGGACCTCGGCCAGCAAGCGTTCGATCACGTCGTCGACCGGCGTCAGTGGCGATTTCGCCATTAGTGACTGCCCTTGGTTAAGATTTCCGCGAAGTTACAGGGACGATGACTCGCATCCAACTGTTCCTTCAAAATACCATTCCACGCAGTCTTGCAGGCACCAGTGGAACCCGGCATACAGAAAATCAACGTCTTGTTGGCCAAACCTGCTATTGCTCTAGATTGCACAGTTGACGTACCAATTTCTTGCCAAGACAAATGTCGAAACAATTCACCGAAGCCATCTATCTCAGAATCAAACAAGGGTTGAATAGCTTCTGGGGTCGAATCCCTCGTCGTAAAACCGGTCCCACCGGTTAACAGCACCACATCAATCTCGGGGTTCGAAATCCACGCTGAGACGGTTGCTCGCAACAAATACATGTCATCGATATTGATCGCTCGATCGGCCAATTCATGACCAGATTCACGTAGCGCACCGCAAAGGAACTCGCCTGATGAATCGGTCTCCAGTGTACGTGTATCGGATACGGTGAGTACCGCAATACGCAGGGCATCGGTCGGTTTTTGATCGCTCATTTGAGACTCCAGACAACAAAAATTTAACACAGCCTTCCCCGAGCTCCAGCTCCGGAAAGAGGCCATGTTAAATCAATCAATCAGAATCACAAAACTGTTACCAAAAACTCTGAACGATTAAAAATTTCGCTCAGAATATTTATCATAAGCGCAATAGGTTTATACTGGATCTTTAAATGATTAAATGCAGGAGACTAAGCATGGGTTTATTCCAAAAGTCGATGGACCTACCAACAGCTGATACCGCTCTACCGGGTCGCGCGGAGCAAATGCCCGTGCCACAAGAGCATTTTGTTAACGGCCATCCACTGCTTGCGCCATTTCCTGACAACATGCAGCTAGCTGTCTTTGGCATGGGATGTTTTTGGGGTGCAGAACGCCGATTTTGGGAAAGAGACGGTGTTTATTCAACTGCTGCTGGATACACCGCTGGCATAACGCCAAATCCATCCTATGAAGAAGTCTGTTCAGGTCACACAGGACACAACGAAGTTGTACTGGTTGTCTACAACCCGGCTGAAGTGTCTTACGAGGCGTTGCTGGCACTGTTCTGGGAAAGTCACAACCCAACTGAAGGGATGCGTCAGGGTAACGATATGGGGACCCAATACCGATCAGGCATATATACTTACGATGAAGACCAGCTAGAACAAGCTAAAGCAAGTGAAATAGTCTTTCAGGAAAAACTCAAAACATCTGGCTTTGGTTCAATTACCACAGAGATTAAGCCGATAGAGGACTTCTACTACGCTGAACATTACCACCAGCAGTACCTCGCTAAGGTCCCCAATGGCTATTGTGGTTTAGGCGGCACGGGCGTCTGCTACGCCTAATTGGCTGGCGTTGTAACCCACTGTTTTATTAGATCGTCAACTCGCCAATAAAATACGTCATTGTATAACCTGTGTAAGGCTACTCCCTCAGCTTCCTGCATGGCTAACTGAGTAGCTCTACCCACGACACTAGCAGTGCAGGCTACATTCCTCTATTGCATCAGCTTGTTAATCGCCTCTTCGTAACGCTTCAGTGTGTTTTCAATCACTTGATCAGGTAGAGCTGGTGCTGGGTATTCTTTGTTCCATTCACCACTCGCCACCAACTCCTCAGTGTAGTTTCGGACATACTGCTTATCGAAACTATTTTGCTCGCGGCCAGCCTCCCATTCATCGAGCGGCCAAAAACGCGAGCTATCCGGCGTTAAAATTTCATCAATGAGAACAGGCTCGTTTGAACCAGGTTCAAGTCCGAATTCAAATTTTGTATCGGCAATAATAATGCCACGCTCACCAGCATACTCACGTGCGGTTGTGTAGATTTGCAGCGACTTGTCACGAATGTTTTGCATCAGATCTTCACCTACCAACTTACAAGCAGATTCGAAATCAATATTCTCGTCGTGCCCCTCGTCTTCTTTGGTCGATGGGGTAAAGATCGGGGACTCAATCATGCTGCTATTCTGCATACCGGCTGGCAGATCAATGCCACAGACTTGACCTGTCTTTTGGTAATCCTTCCAGCCGCTACCTGTCAGATAACCCCGCACAATGCACTCAACCGGGACAACTTTTGATTTACGACAAATCATAATTCTACCCGACAGCATTGCCCGCTGTTCTGCATTTAGACCTGCAATATCGTTCGGATCTAGGGAAACTAAATGATGTTTGATTTTATCTTCAAAGAAATCGAACCAGAATTTAGATATTTTCGTCAGCATCTGGCCTTTGCCTGGAATACCATTCTGCAAGACAACATCAAACACACTGACACGATCGGTGGCGATAATTAAAATACCGTCACTGCCATCAGCGAGGGTAAGGTCGTACAAATCTCTGACCTTGCCCTGACGTTTGTTTGGTAGGGGTAAATCGGTAGTAATCACTGCTTGCGACATAAATGAACCTAACAAATTTCGAATCGATAAGTTTACTAAAGTAACCGAAGCAGGCAAGTCTTTACCTACCAATCACACAGCTTCAGATGACATTTTCTTTAAATTTTTCCTATTATTCTTTTCATAATACTTTTCGTGCAGCCAGAGGAGAGAGACTCTTGGTCAAAGGTCGCTGCTCTGCTGATAACGATGGCAATTGCATCGCTGCAACTTGCTAGGCTAACGCCGTCTCGAAGTCAGCCAAGAGATCTTCAGGTTCCTCGATACCGATCGAAAAGCGAACCAATGAATCTTCAATTCCCATCGAGGCACGTCGCTCCGGACCCATCTCGTAGTAGATAGAGTGCGCAACAGGAATCGCGAGGGATCGTGTATCGCCCAGGTTACTCGAGCAAACGACCAAGTCCAGCGCGTTAATAAAATCGAAACAATCAATATCATCTGCTAACTCGATGCTCATAATAGCCCCCGCAGACTTAAACAACTGCTCTGATCGTTCATGTTGCGGATGGTCCCTGAGGCCGGGATAGTAGACCTTTTTTACCTTGTCATGTGCGCTTAAAAACTCAGCTAGCTTAAGTGTATTTGCGCATGCGCGCTCCATCCTCAAGGCGAGCGTGTCTGAGCCTACAGAAATGTGATGTGCCGCCTCTGGGCCCAGTGACGCGCCCAAGTCTCTCAGGCCCTTTTTCTTTATTTGCGTGATGCCCCACAAGCGCGCATCAGCGCCCTTATAGTTATCGTAGATATTGTCGAATCTCTCCCAATCGAAGTTACCAAGCTCTGTCACGGAACCACCCAGTGCATTAGCGTGACCACCGATATATTTGGTCAATGAGTTGATGACCAAACTTGCGTTAACCTGCTTAGGTTGGAACAAATAAGGTGTTGTCATCGTGTTATCAACAAAGAAAACCAATCCGTGTTGCACACATAGCTCACCAATTTTAGACAAATCCGTTACCTGGGTCCTTGGGTTCGCAATTGTCTCTACAAAAACTAGTTTTGTGTTGGCTTGCACGGCCGCTTCGACATTGGCAACGTCCGTCGCATCAACAAACGTTACTTCTATGCCATGGGCACTGAATGAGTTGAATAAACTATTTGTATTCCCAAACAGAAATGAGGAAGAGATCACATGATCACCAGCACGCAGCAGTGCGAATAGTGTCGTGCCGATAGCGCCCATGCCGGTTGCGAAAGCAGCCGTTGCCAAGCCGCCTTCCATCAGACTCACCTTGTCCTGCAATGCTGTAACGGTTGGATTTACCTGACGACCATAGCTATAACCGGGTTGTTTACCTTGAAAGACTTTTGCTAGATCTCGGGCGTCATCATAGGTATACGCCACTGCGGTATGGATCGGCTTGTGTATCGAACCATGCTCAATATCATCACGTCGATCACTGTGGACTATTTTTGAAGTAAAACCATACTTCGGCATGCTTACTTTCTCCTTACCCAAACAGGGTAACTATTCGTCGCTCGCGTAGCGCAACATTTAACGAACTCGACGCCGACCGCCTTGTCAGCTAAAAACCACAGGCAAAAAAAAACCTACTGGCTAAAGTAGGTTATATCCTCTACCTCTTTAGCTGGATTTTTAAAGCGCCCGCAAGCTGAAATCAAATCGGCGCAATTATGTTGCCATAATTAGCCGGATTCTAGTCCCGTCACTGCACCAAAGCAAGCGCAAATACTTTGTAACAAACATGTTAATTAGGCACAGGCAGATTTCATTGCAACCCTTAGAACGATTAGAATACACGCAATCAAAACGCTGTATCGGAGCAAGACAATGGATTCAAAAGTATTTAATCAAGGTTTACTGGACTTTCTCGCCGCATCGCCGACGCCCTTCCACGCCGTTGAATCCATGTTGAAAATTTTTGTGCAACACGGCTTCCAACATTTGAAAGAACAGGATGCCTGGCAGCTTGAACCGGGGAAATACGTTGTGACGCGAAATGACTCATCTATCATTGCTTTTGTTCTAGCCTCCGATACAAATGATCTCATTGCAAAATCCGGCATTCGAATGGTTGGCGCGCACACGGACAGCCCCGCACTGCGGGTAAAACCAAACCCAGATATTGAGAAAAAAGGCTATCTAAATCTTGGCGTTGAAGTTTACGGCGGCGTGTTGCTCAATCCTTGGTTTGATAGAGATTTGTCACTGGCTGGCAGGGTTTCTTACACGGACGACACTAAAACGATCTGCAATACCCTAATTAACTTCGAGACACCTATCGCAAGCATCCCGAGCTTAGCCATACATTTAGACCGCGAAGCCAACAGCGGCAAAACAGTAAATCCTCAGACTGACTTGCCGCCTTTGTTGATGAAACTGTCGAAAACACCGAACTTAAAAACATTTAACCAGGTGCTGCAGCGACAACTAAAACAGTCCAAAGATATCTCCTCGGATCAAATCCTCGGTTATGAACTGTCATTCTACGACACACAAAAACCGGCGATCGTCGGCTTGGAACAGGAGTTTATCAACAGCGCGCGGCTGGATAATCTACTGAGCTGCTATGTTGGCATGATGGCTCTGGTTGAGTCCGATGGTAGTCAGTTCTGCATATTGGTTTGCAACGACCATGAGGAAGTCGGTAGTGCTTCAGCTGAAGGCGCTGAGGGTCCGTTCCTTAAATCCGTTCTAGAGCGGACTATCACTGACACAGAAACGCGTTATCGAGCCATCGCCGCTTCAATGTTAATCTCAACTGACAACGCCCACGGTATCCATCCCAACTTTTCCGACAAGCATGATGCCAACCACGGTCCCATTTTAAACGAAGGACCGGTTATCAAGATAAACACCAATCAGCGATACGCCACTAACAGTGAAACCGCTGGTTTCTACCGACATCTGTGTGAGAACAACAACATCCCTTGTCAGACATTTGTGGTGCGAACCGACATGGGCTGTGGCAGTACCATTGGCCCCATCACTGCTAAGGAAATCGGTGTCAAAACCATTGACGTTGGCGTGCCAACCTTCGCGATGCATTCAATTCGCGAAATGGCGGGTACTGAAGATGCACTGCATCTTAATCAAAGCTTGAAAGCCTTCTATAATTACACGGGGAAGCTTTAAACGGAGATCATGTGTGTTGAGACAGCCTAGTAGCAAACGAACGCGTAATCAGCCTTTAGGTAACCAATTCGACCTCACTAACTTGACTGAAACTTCAAAGCATCGATGAGTAAAGCTAATGCCAATCCACATTGATATTAACGAGATTCGCGTTTTCAAAGCTGTTTATGAAAACAACGGCTTCAAGAAGGCAGCTGACAAACTATTCGTCACTCAATCCGCCGTCAGCCAGACAATTGCAAATCTTGAGCACAAACTCGACGGTCTGCTGCTACAAAGGAATCCTCTCAAGCTAACCGAAGCAGGTATCCGTCTACTCAATTATGCCGAAATTGTTCTAAACGAGGAACGCGCGGTACTGGAGGACATCAAGAATATTCGCAATGGGATTCTGTCAACATTGCTACTGGCAATGAATGGTAGCGTCAGCACACTGTATGGTTCAGACCTCGTCGGTAAGTATTTTGAAAGTAGCCCTCTTACCCGTATAAAAATAAACGTCATGCCAAGTCGAGAAATTATTACAGCGGTCAGCTCCGATCTGTGGGAGCTAGGCTTTGGACCATTCCAACGTACCATGCCGGATGTGTTTCAAACCATACCTCTCTTCTCCGATGAGCGGATTCTAATGATAGATGCCGACTATCCAGAGTTGGACAAGTTATTGGCGGTGCCATCGCGGGTATTAGCAAAAGTGCCACTCATTGTCTCTCATCTCGACGATCAAGACATGCGTCCGGCACTACAAAAACTAAGGGATTCTTTCGGTACAATTTGGGAAATTAATGACACTGAGCTTCGTATGGAAATGGTTCGAAAAGGCATGGGTATGAGTTATCTCGATCAACGCATGCTGGCGGCGACACCGGGTTGCGAAAACCTGATTCCTCTCCACAAGATTGAAAACTCAACCATACCGCTTCAGTTTGGCATCTATCATCGCAAAGGAAAAACTCTATCTAGAGGCGCCAACCGTTTTATTGAAATGTGTCGGTCGTTTACCTTCAGTTAAGCTCAGCGGCAAACTTAAAATTATTATCACGCCGTTTATGTCTGCTTATCTGAAAGAAATATCATTCAGGTAAGCGTCCCTTAAGCATATGCGGTTTCACCACCAACCTTTCCAGCCCCTCAAAAAACAGCTCGACTAAAATGGCCAAAACCGCTGCTGGAATAGCGCCCTGAAGAATAAGGTTGGTATCATTTAGCGCTAACCCCGTTACGATTGGCTCACCTAACCCACCTGCGCCAATAAACGCTGCAAGTGTCGCTGTACCGATACTAATAACCGCCGCGGTTTTGATGCCGGACAAAATGTTGGGCATAGCAAGCGGCAGCAATACATGCCTGAGCTGCTGCATCGGAGTTAAACCGATGGCATCAGCCACCCGCTTTAGAAGTGGATCAATGGTCACTAGAGCGGTAATTGTATTACGCAAAATTGGCAGGATCGAATAAAGAAATAGCGCAACAATCGCCGGCAGCATGCCGATTCCAAACAGTGGAATCATAAGCGCTAACAAAGCGATAGAAGGCACTGTCTGCATTAATCCTGCAATGTAGACGACCATCCTCGATAGACCACGAGATCTAAACACGAGTACACCGATTAGCAGACCAAAAACACAACCTAAGCCGAGTGCAATAAGAGTTAGTTGTAAATGGGTAATCACGTTGTCAAAGAGCTTATGCCACATAGCATTCTCGTTAACAATTGATGTTCCAAACCCTTGCCTCTCTAAAAAGCCTTGCGCAACCTGCGCGAAAGATTTGTTTTCAATAACTACTTCCGCATTTAGAGATCGCATCATCTCGTCGTCTATGCGATCCGCCAACTGATTCAGTAGATCGCGCGCCTTCTTCGGCAGGTCCTGTCTAACCAAAGGTGAAGCAAAATACTGGGGGAAATAACCTTTATCATCATCAAGAGTAATCAACTTGTATCGCTCAAGATCACCGTCAGTTGAATATGCATCGGTAACATCAATTTTTCCCTGCTCAATCGCCTGGTATGCCAAACCGTGTTCAATACCACTCGGTTCACCACCAATTTTGTAAGTCTCATTCAAACCAGGCCAGCCATCTTCACGGTTGAGAAATTCAAGACTAAACGCCAGAACTAAATCGGAGTGCTCACTCAACTGACTTACTTTCGTGAGGTTGCGCTGCTTTGCAACCGCATGTTGTAAGGCAATCGCATAGGTATTGTTGAATCCAAAAGAATTCAACATAAGTAGTTTTTCAGGTGCCAAACTTTCGTTGAGGCTTTCGGTTGAAAATTTCGGGCCCTGCAGTTTTAAAATTGCTTGACCAAGGGTACCGGTGTATTCGGCGTAAACATCCACCTCACCGCTAGCTAGCGCCTCATAACATACTAACGAGCCCCCTAAACCGAACCTCCTGTCTACCCTGTAGCCATTCAACTCGAGTAACTGAGCCATAATTTCAGAGAGTAAATAGCTCTCACCAAAGTTCTTACTGGCAACTGTTATCGTCGTCTCACTTGACGAATCGTCTTTAGCTGACGTTGTACCTAATGTTGTACCTAATGTTGTGCCTAAAGTTGTGGCGGCAGCAATGGGGGTAGAAACAAACAACAGAAGTACAACAATCAGGAGCGGAACAGTGTGCAAGAGATTTCTCATCGGAATCCACCTGCCATTTTTAACAACTTCTGCACATAGTCATCCTCTGGCGAAGACTGGACGTCTTCAGCTTCGCCCTGCTGAACGATTTCCCCGCCCTTTAATATGACGATGTATTTAGCGAGTTTGATAGCCTCTGACATATCATGGGTGACCAGCATAATCGTTCGAGGTTCGACTTCACTCAGGCGAGAAAATTCTTCATGTATAGTCATCCGAGTGATGGGGTCCAATGCTGAAAAAGGCTCATCTAACAGCATCAAAGAGGGGTTTAGCATCATTGCTCGACAAAGGCTCACACGTTGTTGCTGGCCACCGGAGAGACTGTGGGGATAACGATTCGAAAACTCATCGGTTAGCTCAAGTAGACTTATCAAATACTGATAACGTTCAGCTTGCTGGTCTTGCGGCCAGCCGTTTAGCGAGGCAACTAAGGTCACATTCTGTTCGATGGTCAGATGTGGAAATAGTCCAGCGCCTTGAACTGCATAGCCCATATTGCGGCGAATCTCTGGAAGATTGTCATAATCTAACAATTTACCGCCGAGGCGTATCTGACCGGAATCCGGCTTAACTAAACCGTTAATGATTTGTAAAAGCGTGGATTTACCGCTGCCACTTTCACCAACCAGTGCGGTCACTTGATTTTCAGGGAGACTCAACGAAATGTCTGTGAGCACCCTATCGCCGCCATAGGTTTTGGAAATGTGGGTCAGATCGACACTAGTCAAAAGGCTACTCAATTCATTTTGCGGCCTTTGAGTATAGAGCGTTCAAACAGACTGTGAAAGTTTCGTGTCAGCCATAGCAATTGGCTTCATCGATATCTTACTGCGCTGTATGGGTGCCCAATAATATGCGCAAATATTCATCGTAAACTGTTTCGCAAATTGCCACGCACTAGGCTTGTTGAATAGATAACAAATAGTCATGCAAGTCTTGCAGACAAGCATCCGAATGACCCTGCGATTTCAGCGCTTCAATTCTTGCCAATTGAGCTTGCAAACCATTTTCGCCCTTTTGCATCGTTGAACAGTAGTTTTTCCAGTAGTCACGATCATCATCGGACAGCGACTCAGGAAAGTTACGAGCGCGGTATCGCAGTAGCATTTCAGACAATCGGCTGTCGGTGAAATGAGCACCATATGCTGCAAGATTTTCAGGTTTGGACGTATGTATGTCGGACATAATAGACTTGTCATCAGATGAGAAGAAACCACCCTGGTACAACATCAGATCAGGATCATTAGTAGGCGGAAAGGTCTTTAGAGAAAAAGCTTCGGAAATTTTCTCTACGACGCCGCTGCTTTGTTGTATACGCCGCATATTGAGTTGAATCGCTGGCATGTCGATGTGCAATCTAGTTTCGTTGCCCTGCAACGTCGACAAAGGCGCGATTGCAGGGCATTTATTGATGTGAATGGTTTTTAACGCAACACGCTTTTCATTTCCCAAATCTTGTCTCGCGGTAAATATCCTTCGGTGCAGTTCAACCGGGCTTAGCTCAATCAAATCAGTTGGATCATTCGACAGATCAAAGCAAATTACACCGTTTGAATTTGTCGGATGCACACAAAGCGGCAACACAACCGCCACACAGCCCTGACTAGCAGGATACATCGAAGACACATGAACTATGGGCGTTTTACCCAATGGGTAAAGTTGTTTAAGCACTTCATTCTTATTACGCAGAGCAAACAGATAGGCATATAACTTCGGTTGAGAATCTTTCAGTTTCTTGGCCATACCGATGGTTGCCAATACATCAGATACCGCGTCGTGGGCATTTTCATGTCCGATACCATTTTCTTCAGTGAGCTTTTCAAGCCTAAAGGTCACATTGCCATTTTCAGCAACTGGCCAGTTTATCCCTTCCGGCCGCAAAGCGTGAGCCATACGAAACATGTCAATGACATCCCAGCGAGAGTTGCCTGATTGCCATTCCCTAGCATAAGGGTCGTAGAAATTACGGTAAAACAAATAACGCGTAAACTCATCATCAAACCGCAGACTATTAAACCCCACTACACATGTTTCAGGTGTAGAGAATTGTTCGTGTATCTGACGAGAAAATTCTGCCTCATTCATACCTGATGATTTCAATTGCATCATGTTGATGCCCGTTACGAGTATCGCCTCGGGCGCTGGAATCGTATCTTCGCCGGGATAACAAAGTAAATCCAAAGGCTCGCCAATAACATTTAGATCCTCGTCAGTACGCACACCTGCAAATTGAATCGCCCGATCACGCCCTGGGTTGATACCCGTCGTTTCGAAATCGTACCAATACATTGAGTTAGCCATCGTTGTATAAGCCTCTTGCTGGAGGTTTCATCGTAATGCGAGAGTAACATGCCAATGAATCCTACCAACACAGCCGCATCATCAAAATCTTGACTCGGAACGCGTTTACCTCGCAACAACCACTTGGTTGGCCTATAACGCTCGACTAAAGCTATAATTGCTTCTTTTACCAGACACAAAGCAATGTCGAAAAAAATTATCAACAAAGCCTCAATGCTCATCATCGGCCCACTCATTGCCGCCGCCGTATTCTTTTCGCTACAGAATGCGGGCTGGGATACCGGCGCCTGTTGGACTGGTTTTGTCGCAACACTCTGCGCTGTCTGGTGGATTTTTGAACCCGTTCCTATCCCCGTTACATCTCTCATACCCATCGCCCTACTACCATTTCTCGGGGTACTTACGCCCGCTCAGGTCGGCGCTGCCTATGGCAGCCCTCTCGTGCTGCTTTTAATGGGCGGTTTTATTCTAAGCACCGCTATGGAGAAAAGTGGCGCGCATCGCAGAGTCGCATTGAATATGGTGAATCTATTTGGTGGCGGCAGCAGTCGCCGGCTAGTCTTTGGTTTTATGGCCGCATCAGCCGTGCTCAGTATGTGGATATCAAATACTGCAACGACATTGATGCTACTGCCGGTCGCGCTTGCGGTCATTGAAAGATCTAAAGACGACAAACTCGCTGTACCCCTGTTACTCGGCATCGCTTATGCAGCGAGCGTAGGTGGTATTGGCACACCTATCGGCACGCCGCCTAATCTATTTTTTCGGGAAATTTATGAACAATATACCGGTATAGAAATTGGCTTTCTGACTTGGATGAGCTGGGGCATACCGGTCGTCATCCTGTTCGTGCCTATTATTGGCTTCTGGTTAACAAGGAAACTTAACTATATTGGTGCTATTGAAATGCCAAAGGTTCAGTCCTGGAGTGTGGAAGAAAAAAGGGTCTTTATTGTTTTCTCTCTAACCGCGCTTGCTTGGGTTACTCGCAGCCAACCTTTCGGTGGTTGGAGCGGCGCGCTAGATTTACCCTCGGCCAATGATGCCAGTGTTGCGTTGATCGCAGTTATCACCATGTTTTTGATACCGAACGGTAAAGGCGAAAAGCTACTGGATTGGGAAACCGCGAATAGGATACCGTGGGGAATGTTGATTCTGTTTGGTGGCGGCATCTCAATTGCTAAAGCATTTGTCACCTCAGGCTTAAGCGAACAACTCGGCGACGCGTTGGCAGGCATAGCGACTTGGCATATTGTTGTTATGATGGCAACGATCTGTATCACCATCACCTTCCTAACGGAGATGACCAGCAACACCGCAACAACGACATTGATGATGCCGATCCTTGCGACAGCAGCGATGGCAGCAGGAATCGAACCAGCAGTACTGATGGTGCCCGCCGCCATGAGTGCTAGCTGTGCATTTATGCTACCAGTTGCAACCGCACCCAACACGATTATGTTTAGCACCGGACGGTTTCCGATAAAGACCATGGTACAAGAGGGATTCATCCTCAATATCTTAGGCGTAGGGGTTATTACTCTGGTTTGTATTGTGATGCTAACCTAGCAAGCGTTACATTGCGTTCAGCCTTTGGCCGCTTGGCCAAAGCCTGCACCTGAGCAATGAAGTGATCCCATGGTCTCGCTTGATCAGCGTCGTAGAGTGCCAAAAAAGCCGGTACCCATTGCGAGTAAGCACCTAAAGCAGCCAACTTAGGGTTGTTGATATCTGATGACATCCAGTATTCAAAAGGCGGATTGTCGCCCCACTGACTCGATAACTTTTTATAGCGCGCCCTCAAGCCTGAGAGTAACGCGATCCTTGCAGTCTCCTTGCTCGTTAAATCAGTGTCTTTAGCAAACTCAAAACTTAGCTCATCTTTGGCTTCAACAATCAGATTTACCACCTCTGCACGACGTCTCTGCCTAAGCTGATGCTGCCTGATCAGATCAGCATCAATCGCATAGTGTTCACTTGTGTCGTCGTCAATATTTGTTTTAAGCCACTCGATTAACAGAATTCTCTCAACCGCTGTCGCAAAGCTTTCGTTAAAAACAGTGTCGTCGGCAACATAAATAACCTTGTGCGCTAACTCATGAAATAAAAGCGCAGCAAGATCCAAGTCACGTCTAAAAACAAAAGTACTTAATAAAGGGTCGTTAAACCAACCCAAGGTCGAATAGGCAGCAACGCCTGCAACATAACTTTGCTTGCTTTGGCTGCGCATTTTTCTAGCAAAGAACTCAGCATCTGCTTCAGCGAAGAAACCCTTGTAGGAAACACAACCAGCAATGGGGTAACACCACTGATCCAGTGCAAGAGAATGCGGCGGCGTCACAAACACATTCCAGACGACATAAGTTCGATCAACAGCGACATAGTCTCGATAGCTTCCGTCCACATCTAAGCCAAGATGTTCAGCAAAGGTAAGAATGTTTTGGGTAAGTAGCAACTTTTGTCTAAGTTCAACAGTTGTGTTTACGTCGTCAATGACCTCTACAACAGGCCGAGTATTGATCAGCAGGGCGAACTGCCCTTTAGCTGCCTGATGGTAATAAGAAACAGTTTCGCACGCTGTTTGGCTTATAAGTAAGCCGAGCAGCATTAGACATCTCGATCCAACCCTCCAGCTTTGAGCCGATAGCCAGGTCAATCGTCGCGGATCTAAAATCGATCTGTGTAGAGCTTTGACACAGCTCCTGCTATCCTCAATTCGAACATTCATGTGACAACCGCTTCGTCGAATATGTATAAAGATTACTTCGGCCTTAAAGATACGCCCTTCTCGATTGCTCCTAATCCGGAGTATCTCTATATGAGCGATCAACACAGGGAAGCACTCGGGCACCTATTGTATGGTATTCGAGGTGATGGCGGGTTTCTACTACTAACCGGCGAAGTAGGCACGGGCAAGACAACGGTTTGCCGATGTTTGCTACAGCAGGTACCGGAAGACGTCGACACGGCCTTTATTCTCAATCCCAAGTTAACTGCCGACGAGATGTTGGCAACTATCTGCGATGAACTACATATCAACTATCCAGACGACGCCAGCATCAAGGTGCTTGTCGATAGACTCAACCAATTCCTATTAGAATCGTATCAGGCTGATCGCCGAACGGTCGTCATAATAGATGAAGCACAAAACTTGTCTGTCGATGTTCTTGAACAACTTCGTCTGCTGACTAACCTCGAGACAAATGAGCGTAAACTGCTGCAAATCGTCCTGCTCGGTCAACCCGAGCTGCTCACCGTTTTGGCCAAGCCTGAGCTTAGACAGCTCTCTCAGCGCGTTACTGCAAGATTCCATTTAAATGCACTCGAACTCAACGAAGTGATTGAGTACATTGCGCATCGTCTCGAGATTGCCGGCGCTCGGGGTTCACTTTTCCCCCCCAAGGTTATCAAGCGTATCTACAAAATTACCGGAGGCATTCCTCGGCTGATCAATCTTGTCTGCGACCGAGCACTGCTCGGCACATATGTTCAGAATAGATTGGAAGTTAATATCGCAACCGTTAACAAAGCAGCGAAGGAAACGCTAGGACCACCAACGGCCGATGTCTCGCAATGGAAATCAATCTCTATTGCGGCGAGTCTGATCGTGCTGGTTGGTATGGGTATGTATTTTTCTCAGATAAAAACGCCTAACGCACTCCCCCCGAATAGCACACAAACAGCATCAAATCCTTTCATTGCATCAGCCACATCAAAAACGGCCGCACCGATAACAACTAACCCAAAAATTGAAGCGTTCAAAATAGCGAGCCAGCTGAGCGCAGAAAATGCAATCGAAGTGCAACCTGCTGAAGCTGATGAATTTAATAAACAAGGCAACAACAACATTGGCTTCGTAAGACAACAAATGCAGGTCAAACCTATTCAAAGCATGACAGAACTATCGGGTTTTACCGATGAATCAGCCGCATTTACTAACCTCTACCTTATGTGGGGAACAGAAGTCGCGATAAACGACGCGAACCAAGCCTGTTCAGTCTCCGAGGATTTCGGTATGGCGTGTTATTCAAACCCAGGCAACTTAGACGATATTGCAAATCTAAATCGACCGGTTTTAGTTAACTTTGAGATCTTAGGTAAACCTCAACACTTACTATTGACAACAATCGATTCGACGACTGTTACGCTGGCCGGCGCGGACACAGAATTTTACGTTGGCCGGGAGGAATTTCTACGCTATTGGGACGGCCAATATATATTGTTATGGAGACTTCCGCCAGGCTATGAAAGACCGACGGTTATCGGTGACCGAGGGGAAACCGTTGCTTGGCTATCGGATCAATTAGCATTTATTGAACCGCAGCCAAAAGAAAAGACAACGACACTTTTTGACGAAGATCTGCAGGAGAGGGTTAAACGTTTTCAGGTCTCCGTTGGCTTGCTTCCGGATGGCCGAGTTGGACCTCAAACATGGATTCACATCAATAGCATTCAGGCCCAAGGCGTTCCCTTACTCAACGACCCTGTTTATATAGGGGGCCCGGGCTAAGTATGTCCTATATTCTTGACGCACTGAATAAATCGGAGCAAGAGCGCCGTGCACAGAAAACCCCTGATTTAGGCTCGATTCATCGGGCACCACCGACACGAAATGTAAATTCAAAAGGTTGGTACATTGGCATTGGTCTAATTTTAGTGGGTATTAATATCGCAGGTCTGGCTTGGTGGCAGCAAACATCGAAACCGGTTGATGCGGCAACCGCATCCGCGATGACTCAAACGCCATCGCAATCGAGAGTCGAACAGAATGATTTGTCTAAACCGACAAGCGTGCCAAGCAGCCAGAAAAAAGCATCCAGCACGCTCAAAACATCATCGTCAAATTCCGCCAATGGCCAGATTATCCCAGCGTCTCAACTACCGATGAACATTCAACGCGCGATGCCTCTGTTAACAATATCCAGTCATGTCTATTCCGCCGACCCATCACTTCGTATGGTCAATATCAACGGCAGCATGATGAATGAAGGCGAGTATGTTGCTGAGGATTTCTTACTCGATGAGATTACTGAAGAAGGCGCCGTTATTCGCCACCAGACTTATCGGTTCAGAATAACTTTTTAGACTAAAGCCTCTAACTTCCAAATAAAACACGCTACGGAAATTTTAGAGGTTTAACTGGCGGTTTTAAATGACTAGCCGGATGATGAAGGGGACGCCTCAGGAAGTTGATTTTGGATTTCTAAAAACTTCTGTGTGATCTGCTTACGATACTGATCAAACACAGCAATGGCTTCATCCAAAGTTTTTACTTGTTGCTTCAAACTCGCAACGGCACGTTTATTCGCTTCAATGCTATCTTCCTGTGCTTGAACCTTATTCCTCAACATGCCGGTTTGAGTTAGCAATTCTGTGTTCTCTTGGCTAATACCCTCTTTCAGGTCTGTCATATCAGCATTCACTTTAGCCAAGTTACCAACAGAGGATTTAACCCGTTTTTCAATTTCTATATTTGAAGCAGACACGGTACCGAGTTTCTTTTCGAGTTCTTGTAACTTAGGTCTATTCTGCCGATACGCAATTTTCCACAGCTTGTCGATTTCCGTGAAGTTCGTCTCTTGCTGCGCCTGCATCGCAACCAAGGTTTTACCAACATCAGTACCGGTAGCTTCTAAGCGAGATTCTAGATCGCGCACCAATTTTTCTGTTTTCTCCAAAATTCGGTTTGATTGATCTAATCTTTCTTGAACTTCATAGATTGTGAAGCCACCCACTCCCATCATTATCGCCATCAAAGCGATGGTAAAAACCAACAATCCATTAAAGTTACTTTGTTTCGGCGCTTCGGCTCGTCCGCCTCTACGATAGGAGGCCACCTGATCACTTTCAGGTTTAATAGAGGGTAAATCAAGATTTGTTTTATTTGTCATGACATTCCCGTTCTAGAATTGCTTCAACACTATTAACGTCGTAAAACATTGGTTGAAAACAATTAGTTAAGCCAGCCTCAAGACACCTGAGACAACGTGTTTTGAAACAAAAAAGGGCTCCCTACGGAAGCCCTTCATCAAACAATAACCTATCGCTCTTCAAAGGCCTTGGTCGATTGCGCCTTTATCAATTGAAGCTAGGCGTCAAAAATTGCGTCGTACGTTTAAAGTACGGCAATAATTCCATAGAGCACAGCTGTCAGCACGAAGCCTGAAGTAATAACACCCTTCACACTGGTCATGACACCCTGCTTTCCAAACAAACCATTTGCTTCAAGGGCAAATATCACAACAAGAGATGCACCAATTGCTGCTGCACTAGCACTAGAGAATGTTCCACTCGTCATATGCGCTGACGATCCCATAAAAAATAACATCGGAATTGAGAACAGTGTGTTAGTTCTAGATGCAAGCCCGGCCTTTGGTGCTGCCGCCGCTGCTGCTGGAAGAGCTTCACCGCCTTGAGCAACCTGCGTTGCAGAAGCAATGATAATCTTTTGATTAGGCCAGATAACCATCCAAACATTCAGGAACATCAATGTACCTAACGTCGCTCCGACCATAATGTCTACAGATGCGTAAGCGCCTAGCTTCGCAAGTAACCAACAACCGGTAAGGAAGGTTAGCATCGCACCCCATCGGAACCACCATAGTGCACGAGGCACTAATTTCTGGATAGCGCCGGATCGATGAGAATCCTCTGCTTCTTTGAAGTATTCAGTCTGTACAAAATTGAAATAGTAAAGAATACCTATCCAAGTAATACCGGCTAGAAAGTGTCCCCATCTAAACAGATAGTCTAATCCGCCACTGGTAAACAACGCTATGTCCATGTGTGCCCCCTTAAAGGAAATTCGCTGGGCTTGTATACCCTAATTCGAGTATTGCTTAACCCTATGATTATTATTGAATTACTATAAATAGTACTCGTACCGCGATGTTAACATTGAATTTTTTTAAAAACTATCGTACTGAAGGATGATCGTGAAGACTTTTCTCAAGACCTGCCCCCATTAACGTAATAAAGTTATCTCGGAAAAACTTCTGCTGGCTTTGTTCTGACAAACCAACGAGGGAATCATTAAAGCGCTTTAAGGGATTTCGACCACCCTCGACATGCGGGAAGTCTGAAGAGAATAACAGCATTTCAGGTCCAGAATTGTCTATTATCCAAGCGGTATCTTCATGGGGATAAGGGGTCACCTTAAACTGTCGCTGGGCAATCTCGCTGGGTTTTGCTGACAACCTCTGCAGCCGCTCCTCTCCTTTGCGGAAAGCACCAAAACTGGCGTCCATAAACTGCATCCAGCTAGGTACCCAGGAAGCACCCAATTCGATCGCACCAAACTGCAAGTTTGGAAACCGATCGCAAACCCCATCCATAATCAACATCGACATCGTCTGCCATAGTGCTAAAGGGATTGTCATAAAACTTGTTGAAGTGAAATTTTCATCGCCGCCATGGAAGTCACGCACGGCGGGTAAGCCATTGTTCGCATAAGCACGCTGCATTTTTTCTTCGCCACCAACATGAAACAGAACTGGCACCCCAGCTTCTTGTGCTATCGCCCAAAGTCGGTCGAAACCGACATGAGAAGGACTATGTCCACTGGGACAACGAGAAGGAATCACCAACGCTTTACAACCCATGTTGATAGCTTCTGTTGCGATCCTTGGTGCGGCCTCAATATCAGCCAAAGGCACATAGCCGGTGCCGAGTAAACGAGCATCGACGCTGCAGAAATCAACCATCATGCGATTGTGTGCGCGCGCTGTTTCCAAAGCCAAACCAATATCACCTGAATGCTCGAGACCATAATTACTTAGCGCCGTCGTGGTAAAGACTAGTTGGCTGGTAAAACCCAGCAAATCTAAAGCTTTGGGACGATCTGCTTTGTCAAAAGCACCCAATGCAGAATGATTTTTACGCAATAGAATATTGGCTTCATCACCGGCCCTGAATTCGGGGTCAGCTTGAAGATCCCTTGCATCTTTAGCCCACTGAACCTCATAGTTGGCAGGTGCCGTTTTCTGATTGAACTCTGCTAACGCTGACTTAGGCAAATAGTGTTCTAGCGTTCCAGGTAACTCCATAATGTGCGAATCAGCATCATGAATCGTTCTGTTTTCTACATATGGCATAACTTTCTCCGAATTAGTCAATCATCCACTACCCTTTGCTTCGTCCAACATACTCCAGTTAGCTCGTTGAAAAAAGTTGTTAAGCTTGAAAATGCCCGACAGCAAAATCGCCGCCATTTGTTAATGCTATTAAACCGGTAATAGCCAAGCCGCGCTAGCAAGCGCTTAACTATGATCAAGCTTGCCTATCATCGCTGCAACCCTTCCAAAAAGTCATGCTTGACTGTTTTATTGATATTGCTATTGTGGAGACGATATCTTGATAAATGGTGCAACAATGTCGGCACAACTTGAGGTAATTCCCAACTGCAATGGTGGACACGAACCGCAAAACAAAGAGTTTTCCTATTGGGTCCACGAAAACGAGAATGCGTCGATCCAAGGCGTCATCCCTGCCAACCTCAGCGGCACCTTCTTTCGAAATGGCCCAGGCCGACTAAAACTTGGTAACGAAAAATTTGGACATTGGTTCGATGGCGATGGAATGCTCTGCGCATTCACGTTTCAAAATGGCAGAGTCCATTTTAAAAACCGATTTGTACGTACACCCAAGTATGTAAAAGAAAGCCAAACCGGCAAGATAGAATACCGCGGCTTCGGCACACAGCGGCCGGGGGGCATTCTGGCGAATATTCTCAGACCGCCGGCAAATCCTGCTAATACAAACTCTGTTTATCATGGTGGCCACCTATTAGCGTTGAACGAAGGCGGCAAACCCTACGCTTTGGACCCATCCAACTTGCACACTTACGGGGAGTACACCTATGACGGCGAGTTGACACCGGCAATGGTATTCAGTGCCCACGGTAAAATCGAACCCAAATCAGGTGACTACTACAATTTTGGCGCAGGTCTGGACTTTGGTAAATCCGGAGCCAAAGCAAAGATAAATACCTACCGGATTTCAGTTGAAGGGAAAATGGTGAGTAAAGGTGCGATTAAACTTGAGACATTTCCTTTCTGCCATGATTTTGTCATCACCGATAGATACGGCATCTACTTTATTAACTCAATCGTAACTGAGGGCATCATGGATGTGATTCTCGGTCGCGCAACGATTGCCGACTGTATAGGCTATAGAAAAGATCAACCAATGCAGGTCATTGTTATTGACCTCGCCACCCATGAAGAAGTGCAAAGATACGAAACGGATGATGGCGCTATTATTCATTTTGGCAATGCTTGGCAAGTAGGCAACGAACTGGTTATCGATGGCATGTACGCTGACAATTTTGATGCTAACGCAGGTCTTAAGGACGTGACGGGCATTGAAAAATTTGCCGGAGGTAAGTATCGACGCTATTTCCTAAATTTACAAAATGGAAAAATGCGCTGGGAATCTGTCACGAATACTGAGAGCGAGTTCCCAACGTTTAACCCACTGTTAGTTGGCAGAGAAAATAATCTTACGTTTACGGCTTGTTCAGTCGACAATGGCTATGCCAGTTTTTACAACGCCATTCAGTCAATAAACCAAGCAGGGCATCAGAATTTAGTTACACTCGAACCGGGTTACTACGGCTCCGAACCACTATTTGCGCTCGCTAATGACAGTAACAAAGAAGAAGACGGCTACGTATTGGAGCTGATTTATAACGCATTCAGCCATTGCACCGAACTACATATATTGGCGGCTGCTGATATAACAAATACAATTGCTTGCGTGAAATTACCGCATCATATTCCGCATCAGTTCCACGGTTTTTTCACACAAGAGATACTACTAAAGCACTAAGGCAGTAGAGCACTAAGGCACTAAAGTTCTAAAGTTCTAAAGTTCTAAAGTTCTCAAAGCATCGATATCTTGTCCCAAGCGCCAGGAGAGCTTTCTATCCAAATAGGCAATGTCACTTTTGTCCAACCCGGCTGCGATACAATAGCCCGCAACAAATTGACTCAGCCCGTAAGATAATAGGATTTTTTGGTCGTCTTCAACGCCCAACAGGTTTATGAGGTTTCTCATGCGTTGCCATAGACTCAAGGGTTTAGACTTACAAGACAACCCGGAAATATCAACCAATGCATATCGTCCCTCATCATCCATCAGAACATTACCAAGATGAATGCCTCGAAACATAACACCCTTGCGATGGAGCTCGGCGAGATACTTCTGTAGCCCTTGCAACGCTGCACCATTTCCTTCCTCATCCCACATGCGAAGATCTTTACCTGGGATACGATCATAGATGACTAGGTACATTTTTAGTGTTGCACAATAGGCGACACGCTTGGTCAAGGGCGCGGTGACCTGCAATTTTTTTAGTCGCAAGCCATTGTCTGCAAAAACTTTTGCTTTAGGGAAAAAGGTCGACGTCGACAGACGGCTTTTGGGGTAAAAAAATTTTACAATTTCACCGGAGTCAGTCCGAAGCAAATTAGGGTACTGCTCAGTACCCAACAACAATTCGTTACCAGCAATAATCTCTTGCATCTGCTGTGTCGTTAGTTGCTCCACATGTTTCCTTATTGCCTGATATTGCTATTATGTCTAGCGTTTATTATGAGGTTTGTGACACGACAAAACCATCTCAGAGATGCAATTATAAGCACGAATATGAGAGCGCTCATGAGCCATGACCGAACATAGATCACGGCCTAAATTTTACCAAATTTTGCGTTCAATCAGCCAACAGTTGCAAACGGTATAAAATCGCATCGCCATCGGTACCGCCACTAAGGCCGGCATTTTTCCAACCGGAAGCCTCATAGTATTTGCAAGCGGCCGTATTGGTTACCAAACATTTCAAGCTCAGCGGGTATCCAAATTCATCAACGCACTGTCGAACCAGTGCCGTTGCTACACCTTTGCCTTGGTAATCAGGGTCAACATACAAGTGATGAACAAACTTCTGCGCTGACCAAACTGATACAAAGCCAATGATTTTCTCGCCAGATGGTTTTTGGCTCAAAGATGGTTTTTGGCTCAAAGATGGCTTTTGGTTCAAAGATAGCTTTTGGCTCAATGCAACAAAAACACTTTCCCCTGCAATAAGTTGTTTCAACGCTTGTAATGTCGCATTGACGTCTGCAAAACATTCTTCCTTTGCACGCGCCCGATTATAGATTGACAGTATATCTTCAAGCTCCGCCTCTACAAAAGACCTGATATTCATGTCGATCGTTCCTTACTGAATAACAAAAAAAGGAATAATGCTACCAGCATCGACAATATGCCATTGAAATAAAACGGTGACTGCGGCGAAACCAAATCATAAAGATAGCCGCCCGCGATAGGACCGGTGGTCGCACCAATACCATAATACATTTCTAAAATACCAAAAGATTTTGCAACCTCATTTACCTCAGCAAAGGTTAAAACCAACACTTTTCTGGCTGGATCAACCAACGTCCAAGGCACAACAGAAACAGCGTAAACCATTACAAGAGACCAAAATGTCGTGAAGACGGGAATCAACATACAGGTTATTCCAGCTAATCCAAGCGCATATACTAAGTAAAGGACCGTATTCCCATGATCAACAAACCTACCCATTTTTGCTGGCAAAATAGCAAACAAAATGCCCGCGGGGAGAAACTCCCATGATAGTAATCGAGTATCGGACGTAAACTGATCCTGTAGATAAACTAAATACATCGGTTGAATCATGGAGCCACAGAAGCCAATTGGCATTAGAATCATTAAGAATCTACGAAACTGTTTAGGCTTATTTACAGGCATCCCTCGCTGCTCACTACCTTGGCCGATAATCTGCAAAGATCGATCCGCACTATTGTCACCCAATACCGCTTCACTAGCGGTGCCGATCTGACAGGCAGACTCTGGCAGTTTTACAAGTGCGAACAAAAGTCCCAAACCAGCAAACACAGCAAACAATGTAAAACTATAGCTCCAAGCCAGTAGTGGCACCATACCCACCAATCCGAATCCTATGAATGCGCCTACAAAGGTTGAACGGGTCTGAGCTTGAATGTTCTTTCCCATCTCATTGCCCAATGACGCCGAATCGGTCAAGTCGGCTGTGATTGTATCAACTGCAACTAACAGCATTGCTGCAGCAAAACCCTGCAATATTCGGCCAGCATAGATCGCTTCTAACTCTTGTGCAAAACCGTATCCCGCGTAAGTAAAAACATACAACAACAATGCCGCAAGAAAGAAAGGTCTTCGTCCGAAACGATCCATGCCAAAACCAACGAGTGGTCGCATAAACAACAAGGTGAAAGAAAACAGCCCGATGAGCCAACCTATCTCGGTCGCGTTAGCCCCAAGTGCTTTTGCTTGGACCGGCAGTGAGAAGTTAATAAAGAAGATCGGCATCGATACGAGAAATAACGATCGCCGCAGCCAAGTTAAACTAATCTGAGTCGCTGCTTGTGTAGGCACTAATGACTCTCCGATTTTTTATCCCGGTCGGAGTATTTACGCATTGGCACCACTGACTTCTTGATGACTCGCTTCAGCACATCAAACTTCGCCTCTGTAAGAGCGCTAATATACAGGCATGACGAGTTGTATGATGCCCAGTTTCTTCCAACAAATTTGTTCTTTCACTGAATTCCGACATGATGCAAATCGCTATCTTTTTTACGAGGCAATAAACCGACCAAAAGTCGCCTTTCCATTTACATATTGGTAGTAACAGCGTCCGAAACCAACTATTGACTTACACCACATTTGAACAGGACCGTTCGTCACAGCCGACATAGATTTAAGCAGCAGTAAAGGTACTGCGAATCGGTCAGATTCACACAAAAATTTTATCAATTCATGACGAGGTTTTTTGAGATTTCAATTCGGCCAAAATTTCGCGTCACAAACAAAATCTTCCAACACTCTCAGTTATTGACTCTCTATGCAGTGTTCATTGATGCGCTTGGCTCAACGAACTTGAGTTAATGACTTTAAGTTTATGCACCAGTAAACGACTTAAACCTCTTGCAATGAACCGAGCTGGTGCAACAAAAACTTAACCATACCTCATAAGTCCGCCAAAAACGCTATACAAAAGGCAATGCAAAAAACCGGGGCCTTTATGGCATTCATTTTGCAATCACAACATTGCTTTACAAATAAACAGGATATCTAACCATTTTATAAAATCTTAGTAACAAACCAACTGAGCAGATAACTTGAAGTGACAAAAGAAAACTTCTCAAAATATTCATAGGAGATAATCGATGAAAAATCACAGTGATACTTGCAACCCGTATTCTGGACCCCATCCGTGGCAAATTAACCCAATGGCAAAAAAAGTCCGACAATTGCTAAGAGACAAAGAGTACTTTCAGTGGGCACAAAAATACTGCACACCCCTTCGCGTAACTGGCCAGGAGCGTCTAACAACACTTGAGGGACCGGCCATATTCATAGCCAACCACCAAAGTCACATGGATACCCCCGTTATTATGTCAGCATTACCCGCAGCCATTCAGAATAATCTATTGTTTGGCGCCGCTGCAGATCGTTGGTTCGTCAAAGGGAAGAAGAAACTCATCCTTCAGCCCTGGTACCAATCATTAGCGCTTGGCAACTTCCCTATCGTCAGGGGCGGCGGATCAAAGACACTGGACTATGCGAAATGGCTGCTAGACCAGCAAACCAACATATGTATTTTTCCTGAAGGAACACGTGCCACTAAGAATCAACTCGGAAAGTTTAAAGCGGGAGTCGCTATCCTAGCGCTACAAAAACAGGTGCCAATCGTGCCGATTGTATTGAAAGGACTCTCTGACCTTCGCCCTAAAGGCAGCCGCACGATCAACCCGGGGCCTGTTGGGGTAACGATACTTGAGCCTATTTATCTAAATAGAAATTGTCCTGATGAAAATGGACAACAAGGCGTTGAAGCGTCAATCCAACTGCTATGGGAAACCATGAATCGTGAGTTCAACGAGCCGATAGAATTTCCGCGCAAGAACCAAACGCCGACCGCGACGAAAATTGTTAAAGCCGCCTAGGATGAGCAATGACATGACTACGAAAACGAAGCTGATGATCACACTTGGTAACTAATTGACAAAGCCAACTCGATTTTGGCTTATAGGAGCAGTCCGACAAGGGCAACTAACGCGCCCTCGTCAGCGCTGGACGAATCTAACGAACCGTACCATCAAGGCGCATGAGAATATCCCCTAGACATCGACTCACAGCGGTGCAAATCCTAATTTGCTCCACTTTTGGCCAGGTTGCCTTTTCACCTTCGTTGACGAGTTGCTGAGTATCTTCTTCGCTCAATTGTTCTAACAACATACCGGGGTTATAGAACTTCTTTTGAGGCAGGATATTGATGTCCGCAGTGTATTCTTGTGTCAGCAGGTTGAACCAAGTCCGCGTCATTAAATTTAGCGGATAGACATTTTTGACCACTTGCATCGCGCTTGGATAGATCGCTCGCAACCATTCCCTTGAGGCGGACTGATAGATTGAACTGAATTGTTGAAACAGCGAATCACTGTCAGGTTCCTGAAGTGCCCAGAGCACCAATGGATTTGCTTGGCTACTAATAAAATGATTTACACCGTACTGCCTCGCCAATCTATGCGCTGGCAAATCATGCGTAACTGACCCATCAACCCATTGCCGAGAAGGCACATAGGCAATTTTTTTACCTTTGCTGTTTCGCGCGGCCAACGTCACGGGCGGAAAGATTCCAGGTATCGCACAGGACGCCAACACAGCTTCGCGAATCAATGCGGTCGGTGACGTGGTCGAATTTAAAATACGTGAACGCTGCATAACTTCCTTAGCTGCAACGGAGACATTGATGTATCGACCCGTTTTTTCAAACGCCTCGATAAATGTCATATCGGGTATCAGGGCTTCTATTAGGCCTCTGACATTCTCTTGACTGATACGTTTGCCAGTCTCTGCGCCTTCCATCTCACCAAACAAGTCATTGAGTTGATCAGATGCAAACAGCTCATGGAGCTCTTCGTCAGTTCGCGTACAAACCACTGCCGCCACCATAGAGCCTGCACTGGCACCCGAAATTACACGCGGCAATATACCTTCCTGAAACATCGTTTGAACGACACCGACATGAAATGGACCCAGCGAACCAGCACCGCTCAACATTAAGGCACTATGCCCAAAACACAGGCCAGCACGGCGGAATAACTCAAGTTTGTCTTTCTTTTTTAATGTGCTCGATGGCAGTGCTTCGATTTGATTGAGCGCAGCGACCAACTCATTGGTAAAATCTCTGATCAGGTTTTTTGTGCCAAAAGCAGCGCGTTTGTATAGCGCAGGAGAACCCATGCCGCCCATGTTGCCGTGAATGCCTTCGTTGAAGTAATCAATAAGTCGATCAACATCACCTGCGGCACGGATCTCGACAAGCTCGTCGTAGCGTCGTCGAATTACTCTAAAATCAAAATCCCGTGTGCTGTCTTGCTCTTTCCAACGTTCAGCGCCGGTTTTACGGTCTTTTTCTAGAGCTTGAACTTTCCAGTCTTCATAAGTCGAAGGGGCAGATGTCAACTTTGTCATGCTACTCATAGGTCAATTCCATCTTGAGTGTTTATATCAATAACATGCACACGCCCTCGTCGATCGATCTGGTATGACGAATGGCATGAGACATGAACACAAGCTCCCTCTCTCTCGCTCACTTTAAGTCGAGTAGATAGTCGAGATCAAGACTGATGGAGGTGAAATTTGAAGTGAGTATGTCGCACCATTCAATCGCCCAATTCAACACTTGACACCAGCGCTGGAACTGGCGGGTTCTTCATGACCAAATCAGCCACAACAGCCTGATGGTCAGACAAGGGGTCAGCAAGGACACGATGCTCAACAAACTCAAGATCTCTGGACACTAAAACCCAATCCAAGCGACGCTCGAATCGAGGAAAAGTTATCAACTGCTCCATGGGTCGATAGGTATGTAGCTGCAATTTTTCGGTTAGCTCATAAATAAGCGCATCATCGTCACCATAGTCAATGTTGAAATCTCCCATCAATATGCGGAGATTGGGCTGTTGTCCCTTTGCTAAACGACTTTGCGTTTGACTGGCAAGGGCTTGTACTAACTGCTCGATTTCTGCGCGTCGTTTCGCCTCAGTCAAAAAATCAAGATGCAAGGACACAACATCAACCTTGACGTCACCGGCAGAGGGCCAATCGATTGTCGTGACGACGAAACCCTTTGGCTGTCTCAGAAATGGCTTATCAAAACTCACGCTGCGAGATTGACTAATACCCTGCCGAGACATAATAGAGGTGCCGTAATCCAAACTATTTTCTGCGGCACTGGCATATCCGGCGATGCTTTTTGCCAACGAGTCGTAATCTCGGTCAACATAATTCTCGGCACTTACAACTGATGATCTCTTTGCTATTTTCCCCACCAGCCACCAGCCCTCAGCCTGAAAAAGCGCGACGACTTCGTCTATGCCAGTCTTGAGAATGACTTCATTTGCACTAGCGGACAAAAAACTGAATATGCTGATCAGCAATGAAATAGTGATATTTATGACCATCTATACTGCCTCCTCACCTAACTCATTATGGACGCAGGTTCGCCGCAAACTAGAATCAGTGAACAACGACAATCACCAAAGTCGATTAAATATGCAATATACTCTTGCGCGCTAACTTAAAAAAAGATCGCTTCACATGAACTATATCAAGATTGCTGTGCCATTCTTTATTCTCTTGATTGCCATCGAGTTCATTTACGGATGGCTAAGAAAACGTAACACCTATCGTGTCAATGACACCATTGGCAGCTTACAAATGGGCGTGGTGAGTCAGACAAAAGGGGTTCTTCGGCTCGGTGTATCAGGACTGGTTTTCGGCTATCTCGTTGAGCTCCTTGGGGTTCGTCAACTATCTGCCAACTCAGTGTTGTTGTGGGTTGTCACCTTCATCGTCTACGATTGCCTGTACTATTGGAAACACCGATACGGGCACCAATGGCGGATCATGTGGGCGTCACATGCTGCCCATCACCAAAGTGAAGAATACAACCTGAGCACCGCGCTTCGTCAAACAGGCACAGACTACATCGGCTTCGTTTTCTATCTACCCCTATATCTTGCCGGCGTGCCGGTGGAAGTGATTATATCTGTCGGCAGCTTAAACCTGATCTATCAATTTTGGGTTCATACTGAACATGTGCGTCGAATTGGTTTTCTCGAATGGATACTGGTTACACCATCGAATCACCGCGTTCACCATGCGCGAAACCCAGAGTACATCGACAAGAACTACGGTGGTTTTTTCATCATCTGGGACAGGCTGTTTGGTACGTTTAAAGATGAACAAACCGAGCAACCCTGTGTTTATGGCGTAACGAATCAACTGGGCAGCTTTAACCCGCTCTGGGCTAACTTCCACGTTTGGTACGACACATTCCTTATTTCGATAAAGACGAAAAAGTGGTCAGATAAAGTTAAGGTTTGGTTCAAAGGTCCAGGGTGGTATCCGCAAGACTCGCAACCCTCGAAAGCGGCCCAATGGCAATACCCAAGCTTCGACCCGGTCATTTCAAGTTTTTACAAGGGCTACAGTTTTGTTCAGTTTTGGATTATCACTCTGATCACACTTTGGTTACCGTCAACGCAGGAAGCAATTTCCAGAGATTTTATGCTCATCGTTTTTTTCTGGTGCATTTTTTCACTATATGTCCAGGGGACTTTCTTAGAGGGCAAGCGCTATGCAAAGAAACTTGAAGGTGTCCGTATTGGTTCGCTCATTGTCGGCATCATACTCGCACCGGAGTTTTGGTCAGGTGTCAGCGCGGAGTTAACCAACAGCACACTAATCTACGCAGTAGCCAGCCTCGTCTTGTTTCTCTCATATGAATTGTATGCGAACCGAAAAACGACAATACCTGCACGGGGGTAACCCAATCGAGATATAGACATTGCAAACAACAAAAAAAACCCCGCTAATGCGGGGTTTTTCATCTTTCTTTAAACATCTTTCATTGAACTAAATAGATCAATAAGCAACGTTAGAACTTACCAAAATGGTAGGCGTTTACATCATGCCGCCCATTCCACCCATGCCGCCCATGCCGCCCATATCAGGCATACCACCAGCAGCAGCGCCTTCTTCTTCATCGTCAGCGACCATACACTCGGTAGTGATCATCAAACCTGAAACAGAAGCAGCCGCTTGTAGCGCTGTACGCGTTACTTTTGCAGGATCAGGCAGACCGAATTTAATCATGTCGCCGTATTCACCTGTTGCAGCATTGTAGCCATTGTTACCTTTTGATTGCTTGACCTTGTCAACAACAACAGACGCTTCAGCACCCGCGTTAGAAACGATTTGACGCATAGGCGCTTCCATCGCTTTACGTAGCAAGTTAATGCCGACGTTCTGGTCTTCGTTATCACCGGACAAACCTTCAACAGCTTGAAGTGCTCGAATGAGTGCAGTACCGCCACCAGGTACGATGCCTTCTTCAACAGCCGCTCGAGTAGAGTGCAGAGCATCTTCAACACGTGCCTTCTTCTCTTTCATTTCCATTTCAGTCGCAGCACCAACCTTTATTACGGCAACGCCGCCAGCAAGCTTAGCAACACGTTCCTGAAGCTTTTCACGATCATAGTCAGAAGACGTTTCTTCGATCTGAGTGCGGATCTGGTTAACACGTGATTCGATGTCGTCTGAGTTACCAGCGCCGTCAACGATTGTTGTGTTTTCTTTTGTCATGCTTAGACGCTTAGCCGAACCTAGATCATCCAATGTTGCGCCTTCAAGAGACAGACCAACTTCTTCAGAGATAACAGTACCGCCAGTCAACGTTGCGATGTCTTGCAACATTTCTTTACGACGATCACCAAAACCAGGTGCTTTAGCAGCAGCAACTTTTACGATACCGCGCATGTTGTTAACAACCAAAGTTGCCAACGCTTCGCCTTCAACATCTTCAGCGATAACCATTAAAGGCTTACCCGCTTTTGCTACAGCTTCCAAAATAGGCAACATGTCGCGGATGTTTGAGATTTTCTTGTCGAATAACAAGATGAAAGGATCTTCAAGTTCAGCACTCATGCTTTCTTGATTGTTGATGAAGTAAGGAGACAGATAACCACGGTCAAACTGCATACCTTCAACAACGTCTAGTTCGTTTTCTAGACCACTGCCTTCTTCAACAGTGATAACGCCTTCTTTACCAACCTTGTCCATTGCTTCAGCAATGATATCGCCAACAGCTGTGTCGCTATTAGCAGATACACTACCAACCTGAGCGATGGTGCTGCTATCGCTACATGGCTGAGCAAGTTTCTTTACTTCTTCAACGGCTACCGCAACGGCTTTATCGATACCGCGCTTAAGGTCCATTGGGTTCATGCCGGCTGCAACCGCTTTCAAGCCTTCGTTCAAAATTGCTTGTGCAAGTACAGTCGCTGTTGTTGTTCCGTCACCGGCAACATCAGAAGTCTGTGAAGCAACTTCCTTTACCATCTGTGCGCCCATATTTTCGAACTTGTCTTTTAGTTCAATTTCTTTGGCAACAGAAACACCGTCTTTAGTGATCGTTGGCGCACCGAAAGCTTTATCAAGTACTACATTCCGACCTTTGGGTCCGAGTGTCACCTTTACAGCGTCTGCTAATACGTTCACGCCTGCCAACATACGTTGACGCGCTGAATCACCAAATTTTACGTCTTTAGCTGTCATAATTTGTTTCCTTTATTTCAAATTGTTAACGTAATTTTGGCTTACTCTACGACGCCAAATACTTCGCTTTCATTCATGATGAGCAGTTCTTCACCATCAATTTTCACAGTGCTGCCTGAGTACTGACCGAACAAAACCTTGTCTCCGGCTTTCAGGTCTACTGGCTGGACAGTGCCAGATTCGAGTTTCTTGCCTGGACCAACAGCTAACACTTCACCTTGTGAAGGTTTTTCAGTTGCGGAACCTGGTAATACGATGCCTCCAGCTGATGTTAATTCTTCTTCCGTACGGCGAACTACCACACGATCTTGCAATGGACGGATATTCATTAATTACTCCCATTTCTGGCGCCAACGACAACTCATGATGCTGTAATTTGGCTTTTTTATACGAACCAAGCTAATCTTCTTGCCCCTCAGCCTACATCTCGTCAAGCTAAAGCCCATGCGGCATTCAAGGCAAAATTAGCACTCTCCTATTTGGAGTGCTAATGATAGGGGCGAATTGTTCAGATTCAACCCTAAGAGCACTAAATATTTGTAAATTAGCCAATTTATTGAAGAAGTTAGACAAAACACATGTCAGATTCTGCAGACACCTCCAAACATCTCATTTGGCAGATCGTAAATGCGGTCCCTAAAGGCCAGGTTGCTACCTATGGTCAAATCGCCAAACTGGCAGGGATGCCACGACAGAGCCGTCTAGTGGGTCGAATTCTGAGCCGATTACCGAAAAACTCAAAACTACCTTGGCATCGCGTGGTAAATAGTCAGGGACGCGTATCCAATCCAAATCCTGAACGACAGCTAGAGCGTCTCGCTGCGGAAGGCGTCATCGCGGTGAACGGTAAAATCTCTTTGAAATCCTACCAATGGCTACTCAACCCTAATCTACCGCTGATCTAACGTTCCCTGCCCCCTGTTTAGGTGATTTGCGAGAACCGCCGCGTGCGTCAAAGTAGGCACCGTTATCCTAAAAGTAGCGTAATGCCTTAGCAACGAGGAACAAAAAGTCACGCGCGTAATAATCGCTAGGCCATTTAGACAATTATCACCATTCTTTTTTATCGAAGTTCACCAAGCTTAGAAGCTTGGTAAACAAAAACAGCAGCAAGCAATGGCTACAATATCCCCTATAATAGAAGACAACTTAAAAGAAACCCTCTCGGGTAGAGCTACTTCTACTATGCGTCCAAAGAATATCCCTTCCCCGAAAACACTCATTAATTTCACATTTTTCATTGTAGCTTTCTGTGCCCTGGCTTTAGTTATTATCCTTCAAATGACACCCTATACCGGTTTCAATTTAATTCCGGCGGTGGACTCTGAAGACGGATACAGCGGCCTTGTCGTCAGCCGCGCAGACGATTGGGTTGTAGATGCTGGCCTATCAGTAGGTGATCGGGTCGTCCGAATTGAGTCTAATAACCAGAGTCTCGCGCTCGAAGCTAAACATGTTCCGCGCTCCTCTTTCGAAGCGCGAGATTACTATGCATCTCGCGAAGAACGCATTAAAGAGATCGCTAAAGTTTATGAGCGACTGAAACATTCCACCATTATTATCGTGCTACAGGGCGGGGAAAAGATTAGTTTGGACCTGGATGTCGAGCGCCCTCTCACTAGCGTACAAAGTCGTGTCTGGCTCCAATATTTTTTCGGACTTCTCGCCTGGTTTATCGGCGCGCTAGTGTGGAGTTTCCAGCCAACGCGGCGAGAGACCATGTACTTAATGCTGAGTGGTTTAGGCCTGTTTTTTGTCAGCTTTCCCGGCGCCTTGTCGACTTATCATATAGAAATGTTCTATCTCAATTCGTTTCTACTGTGGTTTGTAACTGTATCGGTAGGTATTGGCGATTTTCTATTTATTGGTTTTGGCGCATGCGTACTACTATATTTCCCACAACAACTACCTGGTGCTCATCGCTGGGGTGCCTGGTTACTCGGCGGTTTAGGCCTCTATGCAGTCGTAACGCTGTTAAACAATTGGCAAACGGACCTCGCTGTTACAGAACAATTTCTCTATTACAGTTACAACGAAACCTACTTACCCATGCCATTTTTCTACGGCATAGTTTTGTATCTCTGTTTTCGTCAAGTTAAAACCGCAAAAACCAAACCGGTTGAACGGGCGCAGGCCCTATGGATTACTTTGGCATGGACATTGGGACCCAGCGTTTTTAATTTCTTATACCTCGTACCTGTTGTCGTTGGCAACGAACCGCTCCTTAGTCAGACTTGGACAACACTTGCCCTACTCAGCAGCTTCTGGATGGTGCTAATCGGCGTCGCCCGTTTTCAAATGTTCCATCTCGAAAAATATATAGGTGTTGCGTATCAGTGGACTTTTGTCTCGCTACTATTCTTCGGTCTCGATTTCTTTCTCGTTACAGCAACTCAAGTAGGTCCGCAGATATCCACCATTGTTGTGGTGGCTTCTGTTCTCTGGATCTACCTTCCCATCCGTCAATGGATCCTCAACCGCATCTCTAATAATCGCCAAGCGCAATATCAGCAACGGTTTAGCGAAAGTGTCGCGATGATGGTGCAAGATTCACTAAAGCCGAATAACCAACCCTCATCAACCTGGCAACTAACTCTGCAGGAACTCTTTGCACCACTACAGATCAATCCGTTACAACGCGATGATAAAAAAAACCTCACATTTACTTCTCAGCGCGGCCAGTCACTCAACATTCCCGCAAATGCTTTCTCTGGACCTATTCAGCTTTCCTACGCTGAAAACGGCAGCCGCCTTTTTACCGATCAAGACAAAACCTTTGCCTCGACACTCACAGTGCTGTTCGAACGTCTGTATGAATTTCGCGATGCTTATCTTTCAGGACAAACCCAAGAGCGCGAAAGGATTCGGCGTGATCTACATGATCAAATCGGCCATAAGCTTTTAACCATGATCTATGCCGCACCTGATCAGGCTCATCGAAAATTGGCACAGGAGACGATGGAACAGTTACGTGAACTTATTCGAGCACTTAAGGACGAACCGGTTTCTCTGCCACACGCACTAATTCAAATACGTCAAATTTGCGAGGAGGCTTGTGCCAATATTGACATCACATTGCACTGGCAAGATACGATTGATGATATTGATGATTCGACTACATTACTTTCGACTAATCAGTATCTCAACACCCTCAACATCATTCGCGAACTATTAAACAACACCATCCGGCACGCCAAAGCTAGCACGCTAGAGATTTCCGTCCGATTTGAATCAGGTGTTTTGTCGATAAACCTCACTGACAATGGCGCTGGTTTTGATCAAAAGAATGTTATCGCCGGCAATGGTCTACACAACATAGATTCTCGAGTAAAAGAAATTGGTGCAAAAATAAAATGGCAAACCAACTCTGGCACGCATGTGTGCATCGACATACCCATAACCTCTTAAAAGTGAATAATGATGGAATCTGAAAGTATCGCAATCAAAAATGTACTCATCGTTGAAGACCACCGAGACGCTTTAGACGTGTTAGAAAGAGTTGCAAAAAAGACATTCAACAACCCTACCACAATCTCTGCAAGCACTTTAACTCAAGGGTTTGAAGCCTTGCAAAAAAATCATTTTGATATCGCATTACTAGACATCGGCCTACCCGATGGAAACGGCATTGAATTGGTAAAACACATTTCGAAAAATAGCCCTGATACCCTCTCCGTTGTGACGACTATTTTTGATGACGACGGCCATCTATTTGACGCTCTTAGGTCCGGTGCCTGCGGCTATTTACTCAAAGGACATTCGGCTAGCGAGCTAGAACATTATTTGTTGGATGCAGTATCTGGCAGACCTGCTCTATCGCCAAGTATTGCTCAATCAATGCTTGGCTTTTTCAGAGATTCGCAGATCGACAACAGTGTTGCTGTTAGCAATGGTTATGAAGAGAATTTAACAGAACGGGAAATGGAAATTTTGCGACTCATTGCAAAAGGTTGCCAAGTGAAAGAAGTTAGCAAACTTCTCGATATTTCAGCTAATACAGTTTCTCACCACATCAAGAATATCTACAGCAAACTAAACGTTCACAATCGAGCAGAGGCAACAGCCGCTGCCGTACATCTAAATCTGTTCAAGCCTGAACCTAATCTTTAACGAAAATTAGCTTCTACTGCAAAGTTCAATCTTGTGTGACCGTTGAATTCCGCTCGACGCTGTAATGATGCTGTATTACCAATACAAGAATGATTGCAGGGATTCCAAGTAATGCAGCAACACTAAAAAAGATGAAATAGCCTTGGCTGTCGACAACCAATCCGGAGAAACCACTCATAAATTTGCCCGGTAACGTCATGAGCGAACTGAACAACGCATACTGCGTCGCGGTATATGCCCGATTAGTGAGACCAGATAAGTAGGCTACAAATGCCGTTGCAGCGAAGCCTCCGCTTAGGTTGTCCGCGCTGATGACAATCGCTAACCAACGCAACTCTGGCTCTAACAACGACAATCCAGCAAACAAAAGATTTGTTGAAGCCACAGCAATTGCGCCTATCAGTAGACAGCGGTATATACCCCATTTAACAACTAGCACACCACAAATGGCTGCACCCGCAATCGACATGAAAAAACCGAATACTTTAGCAACATTTGCGATCTCAGTTTTACTGTATCCCATGTCCAGATAGAATGGGTTTGCCATTATTCCCATCGCAATATCACTTAATCGAAACACAGCAATAAACAAAAGAATCACTAACGCGAACTGGCCGTTTCGTAAAAAAAACTCTGTAAATGGATCCACGACAGCCTTAATAAAACGAGATAGCCAACCACGTGATTGGTCTGGAAATAGATTGTCTCGATTGATTAAGGGCTCATCAATCAACAGCACCGTTATCACGCCCAAAAGCAGCAAACCTGCCATCATCTGATAAGCAATCGACCAATTAAAATATTCGGCGAGATACAATGCTCCAGCCCCTGCTGCCAACAGCGCCAATCGATACCCAAAGATGTAGGTCGCGGACATCGCACCTTGAAACTCTTCATCAACAGCTTCGATACGATAAGCATCGATGGCAACGTCTTGTGTCGCAGAGGAAAAGGCGACAAGCAAAGCACAAAAAGACAAAGTAACGAGATCAGAACTTCCCACTAACGACATCAATATTAAACCTAAGGCAATACCGGCCTGACCCGCAAATATCCAACTGCGACGTTGACCCAGCCACTTGGTCAAACCCGGCAATGCCACTCGATCAACTACTGGCGCCCAGAACACTTTTATTGAATAGGTAATCCCTACCCAGGCAAAAAAACCAATCGCACTTCGACTAACACCGTCATCACGCAACCAAGCAGTTAACGTCGAAAACACAAGTAGAAAAGGCAAGCCACCGGAGAAACCAAGAAACAGCATCGCAATGACCTTTGGTTTGGAGTAGACGGAAATCACTTCCGACCATGTTTTGTTTGGCGCTTCTGATGTCATGTTACGTTCATTCGATCCCTATCAGTGGGTTCCAGCTTCAATATCCTGCTCTATGCATGGCATCACCTATCAATGCATGCACAGTGGCGTCACTCGAGGAAATGGAAACATATGTACACTTCGTAAAATCAGTCTCGAAAATTCGTGAACTGCAAAGGCATGTCAATATCACTTTCCTTTAGCATTGCCATTACACCCTGCAAATCATCTCGCTTTTTACCCGTCACACGCACCTTTTCACCCTGAATCGCAGCTTGCACCTTTAGCTTTTTATCTTTAATCATTTTAACAATTTTACGTGCCAGATCTGCGTCGATACCTTCCCTAATTACTACCGTTTGATATAGCAGCTTGCCACGATGGACAGGGTCTTTAATTTCCATGACTTGGGGATCGATAGAGCGGTTTACTAACTTAGATCTGAGCATATCGATCAACTGATCAAGCTGCATATCTGCTTCGGCGACAATATCGACTTCATTTTCTCGGCGCTCGAAGTTCGCATCAACGCCACGAAAATCAAACCGGGTACTTAACTCTCGCTTCGCTTGATCAACCGCGTTGTTCAATTCAGCTAGATCTACTTCTGAAACAGTATCGAAAGATGGCATGTCTATTTAACCCCAATTTATCTACAATCAATTTATCATGTGGCAGCATATCAGAACTAAGCCAACCAATAACCACGCTAAAGGCGTCAGGCGCTTACATTGCTAACCATCGAAACACGGTCGAATAGGCGATCAATTCCGCATTATGAAAAAAGCAGCCATGACAGATAGCCATGTAGTCATTATCAAGCAAAGCCAGACGCAGGATGCTGCCCTGATAGATATTGCTGCGAGTTATCCCAACACTCGCATTTTCAATAGCGCCGTGGATGCTGTTCAGCAGCTGGAACAAACACCGGCCGATGTAGTGATTATTGAGTCCGAAACGGATGATTTGGGCGGCATTGAGGCTGCAGAAATGATTCGGGACATCGAAACCGAGTCTGGTCACTTCTCTTACATCATCGTACTAAATGTTAACGGTGAAACAGCCCTATCGGCCCCTCAAACCAGCATGTCCTCAAATGAGGTAGAAGCTATTGCTTTTGGATTTACTCATCTCCCTCGCCTGCTGGCGACCGGTATGAGGCTATCATCACAAATAAGTGGTCTAAAAAAACTTAATACTGAGTTAACAAGAAGTAATTTGATTCTGCAAAAAGGCCAACTGCTCGACCCTCTCACCGGCCTTGGAAATAGACGCTTTGCTGAGCAACGCCTAAAAGACAGCATCAAACAAATAGAATCCCGCGGCGGAGCTGCCTGTTTTCTGTTGATCTCAGTCCAAAACCATCAATCAGTCATTGATCAATATGCCCAGAAAATCGGCGATGATCTGATCATAGAAATCGCACGTAAGATCGAGCACTTGGTCAGACCGATGGATATCGTCACCTATTTTGAACCCGGCATTTTTGCGCTTGTACTGGTCCAACCTGCTATCGAAAACTGCACGGCTGACTGCTACCAGCGTATCTACGATGGTGTCCGTTTGAAGAGTTACAAGACTGCCGCCGGTTTCTTGGAAGCTGACATTGCTATGAGTATATGTGCGAGTCATGCTGATAACGGTCCACCTAATCCAGAAACCATGATTATGTGGGCAACGCAAAATATTGATGTCGCATTTCAAAAAAACGCCATCGAAGTACATTATCTGACTCCACTGGAAACCTAAGGACAATTTTTTTGGGCAAGAGACTCAGCAAAATCTATACACGCACCGGCGACAAGGGTGACACAGGACTCGGCGACGGCTCCAGATTACCGAAAGATCACGCCCGCGTGCACGCCATGGGCTCGATTGACGAAACCAATAGCCAGCTGGGTTTATTGATCGAAGAGCTACTCGTGAACGACCAAGTGAGTCAGCTAATGCACATGGTAGAATTTCTCCGACGTTGTCAGCATCGATTGTTTGATCTTGGTGGCGAAGTTTCCATTCCTGGTTTCAAAATCATTACTGACGTTCATATCGTTCAAATTGAAAATGCATTGGACGACCTCAACGCTGACCTGGCACCGTTGGAAAACTTTATCATGCCAGGTGGAAACCGTTTAATCGCGCAGTTTCATATTGTCCGCAGCGTGTGTCGGCGGGCCGAACGAGATCTTATTTCGCTGGGACACGACGATGAGGTCAACTCGGAAGGTTTAAAGCTCTTAAATCGCTTTTCTGACTACCTTTTTGTTGCCGCTAGATACACCGCTGATGCTCTCAACATACCCGAGATACTATGGGAAAAGGGCTAGCGCGCTAGCAAAGCCCTATGCAAAACCTCTACAACAGAATACGACGCAAATCTGCTAAAACCGCTGATAGGTAATTTGTAAACCTAGCCGCTTCTGCACCATCGATTGCGCGATGGTCATAAGACAACGATAGCGGCAGCATCATTCGAGGCTCAAAGACCTCTCCATTCCAGACCGGCGACATTTTAGATTTGGAAACACCCAGTATCGCGACTTCAGGGGCGTTCACTATCGGCGTAAATTTGGTGCCACCAATACCACCTAGACTCGAAATCGTGAAAGAAGCGCCTAGCATCGAATCCATAGGTAATTTCTTGTCCCGCGCTTGCTGTGCCAATGTCGCGGTTTCCGCCGCCAATTCAACTATACCTTTTTTATCCGCATTTTTTATGACCGGTACAACAAGGCCCTCCGGTGTTTCGACAGCAACACCGATGTTGTAATATTTTTTCAAAATTAGATTTTTATAGTCAGCTTCTAACGACGCGTTGAACTGCGGAAATATTTTCAACGCGCTGACACATGCAGCAACCATAAAAGCCAAAGGCGTAAGCTTCTGTCCAGACTTAGCAAGCTGCGTATTTTGAGTCTTACGAAATATTTCGAGCTCGGTAATATCAGCCTCATCAAATTGGGTAACGTGCGGAACATTCAGCCAACTTCGATGCAGATTCTTAGCTGTCGCCTGCTTAATCCGTGACATGGGGCTGAGTTCAGTCTCGCCAAACTTGCTAAAATCGATACCGGGAATTGGGGGAATACCTGAGCCTGCGGTGGCGCTATCAGCTGCTGGCTTAGCTAATTGTTTCTTTACATAAGACTGAACGTCTTCTTTAAGTATTCGCCCCTTTCGACCAGTTCCTTTTATCAAGCCTAGCGGAACACCAAATTGGCGAGCCATTTTTCGCACCGCAGGCCCGGCATAGACATTGGCCGCTGTTATTTGCTCCGCTGAAGTCGTTTGCTCCTGCTGAGTGGCTGCGGGCTCTTTAACAAGAGCAGCTAAGGGTTCTGAATTGAGAGCAGCTGAGGGCTCTGTATCTAGAGCAGCTGAGGGCTCTGTATCTAGGGCAGCTGAAGGCTCTGCAGCAACAGCATCAGCAGGTTCGACAATCAAACTCAGTAGTGCGTCACCTGGTTTAACCTCTAAACCGACTTCCACCTTCAAAGCAGCAACAGTACCCGCATTAGGTGAGGGTATTTCCATACTGGCTTTATCAGATTCAAGTACAACGAGGGAATCATCAATGTTCACCTGATCACCGGCGGCAACAAGGTATTCGGTCAACACCACTTCGTCTGCTTCACCAACATCAGGCACAACAATGTCTATCTCAACAGACTCTTGCGCGGCCTGTTCTACTGTCTCCTGCGTATTAACTTCTAAATTAGTCGAAGCAGTCGCGTCATCTACTATTTTTTCAACGGACACAGATACTGCTGCAGGTTTTGGTGCTTCAATTTCGGCACTATTTACAATGCTATCACCCGAATTGGACTTTGTTTGCAACGTTGTCGCTGTATCCAACTCAAGAATCAAGCTACCTTCGTCGACCGTGTCACCTTCCTTCACTGCGATAGATTTGACAACGCCTGCCATCGGCGATGGAATTTCCATACTTGCTTTATCAGACTCAAGCACAACTAACGAGTCATCGGCATTGATTGAGTCCCCTACCAAGACCAGCACCTCAATCACTTCGACATCTTCAGCTTCACCCACATCTGGAACGAGAATCTGTTTTATCATCATCAGCCCCTAGGAGTTGGCAGGATCAAGCTTGTCAGGATTGATCCCAAATCGCTCAATGGCTTGCGAAACAATTTTAGTCTCAATGATATTTTCTTCCGCCAACGCAGAAAGTGCTGCTAAGGCGATAAAGTGACGATCCACTTCAAAGAACTCCCTTAGTCGCTGCCGCGTGTCACTGCGTCCGAAACCATCGGTTCCCAAGACGGCATAACGCCTTGGCACAAAATCTCTTATTTGATCCGCATAACTCTTCATGTAGTCCGTTGAAGCGATAACTGGGCCAACCGTTTTAGCTAGACAATCATTCACGTAACTGACCCTCGATGTCTCCTGCGGGTGAAGTAAGTTCCAGCGTCTCGTCGCCAAGCCGTCTTTTCTTAGCTCATTAAAACTTGTGACACTCCAGATGTCCGACTCAACCCCAAAATCAGCTTTCAGAATCTCTGCAGCCGCTATTACCTCGCGCAATATCGTGCCGGAACCCATCAATTGAACCACCTTCTTACTGGCTTTTTTGCTATTTTTCTTAAGTAAGTACATGCCGCGAATGACACCTTCTTCACAGCCTTTAGGCATTACCGGCTGGACATAATTCTCGTTCATGACGGTCACGTAATAGTATTTTGCAATCTTCTTGACATACATTTCTTCTAAACCGTTTTGAATGATGATGGCCAGTTCGTATGCGTAGGTTGGATCATAGGTCACACAATTAGGGATGGTGCCCGCTAGGATATGACTATGACCATCTTGATGCTGTAATCCTTCACCATTGAGGGTTGTACGACCGGAAGTACCACCAATCAGAAACCCCCTCGCTTGAAGGTCACCCGCCGCCCAGGAAAGGTCGCCGACCCGCTGAAAACCAAACATCGAATAGAACACATAGAAAGGCACCAACGGACAATCATTGTTAGAGTAACTTGTTGCTGCAGCTAACCATGCTGCAAAGGCTCCACCTTCGTTAATGCCCTCTTCCATTACCTGACCCTTTTGGTCTTCTCGGTAATACATAATCTGTCCCGCATCTGTGGGCTCATACAATTGGCCGACGCTCGAATAGATACCTAACTGCCGGAACATGCCCTCCATACCAAACGTTCGCGCTTCATCCGGCACAATTGGCACAACTCGATTACCAATCTCTTTGTCTTTGATGATTGCTGAAAGTATTCGCACAAACGCCATGGTCGTAGATATTTCTCGATTGCCCGTGCCTTTTAAAACATTGTCAAAAATCTGTAACTGAGGAACCTTCAATGCAGTAAAATTTGCTTGCCGGGTTGGAAACGAACCTCCTAGCGCTTCGCGACGTTCTTTAAGATAGCGCATCTCCGGGCTGTCTTCAGGCGGTCGATAATAGGGCACAGCCTCAAGTTCGGAATCAGGTAATGGAATATCAAAACGATCTCTAAACTCTTTCAATTCCGCAAGGTCCAATTTCTTGACGCTATGTGTAATGTTCTGCGCTTCTCCGGCCAGACCCATACCATAGCCTTTGACGGTCTTTGCTAAAATAACGGTCGGCTGCCCCTTGTGACTTGCAGCGGCGGCGTAGGCCGCATAGACCTTATAGGGGTCATGACCGCCTCGATTGAGGCGATAGATATCCTCATCGGTTAGACCCTCAACCATTTTCAGTAACTCAGGGTACTTACCAAAAAAATGCTCACGGGTGAACGCACCATCACGACTTTTGTAGGATTGATAATCACCGTCGAGCGCTTCGTCCATTCTTTTTTGCATGATGCCGTGCTTATCTTTTTCAAATAACGGATCCCACATTCGACCCCAAACGACCTTGATAACATTCCAACCAGCTCCTCGAAAACTTCCCTCAAGCTCTTGTATGATCTTGCCGTTACCTCTAACAGGTCCATCGAGTCTCTGAAGGTTACAATTGATGACAAATATTAAGTTGTCTAATTTTTCTCGTCCAGCCAATGAAATTGCACCCTGAGATTCAGGCTCATCCATTTCACCATCTCCAACAAAACACCAAACCTTTCTATCTTTGGCGTCAACAAGCTCTCGATGATCCAGATATTTCATGACCCGTGCTTGATAGATCGCCTGCAAGGGTCCCAACCCCATTGAAACGGTCGGAAATTGCCAATAATCTGGCATCAACCAAGGATGCGGATAAGACGAAAGCCCATCACCGTCAACCTCTTGCCGAAACTTATCTAACTGGTCCTCAGAAATTCGACCCTCAAGATATGAGCGCGCGTAAATGCCCGGCGCGGTATGGCCTTGAATATAAACAAGGTCGCCTTGATGATTTTCTGTTCGCGCTCTAAAAAAATAGTTGAAGCCGACGTCATACAAGGTTGCACTAGATTGAAAACTCGAAATGTGCCCACCGAGTGTGCCGTCTTTCAAATTAGCGCGCATAACCATTGCCATCGCATTCCAGCGTATTAAAGAACGCAAACCACGCTCCATAAATAAATCGCCAGGCATCCTCGATTCGTTTTCAACGGGTATCGTGTTTCGATAAGGCGTATTAATCGCGTAGGGTAGTTGAGCGCCAGTCTCTGTCACCTTTGCAGAAAGCCTTTCTAGCAAGTATTGAGCGCGCTTTACACCCTCATGTTCAATAATGGCGGTGATGGATTCGACCCACTCCAGCGTTTCATCTGGATCTAAATCTGTCTGACTGTCCTTTGCCATGTTTGACTCCTCTCATCCATTCGATACGAATGTAACGTTGGCTAATTCTAGCGCAGGAACGCTTATTTGTGTCCACAATGTAAATCTATTTGCGTTTGTTTACGCACTATAAAAAGGCGTAAAAACAAAACAACACTATTACTGCCTCGCAGCACTAACGATTTTACATATCGCCGCAATACCATCCATCATTCTTAAACTAGGCCGTGATATTAAATCCGGGTCAATGGTATCAACACGGTAATGAGTACCGTCAAAACCTCGCCATATTTTCACCCATGCCGATTCATTACCCGGTCGTTGTGTCACAACTATCACATCCGGTTGATTCGCTAAGATCATTTCCTGATTAACTTGACTCACGTTTGGCGATATATCACTAAACAGATTTTGCCCACCGCAATGATTAATCGCCTGACCAATGAGATGCTCGGATGACACTGTATAAAGCTCTTGATCAGAAATTTGAAAGAATATCACCGGTGAGCGTTGCTCGATGACTCGGCTCTTTTCTAAAGACGCCGTAAACTCTCTTTGCAGTTCCACACCACGCTGTTCAATCCCAAGCATCGTTGCAAAATCACGTATTGCCTTGCCGATGCCAACCAAGCGCTTCGCCTCGTTTGTGTAAACAGGTATACCTAGACTTCGCAGCCGCTCGATTGGTCGATTGTTGCCGCCGGTATGCCAAGCAATAATCAAATCCGGTTTAAGTGCTAAGACTGATTCTATATTTAAAGAGAAGGCATCACCGATACGCGGCAAACTCGACGCTTCGGGCGGGTGATCAGAATATTTAACTGTACCTACAAGCTGTTTCTCGGCGCCTAGTGAATAGATTAGTTCAGTTATGTGCGGTGCCAAGCTGATCACTCTCGTGGCGGGTTTGCGCAACACAACCTGTTCACCTAAATCGTCACTCAAACTAATTTCTGCACTGGCATCCGATGCAAACATCGAAGCCAGCATAAGGGTAAAAGCAACTGCTATCAGAGAGACAACTCGAGTCATCATCTGTGCAATAGAGACACTAAACGGCAAGACCGACAGCTTTATTGAATAATGAAATGGAGGATTCGTATAAAAAAAGAGACATTAAGGCGCTATAACCGTCACAAGCGCCGCAATACCTAACCAGCCGAAGATGGCCCGTTCAAACAGTATTCTCAAATCATTAACATGTGATTCACATTGAACGATAAAGTTTTGAAGGTCATCGGATTCAACTTTAGGTCGGTCTTCATCCGGAACGTTGGTTGATATACCTGCCAGTATTGATAAATGCACTTCATTCGGCTCCGTTACATCTGTCAGCATTTTAAACCAGTATTCAAAACCCGGACCGAAATTAGCTAAGAAAGCGAATAACAGCCCTGTGATCCGAGCCGGCATCCATTCAAGCCAATAGACTACTTGTTCCATTAACTCTATTTGTGGACAATCCAAATCGAGACTATCTAAATATCGAATTGTTAATGCGTACAACAAAGCGCCGGCCGGTCCGAGCAGAATGAACCAGAACACAACCGGGATAAAACTTTGAAACACTTCATAGGTTGCAGTCAGTATAAAGTCTTCCTGGTGCTGAGAGACCTCGGCGAATGGATCTAATTCATCGTCCTCTTCATCAATGTCAACAACGTCAGAAACCTTCTTAAAATCGTCGCTGTCGTCACCCGCCGCTTGTTGATCTCTAAGCCAAATCAGATGCTCATCGAATACGCTATCGCCGTCGTACAGTTCGATGCTGTAGATCACAACGACAAGTGAAAGGGCCAGCCACAGCAGACCACCGCTCATGCCACTGATGATCAGCAAGACCAAGACAGGAAGCCCGATGCATAAAAAATACCGCGTCAGACCTTGTATTCCCCTCTCAGCAGCCCAGTCCAGCAGAGACTCAAAAGGCAGAAAACGGCTCAGTGGATGTTCACCAAACCAGTTTCTATAAAATATTACCGCAACAAGAATTGTTAAAAATGTCATCGACTCACTCTCTTTCCTACTGGACTGGTTCAACAAAACACCCAGCAAAACTTACTCTTTGACTTATCGTCGCGCTTGCTTAGTGATCAATGGACTACGAAAGGCGAACCATTGACGATCAGCCGTGCACCAAACCCAAACGCAATCGGTTCCAATCAAAACCTACCCCGGGATCGGTTTTTCGACCAGGGGCAACTTCACTGTGGCCGACAATATCAGCCACATCTAATGTCCAACAGTCTAACATCTCCTGACAGACTTCGAGCAGAGATTTGTACTGTTCGTCGGTGAAGGTCGCTGTGTCAATGCCCTCTAATTCAATACCCACAGAGAAATCGTTACAATTTTTTCGACCTTGATGCTCAGATTCTCCTGCATGCCATGCCCGTCTAGTAAACGGCACAAACTGCGTAATTTCTCCGGTTCGATGGATTAGTAAATGACTTGACACCCTCACACCTTGCAGATCTTCAAAATCTAAATGACTACGGCAATCGAGTTCGTTACAAAATAGTGCACGGACATAATCAGACCCATAGTGACCCGCCGGCAAACTAATGCAGTGAATAACAATCAGAGAGATCTCGTTGTCAGGCCTACTGTCAAAATTAGGACTCGTCGCCTGTTGCGCGATATCGAGTTGTCCGGCTTTTATTTTCATATTGACGACTTTGCAAAGCTAATAGTGAAGTTGTGACCTACATAATAGCCAGTTGGGGACTATCAAATCCATTCAGGATCACTGCTATACTCACTGTGTCAAGCACTGGACCGATGGAACTATCGAAATAGAACAATCGAAATAGAGAAATCGAAAGGCTAAACACTCGGCTGATACTCGCTTAGGCACCTTCAAGTAACTGGCCAATCGTGGCTCATCGAAGAGGTGCGCTAAACCGACGAAGCACAAATGACGTAAGCGATTACAACTACGACAACACAAGAGCTGAAACCTAACAAAAATGCCAACACAAAAAATCGGGACCGGGATGATGGCCATTGCCTTCATCATTGCATTGGGGCTTATGACCGTTTTCTTTGCGGACGTGGAAAGCCGGCAATACAACCCTAACCCTTCACCCGATTCAACAATCAGCGACACACACGCCCAAGTCAATTTAAAACGAAACAGACAAGGACATTACGTCGCGACGGGGCTCATTAACCGCAAATCAGCCGACTTCTTGCTCGATACAGGCGCTACCGATGTTGTTATCCCGATGGACTTAGCGGATCATTTAAACTTACGCCGAGGTCAGCCTGGACGCGCCATGACGGCTAACGGACCTGTGACAGTTTATTCAACTTCGATTGACGAACTCAGTATCGGTGATATTAAACTCTACAATGTACCTGCCAGCATAAACCCTGGCATGAGCGACCAAGCCATATTGCTTGGCATGTCTGCTTTGAGACAAATTGAATTTGTACAACGCGGTGATTCCCTTACACTCCGCCAGCTGTACTGACAGCAGTGAAAGGTGCAGTAGTAAAGCAAGCATCGAAAAATTGAAAAGTCGTAGCACTGGCTAAAAACAAAGAATGGTATCTATGGACAACAATTACTTCTCAAACCTCGATCAAAACGTGAAGCTCGCCTTGTCTGAAGATCTCGGTGACGTTGATATCACCGCTCAGTTGATTGATGCTGAAACTCAAGCCACTGCCGATGTCATCACGCGGGACGACGCCGTCATATGTGGCGTCGACTGGGTTAACGAAGTGTTCAAACAGGTTGACCCGACACTCGCAATCACTTGGCATGTCAAAGATAGTGACATCGTCGAGCCGAATCAAAAACTCTTCAGCGCCGCTGGCAACGCCCGCAGTATATTGACCGGCGAACGGCCCGCACTGAACTTCCTACAGACTTTATCTGGCACTGCGACTGCGACACAGCGCTACGCTGCATTAATCGCCCACACTCAAACCAAACTATTAGACACGAGAAAAACACTCCCCGGCCTACGACGCGCTCAAAAATATGCTGTCAAATGCGGCGGTGGCGAAAATCATCGCATGGGTTTGTATGATGCTTTTTTGATCAAAGAAAATCACATCATGGCCTGCGGCTCTATCGCCAAAGCGATCGCCCGAGCCAAATCACTACACCCTAACAAACGCATCGAAATAGAAGTTGAGAATCTGGCTGAGTTAAGAGAAGCCGCTGACGCTGAACCAAACTGGATCATGATCGACAATTTCTCCCTCGATGACATGAGAACCGCTGTCGAAGGAACCAACAACAAAATAAAACTGGAAGCCTCCGGTGGCATCGAAACCGACGACGACCTAGTTGCAATTGCTGAAACAGGCGTTGACTATATTTCCGTTGGCGCGCTAACCAAACACCTGCGCGCAACAGACTTATCAATGCGAATGGTGGGTTAAGGACTAACCGACGCCTTTACAAGCGCCCACACTAAATCAAAATGCGAGCCTGAATCTTCACGGGCTGCTGAGCTGCAGTCTTCCCTGACATTAGTCAGGACTAGCGAATCAGTTTTGACTAACACGCGCCTATACATCGCTTCAATATCACATTGAATGCCTCTGGCGCTTCCCAAAAGGGCGCATGACCAGCATCAGCTATAAGATGCACCTGCCCGAGGGCGAGATTGCTGAACTTCAATGATAAAAGGTATTGGTTATTGACCATCTGTTCATTCGCGCCGTTGGCCACTGCGATCGGCCTTGGATCGGTCTCGATCAAATGCTTTTGGTCGACGCCCTCCCCCCTCATCGCAGCTTCCATCATAAGTCGCCGCGCACGCCCGTCGGTTCGACGCACGGCTTCGCCAAGAAAAGGTTCATGTTGAGCCCCTGCACCACAGGTCGCTCGCGCATAGCTTGCAGCCTCCTCATTCGTGAACACTTCTTGTCCAGTCAAACCCATATGATCGCTGGGTAAAAAGGCATCTGCCATATCCGACCCATCTGAGCCGATCGGTGGCGTACCGGAAATGAGCAAGCCCTTTACCGAATCTGACTGTCCCATCATTTCAATACCTATATGTCCGCCAAGGGACCAGCCAACCACGTAGAAGGATTCAACAGCCAGTTTCTGCATCACTTGTAACATAGCGTCGGCGTAGCCGACCATGTTGTAGGAGATCCCAGGCTCAATCGCATCATCAGATTGCCCATGCCCAGGCAGGTCGATCGCAATGCAGGTCCGCTGTAACCCAAATACCTGCATTTGGCGCCGAAACACCTCTTTACAGGAGGAGTTGCCATGAATGAATAGCACAGGCAACTGTGCCAAATCGGCATATGCCTCGCCTTGGGGTTTCGACACAGTGATAGACAATTCACAATGGCTTGTTGTAACTTTTTGATCCACCTACGCAACTCCTTTCTCGTTTGAAGTACAGTGAGTCGACGTTATCACAAAGTCATCTTCGCCAATTGGAATTGGAATTGGCGACGGCATCGCAAAACGAAATATCCATGATGCTCAATCAAGCACTATCACGCGAGTTCGAGGCATTTTATTGGGAATGAGTCATATAATCCGCTACACTGCGCGCCTTTCCGGATAGTCGTAACTTCTCCTAACAAACAGTCTTAGTCAGTCGATTCCTAGTTGATTTGATAACCCTCGTTTGTTCAGTTGCGTCAAATGCTAATTATTGAGTCACCACATGTTTGAAATAACCCCAAGTCGAGCTGCCTCAGCTAAAAATGACATCCTGTCAGGACTCACCGTAGCACTAGCGTTGGTGCCTGAAGCAATTGCTTTTGCCTTCGTAGCAGGCGTCGCCCCCCTAGTAGGGCTCTACGCTGCATTTATGGTTGGTCTGATTACCGCCTGTATCGGTGGCCGACCCGGCATGATTTCTGGTGCAACTGGCGCTCTGGCTGTCGTCATGGTTGCCTTGGTTGCGGACCATGGTGTTGAGTATCTGTTTGCCGCTGTTGTGCTGATGGGTTTTATCCAAATAACAGCTGGAGTCTTGCGCCTCGGAAAATTCATACGCATGGTGCCCCACCCGGTTATGCTGGGTTTTGTAAACGGACTCGCGATTGTCATATTCTTGGCCCAGTTGAGTCAGTTCGGCGAGCCAGGCGCAGCCGGTTGGCTTGAAGGTACATCCATGCAAGGCAGTATTCTTGATGTTGCATGGTTAAAGGGTAATGACCTCTATCTATTGCTTGGCCTTGTTCTCGTTACGATGGCGATCATTCATTACTTACCTAAACTCACTAAAGCGGTGCCGTCGTCTCTGGTGGCCATCGTCACGGTCACTCTCTTAGTTTTTGGTCTTAATCTTGATACTCGTGTTGTCGGTGATGTCGCCTCAATCGAAGGCGGGCTGCCCAGTTTTCATATTCCTGATGTGCCTTTCACAATGGAAACACTGGCTATTATTTTGCCGTACTCCTTCATACTTGCTGCGATTGGTTTGATTGAATCGCTACTGACGCTCCGTTTAGTCGACGAAATTACAGAGTCGCGTGGCAGAGGCAATAAGGAATGTGTGGGCCAGGGCGTTGCCAATACAGTTACCGGCGTGTTTGGTGGTATGGGTGGTTGCGCGATGATTGGGCAAAGCATGATTAACGTGAACTCTGGCGGTGTTGGCCGCTTATCGGGCATATCAGCCGCTCTGTTCTTACTGTTCTTTATTATGGTGGGCTCTTCATTTATTGAGCAAATACCACTTGCTGCTCTTATTGGCGTGATGTTTATCGTTGTCATCGGTACATTTGAATGGAGTAGTTTCAGAATCCTCGGCAAGGTGCCTAAAAGTGACGCGCTAATTCTTATCATGGTATCTGGCGTCACGGTTGCGACCGACTTGGCTATCGCAGTCGTTGTCGGGGTCATCGTTTCTGCACTTGTATTTGCTTGGGAACACGCCAAGCAGGTTCAAGTCACCAGCCGTGACGACCACAAAGGGTCAACGGTTTATGCCGTATCTGGACCACTGTTTTTTGGTTCGGTGACGTCATTCCTCGATAAATTTGATCCGTCTCAAGCAAATGACGAAGTGATCATCGACTTTGCAGACTCCAGAGTCTGTGACCATTCCGGCCTTGAGGCAATTGATACACTCGCTGACCGGTACACAAACGCAGGCAAGCGACTACATCTTGTGCATCTCAGTTCAGATTGTCGCAAGTTGCTTAGAAAGGCAGGTAACCTAGTAGAAGTGAACGTTATTGAAGATCCTAAGTATTTTGTTGCTGACGACTTGTTAGCGTAAGGGCTAAGCCCGAAACGGGATCATTCGATCTAATCGTCTTTAGTTGGCTTACCGCGCATCGACTTAACTTTACCGCGATGCGTTTTACCGTCCATGCGTTTTTTACGTGCATTACGGGTAGGACGCGTTGCTTGCCGCGCTTTTTGAACGATGGCAACACTTTGGATTATTTCAGTCAACCGCTGCAGAGCATCCGCTCTATTCTTCTCTTGTGTCCTAAATTTTTGCGCTTTGAGAATGATCACACCCTCTTTTGATACTCTTTTATCTTTTAAAGCGAGCAACCGCTGCTTATAAAAGTCCGGCAGAGAGGATTCTTGAATGTTAAATCGAAGATGAATAGCCGAAGACACCTTGTTAACATTTTGCCCTCCTGCGCCTTGCGCTCGAATGGCTGTAAGTTCAAGCTCGTCTTCAGACAAAAAAACATTGTTTGATATTTTTAACATATGACATAGTAGCGCATCGAGACGGCTGCCTTGAAGCGAGTTTGGTCGATAGGCGACGAGCCTACAGAGTTCCCCCACAGGCGCAAGTTAATCTTTCGAGCGACACATTTGAAAGCATCATTAAACCGCAAACATATACGTAAGGCACATCGCTGGCTCGGCTTAGTGGCGGCGGTTCAACTATTGATTTGGACAGCAACCGGACTTTACTTTGCCGTCATGCCGATCGATGATATTCGCGGTAGCCATCTACTCAAACAAGCTAGCAGTTATCAGCTCAGCCATCTAAAACTAATCTCACCGTCCGATTTATTGCAAGCTCATCCGCAACTTGAATCTGTTCGAGTCGATAAAATCATAGTTACACAGAGACATCATCGCGCCATCTACAACTTCTCAGTCGATGGCGTAAGCACTTCTTTTGACGCTGAAACAGGCGAAAAACTTGGGTTACTGAGCGAGTCAGAAGCACAAAGCATCCTGCAGTCAAGAACCGATCGAGCTATCCTTCGTCTGGATCTCATACAAAATGTGCCAGCAGGTGACGAATACCGAAATGGCGAGTTGCCCGCATGGCGAGCCGATGTTAGCGGCAGTGAAGATGCAGTAATCTACCTTGGTGCGCAATCAGGAAAACTACGCGCAGTGCGCACAAACAATTGGCGAATTTATGACTTTCTCTGGGGATTGCATATTATGGATTATGAAGACCGAGATGACTTCAACCATCTCTTGCTACAGGCATTTGCTCTGTTAGGCGTCATTACTGTTCTCTCTGGCATGACCTTGTTTGTTACCTCAACACAGTGGTTCGCAAGGAAGTTCGCGACAAAAAAAAGAGAATTGTAAAGTTAAAATAGGGCCCTAATCTTTTAGGTAGACCACAACGCCGGCATTTGCAATAACAACTGGGTCAGCACCACCTTCGCCAGGTATTTCTAGACCGCCTAATGCCACGGTGACCACGACAGAACCATAGGGTAGTGCACTGGCAACAACGACCTCATCTACCTGGGTTGGTTCAGGCACACCTATCAACAATTCAATTTCCATTTCATCAGAGTGTTTACCAAGCGCTTGGAAGAAATTAAGACTACTGTGATGGATCGCATCAAAGACCGCCCGCTCCGCCGCGCGCGTGTAATTACTACCATGTACATCTACGCCCATGCCCATTTCTGTAATATATCTTTTTCGAGTCATCCGTACTTCGTCCATTAGAAAGCTAGCCACAATCTTGCCATACTTTCTCGCCATACTTTTACTAACCGAAGCAGCCGCTGTAATTACATAAAAATTATTGACTGACGTACGTAGACGGTCAGACAACATCTGAGCATGGGCCTACCCCGAGATAGACCTGAAGCGATCTGACAGCTATATTACTTCTGTATCGAATCACCATAACTTGGTTCAAAACACAACATCGTACAATTGGAATCTAACCATGAAAAAAATTCTTCCAGTACTTCCACTACTTGCTGCGACCCTACTGCCTAGTAGTCTGGTTGCTCACCAAGCGCCCGCTGTGCAAGAGACATTACCGCTTGATGGTCTTATGACAGCATTCGGTTGGGATTTATCAAATGCAACGATTAACACCGAAAAAGTTGGCGACAACTTACACGTCCTATTCGGCCTAGGCGGCAATATCGCCGTTAGCACCGGCAAAGATGGCGTACTGATCGTTGATGACCAATTTCCACAACTCATTCCGCAGATCAAGTCGGCCATAGACGAGATTAATGTCGACGCCAAGGGAGATAATGAAGTCGATTTCGCGATCAATACCCATTGGCATTTCGATCACGCCGAAGGCAATCTTGCTTTAGGCCCACAAGGTACCTGGATTGTCGCCCATGAGAACTCACGTGAGATGATGAAACAAGATCATGTCATTAACCTCGTTGTCGCATCCTATAACCAAAAAGCTTATCCAGAAGACGCGTGGCCTAACATTACTTACGACGATGACATGTCGTTTCATTTAAATGGCGAAACCGTTGACCTGTTTCATTTCGGGCCAGCGCACACAACCGGCGATACTGCTATCGTCTTCCGAGGAACAAACGCCGTTCACCTTGGCGATGTTTTTAATAATGCTGGCTACCCGTTTATCGATGCGGGTAATGGCGGCACGCTAGATGGCGTGATCCATTTCTGCAGTGAAACACTTAAAGTCATTGATCGACAAACGACAGTTATACCGGGACATGGCCCCCTATCTAACTACGAAGGTCTGCAGGACTATATCGAGATGCTGACGACAATTCGGGCAAGCATGATCAACCTAATTAACGCTGGCGCAAGCCTCGATGACGTTTACAACGCCAACGTCACCCAGCAATGGGATGAAAAAATGGGCGACAACACTGGATTCATCAATCGCTCCTACATGAGCCTCACACATAAGGTAGTAGATAAATAATGGAACTAAATAAACTCGGCGTTTGGTACTTCCTTGATGGCATGCCAAGCAGTATGGCTGCAGAGACAGCAAAACGAATTGAGTCACTTGGCTACAATACACTTTGGATTCCGGAGACAGCAGGACGCGACCCTTACGCCTCTGCCTCTTGGTTATTGGCAAATACCGAAAAGCTAAACGTCGCGACCGGCATTGCTTCAATTTATCATCGAGAGCCAGGAGTCACTGTTGCTGGCCAGAAAACCTTGGCGGAACAATCCGGCGACCGTTTTCTACTAGCGTTAGGCGTATCGCACCAGCAATTTGTCGAAGGGGTTAGGAAAATCACTTACGGTAAACCCGTAACCACAATGCGAAAATATCTCAACGCAATGGATGAGGCGCCCTATATGGCGTTCCCGCCAGCAACCGAACCAAAGCGTTTGATCGCGGCGCTTGGCCCTAGAATGCTAGAACTCGCCAGGGACAAGTGCGCGGGTGCACATCCCTATTTCACATCGCCGAAGCACACTAAAATGGCACGGGAAATTCTCGGTCCTGATGCTTTGCTCTGTGTTGAACAAAAAGTCTTGTTAGAGGCTGATGCCGATATAGCGCGTAAAGCCGCTCGTGCGGTTGCGTCGGTCTACATGGGATTACCTAACTACAGAAACAACTGGTTACGCATGGGGCTCAATGAGTCAGATTTTGAAAATGGCGGGTCAGATAGGTTCATTGACGAAACATTTGCCTGGGGTAACCTAGAACAGGTTCGCGATCGCATTGAGGAACATTATGCTGCGGGCGCAGATCATGTTTGCATACAGCCGGTTAATCCCAATGCCCAGTTCGGCGACCTTGACTGGAACGTGCTAGAAAAACTCAGTCCCAACGCAAACTAATTGAGAGGGGAACCAGCAAGCCAATAACGCTAGTTTATCTTGCTGCATCCAGCCCATCACTTGGTCTGGTGCAGCAAGATTCTGCCCGTATAATGTTCGCTTTCAAGCGGATCATCGGCATGTCACGACAGTACAATATAGCGTTGGAACACATGACTATCCGGGGCAAATTCTGGGGCAATGAAAAGGGACAACCGACAATTGCGCTGCACGGCTATCTCGATAACGCCAATAGTTTCGACATGATCGCACCGCACCTGAACGGCTTATACATTTTCGCGATGGACTTTGCTGGACACGGCCTTTCAGATTATCGAGCGCCCGGCGAGCTCTATTCCGGTCTGAACGACATACGCGACATTCTTTGCGTGGCAGATGAATTGGGATGGCAAACCTTCAACATTATTGGTCACTCAATGGGGGCCGAAATAGGCTCTCAATTAGCTGGCTTTTTTCCAGAGAGAGTCAATAGTCTTATCTGTATCGACGGATTCTGCGGCACTAACGTTGCGAGCGAAACACTTAGTCATCTACGTTCAACCGTCGAGTCCTCGTTTAAAAAGAATTCATCGCTAAAAGTCTTTCCCACCTTCGAAGCAATGACCCAAAGACTATGTGACGCAACCGGCCAAAACGAAACTTCAGCTCTCTGCCTTATTGAACGGGGTCATAAAAAGGTTGAAGGTGGTTTTACCTGGTGCACCGACCCAAGAATAAAAGGTTCTGGGCCACTCGAACTTACCTCGGATCAACTCAATGCTCTGGTTGACAACATACAAGCGGATACGCTCTTCATCGTTGCTGATAGGGATAATAGTTGGTTAAGCCGAACGCTTGATGTCATCGAACCCAGATTTGATGAAAACATAACGCTTGTCAATTTACCCGGTCACCATCATATACACATGCAAGAGCGCAGCATTGACGTTGTCCAACTGATTAACGATTTTTCACACGGTCGACTTGATAAAACAGCATAAACTCCACTCAAAGTATCGTTAACGATGCGCGGCGGTCGAATTGGTATTAAACAAATTCATCGACAACCGGCACTTTAAATCCTAGCGCGTATGGTCTTTTGTAATTGTCACGCCATTATCATTTGTTGCAACAATCGTTAAACCTCGCGAGGTAGACAAACAATTACTTGAACCATCTATCGTGAAACCCGTGAGACAGGATACGACGTAGGTTGTGGTATCGTCATTACTACGCGGCGCCCAACCTATCAAGGCCGTTAAGCCACTTGCATCGCCAGGATCAGCTGGGTCATAAGTACCTGATTTATAGGAACCTGTCGATAACCGCGCCTCTTCCTCTAGCAGTATGATGGACTGGATACTATTACTCATGACACTCTGCTGTGCCGTTTCGATATAACCGGTATACATAGGCAAAGCGATCGCGGTAACAACTCCCAATACTGCTAAAGCCACCATCAGTTCGATCAAACTAAATCCACGCTGTCGTTGTCCAGTCGCAGCTTGAAAGCGCTGACTGCGCGGTAAACGATCAGCGCCAGTCTCAGCAAGCATGCTGCTAGAAGTACTCACGTCCGCACCTATCTGTATATTGATCATCGCTCTCTCCCCTTAAAAGAATAATTGCCCGTCAAACAATAGTCGTCAAGTTAGTACACGAAAAGTCCGACCAATCTATCAAAAAACACAGTGGCCTACTTTTCTTAAGGCGAAAAAAAAGGCTGATGCAAGCATCAGCCTTTTTCGAATACTCAGATTATCTAAATCTTAAGATTCGTCTGCCGCTACAATTGTAGTTGTGTCAGCAGATGTATAGTCAGCATAAGCTGGACGTATGATTGTTACAGATGTTACGTCACCGGTAACACCAATAACGCCTGTAGTGCTGTTAGCAGAATCCTGATAAGCAGCCGTACCGCCTGGCGCTAGAATACCTTGTGGATTAAAGACCGCAATCCAGCCATCATCATCAGTAGGAACGGTTGAATCAAGACCTAGAGCGATCTGAGTGTTACCTTTTACATAAGTTGCCCGCGTCGCGCGAATTGCATTTTCGTACTGCGCGTTAACCTTAGTCATGTTAGCTGTCTTGATGTAATCCTGGTAAGCAGGCAAGGCAACGGCGGCAAGAATACCGATAATCGCAACCACGATCATCAATTCGATAAGAGTAAAACCCTGTTGCAGTTTGTTATTCATTGAAGAACTCCATTTTTTAAATAACTTTTTTTGTTAGCTCTGGAATCTGGAAAGTTTCTAACCCACTTTTTAACGCGAGTAACGTTACGTTCGCATGTCCAGTTTCCATTTCTATAGAGAAATACCGATACTCAGCATTTCGTGGACAAAAAGGAGCAATTCTCATGCCAGCTTATCCAGATGGATTGCCTACCGTTCATCGCAAGAATCACTAAAAACTGACCTGCATGGTCAGTTTTTCATCTAAGACCCATGTCCTAGAGTCAGAAAGTGACAATATTTGTCACCTTGCGACCTTGCTACCTTGATTAATTGGCCCAACAGATTTTACTAAAGACAGGTCTCAGCTTGTCTTGTCGCTGATCAAAAAAAACGCATTTATGGGCTTACGCTATCGACACCATAGATAGTCAATTGTACACTCCCAAAGTGGTTAGAAAGCCCTGATACCCGCAGCGTAAGGGATAGCAAAGTACCACAAAGCAAAAGCGCTCTGTTATTTTATGAAATCGAACCGCACACTTATGCTACTCACATCGAATGTTCAATAGATTGGGATTTTGATTATGGCAGCAAACCCAGTTCAACTCAGTGGGCTTGCAAGACGTTTGGTAGACGACAAATTGCTCGAAGAGCATGTCGCCAGAGACGCCTCGGAAGAAGCAGCGAAAACACGCGTGCCCTTCGTTACGCATCTTGTACAGAACAACTTAGCTAGTTCCTTGGACGTCGCAAATTCCGCTGCTGAGGAATTCGGCACACCTCTGCTTGATCTAACGGCACTTGATCCCGAGAGCATTCCTAAAAACATGATCGATGAGAAGTTGATCAGGGCCAACCACGCGATTCCCATTTTTCATCGCGGCAATCGTCTTTTTGTCGCCGTCTCCGATCCGACCAATCGAAAAGGTCTCGAAGACATTGGTTTTCAGACTGGTGTCGCGACAGAAGAAGTTTTAGTTGAGGAAAACAAGCTTACGGCATTTATTGAGACCTATCTTGATTCTCAAGAGGGCGGCGGCCTTGGTGACTTAGGTGATGATGATGTCGACCTAGATTTAGAAGCAGTTGATGAAGGCGGCGGTGGCGGCGAAGAAGATGACCCAGGTCAGGCGATTGATGATACACCCGTCGTGCGTTTCATTAACAAAATGCTGATGGATGCCATCAAGTCAGGCGCGTCCGACTTACACTTCGAACCATTCGAAAAATCCTATAAAGTACGCTTTAGAACGGACGGTGTACTCCACGAAGTTGCCCGCCCGCCCGTTAATCTCGCACCAAGAATTTCGGCACGACTTAAGGTTATGTCGCAAATGGATATCTCAGAACGGCGAGTCCCGCAGGATGGCCGTATCAAACTCAAAATTTCCAAGTCCAAAGCCATTGATTTTCGGGTTAATACGCTGCCTGTGTTGTTCGGCGAAAAGCTATGTCTTCGAATCCTAGACCCTAGTAGTGCAAAAATGGGCATCGACGCATTGGGTTACGAAGACGAACAGAAACAACTATTTATGGACGCGCTTTATAAACCGCAGGGTATGTTTCTCGTTACAGGACCAACGGGCAGTGGTAAGACCGTATCTCTGTATACCGGTCTAAATATTCTCAACACACCGGAATTAAATATATCTACGGCGGAAGATCCAGTCGAAATCAACCTTGAAGGTATTAACCAGTGCCCTGTAAACCATAAGGTTGGACTCGACTTCAGTGAAGCATTGCGATCATTTCTTCGTCAAGATCCGGACATCGTCATGGTCGGCGAGATTCGTGATATTGAAACCGCGAATATTGCCATTAAGGCGGCGCAAACTGGTCACATGGTAATGTCGACGCTACACACCAATAGTGCCCCCGAAACCTTGACTCGACTTAGAAATATGGGTGTACCGGCCTTCAACCTAGCAACCTCTATCAATCTCATTGTCGCCCAGCGACTCGCACGCCGGCTTTGTGACTGTAAAGAAAAAATTGATATTCCTAAATCTGCTTTGCTTGAAAAAGGTTTTGCAGAAGAAGACGTTGACAGAGGATTCGACGTTTTTGCGCCAAAGGGATGCGGGAAATGCTCCGGCGGCTATAAAGGACGAGTGGGAATTTACGAAGTTGTGAAGATCACCCCAGAAATTTCAAAAATAATCATGGAAGATGGTAACTCAATTGAAATTGCTGCTGAGTGCGCAAAGCAAGGTTTCAAAAACATCTTTGAATCGGCTTTGATCAAAGTGATAAGTGGCCTAACAAGTCTGGAAGAAGTCGACCGCGTAACAAGCGGGCACTAAAAGGATTAACTCATGGCAGCAGCAAACAATGTATTTGCATGGGAAGGCACTGACAAAGCCGGCCGCAAAACAAAAGGGGAAATCACCAGCAAAAGTGCCGCTGTCGCAAAAAATGATCTGCGAAAACAGGGTATAACACCGACAAAAGTGTCTAAAAAGGGTGGCGGCATCGGCGCCTTACTGAATTTTGGCGCAAAAATATCACCTGGCGACATTGCGCTTTTTACCCGTCAACTCGCAACGATGATGAAAGCGGGCGTACCACTGGTTCAATCCTTCGACATCGTTGCCGATGGCGTAGACAATCCGACTATGAAGGACCTCATATACAAGATAAGAGACGATGTATCGGGGGGTAACTCGTTTGCATCAGCTATTCGGGGACAGCCAGAATATTTTGACGATCTGTTCTGCAACCTTGTTGACGCTGGCGAACAATCAGGTTCATTAGAAACCATGTTGCAACGTTTGGCAGAATACAAAGAAAAAACAGAAGCATTAAAGGGCAAAATCAAAGCTGCGATGAACTACCCGATCGCGGTACTTGTCGTGGCTGGTGTGGTTTCGGGTTTGCTTCTGGTAAAAGTTGTGCCTCAATTTGAAGAGATCTTTGCTGGCTTCGGTGCTGAACTACCTGAATTCACGCAAATGGTTGTGAACATGTCTAACTTCATGCAGGCCTGGTGGTTCTTTATCTGCGCCGGTATCGCTGCGGTGATTTATAGCTATAAAGCTGTGCACAAACGTTCGAAACCACTTCGAGATGGCCAAGAAAGGTTCATGTTAAAATTGCCTGTCATCGGCGATATTCTCGACAAATCGTGTATCGCACGTTTCTCTCGAACGCTCTCGACAACATTTGCTGCCGGTGTGCCTTTAGTCGATGCGCTAGAGTCGGTCTCTGGTGCAGCCGGTAATATCGTCTACTATGATGCCATTAAAAAAGTCAAAGACGATGTTTCAAGTGGTATTCAGCTGAACTACTCTATGAAAAAGGCAGAGGTTTTCCCTAACATGTTGATACAAATGGTATCGATTGGAGAGGAATCCGGTGCGCTCGACAGTATGCTAGATAAAGCAGCCACGTATTATGAAGAAATGGTTGATAACTCCGTTGACGGTTTGACCAGTCTAATGGAGCCAATAATCATGTCTTTCCTAGGTGTCGTCGTCGGCGGTTTAATTATCGCGATGTACCTACCTATCTTCTCAATGGGCGATGCGATCAGCGGGGGCTAGAAATCTAACAAAGTATCTACAGTGATACTTTTTTAGGCACTCAAAAACTCTGCGGTAGGCCCATTGCTGCACTCTGAAAGCTTTTCACAAGCCGGTTTAATCATGACTTATCTGCTACTCCTCGAAGCTGAATACCCGTTCGCCCTGCTGGGCATTGCGATGGTGTTTGGCCTGCTTATCGGCAGCTTCCTCAACGTCGTTGTGCATCGACTGCCGATAATGATGGAACGAGACTGGCAAACGCAGGCTCGGGATATTCTAGATTTACCGCAACCAGAATCACAAGAAACCTACAATCTATCCACACCCCGGTCTCGCTGTCCGAACTGTCAACATAAGATCTCCGCTTGGGAGAATATTCCCGTCATCAGCTATTTGTTTCTGAAAGGAAAATGTAGCGGTTGCCAAATATCAATTTCTGCTCGCTACCCGAGTGTTGAGTTGATAACAGCCGTTATGACAGCGGCGGTGATTTACAAATTTGGGCCCGGTTTAGCAGGCCTTGCTGCGTGCTTATTAACATGGGCTTTGATCGCACTCGCGCTTATCGATTTTGACACCAAATTTTTGCCAGACAGTATTACTCTGCCGTTTCTATGGTTAGGACTAATTGTAAATACCGTCGGTCTCATCACTGTATTTCCAAATGCGTTCTGGGGCGCTATCGTCGGCTACTTGTCACTTTGGTTTATCTACCAGACCTTCAAACTCGTAACGGGCAAAGAAGGCATGGGTTTTGGCGACTTTAAACTATTGGCACTGCTGGGTGCTTGGCTCGGTTGGCAGATGCTGCCACTGGTCATTATACTTTCGTCATTCGCTGGCGCCGTCATTGGCGGCACACTGATTGCACTAGGACGAGATCGCGCTAACGCAATTCCTTTTGGACCTTTTTTGGCGATCGCGGGTTGGCTCGCACTCATGTTCGGTGAGACAATAACGACTCAATATTTACAATTTGTAGCGGCATAAATGACATTCGTAGTAGGACTGACCGGCGGCATTGGCAGCGGCAAAACAGCTGTTTCAGATCGATTCAAAAAGCTTGGAATCACCATTGCCGATGCGGACATGGCTGCCAGAGTAGTAGTCGAACTAGGCACAGATGGACTTAACAAAATCACGGCACATTTCGGCGAGCGCGTGTTGCAGGCAGATGGCACTTTGGATCGGGCGGCGTTGCGCCAAATTGTTTTTAACGACAGTGACGAAAGACGATTTCTCGAGTCTATAACCGTGCCGGCTATTCTCAAGCACTTGCGTCACACCCTAGACACCTCAACGTCACGTTATGCAATTCTGATGCTGTCTAGCGGCAGCGGACAGTCTCCTTGGATAGACCGGCAACTTGTTGTTGACGTCTCAAAAGAAATGCAAATTAGTCGAGTCATGTCGAGAGACGATAATCAACGGGAGCAGGTTCTCGCCATAATGAAAACCCAACCAACTCGCGAGCAGCGGCTCGATTATGCTGATGACGTCATCACCAATAATGGTTCCATCAACGAGCTAGATGCCGAAGTCGCTCGATTGCATAATCGATATTTGGAGCTGAGCCAATGACAACACTGAAGGTAAAATGCCCCACCTGCGATACGTCAGTGCTGTGGCATGCCGACAACCTGTGGCGGCCTTTTTGTTCAGAGCGTTGCAAGCTAATTGATCTTGGCGAATGGGCTGATGGCAAAAGATTCATTCCGGCTGACGCGGAACATGATGATGTGACTGCATCGGATCTCGACAGAGATTAAACACTGGCGTAAGGCTCAAGCGTAATCAATTAATGGCCACGAGACCCGGCAAGCACATTTCCAGACCTAACTGTTAGGCGTACTCATCAGCACAACCGCTAAAAACGTTAAGTACGATACTCGGCGTTAATGCGCACATACTCATGTGATAGGTCGCTGGTCCAAACGGTCTCATCAAAGTCGCCAGCATTTATGTTAATCACAATATCAATTTCCTGCTTTGCGAAAATCTCTGCACCAATCGCCTCTGAGTAATGAGGGTCTTTGTTACCTTGTGTCATCAACCGCACATCACCGAGAAACACATCCAATTTTTTAACATCAATATCGACGTCTGCTTTACCAATAGCCATGACTATGCGGCCCCAATTAGCATCACTTGCGAACAGAGCTGTTTTCATAAGAGGCGAGTTAGCAACAGAGTAGGCAACCTCAAGACATTCCTTTTGGGTCGAACCACCTTTTACACGCACTGAAATAAATTTTGTTGCGCCTTCAGCATCTCTAATGATTCCATGGGCGAGTTCTTTACAAAGGCTAGTCAGTGCTTCTAAAAAACTTGTTGCAGCGCTACTGTCAGCTTCAATCACCAACCCTGACACACCGGTTGCAGTCAACATGCAGGAGTCATTCGTTGAGGTATCACTATCAACCGTGATTCGATTAAACGATGCATCTACCGCTTCGTTAAGAAGGCTCTGGAGAGTCGTTGTCTCGATTACAGCATCAGTGGCGATATACGATAGCATCGTCGCCATATTCGGTTGAATCATGCCAGACCCTTTAGCGATACCGGTTAGGGTGATGCATTTGCTATCAATCGAAATTTGCCTCGAGGTTATCTTTGGACGAGTGTCTGTGGTCATGATGCCTTCAGCCGCAAGCAACCAGTTATCCTCGGACAACTCAGCGATTAACGGATCCAATGCATTTGTGACATTTTCAACTGGCAATCGCTCACCAATCACACCGGTAGAAAATGGAATAACCGCCTCAGGATGGACACCTGCAAGCTGAGATACTGCGAGACAACAAGCGGAGGCATCGTCGAGGCCAACATCGCCAACACCGGCATTCGCATTACCGCTATTAATCAGAAAATACTCAGGCGAAGTTTTGGCCAGGTGCTTTTTCCCTAACTCGACCGGCGCGGCGGCAAACAAACTCTTTGTAAACACACCTGCGGTAGTGCTGCCTTTTTCGAATTCAAACATAACGAGATCATTAGTCTTATCCGCTTTGATGCCGCAAGCCAAAGAAGCCAATCTGACCCCAGGGACTGAATGATGCTCTAGAGACGATTCTCCTACTGCCATATGCCTGTACTCACTTATCCTAATTTTCCATGGCAGGACTTGTACTTCTTACCTGAACCACAGGGGCAGGGCTCATTACGCCCCACTTTCTTTTCTCGACGTACAAAAGGTAGCTTTTCCTCTTGCGGTTTTTCTGTACTTTCGGGTTCGCCCATCACCTCGGCACTGGCTTTCTGGAAGTTCAAAGTATTTTGCGCTTCTGATTCACGACGCCTTTGTTCTATAGCCTGAATATCTTCCGCTTGCTGAAACTCTACGCGAGCCAAGAATTTGATAACCTCAAACTTAACACCCTCTAGAAGTTGCTCGAATAGCTCAAAAGCTTCCCGCTTGTATTCTTGCTTTGGTTGTTTCTGCGCGTAGGCTCGTAAATGAATGCCTTGACGTAAATAATCCATTGCAGCGAGATGCTCTTTCCAACTATTGTCGAGAATTTGCAACATGATTTGCTTTTCAAACTGTCTTGCACCGTCGCCAAGTGAAGAGGCTTTTTGATCATAGTTAGATTTAACCTGCTCAACAATTTTTTGACGAAGTGTTTCTTCGTGCAATTCATCATCATCATCTAGCCATCTTTGGACCGGCGCAGTAATACCAAATTCGGTATGCAGCGATTGTTCCAAGCCGCTTGTATCCCATTGTTCTTCCAAGCTCTGAGGTGGCACAAAGCCGTCAATCACCTGATTAACCACATCATCCCAAAGTGCATCAATAGTTTCTGAAACGTCCGACGCCTCCATTAATTCAAGGCGTTGGCCATAGATCATTTGACGCTGGTCATTGGCCACATCGTCATACTCAAGTAGCTGCTTACGAATATCAAAGTTTCGGCCTTCGACGTTTCGTTGCGCTTTTTCTATCGCATTATTTAGCATCTTATGCTCGATCGCTTCACCCTTCTCCATGCCTAACGATTGCATAATGCCCCTGATACGAGGGGAGGCGAAGATGCGCATTAAGTTATCATCCATGGAGAGAAAGAATCTCGATACGCCAGGGTCGCCCTGCCGCCCCGCTCGGCCTCGAAGCTGATTATCTATACGACGGCTTTCATGGCGCTCAGTACCAATGACATGCAGCCCGCCTGCATCGATCACTTTACGATGATCATTGTCCCAGCGAGACTTAATTTCTTGCTTCAATTGTTCCGTTGGCTTTTTGAGCCCAGCAAATTCCGCCTCCCAATTACCACCCAGCAGAATATCCGTGCCTCGACCAGCCATGTTAGTTGCGATAGTTACCGCACTTGGCCGACCCGCCTGAGCAATGATTTCGGCTTCTTTTTCATGAAATTTTGCATTGAGTACATTATGTTTTATTTTTCGCTTAGTCAGCGCAGCGGATATTAGCTCTGAGGATTCAACAGAAGCTGTACCAACTAAGACAGGCGCATCTTGTGCTTGCGCCAATTGTATTTCATCGACGATTGCATCGTATTTTTCTTCAAGGGTCATGAACATCAGGTCATTCTGATCATTCCGAACCATCTGTAAGTTAGTTGGTATTACTACAACGTCCAACCCGTATATCTGCATAAACTCAGGTGCTTCCGTGTCAGCCGTACCTGTCATACCGCAAAGTTTATTGTACAAACGAAAGTAATTTTGGAACGTCGTTGAAGCCAGTGTCTGACTTTCATTGGTGACATCAACACCCTCTTTAGCTTCAATCGCTTGATGAATGCCACCTGACCATCGCCGACCAGGCATTGACCGACCTGTATGCTCATCAACTATGACAATCTCACCGTCTTGAACAATATATTCGACGTCTTTTGAGAACAAACTGTGTGCTTTTAACGCTGCATGAACATGATGAAGAAGGGATAAGTTAGCCGTGCCGTACAAAGAGTCGCCTTCTTGTAACAGACGATTTTTGACCAACAACTCCTCAACCTTTAGATGGCCGTCTTCCGTTAGCTCAACGTCACGCTGCTTTTCATCAACATAATAGTCGCCCGGGGTTTCAACTTCGTTTTCTATATCTTCGAGGGTTTTTTCTTGCCGTTGAAGTTGCGGCAATATGCTATTGATTGTTTGATAGACGACCGATGAGTTTTCAACTCCGCCAGAGATAATCAAAGGCGTTCGCGCCTCATCAATCAAAATCGAGTCGACCTCGTCAACGATCGCAAAATTTAGCTTTCGTTGAACTTTTTCGTCGAGACTAAATGCCATGTTATCGCGAAGATAGTCGAAGCCAACTTCATTGTTAGTCGCATAGGTGATATCGCATTGGTAAGCTGCTTTCTTCTCTTCGTGTTCCTGACCAGCAAAGACGACGCCGACGTTCATTCCCAGTGCGTTGAAAACAGGTCCCATCCATTCGGCACCCCATTTAGCAAGATAGTCATTAACTGTCACAAGATGCACGCCGTCGCCAGAGATTGCGTTTAAATATAGCGGTAGTGTTGCGACGAATGTTTTACCTTCACCAGTACGCATCTCTGCTATTCGGCCTTCATGAAGAGTTATGCCGCCGATCATCTGGACATCAAAGATACGCATACCTAGGGCACGCTTACCCGCCTCGCGAACCGCGGCGAAAGCTTCTGGCAGTATCACTTCATGCGTGTCGCCCGCTTCAAGCTTGGAGTTAAGATCGGATCGTTTGTTTTTCAACTGCTCATCAGACAAGGCTTCAAATTCTTCCTCGAAAGCGTTTATCGAGAGAACAATTTTTCGCATCCGTTTTAATTCACGGCTATTCTTCGTGCCGAAGACTTTCTTGAATACCTGCATTACCATGACATTTAGTCTCTAAAAAATGGGGAGAAAACGAACTGGCTTCAAGCCCTAGGGCTCAAAAAGAGACTAACAAATCACCGGCTAGCGCGATGTATGTAGGAGGACGGGTCGACGACCCGGCCATTTTTGAAAACTTCGAAATGGACGTGAGGACCCGTTGAACGACCGCTGCTACCCATGAGAGCGATAACTTGTCCTTTTTTTACAATATCACCAACCTTAACTACTAACTCTTTATGGTGACCATAGCGAGTCGAGAACCCGCTACCATGATTGATTTCTATCATCTTGCCGTAACCACTTCTGACGGCTGAATAAACGACAACACCCGCTGCAACTGTAACGACATCCGCGCCCTCTTTACCGGCAAAATCGACACCATTATGCCAAGCGTTTCGTCCTGTAATTGGATCATTCCGTTCACCAAATCGAGAGGACATCCACCCCTTGGTCACCGGTCTACCAGCGATAAAGACATCATCCTGCATATTTCGATCGACGATCAGCGTTTCGAGAACACTTAGTTGCCTTTCCCTACTCTCAATATCATCAGCCAATTGACCAAGTTGTTGCAGGTAATTTTTTGGCGTCGTACCAATGCCCGTCTCTACAGCTGGACCACCGACCGCAGGCGGTTGAGAAAAATCAAATTCACCTTCCTCCAAATCAGCGACACGCGTCAAACGTTCACCCAAAGCATCCAATCGCACGATTCGAGCTTGAAGTTTCGCAAGTTTTAGCGTCGAAGCCTGCAGGTTTTCCTGCGCTTCCCGACTCGCGACCTTAATTTGTTGATCTTGATCTTTGAGCACTTCACGCCACTTACCAAACATTTGTCGCGTTTGCGTCGCTTCACCAACACCATGCAGATAAGACATGTAACCTATCGCAGCAGGAATTCCCAGCAGACCGGCAAATGTGAGACCAAGAATAAAACCGTTCGTGCTAAGTGAACGAGATTTTCCTGATTCGTTGTCTACTACAATAAATTTCATAATTCTGGTGCTATGATGTCTCTAGGTGATGTTTAGCGATCGCTCATTTATTTGTTCTTGCGAACTTCTGACTGATCAATTATACGCACGACATCGACATTTGTTTATGTATTTCAATCGTTTGCCTCTATCACAAACAAAGAAACACCTAAACGCTCTTTAACTTATTACCTATTTACCACTAAGGCTCAATGTCAAAAAAAAGGCCTACAACTTCCTCTTTTGCCTCAACCTTCCCTAAGACGGTTAAGGATACCAAAGAACTGCTGTCCACTTCACGTGGATCGCTGAAGAATATCATTAATCACGCAAAAGCTCTGCTTTCTCTGCAATCAATAATATCTGATCAATACCCACACTATCCAGCAGACGAAATACGCGTTGCATCACTCAACGACGGTCACCTGGAGTTAACAACGGCTTCGGCTGCAAGCACGACACGTATTAAGTATAGCCAGCAAACACTGATATCGGCACTTAGGCGCCAAAAGCCGCCACATTTTGTTGACTCAATAGCGGTTTCGGTGCGTCCTCAATTTCACACGGCCACTATTTCTACGCCAGATACAAAAGCCCTGTCAGACCAAAGTGCGCAAAACATAGCCGAAGCGGCCAAATATATCGAAGATGAGCCCCTCCGCAAGGCCCTAATCCGTCTCGCCGATCGTAAAAAACGACCGACTAACCTCGAATGACTTTTTATTACCTATGCTTCCGCCAAAACTGGCTCTGCATAAGCGCTAGGGAGGGTTTCTGGGTTATCAAAGGTCACAATCTCCCAAGCACTGGGCTGACTCAACAAAGCTTCCCGCAACGCGTGATTTGCAGCATGGCCTGATTTGAAACCAATGAACTCGCCAATAACGCTATGACCCAGTAGATATAGGTCCCCAATCGCGTCGAGAATCTTGTGGCGGACGAATTCATCCTGATGCCGTAAACCATCATCGTTGAGGACTCTGAACTCATCAACAACAACGGCGTTATCAAGACTTCCGCCTTGCGCTAGATTCCGCTCTCTTAGATGCTCAAACTCCTGCATTAGGCCAAAGGTACGTGCTCGACTGACTTCTTTGACAAAAGATGTTGCCGAAAAATTCACGCTTGCCGTTTGTTCCTTGATAACGGGATTGTCATAAACAATGGTGTGGGTGACTTTAAAACCATGGAAGGGTTGAATTGTTGCACTTTGATTATGCCAGCCGACACCTTCAGGTCCGGTGACGGTAACCTTTTCTTTGATTCGAATGAACTTTTTAAGTGCTTTTTGATCTTCGACACCGGCACTTTGTATCAGGAACACAAACGTTGCAGCACTTCCGTCCATGATAGGCATTTCAGGGCCGTTAACTTCAACATACGCATTGTCGACACCGAGTCCTGCAAAAGCTGCCATTAGATGCTCTATCGTTGATACCTTGTGGCCATTCATATTGATGGTCGTGGCAAGTGTCGTATCGCCTACGTTCTCTGTCATTGCTGGGATTTCAATGACCGGATCGGTATCCATACGAACAAAGACAATACCCGTATCTATTGGCGCAGGCCGCAGGGTCAGGTAAACCTTTTCCCCAGTGTGCAAACCAACACCCGTAGCTCGAATCACATTTTTAAGCGTTTTTTGATTTATCATGTGTCGGTTTGTATTCCCTTAATTTTATGTGTTGCCAACCTAACCTTCTTGTTATGACCAACAGATAAATTGTAAATCTGCGATCTTAACCAAGACACAGTTGGATTTTTCGGCGCGAATAATAACAGAAGCAAACCTCTATAACTATTACGCACCCAGCCCCACTCGGAACATTATTCGATCCAATTACAATACTACGACCGCATAGACGCCCATAAGTTTCAGATAACGCGTCACCTAGTCGGCTTGTCTTCTAAGGAACGCCGGAATGTCCAAATATTGCATATCCTTGGTCGAACCGAGGTCCGGCACATGTTCCTCGCTAGGCTTATTGCGCGTGACTGTAGGCTTATCAAACTCGCTGTAATCCGTCGGACCGTCTCCAGCAATTATTTTTTGCGTGTTATCAACTACGGTTCTAGGTTTATCTAACTCAGGATGCCCTAATCCAGTTGCCACTACTGTGACACGTAGCTCATCTCCCATATTTGCATCGATGACGGTGCCGACTACGATTGTGGCGTGATCAGAAGCGAATTCTTCGATAGTCGCACCCACTTCTGAAAATTCACCTAGTGAAATATCTTCACCGGCGGCGATATTGACCAGAATACCTCGCGACCCATTGAAGTCGATATCATCGAGCAGCGGACTATGAATTGCTGCTTCAGCGGCTTCTCGAGCTCGGTTTTCACCAGTCGCGCTACCGGACCCCATCATCGCAAGACCCATTTCTGACATAACAGTCTTAACATCGGCAAAGTCGACGTTGATCATGCCGGGCCTAATAATAAGGTCCGCTATGCCTTGGACAGCGCCTGATAACACATCGTCAACGGCACCAAACGCTTTTAACAGCGGCGTATCGTTACCCATGATGCTAAGCAGCTTTTCATTGGGTATCGTGATGAGCGAGTCGACATATTGCGACAACTCTTTGATACCTTCTTCGGCGAGCATCATTCTTTTCTTGCCTTCGAAGACGAACGGCTTAGTCACAACCGCAACTGTGAGAACGCCGAGCCCTTTCGCGACTTCGGCCACAATTGGCGCAGCACCTGTTCCCGTGCCGCCACCCATACCGGCTGTGATAAAGACCATGTCAGCGCCTTGCAAAACTTCAGCAATACGCTCTTTGTCTTCCAAAGCTGCTTCTCTGCCCATGCCAGGGTTCGCACCCGCTCCAAGACCCTTGGTAATATTTCCACCAAGTTGCAACAACGTTTTGGAACTGAGATTGTGGAGTGCCTGAGAATCAGTGTTGGCGCAGATAAAATCTACCCCCTGAATATCCTGGACAACCATGTGCTCAACGGCATTACCACCGCCGCCTCCTACGCCTATAACTTTAATTACCGCATGTTGTGGTGTGCTATCTACTAGTTCAAACATATCAACCCTCCCGAGGTCTATGTTGTGAAGTTATTATTAATAATTACCTAGAAACCAATTTTTCACTTTATCTACAACACCCGTCATGGCTATTGCAGGAGGCGGTGTGTTTACCACCCCATCGAATTGTTGTTTGGCGCCGTACATCAAAAGCCCGACCGCCGTTGAGTAGATTGGATTACGAACGATGTCTGTTAGACCCGTTACCCCTTGAGGGTGGCCAATACTGACAGGCATATGGAAGATCTCTTCAGCGAGTTCAACTACGCCTTCCATCTTTGAGGTGCCGCCTGTCAACACAATGCCGGCAGCAATCAAGTCTTCGAAACCACTACGTCTAAGCTCCGCTTGAATCAATGTAAAAAGTTCGTCGTATCGCGGCTCAACAACTTCTGCCAACGCCTGCCTAGACAAATCGCGGTCTGAACGATCACCAACACTTGGCACCTTAATCGTCTCATTTTCGCCCGCCAGCCTTGCAAGCGCACAAGCGTATTTAATCTTTATCTCTTCAGCATTCGGCGTGGGCGTTCGTAGCGCCATAGCGATATCGTTTGTCACTTGATCGCCCGCGATAGGAATAACAGCTGTGTGGCGAATCGCACCATCAGTAAAGACGGCTATATCTGTTGTGCCGCCACCAATATCAACGATGCAGACACCAAGCTCTTTCTCATCCTCTGTGAGTACTGCGTAGCCTGACGCAAGCTGTTCAAGGATGATGTCCTCAACTTCTAAACCACACTTTCTTATACACTTCTCGATGTTTTGCGCAGCATTTACCGCACAGGTTACGAGATGGACCTTTGCTTCTAATCTGACGCCTGACATTCCCAGAGGCTCTTTCACGCCCTCCTGCGAATCAATGACGTATTCCTGAGGTAGGATATGAAGAATTTTTTGATCAGCGGGTATCGCGACAGCCTGCGCTGCATCAATGACTCGCTCGATATCCGGCCTAAACACTTCCCTGTCTCTAATCGCCACAATGCCATGTGAATTCAAGCTTCGTATGTGGCTGCCCGCAATACCCGCATAAACAGAATGTATCTGGCAACCTGCCATCAGCTCTGCTTCTTCAACAGCACGTTGAATTGATTGAACTGTCGATTCAATGTTAACGACAACCCCTTTCTTAAGACCACGAGATAGATGGCTTCCAATGCCGACTATCTCAACATCGCCTTCAGGAGAAATTTCACCGACGATACATACGACTTTCGACGTGCCTATATCCAGACCCACAATCATCTGACTACCCGTTGAACCAGTCATAGTTTTTGCTCTCTCTCTGAATTAAAGGTTTTAGCTATCTCGAAACTTTCCATCGATTCTTTCCAATCTATAGCGACACCATTTGTGTACCTGGTATCTATCGACTCTACTGCGTCAATCCTGCCCTTTAGCGTCACGTAAGTGGCAACACGCAGGAAACGTTGAACTCGTTGTGTTAACTCATCCTTACCTAACAAGACAGTTATGCCGACTTGATTTTTGAAGGACCATCCGCCGCGCTCATCTAGCTTCAGCAAATCTATCGAATGGCCGGCGTTTAGTAGGGCATCATTGAGTTGCTGATATTGATTCGAAACGCGTAATTCGCTTCCCTGTGGTCCATAGAGTTGCGGCAGCTTTGTACGCTGAGATGGAATAAGATCAAACTCAGACAAAAACACACTGCCGTCTTGGTTTATGAATGCATTATCATTCCAAAGCGCAACCGCAACTTCCGGTACAACGTCTACGTCCAAACTGTCGGGCCAGTCTCGCGTCACATTGGCTCTATAAACCCATGACAAAGATTCTATTTTTCGTTTAATCAAGGCGAGTTCGGTACCCTTTTCAACAATTTCACCAAGTCTTTCCAAAGCATCATTGCGCTGCGCCGGGTTCAAATTGCCAGACACACTGACATAATTCACATCCAGCTCGAGCCGGTTAGCTTCGAACGCTAAATAGAACACGCCTAGCACCAGACAGAGCACGAACAACACACCCTGAAAAGGCAATAACCGCTCATCTATCAAAGTTTTTAGACGACTCGTCAACGCATTCATGCGGCCACCACCAAGCTTTTTTTCCACTTCTGACGCAATTTGCGGGCTAAACCGCTGGTTACGCCGGCTCCTTGGGTCAAAACAAAATCGTTATCTGATACAAGCTCGTCTAGCCGGTCGGAGACCAAGTCAACATCGGTTAGAAAGTCCACCGTGCTACTAGATTTTTGTTTAATCGCTTTGAAGAGATCATCTCCAGTCGCGCCGATAATTGGCGCTTCGCCGGCACTATAAACATCGAGTAAAACAAGATGATCGACTGTCGACAGCACGTCGACAAACTGGTCGAATAATTCTAACGTCCGTGAATAACGATGCGGCTGGTAAACCATGATCAAACGCCTATCAGGCCAGCCCAAGCGAACCGCCTCAATTGTCGCTTTGACTTCAGAGGGATGATGTCCATAGTCATCTACCAACATGAAATCGCCTTCGTTTTTCTCAAATCGACCGTGAATCTCAAAGCGCCGCCCTACACCTTCAAACCCCTTCAGGCCTTGAACAATATCTTCATCGGCAACCCCTTCGTCGGTGGCTATAGCAATTGCTGCAAGAGCGTTCAAAACATTATGTCGCCCCGGCATCGCAAGCGAGATTTGCAGTGAATCTTTATCTTGGCGATGCACAAGAAAATGAGAAAAACCCCCATCTTGGCTAACATGACTAGCGCGAACATCCGCATCATCATCGAATCCATAGGTTACGATCGGCCTTTGAATAGATGGTAAAATCGACCTTACATTCACATCATCCAGACAGGCTACCAACAAACCATAGAAGGGGAGGTTGTGAACAAATTCAACAAATGCGCTTTTCAATTTTTCAAAACTACCGTCATAAGTACCCAAGTGGTCCTTATCGATATTCGTTAACACTGCTACCATAGGTTGCAGATGCAGAAACGACGCATCACTTTCGTCAGCTTCAGCAACCAACAATCGACTTGCACCAAGACGGCCGTTCGATGAGGTACTATTTAGCAACCCACCAATAATAAATGTTGGGTCCATACCCGCGTGCCCCAACAACGACGCTATTAAACTTGTCGTCGTTGTCTTGCCGTGTGTACCGGCGACCGCAACACTATGGCGGTACCGCATTAACTCACCAAGCATCTCTGCACGTCGAACTATTGGTATTCGCGAGAGACGTGCTGTTGAAACCTCAGGATTCTCGGGATCAATTGCGGAAGAAACAACAACCACATCGACACCGTCTACATTTGTTGCACTGTGACCCAGATAAATCTGAGCACCCAGCTCAGATAAACGCGTTGTTATTTTTGAGCTGGACATATCTGAACCAGAGATTTTATAGCCTTGGTTTAGAAGAACTTCCGCGATACCACACATACCTGCGCCACCAATACCGATAAAGTGAATCCTTTTGATCCGTCTCATTTCTGGCACATCTGGGGTGACTACAGAGGTCATATTCTTTTAGCCCCCGCCATCTTAGGTTGGCTTTTTTCTGACTTGCCACGAATCTTTTTAGGCTTATCCGTCGCACCGCGACCCAAATTCTGCCGTAACGACGCTTTTTCACCGGCTGGCTTAGACTTTGCAATTGATCGTTTTGTTTGTGTTGATTTTCGTACGGGCAATTCCGCCTCTTCTCTACATTCAAATTCAATTCTCAGTAGAATTGCAATCAACACACAACTTATTATCAGACTGTTGCCACCATAGCTGACCAAAGGCAATGTCAAACCCTTGGTTGGTAACAAACCCATATTCACGCCAATATTAATTGCAGATTGAACCCCCAACAAAAGTGCTATGCCTGAAGCAAGGTTTGCATGAAACTCTTTACCTTGGTTTCTTGCTCTACGTGAAATCAAAATCGCTTTAATCACTAAACAAGTGAAAGCACTGATCACAATCACACCACCAACAACGCCTAACTCTTCTGCAAGTATCGAAAACAAAAAATCAGTATGCGCTTCCGGCAAGAAAAACAATTTTTGTATGCTGTTGCCTAAGCCAAGCCCAAACCACTCACCTCTGCCAAACGCAATCAAGGCTTGAGTCAGTTGATAGCCACTATCAAATTGATGTGCCCAAGGATCGGTAAATGCTTCAAATCGCTTTAGACGGTAGGGCTGCCATTGAACAATCACAAATGCAGCAGCTCCAACTGCTAGGATAATCGGTACGAAATGCTTAAATGGCACACCCGCTAAAAAGATTACGCCAAGTATCGATGCCATAATAACAACTGAAGCACCAAAATCCGGTTGCTCGAGCAGTAACAAAACCATCAACGAAATCAACGCGAGCGGCTTGATAAAACCACTGAGTGAATCGAATATCTCCTCTTTTCTGCGTACCAGGTACCCAGAAATGTAGACAATGGCAAACAGCTTGACGAATTCACTACCCTGGACGGTAAAGAAACCGAGAGAAATCCATCGTGTACTGCCATTTACCGTGCGGCCAATACCCGGAACCAACACAGCTATGAGCAATGCAAAACTGAGCAGTAGTAGCACCCAATCAATTTGCTGCCAGGATTTAATTGGCATCATTAAGGCAACCGCAGCGATACCTAAACTGATCACCACATAAGCCGAATGTTTGATGAACATGTACAGAGGATCACCATAAATTCGATTTGATACTTCCGTCGATGCGGAGCCAACCATAATGACGCCTGTTAACAGCAACAAAAGAGCCATACCTGCCACAACCAAATCAATCGGGCAGGTCTTAAGATTTTGTATTCGCAACCCGTTCATTGCGACACCGCTTCAAGCAAGCGCTTAAACTCATCGCCACGCTCTTCGTAATTCGAAAATTGATCCAAACTCGCACAACCCGGGGATAGCAGCACCTTGTCCCCTGCACGCACATATTCGCGCAATTGGCCAACAACCTCGGCGAGTGTTTTACAGATACGCTTGTTGCCACTAATAGAATCAGAAATCATCTGCGAATCTTTACCGTAGATAAAATACAGTCGCACCTGATCTTCACAAGCCGCTTCAAAAGCTGAAAAGTCTGCATCCTTTGCATCGCCACCAAGAATCAGCACAATGTCGTCCGAATCATCCGACATACCCGTTACGGCAGCGATCGAAGAGGCTGGGTTGGTTGCTTTAGAGTCATTGATATAGGTGACACCATCGTAGCTGCCAACAAGCTCACATCGATGCGGTAAGCCCTTAAATGACTGAATTGCCTCTATCATGCCATCAAGATTGAATCCGATTTCATAACCAATCGCCACAGCCGCGGCGACATTTAGCCTATTGTGCCGCCCTATCAATCCAAATTGATCGACGTCGAGTAATCTTTGCGTGCCTCTGACTAGATAGGTTTTACCATCGCTATGCTCATAGCCAAAATCAGTATCCTTGTGTGGCTCGTCAATGCCGAAACTAACAACCGGCACACCTTGTTGAATATTCAATTTGCAGTCCATATCTCGATTAGTGACCGCAAGACCACAACCGGTAAAGACCTTTAATTTTGCGTCATAATAATCTCGAACCCCTGCATACCTGTCGAGGTGATCTGGCGTCAAATTGAGTACCACTGCCACGTCGGCCGCGAGTCTTTCGACGACTTCAAGTTGATAACTGGACACTTCCAGAACAAAAAAATCTACCTCAGCGTCAACGACACTAAGGCTGGGAATACCAATGTTACCGGCGAGTTGCACAGGCTTATGGCACTTCTCCGCCATCTCACCTAGCAGCCTGGTTACCGTTGTTTTCCCATTCGAGCCGGTAATTGCAACGAAGGGTTTTGTGACCACCTTCGAAAAAATTTCAATATCACCAGTAACATTGACGCCTTCGGAGATCGCTTTCTGAATCTCTGCAGACTTCAGGGGCACACCTGGGCTTAAAACAATTTCTTCTGTGGGCAGAAATACTTTTTCATTCAGAGACTGAAATTCAACTAATGGAAATTCGTGTTGTAACTCCCTCAGCAAAGGCGGTTTCGAGTTAGCGTCAACGACTGAGAAAGGGATGCCGTGATGCGCAAAATAATGCGCACATGCAAGGCCGGTACTTCCTAACCCGACAATCACCCTAGGTTTCCTCTGGTCCATCTACGTCACTCTTACCTAACTGCCATTTTTCGACTTCCGAATAGTCGCTGTAGTCAACGCGACCATTCGATAACTCTTGATACTTCTCATGACCTTTGCCCGCGATGAGCACCATATCGCCAGGCTTGGCGTTGCTCAGTGCGTAAGCAATCGCTTCGCCACGATCGGTTAAAGCGGATACTTCGCCGCTCTCAACCTGACCGTCAGACACACCCTGCAACACGTCGCGAATAATCTTGAGCGGATCTTCGCTGCGTGGGTTGTCTGAAGTAACAACCGTTCGGTTTGCCAGACGAGCCGCAACGGCACCCATTTGTGATCGCTTGCCTTTATCGCGATCACCTCCGCAACCCATCACACACCAAACCGCACCACGACAATGTGATCTGATACCGGAAAGCGCTTTTTCCAAAGCATCAGGGGTGTGGGCATAATCGATAATCACATCAACACCATTTCCTAACGCAATGAGATCCATCCGTCCCTCTACGGTCTTCAACTTAGACAGACCTAAGGCGATGTCGGACAATCTGTAGTCATTACAGCCCAGGGCGCTTATGACGGCGAGCACGTTACTTACGTTAAACATCCCCAACAGGGAGCAAACGATTTCAATATCACCCCAAGGCGTCACAACAGTCGCATCAATGCCGGAACTACTCAGAGAAAACGTTTTACAATGAACATCAGCACTGCTGTTGTGAAGACTATAGGTCACAACATTAACTCCTTCGTTTACAAGTCGGGAGAATGCTTCGGCGCTATCATCATCAGCATTTAGAATGACATTTTGCAGCGAATTGAATTGAAACAGTCGCGCCTTTGCTTGCGTGTAGGCTTCAAAGGTTCCATGGAAATCTAGATGATCGCGACTAATATTAGTCAGAACCGCGGTATTTATATCCGTGCCTCGCAAACGTTCTTGAATCAACCCATGACTCGACGCCTCGAGACTCACCATCGAAACACCTCGATCTGAAAACACCTTAAGTGTCTGTTGCAACGCGATCGCACCTGGCGTCGTCATGTTCAAATCAACAGCATCGCCACTAAGACCTTCGACACCGGCCCCCAGCGTGCCAATAAACCCACAGGGAATCCCCAGCACGGCTAACGTTTTGGCAATAAAGTGAGAACAGGACGTTTTCCCGTTCGTTCCGGTAATTGCGATCACTCGCATTTTCGTCGAAGGCTCATCGTAATAACGAGACGCGATTTCGCCCCGTAGACGCGCTAAATCGCGAAGATAATAAACAGGGGCCTTCCAAGTTGAGGATTCTGACTTATCAACCGGTTGGTCCGAAACAACAGCGGCCACATTTTTTTGCATAGCTTGATTGATGAAGTCTGCACCGTTGAATACATCACCCGCGACCGCAAGATACAACTCGCCGCTGCAGACAAGCCGACTATCATCCGCAAGTCCTTTAATAAGAACGTCTTTGCTTACTTTTAATTCAGGCAATAGTTTGCTGAGCATTTTTGACATCAGGCAGCCTCATCCATATTGTCCGGCGGCACGTTCAACAAACGAAGCGCCTCTGACATTATTTTTGAAAACAAGGGAGCCGCAATAGCGCCGCCGCCATACTCATCGCCTTTAGGATTATCAATCATGACAACCGCAACCAATCTGGGCTGATAAACCGGGGTCATGCCAGCAAAGAAAGCCAAATGCTTTGTGTCCTGATATTCGCCGCCGGCAACTTTTCTGACAGTCCCTGTTTTACCGGCAACCGAATAACCCGCGATCGCCGCTTTACTTCCAGTACCGCCTTCAACCACTCCTTCGAGCATCCTTTTAAGCTGCATGGAGGTTTCGACAGAGAAAACTGTTTCGCTTGTCATCTCGCTCCCTTCAACAAGACTTAACGAGCGTTTAACACCATTTGATGCGATAACCTGATAAGCCGCAGCAAGTTGCAATGGCGTCACTTGAAAACCATAGCCGTATGAAAATGTAGCCCTTTCGATATCAGCCCATCGCCGTCTATTCGGCATATAACCTTCCCGCTCGCCAGGAAAACCAATACCCGCCGCCTTACCAAAACCAATTGATGAAAATGCATTCCAAACGTCATACTCATTCAATGTCAGCGCTAATTTCGTCGTGCCAACCTGACTCGACTTTGCAATAATCTCGCCGAGCGTCAAGACACCAAAATTTCGCGGATCAGGAATCGTCTTGGCACCAATTTTCACGAAACCTGGACTGGTATCAATCGTAGAATCAGCTGTATATGCACCTGATTCGAGCGCTACAGCTACCGTAAAAGGCTTTACCGTCGAGCCAGGCTCAAACAAATCTGTGACAGTCCGGTTGCGGAGGCTTTTTAGCTCTAGGGTTTTTCTATTATTGGGATTGTAAGAAGGTTGATTAACTAATGACAAAATCGCACCATTCGTCACATCAAGAATAACAACCGACCCCGCTGATGCTTGGTAGTAGTTGATCGCATTTTTCAACTCACGATAAGCAAGGTATTGCAACCTCAAGTCAATCGTTAGCTGCAAATTGTGTCCGGGTTGAGCTTCACGCAAGGGCATTACATCTCGAATCACCTCACCGTAAAGGTTTTTCATCACTTTTTTCTTTCCTGCCTGCCCCTCCAGCCAAGAGTCATAAGACAGCTCAATACCCTCTTGACCAACATGACTACTATTGTTGGTAAACCCGACGACATGAGCTGCGACCTCTCCCGCTGGGTAGAACCGCTTGTACTCTCGCTCGTCGTAAACGCCCTTAATATCGAGGTCTAGAATCACCTGCGCTTTTTGAGGTGACATTTTTCGTCTCAAATAAATAAAGTTTTTCGAAGCGTTGCGTTCTAACTTATTTTTGAACTCGTCGAAATTTACTCCGAGCATCATCGCGAGAAACTCCAGCTTCTCTGGTGCTGTCAACAACTCTTTAGGATTAGCCCATAGAGAAACGACCGGCGTGCTGACAGCTAGCGGCTTACCCATGCGATCGGTAATCATGCCGCGGTGAGCGGATATCTTTTCCATTCGAATCGTCCGCGCATCACCGTGATCTTGGAGGAAATCCTTGTCATACACATGCAGATACACAATGCGCACATAACCAATACTCGCTAACAAAACGAAACCCAAGATAACAATGATAACGCGCGCGTCTGCAATCATCGGCCGACCACCACTATACTTTCGGAGGGAGGTGCTAGCATGTGCAACTGTTCGCGAGACACTTGATCAATGCGGGTGTAGTCAGCCCAAGCACTTTGTTCTAGCAGTAACTTTTCGTATTCGCTGTCGAGGTTATCCCGCTCTTGTTCTAACACTTGCAGTTGGGAATACAATTGACGAGTCTCATGGGCTGACAGTGCGACCGCCAAGCTCGAAATAACTAATAGGCCTATCAATGCAACGACTAGCAATTGCTGCCAAGCTAACAGCCAGCTTAGGGTCCTAAATAAAAGACTGTCGACAATCACCCGATCTTCTCCGCTATGCGCATGATTGAACTACGAGATCGACGATTGCGATCAACCTCCTCATCACTTGGCTTAACCGGCTTGCCTATAATTTTCACGAATCGCTTTATGTCTGCATCCCTAATGGGGAATCGACTCGGCAACTCTTCGCCTCTGGCTTTGGTTCGAATAAATCGCTTCACGATTCTGTCTTCAAGGGAGTGGAAACTAATGACGACGAGTCGACCACCAATCCCTAGTAGGTTCAAAGCATCTTCTAAACAAACCTCAAGATCCCCAAGCTCATCATTGATGAAGATTCTTAAAGCTTGAAAACTTCGTGTGGCTGGATGTTTGTGAGGATCACGCCGCGGTATTGAATCTTCAATAATGCTAACCAACGCATGGGTTGTTTCAATTGGGCCAGCCTCGCGAGCAGTACAAATATTACGCGCAATTCGACGCGAAAATTTCTCTTCGCCGTATTTATAAAGGACATAACTAATGTCACTCGGCTCTGCACGCTGAAGCCATTCTGAAACCGTCTCGCCCCTCGTCTGATCCATGCGCATATCCAAAGGACCATCTCTATCGAAGCTAAAACCACGCTCAGCTTGATCAATTTGCGGAGACGAGATACCTAAATCGATAAAAATGCCATCGACATCGCTGTAACCTTGTTCATCGCAAAAAGACTTAATATGACGAAACGATCCATGCATAACGGAAACTCGCGTATCACCCGCAAATCTCTGTTTTGCGTGGTTGATTGCTTCGATATCCTTGTCAATCACCATCATGCGGCCGTTCTCATTTAAACGTTCCAGAATCTTTTCTGCGTGACCACCCCTTCCATAGGTGCAATCAACATAGGTCCCGCTTTCGTTTACAACTAACGCCTCAAGTGCTTCTTGCTTTAATACAGCCTCATGCCCAGTCATTACAGTGACAGGCTCTTTAACTCGTCAGGAATTTCTAAAGACGACTCGTCATTCAGCCAACTGTCTCGCCTCTTTGCCCACTGCTCTTCTGACCAAAGCTCCAATTTTTTACCTTGCCCCAGCATCACGCACTTCTTTTCCAAAAAAGCGTAATCCCTTAATGGCTGAGTCAGTTGCAGCCGACCACTGCCGTCTAGTGCTATATCGGTGGCATAACCTATCAACAGTCTTTGAATTCTTCGTGTCGCAGGGTTGTAGCTAGGCAGCGCTGAAACTTCTCTTTGGATATCATTCCATTCTGGCAATGGGTAGATCAGCAGACATTGCTCTTCAGTATCGATCGTCACAACCATCTCGCCTTCGCAATGCTGCGTTAACAACTCTCGATAACGCGTCGGGATCGCAAGGCGCCCCTTTGCATCGAGATTGATGTTGTTTACACCCCTAAACATTACTGATAAAACCTTTATTGTTATTAACGACCGGGAGAAAATTGCGCTTTGGAGAGCTCGAACGACCTAAGACCCAATAAAAACCACTAATCAACACAATTTCCCACTTTTCCTCACCGTGCACATTATGAATGCAGGCAGTCCTTGTCAAGCAGGGAAAATGGCAATTTGTCTTTAAAACACAATGACTTACGGATTAATAACAATCCAGAACGGAACCGTCCTAGATAAAGGAAAATGAATACATCACGATAGGAAGGGAAGTTAAAGTAACTTCTTAAGAGTTTTGGTCCTATAGACCGTTTTGGACTTTAAACAGATAGTTTTATGTTATTTGAGCCAACCGATAAGCCGGGTTCTGTCGTGGACAATCATTCATCTAGGGCTATCGTCACCAATAACCTCAAGCGACCTACCCGAATCCAGTGCGGGACGCACCCAAGGATTCCTATTTGGTCTTGCTCCCGGTGGGGTTTACACTGCCATGCACGTTACCGTCCACGCGGTGCGCTCTTACCGCACCTTTTCACCCTTACCTACCGAAGTAGGCGGTATATTTTCTGCTGCACTTTCCGTAGGCTTGCGCCCCCCAGGCGTTACCTGGCACCTTTCCCTATGGAGCCCGGACTTTCCTCTCCCGCAACATCCGAGGATGCACAGCAGCGATTGTCTAGTTAGCTCGCGGCAAGCCTACTGGGATTCCAGCCCAGGTTCAACAAAGACTTACACAATCGCTCAATCGTCTACAAATAAACATTAGATTTAAACCTAACGATTTATTCATGCTTGATGGCAAGTGCAAGCTCGTAAAATGCTTTTTTAGGTTTACCTGTTAGTTTGTGTGCCAGAGCTGCGGCTTTCGAGGGCGCTAACTCAGCAAGCAGATGAGTCAACAGCGTTCTATCATCAAACTCTACGTTGTTATCACTTACCCCACTGACCACAACAACAAACTCTCCTTTGCTGACAATCTCGCGACTTTGCAATCCCGCCAGAAGCTCAGCCAGTGTGCCGTTCACAATTTGTTCGAAGGTTTTTGTCATCTCCCGCGCGATACATGCTGGACGATCTCCGCCAAATACATCAATCATTGATGATATGGATTTATCGATTCGATGCGGCGCTTCATAAAAGACGAGGCTGAATGGGTAGTATCTAAGTGTCTGCAATTTTGCGATGCGCGCAGTCGATTTTGAAGGCAAAAAACCTAAAAACAGAAAACTGTCAGTCGCTAAACCTGACGCTGATAATGCGGCGGCCATAGCAGTAGGGCCTGGTATAGGCACAACAGGTATTGACGCTGCGTGAGCATCTCTTACCAACTGGTAGCCAGGATCCGAAATTAGTGGTGTGCCTGCATCAGATACCAGCGCAACCTGATCGCCATTGAGCATCCTTGCAACTAACGACTGACTGCCGGTTTTTTCATTGTGGTCATGAAATGCAACCAACGGCGTACTAATGCCGAAGTGGTTCAGCAATGATTTGCTATGACGGGTATCTTCAGCGGCTATAACATCAACATCTGTTAGTACCTGAATTGCACGTTGAGTCATATCCAACAAATTTCCAATTGGCGTTGCAACAACATATAGCGACAAGTCTTTTTCCTCCGGAACAATTGGTCATTTTCTTACAGCGACTGAATGCAAATTCAGTTAGGATAGTTCTGTTTTCATCGTCTACGAACATAACACAGCCATTCACAACGAATGCAACCAAACGTAGATAATTTAACGTGAGCACATTAGCGAAGACGATTTTCATTCATGATTCTGCCTCCGAGACTTCCAGCCCTATTGCAGCGCATTATCCTGCAAGCCGTTGCATCATGTCGCGGAATAAACAAACAAACAAAAGACCGGCAAGCTGTGTCACAACACAATAAGCATGGCGTGACGCACTACCGAATAAAAAAATATGCAGATGAGACTAATGGGCAAATACAACACTCGTTCCTGATGGAGCAGCTCGTGCGGCGAAATACCTATTTATCTCGACACCTACGATACCGAATAACACCTTGCTTCGGAGACAACTCGTGTTAAACAAATTATTAGAAAATCGAAATACCCTTATGTTACCTGGCTTGCTCATTGTACTTTCGATCGTCCTGTCGAGTTGCACATCACCTTCTACCGACGGCGTTAAATCCAAAGCGAACACGCAAACGATCGCTCCTTTGGATGAAGCAAACATTCAATCTTTACTTTCAACTGCAGAGTTCGCCGCGCAGCCTAAAGCAAATGAACTACGTCTAACGGCTGCCAAATTAGCCCTTGAGGGAGCCAATGTTGAACAAGCTAGAAATATTCTATTACTGGTCGAAGCACCGAGCGATAGGCAGAACCTAAGATTGTTGACGCTACTAAAAATTGAACTGGCGATACAGACGCAAGATCCCAACAAAGCCCTATTATTACTTCAAAGCCCAAAGCTGCAAACCGAGCCATTGACTCAGCAAGACCAGCTACTGATCGGCCAGCTCCGCGCGCGCGCGTTCTATTCAGCTCGCAGCTATCTGGCAAGCGCCAGGGAGCGGGTTTTCTACGATGACCTTCTGGACAACGCTGCCCAACAAACCAATCGAGAAGCGATTTTCAACACGTTAATGGAGCTACCCGCAAGAACCCTTTCGCAACAGGCGAGCAAAGCTGTCACCAGTGAACTCCGCGGCTGGCTTTCGCTGGCAGCTATGACTAAGCAATACCAAAACGATCCAATCCGGCAGCTGCAGGAACTCACGCGCTGGCAACAGGCATGGTCAGCCCATCCAGCAGCATTGGCCCTGCCATCGAGTCTCAGCTCGTTATCCGAAGTCGTCAACAACCAACCCAAAGCCATTGCACTTGTACTACCGTTGAACGGTGGACTAGCAAACTACGGGCGAGCAATTAGAGACGCGATTATCGCTACGCGTTTTGAAACAAACAGTCAGATCAAAATAAAGGTCTATGACTCAACGAGCGAAGAAATAATGTCACTCATCAACAAAGCTGTTCAAGAAGGTGCTGAACTTATTATCGGCCCGCTGGAGCGTCAAAAGGTGTCACAGATAGCAACAATAAGCCCGCTGCCCGCCCCCATACTTGCTCTCAATCGAACCGATGACGCCTCAAGCAACACGAACCTATACCAATTTGGTCTTGCACCCGAAGATGAGATGGTCCAAGTCGCTGACCAGGTTTTTAAGGAAGGAAAGAAAAATGCCCTGGCGATATACCCAGACTCTCAATGGGGTGATCGAAATTTCGAAGCGTTTCGAAACCGGTGGATCTCGTTAGGAGGCAATATTATTGGCACCGCGCCTTATGAACAACAAAGGGATTACTCGACACTGATCAAGTCAATTCTTGACATTGATAACAGCGAAAAGCGTGCGGCTGATTTGCGACGCATACTAGGCCAAAGATTCGAGTTCACCCCAAGACGACGTCAGGATATTGATTTTGTTTTTTTACTAGGCAACCAAGCACAGGCAAGGGGAATCAATCCGACATTGGCGTTTTTCTATGCCGATGATATCCCTGTATATTCCACCTCACACATATACGCGGCCAGTGATACCCGCATTGAATCGATCGACTTGAATCGAATTCGGTTCTGCGATATTCCTTGGAAACTAACAAGTAATGAGCCAATCCAACTCGCAATTAATACACAATGGCCAGCCAGCGCATCTCAATTGGCGCCATTTTACGCGCTTGGCGTGGATGCTTTTCGACTCTACCCTCGACTCAATCAGTTAAGCCAGCATCCCGAAACCAAAATATATGGTTCAACCGGTGTCCTGCAACTCAATCCACGCAATGTGCTCGTAAGAAAGTTAATGTGGGCACAATTTACGGACGGTGAAGTTGTAGCGTCACCCATGGTGACGTCAACTAGTAGCGATACATGAACAAAAAAGATTGGAAGAAAATTCCAATCTTAAAAAATATAGTCGCAAAAAATACAACTTCTATTGGGGCCACTGCAGAATTAGCCGCACGCCGTTTTCTTGAAAAAAATGGTTTAACTTTTAGGGCCGCAAATTACCGATGTAGATTGGGTGAAATTGATTTAATCATGCAGGAACCGCATGTCTTGGTTTTTGTAGAAGTAAGGATGCGTAATAGTGCGCAGTATGGCACTGGTGCCGAGACTGTCACGTTGAGCAAACAAACAAAAATAATACACACTGCACAACATTTCCTCTCCTCCAACCCCCAACTGAGTAGCTTAGACTGTCGCCTCGATGTTGTTTCGATAGGTGCTAGCGAACAAAAAATTGATTGGTACAAAAATGCGTTTACACTAGACCGCTAATTCAACACTAATTTGACGGAACGCCATCATGCCAACCAAGCGCCATCTTTTTTTCTTCCTGCTCATTTTAATGCAGGGTTGCGCAACAATAGGCATCGGCGTCGACGAAAACCTTGGTAAACGGACGACCGGAACCAAGTGGGATGACCAAATGGTTGAGTCACGAGGCAAGACCAATATTCGAGCAGAGCACCCTGAGCTCGAGAACGCGCACATCAACATCACTTCTTTTAACGGCGTTGTTCTTATAACGGGCCAAGTACCCTCTGAAACCGCTAAATCAGCGGCAACTGAGGCAATAACTGGCCTTCGGAAGGTGAAGTTGGTCCACAACGAGCTAGAAGTCGCCGGACCCATTTCCTTTATGGCAAGAACTAATGACACTTGGCTCACAACGAAGGTCAAAACCGCATTGCTGATAGATGATGATGCTGAAAGTATTAGAGTTAAGGTTGTTACAGCTAACAGCACCGTATACCTGATGGGACTGCTAACTCGCGAGGAAGCTGAAGCTGCAGTGACTAGGGCGAGAGAGGTTTTCGGTATTCAGAAGATCGTAAAAGTATTTGAGTACATCAACTGAGCGTCAACGCGATTCGATGAAGAGATAGGTTCAGACTTCCACCTATTTGACACAAGCTCAGAGACTGAGACAAAGCCTCTTAAAACCTATGTGCAAAGTCTTATGTATCACTTAATAACTTTGAGTGACGGTGGACCTTTTTTAGGTTGAGGTTCTGGCGGCGGCTCCGTATCGGTTTCCTCTTTAGTGAACCACATACCTTCGCCGTTTTCTTTTGCGACAATCCCGACGACAGCATCAATTCGGGCATATATCTCATGGGGAACACCACCAAAGCGTCCACTGAACATAACGTGTTCGTCGGTGACGACAAAGTCGCGGATTGCATTGATACTGATATTCAACACAATCTGCCCGTCTTTGACATACTCCCTGGGTACACTCGTGTCTTCTTTCTCGGCATCGAGTATTAAATAGGGCGTGCAGCCATTGTCGACAATCCACTCATTGATTGCGCGTAAAAGGTACGGCACTGATGAAGTCATGGTCATAACTAACTATCACAAAGGATGTCGACTGAAAATGAAAGAACGAGCACTTACCGCTCGTTTAATCCCGCATATCCAGTTCGGCTTCAGATAAGCTCGCTTGGAAAGCATCGCGATCAAAAATTCGATCCATGTAATCAAGGATTGGTTTGCCGTGTTTCGGAGGCAATTCAATCCCCAACTGAGGCAAACGCCACAGAATCGGAGCAACACAACAGTCTACTAACGTGAACTCTTCACTCATGAAATAAGGCTTGTCAGCAAAGACTGGGGCAATTGAAACGAGACTTTCCCTTAATTCCTTTCGAGCCTTCTCAATCACATTTTCTTTAGATTTTCCGGCAACGATCATATCAACTGCGCCACACCAATCTCGTTGGATTCTGTATATAAATAATCGACTTTGTGCGCGCGCTACAGGATAAACAGGCAACAGTGGTGGATGCGGAAAGCGCTCATCCAAATACTCCATAATTACCTGAGATTCATAAAGCACCAAATCGCGGTCTACCAGTGTTGGTAAACTATGGTACGGATTGAGGTCTACGAGATCCTCTGGCATGTTGCGTGGATCTACATCAACGATATCTACGGCGACGCCTTTTTCGGCTAACACCAAACGAACGCGTTGACTATAGTGGTCATCGCCGTTCGAATAGAAAATCATCGATGAGTGCTTTGCGACTACGCCCATCTGTTCACCTCTCAGTTATGCTAATTATAAATAGTCACGACGGCTCGATAAGCAATCGTTACTTATGAAATTCCTTTTCGTACTCTCGTCCTAGCAATAATGCGAAGACGTAGAAAAATGCGAGGAACAACAGAACATAGACACCGATGCGAGTACGATCGATACGCGCAGGCTCACCTACGTAATACATAAAGTTAGCGAGATCATAAACCAACGTGTCGTATTCATCTGTGGTCATTGACCCTGTGCCTTCTATTTTAACTAAAGGATAGTGGCCCGCCTCAAGCACATCCGCACCACACTTTTCCTCGGTCACTATCTCAATAGTGATTGGGTCGCGCACAATACCGCCGTTACTAGCAAGTCTTGGCACTTGCATACACTCTGGTCTAACCTGCCTACCCTGCAAACCTGCTAACACGTGTGGCATGCCCACATTCTCAAAAACGAGATTATTGACCCCTAGCGGCCGAGAATCGTCTTCGTAAAATGTTCGCAAATAGGTATACAACCAATCTGGACCACCTTTCAAATTACTATGAAGAGTCAAATCGGGTGGAGCTGCGCCAAACCAAAATTTCGCGTTCTCTTTTGACATGTTATTTTCAATCAGATCACCAATCTTGGTATCCGGATCAAACACCATGTGCTCGAGCATTAGACTTTCTGGTATCTCCAAATCTTCGGCCGTTCTCTTGTATCGCTGATACTGCAAAGAGTGACAACCTAAACAATAGTTCATATAGGTTTGAGCGCCCCGCTGTAATGAAGCTTTGTCATCCAAGTTAGGCGTCATATGATCAAGTGGGTAACCGCCCCCTGCAGCGAAAGCCATGCCAGGTAATATAACGAGTAATAAGGTTATTAGTCTCTTATTCATTTCATTGTCACCCTGTCTGGTACCGGCTTGGTTTTTTCAACACTTGTATACCAAGGCATAAACAGGAAGAAACCAAAGTAAATAGCAGTACATATTTGAGCCAATAACGTTCGCCCGGGCGTCGGATGAACCGTGCCGAGGTAACCTAGGATGAAGAAGGCAATGATGAATAACGTCAGAGAAATCTTACTACCCCAACCTTTGTAACGCATTGACTTTACTGGGGATCTGTCGAGCCAAGGTACGACAAACAAAATCGCAATGGCACCAGCCATGACCACTAAGCCCCAAAACTTCGCCGTCATCCCGAAGAGGGGAAAGGTAGCCGCTCGAAGCATCGAATAAAATGGCGTGTAGTACCAAACCGGCGCAATCAATTCAGGCGTCTTCAACGGATCTGCTGGTTCATAGTTCGGGTGCTCAATGAAGTAACCACCACCATCTGGATAGAAAAACATCACAGCGCAGAAGATAAACAAGAATAGAATTATAGCGGGCAAATCATGTCCGATCGTGTAGTAAGGATGGAACTGAATGCCATCCAGCGGACGCCCATCTTCGTCCAAATGTTTCTTAATATCGACGCCGTCAGGGTTATTTGAACCCACTTCGTGCAATGCAAGGATGTGAAGTACAACCAATACAAGTAGAACGATCGGAACTAGTACAACATGCAAGGCAAAAAATCGATTCAATGTGACACCGGACATGTTGAAGTCACCTCTAACCCAGACCATCAAGTCGTCACCAACGACTGGAATAGCACCGGCCAAGGAAACAATTACCTGTGCACCCCAGTAAGACATGTTGCCCCAGGGAAGTAGATAGCCGAAGAAACCTTCCGCCATCAACGCAAGATAGATCAACATACCGAAGACCCAGATAAGCTCTCGAGGCTTCTGATAGGAGCCGTAAAGTAGGCCTCTGAACATATGTAGATAAACAACGACGAAAAATGCTGAGGCGCCTGTTGAATGCATATATCGAAGCATCCAGCCATATTCAACATCTCGCATAATGTACTCAACTGAGGCAAATGCGCCTTCGCCGGTTGGTACATAGCTCATCGTAAGCCAGATGCCGGTTAGCAGCTGGTTAACGAGAACAACAAACGCCAACACACCGAAGATGTACCATAAGTTGAAGTTTTTAGGTGCCCAGTACTTGGACATATGTTTTTCATATGTCTCTGTAACGGGCAATCTGTCATCAACCCAATTCATTATTTCTTTCAATGACTGTTCTATCGACGCCATTATGCAACACCCCCGTCTTCACCTATGACCAAAACCGCGTCTGACTCAAAGTAATGAGGAGGCACTTCCAAATTAGTTGGTGCTGGTACTCCGCTAAATACGCGACCCGCTAAATCAAACTTTGAACCGTGACAAGGACAGTAAAAACCACCGGTCCAATTTGAATCAAAGCTAGTTGCCACAACTTCCGGGTGGAATTTCGGGGAACAACTCAAATGGGTACAAATACCGAGCAATACCAGATACTCCGGCTTGATCGACCGGGTTTCATTTTGCGCGTATTCAGGCTGCTGCTCTTCAATGGAGTCTGGGTCAGCCAAACGTCCGGTATCCTCGCTCAACATATCCAATTGAGCCTGTGTTCGCCTAACAACGAACACTGGTTTATCTCGCCATGCAGGTATTGGCCCAATGATTTCACCGGGCTTTAAAGCACTTACATCAACCTTTACAGCAGCACCTGCAGCCAATGCTTTGGCGCTCGGATTCCAAGATCCGAGAAATGGAACCGCCACTCCAGCTACACCAGCTGTTCCTACAACAGAGGTGGCGCCAATGAGGAAATTTCGTCGCCCCTTGTTGGTACCGTCATCACTCACGGAGAATTCTCCTAAAATTTTGTATTACGAATCGTGGGCCAAATTCCGCCCGTAAAAAAACCCGCCGATTTTACCATATCCCGTTACAGAATTGTGGCTTCAAGCAGGTTTCTTTGCTGTTTCTGTCAGAAACCCTCAAGTAGGCATAACCGACAGAAACAAGTGAAATTATCGTTTGGAGAACTGAGGCTTCTTACGCGCCTTTCTCAGACCGACTTTCTTCCGCTCTACCGCTCGCGCATCACGCGTAACGAAACCAGCTTTTCGCAATGATGGTCTAAGCGTTTCATCATATTCCATCAACGCGCGTGTTATACCATGTCGAATTGCACCGGCCTGACCAGATCCACCGCCACCGTTAACAGTGACATAAAGGTCGACCTTGTCAGTCATTTCAACAAGTTCTAGCGGCTGTCTAACAATCATGCGCGCTGTTTCTCGTCCAAAATACTCATCAAGAGGACGGTTGTTCACCATAATCTTGCCTTCTCCGGCAGACATGAACACCCGTGCTTTAGATGATTTTCTTCGACCTGTACCGTAATGCTGTGTCATAACTCGACCTTTCTACTATAGCTCAAGTGCTTGAGGCTGTTGTGCTGAATGTGGATGCTCATTACCGGCGTAAACCTTAAGTTTACCAAGCATGGCTCGACTAAGTTTGTTCTTAGGCATCATACCTTTCACAGCAGCTTCGATAGCACGCTCAGGCGCTTTATCGATAAGCTTCTCAAAGGAAATGGATTTTATGCCACCTGGGTAGCCGGTATGATGATAATAATTCTTATCAGCAGCTTTATTACCGGTAACTTTTACCTTTTCAGCATTGACGACAACGACGTAATCGCCGGTATCAACGTGCGGAGTGTATTCCGCTTTATGCTTGCCACGTAGGCGATTGGCAATTTCAGTTGCCATTCGACCGAGGGTTTTGTCTGTTGCATCAACAACAAACCAGTTGTGCCTGGAGGTTTCTTTCTTTGCAGAATATGTTTTCACAGTATGACTCTTAATGTCCACAAGGGGGGAAATTGGAGCGCGAATCTTACTGATTCGGCACTACCTACGCAACCCGATATGATTGATTTAGCAGCTTTTTTTACGAATTAGGGCAAATGTTCCTGTGATAGGTACTCATGGCTTTGCATTTCCTGCAATCTGCTCACCGTTCGTTGAAACTCAAACTGCAGGCGCTCGCCTGCATAAAGATCAACAATGGCCACTTCTGCGGACAAAATCAACTTCACATTGTGATCATAAAACTCATCGACCAAGCTTATAAAACGTCGCGCAGCATTTTCAGTTTGCGAGGTGAACTGAGGCACACGGCCAACCATGACAGTCTGGAACAACATTGCAAGCTCAATATAGTCGTTTTGACTGCGGGGGCCATCGCAAATCTCGGGAAAATCAAACCAAACCACACCGTCTCCGGCCATTCTTGCCTGAATGATCCGACCTTCAATTTCTAGCCCGACATCCGCAGACCCTGCGTCGGGCGACAAACTAGCAAAACTCCGCTGTAGACCTTCATCTGCGCCTGCATCAAGCGGGTAATGGTAAATTTCAGCAGATTCAAGCGCTCTTAACCGATAATCAACCCCGCCATCAACATTTAGAATTTGGGTATGTGCCTCAATCAGGGCAATTGCAGGCAGAAATTTACTGCGTTGCAAGCCATTTTCATACAAACGCTTTGGCTCAACATTGGATGTCGCAACCAGTACCAACCCGCGTCTAAACATTGCGTCCAAGAGGCCCGACAGAATCATTGCATCGGTGATATCACTGACGAAAAACTCATCAAAACACAGCACTTTTGTTCGACTGGCAAACCGTGAGGCGATTTTTTCAAGGGGGTCCGATTGCCCTTGCAGTTCGTGCAATTCTTTATGAACGTGCCGCATAAAACGGTGAAAGTGCATACGCTGCTTTTGTTGAAACGGCAGCGCGTCATAAAAAACATCCATCAGAAAAGTCTTACCGCGCCCAACTCCACCCCAGAAATAAAGCCCGTTAATCTGACGAGTATTTGAACCGACCGATGGCGAGCCGAACATTTTCGAAAGGAAACCGGGTTTGGCTGCTGGGGCAAGCAGATCGTCAAACAGACGTTGAAGATTGGCCATTGCTTCGTATTGCGCCGGATCTGCACGCAACTCGCCCAAGTCGATTTTGCGTTGATACTCTGCCATAGGACCTGAATCAGACATCAGATAGAGCTTAACCTAACAGCCTGTATTGAGCAGACTTTGAATGCGCTTCAAGACCCTCTTGTGTCGCCAGGATAGCTGCAGATCGGCTAAGTGTAATGGCACCACGGGCAGAGCAGTTCACGACAGAAGAGCGCACCTGAAAATCATACACGCCCAGTGGAGATGCAAACCGAGCAGTACCGCTGGTCGGAAGCACGTGGCTTGGACCGGCGGTGTAATCGCCAACGACTTCAGCGCTGTGATGGCCTAAAAAAATTGCTCCCGCAAACCTAATCTGAGGCAATATTTTCTCAGGCTCGGCAATCGCTAGTTCCAAATGTTCCGGTGCAATACGGTTAACAATATCGACACCCTGGTCTAATGTCTCAACCTTTATCAAGGCACCTCTATCTTTTAATGATTGTGCGATCGTGGCCGATCTCTCCATGTTTGGTAGCATCCTGGCTATTTCTCGTGCCACTGAGTCGAGTACGCTCTGATCACTCGATATCAGAACCGACTGAGCTAACTCATCGTGTTCTGCCTGTGCAAACATGTCCATCGCCACCCATTCGGGATTAGCAGACGCGTCAGCAACGATTGCCACTTCAGAGGGGCCTGCGACCATGTCGATGCCAACCTGGCCGAACACAAGCTCTTTTGCTGTTGCCACGAATATATTGCCAGGACCAACGATCTTATCAACCCGAGGTATCAATTTCGTTCCGTAAGCCAGCGCGGCGATTGCTTGTGCGCCGCCAACCGTAAACATGCGATCGACACCACAGAGATGCGCTGCAGCGACAAGCGTATCGGATATCTCACCGTCTGGCGTCGGCACCATTAAGATTATCTCTGAAACACCCGCCACCCTCGCCGGTACGGAGGTCATTATGACCGATGAAGGGTATGACGCCTTACCGCCTGGAGCATACAAACCAACTCGCTCCATCGGTCGAATGAGTTGGCCAAGCTTGTTGCCTTCCTCATCTTCTATATGCCATTCACCATTACCACCAAGCGCTTTCAATTGTTCCTCGTGATAAACCCGAACACGATCAATTGATAGTTTCAACGCATCAACGATCAGAGGATCTAGTCGCTTTAGTGCTTGCGCCATTGTTGCTTTGGATATTTCCAGCTGGCTTATGCTGCCTACATCCATGCGATCAAATTTGTTTGTTAGCTCCAGCACAGCCTGATCACCGCGCAGCTTCACGTCATCAATTATTTTTCGAACGATCTCTTTAACATCGCCGGTATTTTCATTCGGCATCGCTAACAGATCCGACAACTGTTGATCAAAATCAACATCGGTACTCGAGAGTTTTCTTATCATTTCGCTTCCACCTCTCGCGCGAGATCATCTATCAAACCTTGAATGACAACGTGCTTCATCTTCAGAGAGGTCTTGTTGACAATGAGCCGGCTCGTCACCTTGGCAATATGCTCTATTGCAACCAAACCATTTGCCTTTAACGTATTGCCGGTCTCAACGATATCAACAATTCGATGCGCTAAGCCTGTAACAGGGGCGAGTTCCATCGCGCCGTATAACTTGATGACGTCAACTTGCTCACCTTTCTCGGCGTAATAGCGCTTGGCGATATTCACAAACTTAGAGGCCACTTTGATCCGAGCAGGCAAAGGACCTTCATCTGCTAAGGCTGCAACCATTAAATCACAAGCACCAATTTTTAAATCGAGAGGCTGGTAGTAGCCCTCCTCTCCTTGCTCTAACAAGACATCACGACCCGCCATACCCATATCTGCAATACCATGTTCAACATACGTTGCAACATCAACACTACGCAGCACCATGAGTGAGAGCCCCGAACGGTTGGTATCAAACACCAACTTTCTAGAAACTGCCATATCTTCCAACGGCTCAACGCCGATTTTTGACAGCAAATCTAACGCCTGTGTAAGGGGCCGACCCTTTGTTAAAGCTATTATTACGTTATCTGATTGATTATCTTTCATGGAAAACTACCGAGACTGGACCCTTTCAATATCAGCTCCTAAAAGCCGTAACTTCTCTTCTACCTGTTCGTAACCACGGTCGATATGGTAGATCCTATCCACAACAGTGTCGCCCTTCGCAGCCAGACCCGCTATAACCAAACTGACGGAAGCTCGCAGGTCGTTAGCCATTACTGGCGCACCTTTCAACTCTTCAACACCTTCAACAATCGCTATCGTATTATTACCTTCGAGACGAATATTGGCACCCATCCGAATTATCTCGTGGACGTGCATAAATCTATTTTCGAATATTGTCTCTTTAACCGTCGCCGTGCCTTCAGCAATAGAGTTCAATACCATCATTTGTGCTTGCAGGTCGGTCGGGAACGAAGGGTATGGCGCTGTCACTATGCTAACCGCTTTGGGCCGTCGACCTTCCATATCGACCTCAATACCATCATCCGAAATCGTCACCTTGGCACCGGCTTCGCTTAGCTTGTTGAGTACAACCTCCAAATGCTCTGGCTTGGCCTCCTTAACTTTTACGCATCCACCCGTCGCGGCAGCTGCTATTAAATAAGTCGCGGATTCAACTCGATCGGGAATCACTCGGTGCGTGCAACCATGCATCGACTCAACGCCATTGATCGTGATTGTATCTGTGCCGTGCCCCGTGATATCCGCACCCATCTCATTAAGGCAATTAGCAAGATCAATAATCTCAGGTTCTCGCGCACAATTTTCGAGAACCGTCTGCCCTTCGGCCAATGTTGCAGCCATCAGCAATTGCTCCGTACCGCCGACGGTACAGAAATCAAATATAAAATGAGCGCCTTTGAGTCTGCCATCGACTTTCGCGTTGACGTACCCTTCTTCCATTTCGATCTTCGCACCAAGCGCTTCTAAACCTTTTAAGTGCTGGTCTACAGGCCTTGGCCCGATTGCACAACCTCCCGGAAGCGACACGATTGCTTGGCCATAGTGGGCAAGCAGTGGACCTAGAACAAGAAAGGAAGCGCGCATCTTTCTAACCAGATCATAGTCTGCGGTGTAGGTTTTAATCGTGTTAGCGTGAATTTCAAGGCTCATCTTCTCATCAACAATCACCTCAACACCCAACGAACCAAGCAGCTCAATCATCGTTGTGATATCACGCAAATGAGGCACGTTTTCAATTGTCACGGGCTCATTTGCGAGCAACGACGCTGCTAGCATCAGGACAGCAGAGTTCTTTGCACCAGAAGCTCGCAATTCGCCTCTTAGTTGCGTTCCACCTTTAATCAGTAACTTGTCCAATATTGTCTTCCTTGCTTAACTTTCTTCTGGTGTAAGACAAGACATGCTAACGGCGTGAATCTCACCGGAGCTAATCTTTTCATTGAGTAACTTATAGACGAGCTGTTGTCGCTTTACGCGATTAAGCCCTGAGAATACAGCTGCAACCAACCGCAAACCGATCTTGTTACCTTCAACGACCATCTCGATTTCACAATCGCCCAAGCCGGCTGCCAAAATTTCCTTCAATTCAACTTCATTCATATTTCTTAGCCTAATAAACACTGTGCAGCTGGGTCGGCAGACCCAATTTCGCCCTAACCAAAATCAGGGCTTTAAAAAGGCCGCAATCATATCATGACACCCCCCCATCAAGCACAGGTTAGCGCTGATTCAATGGAAACGCGTAAATAACGAAGCTAGACTTCGAAGCTGAGTATCTCGTGAATACCACCAAGCTTGGCGATCTCGAGCAGCTTCTGGGGACAATTGGCGATCAATAAGCGCTTGTCTTGAGAAATTGCAAACCTGTGCCAAGAGATTAACAATGCCAAAACTGAGGTATCTTCGACTTGGATATTGGAAAGATCCATACAAAGCCGTGCTTGCGCATTAGAAATAATAGACTTCCCCTCGGCAAGGTAGGCCGATACGGTATGTAGATTAAGATCACCAATCACCTTCACACGCTCAGAATCTATCGCTTCAAAGTTGGCGCTTTGAATTTTCATCTCACCGACTATCAACCGACCAACCGGCAATCACTTCGTCCAGATTATTCTTATTTTTGGACATCGATGCTTGGAACTGAGATCTGAACTGCAAACCGATGTTAATGCCGTTGATAACGACATTTCTCAATTTCCATTGGCCATCAAGTAAAATTAAATTGTAATCAACCTTATAAATTGAGCCATCTTGGCCGGTGATCTCAATCGTGATCACCGGTCTTTCTGGTTTTTTCTGAGGCGTGGTCGGACGCACAACATTAATCTGTTGATTATCGAAGCCCACTAGCGCATTTGAATATGTCTCGATCAACCCTTTCCTGAAGACCGCCACGAAGTCTTGCTGTTGCTGTTTGGTTGCTCGCTTGTAGTATTTCGCCATGACGCCACGGGAGAAACCCGTAAAATCAATAAATGGCCCAAGTGATTCATCAACAGCTTTATAAAAAGCTGCAGGGTCGGTTTCATACAAGACAAGAGATTCATTCAATTGACTTAACAAGACACCATTGGCCTGTTCTACCGCATCAAAAGGATCTGTACTGTCAGCATTAACCGCGTTGACGATCAGACAACAAATTAATCCAGCCAACCAGTTTTTTATCGCAGGCTTGTACATCTTGTATCCTTAAAATTGTTTCAGCAAAAACTGACCTATGAGCTCTTCGAGGACTATCGCAGATTGAGTATCACCGATTTCATCACCCTCCGCGAGAAACCCCTCATCAGCACCAAGGGTTATGCCAATCATTTTTCCACCAATTAATCCTTCGGTGAGTATCACCGCGGTTGAATCTAAGGTGATTTGATCTACCGCCGAGTCTATCTCCATCCGCACCAAAGCTTGCGCGGTTTCTTGGTCAAGGGAGATCTCAGCCACACTACCTATAGTCACACCTGCGATGCTAACTTTGGCTCGAACCACAAGTCCACCGACATTTTCAAAACGAGCATAAACACTGTAGGTATTGGCCTCTCTACCAACATTAAAGCCACTGACTTGCACAGCCAATAATGCTAGCGAGACCAGACCCGCAAGCATGAATGCGCCTACTATTATTTCAATCGTTCTCATTTGCATGGTGAGTCAACCCAACAATTATACTAAAAATTAAACATCACAAGTGTCAGAAAAAAGTCCAACACTAATACCGCGACGGACGAATAAACAACTGTACGCGTTGTCGCGGCAGCAATACCTTCAGATGTCGGCTGCGCATCGTAGCCCTGAAATACGGCAATCCATATGACAATGATGCCAAACACAACCGACTTAATAATTCCCTTCATGACATGTGAATAAAAATCGACGCCTTCTTGCATGGAAGACCAAAATGCACCCTCATGCACGCCTAACCAATTAACGCCGATTAAAGACGCACCCCAAATTCCTACAATCGAGAACATGAGCGCTAAAATCGGCATAACGATGAATCCAGCCCACAAGCGCGGCGAGACTATCCGCTGAAGTGGGTCGACCCCCAACATTTCCATACTTGAGAGTTGTTCGGTTGCCCTCATCAAACCAATCTCAGCAGTCACCGCAGAACCGGCTCGACCGGCATATAATAGTGCCGATACGACCGGACCAATCTCCATTACCAAAACCAGCGCCACGCCTAGTCCTAGGGCGCTCTCTGAGCCATATTTGACTAACTGATTGTATCCCTGCAACGCTAAAACCGCGCCGATTGAAAAGCCAGAAAGCACGATGATAACGACCGACAACACACCGAGTTGATATATCTGACGAACAACTAGGCCAGCGTTCTTTAGCTCTGGTTTGCGCCAAATTGCCTGCCACCAAACAGCTCCAGCTCTGCCAACCACGGATATGAGTTCAATCAAGAACTGACCAAGCTGGCGAAAATAAGAAACCACTTAGCTGCTGCCCCTGTCCTGCAATAGTTCATCGGCAAAGTCGATCGCAGGATAGTGAAATGGCACAGGGCCGTCTGGCAGTCCTTTCACGAACTGCTTCACTCGTGGCGACTCATGGCTCAACATTTCCTGGGGTGTCCCCGAACCGATCAAACGTCCATCGGAGATCACATATATGTAGTCGGCGATACTGGCTGTTTCCGTGATGTCATGGGAAACAATGATGCTGGTTGTACCGTAAACACGATTGACGGTTTTAATTAGCTGGACAATAACACCCATCGCAATTGGGTCTAGGCCAGCAAAGGGCTCGTCATACATAATTAGTGAGGGATCCAATGCAACCGTTCTCGCAAGCGCCACTCGCCTCACCATACCTCCCGATAATTCGGCTGGGAAAAGACCGGCTGCACCACGCAAACCTACCGCCTGTAGCTTAATCAAGACTAAATCTCGAATCAGCTCTTCGGATAAGTCCGTGTGAACCCTAAGCGGGAATGCAACGTTATCAAACACCGAAATATCGGTAAAAAGTGCACCGCTCTGGAACAGCATCCCCATTTCCCGACGAACAGCAAACAGATCGGCTCGTGATAAATCAGGGATTGATTTCCCATTAACGCGGATAGTGCCTGTATCGGGCCGAAGTTGACCGCCTATCAATCGCAACAAGGTGGTTTTACCCGTGCCGCTTGGTCCCATTATTGCTACTATTTTGCCGCGCGGAATGCGTAGGGTGATACCGTCGAATATACGCCGAGCGCCTCGATTGTAGGTCAAATTTTGAATGCAGACGTGATCTTCCATGTTCTAAAAGTACCACTTTTTGCCAACAAGCCAACTCACACGTTTAGGGGATGTCACTTTCAAATAACCCATGAGGATTGGACGCAAAGATAGGCTGATAGTTACATTGAGTACTAAAAATATTTATTCATTTCAATTGCTGGCTGACTCACTTGCAATGCACTGACAATACATCTTAAATTGCGCCCCTTAGATTCAGCTTAATCAAGAGGATATGCTTCTTTACAGTGCGCTTTTACTGATAGGGTTTCTCATGTTGTTCAAGAGCGCCGATCAGTTTGTCATCGGCTCTGTCGCGACAGCAAAGAATCTCCACATTTCACCCATGTTGATTGGCCTAACTGTGGTCGCACTCGGCACCTCTGCGCCAGAAATATTTGTTGCCGCTGCTGCTTCTCTGCGCGGAGAACCAGAACTTGCTGTTGGCAATGCTATCGGCTCGAACATCGCTAATATGGGCATGGTGCTCGGACTAACGGCGATACTTGTACCATTGCCTTTTCGCCCGCAGATGTTAAAAAAAGACCTGCCAATAATGATTTTCGTCACATTGTGTGCTGGCGTCGCCCTCTACGATCTTAAACTCGGTATTTTTGACGGCCTGTTGCTGCTCATTGGCCTAAGTTTATTTCTCGGCCGTATTGCACTTGAACACCGCAAAGAACAAACACTTAACCTGCCAGAGCTCGAAGAAGTGCCCGAGATGTCTGTGACAAGAAGTTTCGTTACCCTAACGATCAGCTTCTTATTTCTACTAATTAGCGCTGAACTACTCGTTTATTCGGTTATCGGGATTGCCAGTCAACTTGGCATCAGTGAACTGATAATCGGACTGACGGTCATCGCTGTTGGTACAAGCCTGCCAGAACTCGTCGTTTCTATTACCAGCGCCCTTAAAGGGCAAACGGATATGGCCATCGGCAACATACTTGGCTCCAATATCTTTAATATGCTGGCAGTACTTGCGATCCCTTCATTCCTCGCACCTAACATGATTGAACCGGAAGTACTCTATAGAGACTATGCGGTCATGTTGGGTATGACACTAGCGATAACCCTTTTTGCCTATGGGATGAGAAGTCGAGCGCGTATTACGAGAATTGAAGGAAGTCTACTGCTCGCGATTTGGTGCATCTATATTCTGACACTCTACTACTCCGCCAGTACCGGCAATCCAATCACGCTTCCTTTGTAATTGTTACGGCCCCGCCAGCATTCATCAGTTCGTTTAAAAACTTCATCGCTGGCGTGAGTTATCTCGGGGCATTCGTCAATAAGCTGTTATGGCAATATTGCTTGGAAAATGCGCTACAAAAAAGTCCCTTGGAAAATCACTTCTCGTCGATCATACTCCCGCCACATTCGTCTTTAGCGCTTGAACCTGAGTAATGATCAACAGCCGCAATCTGATTTTTCTCGTCTTCGTTTTGATTGTTGCTTTCGCAATAAATTACATATCGGAGAGCGAAACACTAATCACCGAAAAACCGACCTTCGCCAAAAATGACCCCGACCTTTACATGCTCAAGGCCAACATCCTCCAATATAACAATCAGGGTACAAAGCAGCATCGAATAAAGGCTGACCGACTGACCCACTTCCCGCTCACGGACATAACAACTTTAGTCGAGCCCAATATCATGCTGTACCCAACTGAGCGCCGACCAGAACCATGGGATATCACCTCAAGGCATGGCCGCTTATTACCGCAGGTGCAAGTGAGAGATGAAGTGGTCGAACTATGGGATCATGTGCTCGCGATAAGGAACAATAGCAACGGAAATTTCATACAGATCCAAACGGAAAGTCTGACCGTCTATCCTGACAAAGACTATGCCGAGACAAACCAAAAGGTGTTTATTGATGAAAACTCTGGCCGCACCATTGCTGGAGGAATGAAAGCCTACCTTGATGAAGGTAAATTCTTTTTTTCGTCAAGTCCAGATACTCGAGTTAGAACCATTATGCTTCCTGCGTTCAAATAGTCACAAGCAGATACCTGCCGATAAGAATTTGAGTTAACATTCATACTAAATACTTTCGAAGCCAATCTTGTGAACATACGCATCTTTTTCGTTCTCTTCGTTTTTTTGTTTTCGGGCCAAACATCCGCCCTTGAATCTGACCGAGAACAAGACATTAATATTGAGTCCAACTCTATGATCGCCGACGATCAGAGCGGCATAACTATCTATTCTGGAAGAGTCACAATCGATCAAGGAACCCTCCATATTGACGCAGATGAAGTGAGGGTCATCAGCAACGCGACTGAAGTAGTTCAGATAATTGCTAGCATGGATGCAGACAACAATGCGCTTGCTCATTATCAGCAGGAGGCCGATGACAATGAAGGCCTCATCAAAGCGCATGCCCGTCTTATCACTTATTTCGTTCAAAAAGAACGCATCCATCTGGCCGGTAGCGCGTTTTTAGAACAGACAAACGACACATTTCGAGGCGAATTGCTTCATTACGATGTGGCCAGCGGTACTGTCGATCTTAAGGGTGGTAGTAAAGAAAATGGTGGTCGAGTTAACGTTGTACTCACTCCAAAATCTAAGAAGTAACCGACATTGTTGAGAAGGTTATGAAAGTTCTTAAGGTAGAGAACCTCGCCAAAAGCTATCGCGGCCAACCCGTCGTTCGGGATGTCTCCGTGTCGATCGAAAATGGCCAGGTTGTTGGTCTTCTTGGACCCAACGGAGCAGGCAAGACGACTTGTTTTTATATGATCGTCGGTTCAATCCGCGGTGACGCTGGCAGAATTCTCTTTGATGGCAATGACATCACATCTCTGCCTATGCATCTACGGGCTCGAACAGGAATTGGCTATCTACCTCAGGAAGCTTCAGTTTTTCGCAAGCTGTCTGTCGCAGAGAACATCATGGCCATACTAGAGACTCGCAAAGATCTAACTCAAACCAGCAGACTTAAAAAACTAGAAAGCTTATTAGAAGAATTTTCAATAGGTCACATCCGCCACTCATTAGGTATGTCGCTGTCCGGTGGAGAGCGTCGCCGAGTTGAAATTGCCCGAGCGCTCGCGACAGAACCGGCATTCATTCTTTTGGACGAACCTTTTGCGGGCGTCGATCCAATTTCAGTAAACGAAATCAAAGATGTCATCGCGCAGCTTTCCGCTAGAAACATCGGCGTTCTAATCACCGACCACAATGTGCGAGAAACTTTAGATATATGCGATCGAGCTTATATTGTCAGTGAAGGAAAAATTATCGCGGAAGGCACTACCGATGTCATTTTGGCGAATGAACAAGTAAAACGTGTATATCTCGGTCATGACTTTAGAATGTAATTTCCCCACTCTAGGGAAAAGTAATAACGTAAACAAGGTTCTAATTAGCCTCGAGCCTGAGTATTATTAAACTATGGCAATGAAACCAGCACTAGCGCTAAGGCTGGGTCAGCAGCTTCGAATGACCCCACAGTTACAGCAAGCAATCAAGCTGCTGCAATTGTCCACGTTTGATCTTCAGCAAGAAATTCAAGAAGCGCTCGATTCAAATTTGATGCTTGAAGAAGCGTCACCAGAAAACGATTCTGACGACCCGTCGAACTCATCAGAAGACGGCACCTCTCTAGACACACCATCAGAGAGCATTGATGGTCAGCAGCTCGACTCAAACTCTGAGCTATCCTCCGCGTCAACCAGCAGCGATTCCGATTCAAACGACAACGGCCCCATTTTAGATCCGGAAATCGATGGCGAAGCGATACCGGACACAAGGGACCAACTCTCGACAGACACTATAAAGGAAGAGCTCCCAGTTGATAGCGTATGGGAGGATGTCTGGGATGAAGCACCGCTACCGACCACTTACTCTGGTGCTGATGAAGGCGGCGATAACTTTCTTGAAAATCAAAACTCATCAAACGCTTCACTTCAGAGTCATCTCGAGGAGCAAATAAACCTTTTACATCTTACTGAAACCGATGAAATCATAGCCATGGCGATTATCGATGGTCTCAATCCAGAAGGTGTGTTGACCATTAGCCTTGATGACGTTTTGTTGAGTGTTGCTAACGACGATATCGATGCTGAGCAAGTAGAGATGGATGAAATCGAAGCAGTCTTAAATCTTATCCAGCATCTCGACCCAGTGGGCGTAGCCGCGAGAGATTTGCGAGAATGCCTAATCATTCAATTGAAACAACTCGATGATACAACTGCTTGGAAAAAAGAGGCCATTCAAGTCGTTGCAGATCATCTAAGTTCGCTCGCAAACCGAGACTACAGCCACATTACTAGAAAGACTCGATTAAAAGAGTCTGAGCTGAAAGAAGTCATTGCACTGATACAAAGTTTAAACCCACGACCTGGCTCCGACATTGGCGAATCAAATACTGAGTATGTTGACCCTGACGTAATCGTTACAAAACAAAACGGTCGTTGGGTGGTTGAGCTCAATCCCAAATCGGCGCCAAAAATACGTATCAACGCTGGCTATGCCTCGATGGTAAAAAGAGCAGACAATAGTACTGACAACACATATTTAAAGAACAACCTGCAAGAAGCGAAATGGTTTATTAAAAGCCTGCAACAACGAAATGACACACTACTTAAAGTCTCAACTAAAATAGTCGAATACCAACGCGGGTTTTTGGAATACGGCGAGCAGGCAATGAAACCGCTTGTCCTACATGATATCGCCAAAGCAGTTGATCTACATGAATCGACGATTTCCCGAGTGACTACGCAGAAGTACATGCACACACCGGCAGGGGTGTTCGAACTAAAGTATTTTTTCTCCAGCCATGTGAATACACATGCTGGCGGTGAAGTCTCATCCACTGCGATTCGCGCACTCATTAAGAAACTTGTCACCGAAGAGAATCCACGCAAACCGCTCAGCGATAGCAAGATTGCTAACCAGCTGGCGGAACAAGACATCAAAGTAGCAAGAAGAACCATCGCAAAGTATAGAGAGTCATTGATGATTCCGCCTTCGAACGAGCGCAAACAACTCGTTTGAAGGGATATCTGTGGCATCTTGGGTAAAGGTTGGATGGACTACCGCCAGAATTCAGCAAGTTTGGCACCTGCTAGCCTTTAGAATTTAGCATCGAAAGGAGTAACACATGCAAATTAACGTCAGCGGTCATCACGTTGAAGTGACAGATTCTCTCCAACAATACGTCGAAACAAAACTCGAAAAACTAGAGCGTCACTACGACCGAATTACCAACGTGCACGCCATCTTAAGAGTTGAGAAACAGGGACAAAAGGCAGAAGCAACTGTTCGAATACAGGGCGGCGATGTTTTCGCAGAAGCAGAGTCTGAGGACCTGTATGCAGCCATTGATATGTTAGTCGATAAACTGGATCGACAACTTATTAAACAGAAAGAAAAGATGAAAGATCATAAAGCTCGCGATACCGTGCGTTAACGAGTTTTGAGGTCAGATTAAATTTTCCAATAAACGACGAAAACGACAACTGCGGTGATATAATCTCCGCAGTTGCCGTCGCTTGACTTGGTTGCTATCGGTCCAGTTATGAACAGAGAAACGTCAATCAAAACAATAAATAATTTCTGCGCTACATGCGTTCGTCAATCTCGCGTATTTTTTTGCCAACTATAAGCCATTATCCTGTGAACATTGAATCTATACTTGCTCCTGATCGCACCCGCTGCAACATTGTCGCTTCGAGCAGAAAAAAGGCGCTCGAAGAAATTGCGACGCACCTCGCAGCAACGTTAGAAGGCATCGATGCCGAAGAAATTTTTACTCGCCTTGTTAATCGCGAGAAAATCGGTACAACCGCCATCGGCGAGGGTATTGCCATACCGCATTGTCGACTGGACGGCTGCAACTCCATCACGGGTGGATTGTTCACGGTGCAAGAACCCATCGATTTTCACGCATTGGATAAAACGCCGGTAAAGGTTCTCTTTGTTCTGTTAGTGCCTGTTGACGAAGTTAAAGAACATCTTGAAGTCCTTGCTATGCTCGCGCAGCGTTTCGAATCACAAGATTATCGAAACAGCCTAATTACTGCCCGACAAAACGATGACCTGTACCGGATGGCAACGATAGAACCAACTACAGATATTCGCCAGCAACAGGGTTAATCATCTCATTATGGCAACACAATGATCTCTATCATTATCATCAGTGGACGATCTGGCTCGGGTAAGAGTACCGCCCTGCACGTTTTGGAAGATCTTGGCTACTACTGTATTGATAATTTACCAGTGAGTTTATTGCCACCCCTGATCAAACAGATTTCAACGTCAAACTCACCCAGTAAGGTTTGCATCAGCATTGACGCAAGAAATATAGCCGAAGATCTAGCGCTATTCCCTTCTGTGATTGAGGGTATCGAAGAGGTCGAACTACAAATAGTTTACCTCGATTCAACCAGTCCAACATTGGTTAAACGCTTTTCAGAAACCCGCCGCAAACATCCCCTATCGAACGAGACTCGTGACCTGTTAGCGTCGCTGGAGTACGAAACAGAGCTACTGGATCCGATCGCAGCGATTGCAGATATAAGTATCGACACAACCAATTTAAATATCCACGACCTTAGGGATCTAATTGGTAAACGATTAACCGGCAAAAAACCGGAGCTTGCTCTATCCTTTCAATCCTTTGCGTTTAAATCTGGCGTACCTATAGAGGCCGACCTCGTTTTTGATGTGCGCTGCCTACCCAACCCTCATTGGATAACAAGCTTGCGGGCGTTAACCGGTCTTGACAAACCTGTCGCTGATTTCCTCAAGGAACATAAAGAGGTTGAAGCTATGGAACACGACATCAAGACATTTCTTGCAACATGGCTACCGAAATTTGAAAAGACCAACCGCAACTATATGACAATCGCCATTGGTTGCACCGGCGGCCAACATCGCTCTGTATATGTGTGTGATAAATTATTCCAGCATTTCCAATCGCAATGGAGTAACGTACAGATTAAACACAGGGAGCTGGGAAACACTGACAGCAGACACTAACTGTTGGAGCCTATGGTGCTAGAGCGACAAGCAACGATTCAAAATAAACTCGGACTCCATGCACGCGCCGCATCCGTATTTGTACAAAAAGCACAAGGGTTTTCCTCTCAGATAAGCGTCCAAAATAGCATCACCTCAGCTGACGGAAAGAGCATCATGAATATGATGATGCTCCAAGCAAGTATTGGCACAGAGATCACCATTAAGATTGTCGGTGATGACCAAGAACAAGCGATGACTGCAATCCTTGCACTCATTGATGACAAATTTGGTGAGGGCGAGTAGATCAATCCCGTACCTCAACAACCGACCCTTGGCAAACTCAACAAGCTACTCGAAAGCGGCACCTATGCCGAAATTCGTAGTCTCCTGGATATTTTAAAACCCGCTGATATTGCCGCGCTACTTGAATCTTCACCGCCCCACGAACGCGGTGTTATTTGGAACCTTATAGATTCTAGTCGACAGAGTGAAATTCTGCAGGAGATCAACGAAGAGCGAGTCAGCGATTTGCTAGCTGATGTACCCGAGAATGAAATCATACAACTTCTCGACAATGTAGAAGCGGACGACGATCTAACCGATATTTTACAACAACTACCCGACACGATCACTCGTGAAGTCCTTCATTCTATGGACCATCAGGATCGCGCTCGAGTCGAAAACCTGCTGGCGTACGATGAAGACACAGCCGGTGGACTCATGGACACTGAAATAATCAGTGTTCGCGCAAGTGTCTCGATAGATGTAGTGCTTCGCTACCTACGACGACATGAAGAAATTCCCACCATGACGGACAATATTTTCATCGTAAATCGATTTAATCAATATATTGGAACACTACCACTACGAAAGTTGTTGGTATCAGAAACAGGCTTAACAGTTAGAGAAGTGATGGATACCGACACTGACCCTATCAACGCCGACATGCATGCTTCTGACGTCGCCGCAATATTCGCACGGTATGATCTGGTGTCAGCTCCGGTCGTCGACGACCAAGATCAATTGCTAGGACGAATCACCATTGATGACGTTGTCGATGTCATCATAGAAGATGCTGATCAGTCACTTTTAGGCATGGCTGGTCTGACCGACGACGACACGTTCGCGCCGATCATTACCACTGTAAAATCCCGAACCGTATGGCTTGGTGCAAATCTGTTCACCGCGTTTATCGCTTCTGCTGTCATCAATATATTCGAGGACACTCTGGAGAAGGTGATTGCGTTGGCTGTGCTAATGCCCATAGTTGCCAGCATGGGCGGCGTCGCTGGCAGCCAAACTTTAACGCTCGTGATTCGTAGCATGGCACAGGGACATATTGTCGAGAGTAATCAGCGATGGTTACTGATGCGCGAAGTTGGTGTCGGCGTAGCAAATGGTTTGATCTGGTCTGGTGTTGTCGCGATTGCCGCAGCCGCCATGTTTCACGATACGACCTTAGGGCTTATCATCGCACTGGCCCTCATCATAAATCTGATATCGGCCTCCCTCGCAGGCGCAACGATTCCCATGACGTTGAAACGATTTGGTATTGACCCAGCAATTGCTGGAACTGTTATATTAACAACCGTCACAGATGTCGTTGGCTTTGTGTCCTTCCTCGGACTGGCAACGATTTTCTACGCTTAACGGGACAATCTTTCTTTCCAGCCGCGATCGAGGCAGCACGCGACAACGCTCCAGCCACATACGACGCAATTGACATTTCACTCTTATCAGATCGTGATAGAATCGAATTATGAAAAAAAAGAACACTCCAACAATTGAAGACGATGATTGGATCGATTGGGACAACCTTCCGCCAAGCCGATCGCAACTAAAACGTGAAACTCAGGCTACTAACGCGTTAGGCGAGCAGTTGTTGACTATTCCCGCCTCACAACTCGAACTATTACCCTATCCAGAGATTATCGCTGCCATCGTCGAATGTAAAAGAATCACAAAAGGTAATGCGCGTAAACGCCAGCTAGGATACATCGGAAAGTTGATACGACAAGTTGAAATGGAGCCTATCACCATACTTCTTGACCGCTTTGACGCCAGCTCGAGAGCTCACGTGACACATTTCCACCAACTCGAAGTTTGGCGCGACAAACTTGTATCTGATGATAAAGAAACAATGACCGAAATCTTGGAAAAATACCCAATGATCGAACGGCAACAACTTCGCCAACTTGTTAGAAATGCCGTCTCTGAACGTCAGAAAGAAACCCAACCGGCTGTTGCCTACAGAAAACTATTCAAGTTTTTGAAAAACTCAACTGAACCATTGCAATCGACGCAGTAGCCGGGCCACTCAAATATTTTCGACGCGAGTCACACAGCAACCAGCCTTCCTGCTTTTGTAAAAGCTAGATTCTTCACTACAAAAGCTTTCGTCATGATCACAACGTTTACACATTTTGTGACCTTTTTTTCTAAGGTTCGCTGTTTTCAAAATCCTCAGCTGAATCTGTAGGCGATTCTTCGTCCAAGCGATTATGGCTCTCCGGCTGCGGTAAGACCTCATCTACAGCTGTTGAATCTCGTACCGTATCAGAAAAAATAGATACAAATTCTATACTCGGGTTTTCAACGGATCCAGCGATATGGTACTTCGCACTACTGAGCGTATCGATTTGATCAGCGAAAATTCTTTGAGCAAGATAAACACTTGCGCCAGTCAATGGACCAATGAAAATAGCAGAATACGCCGCATACCAAGGGATATTACGATTAATCGGCAGTGTCACTATCAGGTCATTGTCCAGATCACCCTGTATCATATTGATATCGCCAGCCAACTTGAATTTCGAACCCGTACCCACTATGGTAATTGGCTCTACGACATTTATCTGACCTTCGCTGAGACGAACTTTTCCTTTGGCTTCATCAAATTCAAACCCTTTATCCACAACGTCAGTGAAGTCAAATCTGAATCGACGCGCAATCGACGCAAAATCAAATATCCCTAATAGTTTCAATGCGTCCACATTATTATCTGCTTGCACGAACCGTCCAGAGGCCTGTTCTAACTCAACCGTACCGACCGATGAATTTAGATCGAACATCGCTGGAGAACCAACCCAGGAAAGGCCAGCGTCTAATTCGAATTGACCATATATGCTTGACGCCAATCCCCACTGCGAAAGCGCTGAGGACATATCAGGCACAACAACCTTACCTGTAAACCGGCTTTTGTGAACACCATCGATGACAAACCAGTCGACACGACCATCACCGCTCGCCTCTAAGCCTTTCGTCGAAACTGTTAGGTTGTTAAGTTCAGCACCATTGGCTGTCGGACGAAAATCAAATGCCCAAGAACCATAATCTTCCTCATCGACCCACATTTTTTGCACACTAAAATCAACCGCAATCAAATCCACGGGGTCAACAAACTCAAGGGGATCGCTCTGATCGCCACCTTGAGTCTCAAAGTTCAACGTTTCGAGTTCCACCTCCAACGGTAGAGAGCTGACATCGTGCCCCGTGATTTTGCCGAACAGCATTTCGTTCTTTGCCTCAACGACCCAAGAATCAGCATCCCGCGAAACAATCGTTTGTATATCCTCGAGCTCAAGGCCATAGACGTCTAGAAAGCCTATTCGAATGTTAGCCTCTCCAAGCGTGTCAACAAGCCCTGTTTCAAGTGAGCCACTTGCAAGCTCATTGAGTTCATCTGTCAATATTTCCACTTCTTCATAGACTACCGCCGCCAAGTCACCGCTAATATCTAGACGATCGTAGGTCACAGCACCAATAGCGGACTCGCCGAAATGCAATCGTCCACCGGTAACGTCACCGTCGAGAATTTTAAGGTGAGCCTGCGTATAACGGCCTAATTGAACCTCTAAATCAAATCCGGCATCTAAAATGTCATGGCGATAGGAAAAATTCTTAGTCGATTCATAAACCTTGCCCAATGGCTCGGGAAGCATTATTTCAACCCCCTCAAGATTTGATGCAAATTTAATAGAAACCGGCTGATCCCGTTTATCTCCAAAGGGAATTTTTAGCTGCGCCGTATAGTCAAGCTCGCCCATCGCCCGGGTCAGCAAAACCTGTTCGGTCCAATCGTAAAGTGATCCGATAGTGACTTCTCCATCTACATTAATCTCAATCACGCCTGACGTATAAATGCCCAACGTATCGATTGAACCCGAGACAGGTTTGTCGAAGATATTTGCCGTGAATCCATTTGAACTCAACCCATCAAAGGACTCGTACCTGATCGGTCCGTTGAGTTGAACAATGTCGAGATTCAGATCAGGGATGTATACATCACTATCAACCAGGTTCAGGTCCAATTGTGCATATGCATCTTCACCGCTGCGGGAACCAAGCGGAATATTTAGCTGAACCGAACCGGACATTTCACCCCGACCTTGCCAGCCTTTAGCAACCTCGCTAGTCGCTTCATACAAAGGCGTTTCCGTTAGTAGACGCAAGCCATCGCTGAAAGGTCCCGTAAAAGACCCATTCACTATTAGCGTATCGGCACCCGCTGCAGTAACAGGCACCCGAACCTCGGCGCTCTGAACAACCGAGTCCATAGCAACAGCTCGCACTTGTTTCGAGTGAACCTGTCGGTTTCCCACATAAATGATGGCATTAACGTCTTCAAACCTTGGCCAGCGAGGATCGTAATCGAGAATGGTGTCCTCAACATCAAAGTAAAGCTCAAATGCTTTTTGATCTTTTGGTGTGACTGATGCCAAAGAACCATGAAATATCAATCCACTTTCAATCGCTGTACCGGCTAACACTGAATCCTTTATCCACGCCTGCAGCTCTGCAGGCAGCGTCTTGGGAAGATAATCATAAGTATTCAACAGCGCTGCGTTCTTCACTCCAAGCTCAAAACCCCAAGTATGCAATGTGATATCACTAGGAAAATTAAGCATAAACCTTCCAGCCGCTGTCATTTCTCCTTGCACAGCCTCGATTAAACCCGACTGCAGCAAAACTGCTTCATCAGTGACCTTGTAATTTATCTTAGCTTTCACGCTGTCAAACTGCCAAGCGTCAGGAAACATCAAAGGAAAATCCAAAACAAAACCGTTTTGATTGTCACTTTCCAGATCACTATTCAGAACAAAAATTCCGCTCTTAAGACCAAGCGACGCGTAGCCATGCAGATTAGCCACCGCCGGCGCACCCTTGAAAGGATCAACACTAATTGAACTTAACTCTGTTGTTATCGCAATACCCTCGGGCCGCGACAGATTGCCGTGAACGAATACGTTATTTAGATATCCTTGAGCGTTGAGCGTCTCAACGACGTCTGTCAACGCCGGAGTTACTAGGCGCATTTTCTCAGCTGCTGTGATCAGTGGTGGCACAATCGAACCAATATTGATGGACGGAATATTTGCACCAAAAACCAACTCGTCGTTGATCCATTTATAGCTCAAGCCGAAAGCCGACAACTCAACATTTTGTTCGGCAATCCACGCGCTCAGCGAACCAATTTTCAACTCCCCACCGCTACCAAGTGCATTTGTTGCGATGAATTCTATTGTCGTGTCCCGCAAGAGCTGCAGGCTTTGAGTCTGAGAAGACATCACAACAGATCCAATCGTCGGTCGACCTGTTACTTCAATCAGCTCATCGTGGACCGTCAACCATAGCTCACCGTGAATATCGATGTCGGTCAGCGTAGCTTCCTTAATGGAGATTGTTGGCAGAAAATCTGTCACGTCGATATCGGGTATTTGCAGATACAGTTCGGCAAGAAAATCTTCGTCTCGCGGGTCCCCTTGATAAAAACCTAAAAGATGAAAATTTGACTTGGGCGCTTTAGGGCGGTCGACAGCTTCAAACACAAGCGGCCATGACAGTTTTCGCTTGCCGTCTTGATTGGCCAGCAAAAAAGACTTGTCGGACTCCGAATGAATATTGTATATCCCTGTCTGCCCGTAAATAACGACATCGACCTCGTTAAGTTCGGCAAATTCTATAAATTCAATCGAATCGACAAGCATTTCAAGATTAAGAGGCGCGTCCCTCTGAGGTATGCCTTCGATTAACCAGGTCCCCTGCTCATTACGACGAAGCGTTAAGGCCACGCCTGACACATTAATGTTTGTAATGATCGGAGATAGTTCAATTAAAGAGTAAAAGGAATCTAAGGTGAACTGAACTTTGCCTAGGCGAATTGAGGGGTTAGCAGGCTCACCTATCTCGAGAGCCTGAATATTAAATGTTGGGTTGAGGTAGCTCCAAGAGCCCGATAGTTTGCCAATACGGACCGGAACTTTAAGTTGTTCGATCGCAAAACTCGTGATTGGCGCGCGAAAACTATCGAGAGAACCAACGAGTATTCTACCGATACTGACATATAACGCCCCAACAATTAGCAGCCCCAGAAGTAAATTCTGGGTGGCTTTTACAGTGCGTCGCCGAATCATTTTCGCTTACGCATTGTTATGCTGTATTCAACAGAACAACATCGAATTGTTCTTGGGTGTAACTCGTCTCAACTTGAAAACGAATTGATGAATCTAACGCGCTAGCGAGCTCCGCTACGCTGCTAGATTCTTCATCGATGAGTCTATCGACCACAGTCTGAGAGGCCATTATGAGACAGTCCTTTTGTTTCAGGTGCAACGCACGCCTTTTTATTTCCCTTATTATTTCCAAACAAACGGATTCGGCAGTTTTAATGAATCCACGTCCTGTACAGTGAGAACACGGTTCACACATCATTTTTAACAAACTCTCGTGTGTTCTCTTACGCGTCATTTCAACCAAGCCTAATTCGGAAATTTCAGTGATGTTCCACTTCACGCGATCCGTTTGTTGACCCTTTTCTAACGTTCGCAAAACCTGACGCTTGTGCTCTTCATTAAGCATATCAATGAAATCGATTATGACTATTCCACCCATATTTCTTAATCGCAATTGACGCGGAATCACCGCTGCAGCCTCAAGGTTCGTTCGATATATGGTATCTTCTAGGTCTTTGCGACCAACAAATGCGCCTGTATTTACATCAACAGTGGTCATCGCTTCCGTTTGATCAATGATTAAGTAGCCACCCGATTTTAATGGCACTTTTTGTTGAAGTGCCGCTTCGATTTGATCCTCTAGATTATGCGCATCAAATAACGGCACACCACTCATTGCCAATTCCAATTGAGACAACTTTTCCGGAATAAAGTCTTGCAGAAACCGCTGTAGCACGTCGAAGATATCTTGATTGTCGACGACAATTCTTAATGTATCTTTGTTTATGATATCCCGCATCACTCTTAGATGCAGAGGCAAGTCTTCGTAGACTAAGGACGGCGCTTTAGCGCCTATCGAATCTTTCTTGATCACCTCCCAACGGGATCGAAGCAACTGCGCATCTCTCAAAATTTCATCCCCATCTGCCCGCTCAGATGCAGTACGAACGATAAAACCATCGCCATCTTCGGGCTTGTATACTTCTTGGAGCAAATCCATCAAACGCGTGCGTTCGGATTCGTCTTCAATTCTCTGTGATATACCAATGTGCGAAGTTTCGGGCATATAAACCAAGTATCGAGACGCAAGGGATATACTCGCCGTTGCGCGAGCACCTTTGGTACTAATGGGCTCTTTACTCACTTGAATAAGAATTTCTTTGCCATCATGAAGAATTTTATTGATAGGCGGATATTCTTGCGCCTCGCGGTTTCGCGGCACCGCATCATGCGAGTCGACCAAATCGGTTATATGCATAAACGCCGCTCGAGGCTGACCGATGTCAACAAACGCACTTTGCATACCGGGCAATACCCGTGCAACCTTTCCCCTGTATATATTGCCTACTGTTCCACGTGTGTGATTCCTCTCAATGAATATTTCCTGCAACAAACCCTGCTCTGCAACAGCAACCCGAGTCTCATGGGGTGAAACACTGATGATAATTTCTTCGGCCATGCCGAGTTATACCTTGTCATAATAATAATTCTTTTTTCAAACCCGCTGTCTATGTCTGCGCCGCAGCCTGCATTTGGCTTACTCGGCAATTTGACGTCGCGGTTTCCTATTCTATTTGTCAATTAGCGTGTTGATTCCAAATTCATTTAGGATCGATACAGATTCCATAAGGGGAAGTCCAACCACATTTGAATAGCTTCCGTGGATGGCGCTCACAAAGATCGCCCCTAAACCTTGAATGGCATAACTACCAGCCTTGTCTCTGCCCTCTCCCAGTAAGCAATAGGCGCCAATTTCGGCTTCTGTCAGTGTTCGAAATTCAACAACCGTTTCAATACAACTCGATTTTGTCAGACCTGACATGTCGCCTACGGAAACGCTGGTTAAGACCCTATGTGAACCGCCGGATAAAGCTTTCAACATTTCAACAGACTCAGTATCCGAAGCAGGCTTTCCTAAAATCACATCATTGTGAACCACGATGGTATCGGCGCAGAGTACGACAATTTGCTCATTTGCTCCGTGCTTTTCTAAAATTGCAGCAAGCTTGGTCGTAGACATTCGCTCCACGTAGGATATTGGATTCTCTTGAGGCTGAATAGTTTCATCAATAGCAGGACTTTCTATCTGGAACTGCAGTCCAACCTGCGTCAACAATTCCGCTCTCCTAGGAGAACCTGAGCCTAAAACAAGCGACAGCATGTCAAATCATTCCTAAAAAAAGCTTGGTCGAATTAAGCAACACTAGCGCACTCAACTGTAAGACATCTGATAACAGGCTAAGAAACATTGAACAGTCTGCGAAGGTGTCGCAGCACTAAAAATACCCAAGGCCATAACATTGCGCTCACTAAAGCGCTTAACAAAAACCGCATATCCCATTGAGACAATCCAACGAAATTTTCCACCCAAAAATTAACCAACTGACTAATACCTATTGTCACGAAGATAATTAGACTCTGCTGCCATACAGCAAACATCCGCAGTCGTTGGTAAAGACTCGACGCAATGTAAGCAACAATGATAAAAGCAACGCCATGTTGTCCGAGCAAACTTCCCGTTAGCACGTCAACAAACAGACCTAACACCCAAGCGCTAAATATTCCAACACGATGAGGCAGTGCCATAATCCAATAGATTAAGACAAGCTCTACCCACTGAGGCCTAAGGTAACCCAATTGCCAAGGGATGAATTCGGGTAATGACACAACGGAAAACAGCATCGCTACGGCAAAGGTCAGCAGAATGACCCATAAACTACTTTCACGCTCTCCAGCTGTCGTTGCCATCGTCGCTAACCCTCCGCCCCAATGACGGGCTCTCTTAAGCTCGCCTCTGTAAACACCAAGAGCACATAGCGACTACGATCAAGCATCGCGCTTGGGTTGGCTGTTGCTTTTGCAAAAGGCTCGCTGGGGTTATGTTTAAACTGGGTCACGATCCCAACTGGATAACCAACGGGAAACCTATTACCTAATCCGGAACTTACTAGCAGATCACCTTGCTTAATGTCTGCTGTCCCCTGCACGTGCATCAGATCAAGCTGGCGAGTGACACCCGTTCCTTGAGCAATCAAACGTAAGTTACTGCGAACGACCTGAACCGGCACTGAATGGGACTGGTCACTTATGAGCAACACACGACTCGTTAGCGGGCTAACCTCGATCACCTGGCCCATCAAACCTTCTGCATCGAGAACAGGTTGCCCTACAAAAACATCATGTTGTGTACCTTTGTCGATAACAACTTCATGTTTATTAGGATCAGGATCAACACCAACCAGCTCTGCGACTAAAACGTTGTCTTGTAATTTTGCTGCAGAACCTAACAAATCACGTAATCGATTGTTCTCCGCCGTCAGTGCTGACATTTTTTCAGTTTTGACTTTCATCAGCAGTAATTGTTCTTCTAGCGAAATGACTTGTTCCTGCAATCCGTCTCGAGAGGTAAACATCTGCTGAGCCAGATCGGCGGCACGATTTGGATAATCGGCAACAATATAGACAGGCGTCACCACAACGGTGAGCCCAGATCGCACTTCATCAAGGAGGTCTGAAAGGTGATCAACAACCATTAACGCGATTGACAAGAGCGTGAGCCCTATCATCTTGTAGCCAACGGTTGTTTCTTCTAGAAATAGTGACTTAATGGGCTTTACCTTGATCCGTTTCAGTCAACAACTGGTATTAACGTCGATTTGCTATTGAATTGAAAGTAAATCGCTATCGTTTCGGTCGTCCATGATTTCAAGCGCTCGCCCACCCCCCCTTGCGACACATGTGAGGGGGTCTTCGGCAACGATAACTGGTAGACCGGTTTCGTTTGACAATAGCCTGTCGAGACCTCTTAGCAAGGAACCACCACCGGTCAGCACCAAACCACTCTCGGCAATATCTGCTGCTAATTCAGGCGGCGTCTTCTCCAGGGCACCTTTCACAGCCTGTACGATCACTGATAGAGGTTCCTGAAGCGCTTCAAGTATTTCATTGCTGTTTAAAGTAAAGCTACGGGGCACACCTTCCGCCAAGTTTCTACCTCGCACATCAATTTCACGCACTTCATTACAAGGAAAGGCTGTACCGATTTCCTGCTTAATTCTTTCTGCTGTCGCATCACCAATTAGACTTCCTTGTGTGCGACGCACGTACGCTGTGATGGCCTCATCAAAGCGGTCACCGCCTACGCGAACAGATTGCGCATATACAACACCATTTAACGATATCACTGCAATTTCAGTTGTACCGCCGCCTATATCAACGACCATTGTCCCGACGGCCTCATGTACAGGTAGCCCTGCACCAATTGCCGCCGCCATTGGCTCTTCGATTAGCCTTACATCTCGAGCACCAGCACTAATAACTGATTCTCTAATGGCTCGACGTTCAACTTCGGTGGCCTGACAGACAACGCTAACCAAAACCCTTGGGCTTGGGCGGATAAGACTATTTTCGTGAACCTTTTTGATGAAGTGCTGCAACATTTTTTCTGTCACTTGAAAGTCGGCTATCACGCCATCTTTCAAAGGTCTGATAGCCGTAATATTTCCGGGCGTACGACCAAGCATTCTTTTAGCGTCGATGCCGACCGCAGCAACACTTTTTTGATTGTTATGATTATGCCGAATAGCAACCACGGAAGGCTCGTTTAATACGATTCCCTGGTCTCGAACATAGATGAGCGTATTAGCTGTCCCCAGATCGATTGACAAATCATTTGAGAACATGCCCCTCAATTTTCTGAACATGGAGGCACCTTATTATTTGGATTCAAAAACATTCGTAACTCTATCATTTATGGAAGAATTTTTACAAGAAAACAGCACCATTTCTCGGATGAGAAGTAATTATCTAAGCCTCGCTGGTTTTAAGGGGTCAAATTTGATTTTAAAAAGGCAGATCCCCGACATTCTTAAAAAAACAGCCCACCCAGATTACAGCTCAGCGCAAACCTGATAGGATTCGCTGCCGAATTTCCAACAAAGACCATCGCCATGATTGTGGACAAAGACGTCGTTCTAAACATCGCCGAACTAGCGCAACTTAAGATCGAAGATCATGAAATCGACCACTATGTCGATAGTTTAAGTCGAATACTGCAGCTCGTTGAAGAAATGCAATCAGTCGATACGCAAGACGTTGAGCCTGTCTCGAATCCACTGGATGGCATCCAGCGACTTAGGGAGGATCAGGTGACAGAAGAAGATCAACGAGAACTATTTCTCGCCAATGCACCCGAATCAGAGCAAGGCCTCTTTCTTGTGCCACGAGTAGTTGAGTAATCTTATGATCCACGAACAGTCTATCCGCGAAATACTTACTAGCCTCGATAACAAGCAATATTCATGCAGAGAACTGGTTGATCATTTCATTGCTCGCGCGAGCGATGCCGACCCTAACCTGAATGCGTTCATAACAGACACTTACGCGTCGGCTCGCAACGAAGCTGATCATATGGACAAGCTGCGAAGCAACGGCACCGCTCCACCTCTGGCAGGCATACCGATTGCACACAAAGATATATTTTGCACCCGTGGTGTTAAGACGACAGCAGGGTCACTTATGCTTGACAATTTTGTCGCTCCGTACGATGCAACCGTGGTCGAAAAACTCAGTGCCGCAGGTACCATCTCTATTGGCAAAACCAATATGGATGAATTTGCAATGGGCTCATCCAACGAAAATAGCCACTACGGACCGGTCAAAAACCCATGGTCCGAAAAGGCTGTGCCTGGTGGCTCCTCCGGTGGCTCCGCAGCGGCTGTTTCAGCCAGGCTTTGTGTTGCCGCAACCGGCACTGATACCGGCGGCTCAATTCGGCAACCGGCTTCCATGTGCGGTATCACGGGCATCAAGCCGACCTACGGCCGTATTTCTCGATGGGGAATGATTGCCTACGCGTCAAGCTTGGACCAAGCAGGTCCGATGACGAAGAGTGCAGAGGACGCGGCAATTTTGTTAAATGTTATGGCTGGCTACGATGAGAAAGACTCAACCAGCGCCAATCAAACGGTACCGGACTATACACAAAGCCTTAACCAACCCTTAAAAGGTCTCAAACTCGGTTTTTGCAAAGAGTACTTTGGCGACGGCCTAGATCCCAAAATCGAAACGGCGATTCAGACTGCGTTACGACAATTTGAAGCACAAGGCGCCGAAATAGTTGAGGTAAGCTTACCCTCTAGTAAACATGCAATTCCCGCATATTATGTTATTGCACCGGCGGAAGCTTCGGCCAACCTGTCACGATATGATGGTGTTAGGTATGGCTATCGATGCGAAGACCCCGTCGATCTAGAGGACCTCTACAAAAGAAGTCGAAGCGAAGGCCTCGGAGATGAGGTCAAACAGCGAATTATGGTCGGCAGTTTTGCGTTGTCGGCGGGATACTATGACGCCTACTATAAGAAAGCTCAGCAGATCAGACGACTAATCAAAAACGACTTTGCCCAAGCGTTCGAACAGGTCGACCTTATCATCGGTCCAACGACGCCATCAACCGCATTCAGTCTAGGTGAGAAGACATCCGACCCTATTTCAATGTATCTGCAGGACATCTACACAATCACCAGCAACCTAGCCGGACTGCCTGCAGGTTCATTCCCCGTTGGTATGGAGGCAGGATTGCCGTTTGGTTTGCAGATTATTGGCAACTACTTCGATGAAGGCCGAATTCTAAACTTGGCACATCAATTCCAACTCGAGTCTGACTGGCATCGACTAACCCCGGAGGCTACAACATGAGTCGTGCAGATTGGGAAGTCGTCATTGGCTTGGAAATACATACGCAGTTAAAAACCAAATCAAAAATTTTCTCTGGCTCAAGTACTGCGTTCGGCGCCGAACCCAACGTTCAAGCAAGCGCCATTGATCTGGGACTGCCAGGCGTGCTGCCTGTTGTTAACAAAGAAGTTTATAAAAAAGCCATCACTTTTGGACTCGCTGTTGGCGCAAACATTAACCGCCGATCTGTTTTTGATCGTAAAAACTACTTCTACCCTGACTCACCCAAAGGCTATCAAATTACGCAGCTCGATCTGCCAATCGTTGAAAACGGTCAAGTCACCGTCGAGTTGCCTTCCGGCGGCACAAAAACCATCAATCTTACCCGCGCGCACTTGGAAGAGGATGCAGGTAAGTCCTTACATGAAAACTTTCACAATCAAACCGGTATTGATTTAAACCGGGCCGGCACGCCGTTGCTGGAAATTGTGTCAGAACCTGAAATGTTTTCTTCTGAAGAAGCTGTTGCCTATGCACGCTATATTCATCAACTCGTTACTTATCTCGGCGTGTCTGATGGCGAAATGTCTCAGGGCTCTTTACGCTGTGATGCCAATGTCTCTGTTAGACCGGTAGGCACGATTGAACTCGGTACGCGTACTGAAACGAAAAATGTAAACTCGTTCAAGTTCCTTGAGCAGGCGATCGAGTACGAAATCGAGCGGCAAATTCAAGTGCTTGAATCAGGCCAAACGGTTAGGCAGGAAACGCGACTCTACGACTCTGTTAAAGGCGAAACGCGCCCAATGCGAAGTAAGGAAACGGCCACAGATTATCGCTATTTCCCAGAACCGGACTTATTACCGGTCGAGATCGACGACGCCTATATTGAAGCCATTCGTCTCGAAATGCCGGAACTCACTGGCGCTAAATCAGATCGATTTGTTGAGCAATATCAGTTGAGTCAACCGGACGCGCTTTCACTGGCTGCCAACATTCCGCTTGCTGACTATTTTGAAGAGGTCGTTCGTTCCGGCGGTGATGCCAAGTTAGCCAACAATTGGGTCAGGGTTGAACTGCTCGCACAGCTCAATAAAGACAATGTCAGCATCGAAAACTCACCGGTTACTGCGGATCAACTCGGTACGATTATTACTAAAATCGCCGACAATTCCATATCCGGTAAAATCGCCAAGACAGTGTTTGAAGCATTATGGCGGGGTGAAACAAAATCTGCCGCTGACTATATCGAAGAACAAGGCTTAACGCAGGTATCAGATAGTAGTTCTCTTGAGCCACTCATTGATAGAATTATTTCTGAAAATCCGAAACAGACAGAACAGTTTCGAGCGGGAAAAACCAAGCTAATGGGCTTCTTTGTTGGTCAAGTGATGAAGGAGACGCAGGGTAAGGCTAATCCACAGCAGGTCAATGAGATACTCAATGAAAAGCTAAAATAAGCCTATTCTCCATCGGCAAGATCAACGTTACAGCTAGCGTTTTAACTGTAACGTTTACTGGCTTGCATTAGAAATTCGCAATAAATGTCTGAATTCTCGCGGCGTTAGCACCGATGTCACTTTGACCAACCCTTGAAACAGACCTAAGGTCTAATTTAGCCCCTGCCTCAGTCTTGCGAATTCGTACCACTAGGTCATCTTTAAAGCCAAACCAAAATGTCGTCGCTGTCGCCTCTACGATCCCAGTAACCTTATTGACGCTGATAACCTCAAGTCCCATATCAACAAGCACTGCTTCGGCACGCGCAGCTGCGTCGGCTACGGTCATGGCAGTTGTTAGCGGCGCAAGGTCTGGATAAGCTGCCCGTTGAGTTTTAGCCAGATTCTCTTTTGTTCCATCCAATTCATATTTGAGGCTGTTAGGCGCATCTTTACGCAGCGGCACAACAGCAAAAAACATCGGCGGCTCACTCGTATCAGTTGATATATCATGAATCGGAGGAACAGAATTCGCCTTTATCAGTTGTGGCGCCATTAGAACGATCGGAATCAAACTCACTACAATCGCGACTAACAACTGATTTCTCTCTGCCAACAAATGGTTTTTCGCAGCAACAATCAACATAACAAGCGACGCGACTAACACTAAAGCTGCGCTAACTAAAGCAACCAACAATGAAATTAGAGAAGCCGGTAACGGCGCGCCACCAAATTTATATCCGAGTGGACCAACCAGCAGTAAGAACACAGAAATTCCAGCGCCTACCAACAAAAGTTTTGACCACCACTTAGACTCTGTCTGATTCGTTGTGTCTTTCACCAATCGTTCTCCTTTAAAAAGTATGGGTCTTGCGTAAGAGTCTTACTCTACATTCGAGCATTGTAGACTTCCGACATATCATTTTTTTGCCAAATTACTGTAATTACTGACACTTCGATTAGCAATATCATCAGATCGGATTTTTGGCCAGCTCCCCCCACACACGACAAATGTGTATGATTGAAATGTGCAATCTATGTCCGATGAGGCATCTTCCCTGATTACTATAAATGAGGCAACAGCCCAAGAGCTCCAAGTATTGAATCACATTGGACCAAAACGGGCAGAAAAAATCGTCATCTATCGCGAAAACGTTGAGCCTATTGGCTCTGAACGGGTTCTTGGTATCGCGTCAGGACTCGGTAGAAATCAATTAAAATCGCTCCGCTCGTCTATCGATTGGCGTAAGCCAAAGACTCCTATTAGAGCAAAAATAGCACCGATATGTATTTACGCGCTGATTGTTATAGGCATAGGCGCTAGCCTTACAAATTTCAGTTTTAGCGACATAACTAGCTCAACCTACAACGGTTTAGTGAGTCTATTGGTTGCCGGTCTGCTTATCTTACTGTCGTCAATACTCGTTGAAGCGGGTTTTAGCAAACCAGTTTTAGAATCCAGACTCAGATTAGCGGGCTATCTAACCCTTACCACAACCCTAGTTGGTTTTTGCCTACTGTTGGTTACCAGTCTATTGGACGACCAGCCTCAGCCCCACCTCTTACAAGTTATAAAGTTCATTGGCTGGGCTAGTATAATCCTATTGATCATTTTGGGACCGTCGTTACACGTTAGATTTGTGTCTCTGAATGGCGATGTAACGTCAAAAAGTGTGAATGTCGAAATTCGCGCTTATCAGCTGGCGATCCTGCCGCTGGTCATTGCTTGTTATATGTATTTGCTTTTCTCACCTGCCGTCGATGATATTGCAATGATGTTCTATATCTGGCTTGCTGCGATATGCTTTTGGATAGGAAACGAGGTTCGCAATGACAGAAGCTTCTATCTGTCATTGTTATCTGCTTTGGACGAAAGACGATTAGAGTTTTTACTAGATATCCACAAGCTAAACATTTTGCTATCTAGAAGATATGCGCTTGCGTATTTTTTCTTAGGATTTGTGTTGATAGCGAATGTTATAACCAATAAATGGCTTTAATCACTCGCGTAGCTAGGCGACTTTAATGTGCCAGGGCTCGAACCTAACCCCTAATAGGTTTTCTTTCGGATATCTCATCGCGACATAACCAAGATCAACGAGTTTCTTAAACTCATCAGTTTGCGCAAATTCCGCAGAGAAATTTTTTGTTCCAAAGCCAACTTTACCAACATCAAAATCACCCACGCCATGAAAGCTATGTCCCGGCGGCGCTAAACTACGAGAAGCCTTCGACAAGTTACCACGTGACTGTATCGTTTTCGCCATGAATAGGTGTGACTGCTTAACAACACTTCTGATGCCGGAGGTAAGAACAACATTGTCACCTAGATCACGCCGAACTTTCTTATATAGGTTTAATGAGTCGCCTTTAAATAGGTAATGACCAGTGCTTGGAACCTTTATACGTTCATTGCCTGCAACGATGGCTGTGATTTCGTCTGTCACTCGCTCGCCATAGAAACCGAATCGCATGACGTTATCTGAGAAGGTCTCTTCGAGAAACTCAATTTCTTCCGGTTTGAACCTACCGACACTTTCATAATGTTTGCTGTGACCTATCATCTCGTCAAAACTCAACACGTTGAAGTTGCCATGCCCGACGAGGTTTTGTACTCGGTCCAGTCGTTTGAAAGTATTAACCAAAAGTTGATGCTTATCCGCAGCTAGAAAGACGTCTTCGTGATGAGCATGCTCAAAGTTATCCATCTTTTTCTTATAGCTACCATGATTGTCGGGAGCTGAAACAACAACTGAATCATGATTCTGAAACGCCAACAAGAAACTTTTTGCATCCGGCGTTTGAGATTTCATAAATTGAATCGATCTGAGCATCTCGGCTGGACTTGTCGACATATCTTCGTAGACGACCGGCAGAAAATCATCATTGCCACGCAATGCTAACTCGCCAGCCATCGAAGCTACCGTGCCAACAGAGAGAAACTTGAGAAAATGCCGCCTGTTCAACCTTATGGATCCTTACCGTCAAGAGATTTGCATACTAAACAGATTATCGAACCTTTTCTACCAATTAGCCTTTGATTCAATAACTTACACTCGAAAACGATGAAATTACTTTTATCTTCCACCATCAATGACAAGGGTTTGTCCTGTCAAAAAGTTTCCTGCGGCGGAAGCGAGCATAACCGCTGTGCCCGCAATTTCATCCGGCTCACCAATTCGCCGCAGCGAACTGTGATCAGTACGTTTCTTGAGATTGTCTGGGTCTTCCCACAAAGCACGAGCAAAATCAGTTCGCACTAAACCAGGCGCTATTGCGTTGGCGCGAATATTATCCGGTCCAAACTCGACCGCAATATTTCTAGCCAGTTGCATGTCCGCCGCTTTGGATATCGAGTACGTGCCCAAGTCGCCACTGCCAAGCAGTCCGCCAATAGAAGAAACGATAATGATCACGCCATCCTGCCTTTTAACCATGTCAGGGATAACCATCTGACAAAGCCAATGATTAGATTTGATATTGGAATCGAGAATCTTGTCGAAGGCCGTATCAGGGATATCCTGCATCGAACCGTAGAAGGGGTTAACCGCCGCATTGCAAACAAGAATGTCAATCTCACCAACTTGAGACTTAGTTTGATCGACCAACGCTTGAAGTTGCTCTTTATATCCAATATGGCAAGCAATCGGAATCGCCGCGCCCCTATCAGGGCCGACCTCTTGATTTATCTCACCAGCGACTTGCTCGCATGCATCGGCCTTACGGCTTGAAATCACAACCGTTGCACCGTGATAAGCCATCTGGGTTGCAATAGCCCGACCAATACCTTTCGTCGAACCTGTGACTACAGCTACTTTGCCACTCAAATCAAAGATGTCTTTCATTTATCTTGTCCATTTAAATTATATTTTTGTATTTTTGTATTTTTGTATTTTTGGTTCCAACTCTGTGATCAGTCGTAAATCAAACGATTTGGTGATATTGGAACCGATGCGAAATGTTAAACATTGATCAGCTAACCTCGTTTAAACGGTTTGTGATCGCTGCACTCAGTCAGCAACATCGATTAACCGTCCTCTACTCATGACTTTGACAGGTCTTGCTAATACCTCAAGGTCGTTGAGTGGGTTTTCTTTATAAAAAACCAGATCAGCCTCAAGACCAACAGCAACTTTGCCAACAACTGCAGCCAGACCTATTGCTTCGGCACAATCACTTGTCGCCGCTCGAAGCGCACCGGCATTTGAGAGACCAGCGAAATGAGCAAACACTGGAATAGCCTTCGGCAGATCATGATGAAAAACGTTAGGAATTCCAGCATCGGTTGATGCAATAAGTTTTATGCCGGCTTCTCGCATCTTGGTATAATTACCTTTTACCAAGGACTCAAATTGCTTTGATCCGATGTACCTCTTCCAACCCGCATTAATCGTCGGCGAAACCACGATATCCTTAGCACGCATCTGTTCCACAACCTCCGCGTCATAACCTCGACCCCAACCGTCTTCATTTACCCATGAGCAGTGCTCAATCGTTTTGACCCCCGCTACCGTCGCATTTTTTATACCTGCAGTACCATGGCAATGTGCGGCGACATGGAAATCATTTGCCGTCGCCTCGTCAACAATTGTCTTTAAGACATCAGCATCAAACTGGGCGTTAGACGGCGTCGAGCCTTTAGTAATAGTTCCACCTGTTGCCATCACCTTGATTAGATCAACACCATGGCTAATCTGTCTTTTAATAACACCTAGAGCATCTGTCGCATCCGTTGCCTCGCCGCCCCAGAAGTAACAATGACCACCCACGGAAGTAATCGGCTGACCGGAGCAAATGAGTCGTGTGCCGATCACTTCACCGCAATTAATTTGGTCGCGCAACTCAAGCTCTAACCAATTGCCACCCCCCAAATCCCTCGCCGTAGTAATGCCCGCGGCTAACATCTGCTCGGCTCGCTCTGTCATTTCAGAGATGATCACCGCATCATTCGGTTTGTCTTGCTCAAGAGGGTCTTTCAAAACCGGGTTTAGACACATATGCACATGCGCATCGATTAAGCCCGGAATGCAGTAAAGACCTTGTAAATCGTGAACCTGTTCATCCTCTTCTACCTGCACGGACGAATCAGTTATCGCGGCAATTTCATTGTGGTCAATCTTGATTGCATTAGCTGCAATCAACTCATCAGACTCGCCATCCCAAATATTCAGGTTTTTTAACCACATAATGATTTCCTAAGTGTTTCGTTTGTCACTATATACAAACAGCGTTGAAGCCGTGAAATTGAATAGGCTCGCAAACGCAACGCCTGCCAGCAGGGCTAGAAGGCGGTATTCATCAAAAAAGACGAACTGAGTCGTTAACAACACATATGCCCCGTAGTTTATCGCAAAGCCAACCAAGCTAGATGCGACAAATTCGAACCACTGTCTCGCTTTGGGTCGTTTTGCACGTTCGCCAAATGTCGTAAGCCGATTCAGCGCCCAATTCCAACTGACAGCAGGCCAAAACGAAATAGCTCTGGAGACCAGATGAGAGACACCGAATGATTGTAAAAGATAATAAAAAAACACATCAATAAGGAAGCCACTGGCACCGACGGCACCGAAATGGAAAAACTCGGCGACGCTACCAAACTTATGTAAATAGAGTCTTCGAAGATGTCGCAAATACTTAAACTGCTGTCCAAGATCCATCTTGCTCTCACCAATCTCTCGGTCTTTGAAATCGATAGGCAACTCAACAATCGATTTGAATCCGCTCCTGACGGCGATCTCTAAGCCAATTTTGTATCCTATGGGGTTCAAACTCTGGGTTTCTACCATCGTTTTATTAAACATGAAGAAACCGGACATGGGGTCTGAGCAGCTAATTAGTGGGCGGGCTATCAACGTTGCGATATGTGAATTTAGAAAACGCCACAAACTCCAATCTCGATCAAAGCTGCCGCCTCCAACATAGCGGCTTCCTATAATGAAAGCCTCGCCCTGTTCCCGTAAACATTCAAGCATAGTTGGGATCATTTCAGGTGGATGCGAAAGATCCGCATCCATCACAAGAATTTCGTCACTCGTCGCAGCCGCAATACCGTCGAGGACTGACAACGACAGATCCCGCGCCCTGTCTCCTGGTAACACTAATCGCAGCGGGTAACGATGACTGAGTTCCTCACAGACACTGCCGGTCTCGTCGCTCGAATGATCGTCAGCAATGAGAATCTCGTAGTGATGCCCGCTAGCACTCAGCACATGATCGATTCGCTGTGCTAATGCCGGGAGATTATCCGCTTCCATATATGTCGGGACTACAATGCTGAGCACTAGTGACATTCTCTAAAGAAACTTGAAGGATATCCCGCGGCTAACCGTTCCGACTCACTCGATACTGCGAAGTATTTACATGTACTAGGGTTTGTTCGAGTTGGCATCACCTCTATCGAATTAAGATACAGCGCCGTCATCTCTTCTCTGTTGGTCGGGTTAGACATAAGTTTTAACGTATCCGCATGATATTGATATAGGCTCGCAATACTTCTTTTTGAAAATTGAGGCTCTATCTGCGCCACCGCTGCATGAATAAGTGAAAGTATGGCAACAGTGTCAAACCGCTCGATAGGCTCTCTTAGAAATACGGCATCCAACGTACCAAGCTTACCTTGAAATGTCTCCTGCATCGCCGCAAAACGAGCTTGCTGGCTTTGACTGAGCCGACCACTACCATAGTTAATGCTGAAGTCTGCATACAGTTGAGCATAAATACGAATCAGTTGCTGAGTAAACACAATCTCGTGGGTATCACGAATTTCGTTGTTCAATAGACTCGCCAGCAAGCCATCGATAAACAACTCAACTTCAGGAATGAATACATAACGTGCTTGCGGGTTACTCAGACTTGAATAACCATAATAGAGTCCGTAATTAGTCGTCACATTAAGCCGACCATCAATCGAAAATACCGGACGATCAGTCGTCAACAGAAATTCAGTGATAATTTCATCTCTAGATTTCATCGGTGTCTGCGCAGAAACCAACCTGTTACTGAAAACTAATCCATTCCAATTATAAAGCGTGACGTCAGGCCTCAATTGTTCGACCCGATTCAAATAGCCAATCGGACCTACCTGAACGTCACCATGAAGAAACAAAATCGCGTCTTTAGGCATTGAGTTCAGTACAACTCGCCCATACTGATCAGCAATGTTCATTGTCGATCGGTCTACTTTTTGAAAATTAGTCACGCTGATCATCAATATAATGGCCAGCAACAACAAAACTTTGTAAATTTTAGCGATATCAAACCGTGAAACGAAATCACGCCATCCCAGTGCAAACCAGATCGCTATCGCCATGTATGCAATAATTGGATAGGGCTTAAAGCTAGCGAGCAAACGCGACTCAAATTTGAAGTCGATCAACAATACCAACAAGAAACTCGAGCCGACAAAAACCCCAACCAGCGATAGCGCATAGTTTCTGCCCAGTGTCGAAAAAGATCGAAGTAAGCCCCACAGCACAAAAGGCAAACCAACCCAGGTCAGTTGCTGAAAAGAATAGCTCGACATCCAACCTAAGAAGCCAAGTTTGTCTGACGCCGTGCTGCCTAATTGTGTGTCCGAATAGTAACGTCTAAAAACATAATCTAAGAACGCCTCACCTGAATCAATCGACCCGACGAGGGATATCTCCGGTTGCTTCGTTAGAATCAAAACGGCATAGGGCGATAGCCCCGCGGTTAACATCGCAAGGCTGATCGCCCACGTTAACGGTCGGCGAATTTGCGCTATCCATGCGCGGCGAGATTCGTACAGTAAGAATAGACATCCAATCGACGACAGTATGAACAGTGGCCAATGATTTGACAGAGACAATCCACTAAAAAAAATCCACAGATAAAAGTATCTGAGTCGATGCGTTTTTGTGTAGCTAACTAAGCACAAAAAACTGACGAGGAATAGAAGCACAGCCAAACTGTATACTTCTATAATGATGGCTTGAGACCAAAATGTGACGCTTAGGCCGTACAGGATCATCGCTAACAGAGCAGCACTGGTATCCTGTGTTAAAGACAGTACAACCTGGTAGAGAACAAGCAACGCACAAAGAGCAAACAGAACAGAAACAAGGTTGCCAGCGATCAGCTTTTGCAAGGGTAATAAGACAAACGACTGGCAGAAAGTCGTGAACAAGGGGTATCCAGGCGGATGGCTAAGCCCACCTAGATGACACACCATTTGAAATAACCCAGCATCTTCCAGCGTTATACTCAAAGGCATAGAACTCAAATAAAGTAGCAGGATGCCAATAAGGGCAACTAGAGAGACTACTCTGGACTGGACAAAACTCAGGCTCCGAACCGACGCATCGAATCGATGTAAGCCTCGGGTGAAAAATTATCTTCATCCTGCAATGTGCTATAAACCTGATCGAGCCATTGAGAGTAATCTTCCCTAACACCTCGGTACTCAAGCAACATATCAATTGCCATAATGGCCTGCTCTGCAACAACATAGTCCGTGAGGTTACCTGCAATGGTACCTCGGATCATGGCTTCGATGAGCTCTTCAGCGCTATTGGAAAAATCCATTGAAGCTAACTTGTTGTGCACTTTTTCCAGTGTCGCCGTCAGCGCAGCAATGCTAGCGGAATAATTACCATTGTTGTTTACAGCGAGATGGAGCGTCTTTAGTTCACTCGTTAATGCTACGTCAGAACCATCAGCCATGACTTCTGCTATTGCTAACAATATGACAAAGTTAGCGTCATTTAGACGAACTGCACCTGGTGGTAAGGCAGACCGTTCAGAAGCAACCCAGCGCTTTTCTGACATCGAATGGTGACAAGCATGACAATCAAATAAAGCAATCTCAGGAAATAGACCACCTTGCTCCAAACGATCATCTATCAACGCCAATGTTTGTTTTGCAGCGGTCACTTGTCCAATAGCCCACAAATCGATTTGACTACCGTGCCATTTTTCAGCCTTGTAATCATCGTCAACAACATAATGTGGCGGTTGCAATGCACCGAATGTGTCTAGCTCGAACGATATGCGCGGATGCCCTGCGCCCATAATATCGTGAGTAGCCATCTTCTCCCCATTGCCTAAATGGCAGGATAAACATAGCTCAGCACGTTCTTTAGGTTGATCGGTTGGGTACAAACCGGCACTGAGGTTTGCACTATGATTACTATCAACATCAACATGCGATGAAATGTACCGCTGCGCACCGCCATGACAAGCCTCGCAACCGACACCATCTTCTATTTGGAACTTTTCACCGCGTTTTTCAATCGCAACATTATCGGCATGACAATCAAGGCATATTTTGGCTTCATGGGCTTTGCCAATGCCAAGCTTCGTCGCAATATTTTTTGATTCAGGTGTCAGTAAGGTTTGGTAGGCAATGCGATGTCTATCCATTCGACTCCAGACAACATATTCATTTTGCAGAACTGAAGTAGCATCTCTACCTCGCACCGACCCGTGACAAACACCCGATGCACAAGTTGCAACGCCAATGTGTTCATCCTGCGCATATTGCGGCAACTCGGTGCTTGCAACAGCCATTGCCGAAGCGAATAACACCGAGCCGTAACCTATCAGCCTAACAAATAGTTTTCTCATCACTCTGCCTGTTTCTCTTTTGGCGTGTCATTAACAAACCAAGGTTTGCCGTCTTTATCCAAATATAATTGCCGCATATCTTCGGGTAATAAAGGTCCCGACCCAACTCTACTGAAAACCGCAACCTGTCCGCCGGTTTCATCGACTGCACGATCTCGCTCGAGACCTCGAGAAAGCGATATAACAGGTTTCTTTGTCGTGTAATGAGCGATCGTTTCTGGCTTCGGCTCAGGACTAAAACCATAGAACCGAGGTTGGCTATCTGGAGCAGTTAGCTGTATCACTTTTAAGCCGGCTTCTCCGTCTGCGACATAGCCCATTAGACTTGCATTCGTCGTCGCAACAACAACGTCTCGCGCATCAACAATATTGTCCGTGAACGTCTCGTAAACCTTCATACTTGTCGGATCTTCAATATCAACAATAATTAAACCTTCCTTACCTGCTGCGACATAGGCATAGGTCCGAGCGACAAAGACATTATGTGCTTCTTTCATCTCGATCGTGTTGTCCGCGATAACGAAGGCTTTTTCAATATCCGTGATATCAATAACGCTTAGACCTTCATCGTGTGTAACGAATAGGAACCTGAATTGTTGCACAACACTTCTCGCGCCATCGATAGGTACGGTCTTGATGTAAACAGGTTGCAAAGGGTCATCCAGATCGACAATCGCTATTCCATCCGTCACCGCGACATAAGCCATGTGACCGCCCATTGCAATGTGTCGCGCACCATCAAGCACACCATCTTCATTCCACGTAACAGCACGTTCAAGAAAATTATTTCTTGGTTCGAGGTCAGTCAAGGTACCCATGTCTGACAAAATTAGTCCTTCGACGGAGTCGGTAATTATGGCGTACTTATAGATTGGGTGAGTTGGTCGCTCCTGATTGACGTCCCGCATCAGTTCACCTACGTTTTTATCGGGTGCAACAGGTTGGGTTGTCGATAACGAAACACAGGTAGCATTCTCTGACTTGATATTCGTATCTTGCCCAAGCTTTGATGCGGGCGCAGTAATAATACGCTGACTCACACCCTTATTAGCGATCGATGCAACATCATAGACAATCAAGCCTTTCTCACCTGCCGCTGCAAACAGATACTCCCCACGAAGTTGGATGCAGCCTACCGTGCCTGAGCCATGACTGTAACCTGTCGTCAGCTCTTCATCTCGTTCTTTGTGGGCGGCATAGTAATCGGGATAGACATACTTCTGCAGATAACTGCCAATAACCGCCTGAGGCTCATCCCATTCGGTAACTTGGACAGCCTCAACGGAGCCTTCTGCACCGAGATAAGCATGGTAGCCAACGAAGTCGATAAAATCAGTTCCGAACCCTAGAGTCTGCGCCATAATGGCGTTGTTATTGCTAGATTCGTCGAGGTGACAATCTGAACAAACTCTCGTTTCGGTTTTCCTCACTGTATGGGCAAAGTGCGGATTAATTGCCTGCGAGCTATAACCAGCCGAGGATATTGGTGGTTGCTGGACGTAAATTTTCTCACGATTGGCATTGGTCGAAGACAATACCAGCGCAGAAGTTGATCTCAACGGCGCTATTCGCCCGCCGTTAATTTTCCCTCTACGTCCCAACATAAAGATCTGGTCGCGAACGACTTGAGGGTTATAGCTGGCATAGTTTCTTGTTTCGCCGCCTTCGTAGTGGTTTCGTTCAGTTTTCCAATTAGCTTCAATAGGTAAATGACAACCACCACAGCTGGTTGTCCACGACTGGTGACATGTATAACATTCCATCGAGTCGTAGCCATGTGCCCGCTCTTCAGCAGCGACTTCTGGCCCCCAGGTCTGGACAGAGGAATCACGCTTCATGGTTTTCGCTCTAGCGGCTTTTGGGTTATAGGTTTCATGTTCTGGATTAACCGCGTCTTTAACCATCGACATTTCCCATTCACGGTCCGGCCAAAGCAAGCTGCGCTGAAACAATTTACCTTCGCGCCACGAGAATCGAGGTTTGCCATCAGGATTTCGGATCAAACTTAAGTCCGTACCACCTGGTGGTGCTGCGGGCCCCGATGTTCTCAACGTCGGATACTCGTTTGCAGTGCCATGACAATCGACGCAATCGATTTCGACCGCGTTGGCAACTTCACCGTATATATGACCATTACCGTGGCTATCTTGCGAGAAATGGCAATCGACACAATGCATACCGACATCCAAATGGATAGAAGACATATGCACTGCCTTGTCAAATTTTTCGGGATCATCTGGCTCAACAATCACATCGTCTTTGTCTAAAAGATTTCCTTTACGATCCTTTTTAAACACCGCTCGAAAATTCCAGCCATGACCGTGATAATCTGCAAACTGGGTATTCTCCAAGGTCGGATTCAGGTCAGAGACGTTCCTTAAAAACTCTTGATCAGACCAGAGCCCTCGCGCAGCAGCTGCCTCTGGATTGGTAAGGCTAGCTTCATAAATTTCATGGTCGGTAGGATATTTCTGTTCCTTTGGAAACATTGAAGGTGCATCCGATTCGTAATCCCACATCGTGTAGCCAAGAAATGTATTAACGAACATATTCGGTTGATGCATATGGCAGGACATACATTGCGCTGTCGGTATTGCTCTCGTGAATGAGTGCTTTATTGGGTGTCCCTCTTCTTTCTTTGAAATGGTCGGATCGACAGTTTTAGTCAGACCGGTATGCCCAACTTCTGCGTAAGGCCCTGAATGACGAGGGTCACGGTCATTTGCATACACCACATGACATGCGCCACAGCCACTGGTTCGATAGTCGCCTGGATTATCATTGGTGCCCAAAAACCACATGAGAGGATCGTTCAAGCGTGTTTTGTGCAGATTCAAAACAGGCACAGAAATTCGCCCGCCAGTGCCTGGACCACGATTTGATTGTCTAAAGTCGGGACGACCAGGCTCTTCTAATCGCTGCAATAACCCCAACGAGTTTGGTAAACCTGTTTCGGGGAATAGGTTCGTTAAATTGCGGCCACCGCGCTCGAACACCCTAAAAACATCACCGGGCGGCACATTTTCCCACTTCGGCAGAGGATACAAAATTGGCAATACGCCGTGTTCCTCCCATGCTTTATCCGGGTTTGCTAACGGCGGTCCCTGAATAGCGTTGGCACCACCATCTTCATCATAAGCTTCACCCAAGATATATTTCTTATATGGCAGGATGCCATTTGCGTAACTCGCCGCACCATAGAGCAGGGCGCCTGAAGCCATAATGCTTCGTTTAGCCGCTTGCACAGTCGATAAGTGACAAGCGCCACAAGAGTCCTCAGCAACGCGCAGATCAGATGGGTTTACAAACCGAACAAACTCTTTAGCTTCCCTATTTAGCAGTGTGTAGCTGCCACTTGGGTTTGCACTGTGCGGAAAGTTCCAATCAGATGGATAGCTAGGCAGCACATGTGCTTCCTCTAAGCTGTGTAACTCATCTTCTCCTTCATGGAAGAACACATCAGCGTTTCCACCGTGACAATCTGTACACCCAAGGATGACCCCTGGGCTTTCGTGCATACTTTTGCTATCTGTATCCGTATGACAAGACAAACAACCTGCGCTTTTCTCATCAGCCGAAGCGACTGACTGTGTCCTAGGGGCAGGTGGGGTAGGATCATATTGACGTTCTACATAAGGACCGTTCGCACTGGATGCTAGCGTGCCGAAGCTAATAAGCAATAGGCTTAGCGCCACACTCACAGTCGCAAGCCGTTTCAATTCCTTATCTATCATTGACCACTCAAAATTTATCATTTGTTAATACATCAAAGTAATATTGGCTAACACTGAATAAGGCGTCTTTGCCTCATTGCCATATAGGTCATCAAAACCATCGGCGCCTAACAAGCCCGCTGCAGATAATCTTATAACAACATTTTGCGACATGAATGGACGCCAGATTGCTGATACCGATACGTCATGACCTAAAGCCTCGTCAATCGTTCCTTGTTGCCGGACAGCCTCAAGTACTTCTGTGCTATCAAACATCAGATAGTTCCAATTAAATGAGAGACGCAATTGGGGCAACACATCGGCATCGGCACCGACACCTAGCAGGAAAATACCGGGGTTAATAAAATTAGATTGGCCTTGCTCTTTACTTGGACGCAGTGAGGGCAAAATGCCATTTCGACCCATTAGCGCCACACCACCACCACCAATAAGCGGTACGTTTTGTCGAATCATGAAACTGGTATCTGCGCCGGCAAATTGAGGGTTTTCAAAAATTGCATCAAATCCATTAGCCTCATCGTCAAACGGATCGTCATCGCCAGATGCATACAAGAAGGAAAGTTTCGGGCGAAACCAATCAAAGTCCATTGAACCTTCGATTGCGAAGAAATAGGCATCGATCCGTTCTTCTTCAGACTTAAATCGTGCACTGGTTTGCTCGCCGTAAGCGTAGTAGATAGACGTCGTTAGATTTACTCGATCTATATGACCGTCGCCGCTATAACCAAAATAGGTTACATCGTAATCACGCGCAAAGCGCTCCTCAAACAATGAGGAAGGTCTAATAATAAAGCCGTTCTTGTCATAATCGATCTGACCTTTTTCACGGTTTCTATTATGTGTCACAGAAAACTGAGAGATAAAGCCCTTTTTAAACAGGTCTTGCCAAAACAAATTGGCGGTAAACACATCATCATCTCTGATCGACTGTGTAACGTCATTCAAGCCGCTGTTCGTGTCCTTCTCAAGACGCCTAAACCAAGCGAGGTTATATTGGAAAATATTGTTGTTGCGTGTGCCGAAGAGTCGTACACCAAGCTGCGAATCTTGAAACAGAAAACCACGAAAGTCAGATGAAAACGGCTGAATGCCGACCCGAAGACTATCGAAATCATACCGATCTGAAACATTCCGCAGGTGTTTATCAACAAATAAGGCTTGAATACCCACGAACGAGTCTGTTCTTTTTCTGCCTGATCGACCGCCTTTATCAGGGTCGACATCCAAGATACCTTTCTCATCTGCATGCACCTGATTGATATTAAAGGCTGGCGTAAAACGTATCTCCCAGTCAGGTGGGCGGTAAATAGTGTCACCCTTATAAAACACATTCTCGATGATCAAAGTCTCAGCAAGAATAAGGGTTTCGCCGGAACCAATAGTGTCTAAGCTACCGCTTCTTGTCGTCGTCGCAGTACCAACAGGAATTGGGAAACGCCTCGGCTCAACAATCGTATCGCTGATTGCTATAACGCTATAAAACCAGTCATCACCCCATACAGGCATGTCGCCTTTTAGTGGATTGTGTCCGTTGTAAGGGTCCCAAAGGTTAGTCTCAATACCAATAGACTCAACAATTCTCCATCGATCAGGAATGGGCGGACCCAAGTCAATCCTGTCGAACCAGGGTTCAACATCTGAATCTGAAATTGTTTCACACATCGGCAACTTGTACTTGTCAACACGACTATTTTGGCTTGAGTCTCTGCCTGGTCTGCGTCTATTGGATTGCTGTCCTGAATCACAGTAGGTGTCCGCCGGCGCCACGCCATCATCAGCAGCAGCCATCTCGCTGTCTACTAGTACACCACTGGCAACTAGCGCTAGTGCTAAAGGTGTTATCAGACCACCGAGTTTAGATGCCATTGCATACCTCGGTATCATTGTTGTCGATAAACGGAGTTTGAGGGCAATTCACATACCGCAGCCTCGAGCTCTGTCCCGGTATCACGATATTATCGGCGCGTATCTCCGGCGGTGCGTTACGAATGCCGGTACCGAGCCTTAAGCCAGCCCGATGCAAACCAAGGAAGGAGATCATATCGTCTTGGTCAACCCCGTCGCCGGATACGCCAATACCACCGACGAGAACATCGCCCCGGTAAATCGGCACACTACCTGGAAAAATCTGAATACCGTTCGCTAGATTAGGCACCTGCCCTACAATTTCAAATGCAACATCGGGTGCTTGCGCAAGACCCGTGTTACCGACACAATTTTGTTCAACGTCGTCGTCTACCAGCCCAGCAACAAAAGCAACATGCTGAATAAGAGAGTTATAAACGAGGTCCAGTTGCAAACCGACACTAAAAACACTCCATTGCCCTTCAGGTTTACTGAAGGGACCCGGTGGGCCCGTTGTTGGACCATCAGGATAATGCGGTCGAGAAAGGTTGCCACCGGCTCTGTCTGAGAAGGCGACTGAGGTACCGGTGCTTTCTAGGGCGTCAGCGTTGCCCAGAAATAACTGTGCGTCGAGCACATATCTCGAAAAACTTGGCCGGGGTGTATCCAATAGTGCTAGATCACTATTTATATATAGCGTATCCGGAAAGCCTCGAAGAATATCAGCAGGCGCGCCGCTATCGTTGCGTCCGGTGCCAGAAAAGAAAGTAGCTGTTCGTGCTTTTTGTAAAGAGACATCTGCACCGAATACGGGTCCGTCTCGGGTTCTACCCATCCCTAAAATCTCACCGCTCGTGTCAACAACAGAAACAGTTACTCTTGCCTGAGTACCAACGGGTACCCGAATCTGGGCTCTTGACTCGTTCGCGAGATTGATTGCTTCATTCAATATGATCTGAACTTCGTTGGCCGTAAGCGCATTAGCCGTATCGCCCGACGGCGCATCCGTAGCTGGGCTGGCTGGATATCGATTAATATTGCCGTCGTCGACAAATACGAAGGCATCTAGACTGGCACCTTGTGCATCGACAAACACGCTCGCATCTGCCGGCCGGATACCCGATCCGGGTTGACCAAAAGCTGTCCCTGCTCGAGCACGGTCGCGTTCAAAATATCCAAGTACTCTAAGATAATCACCACCATTGGCAGCGATCACAGCCGATAGTGGCTGCACATCAGCCAGCGAAGACTGTAATTCATCAACGAAGGAATCGCTAAACCGTGCGGTTTTACCCACTATGGTTATCTGGTCAGCACGAATATCAAGCGGCGCAGCATATCCCCGCGTCGCAGCGGTTGCGATCAACTCATCAAAATCCGTGTCGAAATTTGTAATGACTTTATCCAAGCCATAAATGCCATCGGCGACAATACCCACACCACCCACCGCAACACCATCAATATAAAGTGGTAAGCCGCCGGGATCAGCTGACAAACCTAATGGGGCTCGGTGTGGGCCAACAGAGGACGCTCCACCCTGATTTCGTTGGCTAAAATCACTACAAGCTAGCTGACTAAACTGCACGCCAAACAGTGGCCCAGAAGGCACATTACCTTCACCGGGATTGAAATTTTCCTGAATAATCTGACTCGCAGTTCGAGTCGTAAATGCATTGCCTTGCGTCGACAGATACGCACCTGTGATTGCCTTTGAAATAGCAGCCATCTTTGCGGGAATAAAATTTAGATTTTCCAACCCGCCGGTGATTGGTGAACCAATATCATTTGTTGATGTAATCGTCACGCTGTCGGATGCACCGTCCATTGCAAACACCCCGAGGACATTACCGACCCTATCAACCACAGCAATAGTGGCAGGCAAATCACGCGCCGCTGCCTCTGCAACCGCCTGACTAATAACGGTTTCAACGTCCAGTATGGTCAGAAAACAATTATCACCACAGGTTTGCGTTTCACTCGGACTAGAAACTGGATTTGATGCTGCACCTTCTTCAGCGGCAACCGTACTTCCTCCGCCACCACCGCCACCGCATGCACCCAGCAGTAATGCGCACAACAGTGTGAGCAGTCCAGGTTTAACTAGCGACATTCTCATTCCTCTTTCACCATCTCGTCGGTCGATCGATCCAGGTCCAACAGGTTATGAATTGAGTCTTTATTACCTGATTCAATTAACGCGCCCATTGAAGGCTGATCATCCAAATGATATGCGTGACACGTGACACAATTGCTTTGAAGCAAATTGGAGCTATCTTCACCGCCATGACAATCCCGACAGGAAGTAATATCTGGCATCAGTACTTCACTTGATTCAGTCGAATTCACTGCATCATGACACCCGCTACACTGCATATTTTTGTGGCCGCCGTGCGAGAATTCCGCTAAAGGCATCCAATCTTCATTCAACTTGACCGGTTTCACTTGCCAAGGTACAGCCGAATCTCCGCTTTTAGAAATTTCGTGACAGATAGTACAAGTCTGCTTTTCAAACAGATTGGATGCAGCTTGCTCAACCCGCCCCTCGATATATGCGTTTGCTTGCTCTGTCAGCGTCGCAGAGCTATCAACATTCGCATTAACAATCATGTCGGATATCACCTTAGGACGAGCAACTCGCCCTGGCCGCCTAGCCTCTCGAGCACTGGGTAATTCTATGTCGCCCTGCTCTTTCGAAGCATCAGTTTGTGTATCACCATTCAAGAACTGATAAGCGTAATATTCGCGTAAAGTACGCATCAAGTCTGGTGGAGAACCATGAGGCACAACCCTATCAGGCTGATCTAAATCAAACGTTAGTTGATGACAGTCAGAACAATGTTGCTCCATTGTCACAGCTTTCATTTTCATCCCGCCCTTCTCAGGCTCGTGGCAATCAGAACAGCTCAGAATTTCAACACCCTGCATTCCATCGATGCCTTGCTCGGACATATGAATGTCATGAGGGAAAATAAGGTTACTTTTTTCTTCCAATTCATCGGCCCAAAGATCGACTCGTGTGTTTTGCCAACCCTTCGATGCCTCCCACTCGTGCATGCTCACCATAAATGACGGATGATCATCCAGAAAGTCTGTTGCTGACCTGAGTTCAGAGTCGAAACCTGCCTTGTCCATATCACTATGGCAACTCGAACAGCCAGCCTGATCTGTGCGCGTAATACTGTCCGTTGAGCTATGTTCTTTGTGACAATCACCACAGTCGTTGCTGATCTGATTATTGGCACCAAATTTTTCAACATCAAAGTGATGGTTAACAGACTGATGACAAGTGAGACAGTCCTCGTTTTTAGTCTGTGTGAATGCCTCCGTGTGACAGTGAGTACAATTATCCCCCATATAGGCATGGGTTTGATGAAGCTCACCCGTAAGCCATACACCGTCGTCAGGTACTAAAGGAATTTCACGCACTTTTTCCATACCAACATACAAACCTACAACTGGAATCACTAAGCCAATGCCAAGCAATAAAAGAAATAGCGCCCAAGTAAGTTTGCGGCGAGGTGCCTTGATTTGTTTTAAGCCAGAAGGAAATCTACTTTTGAGTTCAGTTATTTGATCCGAATCCAAATCAACGTCAATTAAATAGTCGAAACCATTGTCGCCTGATAATATTTTAAGCTTGTGACCAGAAATTTCTACAACATCGCCATCAATCAGGGATTGCTTCTTAACAGTTTGGCCATTGACAACAAAGCTTTGCCCATCGCTAACAGTCAGGGTTAAGCCTTTGCCTGAGACCGAAAGTTTTGAATGTAAAAGGGGCAGAGAATTGTCTGCGATCTGAATAGTTTGATCAGTTCCTCGACCGATCGTAACAACGCTGCCATCAAACTCATGTTGAGCTTTGTCACGTGACTGAATGTATCGAATAAGTAAGCGCACCAGTTTTCCTTAACTTCTTGTAACTACCAGTAAATAAAAACAGATACTATATGAGCTGCCAAAGCCGCAATGAGCCCGAAAGAGATGGGCACATGAAACGACAACCATATTTCCTGAATCGCACTGAGTCTGATGTCTGTGCGAATAACTCCTAACAATTTCTGCCTACCGCCGTATTCTTTAACCAAATTGGCTAGAACTTTCGTCTCCTGCCCTGTGGCAAGCGTAAGCTTTTGAACTAGATTTTCTATGACAACATCCTGATTGTTGTTGTTGACTATAATCCCATCGATCATAACCTTCGATTTATCTCTACCAAGTAGCTGATCCAGAAATCCACCGCCAAATTCAGTCCTATCTATGGCGCTGTTTACAATCGCACCAATGTCTTCTGATAAATTACCAGCCAACTTCTTCAACTGTTGGTCAACAACCTGAATTTCTTCAAATATGTCATCGCGGGTCCTACTTTTCTTAACTTTGTTTCTTGCATCGGGAAAAACCATATAGGCATAGACACCGAAAAAACCACTGAAAATCACCAAACACATGAGTAGATAAGCCACCGTGTGGATGTTCCAGCCGAACTGAAATCCAGTGTGCAAGGTAGCGATGACTATTAAAGAACTCCCTAAATAAACATGAGCGCTGACCCAGCCCTTGGTTGTTCCCCAACCATTAGCAAAATTTCGTTTCCGTTTGCCGAGATATAGAAGCCACAGAATCATCACTGCACCGATGGTCCCGAGGGTATAACCATACCAGGTACCACCATTGGGCGGTTGAACGGGTTCGTGCCATGCATAGATAATGATGCTGAGTACCATAAAAGCCAGCGAGATCCAAAAGTATCGACCTCCTTGGTGAGATACGAATGAAGTAGACATCTTATTCCCTGATTCTTTTTTGCATTATCATTTTCATGCTAGCTTTGCAAAGTCCACTGGATTTAAACGCATTGCTGCGCCTGTTGGACAGGCCCTAACACAAGCTGGCCCATGATTTTGTTCAATACATAAGTCACACTTAACCGCTTTCTTTATTTCGTTTTCGGCACCGTGAGTCAAAACCTCGCCTTTGCCCGGCGCAAGTCCAATTCCAAATAACATCCATTGCCAGAAGCTCGTCGTCGCTTTAGTTTGGTATGCCATTTCAATCACACCGTAGGGACAATTTTGCTTGCAGTTACCGCAGCCAATACAATTATCGCCGATGACCACTTCGCCACCGCCACCCATACGTTGAATCGCATTTGGCGGACAATCTTTCATACAGTGAGGGCTTTCACAATGACGACAAGATGTAGGGACATGAATGTTTGCATGTGTAGGCCCAGCTTTTCTGTTTAACCTTGACGTGCCTTCATGGGTCGCAGCACAAGCTTGTTCACAAAGATCACATCCAACACAAAGGCTTTCATCGATCATAAGCGCGCTGGTTGCCTCACCAAGCCCTTGATTCATTAAGAATGAAAGTAGACCTTCTGAGCCGTCGTCGCCATGTAATTTGACGTTTTCTTGATAACGCTTTTTGGTTTTTTCCTGCAATTCCTCGCGTAAACCGGGGGAACGAGCCAAAAGCATTTCAAAGGCATCTTTATCTATCGATACGGTTTCTGTCTTTACAGTTGCTTTAATCGTTGCAGAACGCGCCGTGTCGCCCAACAGCGCCATTTCGCCAATGTCTGCGCCAGCCGGAAGATAGGTACGAATTATTTCCTTTCCATCGACTTCATTTGAGACCGTTACTGAACCACTTCTGATGAGGTGGAATGTATCCCCTTCATCACCTTCTTTCATGATGACTTGACCAGGGGTATAACTGTTGATCACAGCTGTGGAAGCAATAGGTTCCAGTTCTTTGATATCCGTGTTCGGCGCAAATTTTGTTTGGATCTGACGAACAATAAACGTTTCGTCAAGCACGCGTTTTACAGATTCGATAGAAGCAATAAGCTTGAGCATGGTACGGCGTGGCGTTTCTATCAATATACATTGATCGCCAGCAAGCACAGTTGCTGAGCGGCGCCGTCCAGATAACAAGCTACCTTCACCCGTAAACGCACCAACAGCCGATGAAATAATCAGATCTTCCGTGATGACTGTCTTGATGCCACCTTCAAGGACGGTATAGAAAGAGTTTGTGTAGTCATCTCTTTCAAACACTACATCACCCTCGTTATATACATGCACCGTACTATCGAGGATCAATTCACGAAACAACAACGCGTTGACAGAGGAGAATATGGGGATTCGCTCCTGCATCATTATTAGCACGTCATCCACTTCCATATTGTCATAGGGAAGCGCTTTAAATTTATCTTCGATTAAACCATGGTCGGCCGGCTTTACATCATGACCTAAAATGTATTCAACGACCTCATAACCCTGATTCATCGCTTGCTTGATGAGTGGATATCCACCGAGTGCACCAATGACATATATGCCTGTCACATTGGACTCGTATTGGCTGGTCAAGGCAGGAATGGCCGACATATCTTTGCTGGGAAATTCAATGCCAAAAGATTCCACCAGGCCCCGAGGAGGAATGGCGCCTAATCGACCGATTACCCGGTGCACGGGAAGCTTTTCTGTACCCGAATTGGTACTGAGCACAAGATTACCGCGGAATTTTTCACCTTCTAATATTTCTATTTCGGTAGGGGAACTGCTGTAAAAAGCCCCTATTTCTTCAGCATCAATCGCCGCAAGTATTAAATTTAAGTTACCTTCTTTTGCCCGCGCAAATTCATCTTTTCGATTAACAATATAGACATTATTATGTTTTGCTAAAGCGATGGCGTTCTCAATGGCTGCATCACCAGCACCAATAACCGCTATGTTCTCATCATGGTATTCATCCGGATCGTCTAACTGATACTGAATAAAATCAGATTGATCCCCGGGCACGCCCAACTGACGCGGATTACCTTGCATACCGATACCAAGAATAATGTGCTTGGCTTGAACTACGTCACCATTAACCAACCCAATGCTAAAGTTGCCAACCTCACCGGTTATCGATTTAGCTTCAGCGCCATACTGAACGTTGACGTTATGATGGGCGATGCCAGTTTCCCAGGCATCAAGAATTTCTTCACGTTTACCCGCGGCAAAATCTACAGGCGAACGTAAAGGCAATATGCCCGGCTCAGCCATGACATGTTTACCTTTTTGGTATTTTTGAATGGTATTGGCAATTTTTGGAGAGCTTTCAAGAAGCACGTGAGACACGTCCAACTCAGCACAACGCGCTGCTGCACTTAACCCACCAGGTCCAGCACCAATGACTACGATATCGTACAAACCAACCTCCAAATACGATTCGGTACTTATTATTGTTTCTAACCTAGCCTGTCATATTACATCTTACGGCTAACACTCGATGAACCACTGTGCCTCACGCCTTTCATACAAAAACTTTTAGCGTGTATACCCGCATCAATATCCAAATAACGCCCTCAATCTAACACAGTTGGTTAGCCCGCAACACTATATCTGTTGGGCATCTTATGAAATTTACAATAATCTACTCGGGCGTTTCAAAAATACACAATTTTTGAACAGGCAGACCATTTAAAGATCGATATTTATCGACAAGAGCATTTCCGCGGGGGTCGCGACTCGATGTGATCTACATCACGTATTTTGACAATACTGAGGCAGGTTTTATGGGGCGTGACGCTCATCACAACAACGAGCCGCGCAAATCGATTGAGAAACATCATCGGAACAAGAGAAACAAACCGACAAAGGCGAATGACATTATCAACGGGACATGTCTGTTTTACTTTTTGACCTATACCATCTTAGCTGTTGTTACGGGATAACTGATTCAGGCGAAGGACCTCCATAAGCCCAGTCAGTATTAAATCCGGCATAACATGATCAAACAATTTTTCACGATCAAATAGCTGTGAGAAACCTCCCGTCCCTATGACCAAAGGGGGATCATCACTAAACACTTCTTGAGTAATTCGAGCGACGAGCTCCCTCACCATACCGACGTTCGACCAATACAAACCTGCCTGAATGCTCTCTATCGTTGAACGACCAATACCGGATTCAACCGGCACAATCTCAACCGATGGCAACTGCGCCGTCTTAGCTTCCAATGCGTCCATGGAGAGCTTTACCCCTGGAATAATATTACCCCCCAAGAATTCTTTTTCTTTGGTAATCGCACAAATTGTTGTCGCTGTACCAAAATCCGCTACGATCAAATTTCTACCCGGAAACTCTTTGAGTGCGCCAACCGCATCCGCAATTCTATCTGCGCCCACCTCTTTGGGATCTCTGTAAAGTATTTTCAAACCGGTCTTAATACCCGGACGCAGAATAAGCGGATCAATCCCGAAGTACTTCTGGCAACATGCTCGCAACGTGTAGAGTAAATCCGGCACAACACAACAAATGGCAACGGTACGAATATCATCGGGGTTGATATCGTTTTCACGCAGGACAATTCTAAAAAAGACACCAATCTCGTCCGACGAACCTCGCGTCTGCGACGTTCTACGAAACTGTACCTTCAAATCATCGCCGTCGTATACACCGCCATAAATTTGTGTATTACCTACATCGAGACATAGAATCATTGTGCCACCTTTCTCTGAACGTCATTATTTAAGCCAACATTTAAACCAGCATTTAGCTCAACGTTATCGATGAGGCGTACCGGCCCTAAAAACGCGGCTCCGTAACGTCGACTATTTATCGTTTGAATATAGTCGACCTTAAAACCCTCTTGCGACAATATCGCTGCAACTTCATCATCATCCAACGATGTCATCAATGCCTTATAAAAATTTGGCGCTTGGCGCCTTTGCTCAGCAGTTAGATTCAAATTTCTCGAACTTAATGCCAAACCGTCCTGCTCTCTTACCGTCGCACAGCCAATCACCTGACTGTCTAAGAAGAACGCAGCAACCATCCCTTCGATCAATTTTAATTGTTGCTGATCTTTGTCGCCAAAATATGCGCGCGCTGGTCGAACAATGTTTAACAGCTTCATGACCACCGTCAGTACGCCAGTAAAATGGCCCTCGCGATGAGCACCACACAACACATGACTGAACTCTTTTTCATCGACGAAATATCTGTACAGGTCGGGATACAGTTGCTCGTAAGTAGGCATAAGTACGATATCGACACCGAGGGATTCCGCCAGAGTATGATCCGCCTGATTTTTATCAGGATAGTTCGCCAAGTCATCAGCGTTATCAAATTGTGTTGGGTTGACATAGATACTCAAAACAGTGGAGTCGTTTTCTTCGACACTACGTTGAATCAAAGAACCATGGCCAGAGTGCAGTGCACCCATCGTAGGCACAAAACCAATATCACCGAGACCGCCAGACCTTCGAAGTTTAATCAATTCAGAAATCGACTTGCAGATCTTCATCGATATGACTCTTGAGGCGCTGGATAGCTCTGATCAGCCACGTCACCATGAAAGTGATTTACCGCACCGCGCACCATCGAATAACTATCTGCGTATCTGCGCAGGAACTTTGGCGTGAAATCCGGGTTCACACCCAGCAAATCATGCAACACGAGAACCTGTCCATCCGTATGCGAACCCGCACCAATGCCAATAGTAGGAATATGTAGCTGTTGCGATACACAAGCACCAAGCTTCGTAGGAATACATTCCAATACAAGTGAGAAACAGCCGGCTGCTTGCAACTTTTGGGCACTTTCGATCAGTACGTTTGCCTGCGCGTCATCCTTTGCTTGAACCTTATGTCCGCCAAGATTATGAATAGACTGAGGCATCAATCCAAGATGCCCCATAACCGGTACACCCGCATCGACTATGTGCTCAATGATATCGACTTGGTGCTTATCACCTTCGATCTTGACCGCGCTGGCGCCAGCATTCATCAAACGATGTACTGCGTCCATCGCCTGACCAACACCTTTGCTACAACTTAAAAACGGCATATCTGCAACAATGAACTTGTCTTTGGCGCCCCGCGCAACGGCGGCAACATGCATCTCCATCATTTCAATGGTGGCATGTACTGTTGAATCAAAACCATGCATGACGACGGCCAATGAATCACCGACCAACAAACAATCAACATCCGTCTCGTTGAGGATTTTTGCAGACCAATGGTCATAGCAAGTCACCATCGAAATCTTTTCGCGTTCGAGTTTTTTCTTTGCAAAGGAATGTATATTCATCTCTTATCTCCAGCGAGACTGGATACGAATCAAGAGAAAGGGTGTTCAACAAGCCTATCGAAACGACTGTACCGCACGTTCAGCATGCTGAAAGGTTGGCAAATGTATCGCGGCGTTGGTACCTGTCCTCTTCGGATCAAGTCCTGCATCAATAATGTGTCTGTAAGTAAACTTTAAGTTTGGTCTCCGTCTCATCACCAGAAATTAGGCTTAAGATCGAAGCGCGAGCGCAGAATATGGCAAAAAACGGGATCTGTCTAGAGAAATGAATTGAATGAAGGATGAAGACAGTTATGCCCTGCTAGGACAACGCAGACTCGCAGTCCTAGCCCTAGTCCGACGAGCGTTGTCGTCGCCACTAATTGAAACTGAAGTTGGAATGGTGGGCCTGGAAGGACTCGAACCTTCGACCTGCCGATTATGAGTCGGATGCTCTAACCAACTGAGCTACAGGCCCAGACAACGACTTCGGTCGTAGGATGGGTCTTGCAAAAACGAGGCGCAATTCTATCAGAACATCTGCGGTAAACAAATGACCACCTTTTATTTTTCAAGATCCAGATAACTGAGAATTTTCGTAACGCAAACCTCAACCGTATCTAGCGCCGTATCTATATCTAACTCAGGGTTCTCAGGTGCTTCATAATCACTATCAATACCCGTAAAATTCGGTAACTCGCCCCGCCGAGCCTTCTTGTATAAACCCTTCGGGTCACGATCTTCAGCCACTTCAAGCGGCACATTGACATAGATCTCAACGAACTCATTGGCATCGAACAAACCCCTCGCCATGTCGCGCTCGGATCTAAATGGCGAGATGAATGACGTTAACACCACAATACCGGCATCAACCATCAACTTTGATACCTCGGCAATGCGCCTAATGTTTTCCACCCGGTCTGCATCTGTAAAGCCGAGATCTTTATTGAGTCCGTGCCGAACATTATCACCATCAAGTATATATGTCCGTATGCCTCTTTGATGAAGTACCTGCTCGAGCGCATTAGCGACGGTAGACTTGCCTGAACCACTTAATCCGGTAAACCAGATAACCTTACCTGCGTGACCATTCAGACTTTCCCTTGCTCTGCGGTCAACAACTAGCGCTTGGCGATGCACATTTTGCGCGCGCCGCAAAGAAAATTTAATCATGCCAGCGGCAACCGTGGCGTTCGAGTATCGATCAACCAGAACGAAAGAACCCATCGCCTTACAATCTGCGAAAGGTTCAAAGGGTATAGGTCGATCCAAACTCAGACTCACTTCGCCAATATCATTCAGTGACATTGAGTTACTTGACAGTTTTTCAAAAGTATTAATGTTGTATTTGTATTTAATATCCGTGACCGTGGCGCTTACTCGCATTGCGCCAAGCAACAACCAGTACGATCGACCAATAAAGCCTTCGTCTTGATCCATCCACACCATATTGACAGCGAATTGATCTGACACCTCGCAAGGCTGATCCGACGTTACGATAACATCACCTCGAGAGATATCTATCTCGTCCGTCAGAGTCAGCGTTACCGCGCGACCCGTTGCAGCTGTTTCGAGTTGATCCTTATACAATACAATGTCTTCTATCGTCGAAACGAAACCGGATGGCAGTACCCTGACTGCATCACCCTTAGTGACACGGCCCGAGGCTATTGTCCCTGAATAACCACGGAAACTCGCATCAGGTCGATTGACCCACTGAACAGGAAACCTCAAGGCGCCTTCGAGGCTAACCTCCTCAACATTAACTGACTCTAGGTAGCCCATGAGCGTAGGACCTGAATACCAGGAAGTATTAGTCGATCTCTGTAAAACATTGTCGCCAGCAAGTGCAGAAAGCGGAATTGCTTCAATAGAGTCGAAATCCAATTGTGTTGCAAACTTCGAATAGGACTCAACGATATCAGCATAGACGTCTTTGTCGTATCCGACCAAATCCATCTTGTTAACAGCAAGTACAATCTGCTTGATACCAAGCAAAGATACAATGAACGAATGTCGACGCGTCTGCGTCAAAACGCCCTGCGTTGCATCGATCAATATTATTGCCAAATTTGCCGTTGACGCACCGGTGACCATATTTCGCGTGTACTGCTCATGACCGGGTGTATCTGCGACGATAAACTTTCGCTTATCTGTGTTGAAAAATCGGTAAGCAACATCAATCGTTATACCCTGCTCTCTTTCAGCCACCAAACCATCCACAAGCAATGCGAAGTCTACCTCGCCGCCCTGAGTTCCCTGTCGCTTTGAGTCAGCCCTTAGGGACTGCACCTGGTCATCAAAAATCATTTGAGCCTCATAAAGAAGCCGACCAATCAGGGTACTCTTGCCATCATCGACGCTGCCGCAGGTTATGAATCTGAGCAAATCGACATCGGCCTGTTCTTGTATGTAGGCGTCTACTTTTTCTTTTGCCGTTGGTGTACTCACTAAAAGTATCCCTCTTGTTTTTTCTTCTCCATAGAACCAGCAGAGTCACTGTCAATTGCCCTGCCTTGTCGTTCGCTCGTTCGGCTTTCTAACAATTCTAGAATGATTGAAGGCAGATCTTCCGAATCAGACTCGACCGCACCAGATAAGGGATAACACCCAAGGGTTCGAAACCGGACTTTCTTCATTTCAACTTTTTCTTCTGCACCGATCTTTAGACGATCATCGTCTACCATCAGTAACAAACCATCCCGATCAACAATCGGCCGCTCAGCTGCAAAGTAAAGTGGCACTAGGTCGATTTGTTCTTTATAGATGTATTGCCAAATATCCAACTCTGTCCAATTTGACAGTGGGAAGACCCGAATGCTCTCTCCTTTCTTTTTGTGGGCGTTATACAAATTCCACAACTCAGGCCGTTGATTCTTCGGGTCCCACCGGTGTACCTCGGAGCGAAACGAGAACACGCGCTCCTTTGCCCTACTTTGCTCCTCGTCACGTCTAGCACCACCGAAGGCAACGTCGAACTGATATTTATCAAGCGCGAGCTTTAATCCTTCAGTTTTCATAATGTCAGTATGTAACGCAGACCCATGATCCAAAGGGTTAATGTTTTTTGCCTTGCCCTGCGGGTTTACGAAGACCAACATTTCCATGCCTGAGTTTTTAGCGACCTGCTCTCGAAAGTCATACATCGCCTGAAACTTCCATTGCGTATCAACATGCAACAATGGAAAAGGCGGCGGACTTGGGTAAAAGGCTTTTTTCGCAAGATGTAGCATGACTGAAGAGTCTTTGCCTATTGAATAAAGCATGACCGGATTATCGGCAAGCGACATCACCTCACGCATGATATGCATGCTTTCCGCCTCTAACCGATCAAGATGCGTCAATTTTTGTTCACCCAACCTGCTATCTCCCATTTTCTTGTCCACGTTTGTTTCGCTACGGCTACTACTCGCAGCAATTCGGCTACTATCAATATTCACCTGAGTTGCACCATCTACATCAATAGCAAGGGCGGCTGTTTTGAAAGCGGGCTCTGAAAATACGCCAAGCCCAATGTTCACCTCCACACCCTTTCGAACAGGTATTGTCGTACTTCGATTACCTGCCACGATGCGCCTGCAGTAGGCAACCAAACCAGCCTGCGGCCAGATCATCACGGATTTATTCACGACGACACTCAATATCGCATCAACAAGCTCAGATGAATCAATCGGATTGCTTAAAAAAAGCCAACGGCGTCCTACCCGACTATCATTGAAGAACAAAACAGTCTTGTCTTCGGCACGATGAATCTGAACAAAATAACTCGACCAGCGTTGACGTCGACACTGCTCCAATAGATTGCTAAATACCTGCTGCTTGGCGGGCCGAGCGAATTCATCAACTAGATTTTCTTCGCTCAAAACCACCGGCAAAATACCGAGTCCAGAGATATAGCGCTCGGTTGTTCTGACCGACTGACCAGGATTAGCCTCAATTAGCACTTCGTGAACGCTCTTCGTATCCCAGGGTATTAGGTTCCCCGTCGGGTCATATCGATTAGCAAGCAACCGCTTACTGACATCCGAATTTGTCATTTATTTGTCGACCATTTTGTCGTTATTTGTAAAATATATTGATTTTTCACTATTTGCGACCTTTTATTCAACTGGAATACTTTCCTTTCGGTAACTTTCGCATAATGCGACAAGCGTCCTCTCCACATCGCCAACCCCTCACCCGCCCAACAAGAGGCAGCCTGGAGAGCATTTAACATCGAATACATGTCATAATCAGTTCTTTGGCAAATCACTAAAAAATACATGCGAGTACACATAATCGGCGACCTGCACGGTTACTACGATGTCTACGAATCCCTACTAATAGAGCATGGGATCATCGACGCATCGCTGAACTGGCAATCAAACTCAGACCAGCTTTGGCTAATTGGGGACATTTTGGACCGTGGCGGTGACGCGCAGTCATGTATTGAGCTAACGATGAAGCTTCAACAACAGGCAGCGATGGCCGGCGGCGTCGTACAATGCCTTTTGGGCAATCATGAACTGATGTTTCTTGCCGCAAAACATTTCATGGGAACAGCCGAGGTCGGCGAACAGGTTTGGAACCAGTGGGTAAAATGGGGTGGACAGCCCCATGAAATGGCAAATATTAATGATGCGCAAGCGGCATGGTTGAGCAACCTACCCGCCATGGCTCAAATCGGAGATCTGCTGCTCGTGCACAGCGATAATCTTTCATATGTAAGCTTTGGCAGGTCCATTGAGGATGTAAATCAATACTTCGCTGACTTAAAAGACAGTAACAGTATCGACACGTGGAATAGCACACTAAGAGAGCTATCAACCCGGGGAGCATTTAACTTGTCGATCAGCGGGCCGAGACAAGCCGCCCTCATGCTAAAAATGTATGGCGGCAAGACCCTTGTTCATGGCCATACACCGATATCACTCTCAACAGATATTCGCGCAGAAGATGTCACGGAAGCTAGATCCTATGCGAATGGGATATGCTGTAATGTCGATGCCGGCATTTATCTTGGCAGCCCAGGCTTCATCAAATCATTCGAACTGGAAATCTAAAGCCTGTTTCAGCTAGTGTCTCGGACCACCTTTCAATAACAACCCTCTAGTAGCAATTTCCTATAACAATGTCTCAATAACAATGCCTCAATAACAAAAAAGCCCGCGTAAAGCGGGCTTTTTTGTTCTACTAGCGAGCAATCTAAATCGCGATCATGAACCTTAGGACTTTTCATCCAAGAACGTCTTCAAATGATCCGAACGTGTAGGATGCCGCAGTTTTCTCAGAGCTTTCGCTTCAATTTGCCTGATCCGCTCTCGCGTTACATCAAATTGCTTTCCGACCTCTTCCAATGTGTGATCAGTATTCATATCGATACCAAAACGCATCCTCAATACCTTAGCCTCACGTGCAGTCAACCCAGAAAGAATACCTCGAGTAGCCTCCCTCAGACCTTCATCCGTGGCAGTATCCAAAGGTGATCCAACCGCCGAGCTTTCACCCAAATTATTGTTAGAATCGAGAAAATCGCCAAGATGCGAGTCTTCATCGTCACCGATCGGCGTTTCCATTGAAATAGGTTCTTTGGCAATTTTTAGAACCCTTCTCACCTTATCCTCTGGCATTTCCATTCGCTCGCCTAATTCTTCAGGCGTAGGATCGCGACCCATTTCCTGTAACATCTGCCGAGATACTCTCGATAGCTTGTTAATGGTTTCAATCATATGCACAGGGATACGAATAGTGCGGGCTTGGTCAGCAATCGAGCGGGTAATTGCCTGTCGAATCCACCAAGTAGCATAAGTAGAAAATTTGTAACCACGCCGATATTCAAATTTATCAACCGCTTTCATCAAACCAATATTACCTTCCTGAATCAGATCCAAGAATTGTAGGCCGCGGTTTGTGTATTTCTTGGCAATCGAGATAACTAGCCTTAAGTTGGCCTCGACCATATCTTTCTTGGCTCTTCTTGCCTTCGCCTCACCAATCGACATACGTCGGTTGATGTCCTTCATCTCAGCGCAAGACAGCCCTGTCGCTTCACAGGCATGTCTGATTCTCTTCTGACTCCGGACGATTTCATCTTCGAAGTTCTTCAAACCCTCGTGTCCAGCCTTGATCTGTTTTTGGACCCACTTAAGGTCAGTCTCTTTTCCTGTGAACTTTTCGAGGAAAGCCTTCCTAGGCATCTTTGCTTGCCGTACACATGTGTTGACAATCAAGCGCTCGGCTCGGCGAACCTGCATATTAACGACTCGAACCTGCTGTACGATTTTATCGTAGTGTTTTGGGACCAATTTGAAAAACTGGAACGCTTCACCAAGTGCGACTAATTCTTTCTCTGCTTGCTTTGATTCACGACCGTGCTTTTTAACAACACGCTCGGTCTTCTTCATCTGTTTTCTTAAAATCTCAAACCGTTCGGCTGCAAGCTCAGGGTCCGGACCTTTCTTCTCCTCTTCCTCGTCGTCATCCGTTTCTTTTTTGGCGCCAGGAACAACCTGTGCAGCAGGTACGACATTCTCAACCGGGTCAAGAAAGCCTATCAACACGTTAGTTAACTCACCCTCTTCTTCTTGGCTTGCGTCGTAAAGCTCTAGTATCGTATCTGTTGTACCAGGAAAATAAGCAACGGCATTTAGCACGTCTCGAATACCTTCTTCGATACGCTTGGCAATCACGATTTCGCCTTCACGGGTCAGCAGGTCAACTGTACCCATTTCTCGCATGTACATGCGAACGGGATCGGTTGTTCGACCCGCTTCATTCTCAACGGCGACTAAAACAGCCGCTGCTTCCTCAGCTGCCAGTTCATCAGTGGAGTCGCCTTCAAGCATTTGATCATCGGCCTCTGGAGCCTTTTCATGAACAGCAATGCCCATGTCATTGATCATGCCTATAATATCTTCAATTTGTTCAGGATCGGAAATGTCGTCAGGAAGATGGTCATTCACTTCCGCATACGTCAGGTAGCCCTGCTCACGGCCTCGACTAATGAGATCCTTCAAGCGAGATTGTTGCTGTGCTAATCCACTGGCCATAGCTTTCCTTGAATTTTTGACTGAGAAAACGAGCCGGATATTATAGCGGCAGTCCTTGCAGTATTCTACTTCAAGTTACCGATTATCGGATTGTTTGTTGAACAGAAATCTGTCGCATTGGGAAGAATAGCGACTATTTTCGAGGACTTTTTATACTCTCGCGAAGTTGCTGCTTCTCTTCCTCAGTCATATCCTGAGGGGACTTACGATGCAAATCACGCGCCCTACTCTGTACCGAATCCACATTGTGAATAGATTGCAACCGAGACAATATACCCTTAAATTCCGCAGGGCTATTGTCCACTGATAAAAGCTGCTCTTGTTCCGCCAAGCCCTTTAGTAACGCAAACTCCGTCCGATCTTGAAACCGATGGAGTAGAAGGTTAGGCGAACGAATATCCTCCGCAATAAGCAGCCGAATGACCTCTAAAAGTAGACCACAACCTTGGGTTACCTCAAGAAAACCATAATCAGAATCGGCCTCAAGGGAGATTAGCTCGGGTTGTTTTACCAACAACGCGAGCGCTTTTTCTGCTAATGCATGGGTCTTGCCAAGGACTGCATCTGTGTGATCTATTAGAGAATGATCATCATATTCATCGTATGAATAGCCCTCCTCGTCTGGCGGATAGCCATCGGTATCGGCAAAGTCTGGAAACTCGGTTGAGTCGGGCATGCTCTGCTCAACTGCACTGCTTCTAGGCGCGCTGCTTGACGAACTTCTCGACGCGCCTCTCGATGAACTATGCGCCGGCTCGATCTGATTAAGCGAAATCAGCTTTTCTGCTGTTAGATTAGTGATTTCGGCTAACTGACTAATCATCAACTCCCTAAAAACCCCGTTCGGAATCTTCATGATCAGCGGCAGTGCGATTTTACTCAACTGCGCCTTACCATCTAGGCTGCTGGTATCAGACTCTTCTTTTAGATGGTCAAAAAAGTAATTCGAAAGATGCGGCGCTTGATCGAGCCGCAGCTCAAATTCCACCTTTCCTTCCTTACGAATAAGGGAATCAGGGTCTTCGCCATGCGGGAGAAACAGGAATCTCGCACTACGGCCGTCTTTCATTAAAGGTAGCGCCGTTAGCAAAGCCTTCCAGGCCGCGTTGATACCGGCCGTGTCACCATCAAAGCAAAATATGACCGTTGTCACTTGTCGAAAAATTCGATCTAAATGCTCCGGTGTTGTCGCTGTACCAAGCGTGGCAATACTGTAATTGACACCATGCTGCGCCAGCGCCACAACATCCATATATCCCTCAACGACGAGCAAACGAGTCAATTTTCGCTCGCGCTGCCTTGCTTCATAAAGTCCATACAACTCGCGACCTTTATGAAAAACCTGAGTTTCGGGTGAATTCAAATATTTCGGCTTGCCGTCGCCGATGATTCGTCCGCCAAATGCTATGACGCGCCCTCGCAAATCTCGAATCGGAAACATAATGCGTTCCCTGAAGCGGTCATAGGTCCTCTCTTTCTTACCTTCCTCTTCTTTCTTTATGACCATTCCCGCATCGATCAACAACTGATGCTCCTGATTGGTCTTTGCTATATGTCGATGCAAGTTATCCCATCCGGACGGCGCAAAACCCAGCCCAAAATCCCGTGCGATCTCACCCGTCAGTCCACGCCCCTTTAGATAGCCAACGGCCGCCTGTCGCTCATCGTGAACGCGTAGCTGATCCTTAAAGTAATCAGCTGACTGCTCCAAAATTTGGTAGATCGATTTTCTTTTTTGCTGTTTTTCCGGCGCTTCGCCGTCATTGGACTTCGGGATGTCCATTCCTGCACGGCCAGCAAGGTGCTCGACGGTCGCAAGAAAATCTAATCGGTCGTACTCCATGATGAACTTTATGGCACTGCCGGACGCCTGGCAGCCAAAACAGTAATAAAACTGTTTATCGGGGCTAACCGAGAAAGAAGGGGATTTTTCAGTATGAAAGGGGCACAGGCCTGAATAGTTGGCACCTGTTTTTTTCAGCTGAACACGTGACTCGATGATTTCAACGATATCTGTTCTTGCCAGTAATTCGTCTATGAAATCAGGTGGTATCAATGGTGGTCTTTTCTCAGGATATGAGGTTTTACAATGGCACTGGAGGTTCTAAAAGGCAACTAGGCTATTGCAGCTTTGCCTTAATCGTCGCGCTCAACGCGCCGACATCAGCCCGACCTTGCACCTGAGGCTTCAACACACCCATAACCTTGCCCATGTCCTTCATCGAACTGGCACCGGTTTGTGCGATAGCCGCGTCGATGAGAGCCGCTATTGCTGCTTCATCAAGTGCTACTGGCAGGAACTCCTGCAATAGATCAAGCTCGTACTGCTCTTGGTCTGCAAGGTCCTGTCGACCCGCATCAAGATACTGCGTAAGAGAATCTTTTCTTTGTTTCGACATCTTGACGAGGATTGAAATAATTCTCTCGTCGTCTAGCTCAATACGCTCGTCAACTTCGACTCTTTTCAATTCAGACATAACCAGCCTTAGAACACCCAGCCGCTGTTTTTCACGCGCACGCATCGCGTCTTTAACTGAACTTTCTATTCTGGGTTTTAGCTCTGAAGTGGACATCTTAGTCTGGTCTTCTAAAGATCGATTTTTGACGGGGAACAGTCAGCATTTCTGGGGACATTTATGAAACTTTGAGGAATATTGGCCTGCTTATCACCCTGCAGGTATTAACCTGCAGGTTTCGCCATTCTACATATTGCTCATCTGTCTCTAGTAGAGACGTTCCATTCTTCTGGATTCTCGCTGAACTTTCTTTGCATGTCGTTTCACCGCTGCTGCAGCTTTACGCTTTCGCACAGATGTAGGCTTTTCATAGAATTCACGCCGACGAACTTCGGCAAGAACACCGCCCTTTTCACAAGAACGCTTAAATCGACGTAGAGCCACATCAAACGGCTCATTTTCTTTAACTTTTACATATGGCATGAATTTAGTTTACTCCTTCTCGAAGGGGGCGGATTCTATCGACATAGTGACGCAATTGCAAAACTTACTTGCCTTAAACCCAAGCCTGTCATAGAAATCAACAGCACAAGCTTTTTCACACTAAAATCAGTAACATACCCCCTTTTTTAGACCAGCAAACAACCTATGAAGATACTGGGCATCGAGTCATCTTGTGACGAAACGGGCATCGCTATTTATGATGAGCAATCCGGGCTAATGGCGGACGCATTATATAGTCAAATCGAATTACACAAGGAATACGGCGGCGTCGTTCCCGAGTTAGCCTCGCGGGATCATATTAGGAAGACGTTACCGATGATTCAACAACTGATGCGTGAAAACCAGTTATCCCCGGCTGATTTATCCGGCATTGCATACACTGCTGGTCCTGGTCTGGTGGGCGCCTTGATGGTTGGCGCAAGCATCGCAAAGTCCCTTGCCCTGGCTTGGGACCTGCCGACTGTTGGCGTCCATCATATGGAAGGACATCTGTTGGCACCGATGCTGTCAGCAGACAAACCGAGCTATCCGTTCATCGCGCTGCTGGTTTCTGGCGGTCATACACAGCTTTTATCATGCGAACAGTATGGTGTTTACGAGATCCTAGGCGAATCGGTCGATGATGCTGCCGGCGAAGCCTTTGATAAAGTCGCTAAAATGTTAGGACTAGACTATCCAGGCGGTCCTGAAGTCGCCAGACTTGCGGAATCAGGCATCACCAACAGTTATCGGTTCCCTCGCCCCATGACAGATAAGCCCGGCTTTAATTTTAGCTTCAGTGGATTAAAAACATTCACGAAAACGACCATCGCCTCAATCGATAATCCGTCAGATCAAGACAAAGCAAACATAGCACTCGCTTTCGAAACAGCGGTTGTCGATACTATCCGGATTAAGTGCAAACGTGCCATCGAACATACAGGATTCAAATCCCTCGTTATTGCCGGCGGTGTAAGTGCCAACAAGGCTCTACGTCTATCACTGGAGAAGCTTGGCTCTGATATGCATACAAAGGTCTATTTCCCAGAACTAAAACTTTGCACGGACAACGGCGCCATGATTGCATATGCAGGACTGCAAAGACTGAAACACGGACATACTGAAGACTGGGCCATCTCTGTTCGCCCTAGATGGCCGATGACTGAATTGGAGAATGCACAATGAGTCACCTGCTACTGGATACTGTGTTTATAAAACAGCTGCATGTCGAAACGATCGTTGGAATCCTGCCTCAGGAACGAATAACCCCTCAACCGATCTTGCTCGATATAACACTGAGTGTCGATACCCGCACACCTGCTAAAACAGGCGATATAGCAGATGCTTGTGATTACTCAGCGATGGCGGTGCAAGTATCAGCGTTCATCATCGAGCAACAGTTTCAGCTTCTTGAAACGTTGGCAGAAGACGTTGCTGCGTTAATACTGAGGGATTTTCAAGTTGAGGAAGTGCTTTTAAGAGTCTCGAAACCCAAAGCTATCGCAGCAGCTGATTGTGTCGGCGTGGAAATTTTACGATCGAAGTAAAAAAATTCAGACAAGCTTGTCTCAAAAATTTCTGAGCAAACCTTCCAATCGGCATGCCTGAATCGAGTGAAGCGTTCGAACCTTTAGACGGACTTGGATCGCGCATGATCGTCACGTCAGATTCAGAGGGTAATTCAGATTCGGGATTATCGAGCGCAGGACACGCTTGCCTTACGACTGTTGCAGCGTTTAGCTCTTCCTCGATTGCATCTTGCGCAGCAGAATACGGCGGTTTGATATTCGTCTTGTCGTCATTGGGTTCTTAACGTACGAAAGTATCATCTACGCCATCGATACCCTTATCTTGGTCCGACCTACGGTATATCTACCCGTTTCATGTGTTCAAAGCATTATCTTGCGGCTTTTTGCCTGATTTTCCTAGGCCTCTCGGAAATGGTCTATTCACACACGTATTTAATAATGTCAGCAGGATCTTCCTTGGTGACATCCTCGCCTAAGCTAATCCGACCAGAACCCCAGAGCATCAACTCTTGACGGCGCAGAAAAATGTTTTCGCCATCGTCGGTCTTTACGAAAGTGCCGTTAGAGCTTTGGTCCGCTAAGGTGAACTTACCTCGACGAAACTCTATCATCATATGCGTTCTTGAAGCCAAACGAGTCTGACACATCAAATCACTTTGGACACCACGACCTATAACAAATATACGATTATCGGTCGAAGAAATTTTCGTTTCCTGACCTCGAAAGTTCAATGTGAGATATTTAATCTCTTCAACCATGTCGTCAGTGTTAATCTCTATCCGAGACACAACATCACTGGTTTCCCAAACTACTTGGCGGACAATAATCTCTTCGTCTTTACCCTTGATATTAGTTCGATCGAATTGCCGACTGATATCCTGTAAATCGACATCAAGTAAACGAATCGTATTTTCTGTAGTGATAATTTGCGCGCCTTTCGCAATACCAGCCATTCGCGCAGCAACGTTAACAGCATCACCGAACACATCACCATCATCCATTAAAATGACTGGGCCAAAATGCAGACCAACCTTAATTGAAACCTGAATTGTCTCTCCTGGTATACCAGCTGTAATTTCTTCCTGACACACCTTTGCCGCTCTAACGCAGTCGTTAGCACTTGAAAATCGGCACATAATCTCATCGCCGATTGTTTTAATGACATAACCATTAAAAGATTCGATGATCTTCGCCATGATATCAAGTGTCTTACCAATAATTCTGTTTGCATCATCATCACCTAAGGCCTCGTACAGTTTTGTACTGCCTGTTACATCGGCGAACATGACCGCAACCTGGATGTTCTCTCTTGCCATACTCTTGTTGTTCCGAAACGATTAATCAGAAGGAGTCTACTCAGTAGGATAGTCCGTAAGACTACAATATTCCAGCTGTGCCACCAAATTAGAGCAATCAACATCCCATAAAACTTGAATACAAACTACACATTCTTTACAACACCTAGTCGATATCGACAGCGGTATCGTTATTATAATCGCTTCACAATCGCATCCGAGAGAGACTGCTGACGTGCGGCACTTTCTTGCATCCTAAGGAGTCAAACTTGCATCCATTTGGCGCTGGCACACACGTCGGCAATTTCAAAAAGCACTGACTCAGGGCGGCAAAGACAAAATTACAATCATCTTAGTATCAGCATCTCAGATAACGCGTCGGGCTGATAATGACAACCAATCACCGGATGATATTACCGATGCTACCTATGTGCCTTCTTTGAAGCAGGATGATTCATAGTCGTGGGTCTGCTTTGCTGAGTAGAATAGGCTTTACAACGCTGATTTAACTAATAGGCAATCGTAAACAAGCACTAAGATAGGTCCTTTCGCCTGCCATATTGAACCCGTCAGAACATCAATAGATCGGATGCTACCTTAAAACCCATCGTCTTCAGGAGAGCAAAACGCTGACAGACTAAAAAGCGAACCAAATTTAAACGCTTCAATCGTTGTATTAATGATATAAATAGCCGAGGAGATGCTTGGTGACGACCGACATCGCGCCGATCCACACTAAATTTTTGAAAAGTTGTTCTACCGCCTAAAAGGCAACATAGGTACAATCGCCTCATCTCACCGATTGAGATGTGCAGATGAAAAAATGGATCAAAATGGAACAAAATGGACAGTACTGACTTAGCGCTTATTAAGGTCCTCGTGCCTTTCCGCGACATGACAGAAAAACAACTTGAGCAGGCAGTTACTAAAGCGCAAGTTTGTCTGATGCCGACTGGCAGAATGATCTTCAAAAGAAATGATGAGGATGATTGTGCCTACTGGCTACTGTCTGGATCGATGGATCTGCTTGATGAAAAGTTTGAAGCGAAAAGGCGTACAGCCGGTGATGAAGCTGCTAAACACCCAATTGATAACAACACACCACATAAGTTAACAGCCGTTACCACGGAAGATTCCAAAATTCTCATCGTCGACCGAGCCGATATAGGTTTGTTTAACAGCAGTCAATCGACGTCGCCTGACGTTAAAGTTGAAGAGGATGAAAGCGTTGACTGGATGTCGACATTGTTAAGCTCGCCACTTTTCGAATTTATACCGCCTGCTAATATCCAATTATTGTTCAGTAAGTTTGAAGAAACACGCTACGATACTGGCGACGTGGTCATAAAGCAGGGTGAAACCGGCGACTACTTTTATGTCATACAAACTGGAAAAGTTAAAATCGAAAGGACAGTGGGCAATAAAACATCGCTACAGGCTGAGTTAAAGGCCGGCGATAACTTTGGTCAAGACGCCCTCGTTAGCGATATACCCAGAAACGCAACCATCACGATGTTAACGAAGGGTACGATGATGCGACTCTCTGCGCCGGATTTCGAAAGTTTGCTAATGAAACCTGTCGTTGAAAAAGTTTCTCTGAAAGAAACGCGAGAGATGATCGCTCACGGCGACCCCAAAACGTTTATCTTGGATGTGCGTAATCCGAAGGAGGTCCAATCTGGCATGATCGATGGCGCGGTAAACGTGCCCGTACTCCTCATCCGCAAGAATCTGAAGAAGCTGAAGCAAGAAGCTATTTATGTCACTTCTTGTAACACAGGTAAAAGAGCTAAACTCGCCGCATACATATTGAATGAAAAAGGCTTCACGGCCTACGTTCTTAACAATGAACAGGCTAACACAAAGGAAATAACATGAGCGCCGACTGCCTCTTCTGCAAGATTGCTAAAAAAGAGATTCCCGCAGAAATCGTCTTCGAGGATGATCTCGTAATTTCTTTCAGAGATATTAATCCACAAGCTCCAACTCACGTGTTGACGGTACCAAAGAAGCACATCACAACGCCGAACGACGCCGAAGCCGGCGATCAATCACTTCTTGGTCATATGATGCTGACGAGCACTAAGCTCGCCACAGAACTTGGCATCGATGAATCAGGCTATCGGTTGATAATGAACTGCAATAAGGAGGGTGGCCAGACTGTCTTCCATATTCACCTCCATTTAATGGGTGGACGACAACTGACGGTTCTTGGTTAATGTCTATTATCGATCAAGCTATAGTCGAATTCGACAAGGCGCTTCGCACTTCCTCTGGCACCATTGGACAAACACGACGATTGTCACCGGCAAGTTCAATCGCTGATTCAGAACTGTCAGCTATCGAAAAGAAAAAATCTGCTGGACTTATGAGGGTCAATCATTGCGGCGAAGTCTGCGCTCAAGCCTTGTATCAAGGTCAAGCTCTAACAGCCAAAACTGCACGGGTCGAGAAACAGCTGCAAGCGGCAGCCGACGAGGAGACAGATCACCTATCTTGGTGTGAAGGTCGCATTGATGAGTTGGACTCTAACGTCAGCGCACTGAACCCGATTTGGTATGCCTCTTCATTCGCTTTAGGTGCGATAGCCGGAGCTTTAGGTGACAAGATTAATCTCGGCTTTGTCGCCGCAACAGAAGAGCAGGTCTGTAAACACCTTGAGGAACATATTGAGGCTCTTCCGGAGGCTGACGAAAAATCTAGGGCTGTTTTGCTGCAAATGAAAGAGGATGAACTACGACACAAGCAGTCTGCTCTGGACGCTGGCGGCACAGACTTTCCCACACCGCTAAAAGCGGTCATGACAGGCGTCTCAAACCTCATGACAAAAACGTCTTATTGGATCTGACGTAAGATCCTCAATCAATCTAATTCAAACAATTACCACGACAGATAAAGCCCCTGCATTTCTTCACAGACAATCTTATCTACGATTCAAAAGATTTAGCAGCGAAGCTATAGGGATAACAGCACGTTGGCGATCGCTGGCGCTAAACTGCTCCGCAACAGCGCAATGTATTCGCTATCTGAATCCGAACGATGGGACACCGGTTGATAGCCAGGTTGCTTATCTAGTCCGTCAGGCAATTCGGACGGTTGTCTGGACGCACCAGCAGCCTTATTCCAACTAATACCTCGAACCCGATAGTCAATTTGGAGAAAATCGGGCTGTATTCGCTCGATCAGACTCTGCACTTGCAAACCGGGATCACCGGCGCAACTTGATATTTCCAGCTCCAATCTAAAGTGTGCAAATCTCTCGCCGATATCAAAATAACTATGTACTGCGATGTGGCTTGCATCAAGATGACCAAGGCTTTGACTTTGCTGTCCCATCATTAACGTTCCGCTTGCACCAAACGGCTCGTAGGGCACCGTTGAAATATTCAAAACCTTAGCACCAAGCGAGTCAGCGATGCTTGTAAGCAGGCATTCCATTTCAGCTTCGCCATACTCCTCTTGCAACCGACGGAACCAGTCGTCGGTAGTGGTTGAGTCCTCAAATACTTTCAAACGATGCGCATTGAAACTAAGTGATCGCGTAATACTGCTTAGATTAGACAAGCTACCGGCCAGCGTTAGCGATTGGCGGATGGTAGATTATTTGAACCCGAACGCCAGATGGATCGGCACAGTAAAAACTTCGAGCACCATCTCTGTGAGTTCTTGGCTCAGTGAACATGTGAACACCGTTCGATTTCAGATACGTAAACCACGCGTCAATTTTCTCAAGGTCATTGACAAAAAAACCAATGTGGTCGAGCTGCTGAGAACCGGCCGCTTTAGACGCATCGTGCTCTACTCTGTGCAGCGCTAAATTATCGTTGCCACTCGTCAGATAGACATTATCAGCATCCGGTCGCCATTCAACAACCATCCCTAACAACTGCCTGTAGAATTGCTCCGACGCTTCGTAGTCATTCGTGAACAGCGCAACGTGACGCATACCATCGGTTTTACCTGGCCGCTCCATCAGACTCTATCCTTCAACAATTTCATAATCATGAGTTATTTCGACACCCGCCTTGTGCAGCATGATCGAACCTGAGCAGTACTTTTCAGCGGACAACTCGATTGCCCTTTTCACCAGAGATTCTTTAAGAGATTTGCCCGTGACAACAAAGTGTAAATGGATTTTAGTAAACACGCTTGGCACAGCATCCGCTCGTTCTGCGTCAATATGCGCAATACAGTCTGATACCGTCTGTCTGGATTTTTGCAAGATTGTGACGACATCAAAACTTGCGCATCCGCCGACCCCCATCAAGATTAACTCCATCGGCCTGACGCCCAAATTTTGGCCGCCAGCAGATTCGGGACCATCCATAGGCACTGTGTGGCCGGTCCCTGATTCGGCAACAAAATTAACAGCCGATACCCACTTAATTTTCGTTTTCATAATCACACCACAACTTGAAGAGCCGTATAGTACCGAATATTGTCCACCCAACCACAGAAAAACGACCGATTGTCTGCATTTTCTACCAGTTCGATTTAAAGCAAGGTTGTTTTGGTCTGTTGCTCAACGTAATCTATCCCTTCAACTCCAATAACTAGATTATCCTATGGTTAGCATAACTCTGAATAGTCCAGATTTTGGCAATATGGACGAATTCCTATCCGTCGCCCATCGGCGCAAGTACCCGCGTGGCAGCACCATTATCTATGCTGGTGAAGACAGTGACTCAATCTTCTTTATAACAAAGGGATCAGTGACTGTTTTTATAGAAGATGACACGGGCCGAGAAATTATCGTTGCCTATTTGAACGAGAAAGATTTCTTTGGCGAAATGGCGATGTTTGGTGACCGAACGCGGACAGCCTGGGTCAAGGCCAAAACTGAATGTGAAGTCGCGGAACTTGGCTACACGAAATTCGCTGAGCTTAGCAAGCGTGATACCGGCATGCTTTATAATCTAGCGAGTCAGCTAGCCGATAGACTCAGGAAAACCACGCAGAAAGTCGGCGATTTGGCATTTCTTGATGTGACGGGCCGAGTGGCTGGCCAGCTACTTAACCTATGTAAAGAGCCGGACGCAATGACTCACCCGGACGGCATGCAAATTAAAATTACTCGCCAAGAAATAGGTCGACTTGTGGGCTGTTCAAGAGAAATGGTCGGTCGAGTCCTGAAAACATTAGAAGAGCAAGGCTTAGTCCGTGTCAAAGGCAAGACGATGGTCGTTTTAGGTACTCGTTAGCAATCGCAACGTGTATTGGTAACAATTAACGGTAACAGTTACAACTTACGATACATTAGACCTCTGGCGAGACGGGACCTTGTCTCGCTTCGGTGTAATCAACGATCTGTGTCAAACAATTCTGCAAGCTTTAAGCCCGGTTCTTTCGACCGCATGAAGGCCTCTCCCACTAAAAAGGTATAGATGCCTTTTTCAAGCATTGCAGTGACATCGTCTTGCGTATGTATGCCACTTTCAGTCACTAAAAGCGTCGAGTCCGCAACCTTATTCATTAAGTCAAACGTCGTGTCGAGGGAAACGTCAAAAGTACGCAGGTTACGATTATTAACGCCCAATATATCCGGATTGATTCTTAAAGCACGATCCATTTCATCCTCGTCATGAACTTCGACAAGAACATCCATCTGCAATGACTTGGCAAGCGCGTGAAACGTCAACAACTCCTCGTCAGTTAGAATGCTCACAATCAACAATATGCAATCTGCATTAATCGATCTAGCTTCATAAATTTGATAAGGGCTGACCGTGAAATCTTTACGCAGTACTGGCAGTTTTACCGCCGCTCTTGCAGCTATAAGGTATTTCTCATGTCCCTGAAAAAAAGAATGATCTGTTAGAATTGATAAACAACTAGCGCCATGCAATTCATAACTTCGCGCTATTTGAACTGGGTCAAACGACTCTCGGATGACACCTTTTGATGGTGAAGCTTTTTTAATTTCGGCGATAACTGCGGGCAGCTGTTGTTGACTACGTTGTAATAAACTTGCTTTGAATCCACGCACTGGGTCAGCAAGCCCTGCGAGTTGTTTTATCTCACTTAGACTGCACAGTTGCTCTCTAACGTTGAGTTCACGATGTTTCTCGTCGACGATTTTTTTTAGAATATCTGAAGTCACGATGGCTCAACCAATTGCTTCGTAAACTCAACAAAGTCCTTTAATCGCTCTTTCGCTAAACCTGCGCCAATTGCGTCACGCGCCATTTCTACACCTGCAGCAAGACTCTTTGTTTGGCCGGAAACGTAAATAGCAGCCCCCGCATTCATCGCCACTATGTCAGACGCGCCACCTTTTCCAGAAAGGGCTTCATTGACTTTGCCTAGACTTTGCTGACTATCAGCAACCACTAACTCTTCAAGCGGCGTCATCGACAAACCAAAAGTGTCGGGTGAGATTTCATACTCACTTATCGCACCATCTTTCAACTCGGCCACTTGAGTTGGCGCCGATATACTAATTTCATCTAGACCGTCATTAGAATGCACCACAAGCACATGCTCACTTCCCAACGCCTGTAAGACTTCAGCCACAGGTCTCGTCCACTTAGCGTCATAAACACCAATCAACTGGCGCTTGGCACCCGCAGGGTTGGTCAATGGGCCTAACAAATTAAAAATGGTTCTTACAATCATTTCCTTTCTCGGACCAATCGCATGCTTCATGGCACCATGATGGTTGAGTGCAAACAGAAACCCGACGCCTGTCTCTTTGATAGACAGAGCAACCTGAGCAGGTGACAACATAATTGACGCGCCGGCAGCTTCCAACAGGTCCGCACTGCCGCTCTTGCTGGAGGCTCCACGATTGCCGTGCTTGGCTACTTTGACACCGGCGGCAGCGGCAACAAACGCGCTTGCAGTGGAAACATTAAACTTGTTTGAACCGCTGCCACCCGTACCACAGGTGTCAACTAAGTTCGTATTCGCAACGTCAACTGGCGTCACAAGCTCTCTCATGACGGTAACGGCCGCGACGATCTCATTAACGGTCTCGCCTTTCATTCTTAGACCGACGAGAAAACCGCCGATTTGTGCATCAGTTGCCTGTCCAGACATGATTATCCGCATGATGGCGATCATTTCGTCATGCGCCAGATCTTCGCGCTGAATGACCTTGTCTATTGCTGTGGGCATATCCATTGGTTGTCTCCGCTTAAGCCTGGTACTTGATAAAGTTCGCTAACAAATCATGGCCATGCTCGGTCAAAATTGACTCTGGATGAAACTGCACGCCCTCGACTTCGCACTCAGTGTGCTTTAGCCCCATAATTTCATCTAACTCGCCGTCAATTTCGGTCCAGGCTGTGATGCGCAATGTATCGGGTAACGATTGCCTTTCAACCACGAGTGAATGATATCGCGTAGCAGTAAATGGATTAGGCAACCCCGCAAACACGCCCTCCCCCGTGTGAAATATCTCTGATGTTTTTCCGTGCATAACTTGCCTCGCTTTCACCACTTTACCGCCACATACCTGACCGATACTTTGATGCCCTAGACAAATACCTAGCAACGGAATTTGGCCGCTGAAATGCTCAACGACGGCCATAGAAATACCCGCTTCATTCGGTGTACAAGGTCCGGGAGATATAACGATCAGCGCTGGCTTCATTGCCTCAATGTCAGCAACGCTGATTTCATCGTTACGGTAAACTTCAACCACTTCACCAAGTTCACCGAAGTACTGCGCTAGGTTGTAAGTAAAGGAGTCGTAGTTATCAATCATCAATATCATTGCCGCTCTCCTTTGGCATCGAGCACATCATTTGACTGCTCCTCGGATTGATCTAAAACATCTTCGTTCTTATTAAATATTCTTGGGTTTTCAGCCGTAATTGCGCTGACCAAACCATTTTCAGCCATCGCAGCAGCCTGAAATAACGAGCGGGCTTTATTGATGGTTTCCTTCCATTCAAGACGAGGAATCGAATCTGCCACGATGCCGGCACCGGCTTGCACGAATAGCTTATTATCTTTAACGACGGCAGTACGTATCGCAATGGCTGTATCCATGTTGCCGTTCCAAGAAAGATAACCTACCGCACCTCCAAAGATCCCCCTCTTCTGCGGTTCGAATTCATCAATAATCTCAAGTGCACGGACCTTCGGTGCGCCACTTAATGTGCCTACCGGCAAGGTTGCACGAAGGAGATCCATAGCCGTCAGTCCGGCACGAATCTTCCCCTGCACATTTGATGCGATATGCATAACATGCGCATACCGCTCAACAATCATCATTTCCGACACATCAACTGACCCTATCTCACAGACTCGACCGATGTCATTTCTACCGAGATCGATCAGCATCAAATGTTCTGCAATCTCCTTAGGATCAGCTAATAACTCTGTTTCAAGTTCGAGATCTTCGGCAGAAGACCTGCCCCGTCGCCGGGTACCAGCCAACGGCCGAACTGTCACCTCGCCGTTGTCGAGTCGAGCGAGGATTTCAGGTGACGAGCTGACGATATGAAAATCGTCCAGGTTCATGTAATACATGTAAGGTGAAGGATTTAGCGAACGCAATGCCCTGTAGAGGCTGAGCGGATCACATTCGAGTGAAACCGACATTCGCTGAGAAAGCACAACCTGCATGACATCGCCTTCGACAATGTAATCTTTGATTCGATCGACATCGGCCTTGAACTTTGCTTCACCATAACTCGACACAAAATCTTCTTCATGTATCACTGGGCCGGTTGAAACTTCGCGAACGCTTTGTGGCAAATCCGATTGGAGCTTGGCCCTCATTTCAGCTAAGCGTTGTTTCGCATTTTCCAGTGCGCCAGGAATTGCCGGGTCGGCATGGGTAATGAGATGAATCTTGCCCTTCACACTATCGAAAACCATGACATCATTTGAAACCATCAACAGAATATCTGGTGTGCCGATCGTATCTTGCGGGGCACTATCTTTAACTTTTTTCTCAACATACCTCACCGTGTCATAGCCAAAATAGCCAACCAGACCACCGGTATAGATAGGCAAGTTCGTCAAATTGGGGTATTTGTATCGAGCTTGAAACTCCTCTACGTAACCAAGCGGATCATCGCAGTGAAAATTTTCGACTTCTTCGCCGTCAGTTGTCACGGAAATGTCATAACCGCGAACCGTCAATATCGTTTTAGCAGGCAAACCTACCATGGAATATCGAGACCATTTTTCACCGCCCTGACTTGCTGACTCGAGTAAATAACTAAAGGCACCACCCGCCACTTTGACATAGCAAGACAGCGGCGTATCAAGGTCCGCTAAAACTTCGTCGATAACTGGAATATGGTTGTAACCTTGATCGGCTATTTCAGCAAATAACTCAGGTGTCATAATTCTCTCCGGCAATACAAATTAATACTGACCCACTGAAACAACAATTTTTAATGTCATTTTAATATTTTGAATGGTTAACGTGTCGTTCGCGTAGGTCTGAAGGTGGTGAAAAAAAATTAACGTTCAATCACCATCGCCAAGAAAGGAAGGGAGGAGTCGTCCAAAATTTGTTATTAAGAATAATCACAGGTTTCACATTTCGCTCATGTTTTTGGTTCATGCTGTCGCTTGTTACTCGCGCTTGCCAAGCACGTTTATATAGGCCTGCTTGAATTTCACAGCTTAATACGGGCGCAAAACCGAATCAACTGTCCGCACTTGAAACCATGGTCAAATATTGGCTATGGCGTTTTTCATACTTGAAATCGTTTTAGCATAATCTGTCGAACCAAAAATAGCAGACCCTGCGACAAATGTGTCGGCACCCGATGCTGCGATTTCAGCAATGTTGTCAATCTTAACGCCACCATCAATTTCCAAGCGTATGTCACGGCCAGAAGCTTGAATTATTTGTCGCGCTTGTTTGAGTTTGTCATAGGTCATGGGAATGAAGCTTTGACCCCCAAAGCCTGGATTAATAGACATAAGAAGAATCATATCCACCTTGTCGATCACATATTGCAGATAGTCCAGGGAAGTCGTTGGATTAAATACTAAGCCGCACTGACAGCCGCCGCTTTTGATCAACTCAAGCGAACGATCGATATGCTCGGATGCTTCCGGATGAAAGGTAATATAAGTTGCGCCGGCTTCGATGAAATCACCGATAATTCTATCAACCGGTTTCACCATTAAATGGACGTCAATCGGCGCCTGGACACCATACTTTCTAAGCGCGGAACAAACCATCGGCCCAATTGTTAAATTGGGTACATAGTGATTATCCATCACATCAAAGTGCACAATATCAGCGCCGGCTTCCAAGACAGCATCGACCTCTTCTCCAAGCCTTGCAAAGTCAGCCGATAATATTGATGGTGCGATCAATGGTTCCAAGTATTACTCCCTTTAGATTTCGCTATTCTACCGAATACACATGGCATTTATAACGGCTAATTCTACTTGAATTGCCAGCGCAATCTGAATTAACTTATTCCTCAAGAAGCGAGTTAACTTCTGACAACCTCTCAGGCGTGCCTATATCGAACCAGCTACCATCGAAGACCTCACCAGTAATCTCACCGCGGGCCGCAGCAATATCAAACAACTCCCTTAGCTTGCGCCGCCCGGGCGTCAGGTTGGCAAACATTGCCGCAGAGAAAACACCAATGCTCGCCCAAGTATAGGTTTGACCATTCGGATTAGCGCCTAAGCAGAGTTGACCGCTGTCGAGCAAGCCGAAATCACCACTTTGGTGATGTTCCGGGTTGGCCACCATGACCAAATGCGCGAGACCAACAAGGTCGTGCTGCAACAAGCCTGCAAAATCGTAATGCGTCTTTACGTCAGCGCTGATAACCATAAACGGCTCATCGCCTAATAGCTCAAGCGCTTGATATATACCTCCCGCAGTCTCTAGTAGCGTCTCTTCCATCGAGTAACTAATCGATAACCCCCATCGGTCACCGTTACCCAGTGCACGCATAATTTGATCGGCAAAATAATGAACATTGATGATCACATCGCTGACCCCGGCATCGGCGAGCGCCTCAAGGTGGTACTCAATCAAGGGTTTTCCAGCCACCTGCAGCAAAGGCTTTGGCATGGCTCGTGTCAATGGCATCATCCGTTCACCACGTCCGGCGGCCAAAATCATTGCTTTCAAACCGCACGCCCCTCTTTGTTATCCTGTCCCTCGATACCCTGTCGTTGCTGAACTAAGAGATTAAGTTGTGGTTGTACCTTCTGTCTCAGCCAAGTTCCGAAGGATTCTAATTCTTGGTAGCTATCAGAGACTTCCAGCAGGTAATCGAACACAAGCGGGATATCATCAAGATAACCAGACTTACCGTCCCGGATATTAAGACGACAAAAAATTCCCGCGCATTTCAAATGACGTTGCATCCCCATCAAGTCGAACCAGCGCAAAAAAATTGCACCGTCAACTGCTAGCCCTAAAGCTAAGCGGTGAGACTCAACCCAACTCTCGACTTGCTCGCGGGGAAAGCGCCAATAACAGTCTTTTAGCAATGAAACCAAGTCATACGTAATCGGCCCAATGACCGCATCCTGAAAATCTATCACCCCCGGGTTGTGGCTAGCCTCCACCATCAAATTGCGACAATGGTAATCTCGGTGCACAAACACCTGCGGCTGTTGCTCGGCTGACGCAACTAAGCGCTCAAACAGCGCATCGAGCATGTCGTTTTCAGCCGGGCTCAGCTCGATTTTCAACTGCTTTTCGACAAACCAGTCTCTGAAAAGACCCATTTCTTCGATCAACTTACTTGAACTATAGGCTGGCACGGACGGCGCTGGGATCTGGCTGAGTTCGACTAAAGCCGCAAATGCATCGGCATAGAGGTCAACGACACGCTCCCCAAACCCATCGAGTTGCAAGACGTCAAAGTACAAGTCATCACCTAAATCTGACAGCAACATAAAGCCTCGCTCTAGATCAGCCGCGTGTACTATCGGCACATTAATGCCGTTTTCTTTTAGCAGCTGAGCAATCGCTATAAAAGATGCGCTGTCTTCATATTCGGGGGGTGCATCCACAAGAATGTAGCTTTGCCTGCCTAGATGACCACGAAAGTATCGACGAAAACTTGCATCATCATTTACCGTCTCGACCAACAGGGAATCCGCATCGGTCTTACCTGAGGCAGTCAGCGATGCTTTCGCCCATCTCTGTAGGTCTAATTGTCGATCGTCTTTATTATTCATTTGCTCGATTCATCCGGAAATATCACCTGACCTGATTTCTTAAATGCTTTATTATCCACTATCTTCAATGACAGGCGTTAATCACTCATTATGTCGAAAGGACGCTCCTCGGTAACCTTTCTAGGTCAGCTAATTGCAATTTCAGCATTTTTCTCTTTCTCTATATTCGGCGCGGAGCTCGAATTGGGTAGCGCTGCTGAAATTGATTGGCGACCTGCTGCGGCAATGTCAGAAGAAGAAAGGAAAAAACTACCCTATTTCTGCCAAGGCTCTTACATCCAACCTATCTTAACGCCCCTTGCTCCTGGCATAGCAACTGCCGAAGCTGACGCCGCTTATTACAAGGACGGTGCCTCTCTGCAGCTGAGTGGCGCGGTTGAGGTTACCCAAGGCACCCAAACGATCCAATCTCCTAAAATTAATCACAACATACTTACTGAAATCGCTGAGATCGATGGTCCATTGCAGATTAGAGAACCTGGCCTATTGATGACAGGGGAACACGCAACAACCAATCTTTTTGACGGTACGGGTGTCATCGATCAATCGACGTTTTTATTCCATCAATCTGGCTTTAGAGGCAGCTCCGCAATAGCTGAAAAAGACGCTCGCGGTTACATCTTGCTGGATGATGCCAGTATCACTCGCTGCGAGCCGACCAGTAATGCTTGGACGATGAATTCGAAGAGCTTTGAAATTCGACCTGCGGATGGCTATGGCGTTGCTAGAAATGTCACCATTCGAGTCAAAGATATCCCTATAATCTACACACCCTACTTAAAGTTTCCGATTGATCAACAACGACACTCGGGTTTTTTGGTACCTTACATTGGATACGATTCAGACGGTGGAACTGACTTACAGATTCCCTACTACTTCAATCTCGCGCCCAACTACGATGCGACTTATCAGCTTAGATCGATGTGGAAGAGAGGAATCATACACGAAGGAGAATTTCGCCACATAACCAAGCGCTCCCAGAATGAGATCAACCTAGGCTATATCAACAAAGACAAAATCTATGATGATCGCGTTTATGTTAGCCCAAGCCCCGGTGCACCTGCACAGCCAATTGGAGAGTTAGAGCGTCAGGACAGATGGTTACTCAGTTTAAGACATGAAGGTGGCTCAGACACACGTTGGAAAACCTCAGTAAACTATTCTGCGGTTTCCGATGTAGACTATCTACAGGATATTGGCGGCAACGTTGCGACCAATGTAGATCAATATATCAATCCTGTTGAATCGAGTCTCACCGATATACGCGCACCAGCGCTCGATCGCATCGGCCAGGTGCAGTATCGCGGTGACGCATGGAATCTTGGTCTGAAACTTCAAGGTTTCCAAAATCTCAACCCCAAAGCCGCCGAGCAATACGAACGACTTCCGACCGTCAACGCTGCATGGAAAGACGACAGCGGACCGATTAAATTGAGGTCGAAATTTGAATATACCTACTTTGACAAAGAAAACACTAAGCTCGTGGGCACTCGATCAGGAACGATTGGCGAGAGAGCTGTTTTGGATCTAAAAGCGAGCCTACCGCTAAAAAGTGAATGGGGGTTTCTTACGCCAAGGGTCGGTCTTATCCATCGCAAATACAACTTGGACGATGGCCCTGCAAGCTTTCGGTCCAGTCCTGAAATCACAACACCAACTTTTTCCGTCGATACAGGACTCGTCTTCGATCGGTTCTTCAAATTGGGCGGCAACAATTTACAGCAAACATTAGAGCCAAGATTATTCTACCTTTATGTTGAGAATGATGAGCAGGATGACCTACCGGCTTTTGACGCCAGTAACCCTAGCCAGTCCTATTCGTCACTGTTTCGCATTAATCGGTTCAGCGGATACGATCGAATCGGTGATGCCAATCAAGTGGGACTAGGAATCACCAGTCGATTGATGTCTGAGTCAACCGGCGCACAGCTTGTTAAATTCAGCGTAGGGCAGATTTTCTATCTCGCAGACCGCGAGGTAATCTTTAGCCCGAAACGAGGAGAAAACCCGACCGCCGAGACCTCACCAATATTCGCCACGGCTTCAATTGCGCTATCCAACCAGTTTAGACTCTCAACTACTTATGAGTGGGAACCGGATACCAGCAATTCAAATCGCGGCACCATCGGTATGAAATATGCCGCAGGACAAAGAAAAATCTTCAACCTTAATTACGTCTATACTAGCCCGGAGTTACAGCGCACCTCTCTTACCCAAGGCTCTGAGGAATCTGACATAAGTTTCATCTGGCCTATTTACAAAAACTGGAGCGCGATAGGCCGCTGGAATTTTCGATGGGATGATCATCGAACTATTGAGTCCTTTGTTGGTCTAGAATATAACGATTGCTGTTGGAAAACGCGCTTGGTCGCTCGCAGGTTTTTAAAGTCTCCTACGACAACGATCAATCTGATTGATGACCCAGGCAATCCAGGCAATTTGATTCCAACTTTCGATAAGACGACACCGGCAGATACAGGCATTTTCTTCGAGTTCCAACTCAAGGGGCTTGCAACAGTCGGAAAAGGCTTAGACTCGCTATTAGAAACCGCAATTCCAGGCTACCGAGCCAGAGAAAATAGAATAGGACTGTAAATGAACAAGTTTAGACAGTTGTTAAGTGCTTTTACGCAAATAATCGGCCTGACGACAGCATCTCTATTTATGGCTGCCAGTCATGCTGACGTTGTTATGCTCGATCGTATAATCGCTATCGTTGATGATGATGTTGTTATGCAATCCGAGCTCGACACTCGACGCCAGTCGATAGAACAGCAGGTTAGAAGTGCTGGTCAGAAGATGCCGGCGACAGACGTGCTAAACGAACAAATCATAGAACGCCTTATTGTCGAAAGCCTACAAATACAGATGGCTGACAGAGCTGGAGTTAAAATTAGCGATGAAGAGCTTAACAATGCCATGCAAGGTATAGCGAAGCAAAACGAAATGAATTTATCTGATTTTCGACTTGCTGTTGAGAATGATGGCATTTCATTCGCCGACATGCGTGAACAAATTCGCAAGGAGATTAAGATCAGCCGAGTGCAACAGGGCATCATGCGCAGACGGATTCAAATTAATGAACAGGAACTCAAAAATTTCCTCGAGTCTGACTTAGGTGCTGTCGTAACCGCAGATGAGTATCGCCTTGGACACATTTTGCTACCCATTCCAGATGACGCGAATGCTGATCAAATCCGAAACGTTCGAGACCGAAGTGACTCATTGCTCGAGAGCCTGAACGCCGGCGCCGATTTCCAGACTACCGCCATTCAAAAGAGTGCAGGGCAAAACGCATTAGAAGGTGGCGATCTGGGCTGGAGAAAGGCCGCTCAATTACCGACTATGTTTTCTGATATAGCGCCTGAGATGGCTGTGGGTGAACTGCGAGGCCCGATCAAAAGTGGTAGCGGTTACCACATCATCAAGCTTTTTGAAAAGAAGGGCGCCAAGGTTGAAGGCCAAGTCGAGCAAACTGAAGTACGCCATGTGCTAATTCAATCGTCTGAAATTCGCACGCAGGAAGAAGCGCGCGAGTTGGCAGAAGCATTACGCGAAGAAGTTGCTGGCGGTCGAGATTTCGACGAAATTGCAAAATTACAATCTGATGACCCGGGCTCAGCACTTAGCGGCGGTGATCTAGGCTGGAATCGAGTAGGTACTTTCGTGCCAGAATTCGAGCAAATGATATCCGAGTCTGACATCGACCAAATTTCTGAAGTGTTTGAAACAACTCATGGATTTCATTTCCTACAAGTCACAGGCAGACGGACCGAAGACTTCAGTGAGAACTTTCGCATGGGTCAAGCTGAAAGTTATCTCCGCAACCAAAGATGGGACGAAGAACTTCAATCCTGGATAACCGAAATTCGGGAAGATGCTTTTGTCGAAATCAGAATCTAACCCTGTCATTGCTATAACGCCGGGGGAACCTGCTGGAATAGGCCCTGACATTTGCTTATCCCTGCTACCCGAGTCATATCAGGCGACGTTAGTACTGATTGCTGACCGTGATTTAATGGCTGAGCGTGCCCGCCTAATGGGTGTTACAAGCGAACTTAATGTCATAACACAAACCTCGGCAGCTCAAGCTAATAAACTCAATCTGCTGCACGTCTCAGCCGGCGCGCCCACAATCCCAGGCCAACTCGATAGTAACAACGCAAGTTATGTATTGAGCACATTAGAAGTCGCCGTGAATGGATGTTTGGAACAGCGCTTTGACGCTATGGTTACCGGTCCCGTACAAAAATCCGTCATCAACGATGCCGGCTATCCATTTTCAGGTCATACGGAATGGTTAGCGAACAAAACTCAGACTGACCGTGTCGTCATGATGCTTGCCACATCAAAACTTCGGGTAGCACTTGCGACCACACATCTCCCCCTAAGAGATGTGGCAGATGCGATAGAGCCGTCAAGTTTGCTCGAAACAATCGAAATACTGAATCACGACATGATCAACAAATTCCAACTCAACGCACCTCAAATATTGGTTTGTGGCTTAAACCCACACGCCGGCGAACAAGGCCATCTGGGGCGGGAAGAAATTGATGTAATCGAACCCGTCATTCAAATGGCAAAACGTAAAGGCATTAACGTCATTGGGCCAATACCGGCAGACACCGCTTTTACCCCAGCGATGCTTTCTAGTGCCGATGTTGTGCTGGCGATGTATCACGACCAAGGTCTGCCTGTCCTAAAGCATCAGGGCTTTGGCGATGCGGTTAACGTCACGCTAGGTTTGCCTATTGTGCGCACATCGGTCGATCATGGCACCGCCCTCGATCTGGCTGCGACCGGCAAAGCCGATGCCGGTAGCTTAGACACCGCGATTAGAATCGCCATTAATATGTGCCAGAGTAAATAGACTATGGTTAAGGCAAGAAAACGATTCGGCCAAAATTTTCTTAAAGACAAAAACATTATCGAGCGGATTGTTCGAACCATCGATCCTAAACCCGGTGAACATCTTATTGAGATTGGGCCAGGTCATGGGGCAATCACAGACCGACTGCTGCAATCGGGATGTGATTTAGATGTTATTGAAATTGACCGTGATCTCGCCTTTTCACTACGCCTTAAGCATCCTGACCTGAATATAATCGAATCTGATGTTCTCAAACTCGACCTAAGCACCTTACCTAAGGGAAAGAAAACCAGAGTCGTTGGAAACCTGCCCTACAATATTTCAACACCGTTATTATTTCGACTTTTTGAACATCTTGATGACATAGAGGATATGCACTTTATGCTTCAGCTCGAAGTGGTTAACCGCCTAACAGCGACACATTCAACTTCAGACTATGGGCGCCTGTCCATCATGTCGCAAATTTACTGTGACTCGCAGAATATGTTTTCGGTACCGCCCGAAGCATTTACGCCGCGTCCCAAAGTTATGTCTGCCATTGTTAAATTAACACCGCACCACAATTCAGCTGAAAACGTCAATATGGAGCGACTGCAAACGCTACTGACCAAAACATTCAGCATGCGCCGTAAAACAATCCGCAATGCTTTGAAGGGTTTCATCACAGCACAGGGGCTTGAAGAGATTGGACTTGATCCTATGCTGCGACCGGAAAACCTCGACCTGAAAGATTATTTAAACATCCTGTCGCATTTTGAATCGAAGGCTTCGACAGCCACATGAGGCATTTGCCATGAGCTCCTATGTCATCGGTGATGTGCAGGGTTGCTATGATGAGCTTTGTGCACTACTAGCGAAAATCAATTTCAATGCACAGTCAGATACCTTGTACTTTTTAGGCGATTTAATTAATCGTGGTCCAAAGAATTTGGAAACCATCAACCTGATTCGCACATTACCAAACTGTAATACCGTACTTGGGAATCATGACCTACACCTCTTGGCCGTTGCATCAGGCTGTCGAGACCCCTCTAAAAAAGATACGTTTGATGACATTCTAAACTCTTCAGAGCTGCCTGAAATCGCAGACTGGTTACGACAACAACCCTTGGTGCATTCAAGTGATGAGTTCAATTGCACGTTCGTCCATGCTGGTATTCCTCATATATGGACGATCGAGAAAGCAAACTTATTGTCACGAGAAGTTGAGACTGTACTGCGGGGTAATGATTTCGTCGAGTTCCTTAAAAATATGTACGGCAATACACCGTCAACCTGGGATGACACATTACAAGGCTCAATAAGGCATAGAACAATCACAAACTACTTAACAAGAATGCGCTTTAGTAGCGCCCAAGGTGAACTCGAACTCTCCCACAAGTCAAAAAATGAACCGGAGGGATTTTCACCCTGGTTCAATTTCTCCCGCACTCAAAATGACTTAATTCTTTTTGGTCATTGGGCTGCACTTGAGGGTGCGAGTGGCAAAGATAACTTATTGGCGCTCGATACCGGCTGTGTTTGGGGCCGAGAACTCACTGCATATTGCTTAGAAACTAAACGTCGCTTTTCCGTTTCAGCCATAAATAGATAATAATAGCCTATGGAAATTTATCTGGTCGGCGGCGCGATCCGCGATAGGTTACTCAATCATCCCGTAACGGAAAGGGATTGGGTCGTCGTCGGGTCTACCGAAAAGCAACTACTCGAACTTGGCTATACCCCGGTAGGCAAAGACTTCCCCGTTTTTTTGCACCCGAAGTCGAAAGAGGAATATGCGCTTGCGCGCCTCGAACGGAAAACTGGACAAGGCCATAAAGGTTTTGAGTGCGATGCAAGCGAATTTGTCACACTTGAGGACGATCTGCTTCGCCGCGACCTAACCATCAATGCGATTGCCGAATCTAGCAATGGAGAGCTCGTCGACCCTTACGGAGGCCGTCAGGATCTCGAAAGTCGGATCCTAAGGCATGTTTCCACCGCATTTGAAGAAGACCCTTTGAGAATTCTTCGCCTTGCTCGGTTCAAAGCAAAATTAACAAACTTTACAGTTCACGAAAGTACCTTCGAGTTGATGCGACATATGATTGTACGTGGCGACCTGAGAGAACTTCCACCAGAACGTATCTACGCAGAATTAGATAAAGCGCTGGCAACGAAAAACGTCAGTGAATTTTTCCAGCTGCTTGATCAACTCGGCGCAAGCGAAGAACTCTGGCCAATGATAACCAAGCAAGGCGTTCACAGATTAGCGACGGTTGCCTCTATGACTAACGAAAAAGATTTCCGCATTGCTGGCTTACTAAACTTCAATTCACCCTCAGATATTAACGCTTTTTCAAAACGCCTCAGATGTCCAAAGCGTCTCATAGAGTTAAGCCTGCTCTGCAGTTCTCAACGAGGAGGTTGGCAGAATATTGGTACTGCAGAGGATTCAATCAAATGGCTTTACACAATTGATGCGTTCAGACGGAATGAACGATTTCTCAGATTCAATCAGCTACTTGCATTGATGACGGAAATCGAAGGTGGTATCGACAACCAACCTTACTGGCTTGATGTCTATGAACGAGCAATTCGCGTCTCTGCCAAAGACCTGGCCGCAAAATATCAGGGTGCCGAACTCGGACTTGCAATTAAACAAGCCCAGATCGAAGCAATTTCCTAGAGGCCAAGGCTTAGGGCAAACCCCTTAAAGAACGTCAACTAACTTCTAGCTGGCGGCTATTTTATAAGCCAGCCGTTTAAAGTCATGACTGAAAGGATGCCAAAAACCAGGCATTCTTTGTGTCATGCAGATCCCCGCAAGATTTGAATTCGGCGACATCCATAGATGCGTACCCGCCATTCCACCCCAATGAAACTCATCAATAGCTGAATCCGGTTCACCTTCTGCAGGTTGTTGTTTGAGCGCAAAACCAAGACCAAATGTCGTACCTGGAATCTCCCAAAAAGGAAAATTCACACCAACACCAGTGGGTAATTGGTTAGTGCGCATAAGATCGAGCGTTTCGGACTTAATAATGCGCTGACCTTTCCATTCGCCGCCATTCAAGATCATTTGAACAAAGGAAAGATAGTCGGACAGGGTTGACATCAATCCGCCGCCGCCAGACAGAAAAGTTGTTGGTTGCGAGTTGGCGCCTTCATAAGGGTCATCAGCTTTAACATATCCACTCGCCATCGGATCCAGTGGGTTCGTAGGCATATACATGGTTGTAAATCGATCCTGCTTTTCTTTCGGCACATAGAAATCTGTATCAACCATATTCAGTGGTTGAAAAATACGTTCTTTCAAAAAATCGTCAAAGCGCTGTCCAGATAACACTTCAATCAGCCTTGCGGTTACGTCTGTCCCGAAACTGTAGCGCCAAAAAGTCCCTGGCTGATAGGCAAGTGGCAGTTCAGCAAGATCTTTACAAAGGCCCTCGAGCGTCATCTGAGACCCCGGCGCCATCGGATTAATGCCGTTTGAATTGTATGCTTGGTCAATAACTGAATCCGGCTCAACAAAACCGTAGGACAAGCCGGCGGAGTGGCTAAGAATTTGGTTGATTTTTATGGAACCTAAACAGGGCTCGACGTCGTCGATTGAAGTTGCATCGGCCTTTAACACTTTCATGTTGGCGAATTCTGGCAGGTATTTTTCCAGCGGATCATCTAACTTGAACTTACCCTCTTCGAATAAACTCATGGCTGCGATCGAGGTCGCAACCTTTGTGCTTGAGTGCATTCTAAAAATAGAATCTTCCGCGAGAGGTCGATTGGTTTCGTGATCGAGCGGGCCATAGGTTTTCACATCGACAACATCAGTGCCTCGCAGGACCAATGTATTACAGCAAGGAATGATCTCTTGATCGACATACCATTGCATTCGCTCATGTATTTCTGAGAAATCTAAGTCTGTCTTTTTTACTTCAATGCTCATGTTTTTATTATTCTCCCAAATTAACTGGTTTCTCTAGCAATTGCCCTGTAGCCAATATCGGTACGATACTGACATGAACGATAACGTATGTCTTTGACGATCTCGTAAGCAAGGAATTGTGCATCAGCAACATTGTCGCCGAGGGCGGTGACACCGAGTACTCGACCGCCATTTGTGACCACCTCGCCAGATAGCATCTTGGTTCCCGCATGGAAAACCTTGGCGGATTCCGATGCGTCTGGAATCCCTACAATAGCATCGCCCTTAGCATAATCATTAGGATAGCCGCCGGCAGCCATAACGATACAAATTGCTTTTCGATCATCGAATTCAATGGATTTGCCCGCTAAGTTACCGTCTATTGCGTCATCACAAATTTGAACCAAGTCGGACTTCATCCGCATCATAATCGGTTGTGTTTCAGGGTCGCCAAATCGACAGTTGAACTCTATCACCTTCGGGTTGCCGCCTTCATCGATCATGAGCCCCGCGTACAAAAAACCCGTATACGGATTACCATCTAGCGCCATACCTTTCACGGTTGGCAAGATAACTTGTTCCATAATCCTGTCGTGAATTTCAGCGGTCACCACAGGTGCAGGTGAGTAGGCGCCCATACCACCCGTATTGGGGCCGAGATCGCCGTCAAAGGCTGCTTTATGATCTTGTGAAGTCGCAAACGGTAGCGCATTTTGCCCGTCAACCACGACGATAAAACTTGCCTCTTCGCCCGATAGAAACTCTTCTACTACGACCCGTGATCCAGCCTCACCAAAGGCATTGCCACTCAGCATGTCTTTTATCGTTTCGAACGCCTGCGCATAGTCATGAGCAATGACAACGCCTTTTCCTGCGGCCAAACCATCAGCTTTAATCACAATCGGTAAATCCATCGACTCCGCATAAGCGATTGCTTCATCGACCTGTTCAAAACTACCGTAGCTGCCAGTCGGTATGTTGTGACGGGCAAGAAAGTCTTTTGAGAAGCTCTTTGAGCCCTCTAATTGAGCGGCGGCTTGGCTGGGACCAAAACATCTCAGACCAGCGGAATTGAACACTTCAACAACACCCGCTACCAAAGGTGCCTCCGGGCCAATAATGGTAAGATCTATACCTTCCCGTAGTGCGAACGCCACTTGGGCATCAAAATCCATGACATCCATTTTGACATTTGTGAGTTTTGGATCGCAGTCAGTGCCAGCGTTACCTGGAGCGACAAAAACATGTTCGACATCTTTCGATTGTGCAACTCGCCACGCTAAAGCGTGCTCTCTACCACCCGAACCTGTAACCAATATTTTCATAGGGTTCTCCACAACTCTTTAGGCTCTTTAGGTCTGTCTAGACCACTTTAATCTTTAATGACGGAAGTGGCGCATACCCGTAAACATCATCGCCATACCCGCTTCGTTGGCCGCTTGAATGACCTCATCATCTCTGACAGAACCTCCAGGCTGAATGACCGCGGTGATGCCCGCTTCTGCCGCCGCATCAATGCCGTCGCGGAATGGAAAAAACGCATCTGAGGCCATGACCGAACCGGGCACTACCAAATTCTCATCTTCAGCTTTGATACCCGCAATTTTAGCACTATAGACCCGCGACATTTGTCCCGCCCCGACCCCAATGGTTTGCTGGTTTCGAGCATATACAATCGCATTAGATTTGACGTACTTTGCAACAGTCCATGCAAAGAGTAGATCGCGCTTCTCATCCTCGCTCGGAAACCGATCGGTCACAGTCTTAAGATTCTCATCATCAAGCAAAGATAAATCGGCCTCTTGAACAAGCATACCGCCGAGGACTTTTTGATAATGCATCTCACCAACACGATCATGTTGGAGGTTACCGCATTCAAGCACACGAATATTTTTGCGGTTTGAGAAAACCGTTTTAGCCGCGGTATCGATCATCGGAGCAATGACCACTTCTGCAAACTGTGTATCGATAATTTTCTGTGCCACGTCACCTGATATCGGCCGATTAAAAGCAATGATACCGCCAAAGGCTGAAGTCGTATCCGATTGAAACGCAAGTTCATAAGCACTCAACGGTTTATCACTGACTGCAACACCACAGGGGTTTGCGTGTTTAACGATGACACAGGCCGGCTCAGAAAAAGCAGCGACACACTGGAGCGCAGCATCAGTATCACCAACGTTATTATAGGAGAGCGCCTTACCATTGCTTTGTATAGCCGACCCAACAGTCCCTTCCGAAACATCGTGCTCGACATAAAACGCAGCGTTTTGATGCGGATTTTCCCCGTACCGCATCGTTTGTTTAATTTTATATTGATTCGTTATTGTGGCAGCAAATTGTGTCCTACCCTCAGACTCTGAGCTGATTGTGCCCAGATAGTTGGCAATCGCAGCGTCATATTTTGCGACATGCTCAAAAGCTTTAACCGCTAGTTTAAATCGGGTCTCCTCTGAAATGCTTCCGCCCGTTGCATTTAACTCCTCAACAACCGCCGCATAATCCTCGGCATCAACAATGACAACAACACTTGCATAGTTTTTTGCAGCAGACCGAACCATCGCTGGTCCGCCAATGTCGATATTTTCAATTGCCTCAGAGAGAAGACAATCGGGCTTCGCGACAGTGGCTTCGAAGGGATAAAGGTTTACCACCAAGAGATCAATTGGCTGTATGCCGTGTTCCGCCATCACATCAACGTCGACGCCTTGACCAATTGCATCACGACGACCTAAAAGGCCTCCATGCACCTTAGGGTGAAGCGTTTTTACACGGCCATCCATCATTTCTGGGAAACCGGTATATTCAGAAACTTCTTTGACGCTACAACCCGCTTGTTGCAGTAAATTGAAGGTGCCGCCGGTTGATAATATCTCAACATCTGACGCTGTAAGGTGCTTCGCGAAAGCCTCGAGACCAGCTTTGTCTGAGACGCTAATCAATGCCCGTTTGATTTTGACCTGTTCCATGAAAGTTCCTGATGATCAGCAAAAGCAAATAGAACGACAAAGGACCACGATTGCGACGCAGCCGTGATCCTTTATCGTTATAGAAGCTGATACTTGTTGTGCTAACTTACCCAATTCAGCCTGCTAAGCAGCAAAATTTGCAGCGTCATTTTGATCAGCTATTTGTGCGAGCAGGAAAGTTGCACAGGAGTTGCAAAATCACTCCTGTGTTGGGACTAAGTTTACACCCCCTCAGAAACAAAGGGAATTTTTAGAGTAGATGGTACTTTTTTAACTTCTTTCGAAGTGTGCCGCGATTTAGACCGAGGATTTGGGCCGTTTGCGACTGATTATTATTCGTTCTTTTCATAACACATTCCAACAATGGCGCTTCGATTTCTGACAAGACTAATTCATAGAGATCTTTCACTTCCTGGTCGTCCATTGTTTTCATGTACCCATCGACAGAATCTTCTACTGTTTCAGCAAGGGTCGGTGGATGGAATTCTGGAATAGGTTCTCTCCTGTACTCTTCTCTAAGAAACATGACTGGTTGATCGCTCATTATGGTGCACTCCGAAGTTACGCAGCTACTTGCTTTCTCTCAGGGCAATTCGCTTGTTGTTCAACTAGCCTCGCAAAATAATCAACAATCGCATCGACCTGCTCCGTTGCAGTATCAATCCGATTGAAGCTCTGGGAGAAATCATGCTTTTGCTGCGTTGCATCGGCGTCTTCAGCTGATTTAACCTTAGCCAAATACCAACCCACATGCTTTCTCGCAATACGAGGCCCCATCACTTGGCCGTAAAATTCAGCCAAGTTATATATATGTGTGACGAGTCGGGTTTTTATCTCACCATAAGTTGGATTATTTGGCAACTGACCTGATGAAAGATACGCATCTACCTGATTGATCAGCCAAGGGTTGCCTTGCGCAGCCCTACCAATCATTACACCGGCTGCATTCGTTTGGTCAAGAACTTGGCGTGCGTGCTGGGCTGAACAGATATCACCATTAGCAATCACTGGAATGGATGTTGCCTCGACAACTTCACCAATCGCCGCGTAGTTAACACTACCCGTAAAGCGACTGGCACGGGTACGCCCATGCACGGTCAATAATGAAACACCACTATCTTCGGCTATCTTCGCGATTCGGACAGCATTTTGTTGTTCATCGGACCAACCAAGACGTATTTTTAAAGTGACTGGCACATCCACAGAAGAAACAACGGCCTCAAGTATCTGCGCCACCAGCTTTTCGTCCTTAAGCAAGGCGGATCCAGCGGCTTTTTTGCAAACTTTCTTCGCTGGGCAGCCCATATTGATGTCAATAATTTCGGCACCAAAGCCTTCGTTGACTTTAGCCGCATTAGCAAGCATTTGAGGGTCGCCACCCGCAATTTGAACCCACCTTGGCCCCGCTTCATCACTAAACCTGAGCCTGTTCCTAGACTTAGAGGTATGCCACAGGGTTTGGTCACTGGTCACCATTTCAGATACCAGCCAGGTTGCGCCGAGTTCACGGCATAAGTTACGGAAAGGTTGGTCTGTGACGCCCGCCATAGGAGCAACAATTACTTGACTGGGATATTCGTATTGACCGATCTTCATTTGGCTCTCGATGCAGGACTTATTGTTGTTCTCGTTAATGTACCTATTAACGTTCGTAATAACGTTCTTAATAAAATTCTTGGAACAGCTTCTGTTTTCGCTCTTAAACAGTCGCTTGTCTAAGCGCGTATAGCCTTTTTATGCCCTCTTCTAGCCTTTTTGTAGCCTGCTTGTAGAGCTGGCGGCGTTCGAAATTTCTGCTTAGAAGGACTTGCAAGACACAAACAGCTAAAACCAGAGGTTAGCAAAATACCGCGACTAATTCACCAGCACACTCAAGGCATGGCCGACCGCTTCGGGTCCTGGATCAACAATCTCTAACGACAGCCTTACCTCAGTCGCAGCCGGTATATAGACCCTGCCAGTCAATTCACCGCCGAGATATTCATCCGGAACAAACTCTCGCGAAGCAATCGCGCGACCCGTAATATCAGAAAATTGAAGCTGCAGATTGGGGAACTTTTGTTGATACCGTGCGCTATTTCGCAAAATCGCATCAACAACCAACGAACGATCTAATGTCGGGTGAGACCGAACAACTAAATCTGAGATCGTCAGCGCAGAACCATCAACAAAATCCGTCAACTGGCACTGCACCCGCTCACAGATTTGTAGATAGACATCCCGCAACTCAAGGCGTTGAGAAAGCTCATTACGGTTAAACCAACCGAACTGCAAAAGTAGCGACAAGATAAGAAAAAGGCTAAACGCAGCCCATAGAATCTGCTTTGTTTGTATGGTGGAAACAGGGGGATGATCTAACTCAAACGGTTCAGGATCAACATTGATGTTTATCGATACAGGTTCATCGATCATAAAATCATCTTGAAGCAGGGTATTTGTTTCTCGCCCCTCCAGCTTTGAACCGTCCGCTGTAACCTTTTGGGCTAAGTGCTCATCATCCGTAATAGTTGCGTCGTCTTGTTCGCCGGCAATTGAATTAGTGTCTGTTAACTCAGAAGGTTCTGATTCTACAGCGGGTTCTGTTAAATTCTGTTCTGTCTGCTCTTGCAGACCCTGCGACAAATGTTGAACGAAGTCGGTGGCATCATCATCGATAAGGGCGTCGTTCAATGTATTGCCCACTCCGCCCTCGCCATCGCCCGCAAGACTTGAATGCTTTGAAACTAACAATTCACCTAAATCATTAGATTGCTCCTGTACATTGCTAGTTTGGAATTCAATCGACAGACGTGCCTGATAGGCCGCAAGTTCATTTACGGCCGAATCATCGAGTGCGTTAATCGATGGGACATCGATGCCGGGACTGCTGTTGAGTGAATCTGCATTATTCAAGGGCTCATCATCTGAGTCTGAGTCTGAGTCTGAGTCTGAGCCTGAGTCTGAGTCTGAGTCTTCACGCTTAGCTAAGGCCGGCGCATCAGATTCTGGGAACATTTTCTCAATATCGCTATAACGAGCATCTTGAGGCAGTTCACTGTTTGCTGGCTGGTTTGATTCTGCGTCTTGAGCTCGATCGTCTTTAAGGTCTGGCAACATATGTTCTGTTGCCTGAAACACGACTAAGCAAGCACCACAACGCACAGCACCGGCTGCAGCATTAAGCTGCACCTCTTTAACTTTGAAAGATGTACTGCAGCTAGGGCATTGAGTAATAATCTCGTTGGACATTAATCCATTCTACCATGCAGACACACCCAACCATCTTCCTCTGTCTCAGATTCAAACCGAATGGGATAGGCATCCCGTACCCAGCCTGCCTGTGACTTCATGATTCCCGACAAAACAATATCGCCTCCTGGCGCCAGAGAACTGAGTAGCAGTTCACTAAGATCCACCAAGGGTTGAGCCAGAATATTTGCAATCACTAGCTGATGTTTTTCAACGACATATTGATCAGGTAAATTTACCGTCCAACGATCGGCAACATGATTTCTTTGCGCATTATCCATCGTCGCAACCAATGCTTGTGGGTCATTGTCGACCCCGGTCACTGATTGCGCGCCTAATAATAGAGCACCTATACCCAAAATTCCTGAACCGCAACCGAAGTCCAAAACCTTGAACGGTTGTGACAAACGCGCCTTGTCAATGTGTTGATCGAGCCAACTTAGACACATCCTTGTTGTCGCGTGCGTGCCCGTTCCAAAGGCAAGCCCCGGGTCCAAGCTCATTATCACCGCATCTTTTTCACTCACTGTGTGCCCTGTTGGACAAACCCACAAGCGGTCACCAAAGCAGACCGGCTTAAACCGAGCCAGCCATTCTCGTTCCCAAATTTTGTCGCCGAGAGTCTCTATAGACAACAAATCAAACGTCGTATTGTCTATCTGCTGTTTTATCGGTTCTATCTCCGCACCTTCTAGGTACAGGCCTGTTGCATCCAATCTATCCCAGAGCGGCTCTTCGCCCGGACCCGGCTCGTAGATAGGGTTATCTTCTGCATCCTCTACCGTCACCGATACGGCACCGGTCGACCAGAAAATACCTTCTAGCGTTTCCAGTTCGCTAGAATCGCATTGGGCCGTAACTTTTATCCAACTCATTTGCTTAGCTCCGTTTCAAGGTGCTGTCTGTAGTCCATCGGTGTACCTGTTCATGAAACGAATATGGTATCTCCCCTCTCTGAAGTCGTCTTCCTTTAATATTGTGAGTAGTAGCGCTAAATTGGTCTCAATACCTTCGATCCTAGTTTCTGACAGAGCCTGTGTCATCCGTCGTAATGCCTCCTGTCGAGTGCGCCCTGCCGTGATAATTTTAGCAATGAGTGAGTCATACTGGTGCGGTACCGTGTAGCCACTATACAGATGAGAATCTACCCGAACGCCTGGACCTCCCGGCAACTCTAACTTTGAAATAGTGCCGGGACTCGGCTGGTAATCAACATCTTCAGCCAATACTCGACATTCAATGCTGCAACCTAGTGGCGATATCTGACTTTGCGTCACTGGCAGACAATCTGATTCGGCAACGGATAATTGCGCTTGTATCAAATCAACATTACAAAACATTTCTGTAACTGGGTGTTCAACCTGTATGCGCGTATTGATTTCCATGAAGTAGAACTGACCTTCTGAGCACAAGAACTCCATGGTTGCTGCATTTCTATAATTCAGCTTTGCTAGTGCTCGCGCAGCGCGTTGCGCAATCTCATCTAAAACCTGCGCAGATAAACCCGGCGCCGGCGCTTCTTCAACGAGCTTCTGATTTCGTCTTTGTATTGAACAATCCCGCGTCCCTAAGTGGATCGCATTACCTTGTCCATCTCCTAAAAGTTGAACTTCAATATGCCGAGCCAAAGCAAAGTAACGTTCGACATAAACACCCGCACGTCCAAAATTACCTATCGCTTCAGCTGTTGAGACGTCAAATGCCAGACCCAACTGTTCAGGGTTTTCAACCAGTCGAATACCACGACCACCGCCGCCATATGCTGCTTTTATTAATATCGGATAGCCTACTTGGTCAGCCACATCAGCAAGAGTAGAAACATCAGTTATTAGACCATCACTACCTGGTATTGGCTGTAGACCTAATTTTTCAAAGACATTTTTCGCCTCAGATTTATTACCCAAAACACGCATGGTTGCAGCTGACGGACCGATAAAATGCAAGCCCGCTTTTTCAACCGCATCAACTAACTCAGCATCCTCGGACAGAAATCCATAACCAGGGTGCACTGCATCGCAGCCCGTTAAGGTTGCCGCCATAATTAAATCATCAATGCTGAGATAGCTCGATTCACCAATACAGATAGTGTCATCCGCGTATCGCAGATGGCGTAGTAACCGATCAGTTTTAGAGTAAGCCGCAACAGTTTCGACACCGGCTGCTTGGCAGGCTCGCAGAATACGCAGTGCAATTTCACCACGGTTTGCGATCAAAACGCGTTTAATCATTGTTAAACAATTGTAAATAATGGTTGGTCGTACTCGACCGCAGTCTCATTACCAACAAGCACGGCCTCAATCACACCGCTTTTTTCTGCCTTAATCTGATTCATCATTTTCATCGACTCAATGATGCAGAGTGTATCGCCCTCATTGACGCGCGTACCTACATCAACAAAGACAGGGGAACCTGGCGAAGGTGCGCTGTAAAACGTTCCAACCATGGGCGCTGCAACAATGAATCCACTTGGCACAGAGGCTGTGTCAGTTACCACTGGCGCGCTCACTAACGGCGAAGGCTCAGCAGCCGCGCTGTTACTAAACTGAACGACAGGTGCAGCTTGCGCTGAAAGATTGTTCATTCGGCTAATACGCACCGAATCTTCACCCTCCTTAACTTCTATCTCAGTGATGTCTGACTCTTCCATTAGCTCGATAAGTTTCTTAACTTTTCTAATATCCATTACTGATCCTCCAGTTTCTCAATCGCCGCTTGAAGAGCCAGACCATAACCTCTTGCACCAAGACCAATAACGCATCCAACAGCCACATCTGAGAGATAGGAATGCTGCCTGAAAGCCTCTCTGCTATGAACGTTCGATAAGTGAACTTCAATAAATGGAATGGCCACACCCAATAGCGCATCCCTTATCGCTAAGCTGGTATGAGTAAAAGCACCTGGATTAATCAAAATATACGCAACCCCCTGATCTCGCGCAGAATGAACCCTATCGACAATATCGTGCTCTGCATTTGACTGAAAACATTCCATTTCATGTCCCGCGGCTTGTGCCTGCGTCACAAGACCCGCATCAATGTCAGCTAGCGTCATTGTTCCGTAAATCTCAGGTTCGCGGGTACCGAGGAGATTGAGATTTGGACCATGAATTGTTAGCAGCTTTGTCATAATAGATTATTCTCAAATTTTTGGCATTTTCCAGGAGATCGACGAATATAGCCATCATTATCTTATTTTTTTCGAACAAAGCTCTCCTAATTAGACACCAACTAGCACCAGCTCATGAAAGCGTCTGGCCCACCCGGATTTCGATCAACGTTTTTCGGATTTAGACGAACTTAAGGCTTTAATATGATATTTTGCGGAGGATAGCAAATTCCAGCTTCTGCACACCCTTGATAGGCCACACTAAGTTCAAGCACTATGCCCGTCTCATCTGGCAAATTCGCCTCAATAGGCACGATAACTTCTAATTCGTCGAAAAAAACTTCAACTTTACCGAAGTACTCATCAGTTTTCCCTATTCCCTGAGGTATAGACAATTCACCAATCGGCTTGTTAGCCGCAACATCAAGGCTGCGCCTGTACAGATAGTAACCCGGCTGGATCTGCCAATATAAAACAACGTCTCCGTCTAACTCAGTAGAAGTGAGACGAAATGCATCATCAACAGGCAATATTTCAACCTGACCCGATTTAGAAGCGCCTATTTGATTAAGACTAGGGGAACCGAACTCGCTGGCCGAAAGACTTTGTATGCTTGAGCAGCCAAGCAACAGCACGCATCCGGAAAGCCAACAAATCTGCAGCAAATTATCGATAAAGTTGGCTTTCGTCATGCTATTCAATAGCTCCAAAATCGTCTGCATTGATAATCAACCCCAGTGTACGTCAAACTGCGGCCAATTCCGGCAAATACATGGCTTTAGGACAATAGCCGTGCTGCCTTTACTTAATGACCCTGAGAAGAGCCAAATGTTTCCCCAATCGCGTCAGATAATACATTGCCTTGTGATTCTTTGCGCCGCCACTTTAAGCGGTTGCCAGATGGTTCAGCCAAGCGAAGATTCGGTACAAGGGTTAATCCAAAATAAAAACGTCGACCACGCCAACGACTTAAGTCTGGATCAAATCGATCGGATAAATCTACTACTAAGCGACGCCTTCCTCGCTTTTCAAGACGACCGGCTTACAACACCTATCGAAGAAAATGCCTACCTCATCTATATGCAGGTTCTATCGATCGATCCTAAAAATAATTATGCAAACCTAGGCTTGACTGAAATCGTTGAAAAATACCTCGATTGGGCACTCACAGCCGCCGAGCAAAAACATTACCGAAAAGCGACCGACTATCTTAACAAAGCTCGTTCGATAGATGACGCGCACCCAAACATTAAAGCCGTTTCAATCCAGATTGAAGAAAGTCGACTAGCAAAACAGATTGAGTTCAAACTCTCTGTTTCAGAGTTACAAAATCGATCTAACAAGCTCGTGACTGAGCTAAAAAAAGTGGCGCTAATAGTAGAAAAATACAACGCGTCCGTCGTTATTGCAGCAAGATCTGACAAGGAAGGGCGATGGATTTACAAACACCTCAATGACGCGACTGCCGATCGCGTTAAAGCTACCTTTGAACCTACGAAAACGCCATTTGTACGTGTCCTGTACCCGTGACAAGAATGCAGCTGAATATGCCCTGCCGATAAGCCTAAATTCGGCGCATCGTGCTTTCTCGGTGTTTCACCGCTGGTGTACTTTACCAACAAGACCCCACCATGATTTTTCGTTAAGATGACAACTTAGACTCTAATGCGCTAGCGGTGACCAACTTGTCAATTATCTCAGACATCAAGGCTAAATTTTCCGGAACCTCAAAGGACGATATCTCTGACTCGATTTCCGACACCCTTGAAACATCCTCACCATCATCCACCGTCAAGATGGTTGCAGCGCTGTTTGTACTTATCCTTGTGCTTATTGGTGTGGTTGGCTATTTGTGGGACTCTGAAGCTGACCTATTCAATGTCGCCGATGTTGTGGCTGAGGAAACGGGGCAGCTTGGCGCAAAAAGCGTGGTCGGCAGCGCAACCGTGGCAGCCACAATTACCCTTGCTGACACATTGCTGTCTAAGCCTGGTGGATATATATCCAACGACATCTCGCCACCCGGTATCTGGATGGACAATCAACCCAATTGGGAGTTTGGTGTTCTCGTACAGATTCGGGATATGACCAGAACCTTGCGAAACAACCTTAGTCGATCTCAGTCACAATCGACCGAGGATATTGGCCTCGTCACCGCTGAGAACCAATTTTACTTCGATAGTAGCAGCTGGATGTTGCCTGAAACCGAAGCAGAGTATCAAAAGGGCATTAACGCTCTTCGAGATTACCTTGGTCGGCTTGGTGACAATGATCAGCAATCGGCTCAGTTCTACGCCCGTGCCGATAATTTGCGGACTTGGCTATCAGAAGTCGAAACGCGCCTGGGCAGTCTCTCTCAGAAACTCAGCGCCAGTGTTGGCAAAGCGCAACTGGACACTTCACTTGCTGGAGACTCAGCTGCTGTTCAATCAACCGATGCGCAACACGAGGCGCAGGTAAAAACAGCGTGGACTGAATTAGATGATGTCTTCTATGAAGCCCGCGGCACAACCTGGGCGTTGATTCATTTACTCAGGGCGATTGAAATCGATTTCAAGGACGTTCTAGAAAAAAAGAATGCACGCGTCAGTCTGCAACAGATTATTAGAGAGCTTGAACCAACCCAAGATACGCTTTGGAGCCCCGTTATTCTTAACGGCGATGGATTAGGCATTGTTGCGAACCATTCACTTGTCATGGGCTCACATATCTCGCGAGCAAATGCCGCAATTATTGATCTGAGGCGCCTGCTGCAAGAAGGCTAAGCCGATTTGCTGGCTCTCGCCCTATTTACGGGCGAAATAACCTAATTAAGTGTTCACGGATGGGACTCGCTTTTGTAGTATAGCTGCTTGGTTTCAGGCACTACGCCCCAGAACTGATTAAAAACAATAAATTCAACAATAATTACAACAATCGGGATCAACTATGAGTGAGATGACCAATCTGCCGCCGCTGTTTGGCGTGTTTGGCCTTGTATGCGCCTTTATTATTTACATTCTTATGACCAGGTACTCTGAAGGTCAGGACAATATTAAAAAAATCGCTGATGCTATCCATGAAGGAGCTATGGCATTCATGCACCGCGAATATCTAATGCTGGCTCTCTTCGCCGGTCCGCTGTTCGTTATTCTATATTTCTTACTCGGCGGCGGCACTGCGCTAGCGTTCGCAGTCGGCGCAATCACATCCGCTTTAGCGGGTTACCTCGGTATGTTTGCGGCAACCAAAGCAAATGTCAGAACAACAACTGCAGCTCAAGAAAACGGAGCTGCAAGCGCTTTAACCGTCGCCTTTTATGGCGGCTCGATCATGGGCCTTTGTGTTGCCTCTTTAGGGCTTATCGGTCTAGGCACACTTTACTGGTACTTCGGTGGTGATCCTGAAACAGCCCATACGATTCACGGATTTGGAATGGGCGGCTCTGTCGTTGCTCTCTTCTCTCGTGTTGGTGGCGGCATCTTTACAAAGAGTGCAGACGTCGGTGCTGACCTTGTCGGTAAGCTAGAAGCTGGTATTCCAGAGGACGATCCAAGAAACCCGGGCGTAATTGCAGACAACGTTGGCGACAACGTCGGTGACGTGGCTGGCATGGGCTCGGATATCTTTGAGTCCTATTGTGGGTCCATGATTGCCACCATCGCCATTGCCTCAACTTTGGCAATGAGCAGCGCTAACGGCATTAATGAAATCGCGCCTACGGGCGGCAGAGAAGCTCTCATGTCTCTACCTCTGATGTTAGCGTCGGCTGGCCTTATCTGCTCGATCATCGGTATTTTAATCGTTCGAACGATGTCCAACAGCGCGCCGGAAACGGCATTGCGTATGGGTCATCAGATATCTGCGGTAGCACTTATTGCTGTGGCTTATTTCCTAACTGAAGCATTCGGCATCAGCATCGATGTTTGGTGGGCAATTGTAGCCGGCACCGTTGGTGGCATTTTGATCGGACTCGTCACGGAGTACTACACAGCCAAAGGACCAGTGAAAAGAATTGCAGAATCAGGTAAGACGGGCACTGCAACCGTTATGATTACCGGCCTCGCTGTTGGTATGGAATCGGTTGTCATTCCTATTGTGACTATTGCAGCCATTATCTTCGTTTCTACTGAATTTGCCGGCCTCTATGGCGTTGGCATCGCCGCGGTCGGTATGCTCGCAACTGTCGGTATGACAATGGCACTCGATGCCTATGGTCCTGTTGCAGATAATGCCGGCGGTATCGCTGAAATGGGCGGCTTGGGCGCAGAGATTCGAGAAATCACAGACGGTCTTGATGAGGTCGGAAATACAACGGCTGCTATCGGTAAAGGTTTTGCAATTGGCGCGGCAGCACTTGCTGCACTGGCTATCATCGCAGCTTTCGTCGAAACAATGACCAGCACTCAGCCAGGTTTCTCACTCGAACTGTCTGACCCGAAAGTACTTGTCGGTATGTTTATCGGCGGCGCACTACCTTTCTTGATCGCTTCAATCACAATGACAGCCGTCGGTGATGCAGCGATGGAAATGATTGAGGAAATACGGCGTCAATTTCGTGAGATTCCAGGGCTTATGGAAGGCACTGCTGACCCAGATCACAACACTTGTATCGATATCGCGACAAAGGCAGCACTTAAGAAGATGATCCTACCTGGCATCATCGCGGTCGCTATGCCTGCTGTTGTTGGCTTTGGTCTTGGCGCAACAAGCCTAGGCGGAATGCTCGCTGGCGCGTTACTTGGATGTGTTCTACTAGCGCTGATGATGGCTAACGCCGGCGGTGCTTGGGACAACGCTAAGAAGTTCATCGAGAAGGGTAATTTTGGTGGCAAAGGTTCAGACGTTCACGCGGCTGTTGTCGTCGGCGATACAGTTGGTGACCCCTTCAAGGATACCTCTGGTCCATCAATGAACATTCTTATTAACGTCATGGCAATTGTTAGTTTGGTGATCGCGCCACTATTGTAATAACGATGAATGAATGACCTTTACAACCTAGGTCATTGTTAGAAAGTTAAAGGGCGGGTGTTAGCGAAAGTTAACACCCGCCCTTTTTATTTAAGGCTCTGTTCGTTTCACACATCGGCCGCTGGCACTTATAATCCGTTTTTGCTCGGGCTAGATAGGCATTACTGAGCACAAAACTAACAAGACCTACTGACATTCTTAGGATGCTGACCGATGACTAAGCTACATATCTACCTGCAATCCGATCCTAACCAAGAAAATTTTGAGCCATTTCACTTCGGCCCCAATGACTTCCAGCCTCTACAAGCGGCTCACCCAAACCTCGAACTTGTCTTTCTCAATTCGACCCGAGAGATGCTTGAGCAGCTACCCAATATTGAATGGTTAGATACGTGGTATTTCGACAAACGTTGGTACCTTGAGGCACCCAAACTAAGGGCTGTTTTTACACCGGCCGCCGGCAAAAACTGGGTACATGAGGATCCCAGAGCGAAGATTCCGACCTACTACGGCTCATTTCACGGCCCCATGATCGCCGAGACGATGCTCAGCTATGTGTTGTACTTTTCGCGCAATCTGCCTGCCATGATAGAGCAACAAACCAACCGCACCTGGGACAGAACAACGCAACGTTATTCGCGATTACTAAAGGACCAAACTGCATTGATTCTCGGCTACGGCAATATCGGTCGACATTGTGGTCAACTACTCACATCCATGGGATTGACCGTATATGGTTATCAGCGCGCTCACAGCATGGGTCAAGATGATAGCACCAACGTTGTCTATACTAGTGACAGTGAACTCAATTCAATCATTCCAACCGTGGACCATGTGATCAATTTACTTCCTGGGGATCCGACAACAAATGACTTTATCGATCGGTCATTTCTAACAAAAATGCACAACAACAGTTTTCTGTACAATTTTGGCAGGGGCACAACCGTTTGTGAGACGTCACTTCTGTGGGCACTACAAAACGACATAATTGCCGGTGCTGCGTTAGATGTGACTGCTATAGAACCCTTGCCGGTCGAGTCGCCACTGTGGCAGCTGAAAAACACCCTCGTAACACCCCACTCGTCCTGTGTTTATACCGAATATCAAGGTCTGCACGTACATCAATTGCTTGATCTGATCAAATTCCAGTAGTTCATAAGTGCGGCTTTTTATACATTTCGAGAAACTATTGGCGGGCCAACACCTCTCGATGAGGATTTAGTTTATGCCATTAAAGATTTCATCAAATATCATGACGTGCAAATCTATAGTGAGCACCTTAGTTACACCAATGATGGCGGGCAGCTTTATGATTTATTGCCTATGCCCTTTACTGATGAAGCTGTAAGCTAAACAGCAAACAGAATAAAACGTGTGCAGGACATACTTGGGCGGCGCGTGGCGCTGGAGAATGTTGCCTACTATCTCACCCCGAAAAGGGCGCTTGAAGAAGCTGAGTTCATCATAGCAATTCTTGACGAAGCGGACTGTGACTTACTACTCGATGTCAACAACGTCTACGTTAACTGCGCCAACCATGACTACGCCCCATCTCATTTATTAAAGCAATGCCACCAGAAAGAGTGACGCACGTACACATTGCCAGACACTATGTGGAACATGACGGCATTATTATCGATACCCATGGTGCAGATGTGATCGACCCAGTCTGGCGCTTATTACAACTGACCTATGAAACCATTGGTGTTAAGACGACTTTACTCGAGCGTGATTTCAATTTCCCGCCAACCGAAATGCTTCTTAAAGAACTTGAGAATATTCGACACATACAGGCCACATGTTCAACTGATGATACGAGTGACAAGCGCACCTCACTGACTAATTCAGGGAGAAACGGTGACAAATCACAATTCGTCTCCACCTGACTCAGAGCTGCTCAAACTCCAGACCGATTTTACCCAACACTTAAGAAACCCTGATCTCCATCACCTACCTGATGGGTTGGACCCAAGACGCATGGGCATCTACAGCAGCCTTCTAATTATTAACATAAGCGCACTCGCAAGCGAGTTTTTCCCGATTGTCGACGCGATCACTAGCTCTGAAGATTGGGACTGGATGATTAGAGAGTTTTTCATCAATTACAGAGCTGAAGCACCGTACTTTCCTAAACTCGCCGCTGAATTTTTGCAATTTCTTATCGGATGAGAAGGCAACAAATGCACACCAGACTACCTTGTGCCACTCGCGCATTACGAATGGATCGAGCTATGTTTGTATACCTCCGAAGCCGAGTTAGGCGGAAGACTTGTCGAATCAGACTTAACAACCCAGCGGATACATTTGAGTGAACTGGCGGTTCCTGTCGCCTATGATTTCCCTGTACATCAAATCCAGAAAGGTTGGCAGCAGGACATTAAAGCCACACATCTTATCGTCTTTCGTGATCAAACTGACGCCATCCGCTTCTTCGATATTCAACCACTGATATTCGAACTACTAAAGAACATGAGTCAGCCGGCCGGCACCCACATTAAAACTTGGTTAACGAACAAAGCGAATGAAATGAATCAAGCTTCCGACAGTTTCGTCGCGTTTGGAATGGACCTAGTCAACCGGTTTAATGAAGAGCGGTTGCTAGAAATTGTTGGCTAACTCGCCAACCATTGTGGAATTTCACCAAGTGGCGACTCGCCTCAAACTTTAAACCATTGATTTTATTGGCAATGATCTATGGCACAGTGCTTGCTTTACTAAACATCATTGCTTCAACACGCTAACCCGTTGCCGTCGTCAATGAACTCCATCGTTTTCAACAAAAAAGGCAAAGTCATCAGGCTCATTCAGTCTGGATTAACTAAACTTAAACTATGCTTCTCACAAACTTACATACAAAGGAAAAAAGATGTCACAAACGCGCAATGTTTTCGGCTTATTACTACTCACACTATCTCTCACCGGCTGCGTGGTTGCTATCGGTAATGGCCATGGTGATGGAGAAGACAATTGGAAGGAGCGACAGGGCAAAAATTCACGCTATATAAACTCACTCAGCATTGGTGCAAGTCGAGCTGTAGTCGAATCGGACTTAGGTTCAGCCGACATTTTAGAAGCATTCCAACGTAACGGCGATGATTACCGGGTTCTTTTTTATCGAACACAGCGAGTCAATGATGACGGACGCACGACAAAAAACGAAACAACACCGCTGGTATTTATCGACGATAAACTTGTCGGTTGGGGTGATACAGCAATAGAGAAGGCAACAAGGTAAGAAGATTAAAAAGCGACTTTGGCCAAAGTGGCAAAGTCGCGACCGGATCGGCTTTCTGGCTTAAATCAAGACGCTACAGGGCAATGTCAAAAGGCTTAAGCTTCTTCTTTAAAAGTTGCTTCTTGAGCCTGACATATTGCGGTAACCCGTTTTTATAGGGCGGGTAGTCTTCACCGGCAATAAGCGGCTGAAGATATTCTCGACACTTTGCCGTGATGCCATAACCGTCTTTTGTAATGTAGCCACGGGGCATTTTTTTCTCGACGTTGGCAACCTTGGACAACGGCGCCTCGCCTATCACCCATCGATAAGGTTTAGATTTCTTTCGCACGATTGTCGGCATGACAGCATTCTTACCCGCCAACGCAAACTCCACCGCAGCTTTACCCATGGCATAAGCCTGTTCAACATCAGTGCCAGAAGCTATGTGTCGAGCTGCTCGCTGCAAATAGTCCGCGACTGACCAGTGACATTTATAGCCGTGTGCTTGTTTTATCATGTCGACCAGACTTGGTGCGACACCACCCAACTGGGTATGCCCAAATGCATCTTTCATTCCAGCGTCAGCGACAAAACGCCCATCTGCGTACTGCGCACCCTCAGATGCTACAACGACACAAAAACCGACTTTATCCACGCTGTCTTTAACCTTAGCTAGAAATTTACTCTTATCGAAGGCTATCTCTGGAAACAAAATGACGTGCGGCGGATCGTTCTTTTCCTCCTTCGCTAAACCACCGGCAGCTGCTATCCAGCCCGCGTGCCGACCCATGACTTCAAGAACGAATACTTTAGTTGAAGATTCAGCCATCGACGCGACATCTAATCCTGCTTCACGGGTTGATACTGCAACATATTTAGCGACCGAGCCAAACCCAGGGCAACAGTCGGTGAAAGGCAAATCGTTATCAACGGTTTTAGGAATACCTATGCAAGTCAATGGATAACCCATCTCTTGGCTTAAATGCGCGACTTTATTGGCCGTATCCTGAGAGTCCCCACCACCGTTATAGAAAAAATAGCCAATATCGTGCGCCTTGAAAACTTCGATCAAACGCTCGTATTCTGCTCGATTTTCTTCTACTGACTTCAGCTTATAGCGACAAGAACCAAACGCTCCTGCTGGCGTGTGACGTAATCCAGCAATTGTCGCTCTTGATTCCTTCGATGTGTCGATCAACTCTTCATGGAGTGCACCAATAATGCCATTCTTACCGGCGAAAACCTTACCGATTTTCTTAGAAGCGCGGACAGTTTCAATCACGCCGCAAGCCGAGGCGTTGATAACTGATGTAACGCCACCCGATTGGGCATAAAAAGCATTCTTTGGCATTCTTGATCCTTAGATTGTGATCTAATTTACTAAAACTAACGGGTACTGCTTTCACTTGGCAAACACATTGCGAGGAACTTACATCGAACTGCCTTAAAGCACGTTTTTTGACTAACGATAAACACCCTGTTGATACTGAAACGCTAGGATACGATTTTGAATTTCGCATACCCTTAGCATTATTTATTTGGACAACCTTTTATGGGCTATCCAATGGCTTTTTATATCCACATAACCTGCGTAAGCATTTCCATAACGCTCTTCACAGTCAGAGGCTTATGGATGTTGTTAGATCATCCATTGCTGACCCATAAAATCGTCAAGATCTTGCCGCACATCATTGATACCGCACTACTGACCTCGGCAATCTACTTGGCATTCAACATCAATCAATATCCGTTTGTCGATGGCTGGTTGACCGCAAAATTACTAGCGCTTTTAGCCTATATCGGTCTTGGCATAATCGCCCTTGGCAGAGGCAAGACGAAGCGCATCCGCCTCGTCGCCCTAATCTTCGCTATACTGACGTTCAGCTACATCGTCTCTGTCGCAATGACACACAACCCATTAGGCATCTTAAGCGTCTGGGTCGCCTGACTTTGGCAACAAAACCGGCGAATTAAGATACCCGCTAGTTAGTCAGTAACGCGCACTGTCAGCACGTCGCAGGAGACACCATGCAAAACACTATTTGCAGTCGAACCAAGCAGCAGTTGCAGGCCTGATTGGCCATGCGTACCCATAACAATAAGGTCTATATCATGCTCTTTAACAGCGGCGTGTACTTCCCTCGCCGGTTGCCCTTCGCGAAGCAGCTGCTGTTCATCGGCAACCCCTAAATTGTCACCGATTTCTTTCAAGCGAGCTTGGGCATTTTTTCTAACACCCGTCTGTACGGCAACCATTTCTTGCCCGAAACTCATATTGTCGGCCGCATAGGCCATCATCAACGGTTCGATGACATGTAATATCGCTAGCTCTGCGCCATTGTCCGCCGCAACTTTTTTGCCTTTTCGATAATGGCGTGGTTATCGTTGTGGAAATCAAGCGCTAATAGAACCCTTGTGTAGTTAGCCATTCGTTGTCCCTACCTTTTCTTATCGAATTTTGAATTTGATTGATCTTTCATCCGTGATCTTTCATTTGTAATCTTTGCGCTGACGCAATGCCTTTAATTTTATCATTCATTGAACCCAAGTTGGCTTTTTTTGAATCAGACAGGTGGTCAATTTGGCACGAAATATACTCTAAATAAAGCCTAGGACCACTTCTCTACAATTGGGATGCGCCTGCCGATACCAAATGCAACTTTTGAGACTTTAGTGCCAGGACACGTTTGCCTTCTTTTAAATTCCATTCTACCGATCAGACCGGAGATCTTTTCAAAATCTTTTTGCGCCTGGATGGGCTGCTCTGACCATTGCCGCAGCACATCGATATCCATACTGATTTTTGCCTTTGCCTTTAAGTGACGATGCAACCAGATCGAGAACTCCGCATACGTGCTGACGTAGTCTTCGACGTATGCCCTCACAATAGGATCAAGTATCGCATAGGGCAACAAACTCTCTTCATCGGTTTGGCCATGCGCCAGTTCTGCACTAGGCGGCTTTTGCCATATATTGTCAGGAATGTCTTTGAAAGCTTTAGCAATATCAACAACCTGATATTTGTACAAATCTTTTATCGGTGCAAAACTAAAGTTCATATCGAAGTGGGTGTAATAACCACAGGCTGACTCCGTCTTATTGCCGGTCGAAAGTGGCATCGCACCAAAAGCATTACTGAAATGCATTACGTAAAGATCACGCATTCTAGCCTGTATGTTTTCGTCAGCGATGGAATTATAGTCGCCTGCCGTTAGTTTAGTATTTATCGGGCCATCTTCCAACATCATTGTGGCACTACTTCGATAACGTTCATTAAGTAACTGTACAGTAGGCTCATGATCAATTTCCATCTCATAATCCCAACAACCGAGGTTCTCATGCAGCTTAATCGCGTCTTCGCGGGAGTGAAGACTACTGAACTTAGACGGCATTCTTATCGCGTGTACATTTTCCGGACCTACAGCCTCGCAAGCAAGCTTGCAGACAACAGCGCTATCTACGCCACCGCTCGAAGCCAATACCAATTTTGAAAAACCCGATTTCACCACATAGTCTCGTAAACACAACACGAGCAAATCTTTCAGGTTAGGCGACCTATGTTCTCTGTGTTCGAGCTTATAAACCTTCGACTCGATCGGCTTGACCCGACTAATATCCACTAAATCAAATGAGTCCTCGAACAGCGCTTCGCAAAGATGCAGGAGATCACCGTTACGCACAACGAAACTTTGTCCATCAAAAACTAGTTCGTCTTGGCCACCACGCTGGTTCACGTATACCACGGTGATATCGGGCTCAGAACCTGGCGCAATCATATTTAGTCGATTCCAAGGTTTACCCTCAACAAAGGGAGAACTGTTGAGCGAAACGATTGTTGTCACCCCAGCTTGTCGATACATTTCCATGGGATTATCGGCGTAATTATAATCATCAGAGCCTTTGTCGTTCCAAAGGTCTTCACAAATTGTGAAGCCTACCTTTGATCCGGCTATTTCCAGCACGAGCAGTTCATTGCCAGCCTCAAAATAACGTAGCTCATCAAAGACGTCGTAAAAAGGCAGCAACTGTTTGATGTAACGTCCGACTATCCGACCTGCAGCAATCACTATTGCAACATTGAAATAGGGTTTACCCACACTTTCATTCAGCTCTATGCAACCAACAACAATATGCAGGCTTGGCGACAAGTCTGCTGAATAATCGATAACTTCCTGCAGGACCTCAAGATTGCGATCAATGAATTTCGGCTGATAAATCAGATCCTGACTCAGATAGCCGGGGATTGTGAGTTCAGGAAACACCACAAGATCTGCCGCGCCAGCAGACCCAGCATCAATACCTTGCTTGATCGCGCGGAGATTTCCGTCGAAATCACCCGGTGTGGTATTGATCTGAGCAAGACAGACTTTCATGTCTGTTGAGGATCGAGCTGCGCTCGAAAAGTTAAATTGACCAACAACAACACCACAATACATGCACCTGCTTGATGAATACTCGCCAATTCGATGGGCACCACGTACACCAAGGTGAAAACGCCCAGTAAGAACTGTACGACAATGCCGCAGAAGCACATGAGCATGGCATTGAAAATCGCCTTTGATCCTGATTGCTTGGCCTTGATAGTGAGAATTAACGCCACCAACAAAACCGCTGCACCAACCCATCGGTGCACGAACTGGAGCATCGCATTGTTCTCAAAGAGATTGTGCCAGAACGGTAAAATTGCAAATGCTAAATCTGGGATGAAGTCGCCATTCATCAAGGGGAACGTGTTGAAACCATAACCGGAATGACTACCTGCAACAAAAGCGCCGTAAACGATCTGCAAGATCACCAGCCCAACCAGCAAATAGGTTCCTCGCAAGAAAGCTTGACTAGAACCTTGCCGCGAAACATTGACCAATGACAGTACCAACCAGAAAAGATAGGCGATAATGATGAGTGCAAGCCCAAGGTGAGCTGCAAGCCGGTAGTGACTCACTCTAGGCATATCGATCAATCCACTTTTTACCATGTACCATCCCATCAACCCTTGCGAGCCACCAAGTAGTAAACCGATCCAAAGCTTTAACTGATAACCGGTTGGAATCTGCTTGCGTACTAAAAAGTACAGAAAAGGTACAAAATATACCAGGCCGATAAAGCGACCCAACACACGATGCCCGAACTCCCAATAGAAAATCGACTTGAATTCGGCTAGCGCCATCCCCGCATTGATCTTTTGATACTCTGGAAACTGTTTGTAATCGTTAAAGGCTTGCGCCCATTCAGCATCAGATATCGGCGGTATTACACCCATGACAGGGCGCCAATCTACCATCGACAATCCACTTTCAGTGAGGCGCGTTATTCCACCAACCACCACCATCGCGAAGATGGTGGCGCAGACGGTTGTTAGCCACATGGCAATCGTTTTATTTTGACTCGTCACTTCCTAAACTACCTATTTTTTTCTATCGGTGAATGTCGCGATTCTAACGTTATCATTACTGCATAACCACTTACTGTACTATCTTAGCGGAAAGTCAGATCACCCTGACGGGCCCTTTACAGCCCTATCTAGATATATACAAAAACTGGACTGCATCGATGCGAATAGTTGGAGATTCACCACCTCAATCAAAACCTTCTCTGCATTGCTGTCGTCAAACCGATAATTTAAACTTCCGCCCCTAACGGGTTGAATTTTCCTCAGATCCAACGCTCCGTTCTTACCGTAACCTTTTATACCAATCCTCAGTGACTCGTTGTCTATGAGTAGCGCGAAGACGTTGGAAGCCTCTTCCTTAAAGCTTCCTCACCGCGCCAACTTTTTTTTATAGGAGTATGTAAATGACCGATCTCAACACCTTCCGCGAAGAAACTCGCGAATGGCTCGAGGCTAACTGCCCGGAGTCGATGCGAAATCGCTCTTTCCATTGGGAAGATGCCCATGAAGTATATGACACGGACGAAGCGCGTAGTTGGCTGAAAGTCATGGCAGCAAGAGGTTGGACAGCACCTATGTGGCCCAAAGAATACACTGGAGGCGGTTTAAGTCGAGACGAAGCACAGATACTTGCTCAGGAAATGGGACGCATCAAAGCTATCCCAGCCTCGACGGGAATGGGCTTGTCCATGATAGGACCGACCCTCTTAGAAGTTGGTACTGAGGAGCAAAAACAGCGCCACATCCCTAAAATTGTGAGTGGAGAAGTGTCCTGGTGTCAGGGTTATAGTGAACCGGGCGCCGGCTCTGATCTCGCTGCACTACAATGTAAAGCCATCATTGACGGTGACAACTTCGTTATCAACGGTCAGAAAATCTGGACCTCGGGTGCACAGCACGCTGATTGGATGTTCGCGCTTGTTCGCACTGATTTCGAAGCATCAAAACATGACGGCATCAGTTTCGTATTGCTTGATATGCATCAACCTGGTGTGACCATCAAGCCAATTTCGTTGATATCGGGCTCGTCTCCGTTTTGTGAGACATTCCTCGATGATGCAATCGCCAGTCGTGAAGACCTTATCGGCGAAATGGGCAAGGGCTGGACAGTTGGTAAACGACTCCTTCAATTCGAGCGCTCTGGCATCGGCGGCATGAATGGCGGCGGCGGCAAGAAGAAAAAGCCCAAGAAAAATGAGTTTGTTGCGCTAGCGAAGCAATACACCGGAGAGAGTAACGGCAAAATCGCTGATGCGGGGGCGAGAGAAGAAGTCTTAAACCACAGCATGCTTGAACGTGCCTTCACACTCACCGCTCAGCGCGTTGGCGAAGAAAACATGTCAGGTAAAACACTTGGCACAACTACCTCTATTTTTAAATTAGTGGGCGCAAACCTTGCTCGCGATGGTGCTGAACTCAAATCGAAGCTCATGGGCACGCAAGGTATTGGTTGGGATGGCGAAGGTTTCTCAGGCTTAGAACTTGAAACCACAAAAAACTGGCTCAGCAATCGAGCTGTCACCATTTATGGTGGCACCAACGAGGTACAAATGAACATTATCGCGAAGCGGGTACTTGCTCTACCTGAATAGGTCCTGTATTTTTTCGCTCCGCGTATATTTACGTTCGGGCTGTGACACCCGTCACAGCCCCCACATAGAGCCACCCGCTCACACACCATAAGCCTCCGTTCGGAGACGTGGCCTAGCCCGCTCCTTCACCCCCACGTACAGCCCTTCATCGACATCCTAAGAAGACTAATAGTAGGACAGGCCGATATGACTGCAAACCAAGCACCTCATGCCGATCAGATCGCCACCGACAGTGCCACTGCGAAGCAACCCTTTACTTCCATAAAGCACGAATTCGAACACGACGCGGACATCGCTGTCATGCTTGTCACGACCCAAGGACGCTACTCTGAGCACGCTGAAATTAGCGGTCTGCCTTATATTAAATATAATGATGATTACCTTGTGATTGCAAAAAACAATAAGGCGCAGGCAAAACCAGATTGGTATCTAAACTTGAGAGAGGAACCCATCATTCGGATTCAATTAGGTGAGATCAGATTTTATGCCAAAGCTGAGACGGTGACCGGCGCTGAGCGACTGCGCTTATCTAATCAAACGTACCAGCTCGACAAAAACCCAACCTGGACGATACCTCGAGACACCGCAGTGGTATTGCTTAAACCGCTTTTTTAACAAACCTGTGCGGGCGTTGTTGGCTAGCCAAGTGACAATGACTGCGCTTGCTGCACTAACCGGGTTCTAGCATCTAATGGCCTCCGATGCCACAGGCTCGCAATGACCTCATCAGCGCAATATTCTCAACCGCCTAGTTCCGCTATACTCAGATAACTTTCTTAAGTGGAATATCATTTTGAACTCACCGGTGCAGGAACCTGGTGCGACCATTCCAACGGTCAATCATGACAAAAGTACATTCGCTTCTTTAAAAATCTCGGACTATCGTTATCTATGGATCGGCATGCTAGGTTCGGCTTTCGCAATGAATATGCAACTCGTTGCCCAAGGTTGGCTTGTCTATGAGATGACATCGTCGGCGATGAATCTTACCTATGTCACCCTCGCATTCATGTTGCCGCAAATTATTTTTTCACCGATAGGCGGCGTGCTGGCCGACAGGATCAACAAAAAACCGATCATCACATGGGCTCCCCTCGCAAATGGCATCGCGACACTCGCTATGGCCTATGTGGTCGTCAACGATCAAGTCACCTTCGAGCATTTTATCGTGGTTGGCTTTTTTAACGGCACCGCCTTGGCGATTTCAATTCCGGCAAGAACCGCACTCATTCCAGAAATTGTTGGCGAGAAACTCATGTTTAATGCCATGGCATTTAATACGGCCTCTTGGAATTTATCTAGAATCCTTGGTCCCGCCCTCGCCGGCTTCATGATCGCCATGTTCGCCGAAGGTGATACCACGTCCTCCTATGGGGTTGGACTTGTCTACGTCGTCCTATCAGTTCTGTATATCACCTCCGCGGTGACAGTCGCATTCATCAAACATGATTGTGAGCCGAACAGGACTAACAACAATGGTCCTATGACCGATCTCATCGAGGGGATGAATTACGTCATCGGGTCGCCTATCGTGGGAGGGCTCATATTACTATCTATCTACCCATTTTTGTTCGGCATATCTATCAATACATTTCTACCGGCATTTAACACGGACGTGCTCCTAGGCGGACCGGACGACCTCGGCTTTTTGATGACCGCAATGGGTATTGGTGCCATTGGCGGCTCTCTCGTCCTCGCAAGGCTTGTGTCACTCAAGCACAAAGGAAACTGGACGTTATTCACGAGCCTTTGCTGGGGCGCCGCTGTTGCTATTTTTGCAACAACAGATAGTATTTTTTGGTCGACAATAACCATTGGATGTATTGGTTTTTTGTCAGCTATCAACATGTCAATGAACCGAAGCCTTGTACAACTTCAGGTAGAGCAGAACATGCGTGGGCGGGTGATGAGTATCGACATGATGTCTCATGGGCTCATGCCTATTGGGATTATACCCATCGGCTACATCGTGGATAACTATAGTATTCAGGCGGGTCTGATCACGAGCGGTGTAATGTTGATGTTACTGACAATCCTATCTGCATTTCTTATGCCGAGCATTCGCTCAATAGATACCGGCTACTCGTAAACACTTCACAGAGCACTGGGGCTTCTTGAGCGCTGATGCTTTCTTATGTCTATGTATGTGTATATGTATGTGTGTATGTATATGTATGTATGTGTATGTGAAGAGGAACCGAGGTTTTGACGCGCCAGCAGCACTCGCTTGTATTACGCATCGATCCCTTTTCGACTTCTATTCTCTACCTATTTATTACCTATCCGCTTCGGAATCTAGTCACGGGGTCCAATCGCTAGTCAGTAAAGACAGGCATCGCGCCCATTTCCCAGAGCATAACTGTGGCTCCTAGCAGTGCCGCGCACATGACCAGTCCAACCGCAACCAGCGCACTTGCGAATAAAAAGCCGCGCTCCTTTGGAATTTGCATCACAATTGGCACCCCGATATAAAGTAGATACACCGTATAAGCCGCTGCAGCACATCCGAGTAGAATATCGAGCCAAAGCACAGGATAGAAACCCGTAATGCCACACAAGAACATCGGCGTGCAGGTATATGCTGCGATCTTGATGCCTTTGCCGAGAGTAGAACCACCTACCTCATAGGTCTCCGCCATCCAATGCACCATGTAACCAAGAACACCAATGCCGATTAAGATCGACAAGTAGAACAAGGTCATAATCTGCAAAGCACTTTCAGGGGTAATACGAATTGATCGATTGCCCAATTGCCAGCCGATATCAGTGGCGCCGATATACCAAGCAACCGGCGGCAACAATCCAATCAGCAACACGTACTTTAGGTAACAAAGGAAAATGCTCTCGCTAGAGGTCCTTATCGCTTCCCATTCACTTGAAGGTCGAAACATGATCCCAAATATATGATTCATGACTATCCTCTCTTACTCACTTTATAGTTATCTTGCGTTATAGGGTTAGTGTCTGTGCTTGTACTTATTTTTGCATCAATATCCAACTCGTCATCATCGAACAAAATTCTCTGAGCCTCTTTATCGAGATCTTCATACTGACCGTTTTTAACAGACCAAACAAAGACTGCGATAACCATAAACACCACAGCTAGACTGAGGGGAATCAACATAAACACCCCTTCCATTACAAATTCACCTGAGGCACTGAGCGTAAACGTGTCGCATTCAGCACAACAAATAAGGAACTAAAGGACATCCCTAAGGCAGCTTGCCAAGGTTCCAGATAGCCCGCTACTGCCAGCGGAATCAACAGTAAATTGTAGGCAACAGCCCAAAATATATTTTGCCGAATAACGCGCGTCACTTTCTTTGAATAACCCAGCAGACCCGCTAACTTACTAATGTCTGCTTTCATCAGGGTCGCTTCAGCTGCTTCCTGAACAACCGTATCCACTGGACTAATTGCAATGGAAGCAGTCGCCACGCCCATGGCAGCAGCATCGTTCACACCATCGCCTACCATCATTACAATGTCGGATTTAGTCTGAGCTTTCTGTATGGCATTCATTTTTTGCAAAGGCGTCGCTCTGGACTCAAACGAATCAATTGAGAGCAATTCAGCAACCCGCTGCGCCTCTGTAGAAGAGTCTCCCGTCAACATCGAATAGCCATAGCCATGACGTCGCAGCCATCGCAATAGCGAACTCGACCCGGACCTAACTTCGTCACGCAGATTCACCCATGCAAGCGGTCTATCAGATGCTAACAACAACCAAATACCTTCACCCTCAGGCTCTTTGATATCTTCACCGACAGCAAATTTTGCACTGCCAAATCTGTACAGCACATCACCTATCTCACCCGACACGCCCAATCCGGCAGAGATATGTAGTGAAGGTGATGGGGCCCTGCCCATATGTAAATTGATATCAACGCCCAGAAATGAACCACTGACAGTCGGTAGGAGTAAACAGGTTTGTCAGCTTGCTTTGGCACGAAGTAATACATCATGCCGAGGAAACCTGCGGAGAGGAAAAATCCAACGGCGTTGTGTCCCTACCACCACTGGACCAACGCATCGACCGTACCGGCGTAAATAGAATAGGATTTGGTCAAGGCCACCGGTATGGCAAGACTATTGATAATGTGCAACATGGCAACGGCGATGATGAAGGCGGAGAAAAACCAGTTAGCGACATAGATGTGTTGGGTCTTACGTTTAGCAATTGTGCCGAAATATAGAATCGCATAAGCCACCCAAACGATGGTTATCAGAATATCGATTGGCCATTCAAGCTCTGCGTATTCTTTACTGCTGGTTAAGCCCAGCGGCAGCGTAATTGCGGCCGAAACGATCACCAGCTGCCAACCCCAAAACACAAAAGCAGCAAGCTTGTCTGACAGAAGCCGCACGTGGCAGGTTCGTTGCACAATAAATAACGAGGTGCCCATGAGCGCACAGCCACCGAACGCAAATACGACCGCGTTGGTGTGCAGCGGCCTCAAACGGCCAAAATGAAAATACTCTAGATTGGTATTGAGCACCGGCCATGCCAACTGAGCAGCAATCACCACACCGACAAGCATTCCCACCAGCCCCCAGACGACGGTCATTACGGAAAATTGTCGAATGACTTTGTAGTTGTAATCCTGTTCAGAAACCACAACACCTCCTATGTTGTGCCGCAGATGCAACGACTGATGAGTAAAAAATACGTGAGCAAAAAGCAATATAGGCTTGCCAGGATATGCTGTCACGCGCTATTTGCCTGAGTCTTGACCCATATCAAGAAGAAATTCCCACAGCCCCTTTGAACACCCAAGACAGTTCAAAAAAGCTCACGCCAGCATCAGTTTTGTCAGGTAAACTGGGCGTCTTTTTCTGCGAATATCATTTTTTCTTTGGGTCAGTGTTTCAATGCGATCAATCTTGATCTACTTCTTACAAATTTGTTTACTTCGGGTTGGTCCAGAAAGAGTACCTTCCAATACAAGGGTCGTCGCATCAATTTTCGGACTCTATTTCGTCATCGCCATGGTGTCGCTGATTTTTACCCGCCCTGACATCGCTTTGGCGATCAAAGCACTCATCATCATTATCGGTTTTGCGATTGAGGCAGGGCTTATTTACGCGCTTCTGCTGTTTAAGTCTATGTCGCAACGATATCTCAGCACGCTAGGTGCATTACTCGGTACCAATGCCCTACTGCTGATTAGCCTTATGCCACTCGAAGCGCTGGCATATAGCCTTGAGGAAGGTCTCGTCGTCGACATTTTGATCACACTGGAGAACATCATCTTTTTCTGGTGGCTGTTAATCGTCGGTTTTCTACTGCACCGGTCAGCTGGCATTAGCATTCTTCAAGGAACAATGATCGCCTTCCTCATTGAACTTGTCGTCGTTATTTCTACCAACCCACTCATTAGTTAGGACTTCAAATTGCAACTACATATCTTAGGCATATGCGGCACGCTGATGGGGAGCATTGCTCTGTTGGCCAAAGAACTTGGTCACAACGTGACCGGGTCAGACGAAAACGTCTATCCACCGATGAGCGATCAACTTAGTGATGCAGGCATAAACATCTCATCACCCTACTCTGCAGATAACATACCTCGCGACACTGATTTGGTGATGATTGGCAACGCAAACTTGCCAAGGGGTAATCCAGCGGTCGAGCACGTCCTGGAAAAAAATATCCCGTATACCTCCGGCGCCGAATGGTTGGGTCGTTATTTATTACACGACAAATGGGTCATCGCGGTTGCCGGTACACACGGTAAAACGACCACAACGAGCATGACAGCATGGATACTTGAATATGCAGGTTTGAAACCGGGTTTCTTAGTGGGTGGTGTGCCAGCAAACTTCGGCCATTCAGCGCGATTAGGCGAGACAGACTTTTTCGTCATCGAGGCCGATGAATACGACACATCCTATTTTGATCGGCGCTCAAAGTTTTTACACTATCACCCCAGAACAGCCATCTTCAACAATCTCGAATATGACCATGCGGATATTTTTCCTGATCTGGCAGCCATCCAAAATCAATTTCACCTACTGGTTCGAACAATCCCAGGTGAGGGACTGATCATCCATCCGTCAAACGATGAAAACGTTGACGAGGTCCTGTCAAAAGGCTGTTGGTCAAAAACTCTTAGCTTCGGTGCCGAGCATGACTCTAAACTCGCCGGCAATGCTATATCTAAGGACCATTCTCATTTTAGCGTCAGCCTTAATGACACCGATCAAAATAAGGTCGTGGGTGAAATCAATTGGCCAATGACAGGTCTACATAATATGAACAACGCCTTGGCCGCAATTGCGGCAGCAAGGCATGTTGGCATAAGTCCAGCGATTGCCTGCGAAGCGCTTTCGCAATTCACCGGTGTCAAACGACGCATGGAAGTCATCTACCAATCGCCGGAAGTGATAGTCTACGACGATTTCGCTCACCACCCGACCGCGATTGAAACCACATTAGATGGTCTACGTAAGCAGGTTGATGCGCAAACAATATTGGCAATTGTTGAGCCTGGCTCACACACGATGAAACTAGGTATTCACGCTGACACACTGGCTGACTCAGTATCAAACGCAGATGAAGTGATCTGGTTCAAACCGGCCAACATCAAATGGGATATTGACAAGATTATCGATTCGTCAACGAGCGATACCCAAATGTCAGTCGTCAACTCACAGGATGTACTGCTCGATGCAATCGTTACGCGCATTAAATCTGGAGCGATTCAACACGTTGTGATTATGAGTAACAGTGGCTTTGGCGGACTACATCGCCGACTCGTCACAACCCTAGAATCAACAAGCTAAGCAGAAGCGATGCTCATTAAAATAGTTGAAATACGCAGCAAGCAAGGCTATCTAAATGCTTGAAACTGATTTATCTGCACCAGTTAAGGCTTACCTCGAAGGACATGGCTACCAGGTTAATTGCGAAGTCAAAAACTGCGACATTGTAGCGACAAAAGGTGATGACGTTATCGTCGTGGAACTCAAGACCAGCATCAATTTAACCTTGGTCGTTCAAGCAACCAATCGACAAACTCTTTCAGATTCCGTTTACGTGGCCGTGCCGGCTCCTCGTAAAAAATCTCGGCATTGGCGCGGCATACTGACGGTACTCAAACGTTTAGAGCTGGGTCTGTTACTCGTCGAAACCAATCCAATGGGTTTGACCGTTAGCAAACAGTTTGACCCGATGCCTTACCAACAGAAAAAGAACGCGCGAAGACGCCGCGCAATTCTCACCGAAGTAGCTGCAAGAAGCGGTGATTATAATATTGGCGGAAGTACTAAAACGATACTAATTACCGCCTATCGAGAGAATGCGATTTTGATCGCATACTGCCTATCACAACTGGGACCCACCAGCCCAAAACAGCTAAGGGAACATGGCACCGGCGAGAAGACAACCGGCATCCTCAGCAACAATCACTACGATTGGTTTCAGCGTGTTGAAAAAGGTGTTTATAAATTAACCGATAAAGGCGAAGTTGAATCAAAATCGTTCAAATTGATATACAAAAAAGCAAAAAAACACTTTAAAAGCAGCCATTAAGGAAAAACCTCTTGAACGTGATTTAGCACAACCATACTATGAACTTCATTCTATGGGCTGATAAATCATGGATGACTCAAAGCAACAATCCGCAGTACAAGATCAAACCTTATCAGCAGGCAAAGTCTCCTGTAGAGGCCTCGGCTGGTGCATCGATATTTGCAAGGAGCGAAAGCTTGACTTAAACAGCCTGCTACGAAACCTACCTTTCAAAAAAGAACATCTACAAGATCCAGGTAACTTCATCGATTGGCATAGCTTCAGGATCTTCTCCGACCGCTTCCTGCATCACTTCGCCGAACATGAAATTAGAAACGCCGGCCGTGACTCTTGGCAAAATACAACCATGACGGTCTACAGACTAATGACTAGCATCAACCATTCGCTGGTTGCGCATTACACGCTGGCCTATGGCCCACAAGGATTCACCGCAAAGCTCTTCCCATGTCAGCTCTCGATAAAGAAAATCACCGAGGAGCATTTAGAAATTGAGCTTGCCATGAAAGACAAGCTGCAACCTTGCCGACCTTTTCACCTGTTCCTTGCGGGCCAAATAGCGGGGTTAACCGAAATCTACGGCTATGAGCCAGCCGCAGTCGACATCTATCAGACCCGTCAGGGTGCCAAATTCAGCGTCACTTTTCCCCACATATCACCGACGCTTCATAAGGCAAAAAATATTATCCAAAGCCTCTCAACAGCCAAGATGTCAGCCCAAGAACTGCGTAACTTGAACGACGCGTTGATCGAAAAATGTCGTCAACTACAAAATGAATCCGATAACTACCGCCGAGTTAATGAAACTAAGCTAAAGCTCGAGCAAAAATATCAGTTGGTTGTCGATCACCTCTCGGAGGTCATTTGGACGGCAGATTTTGACTTGAATTTGAACTTCGTCAGTCCATCGATCCTTGGCTTATCGGGATACACCGATACACAGGCTCAGAAAATTTCCCTGCAGGGGTTGCTCACCACGCAATCTTACATCGACATGAGAGCATTGGTCTCAACCGTACTCATAGATAAAGAGAATCTGACCTTGCCGCTAAAATTCCAACAACAAATAGTCCACAAGAATGGCTCTACTGTCTGGATAGATGGCGAGCTCAAACTGTTTCTGGAAGATGATCAACAACAACTTATCATCGGCGTAGCAAGGGCGACACCCCGCCGCGTCAACCGACCTGCGTCTGACGTAGAGTCCTCGACTGTAATCAAAATCGATAGACGTAACGTAAGACAGCAGGCCGGAAAGGATACGGTCAACAAGACGAGCGACCAATCTAAAAGAACACAAAAAACCGAAATGTTGGGACAGTTGGTTGGTGGAATTTCCCACGACCTAAACAACATGCTTTCGGCAATACTCAGCTACAGCGAGTTAGCGCTAGACTCAGAAAAATTGCGGAACAGCACGAGGACTTATTTAGAAGAGGTTAAGTCCACATCACAAAAATCTCTGAGGCTAACAAACCAACTCTTGGCTTTTTTACGAGACAAAGAAATCAAGTTCGAGATAGTTGATATGGCCGCCATAGTTAAAGACATGCAATCACTGATTGAAATCAGTCTATCGAGCGGCATCAGAACTCGCTTCAATTTCACTCATGATATGACGCCCATTCAGGCTGATAGAACACAAATTGAACAAATGCTTTTAAATCTTGCCATCAATGCCAGAGATGCAATGCCCGACGGTGGTGTTTTAACTATCAGTCTCTATGTACGTCAAACCGCCGGGAAAAGTAACCTACTCGCACAAAAAACCGCCGCACGGTGTGTCGTTCTATGTGTTGAAGATACGGGCACAGGCATGTCTAACGAAATCCAAGAAAAAATATTCACGCCCTACTACACCACCAAACCTGCCGGCTCAGGCACAGGTCTGGGTATGCCCCAAGTGCTTGAAACGGTCAGTGCACACCGAGGATCGATTGATGTTAAAAGCCAAGTAAATGTCGGTACTAAAATCGAAATCGATATACCTTCTGCCGAATAAAAACGCATCTGGTAACGATTCGAAGCATGCTCAAGAAACTTGAGCGCACTTCTATTTAAGCTTGGTAGACATAAGGATCTTGTATCGAACCACTGAGTTTTCCACGTTTATTCTCCTCAACAACCTGCGCGGCAACCTTCTTATAAACATCCCGCACCAAATCAACCGCCGGCGATACCCTCTTACCTTCCTTCGTCGCAATACAGCTATTCATCACAACCGGCCAATGCTCAACTTCAAGGACGTGTAATTCACCTCGATCAAGTTCATGCCTGACATCCGCCTTCAGCAATGCTGTCAAGGTCATATTGTCTTTCGTCAGTTGCTTACACACTCGAATGTTATCCGATTCCAAAACGTTTGGACTGCTCACCGTCTCGCGATCACGAAATCGTTCGACTTGATTCTGAGCCCAACTGACGTACCAACTTGGCGGAAATGGCGAAACAACCGGATACTCAACCAGCTCCGCAAGTGATTGTACTTTGGATACCTTTGCTGGATGTTCAGACCCGCACACGATGACTGGCGAGGGAACCAAAACCTGTTCTACTTCAAGTTCCGAATGAGGGTGAGGCGGTGCGAAACCAATGTACATATCAACTTCATCATTTAGGAGCTGGGTGGTATACATATCCCAATGTCCAGTTCGCAGCACAAACCGTAATTTAGGATTAGACCGCAAAATCGTCGATAGCACGCGGCTTAAAAGCGCGCTATTTAGAAATGCATCAACGCCGATAACAAGACTACCCGAGGTCAAGTTTTGCATGGAGGCAATTTCTCGCTCTGCTGCTGCCGAACTTTCAAGCATATTTCGCGCTAACCGCTCTACAACCTCGCCATAGGCCGTCAACGTGACACGTCCACGTCCTCTTGTGAACAGCGGCACACCATACTTAAGCTCGATTCGCTGGATGTTTTGAGATAGCGCCGATTGAGTTAGACCAATTTCGTTTGCTGCTCGACCAAAGTGGCCGTGGTGAGCAAGCGCAACCATTGACCGTATCTGACTCAAATTATTCATTTGATAACACCCATCCCGCACCCATCGACTTATTACTATAACTTATAATATTTACAATAATTGTAATTGTACTTATAAAATTAATAACACCAAGATCAGCATCTTTCTCAATCAAGATACACATCACTAAAAACCATCAATCATCAGGTGCACAGATGAATACCCTAGCAACTGCGGTAGATAAACCTTCAAACACCACACCAAACCAAACAGCCCTAAACATGACAGAAGTTGAAATTCTGTCGAAAGCCAAGCAGTACATGGGAGGCGTCGCGTGGCCCACTATCATTACGACGCTACTGGCTGTTACCACTTATCTCGCTGTCTTGGCCGGGGTCATATTGGACTATTTGCCCGGTATTCCATCATTTCTCGTTTTGTCCTACCTTGTCTACGTGGTCTATACACCCCTGCACGAAGCGGTACACAACAACATAACGGGCCGAAATCTAACGTTAAGATGGCTCAATAATGGTATTGGCTACATCGTAGCCAGCATCTTGGGCGTCTCTTTTACCATGCACCGGTCTGCTCATATGACCCATCATCGAGAAACCAATGTCGAAGGCAAAGACCCCGATTTAGCCTACAAAAATAGTTCGCTTTACAGTCTGGCAGTTGGTGGGGTTTTGACATTATTGCAAGAGTATCAAGATTACTTTGGAAGAGTGTTCCCCAAAGCAAGCTCGAAAGAGAAGATCTCTGTCATTATTGAACTGTTCATTTTTGTCGGCTGGCGGGTTGCAGTTGCAATGGCGGGTTATCCCGTTGAAGTGCTCGTTTATACGCTTGCATCGAACATCGTTGGCGTGACGCTTCTGGGACTTATTTTCGCTTGGATCGTGCATCAACCTTATGGCGAGACAGCGCGATACAAGAATACCAACACAATGTTGCTGCCTAAGTGGGCCCATCGCCCGGCGACGACACTGTGGCTGTGGCAGAATTATCATTCTATCCACCATCTGTTTCCGAAGGTACCCTTCTACCAATACGAAAAGCTGTTCAATGAAATTGAGCCAGGTATGGCAGAGCGAGGCGCACCCATTATTCGTGTGTAGCCGCGAGTCGATGCATGTTTTTATCTGAAGGCGTTTTTATCTAAAGGTGTTTTTATCTGAAGGTCTTTGTGTCTGAAGGCGTTTGCGACAAAACAAGTTTATCGATACTAATCTGAGTCGATCGAGTGCTTAGCTGATTGCCTATCAACAAATTGCTGTACACATTTACGTAGCTCACGTGTGTGCAGCAGGCCCACTAGACTGTTTGCCGTCTTTATACCTTCGCTTCCTAATTGCGCGGCTACCTTAATCGGCAATGACGAAAATTCTCGAAAGAATAGGCTCACCTCTTCTTCGGCTAAGGCACGACTGATATCAACATAACGTTTCAAAAACTGCAGGTCATAACCTGCACCTTGGTCGTAACCCAACGACAAAATCTGTTGCCAATGCTCCAACACTTTGACATCAACCGCGTCTAAATACTCGACAGCAACATCATCAACGATACTGATAATTTTCAATTCATGCATTTCACGCAGTGTTTCTTCAGAGACACCTAGGGTCGCAATAACATCGGGCAATGTCTTTTTTGCATTGCCGCGCTCGTCGGCTAACATGACAGATAACGCGAGCTCAAATTCAACTAGGTTGCCGGATGTCGGTAGTTCAGTGAACGTTGTCGTATTAAGAATGTTTTTAATGACCCCCAACGGAAGAAACTTCTCTTCCTGCAGCTTACGAATCATCTTGATCCGCAAAACGTGTTCTTCGCTGTAATGCGCTACATTTTTCTTAGGTTTATCAGGCGGAGGCAGAATGCCTTCTTTAATGTAGAACCGAACCGCTTCCCGACCAACGCCGGTCAGCGATTCAAGTTCTTTCATTTTTAGCTTATTGGACATGCGTATAGTTTACTTTGCGTGCAAAACGACGGGCATATCAATGATCCCGCGAACGAAGTTAGACTTTGCACGCTCGATTGGTCCGACAATTTCGACCTTGCTAAACCGCGCCAGAATTTCCTCCCAAACGATGCGCAATTGCATTTCAGCCAAACGGTTGCCCATGCAACGATGCACGCCAAAACCAAATGAAATGTGATTTCTGGCACGATCGCGATCAATAATAAATTCGTCCGGTCTATCTATTTTGGTTGAATCCCGATTTCCAGAGACATACCACATCGCTACCTTGTCGCCCTTCTTAAATTTGTGACCTTTGAATATCGTATCGCGAGTCACTGTTCGACGCATATGCATGAGTGGGGTTTGATACCGAATAATCTCAGAAACCATGGTCGGCACCAGTGACGGGTCAGCTTTAAGTTTGTCGTATTCAGCAGGGTTTTCATTCAGCATCAGGATGCCGCCGGACATTGAATTACGCGTTGTGTCATTGCCACCAACGATCAACAAGATAAGATTTCCTAGAAACTCCATCGGGTCCATATCTTGAAAGTGTTCCGAATGCGCCATCAAGGTAATAAAATCATATTTGCCTTCGGGATCCTGTTTCGCGCGTTCATCCCATAGCGCGGTAAACTCAGTCAGACACTCGATCAAAGCCGCCTCTCTTTCTTCCTTGGTAACACTGTCATCACCGGTGATATTGCCGCCTGAGGTTGCCATATCAGACCAAAAAGTAAGCTTTTGTCGTTGCTCGAAAGGAAAATCGAACAAGGTTGCTAACATTTGAGTGGTCAGTTCGATAGAGACACGGTCGACCCAATTGAAGGGCTCGCCAATCGGCAGATCGTCCATGATTTTCGCGATGCGCTCTCGAATGATCGGTTCCATCTTAGATAAACTTTGAGGGCTTACTGCGCCGGTAACAGCCTTACGCTGGCCATCATGCTTTGGTGGGTCGACAGAAATAAACTGATCGACTTCAAAATCAGGATCCTGGTCACCCAGGACGATGGTTGGAAACGATGAAAAAGTTTCATGGTCTTTTTCAACCGCCATAATGTCATCGTATTTTGTGATCGACCAATAGGGTCCGAAGTCGCTGCTTTTACAATAGTGTATCGGCGCTTCAGCTCTTAGCCGTTCAAAGTAAGCCCATTGAGCATCATACTTATAGAGAAGGGGGTTTGAGACATCTATATCCTCGAGAGGAATTGTATAGGGGTCTGGGATATTAAATGCTTCGCTCATTCTGCATGCTCCAATTGGGTTACCTTTTAATGTTTTGAACTGTCTTGGGATCATAAGAACACGGAGTGCGTACCTTTAATACGTGTTATTAATCATAAGCCTGCGAGGTCTTATAACTAAAAGAGTACGAATTAGATTCGCGCGCCTTGTCTTAGGCAATCAGCTGAATAAAGCGAAGCTGCCGCTGGCCCTAGCAATCAGCTTGTCTCCACTATAAATATCACTCTCAAGCATGGCGACCCGCCGCCCTTTTTTGATCACCTGTGTTTCACAACGTAAATCTTCAGGGCCAGCAGCATGCAGATAGGTGATTTTTATCTCGATAGTCGCACAAAGCTCAGCCTCGTTAACCGCAGACATCAGCGCGGCACCCATGCCAGTATCCGCTAAGGAATAAATCGCACCACCGTGCACGACATTGTTTGGATTCAACAACTTCTTAGAAAACGGCAAAGAGCAACAACTTTTACCGTCAGCTTTGCTATCGATAACAAAGCCAAGCAAGTCTGCATAGGGATGATCGAGATCAGTCTTCGGCGTATGACTCATAGGGGAACTATCTCGCAAATTGATATTCATAGAATTTGTCGTTCAAAACACACAGACGCATTGTCTGATTGATTAACTAGTTGCGACTCTGGCGAGTAACCAATCATGGATAGACCGCGCTACCGTTTCCCGCGCCTGCAAGGGTTCGACCAAATAATGGTCACCGGAAATAATTGTCAGTTCTTTGTCTGCACACCCGAGCGCGCCAAAAATCGCTCTGGCATCTGAAGGAAAAACACCACAATCGCCAAGCGACTGAAGCACCAATGACGGCACATCAATCCTCGCCAGATGGTCTGCGCCGCGACACTGAGAGTATTCAAGACTCCACATCGACAACCAAGATCGCAACGAGCTGCAGTTACCAATGCCACGCGCATCAAAGTTTGCCCGCTTTGCGTCTCCCGCATAACAAACACCAATCGGTCGTTCTGAAGGATCAATTGTCGCATCCATCAAACGAAGGTCAGCCCAGACGCGCTGCATGGTGAATACCCGCTCGCTAACACCTTGGGCTTTGACACGTTGTAACTCGTCGAGAACCCACTGGGTTATTCGATTGTTTCTTACCACCTGCGCAGCGCGATATTTCTCTACAAAGGTTTCGGAATACGGAGGACCGTTTTCAGGGTTGTACATGTTCAGCGATTGATCAATCGCTAACGGGTCAAATTCATCGGTTACCGACGGATCCATCCAGTCAGTTAATACTTCAGGTCTACCCATATGGGCATTTAACGAGACATAAAAATCTGCAGCAGGTAACTTATCAAAACCAGCGGGCAGTAACATACCTTCAAGCGGTGTCACATTGGGGGACGTTGCTTGAGACTGATATGCGCCCATCAAGGAGCCACCGCCAGAATTACCCAGTATTACAATCGTCTCCACGTCTGCTTTTTCACGCAACCATTGCATGCCCGCGGCGATATCAACCAGTGCATGCTCCAATATGAACCAAGGCTCATTGCCCCTAAAACGCGTATTCCAACCAAGAAACCCATAACCCAACTTAGCCAGATAGGAGCCCAAGTAGTGCTCACTAAAATCGACATTGTAGTGGGTTGCAATAAAAGCAATTTTAGGACTCTCATGTTCAGGACGATGATACAGCCCCTGACAAGGTGCAAAACCAACCGGATTTCGCCGACCAGTTGAGGACTCTAAAGAGACAAATTCTCGAACAACGCTGTTTGATGAAGGCAACTCGGAAGGGCGGTCACTGCTCATTTTACTACTCACAAAACGGTCAAATTCGATGCTTATTGGCTACTCGGCTGCCACAGGCAACTGCGTTAGAAGCTCTTTTGCGAGTTTTGGGTTTTGTTGAAAACCAGGCGTGTCTAGGCAAAACTCTACGAGGATACCGTTGGGATCGGTGTAGTAAACCGAATGACACCAGTCATGGTCCACTTCCATTGTTGGCTCAACATTCTGTTCTGTCATTATCGCTTTAACGCTATCGTAGCGCGCTGTGTCTGCAGCAAACGCAACATGGTTTACCCAAACCGGCAATTCCATACCTGTCGATATGTCTGTGCGGTAGTCCTTCGGCTCGCCAACACCTTTTAAATAAAAGAAGGCGAGACTACTGCCATCACCTAAATCAAAGAATATGTGTTTGATGAAATTGGTTTCGACGCCCTGTACTTCCGTGTGCACCAATGGAAAGCCTAGCCGCTCATAAAACTCTACTGTCGCCTCAAGATCTTTACAAGCAAAGGCAACATGGTGAAATCCAGTATTTCGCATTATTTAGGTCTCCTGTAAATTCGTACAAAACGGCATCGTTAAACTGCACGTTCGCCAATTCAACCGTGTTTGTACCTTACGCTGCTACTGTACCAATAATTTGCGCATAGTTGTGAATACCGATACCTATCGACAATAACCTGCTATCACCGAGATTCAGCAGCAACTGCTGAACCTCAATGTATACCAAGTTCGTTAGACCCGGCCACCTTCATGACATACAATAGCCAGCCTTTTTAGTCAGCAAATAACCCTGCAAGTAGCCGTATCGCAATATGAATATCAAAAAGGTTCTAGACCAATCAATCACTCAGGCGCTGCAACTTGCAGGCGCCTCAGACAGTAGTGCTGTAATCAAACAGTCACAGAAAGTCGAATTCGGACAATATCAGGCCAACGGCGTGATGGGCGCTGCCAAAAAACTGAAGATGAACCCAAGAGAATTAGCGGCACAGGTACTCGAAAACCTCGACCTGCCACTCGCTGAAAAGGTCGAAATCGCAGGACCTGGCTTTATAAACATCCATCTTGACCCAAAAGCGATGGCTGCCGCTCTAGCCAACCTACACAAAGATTCAATGCTAGGCATTGAGAAACATCCCCGCCAGTCCTACGTCATCGACTACTCAGCACCGAACCTTGCTAAAGAAATGCACATTGGTCATTTGAGAAGTACAACAATCGGTGACGCTGCCGCTCGAATTCTTGATTTTCTCGGCCAAGACGTTACCCGCGCCAATCATGTCGGCGATTGGGGTGCGCAGTTCGGTAGCTTGCTTGCTTACATGGATCAACTGGAACAATCAGGTGAAATCTTATCGACTGAACTGAAAGACCTAGAAGTCTTCTATAAAAAAGCCAGCAGTTTATTTAAGTCCGACGAAGAATTTGCGACACGTGCAAGAGCCTATGTTGTTCGTCTGCAAAGCGGCGACGAACGTTGTTTGGAGCTATGGCAACAGTTCATCTCTGAATCGATCAATCACTGCCAAGGCGTTTACGACAAACTCAACATCACTTTGACTCGTCAGGACATCAAGGCCGAGAGCAGCTATAACGATGATCTTGCCGTTGTTGTGACAGAACTCGAAGAAAAAGGACTGCTGGAAGTTTCAGACGGAGCCAAGTGTGTTTTCCTTGATGAATTCAAAGGAAAAGACGACAAACCGCTGCCGGCAATCGTTCAAAAATCCGATGGTGGCTATCCCTATCTTGCGAGCGATATAGCCGCATTGCGTTACCGAAGTAAGACGCTCAACGCCGACAACGCGCTCTACTTCATTGATGCAAGACAGAAACTACACATGCGCCAATTATTTGCGGTTTCAAGGGCTGCTGAATACTTAGATGACAGTAAAGCATTCAAGCATCTTCCTTTCGGCGTCATCTTGAAAGACGACGGTACCCCTTTTAAGACAAGAGACGGTGCCGACGTCAAACTTATTGATGTGATCGACGAGGCCGTCGAACGTGCTTTCCAGCTTGTAACCTCAAAGAACCCAGACTTAGATGAGACCGTTAGACGAAACATCAGCACGGTTGTTGGGGTCGGCGCTATCAAATATGCAGAGCTGTCCAAGAACAGAACCACCGACTATATTTTTGACTGGGACACTATGCTGTCCTTCGAGGGCAACACAGCACCTTATCTTCAATACGCCTATACAAGAATACGCAGTATTTTTCGCCGAGCGGAGATCGACAGCGCAGGCCTTGACAATGAAATTGTATTGGAGCACCCCGTGGAATTTGCACTGGCCGTGAAACTGCTACAGTTTCCCGAGGCAATTGATTCGGTTACCGATGAATTTCAAGCGAATATTTTATGTAACTATTTGTTTGAAGTCTCAGGGCAGTTTATGTCTTTTTACGAAGCCTGCCCTATCCTGAATCAAGATGACGAGATCATGAACAGCAGGCTAATGATCGCAGACATCACCTCAAAAGTACTCAAGCAAGGACTTGAGCTGTTAGGCATACAAACCGTCGAGAAAATGTAATGGCGATTCACCTCGTAGCGGCCCAAGCGGAAAATCATGTCATTGGCCGCGGTATTGAAATTCCTTGGCGCGTAAAGGGCGAGCAAAAACTATTCAAACAAATCACCATGGGCGGCACCCTCATCATGGGTCGCATCACCTATGACAGCATAGGTAAGCCACTACCCGGTCGCAAAACTATTATTGTCACCTCGAACTTAGATTACGCACAAAAAGACTGCCTGATCGCTCACAGCATGGAGGAAGCATTGAGCCTTGCGGCTGCCCAAGACAAAGAAACTTATATTGTTGGTGGCGGTGAAATCTACAGACAGTCAATAGAGAACGCGGATGTTATTCACTTAACAACGATCCATACCGAAGTCGAAGGGGACGTTTTCTTTCCCGCGCAGTGGCAAAGTGACTTTGAACTTAAGGAAGAGAAGCAATTCGAATCCAACATAAACTATACCTATCGGTGCTATCGACGAATCAAAACCAATTAATTTAGACTGATTACTATGTATCTAACATGACTAAATCCGGCTTACCTGACTCTTCAAAATTCAACACCAACTTTAGTTTTCAATGCCTAAAGGATGACCGCGTCACCATACTTATGGACAACCGCCCCGTCACACATTTGAAAGGCCAAGATGCCGCACGTTTTCTAAGTAGAGTCGCTGGCAACAACCATGACCTGCAGCAATTAGAAATGGCGAAGGCAACAGGTAACTTTAAACGCGGCAATGAAAAACAGAGCGCAAAGAAACCCAAGTCTGTTCATGAACAACAGCAAAAAGACTGATGTTTAAATTTTTTATTGCTAATCTCGTGACACTCATTTGCCTTGCCGCACCGATTGCGAACTCAGCAATGCAGACGGGGACTGCGCAGACACCCTTTGGAGAAGCCGCTCGCCTCTACCAACAAGATAAGTTCATCGCCGCCTTACCCTTGTTTAAAAGACTGGCTAACGAAGGTGACCCTAAAGCACAAACTGTTTTAGCCTTGATGCACAAGGATGGCGAAGGCACCAGTCCTAATCCTGCACAAGCGCTGCAGTGGTACAAGGCGGCCGCAGATCAAGACTACCCACCGGCACAATTTTATCTTGGCAATATGTATGACCTTGGTATCGGCACTGAGAAAGAACCTGAGTTAGCAAATTATTGGTTTGAAAGATCGGCAGCCCTAGGCTTTCATCGTGCGATCGATAAAATCGATCAGCGCCGGATGCAAGGTTCTGAAGAGGAAGTACTCAAAGAAGTCACCTGGTCCAACAACTGGAATTTTCGTTTACCCAATGAATATAGAGTGATCAGCCCGGTTGAAGCCGAAGAGGGAAAGTTTCGCGCTCAAATTGGAGCGATGCGCTCCTACGACACAGCAAATCGACTCTGGTCAACGCTCACCGCAAATCATCCACAACAATTTCAACATCTCGTTCCCTACCTAACAATCCATGTAGTAAAAGAAGACATCACGGTCTACCGTATACAGGCTGGCGATTTCATCTCTCAGGCCGCGGCCGAGGACTTCTGCGTATTCCTGCTTAAACAGAAGATTCATGCTGGCTGCGTTGTCAAATATCACGCGAGTTAGCGCATCATAAATACAGCCACGCTATAGCAATTATCAGCAAATCTGCGCAAGACCGGACACAAAATGCTTACTGCTGATAATCGAATCATTACCCCTGACAAGCCAGACTAAAGTATCGAGCTTTTTAAAGGGCTTGCGCGAACTGTTCGAACTTGTCCCTTAAAAATATCGAACTGAGTTTTTTAACTGAACTATCTAAATAGATTGTTAAACCAAAATCTCAAAACGAGCTTCCGAGCCGAGCTTTCAAGCCGAGCATTTTAAATCAGGAACGAGGATCAGCTCTCAAACAAATTCAACGCAGGCTTTTTGACTTAAATCAAAGTCAGACAAGCAATGCGATTGACCTACATTCGAACCCATAGCATAGTGGCGTTTCAATAGGAGTGAACGATGCGATTAACGGAAACAGACGCCTCATTTGTCTATATGGAGTCTGCCAGCGGGCCGATGCACATATCGTCAATCTATGTGCTTGATGCCGAAGTGCCCTTCGAAAAAATCTATCAGCGTTTCAGCGACGTTCTGCACCTGATCCCCAGTTACCGTCAAAAACTCATGCATATACCCATGAGTCTGGGCCATCCAACGTGGGTTGATGATGTGAACTTCGATTTGGCTAACCACGTTATTGAACACGACCTGCCCGAATTTACCTCTCTAGAAGATGCTGTCGATGAAGCTGTAAAACTTAACGAACCCATGCTAGACCGCAGTAGACCACTTTGGAAAATGGTCTCTATATCAGGTGTTGAAGGTAAAACCCTATTATTGCAGATGACCCACCATGCAATGATTGATGGCGCATCAGGCATTGATTTAACGACAATACTTTATGACCTGAGCCCGGATGCACCAGCACCAACGCCGCCAACAAGTGAATGGATACCTGAACCAGAGCCCAATGCAGCGACGTTAATCAGTGAAGCCATTCAGGAAAACTTGTTACAACTTGGCAACATTAATCCTGTCGACGCATTCAAAAAAGGCCAAGCCCAATTTGAACAATTGCGCAAAGCGACAGAGATAATGACGCGATTTGTCAGCCAACCGGCTATCACTGCACCGTTCAACGCTGGTTTTGTAGGTCCGCATCGCAAAGTTGGATGGCTCAAGAAGCCCTTCTCAGAAATAAGAGAGATTCGTCGACATTTAGGCGGAACCATCAATGACGTCGTACTCGCCATCGTTTCTGAGTCGGTCGCTCGTTACTTAGAAAATCACAAAGAGAAAACTGAAGGAAAGTTTATTCGCATCATGTGCCCCGTCAGCGTACGTACTGAGGATCAAAAAGGTGCACTCGGTAATCAAGTCTCGGCAATTTTTCCTTACCTACCCGCATGGCCGATGGATGGCATCAACCGCCTCAATATCGTGATTGAAGAAACCAATAGAATAAAAGGTGAAGGTGAAGCCCAAGCATTAACTGTGATGCAAGAGTCCATGCCCAAACTTCCGCCGTTAGGCATGGCGGCTACACAACTGGTTGGCACAGCCTTCGACCCGACAGCACTTGCCGCTAGGGTGCCGCTACCGGTCATGCCAAATATGGGTTACCGCCCGCCCAATCCAAATTACAACTTCACCTGCACTAATGTTCCCGGCGTTCAGGTACCACAATACATGTGTGGTGCGGAAGTGACCGACACAATTGGATTGTTAGTATTAAACGGCACGGTTGGTCTCAGCCTCACCATCTTAAGTTACAACAAACAGCTTTTCTTCAGTTTCATTTGTGAACCCAGACTCCTACCGGATCTCGACGTTCTAACGGAACACGCAGATGCCGTATACAACGAACTTTATGACGCGGCCATGGCGCGCAACGGCAGTCAGTAGTCGTTCTCGATAGCAAAAGCCGCATCTTAATTAGCTAATTTTTTGGAGCAACAATGTCCGACATTAACTTAAACGATCAATACCCTAAAACCGTCACCCTACCTGATGGTGCCATAGTCGAAATTCGCTTGATGAACGCAACAGATCGCGATGCGATGCTAGCGTTTGCACAAGCGTTGCCACAAGAAGATTTACTTTTCCTAAGACTGGATCTTACCGAGCCATCAGTTATCGATGACTGGGTTCACAACATTGAAACAGGCCATTCAACCTCCATCGTTGCTTACGACAACACCGGTGTCATCGGTTATGCGACGGTGCATCGAAACCCGACGCCATGGACACGCCGAATGGGTGAACTACGAGTAAACGTCAGTCAGAATTATCGTGCTAGAGGATTAGGTAAAAACTTAACGTCTGAAATCTTTGATATTGCCCGCGGCATCGGCGTTAAGAAACTGATGGCAAATATGACCGCTGATCAACATGGTGCACAAGCAGCCTTCAGACGGTTAGGCTTTGTGCCCGAAGCGATGCTTGCCGATTATGTAGAAGATAGAAATGGTGTTTCCCGTGATCTCGTTATCATGTCTTATGATATGGAAGGACACTTAGATCAAGTGGCTGACATCGTTAAAATCTAGCAACCATCTAAGTACACCAAGTGCTGCAATCAGGCTATTGCTTTCCAACACCTGATTCAGCATTTGAATCTATTTCGTTAAGCTCTACGAACCCATCCTGGTTTGGCATATCCACCGTAAGCAAGGTCGTTGCATCGAACCGTGTTTGCTCGCTCACAATCCCATTTAGAAACAAAACGTATGCCGTGGTGGCGTAAACCTCATTCGCACTGAGGGTTTTCGCTTGGCCATAGGGCATAGCTCTCGCAATGTAATCAAACAGCGTTGTTGCATAGGGCCAATAACTCCCGACAGTGACAACAGGTCTTTCTGACGCCAGGCTACCGATACCACCGACGATTTGGTTACTCTGCATCTTGCCGTCTACGCCATGACAGGCTGCACATTTTGCATTGTAGACAAGCTTTCCCTCCGTAACTGAGCCACTGCCATTGGGCAACCCGGAACCATCGGGAGAAACGATTGAGCTAACATAGGCCGTAACCCGCTCACCCAGTCTTGGTGTAAGTGAATGATTAAGCCCATCGTCTGCCGCCATCAGTAGCGGCGACTCACTGATCAACAGCAGAACGACAAACCAATGCTGCCAACGTTTGAAGATCAATTTGGCAAACCTATACATAGACATTCTTCACCATCCCGTCTGAAGATACCTGCCAGCTCTGGATGCCGTTATAGTGATAGAAACTTCCTGGCGAGTAGCGCTTCAAGGCAACGTCTCTTGTTGGCTGAACGTTACCCTTGTGATCAATCGCGCGGCTTTGCAGCACACCCGGTTGGCCGGTCCATTGCCATGGGATTCGAAAGCGCGTCAAAGCGTTGGGCTGATTGTCAGATTGAAGTGAGGCTTTTGCCCAAGTCTTGCCACCATCAGCACTCACCTCAACCGCACGTATCGTCGATGCACCTGACCATGCCATACCGGAAATTTCATAGACACCTTTTCTATTCAACTGCATTTTGCCAGACGGCGAGGTAATCACCGATTTAACCTCCATCTCTAGGGAAAACATTTCTGCGCTGCCATCCTTAAGAAGATCGGTGTACTTACTGGTTTCCTCTCGCGTATATGCGGGTGCCTTTTGAACTTTCAGCGCCGTCAGCCATTTCACACTGATATTACCTTCACAGCCAGGCACAAACAGTCGCATCGGGTAACCCTGCGCAGGACGCAATGGCTCACCGTTTTGATATAAGGCCACCATCGCACCATCAAGCATGCGATGCAGTGGGATACTGCGCGTATGCCCGGAAGCATCTGCGCCTTCAGCAATGATCCAGCTCGCTTCTTTTTCCAAACCAGCTTCGTCTAATAAATAATGTAAAGGTACCCCGGTCCATTCTGCACCTGAGATCAATCCATTGAGAGAACCGGCGGTCAAATCCTGCGCAGTTGGGAAGGTATTGCGATAACTATTACCTGAGCATTCCAAAAAGTATTTATGGGACTCCATTGGATAGGCCAACAGACTTTCATAGCTAAACCTTAGTGAATTCTTCAGATCCCCATAGAGCGTAAGAAAATGCTGCGCCGGATCAATATCTGGAATACCGGCGTGGTGGCGTTCGAAATGAAGGCTGTTCGGCGTGATCGTACCGTTTAGGGACTGTAGTGGTGTTGATGAAGATCCGGCTGCTGGTCCGAAGGGGTGGCCAATTGTTTGTTCGCGTTGCAGGTCGGCAAATTTTGAGGGTGATCCATAGGCGCTTTGTGGCGCACCTGGCACACTATTCCAATCGGCTTTTGCAGGCAGTAAAAAGCCTCCTGCTAATCCTAAAGCGGACGCCTTCAACAATGAACGGCGGTGCATTAACCCATTGCCCGCCGCATGCGGTATTTCATTTTCATCGTTCTGGTCGGACACGGTACGGCTACCTCGCTACCAAATAAAAATGTTTGTGCCTTCGATAGTGTAAATTACTCGCTCACCGCATCATACCGACAATATCCAATTCTCTAGGGCTAGCGCGCACATTTTGTTCAGCCCTGAATATTTTTTGATTGAACAGGCATTACCAGTCAACTGTTGAACTCAAGCGGCAGGTCTGCCATGGTTTGATCAACGTAAAGCGCCCAATCTACCTAGCTTTAGCGAGAAAAATTAAACACAGTTACATTAAAGAGATATAACACCATGGATATGAAATTCCCTGCCGATACCGATGCCTTTCGCGATGAGGTAAGTGCTTTCTTCACAAACGATTACCCGAAGAATCTATTAGCAAAAACAGCCAGCGGCGAGCCACTCACCAAACAAGACTATCAACAATCTGAGCAGGCGTTATCCAAAAAAGGCTGGTTGTGCGTGAATTGGCCAGATGAAAACGGTGGTCCCGGTTGGGATGTGACGAAGAAGTTTATCTACGATCAAGAGTTGGAAGGCGTCGGCGCAATCAGCCCTGTGCCAATGGGCGTGATCTATGTCGGACCAGTGATAGTGGCTTTCGGCACCGACGAACAAAAAGCTCGTTGGTTACCCGGCATTCAGCAGAGCACAACTTTTTGGGCCCAAGGCTATTCCGAGCCCGGCTCTGGTTCAGACCTTGCTTCGCTGCAGTGTAAGGCAGAGCGTGACGGCGATGACTATATTGTTAATGGCACAAAAATATGGACCAGCCTTGCACAGCATGCAGATTGGATCTTCGCTTTAGTTCGCACCAGTCATGAAGCCGTCAAACAGCAAGGCATCACGTTTCTTTGTGCGCCAATGGATAGCCCAGGCATTGAAGTCCACCCCATCATTACCATTGACGGCCGCCACTCGCTCAACCGAGTGACTTTCGACAACGTCCGGGTACCGGTTCACAACCGTATTGGTGACGAAGGCCAAGGTTGGAAATACGCTAACTTTTTGCTGGGTAACGAACGCACGTCTTATGCCCACGTTGCTGGTAAACGCATGCAGATGGCGGCAATCGAACAGTTTTTAGAAAGCATCGATGACGAAGAATATCAGACACGGTTCAACGATCTCTCTGTGCGCTTGGATAGTTTGGATATTACTGTGCTGCGTGTCCTTGCGACCCTCGCAAACGGCGCTTCGCCAGGCAACGAATCGTCCATCTTGAAAATCATGGCGACCGAGCTGGCACAAGATATTACAGAACTGGGTATGGTCGTCAGACAGTATGCAGGTATTGCTAGCTTTAGTGACGATATGCCAGACAGAGCAGCGTCAAAAGCAACGGTTGACTACTTAGGTACACGATCACAGTCAATCTATGGTGGCTCTAACGAAATTCAGAAAAACATTATTGCCAAACGGGTACTTGGTTTATAGCTCTTGGTTTATAGCTCTTGCTTCGAAAAACATGTCCGGCGCAACACCGTCCTATGAAGACGCAAGATCATCACTGCTTGTTAGAACAACAAGCAGTGATTGATAAACCCTATCGGCCTAGATCAAAGCCTTCGTGTTCGTAACCTAGCTTGTCGTCCAGCACTCGATATTCTTCACCTTCATGTTTACGCACCTCTGCGCGTCCAACCACCATGTGATGGACTTCATCAGGTCCGTCGGCAATCCGCAGGGATCGCTGCGACACCCACATGCCTGCGAGCGGCGTCCACTGAGTAACGCCGGTGGCGCCATGCATCTGGATGGCTTCATCGATAATGTGACCAATCTTTTTCGGCACATTGGCTTTGATCGCGCTGACGTAGATACGCGCTTCCTTGTTACCCATCACGTCCATTGCCTTAGCCGCTTGTAGCACCATTAATCGGCAAGCATCAATTTCGTAGCGGGCTTTTGCGACAACTTCGATGTTCTTGCCAAGCTGGATAATGGGTTTTCCAAATGCTGTACGCGCAGATGCTCGCTGAATCATTAACTCCAGCGCGCGTTCTCCCGCACCAATGGAGCGCATGCAATGATGGATGCGACCGGGTCCCAAGCGAACTTGAGAAATCTCGAAACCGCGCCCTTCCCCTAGGAGGATGTTTTCCTTCGGCACACGACAGTCACGGAATCGCACGTGCATATGCCCATGGGGTGCTTGCGTCTCGCCAAACACTCTCATGGCACCCAATATCTTTACACCCGGAGCGTCGATGGGCACCAGTATCATGGATTGTTGTTTACTCGGCGCGGCATCCGGACTGGTTTGCACCATGGTAATCATCACTTTACAGCGGGGATCGCCAGCACCTGAAGTGAAATACTTCTCGCCGTTAATGACCCACTCATCACCATCGAGTACCGCTTGAGTTGAAATATTTTTAGCGTCCGATGAAGGATGTCCAGGCTCTGTCATTGCGTATGCAGATCGAATCTCGCCACGCAGCAATGGCTCAAGCCACTTCTCTTTCTGCGCGGTTGTACCCACACGCTCGAGCACTTCCATATTGCCTGTGTCTGGCGCTGAGCAGTTAAGCGTTTCTGATGCCAGAGGATACTTACCTAACTCGTTAGCAATGTAGGCATAGTCAAGGTTACTTAAACCTTCGCCCGTATCAGCGTCGGGCAAAAAGAAGTTCCACAGCCCAGACTCTTTAGCTTTCTGCTTAGCACCCTCGAGAAGCTCTAATTGACCGGGCGCAAACTCCCATTCATGCTCACGTTCTTCGCCCAACCGGTCATACTCTTCCACAATAGGAATAACGTTTCTTTGGATGTGATCTTTAACCGCATCCAGTAGCGGTCGCGCTTTGTCGGACATGGTTAGATCAAATAAATCAGGGTTAACAGACATAGTTTTTCTCCTGGTTCTCTCTATTTTTATTATTATTGTTTGGTTCTTTGTAGAATTTTCATTATGTTACCACCACTTTCACAGGGCGTTTTCCATTGGGCCCATACAGATTAACCTGCAAACTTGAAATGGCATGAACCAAAGCGTTCGGCGCGATTTTCTGCTTGCCTGTCCAGTGTATATCCGGGAAACGGTCAAAGATTCGTTCGAATGCCATGCGCAATTGAAGCTTCGCGACTCGAGAACCCAAACACTTATGTACGCCATGTCCAAAGGCTATGTGTTTTTCGACATTGTCCCTGTGCATGTTGAACGTATCGGGGTCTGAGAAAATACTAGGATCGCGATTAGCGGCGCCATACCAAAGTACAACCTTCTCATCTTTGGCAATGGCCTGACCATTTAGCACAGTATCCTCAGTGGCTGTTCGACGCATATGCATCACAGGCGACACCATACGCAGCGCCTCTTCAGACATCTGCGGGATGAGCGATGGATCGTCAAGCACCATGGCGCGTTGATCCTGGAATTCGGTCATCAAGCGAATCGTACCTGATAGTGAATTTCTTGAAGTGTCGTTACCTGCAAAAATAATCAACAGCCAAGAGCCGTCAAGAAACTCCTGCGACAGCAACTCGCCCTCCAACTGCGACTGAGCAATGACGGTTAACAAATCGTCACGCGGATTCAAACGCCGATCTGCCATGACCTGTTGGCCGTAGGCAAACATATCGTTGACAACCGTATTGAATCGAAATGGAAAAAGCGGCTCAGAGAAAAACGTTTGCCAGGGGTTGGATAAGAACTGACTCGCCAATTCCAAATGATGCATCCAGACTTTTACCTTGGGTCGATCCTGCTCGTCGATACCTAGCATTTCGCATAGCGTGAACAACGGCAACTCCTCAGAGAACATCTTCACAAAATCGACAACAGGGCCCTTCTCTTCCATCTCATCGAGCATAGAATCGATCTTGACCCCCACTTTATTACGAAGCGTTTCAACGTAGGCAGGAAAAAAGAACTGGCTCTGCTGCATTCGCATATCGCGATGTAGCGGTTCATCTAAATTGATCAGCGAGTTAAAGGCCGCGAGCATCAACTTTTCAGGACGCCACTGCTTTCGCTCTGGCACGCCCATATTGATACTGCCACGTTGTGACGAAAAGACGCTGTGCGCAAGCTCAGCCTCTTTAATATCATCGTATCGTGTTACAGACCAAAAGCCAGACAGACCTTTGTCCGTGTTCGTCCACATCACGGGTGCTTGTTCACGCATTGATTTGTAACGATCAAAAGGGTGTCCACTGGTCCATGACGAGGGATCGGCAAAATTGTAGCCATCAAAGGTTGGATAGATGGCAGGACTTATCGGAGATTGCTGCCCCGAATCGATTAATATGTTGTCGCTGATCAGATTCAAACTTTTACTCCCAATTGTCAGAGCGCTAATATCATTGAATCTGACCCATCATGCAAGGTGGTCTCTTTTCAGTGTTGTCTAATAGATTGACACTGTTTGGCCGCTAAGCATCTGCGCGGACACCTCAGTCGCACCCTCTTAAACGTTTAGTCTACTGAGGCTGTCCTGGCGCAACGGTCGAGCGTTCTTCTTTCACCAAGAACAACATCACTGCGCCAATCACCATGAGTAAGATAAGCGATGCAAAACCTGCTCGTTGTGATTGGAACAACGCCGTGGTTGTACCGACAAGTAGTGGCGCCAAAAATGCCGTGACCGTGCCACTTAAACTGTACAGCGCAAAAAATTGTGTGGCCATTTCAGGTGGCGATATTTTAGCCATCAGCGTGCGTGACGCAGACAGCCCCGTCACAAAAAATAGTGCAAACACTTGGAACATGAGGAAATAGATCACTTCAGCCAAGGTACTAAAATACGGTGATGACCAAACCGGCTCTGTGCTCACTGACACGAAGAAGAAAATGGTATCCGGCTGCATAGATACAAGACCAATCAGTATTAGCGTTGTCATGCCAATGGCGATCTTCAACGTCTTAATGGAGCCTAGCTTGTCATCCACAATGCCACCAAGGTAGGCACCAATCATGGCGGAGGTACTGGTGAAAATACCTAACAGCAACAGCGCAATGGTATCCCAACCAAATGTACCTGAGGCGTAAACACCGTTGAACACCAGCACGCCTGCCATGCCGTCGTTAAAAAACATACGCGACAACAAATAGATCGCAATATTGGAGTAATGCTTTAGTTGTTTAATGGTGTTGACGACATCTTTAAGGCCCTGTTGCACACTCGCAAACACTGGATTGCCGGATGCTTTACCATCGGGTGTGAAAAGAAAAAGAGGAAGACTGGCGAGTAGTAGCCACAGCCCGCCGAGCGGACCCACAATGCGATCATGTTCGTGCAAATCTTTGTCAATACCAAACAAGGGTGCTGCTGGCAAAAAACTCCAATCTAAAGTACCGGGTAGAGCAAAGGCAAACAGCACAAAAACTAACAACCCAATCGCACACATATTGCCTAACGAGAACGCCATGCCGGAGATCACACCCGCTTTATCAATCGGGGAAACCGCAGGCAACATAGCATTGTGGAACACCTCTGCGTAACCAAACGCGATCAGCAAAACCAGCAAGAAAAAGAAAGCCAACCCTAAGCCAACGCCCTCACCGCCGGGCAAAATCCACCAAAGTGAAATAGCGATCGCGGCCATCAACAAATGACTAGCCAAGATCCAAGGTTTGCGCTTGCCAATCTTATCGGCAATGGCACCTAGAAAAGGAATTGTTAGCGCCATAAACACGCCTGCACCAGCATTCAAATAGCCTATCAACGCTTGACCTTGGACAGGGTCACCGACAACAACATTGCTAAAATAGGGAAAGAAAATATAGATGATCACCATAATATATAGTGGGTCTCTGGCGGCTTGACCAAAGGTCCAACTGGAATATCCTAGGGGTGATGCGGCTGGCGTGCCGGCTAAAGAAATTGGTCTATTAGTTTCATTCAAGTGAACAACCTACCGAATTATGGCAACAACTTTTCAACTACACGATTGAGATGCAGATCAAAAATCTACATCTCGAGTCAAATTATCGAGCTGTGTATCCACCATCGACCGGCAATGTGATGCCATTAATAAAACTCGCATCAGCGCTGGCAAGGAAAGTTGCGACTGATGCAATTTCTTCTGGTTGGCCCAACCGTCCCATTGGATGCAGGTCAACGAGGAAATCTTCTCCCGCCTGTTCCGCACGAAACTCTGCGGTCATGGGTGTGACAATAAACCCTGGCGCAATCGCGTTAACACGCACACCTTGAGCACCATAATTGATCGCGAACTGTTTGGTTAAGCCAACCACACCGTGCTTTGCTGCAACATAAGCGCCTATTCCAGCCTCTGCGTCAGGGTCCTCTTCTACTTCAGCATCTGGGTCTATCGGCGGTGTCATGAGCCCGATCATGCCCGCGATTGACGCGGTGTTAATTATCACACCACCGCCTCTTTCCGCTAGAATAGGTGCACCAATAGATAAGCCGTGAAACACACCGGTTAGATTCACTGCGATCGTTTGATCCCAACCGAAACCACCGCCAACACCGGCGTTGTTAAATAACACGTTGAAATCACCCAAATTAGAAATAGTGCGCTTGATTGCTTCGCGCATTTCCGTCGCACTTGTCACATCTAACCCCATGCCATCCGCTTTACCACCGGCTTCGCTAATCAGCGCGACGGTGCCTTCGGCCGCTTGAGAGTCAACATCGCTACACATCACCGCAGCGCCAGCTTGCGCCATGCTTATCGCGCTTGCTCGGCCTATGCCACTACCTGCACCTGTGATTAATGCTACTTTACCTTCAAGTTTCGACACACTTTTCTCCTTTATTGTTATTTGGTATCTATGTAACAGGTAACCATCGGTAGAGATGGAAAACCACTATCAGTATCTCTATCTATATCACACTCGATATTTCCAGTAAGTATCTTTTTTCGCGATACGTCCATCCTTAACAGGATAAAGATCTACAGCATTTGCGTTGAACGCCTTGCCATCATCTTCACCACTGATGGAGAATGTTTGTACTAACATATCTGCGGTGGCTCGCTCTTGCATGTTTTCATAACGAACATTTGTCCATTGTTGCCTGCGTCGTTTGATTTCTTGCAGCAACGCATCAACACCCGTTAAAATTTTCCCAGTTGGTAAATCTTCTTCTGACATCGCAACGTTCTGATGCCAGACAAAATCAGAACTCGTCGTAGCCAACAGCTCCTTGCGGTTCGCCGTAGCGTACGCAACACGAAAACGTTTCATCAACTGCAACAATTCTTCATTTGTCATAAGTTTCCACTCGCTTTGTTTGGCTGTCGAACACTTTAGGAAGCCAATAAACCACAATGCGCCACCGCTGTCTCCCAAGCCACAACAGTTTTTCACTTTTAAAAGCGTTTGAACCGATCAGCGTTTGAAAACTAATGCCTGAGCGAATAGGGTTCTAGTCTCTTAATCAGAAGAACAAGAGAAACATATGATCGGTTATATCACCATTGGCACTAACGATTTGAAACGTGCTGGCGATTTTTATGATGAATTGCTTGCACAGATTGGCTCAAAGCGTGTCATGACCGATGAACGCATGCTAGGCTGGAGTGCCTCTGCCAATGAGACAGTGTTCTCCGTCATCAAACCTTTTGATGAACAGGATTCGACGATTGGAAACGGTGTTATGGTGGCATTTAATGTCGAAACCCCGGATAACGTCAAAGCCGTTTACAACAAGGCGCTGTCACTCGGCGCGACCGACGAAGGTCATCCACATGATAGGGGTTCGTCTATGGGTTTCTATGGTGGCTATTTCCGCGATCTAGACGGTAACAAGTTGGTCGCCTATTGTCTGGGCCATAAATCATTGTAGTCGGGGTATTACTCGATGACCTATTTCTTACACCAATTAACAACTTCAAAAAAGGCAAGATAGTCACAAGCAACGTACATACAAACGCTTTTTGTCATTGACGTTCAAACAGCTTTAGTTACCGGCGCTTAGCGAAATTCTAACGCGAGACTGAAGTGATCGACGTGATCAATCAGACAATTAGCAAACCTCGTAATAGAGATGACCTAATCATATTCGTGCGACATTGCCATTCAAGCTAAGAGCCGATAATGAAAGGAAAACCTGGTTTGCAGGTATCCGAGAAATTGAACGTTGGGGATCAGGATCATTTATAAAAAACTGCATCTGACTTTTTACAAGACTTCTCTGGACAAACTCCTGTCGGATAAAAATGTCGAGCATATCGCTGGCTCCGGCCTGAGAACTGAATACTGCGTCGACACAATCCGATCCTCGCTAACCTTGCACACGCTGCCTTGAATATCGAAGTAAACCCCGTCAACGAATTGTAATCGTCATTATTCGACAATCTAAGATGGAGTCTAAAAGACAATCAGCTTATTATGTGCTCATGTGGAAAATGACCTTAAAACAACGACGACAGCACGGCGAGCTAGTGGCTCGTTTAGACGTGCTTAAAAAAAGCCCATATTCTAGCGTGCCCGCCGGCTACAGCTTTGGTGAAGACACGGAAGAAGACAAAAAATATGAAGATGCGCTGGCAAGCCTTGCAGCGGTACTCGAAGAGATGCACGACCTCGACCAAAAGGTCAGTGAACAAGGCTAGCATCGACAAAGACGAGCGTTCCTATGACAACTGAGACGACTGAGACGACAACCGAAAAGACACCAAGCACGCACAAACCTTTTATTCCGTTAGTCGGCCACAACGCATCGCAAGACACCCTCTGCGAACAGCTGTTAGAACACGGAGCGATTGTTGTCACAGGCATTTGCTCTGACACTGAACGCAGCAAGCTTATCGCTGAACTTGAGCCTTTTCTGGCAAAAACGACCATACAAACTAGCGACGACCCTGACGAATTTTATCCAGCGAATACCAAACGCGCGGCAGCGCTGGTGCGTAAATCTGAAACTGTGCAAGAAATGATTACCAACCCGAGCCTAATGGACATTTGTAATAACATTTTGCTGCCGAACTGCGAGCGATTCCAACTACATGTTTCCTCTGCGCTTGTGATTGGTCCGGGGGCGCGCAAACAGATACTTCATCGCGAGGACGACCCATTTGAATTCTTTCAGGTGCCCCGCCCTAACATGGTGGTTGCTAGCATGTGGGCCATGACAGACTTCACCATTGAAAACGGCGCGACGTTAATTGTGCCTGGCAGCCATCGATGGGAAGCGGGCCGCGATGCGCAACCCCATGAAATCACCTCAGCGCAAATGAAGGCAGGCGATATGTTAGTTTGGTTAGGCGGTACTCTTCACGGCGCCGGTGAAAATATCTCGCATGAGTGGCGCTATGGCATCTTTCTGTCCTATTCACTTGGCTGGTTAAGACAGGAAGAGAACCAATATATCGACACACCCCTTGAGATAGCCTCAACCTTACCCAAACCACTACAGGACCTTCTTGGCTACAAAATGCACCGAGGGCTCGGCTTTTTTGATGTCAGTTAGCATCCGCCCTAGGTTGGTGGGCCAACGCAGCGCTCGCGCAATTAATTCGCGCGGTTAAGCTGACCATTGCCAAAAAGCAGCGTACACTTCTACAATCATCGTGAATCAAGCTTCAGCGTTATAGCATCAGTGAACTATTTATTTCCTTTAATCGTCATTGCATTACTTGCTGGCTGCGCCAGTGAAAACACGCACCCTGAAACCACGCTCATTCCCGTTGAGACACCGACACGGATTGCTGACTTCTCTGGTCACTGGGAACTCGATTACAAACTGACCGAAAATCCGCACGACAAACTACAATGGCTATACGAGGTTGCTCGCAGTCAGGTTGATCAAAATCGTCGTCGCGACCAGAACAATCAGCCTTCACCCCAGACTGTACGAGCGATTAACGATTTAAATGGTGTCATCAATCTCGGCAGATTCACCGAAAGTATGACCCGATCCACCCTCTTAGATATAGAACATGCAGCGGACTACGTCATGGTAAAGCGAGATGGCGACTACGCCCTGACCTGCGACTTTATCAACTTTAGCCAGGACGCAACCCCACTCGGGGAAGAACGTTGTGGCTACGATAGCGATGGCAGTCTTGTATTCTTGGTATCGCTGCCCGAAGGTCTGACGGTACGGAACAGGCTGACGATGTCCAATGGCGGTAAGCGCCTCAATGTCGCGACAACGTTTGTGACAAACAAGTTGAAGCAGCCCTTCACCTTAAACAAAGTCTACATGCCCTATGTGCCCGGTGGCGGCCAATTCAAATGTGAGTACTCTCTGGAAAAAAAGAAAATCTGTTGGCTCGGCGACGAAGCCGCACCTAATAGTGCAAGAGATTAAATAGTGAAAGAGATGAGCAAACAGGCATGCACGAAGCCATTTACCAATGCGACGAAACGCGTCAGCCACACTTTCCGACACATAGCGAACGTCATACTACTCTCGGCTGCATTAGGCGGCTGTAGTACAAGCCAATCTAACAACGAGCAAGACGCGGCAATCCTAGAGCAAGAGACCCAAGCTAATTTGATTGATGTTGGCAATGTTGAATTGGTTGTCGATACATCTCCACTCATGCCCGCATTGAATGTGACAATTGCCTCATTCACTGCCTGGCCGGAGAACGCCGCTAGTACGAGTCAATTCAAGCGGCATCTACGAGATGCTGAGGCCGGATATCTGCCAATTCTATTAAAGAATGTACTCATCTCGAGCCAACAGTGGGGCGCCATTCGCGTTATCCCAGAGACCGACGACTCCGCAGAGGTGCAGATAAATGCCACTATCATCGAGCTGTCGCCCACAGATATTTCGCTGCATGTGATTGTGGCGGATTCAAGAGGCAAGACTTGGATCGACAAAACCTATCGAGACACGGCCAGAGACCATCAGTACATGCCAAACAACTTAGGAGAGGAAGACCCCTATCTTGATTTATTCGAAGCGATAGCAAACGACATGCTGAAAGCTCGTGCGGCGCTTGTCCTGAAAGATTTAGATAACATCTTGGACATCTCAACACTTAAATATGCGATTGCACTGTCACCAGAATCCTTCGCCGACTTCTTAACCTATGATGAGAGTGGTCATGCCAATTTAACTGGATTACCAGCGACAAGTGACACCATGTACAAGCGGGTTAACAAAATTCGCGACAGTGAATATAAATTTGTTGATGCTATGGATGAACAGTTCGATGCACTGTTCGACAAGATGCAGAAGTCATATCCCTACTGGCGAGAATACAGCTATGAGTTAATTGTCTATAACGAACGTCTCGGCAAAGAGGAAAAAAAGAACCGACCAAGCTATCGCGGTTTGGGTGTCGTCGAAGACGTGTACAGCGACTATCGCGAATACAAGCTCAATGAAGATGCCTTACGAGAATTATCTCAATCGTTGGAGACAGAGATTCGTCCCACCGTGGCTGAATACGAAGGTCAAGTGATTGAGCTGAGCGGCACATTTAGCAATCAATACAAACAATGGCGTCGAATTTTACAAGATATCTACCAAGCCGAGCGCGCTGTCAGCCCCGCCATTGACAGTTCCACATCAAATTAGTCTATTCGCAACACGTCAGCTTTTTTCAGATTGATTTCACTGTAGTTGTTAACCGCCGCTTTGTGTCAGAATGATGACCCTCGACAACTGACATAGAACGTCACACCGAATTTGTCTTCCGAACCTATAACCAGCCCAAACCAAACATCTGCGATGGATGATGAGGATGCCGCAAAAGACGTAAGCCTCTGCCCTAATTGCGGCGCGCGTCTCAGGGGACAATTCTGTCATCAGTGCGGACAAAACCAAAAAGGCTTCGATCGATTCTTTCTTTCCTTAGTTTCAGAAGCCTTCGAGGACTTAATTTCCCACGATTCAAGAGCCATAAGAACGCTATTCGCTCTGCTGCTGCGGCCAGGATTTCTTACCCTTGAATACTTTAAAGGACGCAGAGCACACTATGTGCAACCCCTAAGACTTTACTTCATTACTAGCCTTGTCTGCTTCTTCGCGATTTCGTTGCAAAATACGCTTTCACCAAATTTGATTATCTTTGACGGAGCCAAAGATGAATTAGTTGTCGGCGAAAATTCCGATGAGCCCAAACACGGAGCTATGCCAGATAGCATCAGCGAAGCTGAGGAGCAAAGCGACTCTGCCGCGCAAAACCAAACCGATGAGCCGTCGGCAGAGACAATCGATTTTGCTAAGGAATTCAAATTTGATCCACAATCCGAAGCTAATGACACCGGAAACGATGAGGGTTTAAAACTCGAAGGCTTAGATTTTGACTTTTTAACGGAGGAACAGAACCAGAGTCTCGCTACCTTTTATCGCGCGCAACTTGAGAAAGCGAAAAAATTAGCAACGGAGGATCCTGCGGAGTTAGTCGAAATGGCATTGGATTCAGCACCTATCCTTGTCTTCTGTCTGCTACCTATCTTTGCTCTGCTTTTAAAACTCATCTATTTTAAGACCGGTAGGTACTACACCGAACATCTTGTGTTCGCGGTCCATATTCATTGTTTTCTCTATACGATCAATCTTATCGACCTGACAGGCTTCCTTATTGGTGGGTCCGTCGCGGAAGCCGTCGATACAATAATCAGTTTTTGGATTGTCATTTACCTCTTTCTCGGGTTACGGAACACTTACGGTCAAGGCTGGATCAAAACGGCATTCAAGTTTCTAATTCTCACCATGTCGTACACGACCGCATTCGTTTTCGCTGTCGTATTTGCAGCTCTCGTCAATGTGACCATATTGTAGATCTTGATGATGCTGACAGATCGACACAACGAACGGCTAAAAAACCTGGGCATTACGGATGTTCATATTGACGCCTGTCGACTACCCGCGTATGCAGACGCAACAAACATTATCAATTGTGGCGAGGATTTATTTGGTCGACCACTGAGCATGACTGACATCACATTCCAAAACTGGCAGCGCATGTCGGCCTCTGCGAAGCAAAGCAACATTACACTGCAAATTGTATCGGCCTATCGTTCAATTGATTATCAATGTGATTTGATCCAGCGTAAATTGGCCAGCGGACGCAGCATAGACGATATTCTGCAGGTTAATGCGATACCCGGTTACAGTGAACACCATACCGGCCGAGCCTTGGATATAACCACACCTGGCACCGAAACGTTAGAAGAATCATTTGAACTCACGGATGCTTTCGCTTGGCTCGTTGATCATGCTGCAGCATTCGATTTCTTTATGTCTTATCCCAAAAGCAACAAACTCGGTATAGCTTATGAACCCTGGCATTGGACTTGTGTCAGCCCCTAACAGAAAAAATCGTGGCCAACAGACTAACGTCAAGCAGGGTTAATCAGGAATACTTCTTCATTTTTTCGGCCAGCAAGCGCTTTTGCTCAGCCGTCATTTGCACCGCGGGCTTTTTTATACCGGGCCGCTTTGCGAACACGTATTTTTCGCGAACCACCTGTCTCACACCAAAGCCTTGCTGCTTTAACTGTGGGTAAAGGTCATCAATCATCATCGGATTGCCGCATAAAAGCACATGGTCTGTAACCGGATTCATCTTCAATACAGCCATATTATTTTGCACATAGCCAAACCTAACGGTTACATTAGGGTGCGAAACAATTGACGCATCGCCATGTTCTATTCGGCTATAACAAACCATGAGGTGAAAGTTTTTGTATTGCTCAGCAAACGCGCTTAAGACTTGGCCATAGACAAACTCCCCCGCATCGCGAGTGCCATAAAGGAAATAAACCTCAACATCACCTTGCTGCAGGGAATCTCGAAGCGCATCTAACATCGGCATATAGGGCGCGATACCGACACTCGTGGCGATTAAAAATAATCGCTCCGGGAGTTTTTTAGGCAGAACCAATCGGCCAAATGGACCAGTCACAGTTGCCTCCAATCCGGGCTCAGCATCAAACAGAAGTTTCGAAGCGCGCCCTCCCTCAACGGTTGATATCACTAAGTCTAGAAACTCGCCATGAAGGCAGTCGGACTCAAAGTTGCATAGGCTATAGCTTCGCTCAAACTCACCCGTCTGATCTGTGAAGACAAATCGAAAGAACTGTCCAGGCAAAAACGTGATGGGTTCACCGTCAACTCGAACGAACCGGAAATCCTTCGTGGACGAACTCAATTGCCTTACCCGTTCAAGGCGTACTTGCACCTGCACCTGATAGCTCCGCTAAATCAATAACGTGATTATCGCACGATTTTACGTACAGCAATGCCTTACCAATCAAACATAAATTGCCGCTACAAAAACACGACAGCCAAAGCCAAGTATCAAATAGAGATGACACCTCAAGACATGTGCGCACCACATTCTCGCCAACCCGAACACCCCTATTAGTCATGATAGTATTAGCGACATCATTTGTTTCCTTACAGCACAGGCATATAGATCCCCATGGAAGTAAACGTCAGCGGTACAAACGAAAGTCGATTCGACAAAGTCAGAACAGCATTCGAAAATCTTTGGTCGGATATCGAAGTGGGTGCTGCTCTCTGTGTTTATGAACATGGTGTGCCCGTCATCGACCTATGGGGTGGTTTTCACGATCAGGATATGTCGATGCCATGGCAGGCTAACTCACTTGTCAATGTCTATTCCTCCACCAAAGGTATGGCAGCCATTGCCATCGCGATTCTAGTTGATGAACAAAAACTCGATTATGACGCACCGGTTGCCAACTACTGGCCTGAGTTTGCCCAAGCAGGCAAAGCCGACGTCACGATCGCTCAACTACTCTCTCATCAAGCCGGTCTATGTGGTGTCGACACCAAGCTTGAAGTTGAGGACCTCTACGATTGGGGAAAAATGATCCGACTACTCGAGCAACAAACGCCAATGTGGCCACTGGGAAGCGGTGCAGGCTATCACGCAGTCACCTGGGGGTATTTTCCCGGCGAGTTAGTTCGCCGGGTTACTGGCATGACACTTGGTCAATTTTTTAACGAAAGAGTTGCTAAACCGCTGCAAGCCGATTGCTTTATTGGACTATCTGAATCCGAGTTTTCGCGCTGCGCTAGCCTAATCGGGCCAAACCGAGCTCGTAAAACATCTGTCGATCCCACTCAATTAGCCGCAGATACGCCAAGCGTGCAGGTCGCCAAGCCCAAAATGACAGCTTTGTATGCAGCGTCCCTGTTAAACCCAAGCATTAGCCCGTTCAAGCACGCCTGCAGTGATGCTTGGCGCAAAGCAGAAATCGCGGCATCAAATGGCCATGCGAGCGCCCGTGGTATCTCAAAGATCTATGCGGCAATGGCGTTAGGGGGCGAACTTGACGGCACAAAAATTTTGTCACAAGCCGCAATCGAACAAGCTAACAAAATTGAAGTCGAAGGTATTGAAGACAAGGTACTTGGCGGCAAGATTCGCCGCTCTCGCGGCTTTATCCTGAACACCGATCACGCCTATGGCCCCAACCTCGAAGCCTTTGGGCATGCCGGTGCTGGCGGTTCGTTAGGGTTTGCTGACCCCGTTACGGGCATTGGGTTTGCCTATGTCATGAACCAGATGCAGTCAGACAGCAGTCAGATACCAAGATCACAAAGACTTGTAAACGCACTGTATGACTGTATTTCGAATAAATAACGGAAAATCGATTTAACTTGTCCACTTTTAGGTTTTTTTATCAAAATAATCGGGAAAATTACCCACAAATTAGCTGAACTCTGGTACGACAAACTTGGTCGGCGATATCTCCGTCAAAACCCAGAGAATCACTCAAAATCACCCTTAAAAATTAGCAAAACTTCCCACTTAATAATTAAGAACTGAAAATAAATAGCGTAAAATCTCCACAAAGCTCTAATTTTTAATTAAATGCGAACTAAATTCGACCTATTTGATAGTAAACGTCAATGCGACGCAAATAGTTAGTAACCACTCACTACAGGCCGATACTGCCCGGCATCACATAGCCACAATGGGTGATGAAATATTGAGTTCTAAAACTTTTCGACCATTCGACTATTTATTAAGCTAAATCGACTTTTCCCAGCTGCGCATTTGTGTCACCATCCGCCCCTGCTACTTTCTCGAGGTCGCCACACCATGGCGGCTTTTCGTTTATGCGGATCAAAAATCTGCATCAGCTATTTTCGCTGGAATGACCAGTATTGAGGGCCGACATCATACGGCCGGATAACAAGATTAAGCATGCGCGACTATTTTATTCGAAGACTACTCCTTATCCCGCCCACGTTGCTGGGCGTGACCATAATTGTGTTTGCAATTACTCGGTTAGTACCCGGTGGCCCGCTTGAGCGCGCCATCATGGAATCTCAACAGTTTGATGCTGCCTCCGCCCAGTCCTCGCAGATGGCGGGCAATGGTATGGCGCTATCTGAAGCCCAACTCAATAAACTCAAAGAGTACTATGGTTTTGATAAACCTATTTTTCAGAGTTATGTCGATTGGGTGACTAAAGTCATTCAGGGTGATCTCGGTGCATCGTACCGATATAACGAGCCTGTCTGGGATGTCATACAAAGTCGTTTTCCGGTTTCCCTCTACTATGGTCTCGTGACGCTAATCATCACATACAGTGTCTGCATTCCGTTAGGTATCCTAAAAGCGATCCGCCACAAAACCGCTGTCGATAACATCACATCTATTTTCATCTTCATCGGCTATGCCATACCAGGCTATGTGCTCGGGGCGTTATTGTTACTTTACTTCTCTGTCCGACTGGAGTGGTTCCCGATGGGGGGCTTTGTCAGTATTCGCTTCGACGACATGTCTATATGGGGAAAAACAACCGACCTAATTAGTCACTCTGTTCTACCGCTCATCTGCTATCTGGTAGGTAGCTTCGCTTTCACGACCTTACTGTTGAAAAACCATCTGATGGACAACCTTGCATCGGACTATATTCGAACAGCCATCGCTAAAGGGGTGTCCTTTAAGAAGTCTGTTACCAAACATGCCATGAGAAATTCATTGATTCCTATTGCGACAACCTTTGGTCAAAATGTAACGCTGCTCGTTTCAGGCTCATTCCTGATTGAAACCGTGTTCGATATCAACGGTTTTGGTCTACTTGCTTTGAACGCGATTCTAGATCGAGACTACCCGGTCGTCATGGGCGTTGTTTTACTCTCAAGTGTGCTGCTTTTAATTGGCAATATTATCTCTGACATTCTGGTTGCCCTTGTCGACCCAAGAGTTAGATTCCAGTAATGCTTAACCTGAACCCACAAACACTCAAGAAGATCCGCCGCTTTAAAGAAATTAAACGTGGCTACTACAGCTTTCTAGCACTTGTCGCTTTACTACTGCTCGTCTTGATTGCTGAGCTATGGGTCAATAGTCGCGCACTAGTCGTCAGTTACGAAGACAACCTCTACTTCCCCACCTACGGTGAATACCATCCGGGTACGGATTTTGGCTTTGACTATGACTATGAGGTGAATTATCGCGACCTGCAGGCTCGCTTCGAAGCAGACGCTCTAACTGACAGCGAAGCCAATAACTGGGTCATCATGCCGCTCGTCCCTTACAATGCTTTTGAGAATCATTCCTCAATTGGCATTTACAAGCCTGAGCCACCCAGTCTTGAAAACAAACACTATCTAGGCACCGATACGACGAGTCGAGACATACTCGCAAGGTTGGTGTACGGCACCCGCATAGCGTTACTGTTCGCGGTCGCCTACATGGTCGCTGTGTATTTTATTGGTATAGCCATTGGTTGTGCGATGGGCTATTTCGGTGGCGCGTTCGATCTACTATTCCAGCGTTTAATCGAAATCTGGTCAAACATACCGTTTCTCTACATGGTGATTATTGTCTTTTCGGTCATCCCGTCGACGTTCAGTATTCCGACCCGAATTGCCATTCTGCTAATCGTCATGGTGTTGTTTTCGTGGACAGGTATGACCTATTACATGCGAACGGAAACCTACAAAGAAAAGTCCAGAGATTACACGGCGGCTGCGAAAGTGATTGGCGCGTCGAATTCTAGAATTATTTTCAAACACATATTACCCAATGTCATTTCAACACTGGTGACATTTATGCCCTTCACAATTGTATCGGCGATTACGTCGATCACCGCACTCGATTTTCTCGGCTTTGGACTTCCTGCACCAACTCCGAGTTTAGGAGAGTTGCTGAAGCAAGGCACAGCAAACCTTAGAACGGCTGAATGGATAGTAACGTCAGCTTTTGTCACCTTGGTACTATTGTTAACCCTCGTTACGTTTGTAGGGGAAGCGGTCAGGGAATCGTTCGACCCGAAGAAACACACCGTCTACAAATAGGCATTCGTCAAATGAACAGTATGTATACGAAGCACAACACTATGACAATATCGAATTCGAAACACGGCGTTAGCCTCTTCATACTAATGGCTTTGATGGTTGCCTTTATCACCGGCTGTGGCGGCTCAAGCGATGCTGAAAAAACAACTGAAGTGGCGATTGACAACACACAGGAAGTGAATGACTACTACGCATCGAAACCGGATTTTTTTCGATTCAAAACCCTCGCAGATTTACCCGCCAAGCTTGATTGGCAAAACGGTATGCACCTACCTGAGATTGGCTCCGATGAAGCAAAAAAGGGCGGCACACAATACGGTTCATTAAGCGACTTCCCTAGAACCCTACGAATCGTTGGGCCTGACTCAAACGGCTCATTTCGACCTTACATTCTCGACTACACAATGCCCGGCTTAGCCTCTCGTCATCCAGACAAATTCGAATTCTACCCCGGCCTTGCTGACAGCTGGGCTGTAGACAAAGAGAATAAGACGGTCTACGTAAAACTTGACCCTAACGCGCGATGGTCTGACGGTGTAAAGATCACCGCCGACGACTACCTGTTTATGTTCTTCTTCTACCAGTCTTCGTACATCGTTGCGCCTTGGTACAACAACTACGCTTCAACACAGTTCACTAATGTAACCAAGTATGATGACTACACAATTTCAGTTTCTATCCCCGACGCTAAGCCAGATATGGATTATCGCGTTTTGTCGATCAGACCGATTCCTCACCATTTTTATAAAGAGTTAGGTGACGACTTCGTCGAGCGGTATCAATGGCGTTTTCAACCGACAACGGGGCCCTACGTCATTAAACAAAAAGACATCAACAAGGGCGTTTCTATCGCATTGACCCACATCGATGACTGGTGGGCACAGGACAAAAAGTTCTGGAAGAACCGCTACAACATGGACAAGATTCATTTATCGGTTATCCGCGACACGCCTAAGGTTTTCGAATCGTTCAAGCGCGGAGATCTCGACCAATTTGGACTCAATCTTGCTGAATATTGGTACGACAAACTGCCTAACACCGATAAGGATGTGGCCAACGGTTATATCCACAAGTCAAAGTTTTTCAACCAGGCACCAAGACCTACTTACGGCCTCTGGATAAATACCGCGCGAAATCACCTCGATAACGTCGATGTCCGCAAAGGTGTTCACTACGCCAGCAATTGGGAAACTGTCATCGAGAAGTTCTTCCGAGGTGACTTTGACCGCATGCAGACTTCTTCAGATGGCTATGGTGAGTTTTCACATCCTACCTTGAAGAGTCGTCTATACAATATTGATAAAGCGCAGGAGAGTTTTGCCAAAGCGGGATTCACACAGCGTGGACCGGACGGAATTTTAGTCAACGAAAATGGCGAACGACTATCCTTCACGCTTTCGACAGGTTACGAGAGTATGAAAGACGTACTCACTATTCTAAAGGAAGAAGCGGCTAAGGCCGGATTGGATTTCCGCATTGAAGTCCTCGATGGCACCGCTGGCTGGAAAAAAGTTCAAGAGAAACAGCACGACATACACTTCTCAGCTTTCTCTGTTTCCCTGGAGATGTATCCACGTTTTTGGGAAACCTATCACTCTGACAACGCTTATGATCAGGCATTCCTTGAGGATGGCTCGGTCAACCCAGAGCGCAGCCTGAAGACTCAAACAAACAATCTTGAGACCCTTGCACTGCTTGATCTAGACAAAATGATTGATGCCTATCGAGCTTCTGATGACAAGGATGAGATGAAGCAACTCGCCTACAACATGACCGAACTACATCACGAACATGCGTCCTTTGTGCCTGCCTTCTTCCAACCTTTCTATCGCATTGGTCACTGGCGCTGGGTTCGTTATCCGGAAGGTTTTAATCAAAAGCACTCTCGCTCCGCAGGAGAGTTCTACGTGCATTGGATCGATGAAGACATTAGAGAGCAGACTCTCGAAGCAAGAAAATCTGGCGAGCCATTCGACGCAGAAATCAATGTCTACGATCAGTTTCGCTAAGGTGGCCTAGAGCATTTAGATATGAGTGAAACAATACTCGAAATTAATAATTTGGTCACCGAGTTTGATACTGACGAGGGCCGAGTACGCGCCCTAGACAATATCAACTTCAGTGCTCGTGCTGGCGAAACCCTCGGTATTGTTGGTGAATCAGGTTGTGGTAAAAGTGTCACGGCTTTGTCAATCATGCGCCTGCTGCCACAGCCGATGGGCCAGATAGTTTCAGGTAGCATTAACTTTCAGGGCAGAGATCTAACGCAACTGCCATTGACTGAAATGCAAAAGATCCGTGGCTCGCAGATAGGTATGGTTTTCCAAGAACCAATGACGGCACTCAATCCGGTTCACACCATCGGCAAACAGCTCACAGAAGTACTGCTACTGCACAAGGACATTTCGGCTCAAGAAGCAATCAAACAGTCGGTCGATGTATTAGACCGGGTGGGCATTCCTTCGCCGGACATACGCATGCTGGAGTACCCACATCAGCTGTCGGGCGGCATGCGGCAACGAGTTGTCATCGCCATGGCACTGGCGTGCAAACCGGCTTTACTGATTGCTGACGAACCGACAACCGCATTGGATGTCACCATACAGGCGCAAATCCTTGAACTCATCAAGGATCTGCAGGCCGAAATGGGCATGACCGTGTTATTGATAACCCACGATCTTGGTGTGATTGCAGAAACCTGTGACGATGTCGTTGTTATGTACGCAGGCAAGGTCGCCGAGAAAGGCACCGTGTTTGATTTGTTTGATCGACCAAAGCACCCATACACACAGGGTCTGCTTGCCTCTATTCCAACCCTTGAAACAGAGCCAAAATCAAAGCTGAGTATTATCGAAGGCATGGTACCCGGCTTGTTGGATTTACCTGAGGGTTGTCGCTTTCAAAACCGATGCCCTCATAAGCAAGACCAATGCGTCGAATCAGCACCTCAAATGCAGATGGCAGCACAAGGCCATGAAGTTAGCTGCGTTAGATGGCAAGAGTTGTGACGCCTATGTTATCACCTAGGTTAATGGTTCTTTCGATCCTCAGCGATACGGCAAAATACACGCAAGGGATAATGCATTGGTGGTTATTATTAATGGACAATAAATGAGCGAGCCAATTCTAGAAGTATCAGGTCTCAAGATGCACTTCCCTGTGAAGGACGGCATCATGCTGCGTACCAGCACATTCAACAAGGCTGTTGACGATGTGTCGTTTCATATCATGCCTGGCGAAACCCTTGGCCTAGTTGGCGAATCGGGCTGTGGTAAATCAACCCTAGGCAGATGCATCGCAAGACTTTACCAACCGACTGCCGGCAGCATCAAGTTTGAAGGTAATGAGATTAGTGATTTAGGTTCTCGCGCACTGATGCCTTATCGACAACATATCCAAATGATTTTCCAAGATCCAATGGAATCATTGAATTCCCGCCATACGATTGGTGATATCTTGGAAGAGCCGTTCATTATTCACAACATCGGTGACAAGGCGTCACGCAAAAAGCGCGTTAAGGAACTGTTAGAAATTGTCGGTCTACCGGCGCGATCAGTCAGCCGCTACCCTTTTGAGTTCTCCGGCGGACAGCGCCAGCGGATCTGTATAGCACGATCGATCGCCCTCAACCCAAAATTAATCATTTGCGATGAGCCCGTTTCCGCTCTTGATGTGTCAATTCAGAGCCAGATCTTGAATCTGATGAATGACCTGCAGAAAGAATTCAACTTGTCTTACTTATTTATTGCCCATGATTTGGCGGTGGTTAAGCACATCTCGGATCGCATCGCGATCATGTATCTCGGTCGCATTGCAGAGAGTGGTGACGGCCAAGAGATCTATAAGACGCCTCTACATCCTTACACGCGTTCTTTGATGTCGGCTATTCCTGTGCCCAACCCACATCGCACGGTCAAACGTCAGGTTATTAGCGGCGATGTCCCCTCTCCAATAAATCCTCCATCCGGATGCACCTTCCACCCTAGATGTCCGGACATGATCGATGAGTGTAAGCACAGCCTGCCGCGTCTAGAGACAATCACTGACGGGCACGACGTGTCTTGTCATTTAATCGCTAAGTCTTAACGTTTTTGTCGGATTTGATCTCGGTCTGTTACTGGGGATTGAAGGAGAATAGTGGGTTGAGGAACCGATGAAACGTACCGGTTAGTCTCAGAGGCGCTTCAAGCACGCTCAGGCAGATACATTCCTCGTTTTGAGAGGCCTGTGGGCGGTGAACCTCACCGGGATGGTGGACAATAAAATCTCCTTCAGAATAAATACCGTCTTCATCAGAGAAACTTCCTTTCAGCACAACGACAACCTCACGTCCCTTATGATCGTGCGTAGGAGTGCTACCGCCGGCTTTAATCTTATGCAAAGCCAACTCGCAGCTGTCTTCCCCGACAGGGATTGCTGCAGCGCGTAAAGACGGCGACAGGAATCTCCAATTAGGCTCATCCGTCGGAATAAGATTTTGAATCATCTCAGGCAAAGCGCTAAGTTCGGTGCCGGTCGTCGTCTGTTTAGATACCGTTCGCGGTTTTAAAACATCGTCGGCGGCTTCTGTGTCAATCTTTGCAAAGACGTTATCCAACGCCGACGCAGACAGTATCTCGGGCGCCACTTGTGACAGCAACGACCCACCTATTTCGGTCAGACGCAGATTTTCGTCTCTGCAAGAATCGCAAAAGTGCAAGTGCGCTGAAACGGACACACACATAGCCGGACTCAGTGAGCCGGAGGAATACTCAACCAAAAGGTCGGCATCTGGATGTAACTGAACGCTCATCTATATTTCCTCTGCTGCGAGTCGTACACTCATTCGTTTTAACGCTAATCGTATTCGTGATTTTACCGTACCAAGTGGCAGCGAAAGCTCTTGCGCTACCTCGGTGTGGGACTTACCTTCATAGTAAATCTTTGCCACCACCTCATGTTGCTCCCTTGGAAGCGACTTAAGATGTTCTAACACCGTTTGCTTGTTTCTGACCTGAACCAGAGACACCAGCGATGGGTTCTCGATGGATTGATCGTAAAAGTCATCAGCGTCGAGTTGGACCTGTTTACGCGACTCGCGTCGATATAGATCAATCCGACTGTTCCTAGCGATCGTAAATATCCAAGTACTAGCCGTTGACTTGGCCCGCTGAAAGCTTGCTGCTCTGCGCCAAACCTTTATCATCGTTTCCTGGGCGAGCTCTTCAGCTAATTCAGGACCGATATTTGATCCTTTCATAAGGAATCCTTTAAGTAACGGAGCAAAGTGTTCGAATAGCGATGAGAAGGCTTGACGGTCTTTATCGACGCCTACTTTCTCGAGCAACGAACTCCACTCATCCGGACTGGGCTTCACCAGTGGTACCACCTTGTTGACGGGCTTAATAATGCTTGTGATCATACAGACTCTTCAATTCTCATACCAAACATGAAGGTATACGGGCCATCTATTATTTGGATCATCCCATTCAACAATAAATTTGGATCTTTTGTTCATGTCGACATCTGAGTTAACGACTAATTTCGAAAGCATTCGCGATCATGTCGCGCGTCTAAAGGCAAATGTCGCCATGGTTATGCGCGGCAATCAAAAGCCGATTGAATGGCTGCTAACCGCATTTTTTACAGGCGGACACGTGCTGCTTGAGGACGTTCCCGGTACCGGCAAGACGACTTTGGCAAAATCCCTAGCGGGCTCAATTGCCGCAGACTTCAAACGGGTTCAGTTCACACCGGACCTGCTCCCAACCGATATCCTTGGGGTTTCGATTTTTGACCAGAACACACAGGATTTTCGTTTTAGAAAGGGACCCATTTTCACGCAAATATTGTTGGCAGATGAAATTAACCGGGCATCTCCCAGAACACAATCTGCACTGCTTGAAGCGATGGGTGAGAATCAGGTCAGTGTTGAGGGTGATCGTTTTGCGCTAGATGATTTGTTCTTTGTGATTGCGACGCAAAATCCAATTGAATTCCATGGCACCTATCCACTGCCGGAAGCGCAAATGGATCGCTTTGCGATTCGGTTTAGCCTGGGCTATGTCAGCGAAGAGGAAGAATTGGAAATTTTGTCCAGCCAGGCCGTCTCACACCCCATTGACGCATTACAACCCTGCCTCAACCTGGAACAGGTAAGAGCTATCAAAAAAGCATCAATCAACATCCGAGTAACCGATGAACTGCGACGCTATATCGTTCAACTCGTTGGCGCGACGCGGAATCATCCGGATATTCAAATGGGCGCAAGCCCTAGAGCAACAATTACACTTATGAAGAGCGCTCAAGCATTGGCATTAATTAGAGGCATTGAATTTGTTACACCGGATATTATTCAAGAACTCGCTCTACCGATTATTGCCCACCGATTGGCGCTCAATAACGACAGTACCTTTAGCGGCTCCTCCGCTATAAACCTGCTTCAAAGCATCATTGATGATACACCCGTGCCGGTATGAAAAAGCCCACTCACCCTTTAGTATTAACTTAACTGTAATGTTTCGCGATCGGGTTTATCCCGCTTATGTTCGAGCGATGCGACCTCGATTGCGACGCAAGCGACAAGGTACAGACCGAAGTCAGGCGCTTGGGCCACTCATCGTATTTTGTGCGGTATTGGGTTTAAACACCGATGAGTCATTAGTTTATCAATTGTTTGCCTTTCTTCTCTGTGCAATCCTGATATCCAGATTCTCGCTTCGGCTAAGCAAACCCAACGTATCTGTGCATCGCAAGCTGCCAAATTACGCAACCGCTGACCAACCGTTCGAATACCAGATAATTGTCGACAATACTGGCAATCGCACCGAAGCTGATCTTAGGCTAGTTGATATTCCGTTAGTTCAACCACCGACTCGACAACAGTTTCGAACAGAAGCGGAACCTGGCGAGACATCGCGCAACGCCTATGATCAATTTATTGGTTTTCACAGGTTTATTTACTTACAGCGGCGTAACACAGGCATAACCATTGAGCCGGCGCAGGTACCAGACATCGCCAGGAAGTCCCATGTGACGGTGCGAATGCAGGCCACCCCCTCTCGTCGCGGACTGATACAACTGTCTCGTACACACATACTACATCCAGACCCACTCAACCTGTATGAAGGTATCACTCGATTTGAAAACCCAGAGACAATGCTGATCTTACCGAAGCGCTATAGCATCAATGCCAAAGTATTTTTGCCCGGCGGCAGACATTTTCAGCCTGGAGGCATAAGCGCCTCATGGTCGATTGGCGAATCAGATGAGTTTGTCTCCCTGCGAGACTATCGCGATGGCGATAGTATGAGGAAAATTCATTGGCCGAGCAGCGCAAAGCAGAACAAACCTGTGGTTCGAGAGTTCCAGGATGAATATTTCGTCCGCCAAGCATTGGTGCTGGACAACACTTGCGTGATCTCTGAACAGCTTGAGGAAGCGATCTCCATCGCCGCTACTTTTCTATTGGCTTTAAACAATAGCGATTCTATGTTGGATCTAATCTATCTTGCGGATCAGGCAGAAATTTTAACGTCCGGTCGAGGTACGAGCGCAATCAATGAACAGCTAGAGACATTGGCAACACTGAAACGATCAGATGAAAGCGCTAGCAAACTATTAAATGCCAGCCTCGAACATATCAAGAAGCTCAGCGGTTGCATCCTCATCTTGTCGGGTTGGTCGAACGCGCAAAAGGATTTAGCAGACTCCCTTAGCCGCAGCGGCGTACCCTTAAAAGTATTTATCATCACTGATGAACGAACAGCCAATGACATCCCGGCGCAATATGTGCCATTACCCATCAACAGGATTCAGGAGGTACTTTCGGCGCTATAGGTCTTTAACTGAGTTCTCCACTCAAGCTCGCAACTTGAGCTCTCATAACGAACTCTGTGAGTAACACGCCAACTGACAAATCGATGAAATTACGATACGTACAATTTGCGGCCCTTTTATTTTGGGGTTTACAAACCGATTTGTTGCTTTGGGCGATCCCTATGGGCGCTGTTTGGGAGGCCAGATTTTTCATCAATCGAAGGTGGAACCTGGAAAAGCGAGATTTTTATCAAATCGCCGATCTCACGACGCTGTTTTTCGTTGGTCTGTGTATCTTTCTTTACGCCAATAGAACCGAATACCATTTTATTACAGCACTAGTTCAGTGGTTACCGATACTTTTTTTCCCGCTGGTACTGGTTCTCGGTTACAGCACAACCGACCGGATGAGTCTTGACGTTCTGTTCTATTCACTACGCAGACAGAAACAACCGGTTACCCAAGCTTGGGATATGGATTATTTCCTTTTCGGTTTATGTATTGTCGCCGCCGGCACCAACATGGAGGGCGCCGTGTTCTATTTCCCCATTGCGGCGAGCCTTATGGCATTGGCCTTGTTCCCGTTGCGATCTTCCCGCTATAAGCTTAATGGCTGGGTACTCGCCGTCGGCTTGATATTTCTCGCTGGATTTATGACCCACACGGCCATCCGCGGCACGCATCTTGAGTTAAAAAAACGCGCTCAAGTATGGATCGCAAATTGGGTTCAACAAAGAAGTAATCCATTAAAAACGCAAACTTCGATAGGCGCGGTCGGCAAGTTGAAAATTTCTGATGAGATCTTGTTTCGTGTTAGCGTTCCTGATGGTGGCATCGCGCCGAGGTTTTTGCAGGAAGCCAGCTATGATCTGCCATCGGGTAATAGCTGGGCAGTAATGAATTTGAAATTCACTACCGTACAACATGAAGATGACTTCAGATGGCGGCTGATCGATGATCAGCAAAGTTACCCTCTCGATATCTATATGGAATTCGACCGACCGCTAGCTCTAATACCTATTCCGGCAGGCACTCGACTGATCAACGACCTCCCTGCCATTGATATCCAACGCAATGACTACGGCGCTATTCAAGGTTCCGGCATGGTACCAAGCCCCCGCTATCAGGTGGAATTTGGCTTCGATAATCAAATCAATGGACTGCCTAATAAGGCTGACACTTACGTGCCAAAAACCAAACAAGCACTTCTCTCTCGCTTGATCGCAACAAACAATTTAAGCGCCGAGGATCCAGTGCAAAGCTTGTACAAATTTTTCAGCGACTTCAGGTATAGCCTGTATCAAGATTTATCCGATCAAGACGACCCAATTGAGCACTTCCTCGATTCCAGCCGCAAAGGGCATTGTGAGTACTTTGCCAGCGCAACTGTACTCATGTTGCGGCAGATGGGTATACCTGCACGCTATGTCATCGGTTACGCAGTACAAGAGTATGATCCACTCGTTGGAATGTACATTGTACGCCAACGACACGCCCACTCATGGGCAATCGCATTTGTTGGTGACCAATGGCAAGTAGTCGATACCACACCGGCAATATGGGCTGACACTGAATCTGACCAATCGTCCTTAATTCAACCTGCACTGGATTTGTTGGCGAATCTAAACTTCATGTATGCCGTGTGGTGGAATGACCAGCAGCTCAGCGACTACGAAAACTACCTGCTTTTTATTGGACTCATTCTCGGGCTTATTTTGGCCTACCGTATTTTCACGAGTGAGCAGATTGATTTAAAACCAACGCATACAAGTAAAACTGATTCAGACTCTGAATTTCTAGGCAATGAATCACCTTTCTATCGACTCATTGAACGGTTAACTGTGGCTGGATTCAATCGAGCCAAGGGAGAGTTGCCGGCAGATTGGCTAAAGCGGATTGGTTACGGACGTTACGTACCCATGTTAGTCACCCACCAAAAATGGCGTTTTGACCCTTTGGGCGTGTCCAGCGAAGATAAAGCAGAATTAACCTCCCAGGTAGACGCGTCAATAGAAGGACTCAACGCCGATTTAGATGACGAGAATCAAGTACCACAAAAACTCAAGTGATCCACCCTTCGACATTAATACAACAAGATACACGCCGCACCAAAGTGCTCTGCTTTGAATCTTTAGACGACTCGCAAAAAGACAATGTTTGTAGCAACGTCAACACATCGTTGTTATTCAATAAGGGAAATCAAGCCTCCTCAGGTTAGACCGCGAGGAGGCTAATTGTGCATCGAGATTGAGTTTGTCATGCAGTGCCTAGCTCTCAAGCTTAGGTCGATAAACGAATCTTTAGATCGAATCGTCCGGCTGATCCAGAAATTCACTCAGCCCATAACCGACCCTTTCACCGTCAAGAGTATACTGCGTCATACCTTCGCCGATGTAAGTGATCTGCTCTGAGCGTCGGTTACGCAAAGGGATAAAGCCTTGAACTTTGCCTTCAACAATATGTTTGTCGCCATTTTCGAGTTTCACCTTAGCGGTAAAGTTTTTGTGAAAACGGCTGTCTTGCTCAAAGTTAACCGATAGATCAAGGTCAGTAACTCGAATAAACTCATCACCCTTATGGAACATACCCCCCTTTCGATCACCAACGATCGATAACACCATGCCAAGGTCGTCACCATAATTACCCGTAATCCAACGGTAAGAGCGAATAGACTGCCAATACCTGGGACCCCAAGAGTGATCACGTAAACCGTGGCCATTTATCGAAATCGGCGCTTCGCCCTCGATTTGAATAGTGCCGCTAACTTTCATATGTTGCTCGTAATGGGCACGAGCAAAATCATTACCATCGTCAGGTTCACCGACATGGCCATAAATGGGACCGACGCCATCGTGCACAAGCTCAATTTTGAGTTTTCTAAAGGGATTAGATTTAAAGGCTTTACTCGGATCTTTCATATCGGTGGGGTTCGCCATATACAGGGCTGAGCCCTCATAGGTTGTGCGAATCTTTTCGCCCGCAACCAGCACCTCAATTTTCGCGCCACCCGCATCCCAACCATCGTTGTGGGTGATTTCAGGCTTTTTATAATTAAAAAATGCCGAGCCATCGTCGTTATAAACGATCACCGTCATTTCGGCGTAACCCTCATTGGCACGGTTGCCCATACGAATGAAACCACCGCGATTATGGGTTGTATCAAAGAAGTTAAAGTAGACTGACTCGTTGAAATTCTCTTCAGGGCCAAGCGGATGTGTGTAATCATCTTCTGGCTTAACATTACCAACGATCTTAACCATTCGAATTTTCTCCTCATGCTGGCTTCAGCGATAAATAAAACGTTTTCAAATACAGTGAACTTTATTAATCAGATAGTCTCCAAGACATGCTACATCATCCATTTGATCGAGTATAATGCTCGGATATTGCGCTCGGAACTTCATGTTTAAACGAGTCACCACCAAAAGGACAGTTAGTTGAATATACAAGACAATATGTCATCGATCATCAAGATGGAATCAGACGCCATCGCCAACGTGAAGGTCAATGACGAGTTCGAAAAGGCTGTTCTGTTCATTCAGAACCGAACTGGCAAGGTCATTACCACAGGTATTGGCAAAGCCGGCTTCGTGGCGAATCGATTTGCCGCAACGCTTTCATCGACAGGGACACCCGCTTTCTATATCCACCCAGCAGAAGCCGGACATGGTGATCTTGGTATGTTGGGTGAAGGTGACGTCATTGTGGCGTTCTCAACCAGCGGCAAATCCATAGAAGTCGTTGAGATGTTACAAATGGCAGCAGAATTTGGCGTTAATCACGTCATCGGCGTCACATCTCATACAGATTCTCCTCTTCGCGACCTCAGCACTTTTACTTTGGACATGGGGCCGGACATTGAAGAAGCTTGCCCACTGAATTTGACCCCAAGCACATCCATTGCAGTGATGTCCGCAATCTGCGACGCCATCAGTTTAACACTGCTTGATCTGAATGAGTTCACCAAGGAAGAATACGGTCGCCGCCATCACAAAGGTTATCTAGGCTCAGTCGCCAGGACTGCACACAAGTACGACAGTGAGGCCGATAATTGAATAATCCATCACTGCTTAACCCCGCTTATGTCGCAGAACAATATGTTCAGGAAGTAAAGTCTGCCATTAGCAAAGACAATCTAAAAATTAATATTGTCGGCATCATTGCGAGTCAAGACAAGCCATCCCTCGCCTATGCCAATGCCACCAAGCAAAAATTCAACGACATCGGCATAAGCTATGACTTGATATCGGTCGAACGCTTAGATCTCGAATCGATCATCATCGACTTAAACGCAGATGACAGCGTCCATGGCATCTTCATATATTTCCCGGTCTTTAATAACCGACAAGATGACTACCTTCGCAATCTTGTGGACTATCGTAAAGACATAGAAGCGGGCAGCAACTATTGGACTCGCAAGCTGTACAACAATGACCGTTTTGTAGATATAACAAAGTCTCACAAGGCTTTATTACCGTGCACGCCTCTGGCGATCGTGAAGATGCTAACGCATGTCGGCGTCTATACACCAAATGATCCCAGACCAATTCAGGACAAAGTGGTGACCATATTTAATCGTAGCGAAGTCATTGGCCGTCCGCTTGCGGTGATGATGTCAAACGATGGCGCGACGGTTTACAGTTTTGATGAAAACGGCCCACTAAAATTCGAAAATGCCCAGCCATCAGAAACCCAAATTACCCGAACTGATGCATTGCGACAATCTGACATTGTCGTAACGGGCGTACCTAATAGTCAGTTTGAAAAGGTCAGTGCCGCTGAGATAGAGCCAGGTACGGTTTGCATTAACTTCTCAAGCACACCTAATTTCACCGACGACATCAACACCCACACTGATATCTATATACCTCGTGTAGGACCGATGACAGTTGCCATGTGCATGAGAAACACGCTTCGCCTCTATATGAACTTTTATCAGGACAAAAATTGAATCAACAAAGTCTTCAAAGCTATCTCGACAAACTCTCGAGTAGTGCCGCAACGCCAGGAGGCGGGGCTGTTGCAGCTGTGACAGGGGCGCAGGCGGCGGCACTGATTTCAATGGTCTGCAACCTCACAAAAGGCAAAACTAAAGAATCGGCGAGGGATAGTGCTGAGGCTTTGAAAAAAGAAATTCAGGCAATCAACAACCGAGCCGAGCAAGCGAGGGGCCAGTTCGATCAGCTCGCGGACGATGATATCGAAGGCTTTAATCAGGTTATGGCCGCATACAAGCTGCCGAGGTCAAATTCGCAGGAACGCACAGTGCAACACAATGCATTACAAGACGCCCTAAAACAGGCGGCACAGGCACCATTAACAACAGCAACTTTGGCGAGTAATCTTGCTCAAGACATTCAACGACTTAGTGAGATCGGGAACAAAAACCTCATTACGGACGTCGGTATTGCGGCCTTATTAGTGCCCACAACCGTGCAAGCAGCAAGAATGAATGTGCTCATTAACCTTGCATCAATAGAAGATGAACAGTTCAAAATAACCGCCCTGACCGCTATTGAAGAGGCAACAAGCCATGCTTTACCGCTAACTAAATTGGCAGACAGCATCTGCACATCGCTGCTCAAGTGATCTTTTCTAAAATGATCGTTTCTAACATGATTTGTTCAAATATGGCCCCCGATGTCTCAACAAAGGCATTGACGAGCATTGCAGCGGTTTGTGCCAAGTCCTACAGCAGCATCTCAATATTACGTGGTGTAGCCCTTGTCGCACTGATCAGTTTAACGTGCAGTTGCAGCCTCAAAATTCCCTTTCTAGATTCAGCCGAAACAGCCGCGGCCGATAGCCGATCAGAAAAAAATACCCGCACCAATAACAGCAATCAGCCTAATTCAAGTGCCGCATCAGAAGCTCTAAATAAACAACCGGCGCCAAACTCAGCACTTGTAAAGCGAGAGTTCGAAAACCAAATCGCTGAAAAAGTTATCGATAACTACCTGATATCTCGGCGCGACCTGCACCAAGCACGGCATCAGTTTCTGACCAGAGAAGCGCTACAACAAAATGCGGCTCATCTGGCAATCGCAAATGAGCAGCTTCAACATCTTGACCAAAAACTACTCAGGGAAAGAAATCGCAATAAAATACGCCAACTCGCTGCCCTGCAACAATCGCGACAAAGAGTTTTAAAACATTGGCCAGAACTGAATCACCTCAGTGAGTTGGATGCACTTTGGCCAAAACTCATCTTTGAACCGCTATCGAAACAGGCCTTGGACGAAGAGCAAGACTATCTTTTATCAACCAAGAATAGGCTGGTTGATCTGCAATTGAGGCTCACAGAGCAATCTAGCGCAGGTCAGTTATATTCAGAGGTACTGCTAATCGAATATAAAGAGCGACTGAAAACCGTGGTCGCATCAGCCAACACGAACTTGAATGAAGACAATCCTTACCTGTCACGCTTTCAACAACAGCTGTTATACGCGTCTATCCCAGATGGCGATAAGCATCGGCGCTATGAAGACTTCAGAAATCAGTTCTATGCACATATTCAGCCAGCATTTAAAGCGTTTCTAAACTTCCTTGAGTCACTAAACACTCAATCAAACCTAGACAAACCACTGCTACTTACCGGCACGTTTAACAAGGTTGATGATGCCGTCAAAATGGCACGGATTAACGAACTTAAACTCGATTTAGCCAACATCGACACGCTAATCGCCGAACTCGCTGCTCGTACCGATGTGAAAACCCTTTACACCGACTCAACCTATTTGTTGACCAGCCAAGCACAGCCCAAACAAATGGCTCTTAACCTTTTAACCCTGTATGTCGCCGACATCGAGCCTGAGCTAACCAAATGGTTTTACAGGCGTCCTAGTGATGAAGTTCTATTAGTCGCCGCCGATCAACTCAGCACAGAGATGATTCATTACGAACACGGCCAGGTCGCGTTCAATCTCGAGGCAATGTCATCCTTACCCGATTTCGAATATGAAAGCCTGGCCTATCAATTCGTTGTACCGGGTGTTCACATGTTGGCGCCATGGATTGACTTACATAAAGCTCAAAGTCCCATGGCTGATACATTTACACTGGCTTGGATGCAATACAGCCAAACATTACCGTTCGCCAATATGTCTTCCTATGTTGAAGATCTTTCACGTATTGGCTATCTGGTCAGGCATAAACGTTTTATCGGCCACGCGCTTATCGATTTGCAACTACACACGGGCCAATGGAATGTCGACGAAGCGTCAACATTCATGTCGAGTCAGCTACCCTACAGTGAGGCGATCATCCAATCGGAAATAGTTTCAATCGTTAAAAACCCAGGGCAGAGCTTCGAAGCTTGGCAACTGGCCAAAGCGATTGAGGCAACCGTGACAGAAGTCGTTGGCAAGGGGCAATTATCGTTGCAGGAAACCCATCAGACTCTGCTGCGAAATAGTCCATTGGACCTTGAGTCGGTCATGTCGATAAGGCAGTCATTGCTGAAAAGAAGTGAAAAAAACAGCGCTGGGTAGTTTACTCGCTGGATGAACATGACCATTTATTTCTAACAGCTCTACCACCCCTGTAGGAGGTTGCTATGGCTTCGGACAGGCACATCTCGTAAAGGTGATAATTGCTTGAGGGACGATAGCTGCAATTTTTTTCCGCGGCCGCTCGTAACTGCACATCATCGATTCGCACTAACCGGCCTGCCAATTGAAATTCACCACTGCTACCCGAGCTATCTGACATGCCACAGTGAAGGCTAAACGCATTATTTTTTTCAAGGTCTTTCACCTTTGACGAAGCGGGCTCAGCAAAAATAAAACACCGATCATCGCCAACGATCGCGGTCACCGGATGTATGCGGGGCTTGCCAGAGCGTCTTATGGTCGCTAAGTAGGAAACCTTACCGTCGATTCGTGCTTTACCAAACGCAGCGATCTCAGCCGCATCAGCTATCAGTGTTCCCCAGGACATCTCTTGCACTTCGTTCTCCTTAAGATACTAGTAACACGCTTGAGGTTATCGCAATCTACCCTCACGGGTAATGTTTTTGCTATCGCCTTTACCTCCAACGTTACCAACTAACGTCGTCGCATAAGCTCGCGCAACCTTTTCAAATGGTGCTAACGATAAATAAACCAGCTAACCAAAGATCACTGAGGCACTATACATATGGTGCACCCATGCCTCACTTAGGATACGACATCTGCCCATATCCACCCACTTTAACTGGCACCTCGTGGACGGTTCCTAAACTGTCCGTGACCAATAATGTAAACACACTTCCGATCTTCAGCGGTTGTTTCAATCGCATCAACATCACATGCTTACCACCGGGTTGAAGCGATACCGTACGATTCTTCGGCAACAGAAATGGCGCAACCTCTCTCATACGCATGACGCCATTAACTTCGATACTCTGGTGGACTTCGCTGAGCTCCGCAACATCAGTTGAAACAGACTCAATGCCAACCTGTTCAAGAGAGTGATTCTGTAAATCCATGTATATCGCGCCCATCGGCGCACCCGGTGGCGTCGCCCTCGACCAAGCACGGCTAATCTCGATTGTTTTAATAGCTGTTTGGTTAACTTCAGCAGCGATAACCGGAGTTAAATTATCTTTAGCAGAACTGCCTACAGCAGAGCTATCTGCAGCAGTGCTATCTGCAGCCGAGCTCTCTAAAGGCGAGCTAGCCTGCACCAAAGTGCTTATAGACAAGCTGCCGACTCCGGTAACAAACGCCATAACGAGCGCCAAAGCAGCCCTTTTTCTCTCGAACATAAATACTCCGTTTTTTTGTTGCCCTTTCAAACCGCACCTTACCTATCTCTCAAATCTCTCGTTAAGTTATCTTAGATACTGCTTGTATGTATTTTCGACGACCTTTTAACCCGTTTTCAATCTGTCGTGATAATTCTAACATCGAACCGACCAAAACAATTGCACTGCTTTGACACTTTGGTCCGCGGGTTTAGCTGAGATAGCACTGTGTTTACGCCAACCAACAAAAGTTGGATTGAGGCGCTATCCATCTGGCCAAGGAGTTGAATACCGCTCAGTTTTTGCAACGTGCGAGACTGGAATGCTGAAAACAATTAAGGCAAAGTAATGGCCTCGAACTCATCCGTGCCTAGCGTTTAAATGACCGAATCAAATTTCTACAGCCACTGCCAGCAAAAATTCAACCATGCTAGTGCCTTTCTAAATCTTCCAGATGGACACACTTACAGTTACGCTGACTTGCATCATCAAAGTGGTCGAATCGCGCATCACTTAACCGAGCTTGGGGTTCACAAAGGCGATAGAGTTATCGTCCAAGTCGAAAAAAGTCCACAGAATCTGTTTTGGTACTTCGCCTGCCTACGCGCGGGGTTTATTTATATTCCGCTTAACACGGATTATCTTGAGCACGAAGTTGAATATTTTATCGGCAACGCTGCCCCCTCTTTCGCCCTGTGTGATCCAGCGCGACGTGCCATATTTGACAAACATGCGAATTGTAACGTTGGCACCTTAGACAACAACGGAAATTATCTACACGATAATGCATCGACAGGCCACTTTGGACATGCAGATTATGAAATCCAAAACAGCGAAGACACAGATTTTAAAGACGAGGCCTGCGACGCAGCCGATATCGCAGTAATCCTCTACACATCTGGTACGACGGGCAACCCAAAAGGCGCAATGATTAGCCATGGCAACCTCGTTGCCAATGCGGCGACATTAAGTTCAGCATGGGGCTGGCAAACCGACGACGTTTTACTGCACGCCCTGCCTATATTCCACATACACGGATTATTTGTCGCGACGCACCTTGTTGTCTTCAACGGCAGTCAAATGAATTTCATGACAAAGTTTGACCCTCAGCTGGTCGTCGATTGGTTACCCAAATCATCTATCTATATGGGCGTACCAACCAACTATGTCAGATTATTAGCCCATGACGGTCTAAACGGCGATGCTTGCAACAATATGCGGTTATTCACGTCCGGCTCAGCACCTTTACTTACCCAAACCTTTGAAGACTTTGAACAGCGCACCGGCCATACCATTGTCGAACGATACGGCATGACTGAAACGGGTATGAACACATCCAACCCTCTATTAGGGAAAAGGAAACCCGGCACGGTCGGGCCGGCATTAGCGGGTGTCGAGACGAAAATTTGTGATGATTTAGTTCAACAGGTCGCCGTTGGGCAAGCTGGCACCTTGTACGTAAAGGGTGCCAATGTGTTCAAGGGCTATTGGCAAATGCCAGACAAAACCGCCGAGGAATTCACTGACGACGGTTTTTTTAAAACCGGCGACATCGCCAGTCTCGATGAAGACGGTTACATTTCAATCATCGGACGTGACAAAGACATGATTATCTCCGGTGGCTTGAACGTTTACCCGAAAGAGATTGAATCTATTCTAGACAAGATAAGCGGCGTCACAGAATCGGCCGTAATCGGTGTTCCGCACGCGGATTTTGGAGAAGCGGTGGTCGCGGTTATTGTATGCGACGACATTAAAGCCAAAAATGGCCCTCTTTCAGAAAAACAAATCATTGCAGAGATGAAGACAACCATCGCTGGCTTCAAAGTACCGAAGCAGATTCACTTTGTTGATGCACTGCCAAGGAACACGATGGGCAAGGTACAAAAAAATATTCTCAGGGAAACCTATCGCTCATAGAGCTGTCACCAATTTCTTGATACACTCGCGCCGTCACTTCGACCGAAGCTTTTAGTCATGAATCGCATCAACATATGAAACGACTCGGCATTCTCGCTTCACACCGAGGCACCAATTTTCAAGCCATCATTGACGCATGCCAATCAGGCAAGGTAAACGCGACCCCTGTCTTGGCTATATCGAATAACTCAAAGTCTGAAGCACTCGCACGGGCAGACCGCGCCGGCATCGCGACACTACATATCTCAAGCCAAACCCATTGCAGTGCTGCCGCTATTGATAGCGCCATGCTCGATGCCTTGCGTACTCACAAAGTTGATTGGGTTATTACCGCTGGGTACATGAAAAAACTCGGTCCGAAAACCCTCAAAGCCTTTAAACGTAAGATCGTCAATGTACATCCGTCATTACTGCCTAAACACGGCGGCAAAGGGATGTTCGGCATGAAAGTACACGAGTCTGTGATTGCATCAGGCGACCCGCAAACAGGTATCACTATTCACTGGGTAGATGAAGAATATGACACCGGACCTATTATTGCTCAGCAAGTTGTCGCCGTTGAACCCACAGACACGGCTGCATTGCTGGCAAAAAGAGTACTAACCCACGAACACAATTTGCTAATCGAAACACTAGCGACCCTCATGCCAGATCGGAGTGACAAAAAATGATAACTAACCCACGAGCACCCATCGCGCTGATGACCTGTGAATCGGGACGACCTTTCGCGGAAGAAGTCGCCAAGCACATGAAGATGGATCTCATTCCGACTAGTGAAACCTGGTTTGCTTGTGGTGAGGGTAAGATGGAGATCAAGTCCAATGTAAGAGGACATGACGTCTATATTTTTCAATCGCCGGTCGGCGAGATCGACGACCTATCGGTTTATGACAGATTCATCATGCTGCTACACGCCATCGAAGCTGCTGCATTGTCCGACGCACAATACATTACCGCTATCACGCCCTACTACCCGGGTGCACGACAAGACAAACGTAAAGGTCGAACCCGAGAAGGTATCACCGCAGGTTTGTTTGCACGCATGCTGCAAAGTGCCGGCGCGGACCGCGTTGTCTCAGTCGAAATTCACAATGATGCAATCGCCGGCATGTTTAATCCTTCTATGGCTCATCTGGAGAACGTCTTTCTGACAAGACACCTAGTTGAATGGCTACAGAAAGAGAAAATCACCTGTGATGTCGTCGTATCACCGGATGTTGGCTACCTTGAGCGCGCTCGCGCCTATGCGGAAGAGCTATCGGCGGATCTTGCCGCGCTGTCAAAAGAGCGGGATTATTCGAAACCTAACCAGGTGTTTCGATCAACCTTAATCGGCGATGTTTCCGGTCAGAACGTGTTGTTAGTTGACGATATTGTCGACTCTGGAGGCTCCGTCGTGGCCGCTGTTAGTGAGTTAAAAGAACGCGGTGCCAAGGATATCGTTGTTGCCTGCACGCACCCGCTCATGTCAGGACCTGCCTGGGAGAGAATGTCAGAACTCAAACAACGTTCTGAAAAGGAAGGTTGGCAGTTTGATTTTGTTGGCACAAGTACCGTTCAGCACAAGGATACGCCGTCTTGGTATCACGTTTTCCGCATTGAGAAGCTATTGGCGACAATCATACAAAAAATTAATTCAAGGGGAAGTGTGACTCAAGTTCAGCAAGACAGAGAATGAGCAGTGGCATACAACACCCAGCAATTGGCGTTGCAGATGAGGGTTTCTTGACAAGTTCACTGAATTACCCGATCCTTCACCGATGCGCAGAAGAATCATTATTCCGAATATTATAATTAACATCCGACATTTCGCGGTGGGTTGATTCTTGTGACGTATTTTTAAAAAATATCCAGAGAATTCGAAAAACCCGCCACAAGGCGGGTTTTTTTTTACAATATTAATCGCAATAAAGTGCCGACTACCGATAGTAAGACCGCAGACCTTAAGACCGTAGAACAAAATCTAGTATGTTCAATCAAGCAGGGTGACAAACAGTGAGTACTAAATCGAATCCGACAGCTGAGGATTTTTCATTCGTTGCTGGGGAACACAAGATTCTCGACTATTGGCAGCAGAACAAGGTATTCCAACAATCCCTTGATCAGACTCGTGACGCAGAGCCGTATATTTTCTATGACGGGCCTCCTTTCGCGACAGGTCTTCCTCATCACGGCCACCTTGTCGGTTCAATTCTAAAAGATGCCGTACCTCGCTACTTCACCATGAAGGGGTTTCATGTCCAACGTCGTTTTGGATGGGACTGCCATGGTCTTCCTATTGAACATGAAATAGATAAGTCGCTTGGTATGTCGTCTCAAGAGGCCGTCGAGAAACTCGGCATCAAAGGTTACAACGATGAATGTCGAAGCATTGTTCAAAGGTACACATCGGAATGGGAGAAAACCATTTCGCGGATCGGGAGATGGGTAGATTTTGAAAACGATTACAAGACCATGGACCCTTGGTACATGGAATCGGTTTGGTGGGTCGTAAAGCAGCTGTGGGAGAAAGGCCTTATCTACCGTGGCGTAAAAGTCGTACCCTTCTCGACCGCTCTCGGCACAGTGTTATCCAATTTTGAAGCCACATCTAATTACCAGGACGTGCAAGATCCGGCTGTAACGGTTCTATTTAAACTCGACGACGAAGATGCTTATGTCGCCGCATGGACCACCACGCCCTGGACACTACCTTCTAATCTTGCGCTTTGCGTGGGCGCAGACATTGACTACCTCAAGGTACGCGATGAGGAGCTAGGCCAGACGTTCTATTTGGCGAAAGCGCGACTTGAAGAAGTCGGTAAAGGTCGTAACCTTGAAATACTTTCTGAGTTAAAAGGTGCAGAGATGGTCGGCCGTACCTACGCACCCTTATTTGATTATTTTGAGGACATGAGGGCCGAAGGCGCCTTTCAAATTGTCGCTGATGACTATGTCACCACCGATAGTGGTACCGGTGTCGTGCATCAAGCACCCGCATTTGGTGAGGATGACAACCGGGTCCTAAAGGCGGCTGGCATCACAGCACTCGTTTGTCCTGTCGATATGAGCGGCAAATTCACAGCAGAGGTAAAAGACTTTGCCGGATTAGGTGTCAAAGAAGCAGACAAAGAGATCATCAAACATCTCAAAGAAACAGGTGCCCTGTACAAACATGAAACCTACATGCACAGCTACCCTTTCTGCCCACGCTCTGACACGCCCATCATCTATCGCACCATCGACTCTTGGTATGTCAGTGTCGAATCTATGCGAGATAAACTGCAAGCATCTAACGACAAAATTAATTGGGTTCCGGAACACATCAAATCGGGGCGCATGGGCAAGTGGCTTGAAGGTTCAATTGACTGGGCAATATCGAGAAATCGTTATTGGGGCACACCTTTGCCGATCTGGATCAATGACAAAACGGACAATCGCATTTGCATAGGCTCCATTGAGGAGCTCAAACAACTCTCGGGTGTTGAAGTTGATGATCTGCATCGCGAGAACGTTGACCAACTAAGCTTCCAGATTGACGGCGAGCCAGGCACCTATCATCGTATCGAAGAAGTGTTGGACTGCTGGTTTGAATCCGGCTCGATGCCCTACGCACAATTACACTATCCTTTTGAAAACCAAGATGTCTTCGACAAGGGCTTCCCCGCTGAGTTTATCGCTGAGGGGCTAGACCAAACGCGCGGCTGGTTCTATACATTAATTGTGTTGGGTACTGCGTTATTCGACACAAACCCTTTCAAGAACGTCATTGTTAACGGCATCGTTATGGCCGAAGACGGCAAGAAGATGTCAAAGCGTCTAAAGAACTACACGCCCCCGGACGATCTTATGGAGGTTTACGGCGCTGACGCTTTGCGGCTTTACCTCATCAATTCAGGATTGGTTCGTGCCGAGGAACAAAAATTCGCTGATACGGGTGTAAAAGACATGGTACGCCGTGCCTTATTACCTTGGCTGAACGCGTTCAAGTTTCTCAATACCTACGCGCAGATCGACAATTGGATACCTGCTGAAAACCCTGTCGCGTCAAGCAACATAATGGATCAGTGGATGTTATCGAGATTGCAGACGCTAAAATCCAATATTGCCCAGGAGATGGAAAGCTATCGCCTTTACAATGTCGTGCCTGCCTTGTTCGACTTCATTGAAGATCTCACCAATTGGTATATCCGTCTCAACCGAAGTCGCTTCTGGCAAGAGGGCGTAAATGCCGATAAAGAAGCCGCTTATCAGACGCTGTATACGGTCATTAATGAATTGAATTTGAGCATGGCACCCTTTGCGCCTTTCCTCGCTGAAGCATTACATCAAGAAATGAAAGTGTTCAGCTCACAGCAGCCTGAATCTGTTCATCTTTGCAGCTACCCCGTTGCTGATGAGAAGCTTATTCAGCCCGAACTGGAGCAGGCCGTTACACGTATGCAAAATATCATTCTGCTGGGTCGACAAAAACGCAACAATGAAAAAATCAAAACCAAGTACCCATTGTCTTCACTTACAGTGATCCACAAGAATACTGATATGCTTGAGGAGATTGCCCGGCTTGAGGACTATATCGAGACTGAGTTAAACGTGAAAAAAGTTGAATACTCAACGGATGAATCACAATTCATCAACCTCTTTGCCAAACCTAATTCACCTGTACTGGGTAAACGACTCGGCAAACAATTTAAAGCCTACAAGTCCGCAATTGAGTCATTAACCTCAGAGGCAATCGAGAAATTGCAGGACTCAGGCAGTCTTGAATTGGACGGCGAAACATTCAGTGCCGATGACATTCTCGTTTTCCGTGAAGCGATGGAAGGCACCAACGCCGTATCAAATCGATTTATCTCAATCGATATGGACTGCACTTTGAACGAGCAATTGCTTTCAGAGGGTCTGGCGCGCGAAGTTGTTAATCGAATTCAGAAATCTCGTCGTGAAGAAGGCTTCAACGTGGTCGATAGAATTCAATTGACTGTTCATGCCAGTGAAGCACTTTTGAAGGCAATCCAGGACAATCGAGAATATGTCATGGGCGAAACCTTAACGACCGAACTCATAGAATCTGACGCAGCCCAGCCTTTGAGCTTTGAGATTGATGAGCACCACCTATCGTTGAGTATCAGCAAAGCAAAGCAAGGCTAGTCAGCTAACTTACTTTGGCAATCGTCGGTGTTCATTTCAGCATCGATGATTGCAATCTGATTTGCTTGTAAATGATTGCTTCTTGCCCTGTTTTGCCCCCTCACTTCTTGATGTGCAAGCCCATCAATCACCGGTTATGATCTAGCAAAGCGAAACTCATTGTAGCGCTAGACATTCCGTGTTTTGTGAAAGGAAAAATTGATGGAGATTTTTGACCGACCTCTTACAGAAATAGCCAATGCCGTCAGGCAAAAACAGATTAAGTCTATCGATCTGGTACGTGGTTTTCTCGACCGTATCGAAAAGGTCAACGGCCAACTCAATGCAGTCGTTCTCTCCAACGCGGAGCATGCAATCAAGCTGGCCGAAAAAGCCGACACGGATTTGGATCAAGGTAATCTGCATGGACCGCTTCACGGCATTCCCATGACCATCAAAGACAGTCTTGATACAGGCGAGATGATTACGACTTGGGGCACAATGGGACGCAAAGATTACCGTCCAGGCCCTGACGCAACCTGTGTCGCGCGGCTAAGAGGTGCCGGTGGCATCTTACTGGGAAAAACCAACACACCGGAATTTACCCTGTGGTTTCAGACCGACAATCTTGTCTATGGTCAAACAAAAAACCCCTATGATCTTAGTCGCACACCCGGTGGCAGCAGTGGCGGCGCGGCCGCTATCATCGCAGCCGGCGCTTCGATTTTTGACATCGGCACGGACACAGGCGGCAGTATCCGTTTACCCAGCCACTTTAGCGGCATCGCAGGTATCAAACCAACAACAGGTCGGGTACCTTGCACCGGCAATGCATTACCCAGTTCAGGTCTTATTGCGCCGCTCACTCAACCGGGACCGATGGCAAGATATGTGTCTGATCTTAGCTACCTGTTGAAGATAATTTCCGGGCCAGACCAAATTGACCCCTACGCGGTAGACGCGCAATTACACGACCCTGATGACGTTGATGTCTCAAAACTCCGCCTTGGCTACCACATCGATAACGGCATCAAGACACCTACTCAAGACATCATCGACACCATAGAAAATGCGATTTCGCTGCTACGGGATGCTGGCCAGACAGTCACTGATACGCGGCCTGCGGGGCTTGAAATGACAAATTTCATTGCCGGTCGAGTTTTCTCCGCCGACGGCGGTGAAATGGTTGAAGGTCTATTGCAAGACTGTCACACCACCGAGCCTTCGCCGCGCATTAAAGCGAATCTAGCCGCACCGGGTTTACCTCTAGACCAAAGGGAATTTGCTCAGGTTATCAATCTTTGGGACAACTACCGCAGTTCCATGCTCGGCTACTTTGAGGATTACGACATACTTATTTGCCCGGTTAACGCGAAAACTGCTCTGCCTCTTGGTGAGGAAGAAGACAATATGGCTTATACCTATACCATTGCATACAACCTGACAGGCTGGCCTGGCGTCGTCATTCGTGGCGGGACGGACCAAAATGGCATGCCGACTGGTATCCAGATATTGGCCAGACCATTCCGCGAAGATCAGTGTCTCGCGGTCGCAGCCTGGCTAGAGGCAAAACTTGGCGATTTTCCTAAACCCGAGATCTATGCTGGCTAAACCTTTCAGTTAACAGCAACGTCAAAGTAACAGCTGATCGTCGTTTGCAGACGCACGCGACGTCAGCCGTTCATCTGAGCAATCTGCCATATCTGTATTAACTAAGCGCCACAATTAGCATAAAATAGAGGTATGCCACTATCATCAACCGTATAAATAGCACGAATCATCGCAGGAAACTGGCATGTACCCCGCTCTATCAGTATCCTTGCTGCCGATTACGTGATGTTAGGATCGTTTATGAATTCGAAAGTTGTCAAAATATTAGGTCTTAGTTGTTTATCTTTCTTTGGACTGCATGCTACGGCGTCTGATCTATCCGAAGTTTATGAGCTTTCGGTCAATAATGACCCCCAGCTCGGTGCTGCAAAAGCGCTGTACATGGCTAGACGTGAGGTTATACCGCAAGCGCGCTCTGGTTTACTACCTGCCATTAGCGTTTCGGGTAATACCACCGATGTTAGACGAACACTGGCCGCGGCCACTCCTCAGATTATCCAAAACTTCAATGAAAATAGCTGGCAAGCAGCGTTGCAACAGCCACTCTTTCGCTTAGAGAATTGGTATACCTTTCAGCAATCCAAAAACTTAGAAGCACAGGCCATGGCGCAGTTCGCGGCTGACCAGCAGGAGCTGATTTTTCGTGTTTCCGACAGTTACTTCACCATATTAGAAGCGAACGACGCTTTGAGTGCATCAAATGCTGAACGCGATGCTGTTGGTCGCCAGCTCGAACAGGTACAACAACGTTTTGATGTGGGCTTAGTTGCCATTACCGATGTGTTGGAAGCAACCGCTCAATATGACTCATCAACGGTAAACGTGATTGAATCTGAAGGTTTGCAAGTGACCAGTTTTGAATCACTGCTACGACTAACAGGCCAGCGTTATAATCAAGTCGATGGACTCGCAGATAATTTCCCGGTCAGCTACCCAGAACCCAACAACGAAGAAGCTTGGGTACAAAGAGCGCTAGAAGGTAACTACAGTTTGATATCAGCGGCAGAGGCGGTCAAAGCGGCTCAGCAGAACCTTTCTTCCAAGAAAAGTCGCCATCTACCCACGTTGGATGCGCAACTTGCCTACTCGGAAAGCAACTCCGGCGGCCCAAACTTCCTCGGTTCTGCAATCGAACAAGGCAGTGCCCGACTTGTGTTGAATGTCCCAATTTATACCGGTGGTGCAGTAAGATCACAAGCCAAGCAAGCTGGCTATGAATTAGAACAAGCTCAACAAACCTTTGACCTAACTCAACGACAGGTCGTCGAAACTACGCGAAATCTATTCACTGCAATCAATACTGACGTTGCAAGGGTCAAGGCACGTTTGAAGGGTATCGAGTCCAGTCAAAGCGCGTTGGAAGCAACTCAAACCGGCTACGAAGTTGGCACACGAAACATCGTTGACGTCTTGGTTGCTCAGCAAAGACTTTATCTAGCTCAATTCCAATATGCCAGCGCCCGCTACCAGTACATTCGTGACACTTTGAATTTGAAACAGACGGTTGGATCGCTAAGTCCTGATGACATTTATGGACTCAACAACTATATTGTTGAGAACAAGCCCATTTCACGGATAACACCGGCGGTTCGCTAAGCTCGGTGAAACCCCTGCGGCACGATTTTTTGCGTGTCGCTTGCAAGAATAAATCGGCAGCTCTAAGCAACAGCTTTCGTCAGCAAACGAACCGCGGCTGCCCAGATCAGGATGACAAACTTAGACGATGAACAAACTCTATACTGCCGTGATTGCTGTCTTGTCCATTTCAACCCTTGCGGTACTCGCGACAAATAATTCTTCCGAACCAAGTAGCGCACCCTTGCTCACTGAAGAAACGTCAGCGCAACCAAACTCTGGCAACATGCCTGACCTACCTTTTCTCACCAACGATGAAAGCAATAACATTGCCGTTTTCAAAAACGTTGGGCCATCTGTTGTATTTGTCACGAACACTAAGCTGATGCGACAACGCTTTTCCCTCAATGTGATGGAGCTACCTCGAGGCAGCGGCACCGGCTTCGTCTGGCACGAAAGTGGCTTAATTTTGACTAATTATCATGTCATTCATGGCTCCGACAAAATCACGATCACTTTGGGGTCGGGTAAAACCTATGAGGCTGAAATCGTTGGTATTGCACCAGAGAAAGATGTCGCGCTACTTAAAATAGACGCACCAGATGAGACGCTTATACCGATCCCACTCGGCGATTCAGCTAAACTGTCAGTCGGTCGTAAAGTACTTGCGATCGGCAATCCCTTTTCACTTGACACAAGTCTTTCTGTCGGCGTGGTAAGCGCATTGGGTCGAGAGATAAAGTCTGTCACCAATCGAACAATTAAAAACGTCATTCAAACAGATGCAGCTATTAACCCCGGTAACTCCGGCGGCCCGCTACTCAATTCGATGGGTGAATTGGTTGGCGTAAATACTGCAATTTACAGCCCATCCGGTGCGAGTGCTGGAATAGGTTTTGCTATTCCGGTGAACACCCTCAAGCGCATCATTCCTCAACTGATCGAACATGGAAAACTTAACCGTCCCATTATGGGCGTTGAAACCCTAACGGATTACTGGGCCGCAAGACTCCGAGTAAAAGGCATTGCGATATTATCTGTTCGCAAGGGTCTCGCTGCAGATAAGGCAGGCATGATCGGTGTCAGGGAAGACAATCGCGGCAAGATACATCTTGGCGATGTTATCATCGCCATCAACGACCAACCTGTTACCAATGAAGACAGCCTGCTATCATTACTGGAAGGATTCGAACCTGGTGACACGGTCAAAGTGACGACGTTGCGAAACGAACAGATTCGAAATTATGAGGTTACACTGACCGCACCAGAATAAGATCGTGAGAACAACGTCGTAAAAAAGATTGTTTTTTCAACAACAAATCTAAAATCAAATGTTCGACAAAGATCGTTCATGAAAGATCGTACATAAAAGATCGTTCAACAAAGATAGTTCAACAAAGATAGTTCAACAATAAAAATAAATAATAATTGAGTTATACATGTTTCTAGCGACACTTACACAGGAACAAAAAGAAGCCTTTATCTGCCTCGCGCACAACGTTGTCGTTTCAGACGGAGACTTGACCGTCGGTGAAAAGATTATGATGGAAGATATGCGTCATGAAATGAACCTTGATGACAGTTTCGAACCCCATTATCTTCACCTTGATGGCATCGAAGATCTGTTCTCGACAAAACGAAGCCGTTCTATCGCTATGATCTCGCTTATTCGAATTGCTTATGCCGATGGCGCGTTTGAAATCGAGGAGCAATGCCTACTTCGCGACCTGTGCCAGCCCTTTGCGATTGCCGAGAACGATTTTCAACTCATCGACAATTGGGTACGCCGCCTAATTTCTTTAGAAGAAGAAGCCGGTGCTTTCCTCTAACACCAAGCGTCAATTTCTCTTTGTCAGCATGGCGTTGATGTCTTGCTACCCATGCTTCGCGCAAACTTCAGAAACGGCGTTGCAGCAGAGCAAAGTACATAACAACGCCGCCTCCAATGGAACAATCGCTAACAAAAAAGATTTGGCTAGCCAGAACACATCTAGCAACAACGAACCGGCATCGACTGATAGCCAGGCGCCAATTTCTGAGGTCCTGCGCGCCAAACCCCCTGAGGGCTGGAAAGTTTCCTATCAATTTAACAACGACGACACCCGTCTCGCAGACTTCATACCAGCTGAAGAAGACAACAAAACATGGCGCACCAAACTCAGCATCGAAGCACATCAGGGTTTAGATGATATCGATCCAATTTCAGCACTGTTTGGAGAGATACAAAATGCCAATGAAATTTGCACTAACTTTAGTCATTTCAATCTCTTCTCCGGCATCGAAAATGGTTACCCAACATCTGTGCGACTCATGGAGTGCGGTGAGAATGCGCACAGCAGCAAAGGTGAGGTCAGCATTATTAAGGCGATACAGGGCAACGCTTACTTCTACTTCGTTCGTCTTTTACGTCGCACAGAACCTTTTTCTGACAGTGTCGATGCGATCCAAAAATCAGAAATTGCCGCTTGGTCAACCTATTTAAAAAAAGTCACAGCGTGTGACACAGTTAATCCTGATCATTTATGTCTGCCACCAGAAAATAAATAGCGCGCGTTTCAGTATATTTGTGCGGACATATTAACAAGCCCATCGCTGACATAATATCGACCCCATCGCTTACAAAACGTCGAAACAGATACGACATCAACAAAGTAAGCTTACCGCTAAGCTGCTTTGTATCGACCGCCCAACAACCTAACTCGGCAAGAGTTGGTTAACACAGGCATCATCAAAAAGCGGAACTCATCAATGACAAACTGGCTCGACAGGATCCTGTACAACCTCCTACCTGGACGCTGCGTTCTCTGCCTATCACCGACCAAGCGATCTATCGACATCTGCATCGGCTGTGAACTTGACCTACCGTTTAGCCACTACGCTTGCTGGCAGTGCGGATTAACGCTACCAGAATCTCAGGAACTCTGTGGTCATTGTTTAGTATCGCCACCGCCCTTTTCACACTGTTTTGCTGCTTTTGAATATCGCCCGCCAATGGACAAAATGATTGCCCAATTCAAGAATAGTCAGCAGCTCGCCTTCGGTAGAGTCCTGTCAAAAATTTTGGCCAGACAGTATATCAAGCACCATCTACGCTACCCCGACGTTTGGGTTCCGGTGCCGTTACACAGTGAGCGACTTAAGATAAGAGGTTTCAATCAAGCCTTAGAAATCGCACAGGTCATCGCAGCCGAAACCGCGACCCCCGTTATCGGTCGCGCTTGCCGTCGAATCAAGGCAACCGACGAGCAAAAGCTACTCTCACGCCACGCAAGGAAACATAATATTTCCGGCGCCTTTGTCTGCGAGACCGATTTCCAAAATGCCCGTGTCGGCATCATAGATGACGTTGTTACAACAACAGAGACTGTTGCAGAGTTAAGCCGGGTTCTGGTTAAACAAGGTGCCGCCGATGTGCAGGTGGTTTGTATTGCCAGAACACCACATCAGTAACCAAGTTGTTTGCTGGCGTACTTTGACTTTGACCGTTACTAAGAACCTTGCTATTGCCCTCACTATAGCCCCTACCATAGCCCCTACCATAGCCCCTATGATAAAGTTCACGGCATTCAATTTTTCAAAAGGTTACAGGTCATGGAATGGGAACATATTAGACTCATTGAAGACTTCGTCTCGAGCGCCGACAATCAGACTGATTCGGATAAGAGCTTTCACATTGTCATTTCGGATGGAGAAGTGCTCTCAATAGATGACGCGAGTCCTTGGCGACCACTCATTGGCGACGAGTTTCAATGGCTTAATGTCGAAAAAATAGCCAGCCACTACCTAGGTAGCGTGCATGGCATCCCCATATATTGCGACGAGGTTGATCCCGACGCTGATGAACCTGAAGGATATACCTTCGGAACCCTGTGGACGTTCCTTGGCTCTGTCGATGAACAAACGTTTAACCTAATTGGCAAAGCCAAACAAATAGCTGATTGGTACCAAAATCATCGCTTCTGCGGCCAATGCGGCAAACCAACCGGCGATGCAGAAGCCGACCGCTCAAGAAAATGTGTTGATTGCGGCCACATGTTCTATCCTAGGCTTTCGCCCTCAATTATCGTTCTTATTACTCGTGGTGAAGAGGTACTCCTTGCCAAGAGCGCACATGCAAAAGGCAACTTCTATTCTACCCTTGCCGGTTTTGTTGAGCCTGGAGAATCCATCGAAGAGACTGTTCACCGAGAAGTTATGGAAGAGGTTGGACTTAAAGTAAAGAATCTAAGGTACTTTAAAAGCCAAGCTTGGCCATTCCCAAACTCTCTTATGCTGGGTTTTATCGCAGACTATGACAGTGGCGAAATTAACATCCAAGAAGAAGAAATCGCTGACGCACAATGGTTCAACTATAAGAGTATGCCCAACAAGCCCGCAATGGTGTCAATCTCTGGCTGGTTAGTCGATGCATATATCAAAGAACTGGAATCTGGAACCGGCTAATGCGCCCCGATCCAGCAATGTCGCATGTGCTCACCATAGCGAACACAGCGTTCTATGCTGCTGCAATCCGTGCTTCTAAAATCTTTGCTTCAACAATCTTTACTGCAAAGAAGGTTGCTGGGCGCTGCGGGCTCTACGCTTGCTGCCTCTTGATTGCGCTACTATTTTTAAATTCGGCGAAGGCCGCTGACACAACTCGATTAACGATTGCGACCGCCTCGAACTTTAAGGAAACTCTCGATCAAATCGTAGTGGCGTTCAGGTCAGAGCTAAATCTATCTGACGCGGACCTAGAAATTAATGTTATCAGCGCTTCATCAGGCGTCATTTATAATCAACTTCAACATGGGGCCCCGTTCGATCTTTTTCTATCAGCAGACGCAGCACGCCCCGAGCGATTCGCAGTCGAAAATAAGACCCAATCGTTTCCCTATGCGATCGGTGAGCTGGTATTTTGGCAACCGGCCAACCCAAAACCAACCAAGCAAGATCTGATAGCTTTTAACGGTCGACTTGCCATTGCCAACCCACTGCTCGCACCTTACGGTCAAGCAGCAATCGAGTCTTTGACTGCAATGAAACCGAACTACAGTGATCAAATCAAATTGATTCGCGGACAGAATGTTAACCAGGCCTACCATTTTGTTGATTCAAGTAATGTCGGCGCTGGTTTAGTCGCGCTATCACAGATGCTCACCAACAACATTCATCGCTATTGGTTAGTACCACAGCAAAACCACTCATTGATAGAACAACGTGGCGTGATCGTTAATAAACACAACCCTTATGTGCAGTTGTTCGTCGAGTACCTGCTATCAGTTGAGGGACAAAGCATGGTCTCGGCAGCGGGCTATCGATCTCCGGCAAGCTCATCATGAACGGCACAGACATCGCGGCATTAGTGCTAACACTGAAGCTCGCAAGCGTGACGACATTATTACTCATCATCATTTTCACACCCTTGGCATGGTGGCTTGCAAGAACAACGAGACCAATAAAAGCACTTATCGAACCCTTGGTTGCACTGCCCATCGTGTTACCGCCAACGGTGTTGGGCTTTTATTTACTGATCGCCTTTTCACCCAATAACATCGTCGGACAACTCTGGTTTTCACTTACGGGTGAACCACTCGCATTCACCTTTAGTGCCCTCGTCATCGGTTCTGTTATCTATTCTTTACCTTTTTACGTTCAACCTCTGCAGGTTGCTTTTCAAAATATTCCACAGGATCTTCTTAATAGCGCTTCCACCCTCGGTGCAAGCCCACTGGATCGGTTTTTCTCAGTGGTTGTTCCGGTAGCTCGGCGCGGTTTTATCGTGGCGATTACACTGGCATTTGCACACACGATTGGCGAATTCGGTATTGTTCTGATGATTGGTGGCAACATACCTGATGAAACCCGCGTGCTATCCATCGCTCTATTCGATCATGTTGAAGCGCTCGATTACGCAAACGCGCATATTCTTGCAGCTGGCTTGCTGGTTTTCTCGTTTCTGCTGCTTTTTGTGGTCTATCGCCTTAATGCAAAGCCGGAGCCCGCATGAAAAAACTCCATGTCGGCATCGATATTCAACGAGACTCAGGCTTTAAACTTAAATTAGAAATGCAAATAAAGTCAGGCGAGATTACCGCGTTGTATGGCCCTTCTGGTTCAGGAAAATCTACCGTTCTAAACTTAATCGCAGGTTTAGAAAAACCAAAGGGTGACGTTCGAATTAACGCGGAAGATGAAATCTGGGTTGATGAATCAACCTTCCTCGACACCCATAAAAGAGCAGTAGGCTATGTGACCCAGAGGCCAGCCTTGCTGCCTCATCTGAACGTAATGGGAAACCTGCAATACGCAAAACAGCGCCGTCATAAAAATGCGGACATCGACATTGAGCAAGTGTCGCGCTGGCTCGATATACAAGCGCTACTCAACAAGCCAGTTGCACATCTTTCGGGCGGCGAGCAACAGCGAGTCTCAATCGCAAGAGCCCTGTTAAGCAGTCCGTCTGTGATGTTGATGGATGAACCGCTTGGCTCCCTTGATAAAAATGCACGCAATCGCATCTTGCCGTTTATCAACCAACTTCACGAAAGACTCGACTCCCCATTTCTCTATGTCACCCACGCAATTGAGGAAGTGGCATACCTCACCGATACGATTTACCTGATTGACGCCGGCCACATTCGCCACTGTGGTTCAACATTTGAACTTGCTTCCTCGTTGGAGATGAATAAACACGAAGGCAATGCAGCGGCCTCCGTGCTACTGTGTCAGCCTCTCGAATTCGACCAGCAAGACAACCTGACGGCGCTTGCGTTAGCTGATCAACAATTATTAGTGAGGGGCGATCGCTCCTCACAAAGCAATCTCCGGCTGCGTATTCCGGCCAGTGAAGTTAGCTTAACGCTGTCACATTCACGCGACACTAGCATCTTGAATATCCTTGCCGGTGAAGTAAATGAGATTGCCCTCGATGAAGAGGCGAATAGTGCACTTGTAAAGGTTAAGATCGGCGATCAATTCCTGTTATCTCGAATCACCCATCGGTCCTTAAAGCATCTGGCCCTGGAAATAGGACAACCTGTGTACGCACAGATTAAAAGTGTGGGGCTACTCTCCGATCATGTCGACGCTAAATAGCGAACACCCGTTCAGTAAACTGACACCGGACCATGTCATGGACGCGGTTGAAAGCGTTGGCTATCTCTGTGATGCGCGCATACTTGAATTGAACAGTTATGAAAACCGCGTCTACCAGATAGGCATCGAAGATGAAGAGCCAGTGATTGGCAAGTTCTACAGACCGAATCGCTGGAGCCGCGAACAAATACTTGAGGAACATGCATTCACCATTGAACTTGCGGAGAATGACGTGTCAGTCGTACCGCCCATATTATTAACCGGCGATACCACCCTGGCGACATTCGGCGAATTTGAATTCTGTCTATATCCACGACGAGGTGGTCGAGCACCGAGCCTAGACGACCTTGATAGCTTGCAGGTGTTAGGACGACATATCGGCCGTATTCATGCGTTTGGATCACAGAAGCGTTTTAAGTATCGACCACAAATATCCGTGCAGACTTACGGCATTGATTCTCGAGCGTTCTTGTTAGATAACAATTTTATTCCAGACGACCTTATTCCTGCCTACGCCTCTGTGACCGAGCAAATGTTGGTCGAGTTAGAGACAATATTTGATAACGCAGCGGACATAAACCAGATTCGCTTACACGGCGATTGCCATATGGGAAATGTTCTATGGCGAAATGAGATACCGCATTTTGTCGATTTTGACGACGCAAGAACAGGGCACCCAATACAAGACTTATGGATGATGCTATCCGGTGAAGCAGACGAGCAGGCACTACAACTGACAGCAATCCTCAAAGGGTATAAAGACTTTTGCATGTTCGATCATAGACAGATTCGGCTTATTGAACCCTTGCGCACGTTGAGAATGATGCATCACGCGAATTGGATTGCTAGACGTTGGGAAGATCCCGCATTTCCGCGCGCATTTCCGTTTTTCAATACACCCCGATTTTGGTCAGAACATATTCTCGAGTTGAGAGAACAATGGTCCAAACTCTCGGAACCGTCACTACAAATACTCGATTAAAAAAAACGGATTAGATCGGTGTTAAATGACTGCATCGACTCATGTGTTTATTCACGACTGGGTTGGCATACATCTCTAGCCACTTTCTTCGCCATATCTGTTCACACGTGTCCATTCTCTTTTCGTATTCACTGGTATCAGAAAATGAGACGCTCGCTCCCAACGCCTGCCAAGTATCATAAAATGGTCCACTAGAATCTTGCTGGGCTAGTAGTTTTAAGGCCCAGTAGTTAACTTGATAGAGCTGGTAATTTTCAAGAATCTGGCGATCAAGCGCATTGGCCACCTCTTCCGCTGTTTCAAAGTCACCGTGGATTTTTTCACCAAAATTCAAATGTACACGCCCCTTAAACTCACCTAAACCCTTCACTAAACTTAACAGGTCTTCACCTGAAGGCTTGTCATAGGATCCTTCAGCGTCAATCGCATAACGCTCCTTTGCCTTAAGGTAATCACAAGGGTCAAATTCGTAAGAGATTGAAACAGGGATAATATTAAGAGAGGCCACCGTATTTGCCAGGGGCTCCTTACGTTTTGCCAAGGCGAACATTTTTACAATAGCGGGGTCGGTATTATCAAGACCATCTTTCGCTCTACCTTCGCTTTGTGCAATCCATATTGATTGCTTTTCCTCGATAGAATGATGAATATACTCCGAGGATTGCAGCAGTGCGGCATAGACTTTCTTCGCACCTTCCTCAGATCGTCTTATAAAGAAACTTTTGTTAAGCCGCATGATATCTGTCGCAAACTTCCTCTGTATCAAGTTGTCGCCCACAGCAATGCGGACCGTATCGTGATCAGACAGCCACAAGGCATAATCAACTAACATCGAATCACCGGCGATATCCCTATGGTTACCTACGAAGAGATAACCTTCATTTGCTTGCAAAGAGTCTATGCCTTTGAACACGAACTGCGTCATGGTGGTCTCGACTATTCGCTTTGCGTAGCTCGAAATCATTTGCTGAAATTCGCGCACACTCGAGACATTACCTAACTGCCCTTTCAGAAACCTTCTAACAAAAAACCGCACTACGCCTGGTATGTAACGACTCAAACGGGGTGAATGGTAACGCCCTAAAAAATTCAGAAAATCAGTATCAACAAGAAGTTCTTGTAGTACTTTTTTTACCTCATCATCATGATAAGGTCTAATGTCATCAAATTTTGTCATTTGCTACCTGAGTTACATCGGGTCTTAGCCAGCATTACTTTTCGGTTCAATATTGCAGCCGATTAAGCAATTTTCTCACTGCATCCAGACTTATGAATGGCAGTCGAGGGCACGATTAGATGTTACTGACTGCTGAGTTTTTAATTTACGGTACTTCGAGGTAACAAATTCTAACATGACCGAACAGCTAGACATACGACCAGCAACCCAAGCAGATATACCTCAGTTAACGGATATCTATAATCATTATATTGAGCATACGGCGGTCACCTTCGACCTCGAGCCTTGGTCAGTTGAGGATCGCATGGTGTGGTTTCAACAATTCTCTAATTCGCAAGACGACCAATCGCTGCACCGCTGCTATGTTGCCGTCGACGCGCATAATCAGATACTGGGCTATGCAGGCAGTGGCACGTTTCGTCATAAAGCCGCCTACAATGCCTCTATCGAGACGACCATATATCTTGCACCTTCGGTAACCGGGCGCGGCATTGGCAAACGCTTGTATCAACATCTTATTACAGCATTGCAAGCAACGGCTGCCCATAGAGCTTACGCCGTTATCTCACTGCCGAACGACGCCAGCCTAAAATTGCATCAATCACTCGGCTTCGAAGAGGTCGGGAAGATGACCGAAGTTGGCTACAAATTTGATCAATATTGGGACACGGCTTACCTTGAACTTCGCTTTTAAACGCTCTTCAACGACTCACCAACTTTTCCTAACCATCTCTGCAAGGCCTACTCTCCGCGCTGCTAAGAAACAATGAGAAATAGGCCAAGGCATATCAAAATGACAAACACGAGACGTCGCAGAAAAATATCAGGAATCAGATAAGAAAACTTGGTTGTCAGCAATGTGACCATCACCACAATCGGTACAGACAACCCGGCAAGTAACAAAATCTCCTGATTAACCTGTCCAGCTACCGTGATGGAAACAGTTCGAAAAGACGTCGAGATCGCAAAGATGGCCAGCAAACTGGCACGAATCACATTTAGTTCGATAGGCTGACGATACATAAAGTACGCCATTGGCGCGCCACCCGCCCCATACATACCGCCAATGAGCCCCCCTGCAGCACCGGTCAGCACCGTCATAAAACGACCCGATTGCTTTTCATAGGGTGTCGGTTTCAGCATCAAGAAGAAACCCGCTGAAACGATCACAACCCCCAACATAAGACGCAAGAGTCCCGCAGCTGAAACGGACAACAAATTGAGTAAAACAATACCAACAACAATCATTGGCACCATACCCAGCGCAATATTAATAATGACACTTCTATCCATAAACCGATGCGTTGTGCGAAGTGCCACTAGCGCATTGACCAAGCTAATGAAACCGACCACAGCGGCAGTCTTACTAATATCCGCAAGACCTAAGGCAGTGACGCCACCCATGATGATCAGGCCCATGGCAAAACCGGTCGCGGTTTGCACCATGGCGCCAACCCCAACCAGGAGCAAAAAGTAAATCGCATTGATGTCGAGATCTGGCAAGGAGTAGATGATGTCCGATAAGAAGTAGCATATTATCGTCGTCTTTCAGCAACCATGCACGGTAAATTACGATGGACTATGGAATCGCAGGCAAAATAGCACTGATCACCGGTAGCAACAGGGGCACCGGTCTTATCATCGCTCAAAGTCTTGCAGCCGAGGGCGCACATGTACTTATCCATAGCTTAGCAGCGGGTGATTCAGACGAAGCTGCCGCTCAAATTAACAATGCGATACCTGTACATGGCGATATCACGACAGACGCCGGCGCGGCAGCTTTAATTAATCAAATCAAAGCATTGGATCTGAAGGTTGATTTACTCATCAATAACTACGGCACTGCACTGGCTGGAACCTGGGATTCCTTGAGTACAACTGACTGGATTGATGCCTATCAGAAGAACACGCTGTCGATTGTCAGGCTCGTTCAAGGTCTAAAATCAGATCTGATTAACTCGACACAAGGTCGTATCGTAAACTTGGGCACGGTCGGCTCGGACCGCCCTAACAACAAAATGCCACACTACTATGCTGCAAAAGGGGCGCTGGCAAACCTCAATGTTGGTTTGGCAAAAGAGTTTTCAGGCACAGGCGTCACCGTTAATCTTGTTTCGCCCGGCCTAATTAGAACACCGGAGGTTGAATCAGCCTATTTGAAGCGTGCTCAAGCCAAAGGCTGGGGCAACACATTTGAAGAAGCCGAGGCCGAGATCGTCAAGCAGTTTGCACCCAGCCCGCTTGGTCGTATTGCCACCCGCGAAGAAGTCGCTAACGTCGTCGTCTTTTTAAGTAGCAGCGCTGCAAGCTTCGTTAATGGCCAAAATCTTCGAGTCGATGGTGGTGCGCTTGATATTACCTAACCGATCGCCCTCACCAGCGAAGTGGAGAACACAATGCTCTGGATAAAAACCTTTCACATACTGTTTGTTATGGCATGGATGGCTGGTTTGTTTTACATGCCACGCATTTTTGTGCACTACGTAGAAGGCAAAAATGCGGATGAAGATGTGCGTCGATTGGTGATAATGGGTACCAAGTTGTTCAAGTTTTCGAGCCTTATGGCATCGATTGCTCTCGCTTTAGGCATGTGGCTATGGCTGGCTTACGGGTTCCAAGGCACCTGGCTATGGGTGAAGCTTGGACTGGTTGGTGTCTTGCTAGCCTACCATTGGCAATGTTTGCAATATCTTCACAAACTTCAGAACGATTTAACGATACCTAGTTCGCTATTCTTCCGCATTTTCAATGAGGGTGCATTAATAATTGTGGTACCCATATTGATCATGGTGGTGGTTAAACCGTTTTAGAAGCGAGTACAAATAAACGTCACGTTGACCGACGGATTTCGTTACACCAAGCGTAAAAGATACTGTATTAGCACATACACCAATACGTACTCTTCTTGCTTGGAGCAATTTATGCAAACAAAGAATCTCGCATTTTTTATATTAATTTCTATGACGACCTCATTGGCAATAGCGAACGATCACCACGCCGATCGCATGCTTTCCCATCTGGACGAAAACGACGACGGACAGATAAGCGTTGATGAGTTCAAACTGCCTGGCAAGCGAATGCTCAAACGTGCTGATGAAAATGACGATGGTTTGATTACACTCGATGAGATGCAATCCAGCATGAATAAACATTACGAGGAACGACAAGCGAAGGCTGATGCAGAACACGCACAGCGGCTTGAATCACTTTCCGATCGTTTTGCCAACATGGATTCAGATGGCAATGGTGCCGTCACTCAGCAAGAAGCCAGAATGGCAGCGTTTAATCGCATGGACGAAAACAAGGATGGCGTTATTTCAAAAGATGAAATCAAACCACCTAAAGGTAGAGGCCACCGGGGCGATAACAAAAGCCATAACCGTGATTCAAAATAAGCGTCTCAGATACGGCACTGACTGTTGAACCTGTATACGGAAAGAGCGTTGATTACTGCATTGCAGGCCGGCGATGTGACTGCTTATGAACAATTGGTAAGCACGCATCTCCAGCCGATCAACCGCTACATCCGAAGAATGCTTGGATACCAAGCAAACGAGACTGATGATTTGACTCAGGAGGTGTTTCTAAAATTGTGGCACAAGTCGTCCCAGTTTAATCCTGACAAGGCTATACTAACGACCTGGCTACACCAGCTTGCTCGAAATCTATGTATCGATCATTTTAGGCGTAATAAAAATTGGCATCTATTGGACTCTGAAGGTGCTGAACCGGTCGCCGAATCTGAGACGGAACCGGATAGTCTCTTAGGCTCTGTAAGATCAGCAGAACACATTCAAGCAGCGATACAATCGCTGCCCGAGCGACAGCGCAGCGCGCTTATTCTCTGTCACTATCAAGGTTTATCAAATAAACAGGCGGCTGACATTCTTGACACATCAGTAGAAGCTTTGGAGTCACTACTTTCTCGTGCACGCAGCAACCTCAAACAACGATTAGCAGTTACATCAACATGAAGCAGCCATCATGAACAAAAGCAGACTTGAACAAATCCTAAATGCCTACGGCGCTGACAGTCACTATTGGCCCGAACATGAGAAAGCTGAGGCGTTAGCACTTATTCGGACGATGGACGACCTCGATGAGGACAGCCAAACACTCAAGCAACAATTTGAACACGCACAACAACTTGATATTCATCTGGCTAAAAATCAAGTGCCGGACGCAGACCTAGCAAAATTGAAAATGCGCGTTGTTAGTGCTGTCAGATTACAAAGCAGTGAACCTAAGTTCATAGCAGAGCCGAACTACGATTTGTTAGATCGTTTGCTTGATTGGTTTATCCCAAATCAAACAGAAAAGCTCTGGCAGCCGACGTTTGCTGCAGCCCTTACTCTCATTGCTGGCATCCTAATTGGCTCAAGTTTACCGAAGTCAGTATCAATGGATGAAGAGCTCTATTACGAAAATGAAATTTATCTTTTGGGATTATCAGCAGAATCTGTAGAGGTTAGCTATGAGTAAATTACAAAGTCGATCCCTAGTTGGTGCACTCTTGTTATCTATTGCGATCAACATACTGGCTGTTGGCATGTTCATCGGACGACATAATGCGGGTCCCGCAATACAACCCAATCCAGCACAGCTAGGCTGGATCTTACGTGGTATGGATAGAGAAACGCGCAAGAGCATTAGACCGCTAATGAAACAACAGCTTGAATTATCAAAACCCTTACGGGAACAAATGCAGGCAAGCCGCCATCAACTGGCTGACGCCATAAGTGCTGAACCTTTTGATGATGGAAAACTACGCATTGCTTTTGCCGAAGTTCGTAGCGCCTCAGCAGCATTTCAGCAAAGCAGTCACGAACATTTGGCCACCATCATTGCCTCACTCGATTCAGAAGATCGGCTGCAGTTGCTGGAAGCTCTAAAGCATCATCAACAACCTCAAAGAAGACACTCGAAGGCGCCTTAAGTCATTCTAAAAGAGTCCGAGATACTGTCCGCCGTCGAGCCTAAAATTTTGACCCGTAACAAAGCGATTGTTAATGCCATACAAAAAAGGCGGCGCACTGGCCAATTTCTTCAGAAATGCCACAACGGTGCGCGGGAATATTGCGCTTGGACTTATTTTGAAATTCTTCGATGCCAATATTCTATTTTTTGGGAAACTTTTTGTGACTCGAACTCAACTGATCAGTTTCAACCAGACCAAGTAACAGATTATTCAAAGTCACATTGTGCTTATTTTCTTTGTTACAGTTTACTGAGAAGGTCGTCGCCGCCTCGAGGGACAGGCCCTAGACCTCGGATACCGAAACCACCATCGTGATTCAGAATAGCACCCGTTGACGGTACGTTGTCGTCCCTTGACGCAAAAAATACATAAGCGCCACTGTACTCCGCTGGTGTTGGCAGTTCGCCCACCGGCACAAAGTTATTTGCGCTCGAGGCCATTTTCTCACCGGGGAACTTCGCATTATCCATACCGAGGCTTTCCGGCCCCTTCAGTTCGGTAGAAATACCACCGGGCGCAACGCCATTGACTCTGACGTGAGGTGCGAGTTCAAAAGCCAACTGTTTTATCATACCTACCACTGCGTGCTTCGTTGCGGTGTACAACATGCCACCACCATTCGGTAAAAAACCGGCGTTAGACACGGTGAAGAGCATGGAGCCGTTGGATGCAACTAAGGGCTTTAGCGCTGCCTTCGACAGCATCATGTAACCTAGCACATTGATATCAAACAACTCATGAAAAGACGCGGTGAGTTTTTCCGCCGGCATATCAACAAGCGTCATGTTGTAGTCCCAGATGCCCGCATTACCAATCACACTATCGAGCTTGCCAAAGGTCTCGACACATTCGGTGACGATTTTTTCGTTGTCGCTGAATTGCCTAACATCCCCCGAAACGCAAACGACTCGCTCTCCGTACTGTTCGCGAAGTTGATCACAGCCTGATTCAGATCTATCTAGAACACCAATATTGGCTCCCTCGTTGATGAAGCGTTCCACTATAGCAGCGCCCAGTCCGGAAGCGCCCCCTGTAACAATGACAGTTTGATTATCGAGTCTCATAATTAAAAAATGCTGCTCAAGTTTTGTGAAAGAATAACGGTCTGTTCGAGATAAATATGTCGTTTTGCCAGTTTAAGTTCACCATCGACGCGACGTAGCACATCTTCGCGCCTGCCTATCCAGCTATCCTCCTCACTATTGAGTCGCGTACGATAAAGTTGGAAGTTACACATCACAGTGATTTCATCATCATCAACATCAGAAATTCGTACATTCGAAATCAGGTGACGGGTCCGAGACGGCGGATCTTCTGCCCAAGCACGACCAACCGACAACCTCTTGACCCGAAGTGTCAGGGTAGTTAGATCATCATCGAAAAAGGCCATACCACCAAGCTTGGTAAATTCTAAATGTACATCTTTAGCCTGCGTAGTTCGACGAATAGGCATCCAGTAATGAATATCTTCCGCAAGCAAACCTAACCAGTCATCTAGGCGGCGGGCATCGAGTAACTCTGCCTCACGATAAAGGAACTCCTGGGCTTCAAATGTCAGTTGCAATCGTTCTTGAACAGATAATTTTTGATAGGTACCCATCACACGCTACCCTGCGGCGGCGTTGAATGATTATTCATTAGGTCTTGCCACGAGTCAGCTTGCATCCACTCCTTCCAGCACTGGTAGGTCCAGCGTTGACCGTGCTCATTCACCACCGTTTCAATGCCACTTTGACCGGAAGGGTCGGTGCTTACAGCGTCTTGTCCTAATCCCATGGAAATATTTAGAGGTCTATTCTTTGATTGGGTACCTCTTGCACCTCGCGTTGAATGGCTCCAGTTTTCGCCGTCGTCTTGCTCCAAAAAGCCCGCCGGTCCAAAAACGTGGTTATGCGTGAAGATACTCTGCTTACTCTGAGCCGCAGGCAAATTTACAGGCAGATAGTTAAACCACCAAATCTCAGTTTCAAAGGGCCCCCTAGGTATGCGTAAACACATCTGCCGCGTATGCGTCACCCATAAGTTGGGGAAGATATTCGGATGACCAAACGAGCGATGCCCTATCGGACCAAGCATTTCGCGCGTTGCTGGATCTGTACGATGACCAGCTTGCAGGTCATACCATTGCGATTCACCTTCTCCAGTCGTCTGCCTCTGGTCAAACTCTGCTTGCCGCTCAACGGTTAAACCAGGGCCACCGATGCCGTGGCCATATTCACCGAGAATAACCATTTGATCATTCGGTGCCATCGCTTCTTCTGTGACCAACCCTACTTTAAATGCTGTTCCATGGGATACCTTGACGTGATACCAGTCGTATAGATTGTCGACGGCGAACTTCCAGTTACACTTAAGCCGATTTTTGTGAACACCATCTAAAAAGCGGATAGGACCGTCCACTAACATCATGTCGATACCCAACTTGCCAACCCAACCCAAATAATCGAGTAATGATGGAGCATCTGGGTCTAATGTAGCAAAGTAAAAGCCTTTGTAACTTTCCACTTTAGCGGCTGATTCGAGTCCCCAATCTTTTTTATCTAGGCCTCCCTTGTAGAATGCTTCCTCGTTCGGCACAGCTACAAGAGATCCATCCAGATCAAAATTCCAGCCATGGTACGAGCACATAAAGCTTTTTGTTGTACCGAGCTCTGCCCGACAAACAGTATTGCCGCGATGCGGGCAGGAATTGAGTAATATATTTACCTTGTCGGTTCTATCTCGAACTGCGATAACCTCATCTTCACCAATAAAACTAACGAAGAAATTGCCCGGGTCAGGGATTTGAGAATCGTGACAAATAAAATTCCACCCTCGCCCAAAAATCCGTTTCAACTCTTCTTCATAGACCAACCTGTCCGTAAAAATGCGTCTATCTAACACCCCCGTTGAGGGGTTATAACAGGCGTCCAGATCGACAGAGGTTCGGTCGCTGGTAATAATGGCTGCTGGCAATTTGATTTCCCTCTTCTTTGTTGAAGCAAGTTTCGACGATCGAATTAGTTGAGATTGCCTTTATGACCCCAAATACTCGGTTTGTCATAGCGCGTGGTTTGCCAGGTTTCGTCATCAATCTGTATACCGCCGAAGCCATATTCAATGTCAAAGCCTGAGGGGGTTTGCATATAAAAACTGACCATCTGGTCATTGGTGTGACAACCGATGGAGGATGAGATCGGGGTCGATTGAGCTGTCGCACGGTCGAGCCCATAACCAACGTCATCAAGACTCGTGACTTCCAACATAATGTGATTGAGCTTCTTTGGCAGAGGCACTGGCGCCAAAGCAAGGCTGTGATGTCGCGGATTACAATGCAGAAAAGTCAGATTAAACTGGTGCCCTTTGGGACCCATCGTAATATGGTCAGACAATCGAAAACCAAGGCCTTTTTGATAAAACTCTACCGCTGCCTGCTCATCTGCAACGAACAAAACAATATGTCCTAAGCCCTGATCACCAGTCACAAAACCATTGACACCTTGCGGTGAAACGAAAGGCAACTCACTGGATCGATCACCCACATACAATTCGATGCGTAAACCAAAGGGGTCTTGGCAGCTAACCAAAGAATCAACTTGCCTGCCGGCTGTTTCAGCTATACTAGCCTGCGTCACTGCGAACCCAGCATTATTGAGTTGCTCAATCATGTTATGCATAGACGCATCATCAGCCATTTTAAACCCTGCACAGCGAATATCATCCTCTCCCGTTTCAACAACTTTGATTCGCCAGATCGAGGTGTCCATTTTTAGCAGAAGCGACTCGTCCTCGACCTTAACTGACAACCCCAGCACGTCTGAAGCATAGTTCTGCCAATCAGCAAGGCTTGACACACCTAGTTCGACATAGGCCAATTCGGCAACGGATGTTGGCGTCATCAAATACACCTCATATCTATTCAGACTTGGTTAACGATAAGAGAATCTTAACTAGCGATAACACATATCACTATGAGCGGACATGCTAAAAAATTGATCCATCGTCCAGAATGCAGTCAATTTAGGCTGCGAATCCATCGGCCCGGCGGAATATTGAACTGGCGCTTAAAGGCTCGATTAAAGGCTTCTTCAGAGCCATACCCTGATTGACTAGCGGCGCTTTCTATTGACTGTCCTTCCAGCATTTTTCGTGCCGCTACTTTTAGTCGAATGGTCGCAAGCGTGCGAATCGGCGTGTCTCCTACCAACGCGTGAAATCGATCCGAGAAGGCAGAACGAGACATGTGAGCAACCTCAGCTAACTGACCGACTGTCCATTGCCGCGCAGGGTTGGCATTAATCGCTTCGACTGACGCCATAATCCTTGGGTCACTTGGAAATGGGTACAGCCGACCATCAACTGGGTTGACCATCCGAAAAAAATAGAAAATGATTAACTCTGCAGTCCTTTCGAGCGTCGGCTGATCTGGTGGTGTTTCAGGGTTTGAAATTTCTTCGATCACAAGATCCATCGCTAGTAACAACCGCTTTTGAAACGGATTTATGCTATCGGCTTTGAACAGGTATACGATCGGCGCAGGCTTAAGCCAAGATAAAACTTCGTAGGGTTCAGCACCGATCAGCAATTCGGCTGATGCATCCGAATTATTGACGATTTCATGAGCCATAAATCCACCCAGCGTGATCGTATCCCGAGGCCCAACTAAGACATTGTCCTGATACTCAGAAATTGCTGTAACCAAACCTGAAGTAACATGGTAAAAATATCCCGCTACAAACGCCTTGCGAATGATTTTCTCACCCGCCGCAAGAGTGATCAGTTCATAACGAACGCTCTCCATGCGGAAGTCGTAAAGTGAAAGGGGTCTTGGTGGCTTTGTCATGCTTGTAATCTAACCTTTCGTAAACGGCAATAGCAATAAGACCACAGTCGTAAACAAGCACCAAAAAAGCGGTCGTCTGACTAACTAAAGTGATCATCATCAGCACTGGCCGCCTGCATAAGCATTTGAAAAATGCCCTGATGATTGAAATCGATGTGCTTAAAAAACATGTATAATGGCTTAACTTTATATCTGCACCAATCAATCACGCATGAGCACGATTACCGAAACGCTTAATGACTTTGTTTCCAAGGCTCTGCCGGAAATAGGTTACTTCACGACCCAATATGATGAACAATGGTGCTCTCCCTGCGAAATCGAACAGCATGGCGAGTTATCCTATTGGCGGCCCACGCCGCAACTCGAGCCCATTGATTTTAGAGGTCTCGCCAACGCCGTCGAAGCCCCCATTCATCCCGATGTCATTGAATACTACAGCAGCTATTGGTCAGGAAGCTTAGAGGCCTCAGCAAAAGAAGGACCGGTAAGCCTCATCCTGCTATGGAATGCAGAAGATGCACAGCGTCTCATTGAAAACTTGGTTGGACATCTGTTCGGCAAAAACCAGTCAAAGCTGCCCTTCACAACATTCTTCGCAACTACCGACCCGGACTCAGAATACTTTCTCAGCGTCGACAACGAGACAGGCAAGGTGTTGTTGGAAGAACCAGGACGCCCGCCGATAAAAGAAGTGGCAAGTGACTTAAATAGCTTCCTGCAACGTTTACAACCCGATGCGAGAGCGCCCGGAATCTTTTGATGACACAAAAATTACTACCTAAGGTCAGTCGTATCGAAGGGGAAATCAGTCTGCCGGGTTCGAAGAGCCTTTCTAATCGAGCCTTGTTACTTGCCGCACTCTCGCCAGGGGAGACAACTTTATTGAACCTGTTGCGTAGCGAAGACACAGAACGGATGGTTGAAGCACTGACGCAACTAGGTATTTCGTTGTCGATGAATGACGACTGGAGCCGTTGTGTCGTAAGCGGTCACGATGGGTTATTCCAAGCGCCCAATGAGCATAAGTTTTTTCTGGGTAACGCAGGCACAGCCATTCGGCCTTTGACAAGTATTCTTGCAATGATGCAAGGAAGTTTCATTATTGATGGCGATCAATATATGCGTGAGCGCCCTATTAATCACTTAGTTGAAGCATTAAAACAACTCGGTGCATCGATACAATACCTTGGGGCAGAGAATTGTCCACCACTTCGAGTTATTGGCGGCAGCATTCGCGGCGGTAAAGTTGACATAAAAGGTGACATATCAAGCCAATACTTAACATCGCTGTTGCTTGCATTACCCCTAGCACCAAAGGACAGTGAAGTGACCGTAATCGGTGAACAGGTCTCCAAACCCTATCTCGATTTGACCCTAGATATCATGTCTAAATTTGGCGTCAGCGCAAATCACAAAGACCACCAACACTTTACCATTCAAGGTGATCAAAGCTATCAATCGCCTGGCACGTATCTGATTGAGGGCGATGCTTCTTCCGCCTCATATTTTTTTGCCGCGGCCGCTATTGCTGGCGGTACCGTTCGCGTTAACGGTATTGGCTCTGATAGCGTCCAAGGTGACATTGAGTTCCTAGATGCTATTGAAGCGATGGGCGCTGTGGTATCTCGACAGACGGATTGGGTAGAAGTTTCCGGTGCAACATTGAAAGGGATTGATATGGATCTAAACCATATTCCCGATGCCGCTATGACGATCGCCGCGATGGCATTGTTTGCCGAAGGCACGACGACTATTCGGAACATTTACAATTGGCGTGTCAAAGAAACAGATCGCATGTTCGCAATGGCGACCGAACTTCGAAAGTTAGGTGCGAAAGTCGAAGCGGGACATGATTACATTGTGATTGAGCCACCTGAACAGATTCAATCAGCATCAATCGACACCTACGGCGATCACCGCATCGCCATGTGTTTCTCGTTAGCATCTTTGTCGGATGCGGAAATTACCATTAACAGCCCTGAAGTGACCGCTAAGACGTTTCCGGACTACTTTGAGGTTTTCGCCTCTATATGTCATTGAAGCGACTGATTTAGATCAGAACCATCAAAACCTAAAATCTACCAAGACAATACAAACGGGCTCCTGCTTTTACTCTACTCAGCGATAAATTGATCAATCAAACAAACTGGATTGATGTCCTTGCACACCCTCAAGGTTGAGCAGAAAAGCTTTGGTATCAAGCCCACCACCAAACCCCGTCAGACTGCCATTGGTACCAATAACACGATGGCATGGAATGACAATCGGCAATGGATTACGTCCATTGGCTGTGCCGACTGCTCGAACGGCTTTTGGTCTACCTATTTTTGTAGCGATATCCGCATAGCTCCGGGTTTCCCCAAAGGGTATAGCTAACAGCGCATCCAGCACTTTTAACTGAAACGCCGTACCGGTTGGCGCGAGGGTCAAATCAAAAACGGTTCTTGCACCGGCGAAATATTCTTGCAGTTGAACAACCGCCTCTTCGCAGCAACCATTCTGTTGAGTCCAATCCGGCTCAGGCATGACCCGCCCCTTGCCCGACGGGAAACCAATAACGCACAAGGCGCCCTGCTGCTCCGCTAACAACAGCGCGCCGATGGGTGAGTCCATATATCGATAGTTCATGAGCTTCTCCATATAGGTTATTTTTTAGCAGCCTGACGCCAAAGATGCAGACCTGCGTATGCCCGCCAAGGCTGCCAAGCTTTCGACAATTCCAGCAGCTGATCGGGCTTGTCTATCGAAAATTGCGCTGCGGCAACTTTCAGCAATACAAGATCACTGTGTAAAAATGCGTTGGGGTCATTTACCGCACGCATTGCAATGTACTCAGCTGTCCATGGACCGATGCCTTTTATATTAATCAAACTAAGCTTGAGTTCATCTAAGGAAACTGACGTATCAAAGCTGACATCGCCATCGACTAACGCTCGACTCATATCTTTTATAGCCTGCGCACGTCGCGTCGGCATCGACAAACTCGTAACGTCTAGATCAGACAAATCTTCTGGCCTAGGAAAGCTTATGCCGAGTGCATTTTTGACTAACTTGTTGTCTGGCGCACGAGCCCCTGCTGAATCAATAGCGTTTAGATCAACATCTTGTCGGCCAATGCCGTCGAGGTTTTTAAGTCCGTAGATTGCAGCAATCCGCCCCATGACGGTTGTTGCTCCTTTGACTGAAACCTGTTGGCCAACAATCGCGCGTACTGCAATCTCAAACGGATCCCAGCAACCAGGCACGCGCTGACCGGGATTCTCTGCGAGGATTTTCCGCATTCGACGATCTGCACCAATCACATCGTTAATTTCAATCGGATCAGCATCCAGATCAAAAATCCGTTTAACCTTTTCAAGCAGCGGCACTAACTCATCAGGCAATATCCCTGTTACCTGGACCGTTAACTGTCGAGCCACTTCGTCCAAGCCAACTGCCAATAAACCGGTTCCCTGTTGAGTCTTGATGACGCGACGATAATGCGCGGCGTCGATAAACTCAACGCCAGGTACAGCTCGCACTTTTAAAAAGTTAAGAATACCTTTGAAATCAAAGGGAGGCCGATAACTCAGTCTTAAGTTAAAACCCTCTTCAACGATATCACTGTCTGGCTTGACCGTTTTTTGACGAAGCGGTTTTTGACGAAGCGGTTTTTGACGAAGAGAGCTTGGGCTTCTTGCGTAAACTTGTTTGAAATGATCATTAAATCGCCGCACGCTCCTGTAACCTGATAGCAATGCTATATCTGTTATTGAGAACGGTGTTTCATCAAGTAACTTTTTTGCGATTTGAAGTCGACGTGTTTGCGCCACGGCTTTCGGCGCGACGCCGATATGCTGTGAGAATAATCTGGACAAATGGCGAGGCGTGATTCCGAGCCGATCACTTAGCGCGCCAATAGAACCGGAATCCAGAGCCCCTTCTGAGATTAGTCGCAGAGCACGATTGACCGTTGTCGATGTCCCCTTCCAAGCAGGGGTGCCCGGCGCGGATTCCGGTCGGCATCGCAAGCAAGGTCGAAAACCTGCTTCTTGCGCCGCTGCCGCTGACCCATAGAAATCCACATTCTTGGCAAGCGGTATTTTCACCTTACACACGGGACGGCAATAGATACCTGTGGTTTTGACAGCAACGAAAAAACGCCCATCAAACCTTGGGTCCCTCGCCTGTCGCGCATTTTCAAATAATTGCTCGTTCAACCTTATTTACCGTCGGATAGAATCGATGTTTGTCAGCTTAATTCAACCTAGACCACTTAAGCTAGCCAGAACCGGACCTGATCATTTATGACATTCTGCCTCGACTCGCGGCATCTACTTGTCGATACTCGAAAAGTAAATAGCAGTCTTACAGCGCCTAGTAGTTCACGGCCAATTGTTTCGTTTAAAGGATGAAGGTAGCCTAAACATGATTCAATCAAGTCATCATTGAAATAGGACATGAAAATGAATACCGATCTGAATGCGTCACAATCCTCGCAATTATTTTATCGCGTTATCGGTCACGGTATGATCGTCTTGGGCATTGGACTAGTTGCCGGTATCGCGCTCATTTTCTCACTGCTCGATGCGGTAACCATTTGGCCGTTACCTGTTTGGGAGGTCTCAATACCTGGCTCAACACGGGGTTGGCAAGCCGCTCATGTTGGCGGCATCTTAAATGGCGTTATGATCATCGCTATCGCCCTAGCAATGCATAAACTCAATCTCGAGGGTAATCGTTGCTTTTGGGTAGGATGGGCAATGATCATTACCGGCTGGGGCAACACCATCTTCTATTGGGCCGGTAACTTTTCATCCAATCGTGGCTTATCGGTTTCTGCGACACCCTATGGTGAGGGGGAGATTTTTGGTGCATTAGCATTTTTAGGTGGCGGTGCCGCTATGGTACTCACTTTCATCGCCGTTTTTATTCTTGCCAGCACTGCTTTTAAACACGCTAAAAACTAAAACCAGATCAACATCTCAGAGAACAGTTCCCCAAACCGACACGCACGCTGAATTCGTAATATAATGCGCTTATGATCGTTTCATTAGGATTAATTACAGACCCGCAAACAGCATTTGCTATAAACGCAGATGTCGTGCCTCGCTGTGTTCTCTTCAAATTTTCACACAACCAATTTTACAACGCAGCACCGAATCAAACCGGCACCGTTGAATTATCTGTCATATTGCTATTTGAAAAAGGCTCAAGGCAAGTGGCCATAATCAACAACCAAGATACATTTTTAGCCTTTGATAAGAAGACTGATCCAATCGCCCACTTCAAGACACAAATGGATTATTGGAACGTAAACGCTATCGATTTACTTAACCCATGGAAACTTCAAACAGAACACATAAAGAAGCCATGGGGACAGGAAATTTGGTACACAGGCATTGAAGCCAGAGGTGTCTGCCGAGTAAACGACACACCCTTACCTTGGCTGTTGGACTTGGATGAAAACATCTTGTCTGGTCAAAGTAGTGCCGACATTTTGCTTCTAAAAATCCTCGACCCTTTACCCGACAGCCAGTATGGCGAGCTTTACTTCGAAGTACACGAACACAAAATTGAAGTGTATGTCGTCACTCATGTCGATTCTGACGCTTGGCCTTCCGGCACAGGTCAAATACGTTACGGGTTTAGTCCAAAAAAACGCGCACTTTATCCTACTGATCAAGCGTTCAAAGCTGCTTATTTACAATCCGTACAGCAGTACCAATCTGTGCGAAACCAAATTGATGGCCTGCTAGAAACGAAGAAGCAATCCGATGGTCATGCGGCGAGCGAAGTTGTTTCACCAACCCAACAGCGACAGTGGCTCGCTGAACTGCCTCAGCATCTTTGCGAGGAGGAAATCAAATGTCGAGAGGCAATGTACGCGTTTACGAATATGAAACCAATTCGCGTTGGTGATGTGATTCGCGTGAAACCTTTGATTCCTCACTCGCTTCAAAATGGCGTTAGGGTTATCGAGTTTCAAACCGCACACTATGAACGACACATTTTATCGTTTGCTCAAAAGGTCATGACTCAAGACCACTGGGACACGGAGACTGTCCTCGATAAAATTGACATAGATACGGAAGCTGAGACTAGCCTTAAAATCATCGAGTCCGAAGAAGGTGTGTTGGTTGAAACTATTGCAGAATTTCCGGAGTTTACGGCGATTCGGGTGACATTAAACCCTTCGCAGGCATATGAGATGAACATTGAGCACTACGGCCTAGTGATTGGCGTCGCAGGTTGTTCTGTTGTTTCGCAAGGTGGCCCGAATCGCGCTAAAAATATCAATATGGAAGTCGAGCAAGCTTATTTAATACCCGGCACAGCAACGTCGTTGAAGTTGGCCAACCGCTCCGAAAAAAATACTGTCGCATTAGTCGCGGTGCCTAACCTCAAGTGACTATGGCTACGCCGTGCCTTTAGCAGATCAAATTACACATCATTGATATCTCAAAAATTAGGCAAAAAAAAGGTGCCATCAGGCACCTTTAATCATGCTTACGTTTAACGCTAAGAAGGTAACAAGTCGCTTACTGCATCGCGTTCTTCTGAAAGTTCAGTTTCGGTTTCAGTCATCTTGCCACGACTGAAATCGCTAATTTCCTGACCTTGAACAATCATCCAATCACCGCCTTCACAGATACAAGGGAAGGAGTAGATAAGACCTTCAGCGATGCCATAGCTACCATCAGAATAAATACCCATGCTGACAATTTCGCCATTTGAACCTAAGGCCCAATCTCGCATGTGCTCGGTCGCTGCATTTGCAGCAGAAGCCGCACTACTTAAACCGCGCGCTTTAATAATTGCCGCGCCACGCTGCTGCACAGTCGGAATAAAATCGGACTCTACCCACGCCTGATCAACAAGCTCAGTTGCCGCTTTGCCGTCAACCGATGCGTAACTGATATCCGGGTATTGCGTCGCGGAGTGGTTACCCCAGATTGCTAAACCTTTAACGTCTGTCACGTGCTTACCTGTCTTCTGCGCAAGCTGGGTCATGGCGCGATTATGATCCAAACGCGTCATTGCCGTGAATTGTCTTGGATCTAGGTCCGGTGCGTTTCTTTGTGCGATCAGACAGTTTGTGTTGGCAGGGTTGCCGACAACCAATACTCTAACGCTCTTCGATGCATTGTCATTAAGTGCTTTACCTTGAACCGAAAAGATCGCCGCATTAGCTTCGAGCAAATCCTTTCGCTCCATACCGGGTCCTCTAGGGCGAGAACCAACCAACATGGCATAGTCGACATCTTTGAACGCGACATCAGGATTATCAGTTTGAATAATCTGCTGAACCAACGGGAATGCGCAATCATCGATTTCCATTACGACGCCACTAAGTGCTTCCATTGCGGGAGGTATCTCAAGCAACTGCAAAATCACCGGTTGGTCGAGACCCAACATCTGGCCCGAGGCGATCTTGAACAATAATGAATAGCTGATTTGACCTGCAGCACCTGTTACTGCGACTCGTACGGGTTGTTTCATGTTAAGTCCTTGGAACGTTGATTTTGAAAAGAGCGCGATTATAGCAAGTGAAATGACAAAATGGACTACAAAATCAAAACTAGCCGTTTCATACTGAATATTTCCTTTTTAGCGGCAGTTTTAAACTGCCCAAACATCCTTTAACGGGGTATCACTGAGAAATGGTCTTCCTGAACCGAATTTCGATGAAAAGCGGTCCGCTACCGAACGGCTATCCATTTACACTGCCGGTTATCGAAGCTTTTGCGCCAATTGAATTTAGGTCAGCTGTAACCTTTTTAGTTGGTGAAAACGGCAGTGGCAAGTCGACGCTTTTAGAAGCAATTGCGGTGGGACTGAAATGCCCCAACGTCGGTGCACAGGATGTTGGGCGAGAACCGATGCTGAATGAGGCGCGCAAACTTGCTCAACACCTTACATTTTCACGTCGCAAACACCCTCGAAATAAATTGTTTTTTAGAGCAGAAGATGCCATCGGCTTTACCCGTCGAGTGAGTTCCGAATTGTCCGAGCTTGATGAGATATCAGAGGATTTCAATAAGGACCTTAGTGGCTACGGTAGGACACTCGCCATGGGTGCCGTCGCTGGACAACGACACGCATTCACCTCACGTTATGGCGAAAAACCCGACGGAAAGTCACATGGAGAGTGGTTCTTGGAAGTAATGCAGAGCCGCATTCATCGCAACGGTTTATATTTGTTAGATGAACCAGAAACCCCACTATCACCGATCAGACAGCTATCCTTACTGTCCATGATTCGATCTATGGCAGCTCAAAACTGCCAATTTATCATCGCCACGCACTCACCCATTTTGATGGCATTGCCTGACGCGGAGATATTGCAATTTGATAATCGAATAACCTCAGTGCCCTGGGATCAAGTTGAGCACGTTGAAATTACTAAGGCATTTTTGAATGATCCTGCGAGCTTTCTTCGCCATCTGTAGTTGCTCGAATAGTTGCTCGAATTACTGCTCGAATACTTGCTTGAATAGTTGTTCGAAATCAATCCACACAACATCTATCAACGTATCTCTTTAGGTCACCTTCGGAATATACCCCGAATATCAAAAATTACTTTAATAAACAACATGTTATAACTAGTATTCCAATGTTTCATGGGTACCAAAAACTTGACTTTACACATCCTGATGGTATTGTTTCGGGCTCGCCAAAGAAGGCTTTATCAGGCGAAGGAACCATATAGCTGCTAGCACCACGCAGATGGGGCTCCTTCAGACTACTTAGACCATCAAGCGAAGGCCTCCGACAGGCGACTGCTCGACTAAGGCGATGGCTCCAGACGAGCCCAGTACCAGTGAGTTTCCTTACCAGCAAACGACTAATTCGTTGGTAAGTCAGCAAAAGATTCGACATTTTTGCACCTCCTAAAGAAAGAAATGCCAGTGTAAAGATTTTAAACCTGGGTTTTAGCTCAGGGTGGATTACTGTCCCCTAAATTAATGGGGTGCAGATAACTGTATTTAAATAGGTTATTAGCGATAGCATGATGAAAATAGGCGGATTTCCAGACAAGGTTGGTCTGTACGACCCGGCTAACGAAAAAGACTCCTGTGGAGTCGGTTTTGTCGCCAATATAAAGGGTGTACCCAGCCATCAAATAATGCTCGATGCCTACCATATCAACTCCCGTATGGATCATCGCGGTGGATGTGGTTTCGAGGAAAACACCGGCGATGGCGCGGGTATTCTGACGGCGTTGCCCCATGCGTTTTTCCAAATGATCGCGAAGCAAGCTGGCTATGACCTGCCAGAAGCGGGCAAATTCGCTGTTGGCAACATTTTTTTGCCACAGGATGAGACGGAACGACAATTTTGCAAAGATACCATTGAAGCCATCATTGCAGAGGAAAAGCAGACCTTTATCGGCTGGCGGATTGTGCCTGTCGACCCACAGGGCGCCGATGTCGGACCTGCGGCTAATGCAGCACAACCTTTTATTGAGCAATTGTTTATTGCCTCAACCCTCGACGACCCGAAGGCCTTTGACCGAGCGCTGTACATTATACGTCGCAGATTTACTGAAAAACTGCGCCGTGGATCAGATCTAACCCAAGGGCACCTCCTTTACGCCTGCTCTCTGTCCCCCAACGTTATTTGCTATAAAGGTATGTTAACCCCTGCACAGCTCTTCCCTTTCTATGGTGATCTGACTGACAAACGCTTCGAAACACATCTGGCGATGGTTCATTCAAGATTCAGCACCAACACCTTCCCAAGTTGGGACCGTGCGCAACCAAAGCGATATATGAGCCACAACGGCGAGATCAATACCTTACGCGGCAATAAAAATCAGATGACTTCTCGCGAAGGTGTTGTTGCTTCAGAGTTATTTGGCGATGATATTAAAAAATTATTCCCGATCGTAGAGCCTGACTTTTCAGACTCTGGTTCATTCGACAACGTGCTTGAATTCATGCTCATGTCCGGTCGATCTCTGCAGGAAGCCATGATGATGATGGTGCCTGAAGCTTGGCAATCAGATACCAATATGAGCCAAGAAAAACGTGATTTCTATGAATATAATTCTGCGTTGATGGAACCTTGGGACGGTCCGGCTTCGATCGTTTTCACTGATGGCCACTATATTGGCGCGACCCTTGATCGCAATGGTCTTCGTCCAAGCCGTTACTATATTACGAATGACGACAAGGTCATCATGGCGTCTGAAGTTGGCGTTCTGCCAGTTGATCCGGCTAACGTTAAAGAAAAAGGTCGCCTGCAACCCGGTAAAATGTTCCTCGTTGATTTTGAAAAGGGACGTTTGATTCCTGATGAAGAGTTGAAACAGGAATTTTCAGGGCGCCGGCCTTATGGCGAGTGGCTGAACAATCAGAAACTCACCTTAGCGGATATTCCAGCTGCTAAAGACGCGCACGGATTTGAACCCGCTACACTACTAAATCGCATGCAAGCCTTTGGTTACACCGTTGAGACCATGCAGTTTATGCTGCTGCCAATGGTCACCGAAGCGAGAGATCCGCTAGGCTCCATGGGTAATGACTCTGCATTAGCGTGCTTGTCCGACAAGTCGCGTATGATATATGACTATTTCAAACAATTGTTCGCACAGATCACAAATCCACCAATCGACTCGATTCGAGAAGAAGTGGTTATGTCACTTGAGTGCTTTATTGGTCCAGAGGGAAATCTTCTCGAAACGACTGAGCAGCATGTGCATCGATTAAAGATGCCTCACCCTATCCTTAGCAATGAAGAGCTAACAGCACTGAAGGTTATGGATCATCGAGGGTGGAAGTCTCAAACAATCGATATAACCTTTGCCAAAGCGCAGGGTGAAGAAGGTCTTCAAGCTGCACTCGATCGAATTTGTGCTGAAGCATCAGCTGCCATTTCAGATGGTTACTCTCTGATTATCTTATCTGATCGCAACATCTCAAAAGACCAAATGGCTATTAGCGCCCTGGTTGCTTGCGGTGCCGTTCATCACCACCTTGTCGCCAACCATGAGCGCACCCGCATTGGTATTGTGCTTGAAACCGGCGAAGCGCGCGAAGTACATCATCATTGCCTACTAACCGGCTACGGCGCTGACGCGATTAATCCGTACATTGCTTTCGAGGCACTATGGCAAGCTAAAGCCGACAACCTATTGGATGCTACTGAATACCCAACCGATACAAGCATCGTTGAGGCTTACAAAAAAGCAGTCGCTAAAGGCATGTTGAAAGTCATGGCTAAGATGGGCATCTCTACTCTTCAGTCTTACAAGGGCGCACAGATCTTTGAAGCCGTCGGTTTAGCACAAGACATTGTCAACCGCAGCTTTGTTGGAACAGCCAGTCGCGTAGAAGGTATTAATTTCGATGTTCTGTTTCAAGAAATGGAAGTTCGGCATGAAATTGGCTATCCAAAACGTCAAGAAAACCTTATTCCAGTACTGCCCAACCCTGGCGACATCCACTATCGCAAAGATGGTGATGCGCACATGTGGGACCCAACCGCAATTGCCCATCTACAAATTGCCAGTCGAACCAACAGCGCGGCTTCCTATGCGGAATTTGCCAAGCATACGAATGAAGAAACAACACGTCGTTGCACGTTTAGAGGCCTGTTAACTTTTAAAGAAGGTGTTAATGGCGGTCCGATTGACATTGAAGAAGTCGAGCCGGCAAAAGATATTGTCAAACGATTTTGCACCGGCGCGATGAGCTTTGGCTCTATTTCTGCCGAAAGCCACGAATCATTAGCAATCGCCATGAACAGAATCGGCGGAAAATCAAATACGGGTGAAGGCGGTGAGGATTCAGAGCGGTTCACGCCGATGGAGAACGGTGATTCAAAGCGTTCTGCTATCAAACAAATTGCTTCCGGTCGATTTGGCGTAACAATATGGTACCTTGCAAACTCCGACGAACTTCAAATTAAAATTGTTCAGGGTGCAAAACCTGGCGAAGGTGGCGAACTGCCTGGTGACAAAGTGGACAATACTATTGCCAGACTACGCCACTCTACACCTGGCGTTGGACTTATTAGCCCACCGCCGCACCACGACATCTACTCTATTGAGGATATCGCCCAACTTATTCACGATTTGAAGAACGCTAATCCTTCGGCGCGCATCAGTGTCAAATTAGGATCAGAGATTGGCGTCGGCACAATCGCCGCGGGTGTGACGAAAGCAAAAACTGACCATTTGGTTATTGCCGGACACGATGGCGGCACTGGCGCCTCACCCATCACGTCGATCAAACATGCCGGTCTACCATGGGAGCTCGGTATCGCCGAGACTCACCAAACGTTAGTCATGAACAATCTGCGTTCACGTGTCTATTTACAGACTGACGGTCAAATCAAGACCGGTCGAGACGTTGCGATGGCTGCTCTGTTAGGCGCTGAAGAATTTGGCTTTGCTACCGCTCCACTGATTACCCAGGGTTGCATCATGATGCGCAAGTGCCATTTGAACACCTGTCCTGTTGGTATTGCTACGCAGGATAAAGAACTCCGCAAGAAGTTCTCTGGCAAGCCTGAGTACGTGGTCAACTACTTCTTTATGGTTGCCGAAGAGTTGCGACAAATTATGGCCAATTTGGGTTTCAGAACACTCAATGAAATGGTCGGTCGTGCCGATGTACTCGAAACCAATAAAGCGCTCGATCATTGGAAAACTAACGGACTCGATTTCACAGCTATTTTGCATCCAGCTGAAAAAGTGTTTGAAAACACCGACACCTACCGAACCCAAAGTCAGGATCACGGTCTCGAAAAGGCCTTAGATAATGAACTTATTGCTTTGGCAAAACCCGCTTTGGAAAACGGTGAAAAAGTTGATATCGAGCTACCAATTATCAACATCAATCGAGTTGTTGGCACCATGCTATCGCACGAGTTAGCAAAGGCTACCAACGGCAAGCTGTTACCGGACGACACTATTAACATCAAGTTAAATGGCTCGGCAGGCCAGAGCCTTGGCGCTTGGCTTGCATCAGGTATCACCATTAAGGTCGAAGGTGATGCGAACGACTATGTGGGTAAAGGACTATCTGGCGGAAAGATCGCTGTCTATCCACCGGCCGTGAGCCAATTCAAGGCTGAAGAGAATATTCTAGTCGGCAATGTCTGTCTTTACGGAGCGACAAGTGGTGAAGCCTATTTCAGAGGTATCGCAGCAGAACGTTTCTGCGTGAGAAATAGCGGCGCTACCGCGGTGGTTGAAGGTATTGGTGACCACGGCTGTGAATACATGACCGGTGGTCGAGTTGTCATTCTTGGTGCCACGGGCCGAAACTTTGGCGCAGGTATGAGTGGCGGTGTTGCATATGTTTGGGATAAAGCAGGTGATTTTGCCAAACAATGTAATACGGGCACCTTCGAGTTAGAGGGTATGACGGCGGAAGCCGATATAGCTGAGTTGCATACGATGATCCAAAATCATCTGACCTACACTGGTTCTGCAGTCGCAAGCAACATTCTCGAAAATTGGGAAACTGAACTGACACGTTTCGTTAAAGTCATGCCATCAGATTACAAACGTGTATTGATGGAAATGGCTTCTGAAAACGACATTAGCGCCGCCACAGGCTAATCAACGAACATTAGGTAGTAAGAGAGTTATGGGTAAACCCACAGGTTTTAAAGAATTCGACAGAGAAGTCGAACCCTATAGAGATCCGATGGAACGCTTGGCGGACTATGGCGAGATTTACACCCCGCACGACGATGCGCACCTGCAACAGCAAGGTGCTCGCTGCATGGATTGTGGGGTACCTTTCTGCCAGTCTCAGAATACTGTAAATGCGGCGCCACCGGTTTCCTATGGCTGCCCGATTCATAACTTGATCCCTGAATGGAACGACCTTGTGTATCACGGTCGCTGGGAAGATGCACTAGATCGCCTGCACAAGACAAATAACTTCCCTGAGTTTACTGGTCGCGTTTGTCCGGCGCCTTGCGAAGGCTCCTGTGTACTGGGTATCAACGATCCCGCCGTGACTATTAAGAATATCGAATGTGCCATTATCGACAAAGGCTACGACGAAGGTTGGGTAAAACCCAACACGCCGAGTTCCAGAACAGGTAAATCTGTCGCCGTTATCGGTTCAGGCCCTGCTGGTTTATCAGCTGCCGACCAACTGAATAAGGCTGGTCATTTGGTGACTGTCTATGAGCGTGCTGATCGCATCGGTGGGCTACTGATGTACGGTATTCCAAACATGAAGCTTGAAAAGACGGTTGTTGATCGACGTGTTGATGTTTTGAAAGCAGCCGGCATCGAGTTTATTGTCAACGCTGATGTTGGTAACAATATTGATGTGAAAGATCTCGTCGCCAACAACGACGCAGTGCTATTTACGACCGGAGCAACACTACCTCGCGATCTACCGATACCAGGCCGCGAAGGTGATGGCGTTCATTACGCAATGGATTTCCTGCTACCCAATACCAAAAGCTTATTAGACAGCAAACTCACTGATGGTAACTTTATATCCGCCAAGGATAAGCATGTCATTGTGATTGGCGGCGGTGACACCGGTACCGACTGCATTGGCACCTCCTTGAGGCACGGTTGCAAGTCTCTCGTGAACTTTGAACTACTTTCAAAGCCACCGACGGAGCGTCCAGACAACGCTCCCTGGCCAATCGGTTTGCCGCGTATCTATCGCGTTGACTACGGTCATGCGGAGGCAGCTGAGAAGTATGGAGATGATCCACGTGTTTACTCGATCATGAGTAAAGAATTCATCCGTGACGAGAACAACGTCCTTAAAGGTGTCGTGACCGTTAACGTTGACGCCTCTTTTAAAGAAATTCCCGGCACAGAGAAAACATGGGAAGCCGATCTCATTTTGCTTTCAATGGGTTTCTTAGGACCTGAGCACTACGCATCCGATCCTACCGAAATCGCCTACGATGAACGCAGCAACTATCAGGCAATCAAAGGCCTCTACAAATCATCTCAAAACAAGGTTTGGGCTGCAGGAGATTGTCGTAGTGGTCAATCACTCGTTGTGCGGGCTATCAATGAAGGTCGTGAAGCAGCAAGAGAAATTGATCGTGAACTGATGGGCGACACTCAACTGCCATAAAGAACACCTAAGTAAGACGACCCATAGTGTATGAATAGCAAAAAGTGCTAAAAAACACAGTAAACAGAGAGATAAGCACGATCAAAAAGGCCGAGGCATGTTAATCACATGCCTCGGCCTTTTTGCATTGCAAGTGTCTCGTTTTGACGATCTTCAGCCTCGATGGAGACATCCTTCGACCCGACCGGCTGATTGTTCCATGACGTCTATTGAAGTCCGCTGTGCGGTATTTTGTCAGGACAGTAAACGATCAGACCCGGAAATGGTCTGTTGCAGCATGGCACCGTCGACATTATCAACAAGCTTTGCATTGCCTACCGCCTCGAGTAGCACAAGCCGCATGCCAGCATCTGACACTTTTTTGTCACGTCCCATCAGTTCCGTAAACTGATTAACGAGACCTGGTGGCGGCGCAATAGGCAAGCCTGCTTTTGCAATGAGGTCTTTGAGTTTTTGTGCATCTTGCTTATCGCACATACCCAACCGCACCGATAAATCGGCTGCCATCACCATACCTGCACCGACAGCCTCGCCATGCAGCCATTCACCATACCCAAGTCCGTTTTCTATGGCGTGACCAAAGGTATGACCAAAATTCAACAATGCTCGAACGCCATGCTCTTTCTCATCCTGGCCGACTATTTCAGCCTTAATCTCGCAGCTGCGTTTCACTGTCTGAGCAATGCATTGAGCATCCATTGCCAAAAGCCCGTCAATATTCGCCTCCAACCAATCAAAATATGCTCGATCACCTAACGCGCCATGTTTAATCACTTCCGCCAAACCCGCAGAGAGCTCTCGAGCGGGCAAGGTAGCTAACGTATTAGTATCAATGAAAACGCATTGTGGTTGATAAAACGCACCAATCATATTTTTGCCCAACGGATGATTCACCGCTGTCTTGCCGCCAACGGACGAATCCACCTGTGACAGTAAAGTGGTCGGTACCTGAATGAAATCAACGCCACGTTGATAACTCGCCGCGGCAAAACCTGCCATATCACCAACTACCCCGCCGCCTAGTGCGATAATCGTTGTCTGGCGATTATGTTTATTCTGCAACAATGCATCGAAGATTAGCGTCAGTGTTTGCAAGGTTTTAAATCGCTCACCATCAGGCAAGACGACGACATCAACATTGATATCCGGCAACGAGTTCTCAAGCTGCTCTCGATAGAGTGGCGCCACCGTTTCATTTGTGACGATCAGGGCACGATCGCCTTTGATATGGGAAGTAAGAAGTTCGGCGTTTTGAATCAGGCCAGGGCCTATATAAATAGGGTAACTATCTAGTCCGAGCTCAAGGTTAACAATTTCCATGACTACTTTCCTGGGCCGTGAGCAATTCAATAGCTCACATCAACATGCAACTACTCTTTTAGTAGAGCTTCATCTTTAAGTTTTTTAACAATGGCATTCACTATTTTTCTGCTACCGTCTTCGCCAACAAAAACTTTTAGATCAGCGACTTCTTGATAAATAGGGTCGCGTACCTCTTTCAAATTTTTCAGTACGATAGTGTGATCCACATTCTGCAACAGAGGACGTTTCTTATCCTTCTCGGTCCGCTTTAGCTGGAGTTCCAACGATGTATCAAGGAATACAACCACGCCGCGGGAAACTAAACATTGCCTGTTCTGGGGGCTTAGAACTGAACCACCACCGGTCGCAATCAAAACGCCCTTTCGTTGAGTAAGATCATCTATGACGATCGATTCACGCTCTCTAAATCCCGCTTCGCCTTCAACGTCAAAAATCCAGGATATATTCGCGCCAGCACGCTTTTCAATTTCATGATCAGAATCAATGAACCTTAAACCCAAATCCTGCGCAAGCAAGCGTCCAATGGTTGTTTTACCAACACCCATTGGACCGACGAGAAAAAGATTTTGATCGAAATGCTTTGAAGCAGCTACCATGCAACCAACTGTAGCCAAGGCGACGCTAGAAAACTAGCGCCGAATTGAAACTATCGACTAGTTAAAGAGTCTCGAATAAGTCGAGGTGTAATAAAGATCAGTAATTCTTGCTTCTGATCTGAACGCGTATTTCGTCTAAACAGAGAGCCGACATAAGGTAGGTCACCAAGGAAAGGCGTCTTAGTCACTGATTCCGAGGTGTTGACAGTAAAAATACCACCCAGAACAATCGTCTCTCCGTTGTCTACTAACACTTGCGTCTTAACATTGTTCGTATTGATACTGGGAACGCCATTGAAAACAGCACCAACCGTATCTTGCTTAACCTCTAATTCCATAATGATACGATCATCAGGAGTAATCTGAGGTTTGACTGCTAACTGCAGTGTTGCGGACTTAAACGAGACCGATGTGGCGCCACTTGATGATGCTTCCTGATAAGGAATTTCAACACCGGACGAAATGGTCGCCTCTTGCTTATCAGCTGTTATGACTTTTGGCCGAGCGATAACCTCTGCACTACCTTGAGATTCAAGTGCTGAAATTTCCAAATCGAGTAGGTACTTGTCATTAACAAGTCCAATTGCAAAAGACGTTGCATCTGGGCTGCTAACACCAAGGTCAACAACGAGATGATCTGGGCTTGTGAAATCAGGGAACTCATTGCCAACTATTGGTAGGCCATCCCGCACTTCCTGAGAGCTCGTCAAAGAGCCACCAGCAGTTGCTGTGTTGTCACCGTTTATCTTGTAACCGAGTCCACCCCAACGAACACCCAAAGCCTCACTAAAATTCGATGCCGCGGTCACGATACGCGCTTCGATCAACACCTGCCTAACAGGCACATCTAGCTTCTCGAGAACAGCTCTAAACTCGTTAATCTTGTCTGTCGTTTCAGTCAAAATGATGGAATTCGTTCTTTCATCAACTATGACACTGCCACGTCCTGAAAGAACGCCTTCTCCTTCGCCACTGCTTTCGAACAGCGCAAAAATTTCACCTGCACTGGCGTAGCGAACTTCGATAAATTCAGTACGTAATGGCGCAAGCTCGGATATTTGTTGACGACTCTCTAGCTCCAGTTTTTCTCTCGCCGCTAATTCTTCAGCAGGCGCTACCATCAGAACATTACCCACTTCGCGTTTATCAAGACCCTTGGTCTTCATAATGATATCAAGCGCTTGGTCCCAAGGTACGTTCTTAAGCCTTAATGTGATTCGACCATTGACCGTATCACTTGCAACCAAGTTCAAATCTGTAAAGTCAGCGATCAGCTGAAGAACTGAACGAATTTGAATGTCTTGGAAATTAAGAGAAAGCTTTTCGCCGCGATAGCGAAATACAGCATCGAGGTTAGACTCAAATTCACTGCTACTTAACGGCTTTACTTCAAGCGTGAACAGCTCATCAGCCTGATAAGCCAAGTACTCGTACTCGCCTGTCGGCTCAATCATTAACACCGTATTATCTGCTTCAGGCAACGCGTCGATCGACAGTACTGGCGTTGCAAAATCTGTTACATCGAGTCGGCGCTGAAGTGACTCAGGAATATGTGCACCGGTAAATTCGACTCGAATATTTCCACCTTCGCTATAAACGTCCACGCCAATACCGGGATCGTTTAGTTTGACAATGACCCGACCTTCACCGTTTTCACCCCGTCGGAAGTCAATATCTTCAATAAGAGCCTGCGCTCTAGAAACATAGTTCGTTGAAGCGCCGCTTAGATTTTCAGACATTCCACCAGATTCGGTAATCGCTGCCATTGTTGCACCATCTTGGGCACCGACTAACACCATTAATTCGTTACCTTCAACCCGAGTCGAGTAGGCAACTAACTCGGTCATAGAAACAATCACACGTGTTCGGTCACCGGCTTCGACCACGGCTACACTGCGCGCGTTGCCACTGCCTAGGGTATGATATTTAGAGTCTAAGCCACTCGTCACTGCAATCAAATCAAGCGCGATTCTGGCTGGTTGTTCGATCGTGTATCCGGTCGGAACGGGCGGCGCACCGTCAAAGATCATACGGATCGCTATCTTGTCTCCGGGTAAGGTGGAGAACTCAATATCTTGCATTTGCACCGCTGCTGACGAAATTGTCGACGCTAGCAAGAGAACCGCACAAACAGCCCACCGTAAGGTCGGTTGAAACCACCTCACATTTGCAGTCACATTAATTTTTGTCGTGAATGCCATCGTATGCCCCCGATTACGCATATCTATTCAGAATTACCATTTAATTCGATTGTTCTCGGTCGTCGCAGCCAGCCACCAACACCATCGGTCACAATCTCGGTGATATCTATCCGAGCATCGTTGATACTTTCAATCTTGCCCCAAGATGCGCCCATGTAATCACCTACCTGTACACGATGGACACCACCCTGATCGTCTAGAACAAGTGCCCAAGTTGAATCATCTTGTTGTAATGTGCCGACCATTTGGATGCCGGCTAGATTAAATCTCTCCAGATATTGTTTGACGTGATCTTGCGGAGGTTTAACACCAACGTTTCGACGCTGCTCTTCCGTCTTTACTGGAATAACGATAGGGCGCTCGAACGGACTACGTCGATTCGCCGCGCCGTACGTAAACGGCTGGTAGGGCTCAAATTCGGGCAAGGGTGCAATACTGCCTCTCGGTTTTTTGTCTATCTCCGCCATGAAGCTCTTAATGTCAGCGAACTCATCTCCGCCCGCACAGCCTGACAACGCAATAATCATCAGGCACGTCAGTAGATGCTTTGGTCGCATCCGATGAACCCAGTGGGGAACTAAGCCACTCATCATGCTAGCTCCTGTCATCGTTGTATCGATAGGTTCGAGCGAGTATTTCCATCTTCAACATACCCCCTTGTTCCTGCGGTCTAGTCGCCCTTGTTGGCGAAATTGAAAAGTCATGCAATGTTACGATTCGAGAAAGGTCAGCAACGTCGCTAACGAAAGCACCTAGATCGTGGTAACGGCCATTAACAACAATCCTTATCGGTTTCTCGACATAGAATTCGTGCATTTTCTCTTGTTGCAGGTCGATGCTTGTAAAAGACAAACCATTTTTCAGGCCGACAAGGGTAATGTCTTCAATCAGGCCGGGAATTTCCGTGTCGCCTGGTAACTGCCGCAAAATGGCCTGAAATGACTCTTCCATCTGCAACTGCTGCTTTCGATACCCATCTAAATGCGCTGCTGCAAAAAATTTCTTTTCATAGGATTGTCGCAGCTGACTCTCTTTTTGCTGAACTTGTTGAAGATCATTTTGCAAGTTTGTGACATGCAGAAAATATCCCCCTGCCAAGGTGCCTGCAAACACCAACGTCCATATTATGACTTTGACCGCCGTAGGCCAGGAACCCACCTGATTAAGATCATTAAGCTGATCCATATCAAAGTTACGTAAACTGTCGAGGATGTCTTCAACTACAATTGCCATTGCGACTACTCCTCTTCCTTCACAGGTGTGCTCTGCGTCACACTTAACGAGAAGACACTCGCTTGCGGACCAAATTGCGTATCAGCATTAATCGCCGTCACATTCGGACTAGTGAACCATACTGACTCATCAAAATTTCTAAGCTGGCTGGAGATACGGTTATTGCTCTCTGCAACACCCCTTACAGCCATTTCTTTGCCTCTCAGAGTCAATGTTTGAAAAAAGACGCGATCAGAAAGTTTACGCGCCAATTCATCAAAAATCCGAACAATAATAGGCCGATTACCCTGGAGCTCTTGGATAACCTGCATACGAGACAAAAGCTCATTGCGCTTTTGCTGCAACAAGTTGATTTCTTTTATGCGATTTTCAAGCACCTTGATTTCTTTGTTAATAAAGGCATTTCGACTATTCTGCGAGTCAATTTCCGCATTGTAGAATCTGTCCACGCCAAACACGATGACACCCGCGAACACCACAACACTGACAAGCACACGAAGAAACTCGTCCTTCTTGTCTTGACGTACTTCTTCACGCCAAGGCAGTAAATTGATTTTGATATCAGCCATGATCGGGCCTCCGATATCTAAAAGATGCCGAGATACTTATCAAAGCTAAGGCCTCTAGAAGTCGATTAGACACATTAGAATGAACGATCTGGAGCGGTTGTTGGTTCATCAATCGAAACTCCGCATTGCCAGACCACAGGCAATCATCAGAGCCGGCGCATCATTATTAAGGTTTACTTCGTTCACTTTTGACGAAAGTGCCATGTTGACGAATGGATTTGCTGTTGTGCACGGCGTTCCTAACTTAGCCGAAACCTTATCAGCCAGACCATCAATAGAGGCTGTGCCGCCGGCCAGAATAATATGATCGACATCATCATATGCACTGGAGGAGTAGAAGAACTGTAAAGATCGGGTTACCTGCTGAACAACGGCTTCTTTGAAAGGTTCCAGCACCTCGCTCTCGTAGTCGTCAGGTAGTCCACCCTGCTTTTTCGCAAGGCCTGCCTCTTCGACAGAAAGACTATATCGACGCTGAATTTCTTCGGTCAGCTGTTTGCCGCCAAAAAGCTGCTCGCGTGTATAGGGTGCGCCAGAATCAGTCAGTACACTCAACGTCGTCATCGTTGCACCTATGTCAACAATCGCGATCACTTTCTCTTGATCGCCTTCGCCCACGAACTGGTCGCGAACCAATCCAAATGCGCGTTGCATGCAATGTGCTTCAATATCGACGACTTTAGCTTTAAGCCCACCTTGCTCTAGTGCATCTTGGCGCATCTCGACATTCTCTCGTCGACAGGCCGCCAAAAGAACCTCTACCAGCTCTTCACTTCGGGGCGAAACACCATGGATTTCAAAATCCAGGGCGACCTCGTCGAGCGGATACGGAATATACTGATCCGCTGTAATTTGAATTTCGTTCTCCATCTCCTGCTCACTTAAAGCAGCAGACATCTCAATTGTCTTGGTAATGACCGCGGACCCTGCGACAGCTACGGCGGCATTTTTAACTTTAGTTTTCGACCTTGCTACCAGTCGCTCAATTGCTTCACCGACGCCTTCAACATCACTGATATTTTTTTCGACGACCGCATTATTAGGTAATGGCTCAACGCCATAGCTCTCGACTCGATACCTGCCGCCGGATCGACTTAGCTCCAATAATTTCACTGAAGTGGAACTGATGTCCAGTCCCAGCATGCTGGTTGGTCCTTTATTTAAAAAACTAAACAATGCAAATTCCTATTGAGCACGAGGACTTACGCCAGATTTATGCACATTAACATTAAATAACACTCTCAACCCTAGCACAAACAATTTAATTGAATAAAGTGGCGTAATCCATTCATTTACTTATTATTTTTCATCTTTTACCAGCCTAGTTTTCGCTCTCCGAGACTAACATTTACAAAAACCTACCGCTGATCGGGGATTGCATACCACTTGCTTCATCTTTGTTCATAGAGCCAAGGAAATTAGGGTATTCGCGTTACTTTCCTTCTATAATGCTGCGCTTACCCACCTAGGTAAAAAATTGCAGATGAGATCTTTGGCAGCATCCATTGTTTGGACAGTATTCGGACTTTTCTCGTCCATCGTGCTGGTTCTTGCTGCTGCATTTCTGTATTTAAATCCGCAAATTCCAGATGCGGCAACTTTTAAAGAAGTTAAAATAAAGGCGCCTCTGAGAATATACTCCGCTGACGACAAACTGATTCAAGAGTTTGGCGAACGATTGATGCCAATTACCTTCGAAGAAATACCCACATCATTAATCAATGCTCTACTCGACACAGAAGATAAACGTTTTTTCGAACATAGTGGTATCGACCTCGTCACACTTTCGAACGCAATTTGGCAACTTGTCCGTAATAAAGGTTCCATTAAGACCGGCGCCAGCACAATTACTATGCAATTGGTCAAAAACGTTTCCGGTGATACCGAACGTCGATTCATTCGAAAGTTCAAAGAAATGCTACTCGCCTTAAAACTAGAGAAAGAACTATCTAAGCAAGAAATACTCGCGCTTTACCTCAACATCATACCATTCGGCAAACACGCCTTCGGTATTCAAGCCGCCTCGAACACCTACTACGGAAAGGACATCGGCGATTTAGACCTCGCTCAAATCGCCATGTTGGCCGGTATTCCTCAGGCACCTGAAGCGGGCAATCCCATCAACGGTCCAGAGCGCGCACTAAAAAGACGTAATTTGGTTCTCTCTCGCATGCTGGGGCAAAACTCAATCACTCAAGAAGCCTACGAAGAAGCAGTAAGCGCGCCAATCACAGCCAGCGTGCACAATCGGGCTATCGATCTACCGGCGCTTTACGCAGCAGAAATGGTCCGAAAGTATTTGCTGAATGAATACGGACGCAGCGCATATAACGAAGGCCTTGTCGTCAGAACAACTATTGACAGTCAAAAGCAGATCGCAGCTGAGAATGCTCTACAGGGGAAATTGCTAGAATACGATCGCCGCCATGGATACCGAGGACCAGAATACAATAGCATTGATGGTACCTCTGAATTTCTTGCGGCAAAAGAATATGGCTACCCGGCCAACTTTATTAGAACCCTTGATAAAGCGATAGCGTTAGGCAACCAACTCCCTGCAATCGTTCTTGAGGTGCGAGAGCAAGAGGTAGATATACTGACCCAAGACCTAGAGATCGTAACGATCGGCTGGGAGGGTTTAGTATGGGCCAGGGCCTATTTAACAGTTGATACTCGAGGTCCTCACCCAAAAGAAGCCGCTGATATCCTTGATGTGGGTGATTTTATCCGCTATCAAGTCGACCAGACCGGCCTCGCTTCTCTCGGCCAAGTACCGAATATTCAAGGTGCCTTGGTCTCCTTGAATCCCACTGATGGTGCCATTCTCTCCCTCGTAGGAGGCTTCGACTTTCGTGCCCGGCAATATAATCATGTCACCCAGGCGAGAAGACAGCCGGGCTCAAATTTCAAACCCTTCTTTTACGCTGGCGCTATGGAAAATGGCTTAACCGCCGCATCGATTTATAATGATGCGCCCATAGTTTTACCAGGTGGCGAACAAGAAGAGGTCTACAGGCCACGAAACTCCGGTGATAAGTTCTACGGTAATATTAGACTGAGGGAAGCACTTTATCGATCTATCAACCTCGTTTCTCTCAGGGTCATACTCGATCTCGGCGCAGGCAATGCGATCGACTACGTCAAACGTTTTGGATTCGACACGGAGACTTTTCCGCGTAATGTTCAGCTCGCTTTTGGTGGCGGAACGATCGCCCTCACCCCAATAGAAGTTGCGACAGGATATGCTGCGTTCGCCAATGGCGGCTATAAGGTTGATCCTTACTTGATTTCTGAAGTCGATTCGATCAATGAAGACGTACTGTTCAAGGCTAGTCCATCCACCGTTTGTGAAAGCTCAGCCTTCTCAATCGATACGTTAGCGGGTGAGGTTTGTAATGGATTACCGCCAGCCGACAGGATCATTGAGCCACGAGTTGCTTACGTAATGGACAGCATCCTTCTCGATGTCGTCAATAGGGGGACGGGTACGAAAGCTAGGCGCCTGCTGAAAAGGTCTGATTTGCGTGGAAAAACCGGAACTACCAACGATGCAGACATTTGGTTCTCTGGTTATACGCCCGATTTGGTCGCAACTGCCTGGACTGGTTTTGATGACAATAGTCCGGTTGGCAGCCGTGAATGGGGCTCTACCACGCCACTGGAAACTTGGATCGAGTACATGAAAGTTGCTTTGCCAAGCCCTGAGGATGCGACGTCGATGACAATTCCTGACAATTTGGTAACGGTTAAAATAGATCCTATTACAGGACTAAGAACCGAAACAACGGACCCTGAAGGCATATTTGAGATTTTTAGAGCAGAGCTAGCACCGGCTTTGCCGCCGGCTCTAGCGAAGAAAGAAGAAACACAAGATCAGTTACAGCAGCTTTTCTAAGGCCGTTATCCGTTGCAGCTTCGATGCCAACGGACAAATCAGTAGCATTCAAGCTGACCCTGCAGCCTCAAATTTTTACTGTTTAAGCGGCTCATCGTAATTTGGTAACGTTTTCAGTCGAGCCACACCCGAGTCTATCGCCGCTTGAGCGACAGCACTCGATACGCGAGAGTATAGGCGAGGGTCCATCGGCTTCGGGATAATGTAATCTCGACCAAATTCAAGATGATCAACATTTTCGTAAGCGGCTATCACTTCTGCCGGAACAGGTTCCTTAGCTAACTCACTGATCGCTCTGACCGCCGCCATCTTCATCTCTTCGTTAATGTCTGTCGCTCTTACATCCAAAGCACCACGAAACATAAACGGGAAACACAGCACGTTGTTAACCTGATTCGCATAGTCAGACCGTCCGGTTGCCATAATGACATCATCACGTATCGCTCGTGCTGCTTCAGGCGTAATTTCAGGATCCGGATTCGCCATTGCAAAGACAACAGGATTGGCTGCCATCGCCATTAAACTATCACCATCCATTAAGTTCGCACCTGATACGCCAATAAACACATCAGCATCCTGGCAGGCGTCTTGAAGTGTTCGCTTATTGGTTTTCTGAGCAAATTCTTGTTTGTAGATAGACAGATCGTCGCGATCAGTGTGGCAAACGCCCTTAGAATCAAGTACGTAGATATTCTCTTTCGACGCACCAAGCACAGATAGCAACTTCAAAATTGCTATTGCTGCGGATCCCGCGCCAAGACACACAATCTTTGCATCGCTGAGTTCGGTACCACGCAGCGTAAGTGCATTAAGTAAACCCGCCGCAGTCACAATCGCCGTACCATGTTGATCATCATGGAAAACGGGTATATCCAGCATCGCCTTTAAGCGTTTTTCAATGTCGAAACAGGCGGGTGCACCGATATCTTCAAGATTGATGCCACCAAAGGTCACCGCGATTCTCGCCACGGTCTGAACAAACTCATCAGCATCCTCAGTCATCACTTCGATATCAAAACAGTCAACATTGGCGAAGCGTTTAAACAAGAGCGCCTTGCCTTCCATCACCGGCTTACTCGCTAGCGCACCAAGATTACCTAAACCAAGAATGGCGGTGCCGTTACTAATAACACCGACCAAGTTTCCTTTCGACGTGTATTCGTAGGCCTTTTCAGGATTAGCAGCGATATCTTTGACGGGCTCTCCCACTCCGGGTGAGTAGGCTAAAGCTAAGTCGTCCGCATTCTCCGCACTCGTCGTCAACGCCAAGGCAATTTTTCCTGGTGTTGGATTAGAATGATAATGAAGTGCCCGTGCTCTCAACGATTCTTTATCAGACATTAGCTGTATGTTTCCTTTTAGTTATTTGATTAGTCGTGCATGGGAAAGAAGAACAGTCGCGGACCGTATATAACTATTTTTGACTATAAACCGCACAAGACGGCATACGTATCTTTTATTTGATCAAGCTATGTTAAAACTACTCGCAAAAGGTCAAAAATACTAAAAAAAAGGGGCGCCAATTTGGCACCCCTTTTATATTCGATTCATTTTACTGAACGCCCGTTTTACTTGCCGCCACGGCCACCAAAACGTTTATTAAATCGGTCAATTCGACCAGCTGTATCTAGAATTTTCTGCTTACCGGTATAAAACGGATGGCACTGCGAACAAACATCCAAATGGATGTCTTCACAAATCGTAGAGCTCGTCACAATCTCATTACCACAACTGCATTTAGCTGTGATTTGCTCGTATTTTGGGTGGGTATCTGCTTTCATTATCTTATCTCTTTTCTACCTAGGCTCTCGCGAGGGACGCAATCATACCAGAGAATAAATCAATCGCAAGTGGAATTAGGCGATTACTAAACGAATCAACGTGTGCTGAAGCAGGCGTAATTTTCAATAAATCAGCGCATAATGGACGCCCCAATTTACCCAACAGATAAAGACACCAAAATCACGTGAATCCAGTCTACCTTGATGTTGCAGTACCGGTGCCGCTGAGACGCACATTTCAGTATCTTGCACCGGCAGGCATGAATCCCGCCAATTTGTCACCCGGCGTAAGGGTCGAAGTCAATTTCGGCCGCCAGAGACTCATTGGCCTTCTAATTTCGACCTCGAATACCAACGAAATTGCCGTCGATAAAATCAAGCCCGCTCTTCGTGTTGTCGATGATCAACCACTCCTGGATGCCGTACTTTTCAAACTCTGCCTTTGGGCTACTGATTATTATCAACATCCGATTGGCGAGGTATTTCAAAGCGCCATTCCGGCATTACTCAGGCAGGGCGACGCAATTGACCAAACAGAAAAAGTGTTGGTGCCACTTATCAAACAATTTGATGAAACCGCATTCAAACGTGCACCGCGACAATCAGAGCTACTCAGCAGACTCCTAAGCCAACCTGAGGGTTTGAGCAAAATAGCGCTCGACAGCTATGAAACCACAACGGCAACTATTCGCAGCCTTATCGCGAAGGAACTAATCCAGTGGGACTCAAAAACCGTCAGTGTGTCGCACTTCGATTCAAGTAATCCTCAAAAATCCGACATGCTACCGCTCTCGAACGAACAAGTTGATGCGCTCAAAACGGCTCTTACACCAGGCACCCAACTACTGTTTGGCATAACAGGCAGTGGTAAAACTGAAATCTATCTACAGGCTATCGATGCTGTTCTTCGGCAGGGAAAACAAGCCCTAGTCTTAGTCCCTGAGATAGGCCTAACACCTCAAACCATTGAACGGTTCACAAGCCGTTTCAACGTTCCGATCTACGCGCTACATTCGAGTTTGACGGATAAAGAAAGGCTTCACGCTTGGCGGCAAGCTAGAGAACAAGGTGCAGGTATCATCATTGGTACTCGTTCTGCCATTTTCACGCCTATGTCCAAACTGGGCATCATCGTTGTCGACGAAGAACATGACGCTTCTTTTAAACAGATCGAGGGATTCAGATACTCCGCTCGAGACCTCGCCGTGTTTAGAGGACATCAAGAGCAAATACCCGTCATTCTGGGTAGCGCCACACCTTCGCTCGAATCGCTAAGCAACGCTGTTTCTGGAAAATATAAATTATCGAAACTGACTGAGCGCCCGACTAAGGCAAATGTTGCGCACTACCAAGTCATAGGTACGCAGCACCAAAAGATGGATAACAGCTTTTCAGAGCCCCTGTTCGAGCTCATTGAACAGCATCTTAATGCTGGTAACCAGGTGCTTGTTTTTCTTAATCGTCGTGGCTACTCGCCCGTTCTAATCTGTAATGGTTGTGGTGCTATAGCCGCATGCGAGCGATGCGACGCGCGCATGACTTTTCACATGAACCAAAACAAACTTATCTGCCACCACTGCGGTGCTGCTAAGCAAGCCAACAGACTATGTCAGCCCTGTGGTTCCCGCGATGTTGTTCCGCTTGGCGCTGGCACGCAACGTCTTGAAGAAACGCTGCTGGGCCGTTTTGCTGACTCAAACATCATCCGCATTGACCGTGATTCAACTCGTCGCAAAGGCGAGATGGAAAGATTAACTAAGCAGGTTATGGCAGGTGAACCGGCTATTCTTGTAGGCACACAACTACTTGCCAAAGGTCACCACTTTCCCGATGTAACGCTGGTCGCAATTGTAGATGTCGATAGTGGATTTTATAGTTCAGATTTTCGTGCTATCGAAAAAATGGGCCAACTCATTCTGCAAGTTGGCGGACGGGCTGGTCGAGAAAAGAAACAAGGTACCGTTGCAATTCAGACCCAATTTCCAGATCAGCCCATACTAAAATCTTTGATCGAAGATGGCTACGAAGCCTTCGCAAACAGCCTGCTAGACGAACGCAGGCTATATGATTTGCCACCCTACTCATTTCAAGCTGTACTTCGCGCCGAGGCAACCAAAAATGGCATTGCCATGGCTTTCCTCAACAGCCTCGCTTCTTCTCAAGTCGTCTCATCAGCACTAGGCTCGCAGAATAGAAATGCCCCCTCAGTCTCGGTGTTAGGACCGATTCCATCAACAATGGAAAAACGTGATGGCAAGTACAGGGCCCAATTACTGATCTCAAGCAGTAATCGAAAGGCACTGAATTCAATCTTGGCGAAAATAATTTCACTCATTGAGAACAATAAAGAGCAAAGAATGGTTCGTTGGTCACTTGATGTTGATCCAATTGACCTGCTTTAGTGATTCGTTTGCTACAATAACAACCTTCTACTTATCAAATTACAGATATGGCTCAGGACTTCGCAAAAAGACACAACAACTCGACAGAATCGAGCAATGAATTGTCTCGTTTATCCTGGTTTTTGATCGGATTTGTCTTTGGTGTTTTTGCCGCCTTTTTAGTTTATCTGTGGAAAGTCGTCCCGCCAGACGCAGCCTCTGACATCGGCAAGCCAACAGCAGATATTATTTCAGATACCACCGGCGATAAGAGCGCCTTAGATGCATCCAGCTCATTCGATTTCTACGAGATGTTCCCAAAGTCAGTAGTACCCGTTGTTGAAGAATATTCAGCTAAGGGCGAGCGAATCGCGGTTAATGATAAGTCCACATATGCACTACAGGCGGGCTCTTTTAGAAAAGCTGCGGATGCAGATCAACTGCGAGCCGAATTGATTTTATTGGGAATGGCCGTATTTATTCAGGAAGTCAATCGAGACAACATCCAATGGCATAGAGTCATGGTTGGGCCACTCCAATCTAAATTAGAACACGATCGTACCCGGGCTAAGCTGGCCGAGGAGAATATCGAAACGATCAGTATTCGAATCGGTCAATAATATTTAGTTTGGCGACGATGAAGGATGCTTGAAATACCCGACACACGCCCCAATCTCTTAACCTTAGGCTGCCCATTTATGTTGAGTGGCCTTCATAGAGCTGTCACGACAGAAAACTTACCGTAATCATTTAGCAGACAAAAAGGATTTCCTTTGGAACAGTATAGAGGAACAACGATTTTATCCGTACGCCGTAAAAACTCCGTCGTCATTGGTGGTGACGGTCAGGTATCCATGGGTAATACCGTTATGAAGGGTAACGCCCGAAAGGTTCGTCGACTTTATAAAGATACCGTTATCGCTGGGTTCGCTGGTGGCACCGCTGATGCCTTTACGCTGTTTGAACGCTTCGAAGGTCAGCTAGAAAAACATCAAGGTCATCTCGTCAAAGCGGCAGTCGAACTGGCAAAGGACTGGCGTACTGATAGGGCTTTGCGTCGATTAGAAGCATTGCTCGCGGTCGCTGACAAAGATGCGTCTTTAATCATCACCGGCAACGGTGATGTGATAGAACCTGAAGATGGCATTATGGCTATCGGTTCTGGCGGGCCGTTTGCCCAATCAGCCGCCAAAGCGCTCGTCGACAGCACAGAGATGGGTGCTCGAGACATTGTCGAAAAGGGGTTAGAGATCGCTGGCGACATTTGTATTTATACAAACCACAACCGCACAATTGAAGAAATAACCTTTTAGCCATTACTCCCCATGAAACAAAATAATAGAGATTAGTGACATGTCGAATATGACACCTAGAGAAATCGTCCATGAACTGGACAACCACATCATCGGCCAAGGAAGTGCTAAGCGAGCTGTCGCCATCGCATTACGTAATCGATGGCGCAGGCTGCAATTGCCCGAAACGTTGCGTGCGGAAATTTCTCCAAAAAATATTTTGATGATCGGACCAACCGGTGTTGGTAAAACTGAAATTGCACGACGACTAGCCAAGTTGGCTGCAGCGCCCTTCGTCAAGGTAGAAGCCACTAAGTTCACCGAAGTCGGTTACGTCGGTAGGGATGTTGAATCCATCATTCGCGACCTAATTGAGGCGGCCATGAAGCTGCTGCGAGAAGCACGCATGAAAGAGGTCGAACAAAGAGCCGCTGATGCGGCAGAAGAACGGGTGTTGGACGCGCTACTGCCCCCCGCCCGCTCTAGCGATTCCAACGATGAATCTACCGGTTCAGCAACGCGTCAGTTATTTCGAAAGAAACTACGACAAGGCGAACTCGACGACAAGGAAATCGAAGTAGACATCAAAGCCAGCACCATGGGTGTCGAAATCATGGCCCCACCCGGCATGGAAGAAATGACAGGTCAGTTACAAAATATGTTCTCCTCCATGAACCCCGGTAAAAGCAAAACTAAGAAACTCAACGTCAAAGATGCCTTGAAGCAATTGACCGACGAAGAGGCAGCCAAACTGGTTAATGAAGACGATCTAAAGGCAATGGCAATAGACTCTGTTGAGCAAACGGGCATTGTGTTCATTGATGAGATGGACAAGGTCGCTAAACGAGCAGACCAAGGCGGAGGCGCTGACGTTTCGAGAGAAGGCGTTCAACGAGACCTATTGCCGCTGATTGAAGGTTGTAACGTTTCAACCAAACACGGCATGGTGAAAACGGATCACATACTGTTCATCGCCTCCGGCGCATTCCATCTCAGCAAACCTTCCGACCTCATCCCAGAATTACAAGGCCGGTTGCCAATCAGAGTTGAATTGGACGCACTCACCGTCGAAGACTTCGAGCGAATCTTAGAGGAACCCAACGCATCGCTGACTGAACAATACCAGGCATTACTGGGCACTGAGGGCGTTGAGATACAATTTACCAAAGAAGGCATAAATCGAATTGCCACTATTGCCTGGCAAGTGAACGAGCGGACAGAAAATATCGGCGCCAGACGTCTGCATACGGTGATGGAAAAACTACTGGAAGATGTATCTTTCGAAGGCAGCGAGAACCCACGCGTGGTTGAAATCGATGCGAGCTATGTAGATACACAACTCGATACACTCGCAAAAGATGAAGACCTGAGTCGTTTCATTCTGTAGCGGTAGATAACCCATCCTTGGCAAGCTTGCTTGTGATCTGTCAGCCCAGCTTAATTGAAGGAATCCAACAATGATCCCAACTGACGTCAAATTACATCAGGTATCCGGCGTACTTGAACTTTGTTACGAAGACGGCACTCAATACAATCTTCCAGCCGAGTACCTTAGGGTTTTCTCTCCGTCCGCTGAAGTCCAAGGGCACTCTGCTGATCAGGCAGTACTGCAACACGGCAAGAAGATGGTCAAAATTGCTGATCTTGTCACCCAAGGACACTATGCAATCAGAATTGAGTTTTCTGATGGACACGATAGCGGCATATTTAGCTGGCAATACCTAAGCGAACTGGGTGCGAACCAAACCCAAAATTGGGCGGACTATCTACAAAAACTCGAGCAAGCCGGTCAGTCCCGAGAACCCCAGTTTATAGCCATAGGTCAGTAACATTCGCAGCAAAAAGGCAATAGCTCGCACTTATGTCCACGCAGGCGTAAAATAAAAACATGAATGATGATGAAACAACACACTTCGGTTTTAAATCCGTACCTATCAAGGAAAAAGCAGGCAAAGTTGCAGAAGTTTTTCATTCTGTAGCGGGCAAATATGACTTGATGAACGATGTCATGTCTCTAGGCAGCCATCGACTCATGAAGCAGTTTGCTGTCGAACTCACTGTCGCTCGCAAAGGTCACGTCATTCTTGATCTAGCGGGCGGTACCGGCGACCTCACCAAAAGACTCGTGCCTCTCGTCGGTGACGAAGGCCACGTTATATTGTGTGACATCAATCAATCAATGCTTGCCCAAGGCCGAGATCGTCTGCTCGATGAAGGCATTGCTAACAATGTCACCTATCTTCAGGCCGATGCCGAGCAACTACCCATGCCTGATGACACGGTCAATTCGATTACCATGGCTTTTGGATTACGCAATGTGACCCGAAAGGAAATTGCTCTAGCTTCAATGCTGCGTATTTTGAAACCAGGCGGTCGGCTAGTCGTACTTGAATTCTCTCAACCGAAAAATGATCTGTTAAAAAATGCCTACGACAAATTTTCGGGCCTGTGGCCAAAGATAGGCAAAACATTGACCGGAGACGAGTCAAGCTATCGTTATCTGGTTGAGTCTATAAAGATGCACCCTGATCAGGAGACATTGAAACAAATGATGCAGAACGCAGGGTTCGTCAAATGTGAGTACCACAACATTTTGAACGGTATTGCCGCTATTCACGTCGGCAGGAAGGCAAGAACTTAATCCTATGGGAAGCCTGCGGATTCTCAAAATCTTGTGGATTGTCACTCGGTATCGACTGGACCGGCTCCTGCCGCAGAATTCACAGCCCCTGTGGCTAAAATTTTTGTTGTTCCCGATCAAAGCAGTCCCGATCAAACATCCTCAAGTCGCCGTTGCACTGCGTTGCGCACTTGAAGAACTGGGCCCCATATTCGTCAAGTTCGGCCAAGTCCTCTCAACTCGTAGGGACCTCTTTGACGCGGACACTTCGAATGAACTTCAAAAGCTTCAGGATCAGGTACCCCCCTTTGATGAAAAACTTGCGCGTCAGGTAATTGAAGACAGCCTAGGTCAATCTATCGAGACAGTATTTAGTCAGTTTGAGTCCGCCCCGCTCGCATCAGCATCTGTGGCGCAAGTACATGCGGCAACCCTCATGAGTGGCGAAGACGTTGTCGTTAAAGTCATTCGACCAGGCATTGAAAAATCGATCCAACAGGATCTTAAAGTCATGCACCTTCTGGCGCAGATTTTACTCAAGGTATGGGCTGACGCGTCTAGACTACACCCTGATGAAATTGTATCTGACTATGAAAAAATCATCTTCGATGAATTGAACCTACAACTGGAGGCAGCAAACGCAAGCCAATTGCGAAAGAACTGGCTCGACAGTGGCAAACTGTATGTGCCCGAAATCTATTGGGACTATTGCAGAGAGAATGTCATGGTGATGGAGCGAATCTACGGCATATCCTCTGCCGACATCGCTCAGATGCAAGCACGTGACGTCGATATGAAAAAGCTCGCACACCTTGGCGTCGAAATTTTCTTCACTCAAGTGTTTCAAGATAATTTCTTCCATGCTGATATGCACCCTGGCAACGTGTTTATCGATATATCAGACCCGGAAAATCCGAGTTACATTGGTATAGATTGCGCCATTATTGGCTCACTCACAGAAGATGATAAGGCTTATCTAGCAAAAAACTTACTCGCATTCTTCAATCAGGACTACCTCGAGGTTGCTCGCCTACACGTTCAAAGTGGCTGGGTTCCTGCCGAAACGGATGTGAGGGAATTCGAATCGGTGATACGCAGTGTTTGTGAACCCATCTTTCAGAAACCGATCAAAGATATCTCATTCGCCCGTGTGCTAATTAGCTTGTTTCAAACAGCTCGACGGTTCGATATGGAGGTTCAGCCTCAGTTGGTTTTGTTACAAAAAACACTTCTGAACATCGAGGGTATGGGACGACAAATTTATCCTGATCTGGATTTGTGGGAAACCGCGGCGCCCTTTATGGAAGATTGGATGAAACAGCGTCTTGGCGTCGGTCATGTGCTTGAACAAATCAGTGAGAACGCTCCAAAATGGTTGTCTCAGCTACCAGATGTGCCGCAACTTGCTTACAACGCTCTGTTAGAGGTGCAATCATTAAGCCGCAACAATAGTGAACAAACAAAACTTCTAAATCAGCTAAACAATGAACTCAGCCGCAATCGTAAGCAGCGCAGCTACAGCCGTTTTGGCGGTTTAGTATTGATCGCTGCACTACTAGCTCTCACGCTGCCTTTAACGGGTCTTGCGCCACAACAAGAGGCGGTTATCGGGGCATCAGTGCTCGGCAGCCTCGGCATCTACTGGATGTTTATCAAACCATGACATGCTATTCTCACCTGCCCCAAACCACCGCTAGTTATTGTCATGACCGATCCCAGTTGGCTTAGCGAAGTCAAATTTTCACAAGATGGTCTCATACCTGCCATTGCACAAGACGCGACTTCTGGTCGTATCCTAATGGTTGCCTGGATGAACCAAACAGCCCTAGAGCAAACCGTCTTAAGCGGTGAAGCTGTTTACTGGTCTCGCTCAAGGGCAAAACTATGGCACAAAGGCGAAGAATCAGGACACATACAGCAAGTCTCTGAAATTCGTCTTGACTGCGATGGGGATGTGATAACATTGCAAGTCAAACAAGCGGGAGGTATTGCCTGTCACACTGGTCGAGAATCCTGTTTTTATCGGGTATTCAAACAGGGCGAATGGCATGAAGTTGACCCGGTAGTTAAGTCTCCAGAAGAAATTTATGGTCAATGAGCCCTACCAGACAGGTGCTGCAAAGAAGAGCAATTTCATATGAGTAACGACGTCCTCAATCGCATTGAAAAGGTGTTGGAACAGAGAAAAATCGCTGACCCAAGCTCTTCCTACGTTTCTGGTTTGTACCATTCAGGCCTTAACAAGATCCTTGAAAAAGTTGGTGAAGAAGCCACCGAGACAATCATCGCAGCGAAAGACATGGGCACTGAACAAAAGGCTAATTCAGGTACCGTACAGAGCGGACGCCGCGAGGTTATCAAAGAAACCGCAGACCTATGGTTCCATACGATGGTGATGACCAGTCACCTCGGCATTTCAACGGACGAGATCCTCGAGGAACTTGGCTCCCGTTTCGGTACATCTGGTCTGGTAGAGAAAGCAGGTAGGAAGAAATCATAACTATTCGGTGTAGAATCCACCTAATTGTAGCGGAGAAATAACATGTCATTTGGCGTAACGGAACTTATCATCATCGCAGTCATTGTATTGCTGTTATTTGGAACTACCAAACTAAAATCACTAGGTAGTGATTTAGGATCGGCGATAAAGGGTTTCAAATCGGCAATGGACGAGGACGAACAGCCTAAATTGAAAGCTGATGAGCCCACTTCCATTCCAGAAGCGACTTCGACAAGCGAAGCCCAAAAGTCAGAAGCAAAGAAAGAATCTTAAACACGCATGTTTGATATTGGGTTCCCCGAACTATTGCTCATCAGCGTCGTTGCGCTGGTTGTCATAGGGCCAGACCGACTCCCGGAAACTATTCGGAGCATCATGCTGTGGCTGGGACGAATCAAACGGAGTTTCGCCAATATAAAAACAGAGATCGAACAGGAGATTGGCGCTGACGAGATACGCGCTCAACTCCACAACGAATCGGTCCTAAAAGATTTAGGCGAAACAAAAGAGCAAATCCAATCAGCACTCAACAGCGCAGAAAACTCAATTTCTGACGTAAAACACGCCATTAAACCTCAAAATATCGCAGGCTCAATGTTAGATACAAGCAGCCAAGAAGCGATTCAAAAACCAACTGGAACGGATCCGACGACTACGACTGATACACCCGAGCACGATCTAAAAGACACACCAACTGAAAGCGACCCTTCCAATACAATCTCAGAGCAAAACAGTGACAAGCCAAAGCAATCAGAACCCAGTTGATGAAGGCCAACCTTTGGTTGAACATTTAATCGAGCTCCGCACTCGCCTCCTGCATAGTATTGTTGCAGTACTCATTATCTTTCTACCGCTATTTTATTTTGCCAACGAATTGTATGCATACATTTCCATGCCTTTGCGCGCCTATCTACCAGAAGGCACGTCAATGATAGCGACAGAAGTGGCGTCGCCATTTTTGACACCATTCAAGCTGACACTGGTTCTGTCAATATTCATTGCCATCCCCTATATTTTGCACCAGCTTTGGAGTTTCATCGCACCAGGTTTATACACGAACGAGAAGAAACTCGCAGTCCCCCTGCTGGTTTCAAGTGTGATCCTGTTTTACGCTGGAATTTGCTTCGCTTTCTTTGTTGTTTTTCCGCTTATTTTTGGCTTCTTCACAAGTGCAGCACCGGAAGGCGTCACAGTCATGACTGACATCAATCGTTATCTCGACTTTGTTTTAAAGCTCTTCTTTGCCTTTGGCATCGCGTTTGAGATACCGATAGCAACAGTTCTACTCGTATCAACAGGCGCAAGTACCGTAAAAAGTCTCAGATCAAAGCGGCCTTACGTGATTGTTGGCTGCTTTGTTGTTGGCATGTTGCTAACACCGCCTGACGTCATATCGCAGTTGCTCCTTGCCGTACCCATGTGGATTCTGTTTGAACTCGGTATACTTTTTTCCACCTTGATTAAGAAGCCGATGAGCATTGAAAGTTGATAGACCTCGGTAATAATTGAGTATCCCAAGGCCAGCATATCTAAGCCAAGGTCATCGTTTTTACTACAAAAAGGTTTGGCAGAAGGGCTAATAAAGAACCAGCAGAAGATCTCGCGGCAGGTCTAACAAAAGCTTTAACGACAGGTTTAACGACAGGTTTAGCAACTAGAGCTTAGGTCGTGAGCAAGAACGTCACAGGCCCGTCATTCGTCAATGTCACTTTCATGTCTGCACCAAAGCGACCAACCGCGACACGTTTACATAATTTACGCGCCCTTTCGACAAACTCCTCATAGAGAACTTCGGCAATATCTGGGGAAGCAGCGGAAGAGAAGGAAGGCCTCAAACCTTTCTTAGTATCAGCGGCCACAGTGAATTGAGACACAATCAACAACTCACCCTGCACGTCCGTGACACTGAGATTCATATGACCATTTTGATCATTGAAGATTCGGTAGTTAACCAATTTATTGAGAAGTTTCTCGAGCTCGGTGGAGGTATCGCCTTTCTCGACGCCCAACAGGACCAGTATGCCTTTGTCTATCTCGCCAACCAACTCTCGATCGACTCGAACGCTAGCAGAGCTCACTCGCTGCAAAATAGCTCTCACATCAAGTTTTCCTTTACAGTTCTACTGGAACATCCAAACGGAGGGTCTAGACACCAAAATCGGCTTCAAATCGAAGCGCCATGTCACGAGTTGCCCGAATAAGCGCATCAATAAGCACGGGTTCCGTCGCAGAATGGCCCGCTTCTCTAACGATGAACAACTGCGAAACTGGCCACGCTTCATGTAGGTCAAACGCATTAATTAAAGGACAAACCATGTCGTATCGACCCTGAACAATAATGCCTGGGATATCTTGGATCTTGTCAACCGCGTCAAGTATTTGGTTATCTGCAAGGAAACATTGGTTATTAAAATAATGCAAAGCAATTTTGGAGCGAGCCGTCGCTCGTACGGGGTCGGTAAAATGCTTTAAAAGACGCGCATTAGGATGCATCGTTGAGCAGTCCGCTTCCCATCGAGACCAAGATTTAATTGCTGCCATTCGCGCCAGTTCATCGTCGCCGTCAATGCGATGCTGGTAAGCAGCAACCATGTTGCCTCGATCGGCATCTGCTATTGGTGAAACGAAGTCCTCCCAGTGGTCGGGGAAAAATCGACTTGCGCCGTCCTGATATATCCAATCGATGTCCGCTTGACGGCCAAGAAAGACGCCCCGCATGACCATGGCGAGAACGTTATCTGGATGTGCTTGAGCGTACGCCAACGAAAGCATCGAGCCGAAGCCGCCACCGAACAACATCCATTGCTCGATTCCAAGAAACTCTCGAATTTGCTCCATGTCAGCAATTAGATGTTGGGTAGTATTGTCGGTAACACTTGCATGCGGGGTTGAACGACCGGCACCGCGTTGATCAAATAGAACAATGCGGTATTTTTCAGGATTAAAGAAGCAACGACTATCGTACTCGCAACCAGATCCCGGTCCAGCATGGACAAATAACACGGGAATGCCGTCCGGGGTACCACTCTCATCGACGTAGAGTTGGTGGTTTGAACCTACGTCAACTGTATGTCGAGCGTAGGGTTTAATCTCTGGGTACAGTGGTAGCATGTCTTCGTCCGTTCAAACCTAGTGGCTTATTTAGAAACCTGTTTCGACAAGGCGAACAGGCACCTATTCGCGCCCTGCTCTTTTCCTCTCGTTTTCTGTCAGCAACTTCTTTCGAATCCTGACGCTGGAAGGCGTAATCTCGACTAATTCATCGTCATCAATAAATTCGATGGCTTGCTCGAGCGTGTGCCTCACGGGCGCATTAAGGGTTACCGCTTCATCCGTTCCTGAAGCACGTACGTTGGTCAACTGCTTACCTTTTAGAGGGTTAACAACAAGGTCGTTGCCCCGCGTGTGTAAACCAATGACCTGACCTTCATAGACGTCTGTATTCGGATCAATAAACATTCGACCCCTTGCTTGCAGGTTAAATAATGCAAAGGCAAGCGCCTTACCTGTTGCCATGGCGACTAACACACCATTTGCTCGCCCTTCAATCTCTTGGCTGACGATCTCACCATAGTGAGCAAATATACTGGTCATTATACCGGTACCCGAGGTCATGGTTAAGAATTCGGTTCTAAAACCAATCAGTCCGCGACTAGGTGATTCATATTCAAGTCGTACGCGACCTTTGCCATCTGGCATAAGGTTTTTTAACAGGCCTTTTCTTCGACCCATTTCTTCCATGACCGCGCCTTGATGATTTTCCTCAACGTCTAACAATACATTCTCGAAAGGCTCCTGTTTCTGACCATCGACTTCTCTGATGATGACTTCCGGCCTTGAAACACCCAACTCGAAACCTTCTCGGCGCATATTCTCTATCAAAATAGCCAAGTGGAGCTCACCACGACCAGACACTTTGAAGCGATCAGCAGAGTCAGTTGCTTCAACTCGGAGAGCAACATTATGAATCAACTCTCTTTGCAGTCTCTCACTAATATTTCGACTAGTAACAAACTTACCTTCCTTGCCAGCAAAGGGAGAGGTGTTAACTTGGAATGTCATTGAAATTGTTGGTTCATCAACAACCAACGGCGGTAGCGCAACAACATCGCTAGGGTCACATATCGTGTCAGAAATTTTTAACGGATCAAGACCGGTAATACAGACGATGTCTCCTGCACCTGCTTGATCAACTTCTTGCCGTTCAAGACCCTGATAGCCCATTACCTGCAGGACTTTACCTTTCCTCAATTCGCCTTCGGCGGAGATAATCGAAACAGGCGCACCCTTTTTAATCGTGCCACGCTGAATGCGCCCCAAGCCAATGACGCCAACATAACTATTATAGTCCAGTGCACTGACCTGCATCTGGAATGGCGCTTCAAGTTCAACATCTGGCGCAGGTACATGCTCCAATATGCTTTGCATCAAGCAGCTCATGTCATCTTCAATGGCGTCCATCGACAAGCCAGCACGGCCTTCAATCGCAGATCCATAAACAATTGGAAAGTCCAACTGCTCGTCTGTAGCGCCTAGCTGATCGAAAAGTTCAAACACTTCATCGACAACCCAATCTGGTCGAGCACCTTCCCTATCGATCTTATTGATCATAACGATTGGGTTTAAGCCGTTAGCAAATGCCTTGCTGGTGACAAAGCGTGTTTGCGGCATAGGCCCATCAACTGCATCGACAACCAATAACACAGAATCGACCATGGATAGGATACGTTCGACTTCGCCACCGAAGTCGGCGTGGCCAGGGGTATCAACGATGTTGATGCGATGCCCTTCCCACTCCAATGCGGTATTCTTAGCCAGAATCGTGATGCCACGTTCTTTCTCAATTTCGTTGGAATCCATCAAGCGTTCCACCTGCTCTTCGCCGCGCTGTAAGGCACCGGCTTGCTGTAGGAGTTTATCGATGAGGGTCGTTTTACCATGGTCGACGTGAGCGATAATGGCGATATTTCTAAGTTTATGGATCATGGGGTATCTCGAGCGAGGACGCGCGGCATTATACAGAAGCGTCGCGCTTATTAAAGACAGCATTACAAACTATCGCAAATAGGTATAATTCGCGCCCAAATAATCCTTCAACAGCTCAAGAATCATGACAACACAACCAAAAAAGGCCGTATCCCTCATTTCGGGTGGACTCGATTCCATGTTGGCGACAAAAGTCATCATGGAACAAGGCATTCATGTTGAAGGCATCAACTTTTTTACTGGCTTCTGTGTTGAAGGTCATACCCACGCAATTCGCAAGAATGAAAAACAAAAAGAAAAGCGCAACAACGCGCTATGGGTTGCTGAACAGCTGGGAATAAAACTGCATATCATTGACGTCATCGAAGAATATAAAGATGTTTTGCTCAATCCAAAGCATGGCTACGGTCAATATATGAATCCCTGCTTGGACTGCAAAATATTTATGGTGAACAAGGCGCAGGCATGGGCATGGATGGAAGAAAACAACTTCGACTTTATCATCACCGGAGAAGTCATGGGGCAGAGACCAAAATCTCAACGCAAAGCAACCATGCCCATCATCGCGCGAGAATCTGGCTCTGAAGATCGCCTGCTTCGTCCCCTTTGCGCCAAACATTTACCTGAGACGTTACCCGAACGTGAAGGATGGGTTGATCGAGACAAGCTACACGCTTTTCATGGCAGAAATCGCAAACCTCAAATTGCCCTCGCTGAACAATTTGGCTTCACCGATTTTGCCCAGCCTGCCGGTGGTTGTTGCTTTTTGACGGATGAATCCTATTCAGACAAATTGGTGGATTTGTGGAAAGGTCGCGGCACACGCGAATACGAACTCGATGACATTATGCTACTCAAAGTCGGCCGTCATCTGCGACCCGCGAAAAACTACAAAGTCATAATTAGCCGTGAGGAAGGCGAAACCAACTTCCTAAAAGGCTATCGCAGTGAGTTCTTTACCATGCAAACGCTACCCCACACCGGCCCGATTGCATTGATCGATGGAGAAACGACACAGGAGGACCTCAGAGTCGCAGCGAGCCTGGTGGCCCGATACGGCCAGGGTCGTCACTCAGACAATGTAGACGTCGAGCTGCGGGCGCCAGACGGCAGCCTGTCGATCCTACACGTCCAGCCTTTGAAGCCCGAACAGGTTCCAAAGAGTTGGTATATTTGAAGAATCGTCGATGAAGACTGAATCCAGCCACCATGAGTTATCTGCGAAACGGCTACTTTGCCCGATGCCTGTGATCAAAACACAGGATAAGATTAAAACATTGAAACCGGGCGACACCTTGACGGTGACCTGTACCGACCCAGGTGTACTAAATGATATTCCGGCATGGTGCAGAATAAATGGTCATGAAGTATTGGCGAAACAAGAAAACGAAAACGACATCCAGATCAAGATTCTTGTTCGCTAGCGCCTCGACACGCTGCAGATTGATTATCGCACCATTATAATGCGAAATTATTTGTGTGCGCCTTATTGGTGCACAGTCGTCACTGAACTAAGCACACGCGGCAAACTCAGGTTTATATTTCAATGACAATGCCTTATCCTGCCTGCTTCTTGAAATGCACCACAATAACTCGAAATTAGAATCAAACTGAACTCAATCGGAGGACCGTAAATGTCAGAGAAGACACTACAACTCATCAAAGACAATGACGCAAAGTGGGTGGATCTTCGTTTCACTGACTCCCGCGGTAAAGAACAACACGTTACCAACAGCGCAGCAAAAATTGATGCGGACTTTTTTGAAGACGGTGCCATGTTTGATGGCTCATCGATTGCTGGTTGGAAGCCTATCAATGAATCTGACATGATTCTTATGCCAGATGACAGCACTGCCGTTGTTGACCCTTTCACAGAAGAAACGACGATCAACCTGCGCTGCAACATCGTTGAACCGTCAACGTTACAAGGCTATGACCGAGACCCTCGATCAATTGCCATACGAGCAGAGGCTTACCTGAACTCAACAGGTATCGGCGACACGGCTTATTTTGGACCCGAGCCTGAGTTTTTCATCTTCGACGACGTGAAATACAAAGCAAATATCAGTGGCGCCATGTACCAGATCGAATCTGAAGAGGCTGCTTGGTCTAGTGATAAAGAAATCGAAGGCGGCAATCTTGCGCACCGACCTGGCGTCAAAGGCGGCTATTTCCCTGTTCCTCCAGTCGACTCGTTCGTCGACATTCGCAACTCTATGTGCGCCGCGATGGAAGCTATGGGCTTGGATATTGAACTACATCACCATGAGGTTGGTACCGCTGGTCAATGTGAGATCGGTGTTACTTTTAATACGCTCGTGGAAAAAGCAGACGAAGTGCAAATTTACAAGTATTGCGTACTCAATGTTGCTCATGCATACGGCAGAACAGCCACGTTTATGCCTAAGCCACTCGTTGGCGATAATGGCAACGGCATGCACCTGCACCAGTCAATTTTCAAAGACGGCACTAATGTCTTCGCTGGCGACGGCTACGGTAATCTATCTCAAGAGGCACTGTGGTACATCGGTGGCATCATCAAACACGCGCGCGCGATTAACGCGTTTTCAAACGCATCTACCAACTCGTATAAGCGATTAGTACCAGGTTTTGAAGCACCTTTGATGCTTGTTTATTCCGCTCGTAACCGCTCAGCATCAATCCGGATTCCTTATGTCCAAGGTGGCAATCCTAAAGGCGTTAGAATCGAAGCACGATTTGGCGACCCAACGGCTAACCCTTACCTGATGTTCTCTTCCATGCTGATGGCTGGACTCGACGGCATCAAGAATAAGATCGAGCCCATCGGTCCATTAGACAAAGATCTCTACGACATGCCTGCAGAAGAACTCAAAGATTTACCGACAGTCTGCTCGTCTCTCGAAATGGCACTCGATGCCCTCGATGCGGATAGAGAGTTCCTTACGGAAGGCGGCGTATTCACTGATTCCATGATCGACGGCTACATTGCACTTAAGATGGAAGAAGTTACAAAGCTGAATTCAACCACTCATCCGGTTGAATTTGAGATGTACTACAGCGTTTAGTACCTTTCGAGACGCTCCATAGACCCCGCATAACCTGCGGGGTTTTTTTTGCCTCAAAAAGCGTCACAATGCATACCTGATGGACTGAATTGCAAGGGCGGATATATGCGGACTTCAAATAATCTGATTTCAAAAGTAGCGCCTCTCACTTCTCTTTTCCCGCACAAGTCATGTTTTCCTAACAATGTCTTTGCCGGTTCAGACTTTGATGCGAGCTTCGGTGCAATTTTTACAGCAGCCCTTAAACCGGTACTTGCGGCAAGCGTAAAGGTCGCTCTTTGTTTCACGTTACTGAATCCGTTGACGATTGTCGCAGAGGAAAAAGTCTATCGTTCAATCGACAAAAACGGCAATGTCGTTTTTACGGATCAGGTAACTGAAAACGCCGAAGAAATTGAAATTAAGGAGACCGCCACCTATACAGAAACGATTCCGACCTATACTCCAAGCACAAAACCAAAATCCGAAGATGCACCAGCGGGATATAGCAGCCTATCAATTTTGGAGCCTGCGCGGGAGGCGGCAATTCGCAGCAATTCAGGCAGTTTGACCGTTTCATATAGTCTACAGCCAGGACTCGAACCCAAACATTTAACACAGTTGCTGATGGATGGCAGTCCAGTCCAATCGAGTAGCGGTGCAGGAAGCTTTTCCTTAACCAACATTGATAGGGGTACACACACCCTTACCGTACAAGTCATCAATGAAGATGGTGCCGTCATGATCGCCAGCGACAGCATCATGATAACCATGCTTCGCTATGCACAAGTTCGCCAGGTCAGACCCCACGGCGGACGCTAGTCGCACTAACTTGGTGCACATTTCTTCTTGAGCTGATAAGCTTAAATACTGGTTTACTTTATAAATCAATAACTTCAAGAGTTGGTTTGGTTTTTGCTTTGTCTTAGACGATTGCAAAAATTTTGGCTGCCATTGCACCAAACTAGGCTGCGCTTTATTTTTGTCGCACAAAAAAACATGACCCGTATTGAATCAGAGACTAAATGTCAGAGCACATTTTAAATAACCTTAGCATCGCTGTTCTTTCATTGGACCATCGTCTGAGCCTGCGATTTATTAACCAATCCGCTGAGAGCCTGCTAGAGGTATCGGGTAAGCGTGCCTTTAACCAGCATATTTCTGAGATTATCGTCAAATCTGACGACCTTGAGGCAATACTTTTTGAAGCCCTTCAAACCGGTCATAAATTCACGCGGCGTAAAGTAAAACTCGAACTATTAAACGGGCATTTCATCACATGTGACTATGCCGTCACACCGATAAACGACAATGAATGGCCGCAGTTACTTATCGAGATCTACCCATTAGACCGGTACCTACGAATTGACCGCGACGAATCCCTTAACAGCCACCAGGAAATCACCAAGCAAATGATCAGAGGGCTCGCTCACGAGATAAAAAATCCACTCGGCGGCATCCGTGGTTCGGCCCAGCTACTTGAAAGAGAACTGAACGACGACGAGTTACGTCAATACACCGATATCATTATCTCCGAGACCGACAGACTAACCTCTCTTGTTGATCGCCTGCTTGGCCCCAAAGCACTTCCAAAACCAAAAGACATCAACATACATGAAGTGCTGGAACGCGTGCGCAAACTCATTGAATTTGAAGCCTCACCGCCTATTAAAATTCGAAGAGATTACGACCCAAGTATTCCAGATATCAATATAGATCCTGAGCTACTCGTTCAAGTCTTCCTCAATATCGCGAGAAACGCCATGCAAAGCCTCGATGGTATGCCGAACCCTAAGCTGACATTTGTCACGAGAGTTGAGCGCCTGTTCACAGTAGGATCGCGACAACATAAAATTGTTATCAAAGTAAACATCATCGATAACGGACCTGGAATTCCAGAGACACTCAAAGAGCATCTCTTCTTCCCCATGATTAGCGGCCGATCGAACGGCACTGGACTCGGTCTTTCGGTTGCCCAATCAATCATTCATCAGTATCAAGGAATGATCGAGTTCGACAGCGAACCAGGCCGAACAGCCTTCTCTATAATTATACCTTTGGAGCAACAGCAATGAGCACCGCAACCAACGTATGGGTTGTCGATGATGAGAGATCAATTCGATGGGTTTTAGATAAAGCACTCAGCCAAGCCGGACTAAACGTCACATGCTATGAGAATGGTAAAAGCTTGCTTTCAGACTTAACGACGGCTCAGCCTGACGCAATTGTTTCTGATATTAGAATGCCGGGCATGGACGGACTCGATCTTTTGGAGAGAATCAAAACAAGTTATCCAGACATCCCCGTTGTTATTATGACGGCACATTCGGACTTGGAAAGTGCCGTTTCTTCAATCCAAGGCGGCGCATTCGAATATATTCCCAAACCTTTTGAAGTTGATGAAGCTGTTGCTATCGTCAAAAGAGCTATCGACCATAGCCAGAAACAAGAAAGTACATCCGTACCCGATAATGCTTCACTAGATTCAGAGATTATCGGCAAAGCACCCGCAATGCAGGAGGTTTTCAGGGCTATCGGGCGTTTGTCTAAATCAAATGTCACAGTGCTCATTAACGGCCAATCCGGCACAGGCAAAGAACTAGTTGCACAAGCGCTACACAAACACAGCCCGCGAGCAGGCAACACGTTTATCGCGCTGAATATGGCGGCGATCCCACACGATTTAATCGAATCAGAACTATTCGGCCATGAAAAAGGCGCTTTCACCGGCGCAAATGCCTCTCGCAAGGGCCGATTTGAGCAGGCCAACAGAGGCACCCTGTTTTTGGACGAAATAGGCGACATGCCGGCGGAAACTCAGACACGCTTACTCAGGGTATTATCTGACGGCGAGTATTATCGAGTTGGCGGACACGAACCGCTTCAGGCGGATGTCCGAATCATTGCAGCAACGCACCAAAACCTTGAGGAGCTAGTGGCACAGAATCGCTTCAGAGAAGACCTATATCATCGATTGAACGTGATTCGCATTCACATCCCCACACTGAAAGAACGGCAAGAAGACATACCTTTGTTGACAAATTTCTTTCTGCAAAAAGCCGCAGAGGAGCTCAACGAAGAGGCAAAGAACCTCACCAAACAGACAATGAACTTCATCACCAACCTTCCCTGGCCTGGCAACGTCCGACAACTTGAAAACTTTTGCCGCTGGATAACAGTGATGGCGACCGGCAAAGATGTCGTTATCGACGATCTGCCACCGGAACTCGTTCAAGATAAGGCGCAAGGACCTGCCAATGACAATTGGGAGAAGTCACTGCGAACCTGGGCAAGTCGTAAATTATCTCAGCACAAAGCTAGCGACCCTGGGCTGCTAATGCACGCGCTTCCGGCATTCGAGCGCATCATGATTGAAGCCGCGTTAAAACAGACGGGCGGTCGCAAGAATGACGCTTCAATTCTTCTTGGATGGGGCCGAAACACACTGACACGCAAGATCAATGATCTGGATATGGAGGACATATAAACTGAAAATCAGACAGGCGGTTGTTGATCTAATGAAGCATTACCCCTTTAATGATTGCTTGAATTATTTGAACCTTAAATATGCAACACCGTCAGGATCAACATAAGCAACATAAGCAACATAAGCAACATAAGCAAAAACAAAAACAAATTTGGCCCCCACTTTTAGTCTTAGCGCCCATACTTTTATTTGGCAGCACCCAAGTCGTTGCCGACAACAGCACCGCAAACACCATATTCTTTTCTGTCAACGTTCAACCACAACTCGTTGATTTCCAACAAGTCGCACAACAAAACACAATGCCGGCTAATTGCAACGAACTACTGGGTGGCACAGCATACCCAGGCACTCGAACCTGCCAAGATGCATCAACGCGATACACTTGGCTTAGAGATGGTGAAGATCTGAATTTGACGGTTGAACCAATTTAAACGCAGTGTTTCGGCTTCTCCGATACAGGCTTCTTATCGAATCTCTCTAAACGCCCAACCTAAGCATCAAATCAAACAGCTTGATCCGCGTTATTCAACTACTCTAGCCTCACAAACGGATCAAATACCAAAAAAGCATCGGCAGTGTAGCCACTTTTAGTCATTTTTTGTCACTCTACCCCCGAAGCTAAATATTTGTAAGCACCCACTCACCTGGTAGATCAATGTATTCAAGCAGAGGAACTAGGCACAAAACCTGCATTGCACTTATCTTGATATTTAATTAAAAACACATTGTTCTCTACGATCATGTGCTTGATGAGCGATTAGTAATGAAATTTTTAGCTGAACAGCATTTTTGTTGTCGTTTCAACGAAATGGCAACGACCTTGCCAACGCTGGCGGCACTCAAAGCAATTGAGTGTTTTGCCAGCATGCGAATAGTCGCACAACTCATCCTCATGGCGATTGCATTTGCTCCGGTCACAGGCTTTGCTGCAGATGATGGCAGAATTGGCCAACGATCAGAGGGAGAGCTGGAGATTTCCCTGTCCATCCTGCCCTCCGTTCAGATCGAAACCGTCAACGATGTGCAGCTGAATATCACCGATCGAACAATTGACACGGTTTTATCAGAGTTCTTTTGTGTCAAAGGACATGCAACAACGCGTTACAATGTCATTGCTGCAGGCTCAAGTAACAATACCAATGCTTTTATTCTTAACAATCAAGCCAATGAAACGCTCGACTACCAAGTCGGATACAGAGGTCTTGCCAAAGATACCGGCTACACCAGATTAAGACACACAAACTGACACTTTTTTTACTTGTGTATAAAACTCCCAACTCGACAATCTGTATCATTTCACAGGGACACAGTTTAGTTTAGGCTGCGCCTTTGGTTTCAGCCAACCTAGTACCACAGCATGAAGGAACGATTTTGAGCGATGCACCAACAGTAGATTCACAGCAGGCAGCCTGGCTAAATGTGGTTCTATACGAACCCGAGATACCACCAAACACGGGCAACATTATTAGACTCTGCGCGAATACTGGCGCGCATCTACATGTGATCGAACCCTTAGGGTTTCAACTTGACGATAAAAGATTGCGTCGGGCTGGCTTGGATTACCACGAATGGGCGTCGATGCAGGTCCATGAGAATCTTCAGCACTACTATGACTATGATCGTAACCAAAACGAACAAGGTAAAGATAACCGCACCGCCCAAAATCAAGCCCAAGATAGTGATAAAAAAGTCTATATGATTACCACAAAAGGACAACGTAACTTCAGTGACGTTGTTTTCGAACCGGGCGATAGTGTTTTGTTCGGACCCGAAACCCGTGGTTTACCGCAGGAGGTCTTAACGTCAGTAACTCCGGATCAACTTATTAGAATCCCGATGCTACCGGATAGCAGAAGTCTAAACCTGTCCAACGCGGTGGCAACGATTATTTATGAGGCATGGCGCCAGCAAGGGTACTCAGGATCGGTCTAGTCACTCGTCCGTGAATGCGAGGCAAGTGACTTAGGATCTAAAAAATCGCGCTAGTGAGTCTGCTGTGAATCTGTCTGAGCTTGTTTAATGGCGTGATCATAGATCGCATCAAAATTGACCGGCGCGAGCATCAGTGCAGGAAAACTGCCGTTGGTAACCAATCCGTCAATTGCCTGCCTAGCATAGGGAAACAGCACATTAGGGCAAAAGCTACCTAAGGTTTTCTTAAGCGGATCTGCTTCTAGACCTTCGATCAAGAATATCCCTGCTTGCTGAACTTCTGCCAGATACAACACCTCGTCCTCTGCGCTACTCGCCGTGACAGTAACTTGCAGCACAACCTCGAACAAATTGGTGTCCAATTCGTTGTTCGACGAGTTCAACTCAAGATTGATTTTTGGCTGCCATTGGCCTCGAAAGCAATCTGGCGCCTTGGGCGATTCAAACGAGATATCTTTGACATATATTCTCTGCAGTGCAAATTTTGCACCCTCAGCAGATGCGTCTGCCTGCTCACTCATGACGATTCACCTTGGTTTTGTAACATATTATCTAGTGTGCCTTTTCGCTCGAGCTGAAACAGTTCATCACAACCGCCAACGTGCGTGTCGCCAATCCAGATCTGGGGCACGCTGGTACGCTTCGACTTTTGTATCATTTCGCGACGCAAACCTTGATCAGAGTCAACCGCTAACTCTTGGTAAGCAACATCTTTGCTGTTTAACAGCGCCTTTGCTCGGACGCAGTAAGGACAAAAACGCGTAGTATATAGCACGACGGGCTGTTGATTTGTATTGGCCATGCTAGCTTTTCACCACAGGTAAATTCGACGCAGACCATTCTGCCATGCCGCCCGACAGACGTTTAACATCTTCGAACCCTTGCGCTTTTAGCTTACGGCCTATAGCACCGGCATGCTGACCCATCTTGCAAACAACCACTAAAGGCTTATCTTTGTGTTTTTCTAATTCACCCGAGCGCTGCTCAAAACTACTGTAGGGGATATTGATTGCATCAATAATGTGACCCTGGGAAAAATCTTTGCTATCGCGTATGTCTAAAACCATTGCGTCTTCTCGATTGATCATAGTCACGAGAGAGCTAATGGTCACGGTCGCACCGCCCCGCTTACCTTCATTTATTGTGAAGGCAATCAGCAAAACAGCAAACATACCAACAAGGATCAGGTGGTTACCGATGAATTCAAAGATTTGATCGATCATAAGCGCAATATTTAAGGCAAAATTTTAAGTCGCGAAGTATACACTAAAAATTGTTATTGCCAGCCCATTCTCTCCAACCCCTTTAGTCTGTAAAATTTATCTTTTAATAGCGGACACACGTGATGCCTGGCAAAACACCCTACGTACTTATTATTCTCGACGGCTGGGGGCACCGGGAGGAAGTCGAATCCAACGCAATCAAACTGGCGACGACGCCAACGTGGGATCGCCTTTGGGCAAACCAACCACATTGTCTGATTTCAGGCTCGGGGCTTGATGTTGGCCTACCTGACGGTCAAATGGGTAATTCTGAAGTTGGCCATATGAACCTTGGCGCAGGCCGTGTCATCGACCAAGATTTCACCCGCATTACCAAAGCAATCGACGATCGAACATTCTTCGACAACCCAACCATCAATAGCATGGTGAGTGATCTCGTGAACTCGGGTAATGCTTTGCATATTTTCGGACTATTATCACCCGGCGGCGTTCATAGCCACGAGGATCACCTGAAAGCCGCGGTCGCACTCGGCATCGAAAAAGGCGTATCGGAGGTTTATCTGCATGCATTTTTAGACGGACGGGACGTTCCGCCCAAGTCAGCTGCAGCGTCCCTAGAAAAGATGCAACAACACATGCAAGCCCTAGCGGCCAAACACAATGTGAAAGCCGGTATTGCATCGATCATCGGTCGTTATTACGCCATGGATCGAGACAACCGTTGGGATCGAGTAGAACAAGCCTTCAACCTGATCGTCGATGCAAAATGCGATTACGCCTTTGATCAGCCTGTCGAGGCCCTGCAGGCAGCATATGACAGAGATGAGTCCGATGAATTTGTGAATGCCAGCAGCATCCTGATTGACGGCAAGTCTGTTACTGTCAACGATGGAGACGGCGTGCTATTCATGAATTTCCGTGCAGATAGAGCCCGCGAGCTTAGCCGCGCGTTCGTCGATAAAGACTTCTCTGCTTTTACGCCAACGCGACGCCCCAAACTCTCTCAATATGTCACACTAACCCAATATGCTGAATCCATTGATGCACCCAGTGCTTTTGAGAAGATGAGCATCCAAAATAGCCTTGGCGAATACATTGCTTCACTCGGCAAGCGCCAACTTCGACTCGCTGAAACTGAGAAATATGCGCACGTCACATTTTTCTTTTCCGGTGGCCGAGAAAATGAGTTTGAGGGCGAGACGCGAAAACTCATACCGTCGCCTGATGTTGCAACCTATGACTTACAGCCAACCATGAGCGCACCGGAGTTAACTGACGAACTTATCGCCGTTATCACATCCGGCGATACCGATTTGATTGTCTGTAACTACGCAAATGGCGATATGGTCGGTCACACGGGCAATCTCAAAGCTGCGATCGAAGCAGTTGAATGTCTGGACCAAAGTTTGAGTCGGGTCGTAAGCGCCCTAAATTCTGTCGGAGGACACTGCCTGATTACCGCAGATCATGGTAACGTTGAAATGATGAACGATCATGATTCCGGTCAGGCACATACGGCTCACACGTCTGAACGGGTACCCTTGGTTTACGTCGGTGATCGGGCCGTTGATTTCAGAAATGATGGAACCCTATCGGATGTCTCACCCACGCTGCTGTCACTCATGGATTTAGAGCAACCAAAAGAAATGACGGGCCGCTCCCTCTTTGTATCTGATAGCAGTCCAGACTGAATAAATTCAGTCTCCGTTAGACACAAGTTACATACGAGTTACATAATGCAGGGACTATAAAACGTTAGGATATTGGCTACTGTTGGTAGGTCCGAACTAGACAATTTTACGCGCCATAGCAATGGTAGAAACCCAACAGGCGTCGCGACAACAGTAATCGAGTGGATAAACCAACCGAGGGTTGGCATTAAGCCCGCCCAATGAACTGGCAAATCACTTTTCATTTAACAAACTCACCGCACAGGGATATCCATGCGACCAATCCAGCTGACTAAGTTCATCTTATTGTTTGTTTTATTCGCAACACACACTTCCTTGTATGCGCAAGCTTCGAGCCCTGATCCGATTGAAGTTCAACAAAAGCTTGAAGCTCTCGAAACTGAGATAGCCAAGTTCAGAGAATTGTTGGAATCAACCGAAGGACAAAAATCATCTTTAGAGCAGAACCTTGAAAACAATGAGAAGAAAATCAGCGAGATTTTAAACAACATCCGACTACTTCAGAATGACTTAAAAAAAACCCAACAGAATTTATCGTCATTGGGTGATCAACAAAACGATCTCGTCGATAGTCAGCGAGAGCAACAATCGCTCATCAGCAGTCAAATTAGAGCGTCCTATGAACTTGGTAATCAACCCTATGTAAAAGTTATGCTTAATCAACAAGACCCGAATCAAATCAGCCGCATGCTCGCTTACTACGACCACTTCAATAAAGCCAGAATCAATCAAATAGAAACCTACGAAGCGACAATTGAAGATCTCGCTGTTGTCGAAGGCGAAATTCTCATCGAGAATCAACAACTAAAGCAACGCCAACTGAAATTGCAGAGCCAGGAAGCAGGTCTCAGAAGTGCACAACAAGAAAAACGAAAAACGCTGGCTGGGCTCAATACGGAAATCAAGAAAACCGGTAGTGAAATCAAACTCAAACTAGCGGACAGAGAACAACTTGAAGCCATCTTGTCACGCATCACCGTCGGCGTCGCCAGCATCCCGTCGCCAAAGCAATCAAAGCCATTTTTGAGTGTCAAAGGCAAAATGCTGTTACCTGTGGCAGGCAAAGTCAGTCATCGTTTCGGTACACGCAGGAGTGACGGCAAGCAAAAGTGGAACGGCGTATTTATTGACGCCGCAGAAGGCGATCCTATTTATTCTATCCACTATGGTCGAGTCGTATTCTCAGACTGGCTGCGAGGTTTCGGACTCCTGTTGATTATAAATCACGGAGAAGGTTACATGTCCCTATACGGGCACAATCAGGTCTTGTATCGTCAAACAGGTGATTGGGTCGCAGCGGGCGATCTGATCGCTAACGTTGGCAATAGTGGTGGGCAATCAAAATCCGGTCTCTACTTTGAAATTCGCAATGCAGGCAAACCATCTAACCCGCAACAGTGGTGTCAGATTCGCAGCCAAGCAAAGGCTGCATGAATCAAACGAGGAATATTGAATGAAGTTATACAACCTATCGCCGCTTACTCTGGCTGTTGCCTTAGCCGCAGCTCTTACGGCGAGCTCACTTTACGCGGAATCTCAGACCGAGGATGCAACATCGTCTGACCCAATCGAGCAACAAGACAACGTGGTATCTGCGGCATCAAACGATTCTGCAACAAATGCCGATGATACTGAGTTAAGTCCACGCCTGCCGCTCAATGAACTTCGAGTATTCGCAGAAGCATTCAATCGAATCAGCGAAGCTTACGTTGAAGAAATTGACGATAGAACCCTGCTCGAAAACGCTATCAAAGGCATGTTGTCTCAACTCGACCCCCACTCCGCGTATCTAGATCGTGAAACGTTTTCCGATCTCCAAGAAAACACAACAGGTAACTATGGAGGCTTAGGCCTCGAAGTTTCAATGGAAGGCGGTTTTCTAAGAGTGGTCTCACCTATGGACGACACACCTGCTGAACGGGCCGGCATTCAAGCTGGAGACCTTATTATTCAGTTAGGCGATTCACCTGTAAAAGGCAGCAGCTTAAACGACTCCATCGAGTCTATGCGCGGCGAACCGGGTAGCGAAGTAAAACTTACCGTTCTGCGTGATGGCGAACCGAAGCCACAAGAAATCACGCTTATTAGAGAAGTCATTAAAATCGCCTCGGTTCGACACAGGTTTGTCGAAGATGGATACGGTTACCTGCGCATAGCTCAGTTCCAAAGTGGTACCGGCGCCGAAGTCGACAAAGCAATTAAAAAGCTGTCCGCGGAACATAAGCTAAACGGCTTAATCATGGACCTAAGAAATAACCCTGGCGGCGTACTTCAGTCTGCGGTAGCAGTCTCAGATCTCTTTATTGATGAGGGACTCATTGTTTATACAACGGGTAGACTCGCAAATGCGGACTTGCGATTTAGCGCAACAACACCCGATTCAACCAAGGGACTACCAATGGTTGTGCTCGTCAATGAAGGCAGTGCCTCTGCATCTGAAATTGTCGCCGGTGCGCTGCAAGATCACGGCCGGGCGGTCATCATGGGCGTAAACACGTTCGGTAAAGGATCCGTTCAAACGGTACTACCGCTCAACAACGACAAAGCAATCAAGCTAACAACAGCGCTGTATTTCACACCGAATGGCAGATCGATACAGGCTGAAGGTATTGTGCCTGACATCTATGTAGCAAGATCGAAGGTAACAAAAATCAAGTCCAACCCTTTTCGAATTAAAGAGAAGGATCTTCCCAATCATCTCGCCAATGGTAACGGAGATGACAACGCTGAATCATCGGATACGGATTCAAAAGGCAAGACAGATTCAACAACAGCCAAGATCGATCTCGCGACTACAGACTATCAACTAAATGAAGCCCTGATACTGTTGAAAGGCATTAACATTCTAGGTGTGAAATCATATCAACCTCAGGGTTAAAAACGCCACGTTAGACAAACAGATGCGACTATTACTTGCCGCTATTCCGAGATCAATACTGTGGCTGGGTTTCATGACCAGCTTATGTACGCTCAGCAATATGGCCCTGTCAAACCCACCCGCGTATCTCGCTATCATCATTGACGACTTAGGCCACAATCTCTCCAACGGAGAAAGAGCCGTGCGCCTTTCATCACCGGTGACTTATGCGGTACTACCCGATTCAATACATGCCAAAACGATTTCTTTGTTGGCACACACGTCCAATAAAGAAGTGCTCGTTCACTTGCCAATGACAAACCATTCAAATCACCCCGACAGCCCAAATACACTAAATGAGCAGCAAGCAGAGCACGAGTTTTTAGAGGCGATTGACCGCGCAATACAACAAGTCCCCTATGCGATAGGCATTAACAATCACATGGGCAGTCGACTGACCCAGCAACGCACTCAAATGACTTGGTTGATGCAGGATTTGAAAAAACGCGATATGTTTTTCATTGACTCACGAACGACACCTGCGACTGTGGCTGAGCAAGTCGCTAGAGAGACAAATTTGAAAGCCGCACACAGAGACGTGTTTCTTGACAATATTCGTAATCATGAAGCGATCAGCGCTGCTTTTGCGTCCGCGGTTCATATCGCAAAAACACAGGGTAGCGCGCTGGTTATCGCTCACCCATATCCAGTTACGCTGCAGTTTTTGGAAGAAACACTGCCGTTAATGAAAGACATGGGCATCGAGGTTATTCGCACATCCGAGCTCGTCGCCTTTCAGTTGTCGCAAACCAGCGCGACTAATACTGTGGCTGAATAACAAGTCAGCTCTGTTTTCATCCAACGCAGATCTAACGCAAGACGACACTACTTCGGGTCATCGGCTCAAACAGCTATCCGAACCTTCTATAAATCGATGCTTAGTTAATTATTCTTTACGTAAGAAATGGCTTCGGCAAGGTCGAGGGTGCCTTCGTAAATCGCTCGGCCGGTAATCACACCGCTGATACCCCCATCTACTTTCTTATCCGCCTCGACCAGAGCTTCAATATCTTTCATATCGGTAACACCGCCTGAGGCGATAATGGGTACCGATACACTATCGGCGAGATCCTTCGTTGCACGCAGGTTAACGCCACCCATCATGCCGTCTTTACCAATGTCGGTATAAACGATGGATTCAATGCCGTCACTTTGAAATAACATAGCGAGGCTTTTAACCGATATATCGGTGACTTCTTTCCAACCGTTTTTCGCGACCATGCCATGCAACCCGTCAAGACCGACAATAATATTACCCGGAAACTGCCGACACATTTCGCCGACAAACTCAGGCTCATCAACAGCCTTCGTGCCGATAATGACGTAGTTAACACCCGCCTTTAAATACTCTTCAATGGTTTTCGCGCTGCGTATTCCGCCGCCTAACTGTATTGTTAGCTCTGGATGATTGCGAGCGATCTCATTGATCGCCGCATGATTGACCGGCCGGCCTTCAAACGCTCCATCAAGATCAACTAGGTGCAACCGCTGCGTACCTAAACTCACCCAATGTTCAGCCATACCAACCGGGTCGTCCGAGTAGGTTGTCGTTTGATCCAATTGACCTTGCTTCAAATTGACGACTTTGCCATCTTTGAAGTCAATAGCTGGAATAATTTGCATCTATAAGGCGCCTTTCGTCGAAGGAAGAATGTCGGCCATACGTGGATCTGCCTCGAGCGCCATTCTCACTGCACGACCAAACGCTTTGAACACGGTTTCAATTTGATGGTGCGCATTGTGCCCCTTGAGATTGTCAATATGCAGGGTCACATCGGCATGATTGACGAAGCCCTGAAAGAATTCGAAAAACAAATCAACATCAAAATCACCCACTTGAGATCTGACAAAAGGCACATTGAATTCCAATCCTGGTCGACCACTAAAATCAATTACAACTCGAGATAGCGCTTCATCCAAGGGAACATAAGCGTGGCCATAACGACGAATACCCTTTTTGTCTGCGACCGCCGCCTTAAAAGCCTGCCCGAGCGTAATACCGATATCTTCAACCGTGTGGTGAGCATCGATCTCAAGATCGCCTTTGGCTTCAACATTGAGATCGATCAAACCATGTCTGGCGACTTGGTCAAGCATATGCTCAAGGAATGGCAAGCCGGTATCGAAATGCACAGCACCGGTGCCATCCAAGTTGACGGCAACCTTTATCTGGGTCTCGAGTGTGTCTCTATCTACTGCTGCTGTACGATCAACCATGATACAAATCCAATCATGAAAAGTGCCGCATTATACGCGGATTAAATCACCGCGCCATTAGGTAAGTAGCGGTTATCAGAGTTTGTCTTTATCCAACTTCTGAGTGTTTTGAGTGCTTCGGCGTCTACATCGGCCTTTTTTCTCAACAACTTGAACAAATAAATGACCGGACTGCTCTTACCGGCCTCCCAGCCTGGCAACTGCATTTCAGCAAGGGTGAAAAAACGGATCAGGTTAGCAATTTCGTCACTATCGAGTTGATCCGCCTGAGCCCAATCTGCGGCGGCGGCGCTCATAAGCTGTCGATCTGCACCGATATTCTCCATCGGCATCGCCGCGGTGACATTGGCGGGATCAAAATCGCTCGCTATCTCGGCATACTGACGCAGCTTCGCCAAGTCTATTGTAACCGTCTTTACCGGCTTCCATTCTTCAACTGACATGATGCAACCTTCTAATCTTTCTTTGGGGTAAGAACCGCACGCCTAGCGACTCGTAAAAGCTAGCTAATAGGATTATTGATAGGTGTTGTAGTCGCTATCAATGCAAACTCCTGTCTAACCGCGCCCATTATCGGCTTGTCGCGCGCATATGTGAATAAGTATGATAATTCAGTCGGTAATTTTATTCGATCCAACCATCGCAATTATCACAGCTACAATATCTACAACAACAGCTACAATAATCGTCGTAGAAATCTCAACCGCAGCGACAACCCCAATAACAGGAGCACCAACATGGGTCAGTTTCCAGTCACACCGACACGAGAAAAAGTCCTTGCCAAGTACCCGGACTATTCAGTCACCATGACCCCAGCCAAACAATCCGTCAGCGTTTTTTTTGGTGACATCGAAGTCGCAGCGTCAAGCCAAGCTCTTGTTATCAAGGAGTCTATGCACAAGGACGTTTACTATCTTCCACGTCAAGATGTGAATCTGTCCCTGTTTACAAAAACGCAGCACTCGACCTATTGCCCCTTTAAAGGCCATGCTTGCTATTGGTCACTAAACTCAGTTGAGCCGGATGCTGGGCACACTGGCGCGAACATCGTTTGGAGTTATGAAGCACCCTATCCGGAAGTCAGCGGTCTCAAAGACTATCTGTCGTTCTACGTGGACCGCACAAGACTCGCCATCCGCCAGCAAAGTTAAAGTCTGAAAATCGGTTTACTAAGATCTTTACTTGCTATTCATCTTAGAAAGACTCACGTAATCGCCATCGCGTTTCTCAGCCTTGGCGCTTATAGCCTCAACCATTTCTTCGGATTGAAGCATGCTCGCATTCCAAATACTGATGTAATCTAATCCATCGGCAGTATTGTGATCTCTGGAGTAATTGATCATCCGCTTACAACCGTAGATAGCTAAAGGCGCCTTGCTAGCAATTTCTTTCGCAACCTCCATCACACCGGCCAACATATCCGCCTGCGTTTCGTAAACATTGTTGACCAAACCAACATCTTTGGCTTCCTGAGCAGACATCCGTCGGCCTGTATAGGCTAGCTCTTTCACAATACCCTCAGGAATGAGCTTAACTAAGCGTGGGAACGTGCCCACATCAGCAGTCATGCCAATATTGATTTCGTAGATCGTGAAGAATGCTTCCGCTGACGCATATCGCATATCACAGGCCGTCGCGAAGTCGACCCCACCACCAATGCAGCCACCCTGAATCGCAACAAGCACCGGCACTCTAGCGTCCTCGAGACAATTAAAGGTTTTTTGCATGCGCTTCACGTTTTGATAAAAGCGTTCGCCCTTAATGCGATGACTTTTTGGGTCAGGCGCCTTTGCTGCCTTATCATTATCACCAGACCCACCACCGGCTAAAAATGCGTCCAAGTCTAGACCCGCTGTAAAATGTGGTCCTGTCGAAGAAATGACAATAACTCTGGCGCGAGCATTATTGTCAATATCCTCGACAATTTGAGGAAGCTCATCCCAGAAAGCTGGGTTCATACTATTACGCTTTTCTGGGCGTGAAAGCACGATGTGGGCAATGTTGTCTTTAATATCAACGGTAAAACAGGTGGGAGTCATGGTAAGCCTTCTCTTCTCGGGTTCGCTAAAAATGGCGAATGTAATGCGCACGAAATCACGTGCTATCTTTAGGTTTTAATTGGTGTGATTCAAAAATTGTCGTCGCTAAATGTCCGTCAAGGTATCGGCAACTAGCGCCTTGCTGAGTTTTATGGGTCCAACAGATTTTTAGCAGCCTCTCGGATATTCTCCAAGTCCGCCAACTTGCCACTGGCCACCGCTTCGACAAAACGGGCTTGTCGCGTCTTCATCAAATGCACCTTGACCCTTGCTCTCACGATGCCCGGCGAAGGGGGCTTGGATATGTAGTCGACCGCCCCGGCCCTAAAACCAGTTTCTTCATTGTGACGATCATCCATCGAGGTAACGAATATCACGGGGATCCTGCGCGTTAACGGGTCACCTGCCAAATGCTGGCAAACTTCTATACCACTGAGTTCTGGCATAACCATATCCAGTAGGATCAAGTCCGGCATTTTATGTTTTGCAATATCTAGCCCCTGCTCCCCTGAATTTGCTGTTAGCACGACATAATCGTCAGTAAGCATCCGTTCCATCACACGCAGTGCTGTCGCTTGATCATCAATTACTAGAATTGTTGCTTTATTCATTGGCTGTTATTCATCTGTATTGGATCAGCAAACTAACTATCGAAACATTAGAATACATGAGTCAAGGGTAAGTTTGCATTCAAATACAAACAAGAAAGTTTAATCCTAACCACACTGATCTATATTGCAATTCAGCTGTCCAGCTCATCAGCCAGTAAAATACCTCTTAGATCGCAGCTGGCAAATGTCGAGACTCGATTATCTCAGCATATCCAGCCCAAATACTGGCACCCTTAATACGACGGTAGTATTCTGGACGTCCTTATCACAAACGGATATGAACCTAATGGCCAATTTCGGTGTGCAGATATTCCCTACAGATCAAACTATCCAACCGATCGAGATTGCCAAAGCAGTTGAAGAACGCGGTTTGGATTCACTTTTTTTCCCTGAACATACACACATTCCTGTCGCACGCACCACGCCCTTTCCCGGCGGCGGCGACTTACCCGATTGGTACTGGCGCAGCCACGATCCCTTTGTCGCGCTAACGGCCGCAGCAGCCGTCACCTCACGCATCAAAATTGGCACCGGCATCTGTCTTGTTATCGAACGAGATCCGATAACAATGGCAAAAGAAATCGCATCATTGGATCAAATCTCTGGTGGACGCTTTATTTTTGGGATTGGTGCAGGCTGGAACGTCGAAGAGATGGAGAATCACGGCGCTAGCTTCAAACATCGTTGGGCAATCGTGAGAGAGAAAATTCTGGCGATGAAAGAGATCTGGTCAAAGGACGAAGCAGAATTCCATGGTGAGCACGTCAACTTCGATCCCATTTGGTGTTGGCCAAAACCCGTTCAAGCAGGTGGCCCACCTATTTGGCTTGGCGCAAACTCAAAGTGGGCGTTCGATCGTATCGCTGAATATTGCGACGGTTGGATGCCAATCGGCGGTTCGGGCAGTGGTGGTATGGAGCAGCTTCAAACAGCCTGCGAAAAACAGGGCCGCAACGCTAAGGATATGGACATCGCCCTATTCGGTGCACCGGCTGATCTTGATTTCGTTAAAAGCCGAATCGATCAAGGTTTTACAGATATTATTTTTGGTCTACCGCAAACCTCATCAGACCAAGTACTCAAGCAGCTAGACAAAATCGCAGAAGTTGCTAACGCCGCTCGGCAAGCTTAGCAAGTACTGCTAAGCAACATAAAATCTGCGCTAAGTAAGCAACAAAATAATAGCGCCGGAGATAATCAGCCCCATACCCATGTACTCCATGGGCGTGGGCCTCTCTCTAAAGTAAAAGATAGAGATCGCGAGTGTAAAAAGAAACTCGAGCTGGCCCAACGTTTTCACGTAAGACGCAAACTCCAGTGTCATCGCTGTAAACCAACCAATGGAACCGGCCACACTGGTCACACCAATAAACAAACCCGGCTTCCAAAGCTTTAATAATTTCGTGATTTGCCCCGGCTGTTGTAGGCGCACCCAAACAATGGTGATGCAACATTGCAGCGTAACCATATACGCCAAAGTAATACTCGCCGTAAACATCGCATCGTCAATGCCAAAGGACAGACTTGCCCGACGCAGGAATAAAGACGTCAGAGAAAAACTCAAACCAGCCGCTAAACCATAGACGGCAGACTGATTCCAAAGACTCGCAAGACCGCCGGACTTAGAAACCGAAATCAAAATAAGGCCAGTGACGCAAATCACAATCGCAACAAAGCCCAACAAACTAATTTGTTCTGCAAAAAAGGTGAAACCTAAAATAGCCGTTAGGAGAATCTCGGTTTTGACATAGGTGCTGCCGACGGCGAAGTTCCGCAAGCCAAGCAAACGAATTAGCAGCAACGTTGCGACAATTTGCAACACACCTGCAATCAAACCGGAGACCAAGAAATTCAGGTTAAGGTCAGGTAGTGCTGACAACTGACCATCGGAGGTGAACCAAAGCCAAACCAGAACAAACGGCACGCCATACAGATACCGTGCGAGTGTCGCCGCCAGCGGCGTCACATTCGTCGTAAGTTGTTTCTGACCGGCCGTACGAACCGCTTGCATAAAAGATGCAAGAATCGTCCACAAGACCCAACTTTCAACAATCATTTTGGCTCACAAAAAATCCATTGGAAAAAATACAGGCAAAAAAATGCCCGTACGCAACGGGCATTCTATCGGCTTGTATATCAACGAAACCAATCATTCTTAGGTATGTCGACCAATCCCGTTGGGAATCAAGCCTGGCGGTTCAACCTTACTATGAGCGGTCTTACTAAAGCGCTTCCATAATTTTTTCAGCTGATGAAGCTTCAAAACCAGGACCTGGCTCGACATTTAGTGTGGTCACAACACCATCTTCAACAATCATGGCATAACGCTGAGAGCGTTGACCTAAGCCGAATCCAGAACCATCAAGCTCAAGACCCATTGCTTTAGTGAAGTCACCATTACCATCCGCAGCCATCACAAGTTCTTCAGCATTCTTGTCCTTGCCCCAAGCATCCATAACAAATGCATCATTAACGGACAGACAGACGATTGTATCGACGCCCTTGGCCTTAATCTTGTCAGCATTGACAACAAAACCTGGCAAATGAGCGGCACTACAGGTTGGTGTAAATGCGCCAGGCACAGCAAATAGCACAACTTTCTTGCCGGCAAACAATTCCGCCGTAGTCAAATCCGCAGGACCTTGCGCACCCATTACTTTCATTGTTGCTGCCGGAACTTTATCACCCACTTTAACTGTCATTTATTACTCCTTTTTAATTCGAAATTATCACATTTATTCTGTCGCTATTAATGTTCTTCAGCGAGAGCGCAGAGTCTCCCTTGAAGACAATCACAATTCAACCCCATTCAGACTAGGGTTATAAAGCGGAGACAAAAAATTGTAAACGCACTTTCACGCACTAATCGAACATACACCGACACAATAAGAGATCAATCAAGGGAACCATAACTTTACGGACATTGCCGCATAGCAATGTTTCTGGTGTATATTCTTTTCATAAATTACTGGGAGGAGATATGGATCTTTCATTTGGCTCGGAATACGAAACGTTCCGCACAGAAGTCAGGGACTTTATTACCAACAACCGGGAGAACGCACCAAGCAGTCGTTCAAACCCAGCGGATGCCAAGCAATGGCAGAAAACACTGATCGAAAACGGTTATACCGCACGAACCATACCGGAAGCGTATGGTGGCTTTGGCGCTAAACCAGATATTATTCGATCACGCATAATCGCTGAAGAATTCGCTGATTCAGGCATCCAAGGCGGTATGGGCGGACAAGGTATCTCAATGCTTGTGCCGACCTTATTAGAAGTCGGCAGCGAAGCGCAGAAGCTAGAATTCGTCAAACCGACCATTGAAGGTGACATGGTCTGGTGCCAAGGTTATTCAGAACCCGGCGCAGGCAGTGATTTAGCAAGCCTTCGGACGAATGCCGTAATGGATGGAGACGATTGGGTCATCAATGGCCAAAAAATTTGGACCAGTACCGCCCACCTAGCAGATTGGATTTTCTGTTTAGTCAGAACAGAACCTGACGCAAAAAAACATCATGGTATTTCATTTTTGCTTTTCAGCATGGACACACCGGGCATTGAGATTCGTCCGTTGGTTGATATGACGGGTGTTGCTAACTTTAATGAAGTGTTCTTCACCGATGTACGTGTACCCGCCCACCAAATTGTTGGTAACCGCGGCCAGGGTTGGCAGGTCGCAAACGCCATTCTGAGCCACGAGCGAGATATGCTTGGTAACCCTGATGCAGCATTGTCACGTTTCAACTCACTGATCGACCTTATGCAAAAAGAAACCATCGCCGGCGAGAAAGCCATCAATCATCCCGTCTTCCGCGACCGTTTGATGCAATTACAAGGTCGAATTATGGCAATGCGGTTCAATGACATGCGAATTCTTTCTTCTCGCCTAAATGAAGGACAGGATGCTTCGTTAGCAAGAATGATTGTCAAACTTCAGGGTACTGAGCTACGACACGACCTAGAAGGGTTGGCGATCGACGTACTTGGCGAACTCGGCCTAGCCTACGGCGACAACGACTACACGCGCAATAATGGTACCTGGCAAAGCCAATATATGTATCAGCTCGGCTTGATCATTGGTGGCGGCACGTCTCAAATTCAAAAAAACATTATTAGCGAACGGGGTCTTGAAATGCCCCGTGAACCTAGACCAGCCCAGTAGGTAGGAGAAGATTATGGAATTCGGACTGTCACAGGAACAAACACTACTACAGGATTCGGTTAACCGATTTCTCAACGACCAGGTATCACTAGATGAGGTGAGAAAAGTTGCAGCAGCGGACAAGGACGACAAGGCAATCTGGCAAGGTCTGACTGAACTCGGCATTCCTGCCTTGATCATACCTGAGGATAAAGGCGGCGTCGGACTTGGCGCTGTTGAAGCGGCCATTGTTGCCGAGCTTCTCGGTTATCACGCCACCCCGTCACCCTTTATTAGCAGCGCTATCATGGCGCCCGTTGCGCTAGCCGGGAAGCGCGATGACCTAGTCGCTAATATCGCCGCTGGCACTTGCCGTGTTGGCATTGCCTTTGGCGAAGCTATCGCCGCGAAAGACAAAGCTGGCGTTACCGCCTCGAACAACAAACTGTCCGGGCTGAGCCTGTTTGCATTAGATATTGATGCAGACTACTACTTGGTTGCAACGAATGATCAGCAGCTATACTTGGTCACGGCAAACGCCGTGAAACGAAACAACATGGCGACCATTGATCTGACTCGCACGACCTGTGAGTTAGTCTTCAATGAAAGCGAGGCCGAGTTAATCTCTACCGATACTGAAGATTTCAATCGCGCCCTCGATATTGGTCGCATCATGCTAGCGGCGGATACGCTCGGTGCAGGTCAGAACATGATTGACCAGGCAGTCTCTTACGCAAAAGAGCGGGAACAGTTTGATCGTCCGATTGCGTCTTTTCAGGCAGTCAAACATATGTGCGCAGAAATGGCAGCGGGCCTTGAACCCTGTCGATCAATGGTCTGGTATGCCGCACATGCTTACGACAACTTGCCAGAAGAAACCCGCCTGACCACGTGTCACACCAAAGCACACATCAGTGAAGTCGGTAAGTTCGTTGCAAAAACCTCGACGGAGGTTCATGGCGGCATGGGCTTCACTGATCTCGTCGGTCTCCACTATTGGTTCAAACGCATCGGTTTCAATCGACAACTGTTAGGTTCTCCTGAATTGTTGCGCCAACAAGCAGCCCAGTTACAGGGCTTGGCAGCATAACTAACATAGTCAACATGGCTGGCATCGTTAGAGACGGGAAGTAACCGGATACTTTTCGTATCTTTGATCTGCGGACCGCAGCCGAGATTGTATAAAACTGACCTTATCGCTTTTATACAATCTCGCCTTTACGCACCCAATAGCTGCATAACTGTTAACACTAGACTAAATTCCACACACGCAACAAAAACAACCCCAAACTACAGGTAAATATGCTGACCAGCGTGGTCACCATAATGAGATTTGCGGCCAGCACATCGTTACCGCCCATGGATTTCACCATGATAAAGCTTGCCGTTGCGGTTGGACTCACAAATAGTAAAAACAAAACACCGAGAGACAACCCCGTAAAACCTAACTGCCAAGCTAACACGGTGACGATTAACGGCAGCAGCAGAGTCTTTAGAAATACCGCAAGGACTGTCAGAGTCGATGAGGAACGAAGTGCGCGCAGATTCATGCCGGCGCCACACCCTAATAGCGCAAGAGGCAACGCGAGCTGACCAAGATAGTTACCGGCACTCAGCAGTATCGTTGGCATTGGGATGCTCAGAATATTCACCAACACCGCGATTGCGATGGATATAATCAAAGGGTTTTTCAATATATCGAAGACAACTGCTCTGAGCGTTACCGTTTGATTCGCATTATAGTAAGACAACACCAGCACACAGAGAATGTTGTAAGTGAAGGTCATACTTGCCAGCAATAGCGATGCAAGTACAAGGCCTTCAGCACCAAAGGCGTTGCTACATAAAGCTAACCCCACCACCCCCAAATTACTTCTAAAACTGCCTTGAACAAACACGCCTCGATCTTTACGCGGCTGAACAAAAATAACAGCAATCAACCAACTGAGCGCAAACGTTAGACAGCTCGCGACGACACTAAAATTAAACACATCGAGATCAAAACTTTCATCAAGGTCAATCTGTGAAATTGTTGTGAACAATAAAACTGGCAGGCATAGAGAGAACACCAATTTTGACGACGACTGCACGAAGACATCAGAAATAAATCCGATGCGCTTCAAAAAGACCCCCAATATCACCAAAATGAAAATAGGTCCGGTCACGTTGGCGGTCTCTAACAGAATCGTCAGATACATAGATTTAGATACATCGGTTTATAAACATCGGTTCAAATACATCGCTTAAAAAACATCGGTTCAAATACATCAGCTCAAATACACCGATTCAGATACATCGCTTAACCTTCTTTAACTGGGCGATGCTCATTTCGGTAAACTCGCTAAACAGACTGCAAAGGTGCAGCGACTAAATGCCGCAATTTAGAGCAGCAAGCGGGACCCGACGCAAGCTAACATCTTCATTCCTAAAATCAAAGTTTAACCCCGACTCAGAAAGCACTATGCTGTTCGCAGACAGTGCTTCGCTCACAATGAACCACCGAAACAGGCATAAGAGCTCAAGTTGATTAGCTCAAACAACAAAACACTAATGGACCGCTCACCATGACAGACTATCAGCCACTACCCAAAGAATTTGTCTCGCCCAAACCCGCGACTGAAGCTACCAAGAAGATAAACCAGCAGTTTATCGACAAACTTAATTTCGCTGATCGACGCAGCTTCGAAAATGCTCAAAAGGGTTTTATCGCAACCCTTAACCCCATCACTATCCCGCATGATTCCGGCAGCCGAGCCGCCTTTGATCTTGAGGGCTTATCCTTCTTAAAGGATGAGGCTGCAGAAACCGTCAATCCATCACTTTGGCGGCAAGCACAGCTCAATGCACTGAATCACGGCCTCTATGAAGTGGTACCCGGCATTTATCAGATTCGTTCATTTGATATTGCCAATATGACCCTGATCAAAGGTGATACCGGTTGGATCATCATTGATCCACTTACCTCAACGGAGGCATCTCGAACCGGCCTAGCACTCGCCAACAAAGAACTTGGTGAACGCCCCGTCGTCGCAGTCATTATCACCCACAGTCACGCTGATCACTTCGCCGGTGTACTCGGCGTCATGAGCCACGAAGATGCTGAATCTGGCAAGGTCGCCATGATTGCGCCGGAACACTTTGTAAATGAAGCACTGTCCGAAAACGTACTTGCTGGCAACGCCATGAGTCGCCGCGCAACCTATATGTATGGCAACTTGCTCAAGTCATCGCCGACCGGCTTTGTGACTACCGGACTCGGTGCTGCCCTTTCGATGGGTAACACAGGTTTTATCATTCCAAACGATCTGATCAAAGAAACCGGCGAAACCCGTCACATTGACGGTGTTGATATTGAGTTTCAAATGACGCCAGGAACAGAAGCGCCTGCTGAAATGGTCTTTTACTTCCCGCAGTTCAAAGCCCTGTGTATGTCAGAGATCACCTCCCACCACCTGCACAATTTATACACGCCCAGAGGCGCTCAAGTACGTGACGCACTCGCCTGGAATGCTCAAATCAACGAATCTATTGATCTCTTTGGCGATCGACTCGAGGTTGAATTCGCCAGTCATCATTGGCCGATCTGGGGACGTGAAGAGGTTATCGACTACCTGAAGAAACAAAGAGACATGTACAAATATATTCACGATCAGACACTGAGACTGGCGAATCACGGCTATATCAAAGAAGAAATCGCAGAACAAATTCAGTTACCGGATAGTCTTGGCATGGAGTTTTACAATCGAGACTACTACGGCACCGTCCATCACAATACCCGCGCGGTTTACGTTAAGTACCTTGGCTTTTTCGATGGCAATCCCGCAACCCTCTACCCGCTACCGCCAACTGAAGTGGCTAAACGCTACCTTGAGTTTATGGGCGGTGCTGATGAGATCGTGACAAAAGCTCAAGTTTGTTTCGACTCAGGCGATTATCGATGGGTTGCAGAGGTCTTGAATCATGTTGTCATGGCAGAGCCTGACCATTTCAATGCCCGCGCCTTGCTTGCCGATACACTGGAACAGTTGGGCTATCAGTCGGAATCGGGTCCATGGCGGAATTTCTACCTCTGCGGCGCGCTAGAACTAAGACAAGGTCTGCCTAAAGGCGCATCCTTTGGTGCCACAGCAAGTATGGCAAAATCAATGCCGCTGGAAAATCTTTATCAAACCATGGCGGTGCGCCTCAACGGTCCAAGAGCCGATGGTCTCGTGATGCATCTAAATCTTGAATTTACCGACAATGAGCCAACGCTTTTATCAATCGAAAACTCGGTCCTGCACGCCTTCGCGGGCAAACAACATTCGGACCCCAGCGTTACCTTAAAAATGAGCGAGCTGAACTTCAAGTTCATGATGACCGGTAATACCGACGCGATGGCGTTACTCGAAAGTGGCGATCTAGAAATGTCGGGCGACTTTGAAGCACTCGCAAAATTTCGTGAATTGTTTGATCAGTTCGAGCGACGATTTCCGCTTGTTACACCTCGAAAACCTTGGGGCTAATTCACTGTTCATGCGTTTTTTAAACACTTATGAACGAACAGTCGGTAGTTGCAGTCCGGAGTAGTTAAACTTTCGGGCTGCAACGTACGCATCTCGGTGTGTCATGGTTTCATAGTAGTTGACGAAAGCTTCAGGCACTTTTGCATCCACTGCCATAGCCCAATCCAGCAGGATAGTTAAGTGGATATCCAACTCTGAGAAACATGACCCCCAGACAAACTGGCGGCCCTCGATTTGGTCTTCAACAGCGCTAATCATGTTTTCGAAGTACGCGATGGAAGAAGACACAGCATTATCCGCTTCGCCATAAATTGCGTGCAAATCTCGATGCCGTCGCACCACATACAAAGAGGTCGCATCTAACTCCATTAACATAAACGAAAGCCACTCATCATATACGGCCTGACCCTCGGGGGTTTGCTGGTATTGATCATAACCAAGCGTGTCATAGCAGCGTCGAAGATGACGCATAATCGCCGTGCTCTCGGTCACCACAAAATCACCATCAAGCAAACTGGGAATCTTTTGTTTTGGATTGAGTTTCAAATAAGACGGATTCTGGGTTTCACCGGTCCTCGATTCGATTCGCCGGGTTTCATAATTCAAACCTAATTCGAACATTAACCAATGCACCCGCATCGTTCTTGTCGTACCGACACCCCAGACAGTCAATGGATTCATAACCTTTCCCCCTTTGCGGGCTGATTGATTGGCTGCACCGCTCGTTTAAAAAGCTAATCGCAATAGCTTTTATTCAAACAGCTTGGTTGCTGCTACAAGGTCCAATGTGACATAGTTTTCAATCTAGTGACAATATTGATGGATCATCCATGACAGGACCCCTTTCCGGATTCAAAATTCTCGACCTTTCCGCCGTTCTCTCAGGACCACTGGCGACGATGTGGTTAGCAGACCAAGGTGCTGATGTCATAAAGGTTGAACCCTTTCACGGTGACATTGTGCGGGCTATGGGAGGCGGTGACGGCATCACGCCGTCTTTTCTGTCTGCCAATCGAGGCAAAAAAGGAATCGCTGTCGACCTTAAGACACCGCAGGGGTTGGAACTGGTCATAGCATTGGCAGCGAAAGCCGACGTCGTAGTTCAGAACTTTAGACCCGGTGCGATCGAGCGGATGGGCTTAGGTTATGACGACGTCGTAAAAGTTAATGCCAACATTGTCTATTGTTCAATCTCCGGATTTGGTGAAACAGGCCCATATTCACACAAGCGAGTCTACGACCCTGTAATTCAATCTCTATCGGGTCTGGCTGATATCCAAAGAGATCGCGATACTGGCCGACCGAAAATGATTCGCACCGTCATTCCCGATAAAACCACCGGTTTAACGGCCGCACAAGCAATCACAGCCGCACTCCTCTCAAGAGAACGGACCGGCAAGGGCCAACATGTTAAAGTTGCCATGATTGACGCGATGATTTCTCTTACCTGGGCAGAGGGTATGGCGGGTTATACAATTATTGGTAATGAAAACAAGGTCCCGCCGCAACTCGCGCCAGATCTTATATTCGAGACAAAAGACGGCTACATTACCGCTGGCGCCATCTCTAACGCCGAGTGGCAAGGCATGTGTAAGGCTCTCGACCGAGAAGAATGGTTAAGTGATGAACGCTTCAATACACCTGCGGGACGAGTCAAAAACAACGCAGAACGTCTCAACCTAACCGCAGCGGTAATCGCCACAAAACCAACCAATCATTGGCTGAAGGTGATGGACGAAAATAGCGTGCCGTCTGCACCCGTGCTAAGTCGGAAGGAACTACTGCAACACGAACAAATTTTGGCTAACGAGCTTATTGAGGAAATGGATCAACCGGGTCTTGGCGCTGTTCGCCAACCTCGTCCTGCCGCTAAATTTTCTGAAACGCCGGCGGCGATCCAAGGTCCTGCGCCGCTGCTGGGTGAGCACACTCGAGAGGTACTAACGGAACTCGGTTTAGACAAAGTTCGTATCGATGATCTTTATACACAAAATATTATTCGCTAAAGACGCGATACAAAGACTCTGACTAACGTCCTTTCTGGGTAGCACTAAACTCGTCGCAGCATCGATTCCTGACTAGTGGTGTAAATAAGCTTACCTGTTTGATCGTAGGCTTCACCTTCATTCATACCACGACCATCAGCAGCCGCTGTACTACGCTGATCGAACAACATCCAGTCAGACACATCACAGATGTGGTGAAACCATACGCTGTGATCAAGACTCGTCAAACGATGGGTTTGGAAAGGCACACCGAAAGGAATGACAGAGTTAAACATCAGGGTACCATCGGACAAAAAGGCCAGAACACATTGTGCAGATTGTTTGCTGATCACCCCACTATGATTTGACCTCATCCAACATTGCAACTGCGGCGTAAGACCCGGCTCAAATTTGCTTGGCATAAAGGTATCAGAGATGCGTAACAGCGTGGCTCTATCACCTGCCATCATAGGCGGCTTAAAGCCTTCACCTTCAATTGCTAACTTTTCTTCTAAGGTTTCGGGGCTAATGACTTGCGGCATTACTTTCTGATGACTATCACCTTCTTCCGGCAGTTTATACGCTGCGATCATATGAAACACTTCCTGGCCAGATTGAAACGCAGAAATGCTACGCGTATCCGAACCCCGCCCTTCCCGCAGTCGTTTCACCTTATAGACAATCGGCTGATCCGGGTCACCCTTACGCAAGAAATAGGCGTGCAATGACTGAGCTAATTTATTTTCATCAACCGTTGAAAATCCGGCAGCCAGCGCTTGTCCTACGAAATGTCCACCGTAGATGCCCAACATGCCGTACGACTCTGATTGACCAATAAACTGATCATCCTTTTCACCCGATTCAACAGACATCAGGGTAGGTAGGTCAAAATCAATCACTTCTCTTTTGCTCATGGTTACGGGCTTCATCAATTAGCTTTAGTCTGGTTAAAATTTGAATATAACCAGCAGCAGGTAGGACCGATATCTGTGCTTAGCATTATTCTGGCGGCTATTCTAACTGAAAGGATCAACAGAGCTGGGCTCAGAATAATCCTCTATAGATTGGATGAATTCGTGCTGGCTTGAATCAACGTAGGTGTCAAAAGCGCCCTAGTGCCGCGATTCTTAACGGACTTAGATCAAGCACTGGACTAAGCGTACTTTGAGTAATCAAGCTCCATGAAAGGTTTACACGACTCGATTCTTAATTGTCGATCGTGCATAAACTTCTTCGGAAACCAATCGTCGATATTGTCGACATTCATATGGGCATGGATGACGCCATACAAACTCAATTCGCGTAAGGATATAAAGAGAGGCAATTGCTCAATCATAAAATCAGTGACAGGCCTGTACTGCCGATAACCCTCAAAGAAAGCTGACAAAAATTGATCCGCGGCACGAACCCTCGCTTCTTGGGTATTTTCAACCCAAGGTTGTAACACGACACTAAATAGGACTGTCGCAATATCAAATACATACCACTGATAGCAGGCGTCATCAAAATCAAAAAAGGTTAACTTACCATTCAGCACATGAAAGTTACCCGGGTGAGCATCACAATGAATAAGACCAAATTCTTGTCGGGTCTCGGTTAACTCATTCAACCTCATCAGACAGTCATCGGCTCTTTCAAGAATCTTAGTTTGATTAGCTGGTATTCGGCCACGAAAATTTAAATTCTCATCGTCACCCCAATGTAAACGACGATATTTTGGATCGGGCATAGCGACGGCAAGACTGTGAACCTGACCTAAACACCGGCCCCAGTTTCGAAATAGCAGAGGTGTCCAGTCAACCTCATCAACTATGCTTCCGTCAGCTTTATCAAACTGCGTCATATAAAAGTTTTGGTACTGGCCGACGAAGTGATTGGAAAATAAAACGGCCGATGAGGTTTCACGTCGGACGATGGGCAGCGGCCGGCTAACAGGCGCACCGTTTTCAGCAAGATAAACTAAAAACTCAAGTTCCGCAGCGAGCTGGACCTCATCTCGATGAGATTTGTGGGTAATGCGAATGATGCGACTTTGCTTGGGGTCTTCAAATATGAAGCTTTCGAACCCACCCAAATCTATCAACGAAGCTGGATTGATCGAAAAATTCTCAAAAAGTTCATCACGCAACACATCAGAGAAAGCGGCAATAACATTGGGTTCCATAACGTTTTATCTGAACCTTTCTACTTTTTCTCTCTAACGCACTTTTTCTAACAAGCTTCTTTTGACAAGCTTTTTCTGACAAGCATCTGAATAGCGAATTTACTAATGATGAACCAAAGCCGACGGGACGCTATTCGCGTCCAAGCACCTCAAGCATTTGAGCAATCCGGGTAAACTTCACTCTCGGTCGATCAGACGCCTCACCTTTCGCAACTTCAACTTCATCAATCTTGGTCCAATCTTCATAGCTAACGACATCAGGTTGTTTAGCGCAAATAAATTCATCCAGCGCGTTCACATCGGGGTTGCCCGGATTAAGAATTTTCCCTGCTTTAAGATCTTCAACCATACATGCCACGGTTTCCTGCGCGTCGGTCTTATTTGTGCCGATCACACCTGTAGGGCCGCGCTTGATCCAGCCGGCAACATAGACACCAGGTACGATCTCGCCTGATTCCTCGGTCACACGGCCAGCTTTATTGTGAACTGTGCCCCAAGCGTCATGGAAGGGAATTTCCGGCAGTGCAACGCCACGATAACCGACAGACCTGAAAACCAAACCGACAGGAATCGTTTCTTCTATATCTGTTGCTCGCGCGCGAATGCCGCCACTTTCGTCCTGATAAGCTTCATTTTTTACAATCTTTATTGCTGAGACCTTTCCGTCTTTTTCAATAATTTCAGTTGGTGACACCAAGAATCGAATCGTTAAGTGCTTACCTTTACCCGTTGGCGATGCCGCTGACATTGCCTCAATGGCCGCAACGTTTTTCGCAACGTTCTTATCGCCGGAGGCTTCCATTTCAGCGCGACTAGCATCGTCAATGGTTGCTTCATCGACAAGTATTGTCACATCAGTGTCTTCGAGTTCCGCCATCTCTTTAATTTCCGGTGGCGTGAAAGCGGCCTGCGCTGGACCTCGTCGACCCAACACATAAACGGTCTTAACATTGCTATTTCGCAACGCTTCTAACGCATGATCGGCCATATCAGTGTTCTTCAGCTCGTTATCCGTCTTACATAGGATGCGGGCCACGTCGATGGCCACATTACCTAGTCCAATAATCGCCGCGCTTTCCTGCGACAGATCAAACTGTGCATCAACGTAATCAGGGTGGCCGTTATACCATGCAACAAAATCTGTGGCTGAATGCGAACCGACTAAATCTTCACCGGCAATACCTAGATTACGATCGCTGGAGGCACCGGTGCAGAATATAATTTGATGGTAATAGTCCCGCAGCATATCCAAGCTGACATCATCGCCATACGCAACGTTACCGTAGAATCTAAAATTATCTGACTGAGCGCTTTTATCGTAGGCGCGAGTGACTGTTTTGTATTTTTGATGATCGGGCGCAACCCCCGCGCGGACCAGACCAAACGGCGTGGGTAATCGGTCGAACATATCCATTTCAACATGGATATCTTTATGTTTAAGGAAATTACTAACGGTATAGAATCCAGCCGGCCCTGAGCCAATAATCGCAACTCTTAATGGCTGCTCTTCACTTCCTACCTCTGACATGAACTCATCGCTCCTAGTATCGGTTAACTTATGACTTTCCAAACAGACCGAGATTATCATCAAGTCGACAAGCAAATAAACCTTCGCGACGCTTAATGCTTCAATCAATTTCAAATTATCAGACTACTTCAAAGCAAAGATCCAAAACGCTTCGAAAGGCTGGACGACATTGGCGTGTGATCGGCAAAATAATGCGTTGAATCCAAGCTAATATGTTGCTCGCCCCCAGCAGAGGTATAACGCATAATGACTGACTGCCGACAGCCGCATTCAATTCAATGGACGCCGATTGAACGACGATTTAAACATCAATAGATCCACCGAGCTTAGCCTCGCCGACAGACTTCTCGCTCAAATCGGAGTGCGCAGGGTCGAACGTTCTCTCGTCGCATTATTGTTCGGCAACATGTTCTTATCCGGCTTAGCGACCGGCATTATAAGGGTTTGCGCCTTTACGCTGTTTCTTGAACACTTCGCTTCCGAGGATCTCGCCCTCGTTGCGATTCTTCTTGCTGTGACAGGCACAGTGCTCACACTCATACTGGATCGTTTCACCGGCGGATTATCGACCCGGGGTTATATCTACACGGTCTTAGGTGTGGTGCTTGCCGGTATCATCACTATGCGCGTGCTGCTCGGCACCATCGCCAGCGAATCTCTGTACTTTTTCTTGCCACTGTTCTTCGAAGTTGTCTACATGTTGTTCAACTTACAGTTTGTCGCTCTTCAAGTGCGGCTGCTGAATGTTAGGCAATCGAAACGACTGTCGGCGCTGGCAAGATCCGGAGAATTCATGGCAGAGATGGTGGGCGGACTTTCAATCGCCTTGTTGCTCAATTTCATGAACGTGCCCGACCTACTGCTGATAGCCTCAATCGCCGTACTCGGTGTGTTTGTGGTAGTCCAAGTGACGATCAAAAAATTCAGTAGCAAACTGACCCAAACAACAGAAACAGAGAACGTGGAAGTACAAAACGAAAGAATGATGGGCATGTTTCGAATTCCCTATGTACGCATGATTAGCTTTTGTTACGCCGCCTACATGTTCGCTTATTTCTTCCTCGACGTTGCCTTTTATAAATACGCCGCAATTGAATTCCCCAACGAACGTGAATTGGCAACTTTTATTGGTCAGTTCTTCGCTATTTCAGGATTTATCACCATGCTCACAATGGTGTTCATTTTCGCCCCCTTCATACGTAAGTTCGGCATGCTCGCCGGTGTCATCGCGTTTCCTATTGTCATCGCAATAGGCTCAGTGGCCGTCAGCCTGATGGAGTATTCCATGATGGATGCCGGCCTGATATTCATCGTTATTGTCGTTACCAATGGCTTCCGCTTTGTATTGCAATCCGCCATCTGGCGACCCAGTGTCAGCATCCTGTTTCAGGTTTTGCCAGACAAACAACGCACCGTCGGCACATCATTAATCGAAGGTGTTGTCGATCCATTCTCTGGAGGGCTAGCTGGGGTGTGCCTGTACATCCTATCCAACATCCTTGGCTGGGAGCCTAAACAATTTTTGCTGGTACTCGCCGCCCTGCTGGTAAGCTGGTTGATCGTAGGATTCTTTATTCGTCGCCGTTATATTGCGCATCTGATGGAAGGCATTAAGAAACGGAAACTAGGGGAACTGTCTTTGGCAGACTTAGACAACGAGAGCCTTGATATCATTATGCGCGGCTTGCACAGCGACTACCCTGCAGAGGTTTTCTATTGCCTCAACACACTAGAAGAATTGGAACACCCCGACTACATCAATCATCTGCAATATATCCTTGAGAATAGGAACATTGTTATTCGACAAGATATCTTGCAGCGTATCGAACGTTTAAAAATCACCCGTCTAGCACCAAATGTAAAACTGCGCATTCGAAGAGAAACGCCCGATGCCGCTCTGGGCCAGACACTTCGAACTTATGCTGCACTCAAACAACCCGACACTCTTGAGCAACTGCTACCATTTGTACAAACATCAAACCAACAAGTACGCCTCGGCGCCCTCGTTGGTATCTTGAGCTTCGAACAAAATAATGACCAGGCGCAAGACTACCTGTTGAACCTTGTTCGTTCTGAAAATACAGAAGATAGGATTTTTGCGGCGAAAGTTATGGGCCAAATCGCTAGCGATCATTTCTCAGGCTTTCTGATTGAACTTCTCGATGACCATGATAGCGAGGTGGTTGACCAGGCTGTCATCGCTGCTGGCCAAATGAAAGATGCTCGCCTGACAAGTATCCTGATTAATAAATTAAATCGGCCTGGACTTAGAGGACGTGCCGGCTCAGCACTTCAACAAATTGGCGAAGATGCTTTATATGAACTCGAAAACGCTCTCGCGTTGCCTGCCACGAGCCGTCAGGTAAGAGAAAAAATTATCGAGATTATTCATGAAGTACCAGGAAATCGCACTTTAGAAGTCTTACTCAGGCACATCGAGATTGCCAATCCTGAACACAGACACCAGATTTATATCGCGCTTGCTAACAAAGGCTATCAGTCCGACCCGGACGACTACTATCGATTCGTCAACATGTTAAATGAAGAGGTGTCCCGGCTCGCCTGGCTACTCGCCACGTTGGAAGAGCTCAATCTCGCACCGAGCTATGAAAACATTCATTCGGCGTTGAGCTACGAGCTGGATATTCATCGTGACAATATGTTGTTACTAACGTCATTCATCTTTAACTCAGTCGCTATGCTGGATACTCGAGCCAATATCGATTCAAAAATTACTGATCTGAGAGTCTTTGCACTAGAAGTGTTAGACAATTTATTAACCGCAGAGATCAAAGAAATTGTTATCCCAATGCTCGACGAACTCTCTGCTGCAGAGCGACTTTCCAAGTTATCGGAGAGATTTCCACAACAATCTCTATCGCCTAACGGCAGGTTTGACGATATTGTCAGCAATCATTTCGAAGAAACGTTTTATTGGACCCGAGCGACACTGTTGTATCTGATTGGTACAAATAAGCTCGAAAAACATATCGGCGTGGTCCAATCGAGTTTGATCCATTCAGAACCGGTCGTTCGAGAGACCGCGCTTTGGGCACTGGCACAACTATCACCGCCCGACATTAAACGGACGTTGACCGCTCACGCTGATGACAGCAGTCATGATGTCAGGCGGGTTGTAGACGAGCTGCTAAGCAATCTTGCCGAGCCTGTTTAACTTGACCTATCGGACCACTAAACTGGCATAATAATGCCCACAAACAAGGTACGCCCGAGCAGTAAATGTTATTAACCATTGAAAAAATATTGATTCTAAAATCCGTTAATATTTTCTCTTCTGTGCCTGAAGCACAATTGACGGATATTGCGACCATAGCTGAGTCTGTTGAGTACGGCGTGGGCGAAACGATTATCCGCCGGGGCGAACTCGGTACATCCATGTACATCGTCGCCAATGGTAAAGTTCGAATCACAGACGGCCCCCAGGAGTTAGGCGTTCTCGGCACTCGTACAGTATTTGGCGAACTTGCCGCATTGGACCCAGAGCCGAGAACAGCAAATGTCGAAGCCGTAGAGAATTGCACCCTACTGCGTCTTGACGGCGAATCGTTGTACGAACTTATGTCGAGCAACAAGGAAGTCACGCGAGGTATTATCCAAGTGCTCTGTGGCTATACACGAAACAATTTGGCACTGGCGAGTAGATAGTGACAACAGGCTCCGAGTTTATATTGAAAACCACCGTCTGAATCATAAACTTAATAACACTTGTAGTAACACTTGTAGCAACACTTGTACTAACAACAGCAATACGCCGGCACACATATCGGCAGGAGAGTAGCTAAACCATGTCACGACTCATCATCATCTTAGGGACAGTCATCGTCCTACCTCTCATTACACTCGTTGCCATTTTATTTTTTGTGCTCGACAACCCCGATGCTTACAAACAACAGGCATCTGAAATGGTATTCGAGGAAACCGGCAATCAATTGGTTATCGATGGCGATATTACCTGGCGATTCTTCCCACCCATCGCTATCGACATTACGGGCATCAGTCTGGTCGACCCAGTGAACCAAAAAACAATCGTCAGTCTGAACCAAGCCAGTGTCGATTTGGCGCTTATTCCATTACTGTTCGACAACGAACTTAGCATTGATGGCCTTAGTGTTGATGGCCTTGTTATCGATGCTCAAATTGATAAACAGGGCAACACAAACTGGAGCAAACCGAAAACGCAATCTATACCTAACAAATCGTCAACGCAGACTACTAACACAACGACCGCAGCGACTAACAACACCGCTACTGAACAGCAAAATAGTGTGACTGAGCCCGACACTGCAAGCAGCATGAGCATCAATATCGCGTCAGTCAGCGTCACTGACGGACAAATTAGTTACAAAGATGCGCAGACAGAGGAATCCTATGAAATCTCAATCACACGACTGCAGACGACAGCACTTGTCACCAATCAACCAACAGACCTTACCGCCGAGTTGCAAGTCAAAGATAACCAAGCAGAGCTATCCGCCGACATAGATATTGACGGCACCATTATGCTCAACGACCAGCTTGATGTTGTCACTGTAAAAGCCTTTTCAATAGACGCCGATGTTGATTCAAAGGAATACGGACAAATCCCTTTGGCACTAAAAATCGATGCCATTATTAACTCGACGCAGGGCACAGCGAATGTTCAAAGCTTAAATCTCGATACAATGGGTATTGATCTAAGCGGCAATATGACGGTGACCGATATGGACAACGTGCCTCAGATACTTGGACACATCGATATCAAAGATTTCGACCCAAGACCTGTCGCCAACAAGTTACAGATCGAACTGCCGCCGATGTCGAACAAAGACGCATTGAGCCAAATCAGCCTTTCCACTGATCTCGATGGATCAGCAGACCTGATGTCCCTAACAAACTTCAATCTCGCCTTCGATCAAAGCAAGTTAACAGGCAAACTGACGGCAAATCTCAGCAACATTGCCTCATATCAGTTCGATCTCAACATGGATCAAATCGACTTGACCGGCTATATGGCACCGGACGTAGCGATCGAATCGAGCCCAACAGTGAACTCAGCAAACGCAGGCGCGGCCGGCAATACACCGACCGATTCAACTAGCGGGACTGCCTCAAACGCATCATCGACTATAGCGACAGCAAGCATTGAAGACAGTGAAATTATCCCAGTGCAAATGCTGGTCGAAACGCCGTTCAATGGCACATTAAACCTAGCCAAATTGAGCTATGAAGAATATGAATTTAGCGATTTAAAACTGCAGGTCGATAATAAATCGCCACGCCTGAGCCTCAGTACAACGATGAAAGGCTACGGTGGCACGATTGACCTAACAACAAACATCAAAGCGATACGCCTTGGCAAAAAGCCTATTACTGACGTGCAATTGACGATTTCGACTTTAGATATCGCAGGTCTTGCGGCAACCGAATCGATTACCGGCGCTCTCGACGTCACAACGCAGCATCGATTTAAGGGTGACATGGTGAGCGAGGTACTAAATTCTATTACCGGCAACAGTAACTACACCGTTAACAATGGCACCATTGATGTCACGGCCTTTAAGAAGGTCGCGACTGTCACAGACGCGATTATTGGCAATCAATCAAGCATTAGCCAATGGCCAGACATGCTGCCGTTTGAAAACTTGAAGGGTAACCATAAATTCGAAAAGGGCGCAGCAGCCAACCAATCCTTCCGATTTTCATTCACCAACATGGATGTCTCAGGCAAAGGTGGCTTCGACTATTTCGGCAATACCGTTGACTACCGAGTTAGCACCACCTTCCGAGAAGATGTAAATGGGCCGTTTACTGTTAACCCGAAGTTTGCGGGTATCGAGCTGCCGGTTGACTGCAAAGGTTCACTTGACCTTGATGCAAGCGAGTTGTGCAAGCCGGACAGCAAAGCGGTGTCAAAGATCATGCAAGATGTCGCAACGCAGGAATTGAAACGTAAAGGCAAAAAAGAAGCCGAAAAAGCTATTCAAGATAAAGTGCCAGAAGAACACAAAGAGTTGGCTGACAAACTTCTAAAAGGGCTATTCAAATAATTGAATAATCCCTCTAGAAATTTGACTGTGACACAAACCTTCGGCGACAAACTTCTTGACTGGTTCGACCGTAACGGCCGCAAAGATTTGCCTTGGCAGGTGGATACAACCGCCTATCGTGTTTGGCTCTCTGAAATCATGTTGCAGCAGACTCAGGTGGCGACAGTTACCCCCTATTATCTGCGATTTATCGAACGCTACCCAAACGTCAACAAGCTCGCAGAGGCAACTCAGGATGAGGTCCTGCATTTATGGACAGGCCTCGGCTACTATGCCCGTGCACGCAATTTGCATAAGTGCGCAATCGAGGTCAAAACGCAGTTCAACGGCGAGTTCCCGCGAACTCAGCAAGAGCTGGAAGCATTACCCGGCATTGGCAGATCAACCGCCGGTGCCATTCTTGCCATTGCATTTAAACAGCAAGCGACCATCCTTGATGGCAACGTTAAGCGTGTTTTAGCAAGATACTTCGCTGTTGCCGGCTGGCCGGCACACAACGCGACCGCAAAGTTATTGTGGCAACATGCTGAAGACCTGACACCAAAATCTCGCATAGCCGACTATACTCAAGCGATTATGGATTTAGGCGCAACCTGTTGCACAAGAAGCAAACCGAATTGTGATAGCTGTCCCTTCACGCTGGACTGTCGCGCAAAGAATGAAGACGTCATAAAAGACTTTCCGGGAAAAAAACCGAAGAAGGTCATACCCATAAAGCAAACCCATATGTTGATCATTCGTAATCAACAAAAACACTATTGGTTAGAAAAACGGCCGCCTCAAGGGTTATGGGGTGGGCTTTGGAGCTTTCCTGAAACAAACCAAGACGACATCGATCAAGTTCTAGGCCGGTTAGCGATCACAGGCACACGAACGTCGTTAGAGCCCTTTAGGCACACCTTCAGCCACTTTCATCTTGACATCACACCGGTACTGATAGAAACCAAAAGCAGCCCCATGGTAATCAACGAACATGGCACGGCTTGGTACAACCTCGACGACCCTAACGAAATTGGGTTAACGCGCCCCGTCACAATGATTATGGCCCGCTTAGCGAATTAGCCTTCGTAAACAGCACTAGCCGCAGTTGTTTAGATCGCCAAAAATTTCACCTTTGATCATCTGTTCAGCAAACCTGAAAACCTGTTATTATCTGTGCGTTATCCCACTAGTCATCGGATGTAAATCACGTCATGAACGACAAGTCCCGGATCGCCGTTTCCTGCCAACAGTGCAGTCTAAGCGCCTTATGCATACCTCATTCGCTAACGAGTGAGGAAATGGACACGGTCGATGCTGAGATAAAGCGCGCTAAACCACTTAAGAAAAATGGCCAAATTTTTGGTACCGGCGAGACATTCAAATCACTTTACGCAGTTCGCTCCGGTGCCTTCAAAACCTACAGCATTGATGAATCCGGCGAAGAACATATTGTTGGCTTTTTCCTACCTGGCGAACTTATCGGTTTAGATGCGATCGACACTCAGTCTCATCCAACCACAGCAAAAGCACTGGAAGAATCGACACTTTGCGAAATCCCATTCGATCAGGTTGAGAGACTTTCTACAAAAATTCATAACCTGCAAGCCCATATGTACCGTCTATTGAGCCGCGAGATACGAGAGGATCAAGAGTTACAAATGCTACTTGGCAAGAAGACCGCTGAAGAACGCATCGGCACATTCCTACTTAATCTTTCCAATCGCTGCAAACAACGAAAACTCTCTGCGACTCTTTTCAGGCTACCGATGGCAAGAACCGACATTGCCAACTACTTAGGTCTCGCTGTCGAGACAGTCAGTCGCATATTCACTCGATTGCAGAGCCAAAATATTCTTGCGGTTGACGGCAAAGAGGTTGAGATCCTCGATCATCATCAGCTCTGCATTGTCGCCCACAATGATTGTGTCAACGAGGGCTAAACACCCCAAAGGCTAGGGATCCTAGACAAAAGAGCCCGCTAAAACCCGATCGCAAAGAACCAACATTCAAAGCGATCGGCGTACCAATTGAAATAAACATGTTAAAATCGACTTTTTTTAATGTCGCAATATCATCTTCTCTTAGCACCATCACTCATCACTTGCTTTGGTCGTGCTAAATCGTAATATCCAAAAAATGTGATACGCCTAGCCGCCCAGCACAGAAAATCAGACGCAGTGATTTAGTTCAAATGACGACTTGCTCTTCGAAATCGCCATTCAGACTGTGTCGCTAATACTATGATAAGACACGAACCAATTTGACTTAGATCAATGACAGAGCCGGGTCGATAGCGCAGCGTGGGCCTATGAAAATATTGTCTATTCATTTAAGTGAAAGACAGCTCGAGACTGTGACCAACCTGCTCGTAACCGGTGATGTCGTGACGCACCTGTATCACGCCCAGAACATCACGGAAGCTTGCGCTCAAATTCAAGAAGATGACTACGCAGTCGTGTTGTATCAGCTTGACGCAAGCTTTGATCGTGCAGACTTAGATAGACTTGTTGGCCTAACCTTAATCTCAACCCGTGTCATAGTCCTGGGCGAGGCAATGCAAATGGTGCCTTGCCAAGGCTGGCAGGAGCTTGGCGTACAATTCCTTGTTTCTCCCAACAGCCGCACTCTTATCAAGGCACTGCAGGCTGCGATAAAGAAATAGTCAAAAGCATCAGTCTCGCACGGCGTTAATCAGCGTTGCGTACTGTTTCCACAGAGATAAAAAATCATCTCAAAACCAAAATGCCGACAAACACTCCAAAGAGTCATGCCGGCATAGGTTGTCATTGAGAGTTTTACGGACAGAAGGATGAGCTTTGATAGATTGGACTTGTTACACGTCGTTACCATCCATACCTCAGCGAATTTAACTGAGCGCAAGTATGGGTAGTGACATGCAAGAAACATTGGCTTAGATCAACGTTGGAAAATGACCCTAGCTGAGTTAGGGAAAATTGATCTATACCCGCGCATCAGTGAATCTAAGCAGCTTCATTCTCGACGTCATGCGCTTACCGAATAAGATCGTAAAATATCGCTACAGCAATACATTAGGAATAGCGTAAAATTATATTTTTAAATCGTCTACAGCAATCCGCACTGCACTTGAATCTCTTGCGTCAGTCGCATCGATTGATAGACACACTGATTGCAAACAACCAATACAGAGACTGAGAGAAACTATGAACCGGATGGTGAATTGCGCAAGGCTTAAGAAAGAACTCCCCGGCTTAGAGGCTGCACCCTTTCCTGGTCCGCGTGGGCAAGAAATTTTTGAAACTGTCTCGCAGCAAGCATGGCAAGAATGGCAAACCCTACAGACTATGCTGATCAACGAAAAACACCTCAACATGATGGACAAAGAGTCTCGCAAGTACTTGAACGAGCAACGGGACAACTATCTTGCCGCCAAACCCGTCGATCACGCCGATGGATATGTACCCCTGTAGAACTTAGCGCTCCGCCTACGCACCAAGCAACGACGGCCAAAACACGCATTTCACCCAAATTCAGCGGCTTTCAGCTTGACTCACGCCACCTGCTTCGGTTTAATAGCGCCCTTTCTGATAGCCAGTAACTACGCGCTCTCTATGCAGCACTACCAATTACCGGTTTCGAGCTCTTTTCATATCGAGATCGCAGAAATTTTGAAGTACGGCCGGATAGCTCAGTCGGTAGAGCAGGGGATTGAAAATCCCCGTGTC
>JAQXDL010000045.1 GCA_029251375.1 Pseudomonadales bacterium | reverse complement strand
TGATGTATCATGCCGAGCACTTAGTTCATCATACAAAAAGGCACCTCATATTATGGCCGGACCATCACAACCCCAAGTCACCGACGAAGTTTGGGACGACGATCGCGTAAAAAGTTTTCTTTCTCAAGAACCTAGCAGTACGGAAACAGCCGATTTCTATGTTCTTTTGAGAGCCTATCGGGGCATGCGACCCGATGACTTCAAACGTTTCCTCAGTTTCTTTGTCGCCGCCGACCGCGATCTTGATGCAACTGACAATCAAGGCCGTACGCTGTGGCAAATAATTGAATCTCACCGTCACGGTCATGAGTTCATCGCACTTCGAGAAAAGGCTCGCGCCTAAACGAACATTTTCATCAACTAACGTTAGGATAGCCATTGACTAACCTTTTGGATAGCTGTCCACTAACTCTAAGTTATCTATCAACTGAGCTTAAGATAGCCGTCGACGACAAGGTAACGAACACGCTATCGTCTCTTTGGCTATTGATCGTTAGGTAAAACGTGACTAAATCGGCACAAATTTCATAACTGAATATTTCTAATCTTATTCACTTATGGTGAAATCAGCAATCTGTCTATCTGAAACTGGAAAATCATCCGCAAATGCAAGCATCGATAAACACTCAGCACCACAAACTACTCATTTTAGGTTCGGGCCCGGCCGGATTCTCTGCTGCGATATATGCGGCACGAGCAAACCTAAACCCTGTCGTCATTACGGGTATCGAGACAGGCGGACAGCTCACCACAACCACAGATGTGGATAACTGGCCCGGCGACGTTGAGGGTTTGCAAGGCCCCGATCTGATGGTTCGAATGCAGCAACATGCTGAGCGATTTGATACGGATGTAATTTATGACCACATCAGTGAAGCCGACCTCAGTAGTCGCCCCTTTAAACTCAAAGGTGATCAGGCTCTCTATACCTGCGATGCATTGATCATCACAACTGGCGCATCTGCGCAATACTTGGGTCTAGAATCGGAAGAGACTTTCAAGGGTAAAGGTGTCAGTGCATGCGCGACTTGTGACGGCTTTTTCTACAAGAAACAAAAGGTCGCAGTGATTGGCGGTGGTAATACGGCGCTCGAAGAAGCCCTGTATCTTTCAAATATCGCGTCCGAGGTCTACATGGTGCACCGTCGAGACAAATTTCGCGGTGAGAAGATTCTTCAGACAAAAGTGCTAGAGAAAGACAATATCCATATTCTGTGGAACCATACCCTGACAGAAGTACTTGGTGACGATATGGGCGTAACCGGCATGAGTGTCGCTGAGGTCAGCGATAGTGGCAATGGCAAGGCGCAGCAGATCGACCTACAAGGGGTGTTCATTGCCATTGGTCATACGCCGAATACGGAAATATTCGCTGATCAATTGGATATGAAGAACGGTTACATCACCATCAAATCTGGCCTTGAAGGTATGGTCACTGCAACCAGCGTGCCCGGTGTATTCGCAGCAGGCGACGTTGCTGATCAGGTTTACAGACAAGCGGTTACATCAGCGGGCTTTGGCTGCATGGCGGCACTCGATGCTGAGAAGTACCTCGACGAATCTGAGTAAACTTAAGGGTTGCTCAGCCTTGTTGTAGATGGAACTAATTAAAATGCAACGTCGCAGCCTGGGTCCTGCAATATTTCGTCGTGAGGAACCACGCCACAGCAACTCAAACGGCACAAACGGCACAAACGGCACAAACCGCACAAACGGCACAACGTACTATATCCAACAGCAATGAGAACTCTCTATGTCTTCACTGCCATGGCTCGAGGCGGGAGATCCTTTCCCTGATATCGATCAAGCACTTTCGGATCCTAATGGGCTGCTGGCCGCTGGTGCGAGTTTAACGTCACGACAATTAATTAAGGCCTACAGTGCGGGCATTTTCCCCTGGTACGAAGCAGATCAACCAATTCTTTGGTGGTCACCCAACCCTCGTTCTGTATTGCTACCGGATCAACTCAAGATTAGTCGGTCGCTTAGAAAGAAACTCAGGAGCAATGAGTTCACGGTCAGCCTCGATACCCAATTCGATAAGGTGATCGCCGCCTGCGCAGGACCACGTACCTATTCTGACGGAACTTGGATCACAACCGATATGTATAACGCCTACGTCAAACTACACCAACAAGGGTACGCACACTCAATCGAATGCAGCTTTGAGGGTGAATTGGTCGGCGGTTTGTATGGTCTATCACTGGGTTCGTTATTCTTTGGCGAATCGATGTTCCATTACAGAACCGATGCTTCCAAAGTTGCAATGGCTTATCTCTGTCGACTAATGACCGAGCTCAACTGTCCGCTAATAGATTGTCAGGTTGAAAACGACCACCTAAACTCGTTGGGCGCTGTGAACATATCGAGGCGGGCATTTCGAGGCTATTTAAGTCAATACGTCGATTCCGACCATGCTATCGATTGGTCGACGCTACCAAGCGTGCTTAGCCCTTGGTGAAGCCTCAAAACTAAGACGTTGCGAGCCTGTTCGCTGCACAAAGCGCGCGTTGACTGGTCCGCATCAAGCCGTTGCTTACCTGTCATTGCTAAGGCATAAATGTAGATTGTACAATCGGACACCGACATAAACCCGCAGCGCACACATCGGCATTCGAGCCTGCCTGCAATATAGGTCATCTGCCAAGGATAATTTTGACTTCTCTCGCTGAGCTAAAGTTCTTCACAACGCCTGCACACGAATGCAGCTATCTAGAGAATCGGCAAGCAACAACGCTGTTTGCTGATCCTGATGCAATCATTGACACCGATGCCTATACGTCTCTATCGATGGTGGGTTTTAGGCGCAGTGGTCACCATATCTACAAACCCTATTGCGATGATTGTAATGCCTGCAAACCGGCTAGACTGCCCGTCGCTCGATTTTCCTATAGTCGGGGGCAGAAACGTATACTGAAGAAAAATGCGGATGTTTCGATCACTCGACAACTACCACGGTTAGACCCAGCTTATTTTGATCTCTACGAGCGCTACATTACGCAGCGTCATGCCGACGGTGATATGTTTCCGGCGACGATGGATCAATTTGAATCGTTTCTTGTCAATGGCCGCCCGGAGGCTGTTTTCTATGAATATCGTAACCACGAGAAACTACTCGCTGTTTCCGTTGTTGATCAACTCAACGATAGTCTTTCTGCGATCTATACGTTTTTTGATCCGCTAGAATATAAACGCAGCCTTGGCACACTTTCAGTTTTGCTGCTCATCGAAGAAACGCGTCGCTTGGGACTACACTACTTGTATCTAGGATATTGGATAAAAGAGTGTCAGAAGATGAGCTACAAGGCTAATTATCGGCCGCTGGAGATCTTCCAGCACAATCGTTGGGTCGAGCAAGGAAAGTAACCGTTAAGGGATTCGCGAGTAACTTTGATTAACCCTATGAAATCGTGCAAACTACGCGCCTTTCAGGGCGGTAACCAATCCACAAAGGACTTTAATGGCAAAAGAAGAGCAAATTCAGATGACCGGTACGGTCATTGATACCCTACCTAACACGATGTTTAAGGTCGAACTAGAAAACGGTCACGAAATCATCGCTCACATATCGGGCAAGATGAGAAAGAATTACATCAAAATCCTGACCGGCGATAATGTCAAAGTCGAATTAACGCCCTATGATCTCACTAAAGGTCGAATCACCTTTAGAGAGTAGGCTGAAAGGCGCCTGTTGCTTTATATAGCAGTAGCGCCAAACCGCAAAAGGTGTCTTATGCAGACACCTCACTGGGTTCTTCGATTTCCATGACCAATTCATCCTTCTCGACGATGACATGAACGACACCGCCACCCTTCGATAGCTTTCCGAATAGTATATCTTCAGCTAACTCTTTCTTTATCTTGGATTGAATCAATCGCTGCATCGGTCTTGCGCCCATCGCTTCGTCGTAACCGTGCACAGCCAACCATTCTCTGGCTTCTTCAGAAATCTCTAACACCACCTTCTTGTCGTCGAGTTGAACCTGTACTTCAACGAGAAACTTATCCACAACTGTTTTGATGACTTCGCTGGTCAGCGGACCAAATTGGATGATCGAATCGAGTCTGTTTCTAAACTCAGGTGTAAACATCTTCTTGATCACCTCCATACCATCTGTTGTGTGGTCCTGACTCAGAAAGCCGATGGAAGAACGACTCATCTCCTGGGCACCGGCATTGGTTGTCATAACCAACACGACGTTGCGGAAATCAGCGGAACGACCATTGTTATCGGTCAATGTGCCGTGATCCATCACCTGCAGAAGCAAGTTAAAGACCTCTGGGTGTGCCTTTTCAACCTCATCCAGCAGTAACACGCAGTGCGGATGTTTGGTAACTTGTTCCGTTAACAGACCGCCCTGATCAAAACCTACGTAACCTGGTGGCGCGCCGATAAGCCTAGATACAGTGTGTCGCTCCATGTACTCCGACATATCGAAGCGGATAAGCTCCACACCCATAATGCTCGCTAACTGCCGACAAACTTCGGTTTTACCAACGCCCGTCGGTCCTGCAAACAAGAAGGAGCCAATGGGCTTATCAGCATCTTTTAGTCCCGCCCGAGACAGTTTGATTGCACTAGAAACTGTATCGATGGCTTCGTCTTGTCCAAAAATGACCATTTTAAGGTTCTTATCGAGATCCTTTAACGCGGCTTTATCGGAATTCGACACGGTGTTTGCAGGGATACGCGCAATCTTTGCGACCATCCTTTCAACATCCGCCACACCAATCTGTTTTTTCCGCTTTGAAGCAGGCTGCAACTGTTGATATGCACCGGCCTCGTCAATGACGTCAATGGCTTTGTCGGGCATAAAGCGATCATTGATATATCTATCTGCCAATTCTGCAGCTACCTTGAGTGCTTTATCCGTGTACTTTAACTTGTGATGTTCTTCAAAACGGGTTTTTAGACCCTTCAATATTTGGTAGGTGTCTTCAACATTAGGCTCCGGCACATCAATTTTTTGAAAGCGACGAGATAACGCACGGTCTTTATCAAAAATGCCGCGATATTCCTGGTATGTGGTTGAACCCATGCACCGAAGACCACCGGATGCGAGCAGAGGCTTGAGCAAGTTCGAGGCGTCCATGACACCACCGGATGCCGCTCCTGCGCCAATAATAGTGTGAATTTCATCGATGAAAAGAATCTGGTTTTCTTTCTCTGTCAATTCACCTAGCAGCGACTTTAATCGTTTCTCAAAATCACCTCGGTATTTTGTGCCAGCAAGCAGAGCACCCATATCTAACGAATGCACCGTGCTGTTGGCGATCACATCAGGTACTTTGCCGTCCACAATCAGTTTTGCAAGACCTTCTGCAATTGCGGTCTTACCGACGCCCGATTCACCTACCAGTAGCGGGTTATTCTTTCTACGACGGGACAGCGTTTGAATGACTCTTTCGACTTCTTCTTGTCGACCGATAAGGGGATCAATCAGCCCCTTCTTGGCTTGTTCGTTCAGGTTGGTAGCAAAACTTTCCAGCGGGCTTGGTGCTTTTTCTGCACCTTCTTCCCCTTCCGCTGCATGTTCAATTCGCTCATGATCATCTTCGTCACCTGCTTTCGGTGTGCCGTGGGCGATAAAGTTCACAACATCAATACGGTTAATCTCCTGCTGTTTTAGAACGTAGACCGCATGGCTCTCCTGTTCGCTAAAAATAGCGACAAGCACACTTGCGCCCGTGACTTCCTTCTTGCCGGATGATTGCACGTGAAAAACAGCTCTTTGCAGAACTCGTTGGAACCCCAAAGTAGGCTGGGTTTCGCGCTCACTGTCGTCAGTGGCAATTAGTGGTGTTGTGGCATCCAAAAATTCACGTAATTCTGTCCGCAGTTTTTCAAGTTCTGCGCCACAGGCTCGCATCACATCGGCGGCGGCTGTGTTATCAATAAGCGACAACAACAGATGCTCAACCGACATCAACTCGTGTCGCTTCGCCCTGGCGTCCTTAAACGCTAAATTTAGTGTAACTTCGAGTTCCCTACTTAACATAATAAATCCTGTTTCCTACCGTGCCTTGTGACACTACAACTTATACTCCGACTCAACCTCTTCAGTTTAGTCTGCTGGTTCGATTTCTGATATTAACGGGTGCTGGCACTCTTGAGCGTACTGGTTTACTTGGGCAGATTTCGTTTCAGCAATATCGCGAGTAAAAATACCGCAAGCGGCCTTTCCGTTAGTGTGAACTGCTAACATGATCTGGGTGGCTTTTTCCCGATTCATATTGAAGAACAATTGCAATATCTCAATAACGAACTCCATTGGTGTGTAGTCGTCGTTCATCAACACAACCTTATACATCGGCGGCTTCTTGAGTTCAGGTTTAGCAATTTCTTCAACAACACCGATACCACGATCGGACTGAAGATCATCATCGTCACCACTTGCAAACACCTCTGCAACCAACCTGTTACCCATCAACACGTCTCGGCCAGATTGGCGAATATCAACTTTAAATTTCTCACTACGCATAAAACTTAGTCTACAACCTCAGACAACATATTATTCAACAACTTCACATTACAGCCCTTGCATGTCAATGAGCAGTTTCGAACAATTGAACGGCTCGAAGAAACCCTAAACATCGCGCGGCTTTACAGTGACTCCATAAATTCTTTTTTTTCACCCACAGCTATACTTGGTGGTTGATTCGCAATTATCAAGTCTTTAGCTTCGATCATTCGGCCACTTAACGTCGCGACAGGTCAAGTGTTTGGCAAATGAACACTGAGCGCGCTATATGAACCTGCTTTGATTTGATCGACATTCCATGAGCCAATAGACTGGCGGAATAAGCGCAGGGTTGGATATCCAACGTTTGCGGTCATTCTTCTGACCTGACGATTTTTACCTTCGGATATTGTGATTGACAACCAACTGGTTGGAATGTGCTTACGCGTTCTAATTGGTGGTTGCCGCGGCGGTAAGTCAGGAGCGTCTATTGCCATCACTTCCGCTTTTCGAGTCATGCCGTCTTTGAGCTTCACACCCTGCGACAATTGGCTGATGGCCTCTTGTGATATGGCACCGTCAACCTGAACCCAATATGTTTTTGGCATTTTGAAACGTGGATTGGCAATCCTAGCCTGCAACTTGCCGTTATTGGTTAACAACAACAAACCTTCAGAGTCGTGATCCAGGCGTCCGGCCGGGTAAAAGCCCTTTGTTTGGATATATTTTTTTAGCGTCACCTTATCGTCGAGGTCACTAAATTGCGAAACAACGCCGAATGGTTTGTTGAACAAAATCAAGTTGGTCATGGTGTGCCAAATTTTGTAATCAAGAAAACATCCTTACATGATTGGTTACGATTTTTCTGGCTGCTTCCATTTATCGGCTGAATCAACATCGGTTTGCCGAGTCTCCAACCAACGAAAGCCGTCCGGGGTGGATTCTTTCTTCCAAAACGTCGCGCGGGTCTTCAAGTAATCGATAATGTATTCACATGCATCGAAAGCATCACCTCGATGAGGACTTGCTACGCCGACAAAAACAATTTGCTCGCCAGGTGTTAATTCGCCAACACGGTGAATCACCGTCGCCGATAGCACCACCCAGCGTTCTTCGGCTTCCGTCAGTATCGTCTGAATCTGTTTCTCCGTCATGCCTGGATAATGCTCTAAAAACAGCGATCCAACATGCGTATCTTCGTTGTTATCCCTAACAAACCCAACGAAGCTATTGACGGCACCCACACCATTCGATTGGTCAGCCAGTCGCTTTATCTCGGCGCCGCTATCGAAATCTTCAGCTTGAACAACAATTCTCATGCTTTCTAACCTCCGGTAACCGGCGGGAAAAAAGCGAGTTCATCGCCGGCGGCAAGTACCTGAGGGGCGTTGACCATCGTATGATTAACTGCGGTGAGGACATTGTCCTCGCCCAATACTCGTGCCCACATCTCACCGCGTCCTGCGCCAAGCGCACCGACGACCGAAGCAACGGTGCTACCCACCGCCACTTCAAAATCAAAACCATCTGAATCGAGTGTTTCACGCAGACTCGCGAATAATACAATTTTTATCTTCATCATTTCGCCACTCAATCTGCTGACACCTTCCAGTCGCCTGACTTGCCGCCCTGCTTTTCAACTACATGCACCTGACCGATCACCATGCTTTTGTCGACAGCCTTACACATATCATAAATCGTTAGTGCGGCAACGCTAACGGCCGTCAATGCTTCCATCTCGACCCCCGTCTTACCGCTTAACTTGACGGTACTTCGAATCAACACTTGTGAGGCTTCACTAAGTATCTCGAATTCGACCTGAACGGCCGTCAACATGAGTGGATGACACAATGGAATCAAATCTGAACATCTTTTTGCAGCTTGGATACCTGCTATACGCGATACAGCGAACACATCGCCTTTCTTGTGGCCACCTTCGAGAATCAAATCAAGGGTCTCGGGTTGCATCGTCACCCTACCCTCGGCCACAGCGATTCGTTGTGTCACCAATTTATCGGTGACATCAACCATGGTTGCTTTACCCTCTGCATCAAGATGGGTTAGTGATTGAGAGTCGCTCATATTCGTTCCCGGTAAATTGACATATAATCTTCAAATGAATTGGCCTCCTCACATCACTGTTGCGACTGTTGTACAAAAACAGGATCGCTTTCTCTTTGTCGAGGAGCGTGACAAGGATACGGGATTGTTGGTATTTAATCAGCCCGCAGGCCACCTTGAACCCAATGAAACAATTTTTGACGCTGCAGTGCGAGAAACACTGGAGGAAACAGGCCACAAGGTCGCGTTAACGTCCATTGTTGGCATGTATCACTACGCCTCAACTAACAATCAAACTATTTACCACCGCATATGTTTTCGCGCAGAAGTGCTTGAATTGACCGATCATGCCTTGGACTCAGACATTACCGCGGTGCACTGGCTTGGCTATAATGAAATAGCGGCGAAGCCGTTAAGGAGCCCTTTAGTGCTGACGTGTCTTAACGATGCGCTCAATCGCCCGCCGATTGAATTAGAATTCTTGCAGCACCTCTAACCGTCACTAATGGTTGTCGCACATAACTTTTTTTTGCGCGATCGACGATTTCATTGAGCTATCTTTACCTCGATTGACGCAATCCATTCACAAGCACTCGCCGGTGGCGTAAAATACGCAGCGATATCTAGCCTTTGATGGTCCAAACACGTGCCAACCACAGAAAATGAATCTCTGACTGAAGCTAACAGCAACCGCAAGGTTATCGTTGGCATGTCCGGTGGCGTTGATTCATCGGTCGCGGCCAAGCTACTGCTTGATCAAGGCTACGAGGTGCATGGCCTGTTCATGAAGAATTGGGAAGAAGATGACGGCACAGACTACTGCACGGCTATGGAAGATCTAGCGGATGCACAAGCCGTCTGCGATCATCTAGGGATTAAACTTCAGCAGGCGAATTTTGCTGCGGAATACTGGGAAAACGTTTTCGAGTCCTTTCTGGTCGAATATCGAGCGGGCCGAACGCCGAATCCCGATATTCTTTGCAATCGGGAAATTAAGTTCAACGTTTTTAAACGTTATGCCGAGTTACTTGGCGCCGACCTGATTGCGACGGGTCATTACGTCAGATTGATCAATATTGACGGTGAGCCCCGCCTACTCAAAGGTCTAGACTCGAACAAAGATCAAAGTTATTTCCTTCAATCGGTCACAGCAGACCAATTACAGAATTGTTTGTTCCCGGTTGGTGAACTGGAAAAATCGAAAGTCCGCCAGATCGCCGAGCAAGCTGGTATACCTACCTTTGCGAAAAAGGACTCAACAGGCATCTGCTTTATCGGTGAACGACGCTTCAAAGACTTTCTGAGCCAATACATCCCAGCCAAGCGAGGCAATATTGTGACCACCGAAGGCAAAATTATTGGTCATCACCAGGGCGTCATGTTCCATACCCTCGGGCAACGTCAAGGTTTGGGTATTGGTGGCGTCAAAGACACGCCTGAAGCACCCTGGTATGTAGTGGAAAAAATCGTTGAGTCCAACACACTCATCGTCGCTCAAGGTAACCAGCATCCTGCACTGTTCTCCTCATCGTTATATGCCGATTCTATTGAGTGGATTGATGGCAAGGGACCTCAATTGCCTATCAATCTCAATGCAAAGGTACGCTATCGTCAACCCGATCAGGCCTGTGAAGTCGAACGATCTGGCTCTGGTTATAGCGTCAGCTTTGACCAAGCCCAACGCGCTGTCACACCTGGTCAGTGGGTTTGTCTTTATGACGGTGAACAGTGTCTCGGTGGCGGCATTATCTCAGCCACAACGCGGTCCTCGGCAGACGCGCTAGGCAAGACGCAATTTAAAGACCCGTCAAGTAATGCGTTAACCGGCACTGAAAGCCATTGAACTCACCAATTCGCTTTGAACAAATGGCCATGTCTCTCGCTGGGATTGTTCAACCCGTTCAGTTGGTTGTTAGCGCAGCAACATCCGGCATGGTGATTCAGGATACTTTCGAGAAATGCTTACCCAGTATTCTTGTTCAGAACCCTTCCAACATATCAGATATTTATCATGGCACGGCAGACATACAAGTTGGCTTACGCTTGTTACAAGACATATTGGACGGCTTCAACAACGAGCACGCGGCGATACTACGATACAGTTTTGCTGTGTTAGCACTCGAAAGGAATCTTGCTAAACATCCGACAATCAAAAATACACTTGGCGCCGAACTCAATAGAATCGAGCAATTAACCCAGCGTGAAGAATTGCATACCGATCAGCTTGTTGCTCAACTCGCCGATGTTTATGAGAGTACCCTGGGCGCGCTTAGTCCGCGAATTCGAATCGAGGGGAACAGAAACCATTTAGAAAACCGCGCCAATGTCCAAAAAATACGTGCATTGCTGCTCTCTGCTGTGCGCTCAGCGGTGCTTTGGCATCAGTTAGGTGGGCGACGGTGGCAGCTGTTGCTGCAGCGTAGCAGCTTGAGTAAATCAATCAAAAACCTAATATGATTCAATAATTTATAGCCCAATTATAAAGTCATACATTAGCTAACTTTTCATCAAAAATAGAGCATGATATGGAACTGTCTCCCTTAACCGCTGTCACCCCTGTTGACGGCCGATATGCAGATAAAACCTCTGAGCTACGTCCGTTCTTCAGCGAATATGGTTTGATCTATCATCGCGTTCTAATTGAAATTCGTTGGTTTCAATACCTCGCAAATTCAACAGAAATTGCTGAGCTCGGCCCCCTTTCTCCTGCCGCAATGCGCGCGTTGGATGCCATCGTCAATGAATTCAGTCTGGCTGACGCAGAAACCATCAAGGCTTTTGAGAGGACCACTAATCATGATGTTAAAGCTGTCGAATATTTCATCAAAGAAAAATTCACAAAAAGTGGTCAGCAGGAACTGATCAGCAAAATGGAATTCGTGCACTTTGCGTGCACATCTGAAGATATTAACAACCTTTCCCACGCGGTCATGCTTGCTGGAGCACGAGAGCAAGTGTTAATGCCGATGCTTGCAAAAGTTGAGGCGGGTATTCGAGAAATTGCTGGCAAATACAAAGCCGACGCGATGCTTTCGAGAACACACGGACAAGTCGCTTCTCCCACAACTATGGGTAAAGAATTCGCAAACGTCGCCGCGCGTATGCAACGACAAGTCCGCCAAATTAGAGACGTGGAAATATTAGGTAAAATTAACGGTGCTGTGGGCAATTTCAATGCCCATGCAGCCGCATATCCTGAGTTTGACTGGGTTCAAATTGCGGAGAATTTTGTCGTGTCTCTGGGTCTAAGCTGGAACCCGTACACGACACAGATCGAACCACACGACTATATTGCAGAGCTTTTTGATGCAGTCAGCCGCTTCAATACGATCCTGCTGGATCTCAACAAGGATATTTGGGCATATATATCGATCGGATACTTTACGCAGAGAAAGATTGAAGGTGAAACGGGTTCATCGACCATGCCCCACAAAGTGAATCCGATTGACTTTGAAAACTCCGAAGGCAATCTTGGCTTAGCCAACGCAATCCTAAGTCATATGGCGCAGAAACTGCCTATTTCTAGATGGCAAAGAGACCTGACAGATTCGACCGTTCTTCGCAACCTCGGCAGCGGCCTCGCTTATTCCCTTATTGCCTATCAAGCTGCACTAAAGGGATTAAGTAAGCTGGAGTTGAACCGAGATGCCCTCGCACAAGATCTTGATGCGAGCTGGGAAGTATTGGCCGAGCCAATTCAGACGATTATGCGTAAATACGACATACCAGAGCCCTACGAAAAGCTTAAATCGTTAACACGAGGTCAGTCCTTTGACCCAGCGCAAATCAAAGCCTTGATCGAGCCTCTTGATATGCCTGCAGCGGCAAAAGAACAGATACTGGCGATGACCCCCGCACACTATATCGGTGTTGCGGTCGAGCTGGTTGATCGACTCCTCGCGGAATAGCCCATGTGGCCAGCCGAAGCAAAGCAAACCCAAGCTACGTTTCTTGACGAGACGTGGCGACGCAGAGCTTTAGTCTTCGCTGAGAAACTCGATATAGCGCCTCTGGCTAAACGACTGACTGAATCTGAACTCGCAAACCTTGCTAAGCAAGACATCGTCGAAAGCCGGATTATTAGTGCTAACAAACAACATTATGAAATGGAATTTGGCCCTTTCAGTATCGATACGGTAGCAGCCGACGAACTACTCATGATTCAAAGTCTCGAAGCATATTATGACGAGATCGCCGATTTTATCGCCCGTTACTTTGCCTTCCTACCTCGTTGGCGTATTGACGATGTCATGGCGAGTTATGGTCATGAAGGCGCCAACTGTGGTGCGCATTTTGACCATTACGATGTTTTTCTCGTGCAGGTACGTGGCCAGAAACATTGGTCTTTAGATAACGGCGGCCATACAGATCTGGATTTAGATGAAACGGCGGATGTGCGGTTACTTAAACAGTTCGCCCCAACTTGGCAAACCATACAGGGCCCGGGCGACATTCTGTATATTCCACCGGGCGTTGGTCATCACGGTATCGCCTCTAAAGATTCACTGACATTGTCCGTTGGTATTAGAAATCCAACGGCGAGCGAAATGATCTCACATCTGGCGGACTATGTTGCGCAGGACTCGTCTGCGGGAAGGACGCTAGATAACGAACTCTATAGATTAAGTGACGCATCATCCGAACAAACAATACGGGAGCCCACAGGTGACTTTTCGAAGGACCTAATACTGCGCTTACAAAAACAACTCTCAACGGTATTGTTGGATGAAGCGTTGTTATCGCGCTGGTATGGAGTCTATATGACAGAACCACGCGAGCCAGACGTCTTTATTGAACCGACAAATAATGGGCTTGATGATGAAGAGGACGACGTCCTACGAAACATCTCTAGAATAGATCTACATCTAGCGACACGCTTGGCTTACACCCTATCTAATGCTGACGTCACGTTGTTTGTTAATGGCCAGGCTTACAGTGCCACGGCGGCCGACCTTGTTTGGTTCTTACCGTTACAAAACGCACGCACTGTTAGTACAAACTCATTAAAGCTCGACAAACCCTCGCAACAAATCATTTCCCAGTTACTCGACCAGGGCGCCCTCGTCATACCAGACATCACACCAAATGAATGAACAAAACAGGCGAAGTTTGATAATCTTAAGTTGTCCAGTAACAGATACCCATTTATGAGCGATCAATTGGAAATTAGGTCATTCAATATTCGCGAGGCAAATTGGCATAGTGATAAGAACACCCTGTCCAATCTTCGCCGCATCGTTTTTATTGTGGAGCAGAACGTACCACAACACGAAGAATGGGACGGCTTGGATGATGATGCGTGGCACTGGCTTGCAACAGACGAACAAGACCGGCCAATGGGTACCGCGCGGCTATTGCCCAGCGGCCAGATTGGTCGCATGGCGGTGTTGTCAGAGTACCGAGGTAAAAACATCGGTCAAGCCTTACTTGAACAAGCTGTCCTAAAAGCCCAGCACCTCGGCTTCAATGATGTTTACCTCAATGCACAGGCCCACGCATTAGGTTTCTATGAGCGATCTGGCTTCGTGATCGCCGGTGAAGAGTTCGAAGAGGCAGGTATCGCGCATTTTCGAATGGAAAAAACGCTATTGCCACTCGCCGCCATATCCCAACGCAAACTCGCGTCACGCTCCGTTTCTGATATCACCCTTCAGCAATTCGACATTAGCGAAGTGTCATGGCAACAACAGGGTAAAATAATTAGGACATTGCGCAGAAACACTTTTGTTAACGAAATGGGACTCGACCAAAACCTTATTGAAGATGACGATGATTTAGCATCAATTCATTTTCAAGCAAAAGACGATGCTGAACAAACGATTGGTTGTATCACAATGACCACCAACGGAGACATTAGCCGGCTTTCGGTTGATGCAAACTTTCGCCGACAAGGTGTCGGACAATCGTTGATTGGTAGTGTCACCCTCAAAGCGCAACGATTTGGTATCAAGGAAGTTAACTTCATTGATCGCTTGACGAACGCGGCCTTCTATACGAACGCAGGGTTCGCCAATAACGGTGAGTCATTCGAGCAAGACGGACAGGTGTTACAGAGATTCTCAAAACAAATTAAACCAGTTAAAAGCATTGAGAAAGTAACGTCGAGCACCATCGCAGATCACTATCAATCGAGAGATGCGCAAAACACCGAGGCAAGCCACGACGAGCCAACCTACAGATTGGGTGAAGACAACCGTTTGCTGCTACTCAGGAAAGAGGAGGAATTTCGCCAGGTCATCGTTGAGATGTGTAAGCAAGCAGTGCACTCGCTGCGGATACTGTCTCCAGTATTGGACCACAAGTTGTTTGATAACGATGAGCTAATGGAAATCTGCTCAGCACTAGCCCGCAGAAACCGCTACACAGAAATACAGATACTCCTGTACGACCCACATAGGGTTATAAAGAATGGTCATGCATTACTTGAAATCAGTCGAAGGTTGTCCTCGTCCATCAGTATAAAGCTCGTACACCCTGAACTGAGGCAACTTAATCACGAATACATTCTTGTTGACGGCGCAGGCGTCATTCACAGACAGGACTCTGAAGCCTACGAAGGTTCTGCCAATTTCCGAGACGTCACGGAAAACAATCGGTTTGGTCGACAATTTCGATCGCGATGGGAAAGCGGACTTTTTGATCCCAATCTACGGCGACTGAAAATCTGACATTGGTCAACAACATCTAGTCTTAACTATCATTTCCTTAACTATCGTTTCCTAAGCCAGACTTACTCAAACAAATTTGCCGTTATAGGCTAAGAAACTTGCGATGCCGAACGTGCACGCGACAATTAATCGGCTTTAGGCAACGCTTTGTTCGATACAATCAGACCATTATTGTCACCATAAATATAGTCACCTGGATTGATCGCCACCCCGCCAAAATTGACGGCAATATTCAACAAACCAACATCTCGCTTAACACTCTTCATTGGGTTTGTCGCAATTGCCTGCACACCAAGATTAATGGTCGCGATTATATCGACGTCACGAATACAGCCATAGACAACAATCCCTTCCCATCCATTTTTTTCCGCTTTAAGTGCAAGGTTATCACCTAGCAAGCCGCATCGAAGCGAGCCACCACCATCGACAACTAACACCTTACCAGTGCCTGGCAAATCGGCTTGAGCGGCGACTAACGAATTGTCTTCATGACACTTTATCGTGACGATTTCTCCACCGAAAGATTCCCTGCCGCCGAAATTGCCGAAGCCAGGTTCAATGACCTGAATGTTTTCAGGAAAATCGTCACATAGGTCAGGTAATACATAGGTCATGTTAAATCTCTCATTTTGTCGTCGATCATGTTTTATAAAATCTGTTTGAACCAGGTGCTTTTTTGATTCAGACCGATTCAACCTAATTTCCATCAAAAAATTATGAGGCAAGTAAGCTCGCAAGTATCAACTCAGCGACGATGGATCCTTGCGATAACCCGCAGATACTAGCTCGTCAGTAATTGCTGGTAAGTTATAGAGGAATTGCCAATAATGCATCCTTGTATTCACTTCTAAGCACATTGTGTCCGAGCTTATGTTACCTACAACAGGTCGAATCAAGCTACACGCCATTAGTTGCCTGCTGACGCTCATGCTTTCGTTGTTCTGCCACATGAGTGCGGCCGAAGTATACATCTATCAGGGTCCTAACGGAGAACGCTTGATTTCAGATAGGCCGCCAGTTGAGCGCCAAGACTATCGGCTTGTGGCTAAGAGAGACTCGTTTAACAATGCCGGTCACATCTTGGCAGATCGGCCAATCATTGCCGTTGGCCCGACTGAGTTCAGGCAGCATATCACCAGTGCAAGCAACCAATATAATGTCGACCCCGCCCTCATTGAAGCCGTCATTCAAGTTGAATCGGGCTTTGATCCTAATGCCGTTTCAAAAAAAGGGGCAACCGGCTTGATGCAGCTCATGCCCATGACAGCAAAGGACTATCGTGTTGTTGACAGATTTAATCCACGCCAGAACATTTACGGTGGTGTACAGCATTTGAGCAAACTAATGACACGATTCGGTGGTGAGCTACCTTCAGTACTGGCAGCCTATAACGCAGGTGCCGGCGCAGTTGAGCGTCATGATGGGATACCGCCCTATCCAGAAACCAAGCGTTACGTGATAAAAGTCATGACGAGCTACAACAGCTTTAAACAATCTCGCTATGGCACAATAGGCTACTGATCCAATAGACCGTCTTCGTTGAAAATATTCGCTGGGCCTTTACCGCCATCTGCAAGTCGACCTTTCCCACCAAAATGCCCCTGCCCTGGCACATGATTGACTTCGACTCTTATACCATCTGGGTCTTCGAATAGTGTTGAGTAATAGCCTGGCGCAAACGCATCCTGTTGCGGTCCGTGTATTATTTTTGCTTTAAGTTGTTCCACTACAAATTCGTGAATGCCATCGACATCTGCGACAGATTTGGCTCGAAAACAAAAGTGATGTAATCCTGCGACATCCTGATTAAAACGAATATCACGATTTTCCATTGGTGCTCCTCTGACCAAGATACCGGTGCGGCTACCAATGCAGTAAAGCACTTCTTCACTTTTTATCAGCGTCTTCATCTCCATAAAATGACAAAGCTGTTCCCAAAATGGCAAGCAAACATCAGGTCGACTGACGGTAAGTTGGATATGGGCAATACCATTGACTTCAATCGACACGACACACCTTTAATGTTTGCTTTACCTGCGAAGTTTAACCCTCATAGCCGCAAACCACACTAGCTTGACTGTGAAGATGGTAAGAACGTTCAAATTGTTTTAGTGCGAGGCGGGTATAACTGGATAGAGAAAAAATATAATAGGAAGAAAAAAGTCGATTAAACGACTTAACTAAAATGATTGAAAGAAGATTAAAAATAACAGTATGCGATGCTCAGTAATGAACATCCCATACTGTAAAGCAGATCCTATTAGCCTCTTTCGCTGATTGGCGTATAAGCCCTGTTATCAGGACCGACATAATCGGCACTTGGTCGAATCAATCGGTTGTTAGATCGTTGTTCCATCACATGAGCGGCCCAACCTGTTAATCGCGACATAACAAAGATTGGTGTAAAGATCTTTGTAGGAATACCCATATAGTTATAGGCAGATGCATGGAAAAAATCCGCGTTCGGAAACAGCGCTTTTTCGTCCCACATCGTTTTAGCGACCGCGACAGAAATATCAAATAAATTAGTATCGCCATTCTCATGCGCGAGTTTCTCTGACCATTCTTTGATGATGTCATTACGCGGATCATGTGTACGGTATATCGCGTGCCCGAAACCCATGATGGTTTCTTTGGTTTCCAACATGCTATGGATACCCTCAACCGCCGCTTGTGGCGTATCGAACTTTTCAATCAATTCCATCGCAGCTTCATTTGCGCCACCGTGCAGCGGACCGCGCAGTGAACCAATTGCACCCGTCACACAGGAGTACATATCTGAGAGTGTCGCGGCACAAACGCGCGCTGTAAACGTACTCGCGTTAAACTCATGCTCAGCATAAAGGATCAACGAGCAGTTCATCACTTCGCGGTGTACTTCTGATGGCGTCTCGCCCGAAAGCATCTTGAGGAAATGTCCGCCTAATGAGGCTTCACCGGTATTTGTATCGATACGCACACCATCATGACTGAATCGATACCAGTAGCAGATAATCGCAGGTAACGTCGCCAATAGTCGATCAGCGGCGTCTTGTTGATCTTCAAAACTGTTTTCCGGTTCAAGGTTACCCAACATGGAACAACCTGTTCGCATGACATCCATGGGGTGCGTGTCCTTTGGAATCAACTCTAATACCGCCTTGAGATCTTCCGGTAAGCTGCGCATTGAATCGATGCGTGCCATGTAGCTCGTCAGTTGTTCCTGCGTCGGTAGCTCACCGTACAACAGCATGTACGCAACTTCCTCGAATCGAGCATTCGCTGCCAAGTCATCAATACCGTAACCACGATAAGTTAAACCTGAGCCTTCTTTACCGACCGTACAAAGAGCTGTCTCGCCCGCCGACTGACCACGAAGGCCAGCGCCTCCAAGTTTTTTTTCAGCCATAATTTTTATCCTTTTGGTTTATTATTTATGTTCTTGAATCGAGACGCTGCGGCGTGATGTTTATGTGACCGCGTTATCGCGTTCTAAATATTTTGTCCATCTTGGGAAAACAACTCATCAAGCTTGTCTTCATATTCGTGATAGCCCAAGAACTCATAGAGTTCCGCACGGGTTTGCATCGTGCTAATAACACTTTGCTGCGTGCCTTCTTTTCTCAGCGTCCGATAGACATTTAAGGCGGCTTGATTCATTGCGCGAAAAGCCGATAGAGGGTAAAGCGCCATGGAGATACCAACAGATGCAAGTTCTTCAACTGTAAAACCCGGTGTTGAGCCAAACTCGGTGATATTTGCAAGCACCGGGATATTCACTGCGTCTACGACTTTTTGGTACATCTCAAGGTCTTCCATTGCTTCGGCAAAAATAGCATCTGCGCCTGCTGCTTCAAAAATAACGGCTCTTTCCAAAACCTCATCAAGTCCGACCACTGCGAGTGCATCGGTTCGAGCCATAACGACAAAATCATCATCAGTCTTTGCGTCTACAGCAGCTTTAACGCGATCTGCCATTTCCTGTCGACTAACGATTTCCTTATTCGGACGATGACCACAACGCTTCTGGGCAACCTGGTCTTCTATGTGAACCCCAGCAGCGCCAGCCTTAATCATTTCCTTGACTGAACGACTAATATTAAAAGCCCCGCCCCAACCCGTATCGATATCTACCAATAGCGGCAGAGAGCTTGCCGAGGTAATTCTTCTGACATCTTCCAACACATCGTTGAGTGAAGTCATACCCAGATCTGGCAGACCAAATGATGCATTTGCGACACCGGCACCCGACAGATAAATGGCTTTATAGCCTTCTGACTCTGCCATTATTGCTGTATACGCGTTAATTGTTCCGACGACTTGTAAAGGGCTTTCTTCTTTGAGAGCCTGTCTAAATTTTTGTCCCGCACTGGGCATAAGAATCTCCGTTGCTTTTATAAAGGTCTTAAAGTCTTGAGTTGTTCAGTTTCTTGGGTCACCGAGTATACATAAGATCAGACGGACCCGAGCATGCTAATCCGACAGATTAGATCGTCTAATAAACGGTTTAGCGTGACTTATTTTTAGCGCTGAAGCTAAGGACTGATCGGCTCAGCCGCGGCGCGATCAAAAAACGCTCTCAACTCATCATATTCATTAGTGACGGGAAATTGTGGAAACTCACCAATCACATTGTCTGGTGCGCGAAAAAGAAAGCCTGAATCTGCTTCCGAGAGCATTGTGGTGTCGTTATATGAATCCCCGGCAGCGAATATTCGATAATGTAATGTGTGAAAAGCTTTCACCGACGCGCGTTTTGGATCTGGCTGACGCAGTTTATAGTCAGTGACATTGTCCTGCGCATCAACAATCAGCTTGTGACAAAAAAGCGTTGGCCAATCTAACTGCTTCATGAAAGGCTGAGCGAACTCATAGAATGTATCGGACAGTATTACGAGTTGGTAACTCTGACGCAGGCTATCAAGGAACGCTTTCGCGCCGGGCAGTGGCTCTAACGTCGCAATAACAGCCTGAATGTCGTTCAGCTTCAAGTTGTTCTCTTTCAAGATACCTAATCGCTGCGACATCAATTCGTCATAGTCAGGAATGTCTCTCGTCGTCGCTTTAAGGGATTCTATGCCCGTTTTTTCTGCGAAGGCGATCCATATCTCGGGAATAAGCACCCCTTCTAAATCCAAACAAACCAAATCCATTGCGACAACCTCAAATGATGAACACGGATTGTTTCATGGAGAACCAAAGCCGCGCAAGCCACTTCGTAATTGAAGTCGCGTCAACCCGCAGACGAAAAACATTTGTTTTTTTAAGAGATGAGCAATGCGCCGATTAATGGCCCCGCTGTCTCCTATGTCGCGCAGAAAGTTATTTGTATATGTCATATTGAACTTTCTAACATGAACTGGCCTTTGTTAATCTCTCCAATCTAACTTTTAGCGTGAACAAAGTAGCCGTGACCGAGACACAAGCATCCATCGTTACACCCACAGATATCATTAAACAGGCACTTGATAGTCATGATCAGGTAAAAATATCATTCAGTGGCGCGGAAGATGTCGTGCTTATCGATATGGCCTGCAATCTTGGCGAGAACTTCGAGGTCTTCAGCTTAGATACGGGTCGATTACATCCGGAGACTTATCAATTCATTGAAGAAGTGCGGAACTATTACGGTCTCGACATTAATGTTATCTCTCCCGATGGCACAGCTGTCGCTGAGCTGGTTAAGAGCAAAGGTCTTTACAGTTTTTATGAGGACGGCCATCAACAATGCTGCGGCGTAAGGAAAATTGAACCACTGCGAAGGCACTTAGCAACCGCGCAGGCTTGGATGACAGGTCAACGTCAAGATCAAAGCCCGACCCGATCAAACGTGCCCCAAGTTCAAGTGGATACCGCATTTTCCGATGATGATCATCAAGTTATCAAGTACAACCCTTTGTCCGAGTGGCGCTCTAGCGATGTCTGGCATTACATTAGAGAAAACGACCTGCCCTACAATAAACTGCACGATCAAGGTTTTCAAAGTATTGGCTGCGAACCCTGCACAAGACCCGTTGGGCCGAACCAACACGAACGCGCTGGTCGCTGGTGGTGGGAAGAAGCGACGAAGAAAGAATGTGGTCTACACATGATTAATGTTACCGAGCCGTAGCAAACCGCAAACATTGTTTGAGAAGGACGAATAGATATGCACATTACCTTCGTTAAAAAGATACTTGTCTCCGGCGAGCCTTGTCAAAAATGTCTGGATGTTGAGCAGCGACTTAATAAAACAGGTCAGATGGCACAGATTGATGAGATATTGATTGCTGATGAGCGAGACACGAACTCGCCTGGTATGTTGCTCGCGACTGAATTAAATGTGCCGCGGGCCCCCTTCTTCGTCGTTGATCGTAACGATGCGGATAAACAAATTTATACCGTTTATTTCAAATTTGCGAAAGAAGTCTTTGGGCAAAGTGGCAAGAAGGCTGACGAGGCTAAAGAAATTTTGAATGACAATCCGGATCTTGACTACATCTGACTTTACAGGCCTCCACTAACAAACCGTGCGTTGATTAGCCATTTTTTTGCCCTAACTTATGTCAACGTTATTATTGTTCCATGGCCTTTGGCACAGCAAAGCTCGTGCTAGAGCAGCGGCAGTTCTATGCTGTCGAACAACCGTTCCAATTCAGCTTTGCTACTCGCCGCGAAAGCTTGATCAACAATTTCACGCGTTAGATGGGGCGCGAACAATTGGATAAACTCGTACATATACCCTCGTAGAAAGGTACCTCGACGACAACCGATCATTGTCGTACTACTTTCGAACAACGTGTCCGCATCAATGGCGACCAAGTCATCGTCTAGTACTTCATCGTGAGCCATTTTGGCTATGATACCGATGCCCAATCCGAGTCGAACATAGGTTTTAATGACATCGGCATCCGTTGCGGTAAAAACAACTTTAGGCGCCAAGCCTTCTCGAAGAAAAGCCTCGTCAAGTTTCGACCTACCGGTAAAGCCAAACACGTAGGTCACTAAAGGATATTCAGCAACATCGGCCAAACCAACCGAACCCAACTGTGCCAACGGATGATCCTTCTTCACGACAATACAGCGGTTCCATCGATAACAGGGCATCATGACGAGATCGCCAAAAAGATCCAAGCCTTCCGTTGCGATCGCAAAATCTACACCACCGTCAGCAGCCATTTCGGCGATTTGAACCGGTGTACCTTGATGCATGTGGAGGGATACTTCGGGGTATTTGTCGATGAAACCTTCGATTACATCCGGCAGCGCGTAACGAGCTTGGGTATGGGTCGTTGCAACAGACAAACTGCCTTTGCGTTCGTTGCTAAATTCCTGAGCGGCCTGCTTGATACTTTCGACCGTGCGTAAGATCTCCCCAGCTTTCTCAATAATTGTCTCACCGGCAGGCGTGATACGGGTCAGATGCTTGCCACTGCGAGCAAACACTTCTACGCCAAGCTCATCTTCCAACAATCGAATCTGCTTACTGATGCCTGGTTGCGATGTATACAAACTTTGCGCAGTTGCCGAGACGTTCAGGCCATGATGGGCTACTTCCCAAATATATCTGAGTTGTTGTAGTTTCATGTCAGCTTTTCCTCTTTCTTGCTGTAATGGGCCATGGTGCTTATTCTCTATCCATCTAAAAATATTAGCAAATATTCTTTTTGCGTCTAGTTAATATGCCTTACAGTACGCGCTCTTTAACGGCCTGATTGGCGCATGACATGGAATTTTGGCTTTACATTGCCGCAGGCGCAAGTGTTGGACTTGCAATTGGACTGACAGGAGTTGGCGGCGGTTCCATCATGACACCGATGCTTTTGGCATTTGGCTTTCCACCCCATGTCGCCATCGGTACAGATTTACTTTACGCGGCTATCACCAAGTCAGGCGGTGTTATAGCGCACAATGCGCAAAAATCGATTCGTTGGGACTTAGTCTTTTTACTCTCTGCCGGTAGCCTTCCTGCGAGTGGATTAACCATCCTAGCCTTAAATCACTGGTTTACTGATCCTGAGCAATACAGCCATGTATTAACCAACATGCTCGGCATCACCTTGATATTAACGTCGTTGGTTATCGTCTTCAAAACAAAACTACGTTCAAAGATTGTTAAAAGTGATGCACTAAACCGCTTCAATCCAAAGATATTTACGCCTCTACTCGGCGTCCTACTGGGCGTCATGGTGACTCTCTCGTCCGTTGGCGCAGGCGCAATCGCGACCGCGATGCTACTGATATTTTACCCGACCCTTCGCAGCCTCAATGTTATCGGTACCGACATTGCGCACGCTGTGCCATTAACGCTGGTTGCGGGCATCGGTCATCTGTTTCTCGGAAATGTCGACTTTTTATTATTAACTAGTTTACTGCTTGGATCGCTGCCTGCTGTTTATCTGGGTTCAAAACTAGCTCGACGGGTACCGGACCGAGTTCTGCAACCGCTATTGGCAACCACGCTTTTTAGTGTCGGGATAAAGGTCGCCTTCTTCTGAACCAGACGTTAGGTCGATTCAATCGGTTCATTTGTCACACCGTGTAGCACATGACCTGTGGCGACAAATTCACTCGCGATACGACAATGCTCAGCTTGGTCGTCAAAAAAGACATCCGCGCCATAGGCCTGCAGGAACTCACTTTTCGTCATACCACCAAGGAACAATGACTCATCAAGTCGAATGTTCCATTGTCTTAGTGTTTTAATAACGCGCTCATGTGCTGGCGCAGATCGCGCCGTCACCAACGCTGTGCGTATAGGACAATCGGAGTCGAACTGTCTCTGTAAATCGTGCAGCGCCGCTAAAAATGGCTTAAATGGACCACCTATTAATGGCTCATCGGCGGCCTGTTTCTCACTTTCAGTGAAGGCCGATAATCCTTTCTCTTGATAAACTTTTTCAGCTTCGTCTGAAAACAACACAGCGTCACCATCGAAAGCAAACTTCAGTACCGTATCATCATTAGCGACACGCCTTGACGGCAGAATACTTGCAGCGGCCATATCGTTGCTTAATGCTTCTCGCACATCATCGGGATTAGTTGAGAGAAATAAATGTGCGCCAAATGGTCGCATATAGCGGAAAGGCGCCGCACCACCTGTAAAGGCAGCTCTGGTTATAGGCAAGCCATGATCTGCGATAGAGTTAAACACCCTCAATCCAGTATCCGCAGAGTTCCTTGAAAGCAAAATCACCTCAACAACCTCATAACCTTGAACTCGATTGTTGAGTTTTAGAAGTTTTTCAACGAGATGAAAGGCATCACCGGGGGGCAGCGTTTCTGTTTCTCGCGCTATTTGGTATGCAGCGTAAGCCTCCAGCCCCTCTTCGTGATAGACCTTATCGCTTTCCGTTAGATCGAAAAGTGCACTGCTGGATGTGGCCACAACAAGTTTTTTCATCACGGATGTCTCTGTTTGATTGCTAGGCACGTATAAAAATCCTAATCTAATACAACTAAGTTAAACATTCAGGTATCAACCTACAAGTGGCTACTAAGAAAACAACTAATGTCGTTGCTGGGAAATCGTCAAGTAAAGATGTTTCAGCCTTTATTGAGTCACTGGCCAAGCTGCCGGTCTCAACTAAACCATCTGCACGATTAGTCTTTGCGCTTGATGCAACGTTGAGTCGAGCCGCCACATGGGATAAAGCCAGTCAGATTCAAGCCGAGATGTTCTCTGAAACAACCAATCTAGGCGGGCTTGCGATGCAACTGTCTTACTATAGAGGCTTCAACGAGTTCTATTGCAGCGTCTTTCATACAAACACGCAATCACTGCTGCGCGATATGACGCAGGTGCAATGTATGGGCGGTTACACGCAGATTGCCCGGATATTCAAACAAGCACTTCAAACCCACAAACAGCAGCCCTTAAAAGGTGTGGTTTTCATCGGTGATGCCTGCGAAGAGGATGTTGATAAACTCTGCAATTTAGCGGGGCAACTGGGACTGTACAAAATCCCCGTTTTCATCTTTCATGAGGGACGCTCGGCCCCTGTTGAGCGTGTCTTTCGAGATATTGCGCGACTCTCTGGCGGTGCTTATTGTCCATTCGATGCAAATAGTGCCAATCAACTTAAAGAATTACTCACCGCCGTGGCGGTTTTTGCTAGCGGTGGGCGCAAAGCATTGACTGACCTAAGCAAAACCAAGGGAGAATCAGTTAAACTGTTAACTCAGCAGTTAAAGTAGTTGTTATGCCTTTCATTATCACAATAGTTTTACTCATTGCGATTGTGCTCTTTGTAGTGCTCAGAATTTCGTTGCGTAAAAAGCAGTTGACCGTGCAACAATTTTTTTCATTGTATCTCGTTGGCTTAGTCGCGTTGGCGCTGACCTATCTGGGATTAAGCGGCAAACTGCATCCGTTGTTTGCGTTGTTCGGTGGTCTTATACCCCTGATAACTAACAGTATTAAGGGTGGTAGCGGTCTATTCCGAGGCTATGGGTTGTGGCGTCAATTCTCCCACCTTTTCACCGGAAGTAATGCGCCGTCAAATCAGTCCAGTCAATCCCGCTCGGCCAAGCAAACTTCCGTACAAACTCTCTATCTTGACGTTGAGCTCGATCATGACAGCGGCACGATGACGGGTAATATTTTACTCGGTACGTTTGAGAATCGACAACTCGAGAGTTTATCTCAGGCGGAGCTATCACAACTCATCGGTGAAGTTAAAACGGACCCAGACTCGACCAATATTTTAAACGCATTTATTGAACGCAATCATCCGGATTGGGATTTTGACAACGCAACTCCAGATACCGCCACTAACCTCGACATTAGAGAAGCGTTGGGTGTGTTGGGACTAGATGAAACCGCTAGTCGAGACGATATTATTGATGCTCACCGTCGCTTAATTCAAAAAATGCACCCGGACCGCGGCGGCTCGACCGTGCTGGCTGCCCGTATTAACGAGGCGAAGGACGTTTTGTTAAAGTATAAAAATTATGACGTGTGAACTGTCAGGTGATGTAACGACGCCTAGATATGTCGGCTTTTGGGCACGAATGCTTGCCTTCATCGTCGATAGTATTGCTGCTTTCCTGCTTATGATGCCACTTTCTCTCGGCTCAGGTAGTCTGCTTGTAAACGATTTTTCCAAACCCAACGCGCTACAGGACGCACTCATTGCCTCTTTACATGGCGCGCTACTTGAGACACTTATTTTAGCGGCCTTATTTATTGGCTTTTGGATCTATTTTGCTGCAACGCCCGGTAAACTTCTGGTACATAGCTACATCGTTAATGCGAAAACGTTTCAACGCGCCAAGACGTCTCAGCTTGTGATTCGCTATTTAGGTTACTTTGCCAGTATCGCGACTTTTGGGCTTGGTTTTATCTGGATTGGTATCGATTCAAGAAAACAGTCTTTCCATGACAAATTGGCATCGACAGTTGTCGTTTACGATAAACCCAACGATGAATAAGCAACTTTTAGCCGATAATTTTAAGAGTGTCGTCGAAGTTCTGCAGCAGTTGAATTTGACTGACGACGAACAAATTAATCGCAGCATGTCCATTGTTGCGATAGAACTCGACGGCGTCAGCGTCAACCATCCCAACGTAACCGACGCTCAGGCTGCGCAACTAGAGACCCTGCATGCTAACGCAATCAATACTAGTCTCCACTCAATCGTTAGAGATGCGCTAGGTTATTACGCGTTTGCAGAGCAACCGATTGGCACGAATGAACCCTTAATTGGACCTGAGTATGCGGTTAGCCTACTCAACAAATTCCAAGACAAACACAGCTATCCACATAACGACATAAACAAATTAAAAGACGAAATATTCACATCCTTGGCGACCTTCAACGATGCTAAGGTAGACGAGTGAGCGGTTAATAAACTCAACAGACATTGCTGATAAGATAAAACATAAGACTTAAAAAACACTGACCGACGCCAGTACGGACACTAACCATCACACTGTGCCTCATAAATGTGACGGCCCGAATCCATCAGAGTTTTCTACACGACATATCGGAAACAAAGTTCAATGCAATTAATCGATAAACTCAATCATGTCAAAGGATTCATCTTTGATCTAGATGGCACCCTGCTAGATACCCTCATCAGCTTGTCGAAGTCTTACAATAGAGGTTTGGTTCAGCTTGGTATGCCCACACACCAACATGATGCCTATCGTTACTTCATTGGCGATGGCGCCCGCCGCTGTGTCGAGCGTTGTCTGCCTGCAACAGAACTGGGCCTTGTAGATCAGCTACTAGCACTGCAACTTGAGGATTACCAGGCGACATGGCGAGATGATGTCAGCATCTACGATGGCATTGATTCACTTCTATCGTATCTATCGTCAAACGCTTTTCCCTGTGCAGTTTTGTCAAACAAAAACCATTCGTTTACGCAATTATGCGTCGAGCACTTTTTCCCCGCAGTCAAATTCGACGCTATTCAAGGCTTTACCCAGCAGGTTCCACACAAACCGAATCCAATTGGGGCACTGAAGATCGCCGAGCAGTTAGCAATCGATCCATCTGAGCTGGCGATTATAGGCGATACAAAAATGGATATTGAAACAGCGGTAAGTTGCGGAATGGTGGCAATCGGTGCGCAATGGGGATTTAGGGACAGGCATGAACTTGAAGTTGCAGGTGCTGACCTCGTCTTAGAATCTCCGAGAGCCCTGTTGCAGTTGATACAATCAACAAACATCGAGGCATCAACCTAAATTTCATCAACCGATCCTTTCAGTCCTAGGCAAAATATGCGACCCTGCCTGCCGGAAATTTATTCAGGATGATTTGATGGAAATCAAAGATAAAATTGTCATTGTCACCGGTGGCGCAAGTGGTATTGGCCGCGCGATGGCAAAAAGATTTATCGCTGAAGGCGCTAAGCACGTAACAATCGCAGATCTTAATGCCGACCAAGTCAAAGCCGTAGGCAAAGAGATTGGCGCCGAAGCAGTCAAGACCGATGTGTCCTCGGATCTAGAAGTTCAACAATTAATCGCCCATGTTGAAACAACTCAGGGAAAAATTGATCTTCTGTGCAACAACGCGGGCATCGGTGTCGGTGGCGGACCGGAGACGCCTAACGAAGACTGGCAGCGCATTTGGGATATCAATGTTATGGCACATGTCTATGCAACCCGAGCAGCCCTACCGGATATGCTGAAGCGGGGTGATGGATATATTCTCAACACAGCATCTGCGGCGGGATTACTGACCCAAGTTGGCAGTGCACCCTATGCGGTCACAAAGCATGCCGCTGTCGCCTATGCGGAATGGTTAGCGGTCACCTATGGAGAAAGGGGCATTAAAGTTTCTGCACTTTGCCCTCAGGCTGTAAGAACGGCAATGACAGAAAATACTGACAACGGCGGCGTTGCCGGTATAGATGGTATGATGGAACCCGGCGTGCTCTGTGATTCTGTCATCGACACATTGCGCCAGGAAACCTTTTTGGTACTGCCACACCCAGAGGTACTCACCTACATGCAGCGTAAAACATCTAACTACGATCGTTGGATAACGGGTATGCAAAGACTGCAGGCTAAATTCGGCGAGGCTTTCTTGTAATCAATTTATAGCCTCAACGAAAAGCTCGATACAGGCACCGGTTCGACTGGCGACACAACGAAATCGCTGGTTGTACATTTTTTATAAAAACATATAATGCTTAAAACACGCGCCGATTTGAGTTCAGCTTGCGGGCGCTAAATAAATTCAGCTAAAGAGAGCCTAAGAAGCCTACTTTAGCGGTTGCTAGTAGGCTTTTTTTTTGCCTGCTCGCCAAGAGGTTAACTACAATGCCCATTCGAATAGCCGACAATCTACCCGCCATCAATGCGCTGCGGCATGAGAATATCTTTTGTATTTCTAGTTCCGAAGCAGATCATCAAGACATTCGTCCGCTGCGCGTATTACTTCTCAATTTGATGCCAAAAAAAATTGAAACTGAAGTACATCTAATGCGCATGCTCGCTAACTCGCCACTACAAATGGATGTCGAGCTAATGCGCATCAATGATCGGCCATCTAAGAATACACCGATCGAACACATGGAGACCTTTTATAAATCCTTTGAGCAGGTTAGAGATCAAAAATACGATGGCATGATCGTCACGGGTGCACCTTTAGGGCAAACACCTTTTGAGGAAGTCAATTTTTGGTCAGATATGAAAAAGATATTGGACTGGACTCAAACCAACGTCACCTCCGTTATGTTTCTATGTTGGGGGGTTCAAGCGGCGATGTACCATCTTTATGGCGTCGAAAAGCATGTCTTGGATAAGAAAATTTCAGGTGTGTATCCACATAAGTTAGTTAAACCTTTGTCACCCATCGTTAGAGGTTTTGATGACATCTTTGATGCGCCACATTCACGCTACGCTGAAGTGCGTGTCGAAGACATTGAAAAACAACATGAACTCGAGGTTATTTCTGTATCAGATACCGCCGGGGCATATATCTTCGCTCGAAAAGACGGTCGCCAGCTATTTGTCACAGGCCATTCTGAGTATGAACCTCTATGCCTTAAAGATGAGTATGATCGAGATATCGAATCCGGAATTGCTGCTGCCGTACCCGAAAACTATTTTCCAAATGACGACCCAACACAAAGCCCAATCGTCACCTGGAAGAGCCACGGCAACTTGTTGTTCGCCAACTGGCTTAACTACTATGTGTACCAATTGACCCCCTTCAATACAGATAAGATCGGTACTGAATTGGATGAAATTGGGATCGCGTTAACCTAGCAAAAATTCTTCGATGCAATACTAACAGGCAAGATCCGCGGGAGTTAGATCGAACTCCTGCAACATATCTGAAGCATAGGTGATTCTTCCTGTAATCTGCTGAGCGTCGCCGTGAACCAAACGTAAACAGGCTTCTGACATGTGCTCGACCGGCGTGACCCTATCCTGCGGTGTGTCTTCGGTGATTAATTTGTGGTGAACAACGCCCGGCGTTGCAACCAAACCTGGTGAAATGACATTGACGCCGATATGGTCATTATAAACCTCTGAAGCCAAACCCGTCGTGAAACGTTCGAGTGACGCCTTACACATACCGTACACAGTACCCCCTCTTCCGCCGGCATCTTTTTCGGGATGCAATGCGGCGTGCGAAGAAATATTTAATATACGACCGGATTGTTGTTCAATCATTGTCGGCAAACATAACTGCGAGAGATGGAATGGGGCATAAACTTGAACTTCTAGCATTAAGTCGAAATGCTTCTTGCGGAAGTCTTTGACCGGCACAAAATAGGTAACCGCGGCATTGTTTACGAGAATATCGACGCCACCATACTTGGCCTTTGTTTCTGCTATGAGGTTTTCCCTGTGTTCCGCAATCGCTAAATCACATCGAACCGCATGGGCGTCTCCGCCAGCGTTGTTTATTCGACTCACTACGTTATTAATGCTGCCCCCCAACGGATGGTCTCCCTCATCGAGCGTTCGCGCTGAAACAACCACCTTAGCCCCTTCCATTGCATATCGTATGGCAATCGCCTCGCCAATACCTCGACTAGCACCCGTGACGATAGCAACTTTGCCAGCTAACAAACCTTCGTTATTCATTGTTCTCCCCTCGCATACGGAATAGCCAAAAGCCAAAATGACTTCGACCTGCAATTTCTCTTATAGAGACTATCAGGCTTAGAAAAAAAACTCACTTTGTATGAGCTACTTCTCTGAACGACTTGTCTGAAGCACCTGTCAGAAGCACCTGTCGGAAGCTGTTGGTTAGTTACTTTTTTTATTTCTTGTCTCGATTGCTGATTTTTTTTCAGCTAATCAGATGGTCTAGCGCGACCTATCCATACAGTATTGTCTGCTTACTCTGACGCCTCGTCGGGATAAGCGCGCACGAGGTCAACTTGTCAAAATTGTAATATAGATTACAGCCCAATCGAATTTAAGCTCATGACGACACGTTTGTTCAGCCTCGCCGCACTGCGATATCAAGCAACTGATAGCGCCGGTAAACCTCGATTAGCATCTCCTCCCGCCGCTAGCCTAACGATTATTCTGCTGCTTTGTACGGTGCTTATCGCAGCCATGTTCGCCGCCAGCCAAACCTATCCGAAGAAATCGAAGACCTATGGCTTCGTTCACGTTGACGAGCATCGTATTTCGGTCGAATCAACGGGAGTCATTGAGTTCCTGCAGGTCAAGCCGGGAGACTCAATCACTGAAGGCCAAGTAATTGGCAGAGTCGGTTCAACCCGAAGCGAATACCTTCGGCAGGATTTAATCAGCGAAGACCTAGTCAATACGCTGTCGAATCAAAAACAGTTATTGATTGACGAGTACAAGATCAACAAGCAGGCCTTAGGTACAGCAATATCGCAATCTAGAAGTTCGCTGTCCAACATCACATCGCTGCAGAATCTACAACGCGGCAGAATTGAACGAACAAAAAGGGTTACCGATAGAACACGCCCTTTATGGCAAAAGGGCTTCGTATCAGATCTGCAATGGTCTGGTTTAGAGGATGAACTGCTGGTGTTACAACAACAAAACATTGACCTTGAGCAACGGCGAGCAACCCAGCAAACAGAAACCAATGAGTTAGTTAATAAATTATCGATGCTCAATGGTGGTTTTCAACTTGCTCTCTCAGCGCAACATGAAAAAGCTTTGTTACTTGAGTCTAGCCTGCAGGATAGAAAAGGTAATCTGCAAGAGACACTGTACGCGCCGTTGTCAGGTGTCGTAAACAACCTCTTTAAGCATAAAGGAGACCGCGTGCTTGCCGCAGAAACCATTCTTACAATCTCAACGGGACAAAAACCGCTTCACGCGCGCATTCTAATTTCCAGTGAAATGAGCGGCCAGATCGTTTCTGGTCAACAGGTAAATATGCGCATGCATGCTTTCCCGCATACAACATTCGGTACATTAAAAGGCGAGATCTTATCGATTTCTCCTTATCCCGTTTCTGCAATCGATTTACCTCATCAACTACATCAACCGGGCAAGTTCTATATTGGCTTGGTGAGTCTACCGCGACTTTCCACTAACCCTGAATCATTCAAACTAAAACCGGGTATGACGTTCTCAGCAGACGTTATCTTGGGTGAAAGAAACTTGTACGCCCTGATTTTCGAACCATTGCTTGATGCAGCACAAATCAGTGGGATGTTGTCAGAGTGATTGGTCAACTGAACTTCAGCTTACGCCGCAGACTACCGCTGATTTTTCAGTCTGATATGGCAGCCTGCGGTGAAGCTTGCTTGCAGATGATCTGCAGATATTTTGGGCAAAAAGTGCCTCCGGATTACATAAGAGATCACTGTCAGCTCGGCAATCAGGGTACAACCCTTGCAGTATTGATGGACGCAGCAGGCTTACTGAAATTTGCTTGTCGAGCTGTACGTTGTGAAGCCAGTGAATTGAAACACTTCGACAAACCCATCATTTTGCATTGGGACTTTAATCACTATGTCGTTTTAAAGTCTAGTCGAGCCGGTAAGTTCATCGTCCATGACCCTGCGGTTGGTGAATGTCATTACAATCAAAGCGAAATGCGCGACCACTTCACAGGCGTAGCCTTGGAGCTAACACCAACGGACGAAATCTATCGGTTGCAACAAACACGCGAAAAATCACAACAATATTCGCAACAGCAATCACAACAACCATCACAACAACAGAACACCGCGACAGCGCCATCCTTTGCAATGTTTTTGGAAAGTGTTGTAGGTCTTGGTCCCCTGCTGTTTCAAATTCTCGTGCTGTCTTTAGTATTACAAATCTTTGCGCTGACCTTGCCTTTTTACACCCAACTAATTATTGATGAAGTATTATCAAAAAAGAATGAAGCATTGCTGATGACTCTTCTCGTTGGCTTTTCAATTATCACCTTGATTTCACTTACCACTCAAACCTTGCGTGGTTGGATCAGCATCTATCTTTCTCATCAAATTTCCTACGCGCTTAGCAGCAGTCTTTTCCACAGGGTGTTGCTGCTGCCAGAACGATTTTTTCAGAATCGACATATGGGTGATATCGTTTCAAGATTTGGCTCACTGCAACCGATACAATCATTTATTACCAGTAGCTCTATCGCCGTTCTGTTAGACGGTCTTATGGCTATCACAACCCTTATCGTTATTACCATGTACTCAGCTTATTTAGCCGTTATCGTGGTTGCGACCGTCGCCATTAGACTCGCGTTAGATTTGCTGTTCTTTTCCGCTGTTAAGAATCGCCAGAATCAACATTTAGTTGCTTGCGCCAAATTAGATTCTAGTTTCATGGAGATCATCCGTTCCATCAGTTCTATCAAACGCTTCGGAGTTGAAGCTGGCAAGAGCAATGAATGGCTGAATAAACTCGTCAACTCAATAAATACCAACATTAGATTAGATCGATTAAATCTCGGCTTGAGTACCTCGACAATGTTGGTTCAGTCACTCGGCGCGTTGGTTATCGTTTATGCCGGTGCTACAGAGGTAATCAAAGGGAACATGACCATTGGCATGTTGATCGCCTTCCTTGCCTACCGCACACACCTCGAAAACGCTCTGGGCTCACTGGTTTCTGAGTTTCTAACCTATCTGATGCTATCCCTTCACTTCGAACGTCTATCGGATTTCTATCTAGCCAACTCTGAAATTGAGCAATGCGATGGAGAGGTGCTCGATGATGTTTCCACGATTGCACTCAAACATGTTGGTTACAGCTATGGTAAAGATAGTCCCTGCTTGTTTCAGGACCTCAATCTGCGCATAAAGCGAGGCGAACTTATCGCTATCTTTGGTCCGTCTGGCGCAGGCAAATCAACGATTATAAGACTCATCACTGGATCACTGAGACCACAACAGGGAGACGTTTACTTCGACAATATTCCGGTTCGATTAATAAGCAAACAATCCATTGCCTACCTTGTCGCCAGCGTCATGCAGGATGATCAGTTGTTCAGCGGTTCGTTAAAAGACAACATTACGCTATCGAATAACGACGCGAGAGAAATTTTCAATGTTGGTCAGCGAGATGGCTCGCACCACGACCTGCAACAGCACCTTCAACAGCACCTTCAACAGCAACGAGAACCGCACAATGCTAGCTGCGAAAGTCCAAGCATACAGTCATCCTGGCAGCGGCTGGAGAAAGCCGCAAAACTAGCCGAGATTCACGAGCATATTCTCAGTTTGCCAATGGGCTATCAAACACCTGTTGGTGAGATGGGCACGACCCTATCGACCGGACAGTTACAACGGATATTCATCGCGCGCGCGTTGTACCGAGAACCGAAAATCTTAGTGCTTGATGAGGGCACCGCGCACTTAGACCGTCGGCTTGCCACCAAAATATTTAGTAATATAAAACAGACCGGCATGACCGTGATTTACGTCACACACAATTATAAGCTCTTATCCGTCGCAGATCGTCTGTTCGTCATGCATACTTCGTCAAATGGCGGGTGCCAATTAATGCCGCATAAAGTAAAGAGCCGAGAAAAGGCGGTTTAAAGCGCCACTAGACCGACGCTCACCAATACATGCAGCCATTGACGCACTTCGATATCCCATGACAGGATAGCGATAATCTGGAATTGATACTGCATCCTATGAATAGCCCTCGCACTGTCTTAACTATAGCCACACTAATGCTGGCTGTTCTTGTCACAAGTCCGCAGCTGGCTTTTGCATGGGGACGCGATGGACATAAAATCATTTGTGCCATCGCTGAAGCTAAACTCAATCCAGCGGCGCTAACCTTCATCAAGAAAATTAGTGAAAAATCGGAACATCTTGATGGAAAAGCCAATATATCTTTTCCAAACAGTTGTTTGTGGGCAGACTCAGCGAGGTTTGGAAAGTACCTCGGTAGTTATGAAAGTCATTTTATCAACATAGCCGAAGACCAAAGCAGTATAGACGTGGCAAGAGATTGTGCGGCACTTGATTGTATCGCGGTCGGCATCCAGCGCAGCATTGTTTATCTATCGTCTGAGGCAGGATCAAAACGCGAGCAAGCTCGACAGGCTGCGGCTTTGAGGTTTCTTGGACACTTTATTGGGGACATGCACCAGCCCATGCATGTTTCTAATGCTGAGGACTGGGGCGGCAACAAAATCGCTGTACAATGGTTTGGTAAGCGCTCAAACCTTCATAAGGTTTGGGATTCAGGCATCATGCAGCAAGCAAACCTTAGCTATCCAACCAGTTTGAACTACCTCATGCCGAATGAAGTCGCTGGTGTCGACGTTAATATCGAAGCCTGGTTGAATGAATCATTCCAACTAGCGAGACAAAATGGCTATCGCGATGCAGACGGTCAGAAAATCAAAAGCGGTGCAGCACTGTCAATCCCCTATTTGGCAAAGAATAAACCGATTGTTATCTCACAAATGCAGAAAGCGGGCTTAAGGTTAGCCGCTATCTTAAATGCGTTAGCAGAAGATCGTCCGGTTTCAGTGTTTACTTTACACGCTAGCTAATCAGCGGCTAACGAGGGAAAGGCAACCATCCAGTCGTCAAACCTTGAGATTTTCCAATAAGGGAAAAGCACTTAGTACATTGGATTGACCGAGTGCCTCACTTCGTTGTACTAACTCGCCGTTTAAATCCGCAATATCTGCCACCCCAAGTAACGCCATCGATAGCCGTAACTCTGTTTCGACCAGTTTCAATGCCTTAACGAGACCCGCACTGCCCGCCGCCGCCATGGATAACCCTTCGAGTCGCCCCATAGCAACAATATCAGCGCCGAGACAGAGACCTTTAAGGACATCGGCACCTCGCATAAAGCCACCATCGACGATCACAGGCACCCGCCCAGCAACGGCAGCGGCAACCTCTGGTAACGCATCAATACAAGCACGCGTATGATCCAATTGACGTCCACCGTGGTTAGATACCCAAACAACATCTGCGCCGGCATCAATGCATCGTTCCGCGTCAGCGCCTACATTGACCCCCTTCACAAAAACGGTAATATCAAACTTCTCCTTTATGTGCGCGATCGTATCAACGGTTATCTTTGCCTGATAATCTCCGCCCATCCAGCCAGCTTGGCTTCCTCCCGGCGGTTGATAACCTTTTAGAATATCGCGCTCCCGCCGAGAATAAACTTGCGTATCGACGGTTAAACAAAATCCAATGTAACCCGCCGCTATCGCCCTCTCAATCGTATCGTCCATCCAGGCTTGATCACCCATCAAATACAACTGATAGATACGAGGTCCCGGCACGTCCTTCGCGACCTGCTCAAAATCAGGTAAACAGGATGAACTTAATACCTGCAGCGTCCCATACTCCTGCGCTGCTTCAGCAACCGCCGAACCGCCGCCCGATTCAAAAATTTGGATCGACCCTATTGGTGGAATAATCACGGGCATCTTTAATTTTTGTCCCAATAACTCAGTCGCGTAGTTAACGTCACTGACATCATTGAGAATACGCGGTAAAAACACCCAGGAATCTAAGCCGTGCCGGTTACGATTCAAAGCAGATTCTGTATCCGCTCCGCCCATAAGATAGTCCCAGCTATTTGCGTCAATGTTACTTTTCGCCATTTGAACCATTTCGGTCAAGGAATTAAAAGGCATTAGGGTGTCCTGTTTTGAGGGTTAGCAGCTAAATAAATTGTGAATAACACTAAACACTAGTGTTGTCTTGATCGTTAGCGTCGCTATTGGGATTGCTATTTAGATCGTCATTGTTTTTCTCATTGCCTTTCTCATTGTTTTTCTAATCGTTTTTCTAATCGTCTTTCTAATTATCTTTCTCAGCGTGTTTGGTCAGTTGGAAAACCAAGGCTAACCAGACAGCGGTGGCAACAAAACCTATCGCGAGATAGTAATTACTCATCACCACACCGAGCTTTTGAAGCATTACAATAACAACGGAAGAACCACCCTTACCAGTCCTATATCCAAACACATCAATGACCTGCTTGGCACGATATCGTTCGTCATAACCCAATGGCACATAAAGCACTTCCTTGGCCGCGCGAAACACAGAATAGTCGAACGCCTTGAACAGAAAAAAAGCTAAGCCGACGGAAAAAATTGATGGCTCATAAAGTGCGAAGCCAATTGCGCAGGCGTGTATCAATGGCATTAAAACGTGGATTACCCGCAGCGATACAAAACTCAACAATAAGGGTGCAACAATAAACTGCAGCACTAGCACGGAAGTATTCAGCGTACCCCAAAACCAGCCTTGAAATGCTGTTTCCTTATCTTGCGCATCGGCAAACTCGATTGACAGTAATCCTTGAAACTTCAGATCTAAAACCGCCGCAACAAGTTGCGACATCAGCACGACAGCCAGCAAATAAACGAGGGTTCGATTTTCCTTGAATTTCTGCCACCCCATATGACTACCGTTTTCTGGATCTGCAACTGGGATCTCTGGCTCACCCAATTTCATGTAGGTGAAATTGGATAGCAGTGCTGCCGGTATGACTGAGACAGCTGCCAACAGGATCATCGTCTCAGCGCCCCATTGGCTAGCAGTAATGCCGACCAAAGTGCCGCCAATCGCGCCACCTAAACCCGCTACGCCTGTTACTGGACCGTTAACCTTTTTAGCTGTGGTTGGGCTCAAACTGGAATTGATATATGACCAATATTGTTCAATCAACAACACGATGTACAATTCCTTAATCAGGAACAACACGGGGGTCACAATCTTACTGCCACTGAGTAGCATTAAGTAACAGCAGAATATCAGCAAACCGGAGCCCAATGAGGTGACCAGCAACGTCCGCCTTGGCCCTAGTGCGGTAAGAATGCGGCCATACAACGCAACGCCGGCGAAAACGACAAATGGCATTGTAGCCATCACTAACGGTAAATTCTCGGCCCCATAGGCCGACTTGAACAGCACCGTTGATGCTGACCGAATGAACTCATAGCCGGCAAGTGTGAACATTGCCGATAGCGCCATTAATATGGCAACTTGATACTCACGGGGCAATCTATTCAATCCGCCTCTTCCCAATACATTTCGAAGAAATTTCCTTCTGGATCCTTTGTTCTAAAGCCACTGTAGTTTGCGTCTTCTTCAAGGTTCGCATCGAACTTTATCGCCCAAGCGCGCACCTGCTGCCGCGAATCACAACGGAAGCCAAAATGGGTGCCGCCTCTATAGTCCAAGAGCTCTCCGGTCTCGAAAACCAACAATGCACCCTCGCCTATCACAAAACCGTCTTTTGCCTGAAAGCCGAACTGTTCAGCGTACCATTCAGCAAGCCAAGCGGGTTTTCTTGCGGGCATATTAATGTGGTCAAGCCTGATTTTTGGCGTGTCCGGGTTCTGGGCCATTTCAAACAGTGCTCACTAGCAAAGGTTTATCTGCAAACTAAACAGGAACTAAACATGACAAGCAGGAATAGTACGGCGATTTTGCGGCGGACGCGAGCCTATGAATCTAATCGATAGCTTGGATGAATGAATTTCCTTGGTACCTAAACGCCGCTTAGGATATTGTACGCGCCTTTGATTTATTGCCGAATACAACGTTCGTCTGAAAGGAAATAACTTAATGACCATGCCAACAGTAAAACCGCTGAATCCACGATTTTCTTCCGGTCCCACGTCTAAACGTCCCGGATGGAATATTGCATCCCTATCGACGACCAGCTTGGGTCGCTCTCACAGAGCAACTGATGAAAAGGCAAAACTTCGCAGCGTCATTGAGCAAAGTAAAGATATTTTAGGCATCCCTGAAGGTTTTCAAGTAGGTATCGTCCCTGCGTCCGATACAGGCGCATATGAGATGGCTATGTGGACAATGTTGGGCGAACGCGGTGTCGATGTTTTGTCCTGGGAAAGCTTTGGCCAAGGCTGGCGCACTGATGTGACTAAACAACTCAAACTAGCAGATGTCAGAGACATCTCAGCTGATTACGGCGCCCTGCCTGACCTATCTCAGGTTGACTGCAATCGCGATGTGCTTTTCACCTACAATGGCACAACCTCCGGCGTAAAAGTGCCCGATACAAGCTGGATTGCAGCAGATCGTCAGGGACTAACGTTTTGTGACGCGACCTCTGCCGCTTTTGCAATGGAAATGGATTGGAGCAAGATGGATGTTGTCACCTGGTCTTGGCAAAAGGTACTCGGTGGTGAAGCGGCACACGGCATGATCGCTTTGTCACCGCGAGCTGTTGCTCGGCTGGAGTCCTACACACCATCATGGCCCCTTCCAAAAATCTTTCGATTGACCAAGAACAACAAACTCATCGCAGATATATTTGCCGGCGCGACGATCAATACGCCATCGATGATTGCTGTCGAAGATCAATTGGATGCACTCGGCTGGGCTCAACAAATCGGTGGACTTGATGCGCTAATCGCTCGAAGCCAGGCGAACCTTATGGTCGTAGAAGATTGGGTCAAAAATACCCCTTGGGCTGATTTTCTTTCCGAACGAGAAGATACCCGTTCATCAACGTCGATTTGCCTCAAAATTACCGACGCATGGTTTAATGAGCAAGCGCCTGAGGACCAGAGCAAAACGATTAAGGTTATGACCAAGTTACTTGCCGACCAATCCGTTGCTTTTGATATTGCTGGGTACCGCGATGCACCAGCAGGGTTGCGAATCTGGGGTGGCGGCACGGTTGAGTCCGCTGATATTGCCGCACTAATGCCTTGGCTCGATTGGGCCTACGCAGAAGTCAAAGCAAAATAATTTCAGTTTGATTAGAACCACTAGAGGCGTTGTCGGCGCCCCTAGTGGCAATTTTCCATGAAAGTGTGCCCGTCTAGGTACGGCTTGCTTTCTTAAGCTTCTTTTCCTTTCGCTTTTCTTTCAACGTTTTTTGCGCTTTCGAACTATCGTTAACCTTTTGTTTGTCTTTGCCTTTCGCCACAACACTTCTCCTTTGGTAATAAAATTCTAGTTGAATTGCTAATAGGTGTTGTTTACTTCATTAGCGACGTCCTCCAATAAGATTCGATTGGCATAACCCTATCGAATCCGGTGCGGATCAAACACGACAACATCAGAGCATGAAAGCATCATAGCAGCCTGGATCCCAGAACATTCGATTAGAGCCCTATGAAGCATTAAATATGCACATTGCTCAAACAGAGAGTCTTATAGCGCTGACCCACTAACGGATCCGATATTGTCGGTCGGGGTTGGTCTGCTTGATGTGCTCACCTTCGCGAGAAATAACTTGCGCCTCATCATAACCATACTGGCAAATATAAGCTTTGCGGGTATCGTCAGTCAGATTAGGACCGGTCCTGTGCGGCGTTAATGATGAAAATACAACGATATCGCCTGCTTTGGCCTCGACAGCAACCGCCCCTTCACTATCATCCAAGCACTGAAAGCCTAAATCCGTCAGCCAATGCTTTAAGGTACCCTGCTTATGAACGGCGGGCATGACCCAGGGGCAACCGTTATCGATCGTTGCGTCTGTCAGCGCGACCCAGCAGGTTAAATAATTTTGTGGTGTGACGAAGCTATAACCGTTGTCTTGGTGCCAAGGAAACTCCTCTGGATTACCAGGTTTTTTATAGACAATCTGGTCCCAATATAATCTGGCGTTATCGTCTAATAGGTCTGAACACAAACCTGCAAACGTCGCCTCGAGCGTAAATGCCTTTGCTAATGCCGATCTCTCAACGATATGTTTCGTAAATGTGAGCTGATTGGCGCGCGAAATGCCAAACTGACCGCCACTGGTTTCCAAAAACGCTTCAGTTTGCTCGTCGATTCGATCAAATGTTTCAATCAGTTTATCGAGTAAACCCTGATCAAACGCATTTTTGTAAAGAAAGTATCCATCCGCATTCCAGCTGTCCGCTTGAGCTTCCGAGATTTGTTTAAAAGGACCGACTCGATCGGTCCAATTGAAGTCCTTATTCAAAGGGTGCAGTTTTATCTTTCTCATAGACTTCTAAGTGCCTTTCCATGATGTAGTGACCCATTTATAGTACTCCGATTACATTTGCTAGAGAAAGTACATGGACAATCTAAAAGAGCTTGCCACAGGCTTGGCATTTCCCGAAGGGCCTATCGCGATGCCGGACGGCAGTGTGCTGCTGGTAGAAATTAAGCGCGGCAGCTTAACGCGGGTGTGTGCCGATGGAACGGTCGAGATTGTCGCGCAAATCGGCGGCGGTCCTAATGGCGCGGCTATTGGTCCCGATGGTCGGTGTTATCTCTGCAATAACGGTGGCTTCGAGTGGCACGATAGAAACGGACTTTTACTGCCGGGTGATCAACCTGCAGATTACTCAGGTGGACGAATCGAGGCGGTAGACCTTGACACAGGCGAGGTCGAAGTCATTTACACGCACTGTGATGATAAGCCCCTACGAGGACCCAACGACCTCGTGTTCGATGCGGCCGGTGGTATGTGGTTCACTGATCACGGTAAAAACCGGCCTCGAGAAAAAGACAGGACTGGGGTCTATTACGCGCTGCCTGACGGTAGCTCGATCAAGGAAGTGATCTTTCCTTTAGAGGCCCCGAACGGTATCGGATTGTCTCCGAAAGAGGACAAGCTCTATGTTGCTGAAACTCCAACGGGACGGTTGTGGAGTTTTGATCTCAAGGCGCCAGGCGAGATCACAGGTGCACGCAATATGATGGCGCAGCTACCCGACTATCATATGTTTGATTCATTGGCCGTTGATGCTGATGGTAATGTTTGCGTTGCAACCCTCATTACCGGCGGTATTACTGTGCACTCCGAAGACGGTAAACTCGCTGAGCTGATTCCTATGCCTGATCTACTGACAACAAACATTTGTTTTGGTGGTGAGAACCTGCAGACCGCTTATATTACCTTGTCTACCACCGGTAAACTCGTGTCAGTGCCCTGGCCAACCGCTGGGTTGCCCCTCAACTTCCTTAACAAGTGATGCGCTAGAGACTCTATGAAACCAATAGCTTTAACCTTGATACCGAGCTTGTTCGCACTCATCGCCCTATTTTCCGCCGACATTCAATCTGCCGAAAGACTTGATAAGATCCACTTTCTCATCCCGGCTGGTCCTGGAGGCGGTTGGGATGGCACCGCGAGGGGCATGGGTGAAGCAATGAGAAAGTCAGAAACAGTCTCTCAAGTCTCCTTCGAGAACCTAACCGGCGGTGGCGGTGGTCGCGCAATAGCAAAATTGATCGAAACGGCACCTCGCCAACAAAATACCCTACTCATTAACTCAACGCCCATGGTGGTTCGATCTCTGCAGGGGATATTCCCGCAGTCATTTCGTGACCTGCAACCCATCGCATCGGTCATTGCAGACTATAGCTGCTTCGTTGTTGCTAAGGACTCGCCCATTCAGACCTTTGCGGACGCTGCAGCGATCTTTTTAGATGACCCGCGAAACCTTAAAGCTGCGGGCGGCTCAGTCAAAGGCAGTACCGATCATTTCATACTCGCTAGAGCGCTTGAACTCGCCGGTGGCAGTCCCCGCAAACTGATCTATGTGCCTTATGACGGTGGCGGCAAAGCGATGGCAGGCATTCTAACCGGTGAAAGCCAAATCCTTTCGACAGGATTAAGTGAAGCACTTGATATGGCGCGGGCCGGAGAAGCACGCATCATTGCTGTAACTGCACCGCAAAGACTTAAAGATGCACCACAGATACCGACCTTGATTGAACAGGGTTACGATCTTGAGTTCGCTAATTGGCGTGGTTTTTTCGCGGCGCCAGGTCTAAGCAACGAAACCTATGAAAATATGATGTTGACGGTCTCAGAAGCTCTCAATACCGAGGCTTTTGAAGAAGTGCGAAAGCGAAATGGCTGGACCTTGTTGCATCATGAAGGGCCTGAGTTTTACAGCTTCCTGGAACAGCAAGAAGCGGAAATTTCTGTGCTGATGCGTCAGCTTGGATTCCTGAGATAATAAATTAAATATGAGCTATAAATGACTGTTTATATTACATATTCAAGGGTAATTGGAGTGCTATTTCTATGCCTCTCCTGCTGCTATCTCTATTTTGGCCATCAGATCCCCTTGGACTTCTGGAGCGAAGGCGAAGTCTTCAACGCGCGATCGATGCCTTATCTAATCGGTATCAGTGGTATTTTCGTGGCGATCGCTCTAATTCTTGTACCGACTCACCCCACAACCACGAATGTCCATCAGCAATGGCGAGAACTCAAGCAACTCAGCTGGCTTCCCACCATGGGCTTCGCCTTGATTATCGCCCTGTACGGTCTATCACTAGAATATCTTGGCTTCATTTTCTGCTCTAGCCTTTTTCTATTTTGCTCTTCAGCGATTCTAGGCGAGCGTCGGTGGCTGCTGATGGTTGTTTTATCTGTCAGCATCGTCAGCGCTTTTGCACTGATGATTGGTTGGCTTGGCATTTACCTCGCCCCCGGGGATCTGTGGATGGGCTGGTTAGATGTTTGAGGGCATTATTGTTGGTTTGTCTACTGTCCTGACAATACAAAACCTGTTGTTGGTTTTCGCAGGCTGCTTAGCCGGCACGTTGATTGGCATGCTGCCTGGTTTAGGCCCCATCTCAGCGATAGCCTTGATGATACCTATTACCTATGCACTAGACCCGGCGAGCGGCATGATACTACTAGCAGGCGTCTACTATGGCGCAATTTTCGGAGGATCAACCTCGTCGATATTGATCAATGCCCCCGGAGTTGCAGGCACGGTTGCAACGGCGTTCGACGGGTATCCTATGGCTAAACAGGGCAAAGCAGGTAAAGCCTTAACCATTGCAGCCTATGCATCATTTGCCGGTGGCACCCTGGCGGCTGTCTTCCTCGTTCTGCTTGCACCATTTCTCGCTGAATTGTCACTAGGCTTTCGGTCCGCTGATTACTTCATGCTGATGGTACTAGGCTTAAGTTTAGTGTCAGCCTTCGCTGCTGAGGGCGAACACCTCAAAGCATTACTGATGACGATTCTAGGTTTGATGCTTGCAACCGTCGGTACCGACCTCACAGCGGGCGTCCAACGCTTTACATTCGGCAGAATGGACCTCATTGATGGAATCAGCTTTTTACTACTCGCTATGGGCACCTTCGCCTTAGCAGAGGCATTCATGATGGTGCTTAAACCAAACGATGACGCCCACAGTCGCCTACCAACAACCAATCTTGGTTTAGATCGAGAGGAAGTCAAAGAAATAGCGCCAGTTGTTGGTCGATCTTCCGTACTCGGCTTTCTGGTCGGCGTTCTACCTGGTGCCGGCGCGACGATAGCTTCTTTTCTGGCCTACGGCATGGAAAGAGGCATCGCCAGTTCAGCGGACAAAGCTAAGTTTGGTAAAGGTAGTCTGAAGGGTTTAGCGGCCCCTGAGTCAGCCAACAACGCCGCCTGCACAGGATCATTTGTTCCCCTTCTCACCCTCGGCATTCCCGGTTCTGGCACGACAGCCATACTACTCGGCTCACTTATCGCCTATGGCATTCAACCGGGTCCACGTCTTTACATTGATCAACCTGAAATATTTTGGTCTGTGATAGTTTCAATGTATTTCGGAAACATGATTTTGCTGTTTCTGAATTTGCCGTTGATACCTTACATCGCAAAGCTGTTAACGATCCCGCGTACGTTTCTGATTCCCCTAATCGGCTTCTTTTCACTTACTGGGGTTTACCTTGTTTCTTTTAACCCATTCGACTTGCAGCTAATGCTGTACATCGCTGTTTGCGCGGTCATTCTAAGATTGCTGACATTTCCGATGGCGCCCGTATTGCTCGGCTTCATTCTTGGCGGTATGTTAGAAGATAACCTGCGACGCGCCATCACCCTATCAGACGGCGATGCCTCTTTTTTATGGGAGCGGCCGACGACGTTATGTCTACTTATACTGACAGTCATTGCGTTGTTGTCACCATTGCTACGAAAAATTGTAAAATCGGTACTGAGCGTTCTGAATGACAAACGCAACGTCTCTAGACTGTAACCATCTAACAGGCTAACCTTAACCAGCAAACACAATTAAAATGCCAATTGTTTCAAGCAGGCATACTCACAACTAAACCTACAGAACAGCTACAGGAGGAACTCCATGATAGTCATTACCCCTTTATCACTCGACGGCGTTCGCTTCGCTCGTTTAAGTTATTATTCAGATAAATAAGCGTTCCCCAATCCTGAATTCTTTGCGAATACATCGGTACGCCAGCGCACCACGCTATCGATCGCCCTTATCTCAAGGATTAGAACATTGAACAACCCGTCCGACGACTCTCCAGACACATCACTAGACACAACACCACGCCTATACACATTACAAAGTCTGGGTTGGAAGCCATTTTTTCAACAACAGCTAGACTCCGAAAAACACCTATTACCTGCTCGAGTCTCACGACAAGACTTGAACCGCTACCATCTTCTAAGTGAAAACGGTCCGCTCATTGGCATACTACCTGGACGTATCAGGAAAGAAATTTCCTCGAAAGCCGAGTTGCCTACAGTAGGCGATTGGGTTTTAGTCACACCGGCCGTTGACTCTGATGAGAGCCAAGTGGTAATCCAGAAAACCCTCGATAGAGCCAGCAAATTCAGTCGCAAAGAAGCAGGCGAAAAGTTTGATGAACAAGTCGTTGCGGCAAACATCGACATGGTGTTCATCGTTACCGGGCTAGATGAGAATTTTAATGTTGCTCGAATTGAACGTTATCTCGTGCTCACCTGGAACAGTGGCGCTCTGCCTGTGATCGTTTTAAACAAGACTGACATTTGTACAGATTTAGATAAAAAGCTCTCTGAAGTTGAGGAAATAGCGCGTGGCACGCCGATCTGCCCAGTATCCGCACTAACCAATCGCGGCCTAGAAAACCTGAAGAACTACATAGAACCGGGCTGCACAGCAGCGGTTCTTGGCTCGTCGGGAGTGGGTAAGTCAACAATCATTAATAACATACTTGGATTCGATCACTTCAAAACCGGTGAGGTGAGGCAAACCGATAGTAAAGGTCGGCATACAACAACCCACCGAGAATTATGTTTACTTGATAATGGTGGTTTGGTCATTGATACACCAGGTATGCGGGAGATACAAATCTGGGCGGATGAGGACACCATGAAGGCGACCTTTGAGGACGTCGAGGCTTATATTGGACAGTGTAAATTTACGGATTGCCAACACGAAACTGAACCGGGCTGTGCACTTCAAAGAGCAATTGCAGACGGTCAGTTAGATGCTGAAAGATTAGATAGCTACCAAAAATTTGGCCAAGAAATGGCCGAGTTCAACGCACGTTTCAACGCCAAATTGAAATCGGAGCGCAAGCTTGAACGCAAAAAATTTACCCGTAGCACTAAAAATCGCCCAACAAAGCGAAAGTAGATTGTATCGACGCCTTTGTGTAACTACTTTGAACTCTTACTTTTCAACCCTACAACGAAAAAAGGACAGTTAAACTGTCCTTCTTCGTTTTGCTCTTCTACCTTATGGTCAGTCACTAACCGCCAGTAATCATATCTTTCAGAGCGGCTAAACGTCTCTTCTCACCATTAATATACTTAATGTATTGGTTCGCGCTTTTAGCTTTCGATTTGTCTTTGGCAGCCACTGAGAATGCTTTCTTCGCACCGTCCCACTCTTCAATTTGCATAAGCGAGATGCCTAGCCAGAAGTTCACATCTTCGGGTCTATTCAGATCGCCAATCTTTAAAGCTTCTCGATAAGACTTGACTGCCTCGCTATGGCGATCTTCATTCGATAGGGCTTGCGCAAGCCTGTAATAGATTTCACCATCTTCAGCAAATTCAGTTGCCTCTTGCCATGCTGCAATCGCCTTATTGAACTCCTGTGCCATCGTGTAAGAGGACGCTAACAAGCGGATATTCTTCTCGTTCTTCTCGACAATGCCGTCGTCAAACCCTTTTTTGAGTATTCGGGCGGCTTCAAACGGTACTTCAGCATTTAAGAGTCGCTGAGACAACATAACGATCTCAGTTTCCTTCTCAAACATATCTTGTACATATGCTGCGTAGTAAGCCGAAAGTGCTTTATCTTCCCATTCCTTCTCCGCATAAAGGCCTGCGAGATGCATCCAGTATTGCTTCTTCGGGAAAAGGACGATCATACGCTCCAAAACGACGATGACGTTGTCAAAATCCTTCAGTTCGTTGTAAAGAATAACCTGCAGATACAACCAGTTCTCTTTCAGAGTGCGTTCCTGCTCTCGTGCAATGTCTTCAACATCAATTGCTGCACTCAACGCGTCTCTATACTCTTCTAACTGATAGAAAGCAGTTGCTTTGATGTATGTAACGGTCGCATCACGGGTTGCATTAATCTTTTCCCAACGAGCGATATACTCGAGCGACTTACGATAATTTTCATCAGCATAATAAAGTTGAAATAGTGACCTTGTCGCACCCAGTTCTAATGCGAGAGACACTTGCAATTGAGGCTGTGCAAGCACTGCTTCATAGGCCTTCATCGTGTTAGGCACATCATTTAGCGTGTAGTAGGCAAAAGCCAGCGTATTCCAGATCTGTGCAACTTCGTAAGCGTTTAAACCACGGCGTTCCAAAGATTTCTTAAGAAGCTCAACTGCGGCTTGTGGATTAGCCTGCACGTCTGGCTTTTCTTCACCTTCTTCAACTGGCACTGAATCTGGGTCTATCAGAAGCTGCGCCTCTGATAATACTTTATAAGTACGCTCCTTTAACGGCGGCACTTTTCTCTTGGGCGGCTCTTTTGCTTCAGCAAAAGCAGCTTGACCCAAATTAATGCCAGTTGTTGATTGAATACCAACAGGCAGTAGGAACAGAAAGCTAACAACAATTAATAGTCTCATCATCACCTCTTCTATTCAGCCAACTCAAAGACGATACGATTCTGCACGCCCGCTGTTTCTACTGGGTTACCATCGATAACCTTCGGCTTATACTTGAACTTCAGTGCCGCTCGCATGGCGGCATTGTCAAATACACTATTCGGGGAATCTTCACAGACACCTTCAGAGTTTCGACCTTTAACCCAACCGCAATTTGAAACCACAATAGGGTCTTTTACCGTACCCTGAGCACTCACAGTAAATTCAACAATCGCCCAACCTGACATACCTCTGGACAATGCACGTCGTGGGTAGACTGGTTGTACTTTCACGATCGGTAAGTACTCTCCGTCGGAGATACCGAACCCACCCGCGTTTATATCGACACCCGCACCTGAATCAATACCTGACATCGTAAAGCCAGTTTGATCAACAGCAACGTTGATGTTCATTGGGGGAATATCAGGTGGCGGTTGATCAGGTGGTGGTGGCTTCTTCGCTTTTCGCTGTTTCGTTTGAACCTCGTTCGGCTGTTTAACCCGGACAATATCAACGATACGACCAATACCATCTTCAGTCAGTGCACTTTTGGTGTTCGAGATTAGCGATTGCATCAAATACAGCAACGCAATCGTTATAAAAACACCAGCAATCATCGAACCACTAATTCTTAAAATCATAAATTCCTCCTACCCTTCTTCGGAGGCAATAGCGACTTGATTAATACCAATCTTTCGAGCGGCATTCATAATCGCTAGTACTTTCTCAACTTTAGACTCGCTGTCCGCCTGGATAACCAAGCCACCCTTTGGATTCTCGGCGTGTAGCCGCTCCATCATGGGACGGACATTTCTGACATCAACACGTTTCTTATCGATCCATATGCCACTGTCTGAACCTACACCAACCAACAAGGAAACGCGCTTCTTAGCTTCCGCTGTTTTGGTGTCGGGTCGGTCAATTTCAACGCCGGTTTCCTTAATAAAGGTTGCCGTCACGATAAAGAAAATCAGCATGATAAAAACAACATCAAGCATCGGCGTTAAGTCCGCGACCTTCTCTTCTTCCTTAATTTTTCTTCTACTTCGCATTTTTATCCCGATCTAAACTAACGAGTCGATCTTAATGATCCATCGTAAGTGTGTCTTCCATATAAGCTGCTTCTGTCTGCACCTTGGAAGTGATAAATGTATTCGCGAGCACCCCTGAAAGCGTACCAACCATGCCCGACATAGTCGGAATCGTTGCAGCAGATACACCTGCTGCCATCGATCTGGCGTTACCACCAGAAAAGGTCATTGCTTCAAAGACTTGAACCATGCCCGTCACAGTGCCTAAAAGGCCGAGTAAAGGGAGAAGTGATATCAGTGTTTTGATAAAACCAAGATTCGTGTTCAAACGCATGTTTACTTCTGAGATAAGCCGTTCACGGATACGATGAGCATTCCAGGAAGTTCGTTCAGTACGACCCTCCCAATAGGCTAGCGCTGCACCGACATCGGTCTTGTGCTCAGTATTGATAAACCAAATACGCTCGAAAATCAGTGCCCACATTATGAAAGTTGCAGCGGCAATGTACCAAAGTACATTACCTCCTGCTTCCATAAACGTTCTGATTGCAACTACTATGAATTCCATAAGAGTTACTTACCTGCTTTTTCAGCGTTTTCGGCGTGTTCAGCGATAAGACCGGCGCTTTGTTCAGTCAAAATGTGTAACACCGTGCTGCTTCTAGACTGCACGATTGAATGCAGTAGAACAGTTGGGATCGCAACACAAAGACCAAGAACCGTTGTCATCAATGCTTGAGAAATACCACCAGCCATTGTTTTGGGGTCACCCGTACCAAACAAAGTGATTGCTTGGAAGGTTACGATCATACCCGTTACCGTACCGAGTAGACCGAGAAGTGGAGCAACCATCGAGATGATCTTGATAAAGGCAATCCTAGCATTTATCGCTGGTTGCTCTTTCAGTATCGCTTCGTCCAACTTAAGTTGAAGTGTTTCTGGGTCAACATCTTTGTTCTCTGCGTAGATCTTCAACACACGACCTAAAGGATTACCATCGCTCGGCGTTTCAGTCTTGGTTTGCGCGTTCACTTTGCTACCCATGACGGTCAGAGTAATGAAACGTTCAAGTGAAAGTAGCAGTGCTACGATACCCAAAGCGATAATCACGTAACCTGTTGTACCACCTTGATGTATACGCTCTTCGATCGTTGGAATCTGAATTTGAAGTTCCAACAACTGACCACGTGTAGGGTCAAGGCCAAAAGAGGTAAATCCACTGCTTGAGCCCTGAAGTGCAGCCGCTGAGTCTACAAAACGTCCTGCAGGCTGAGCCGGTAGCTCTTTGATGATTTTGTTTTCGATATCATATGTGACGTACTCGCCCTCACTTATAAGGTTGTAACCACCGATTCGAATAACTTCTTGCTCGACAACTTCACCGTCTAACTTATTAACTTTGGCTGTGAATCTAGTGATTTTGCCAGACTCAGTCATTTCGCGCTGGAGTTCGTACCAAAGGCGCTCGATTTCTTCGATCGTTGCAAGCTTGCTTGACTGACCCATTTCCTGTGCAAAATCTGCTAGCCAATCTGTTCGACCAGGATATTCAGCACTGATAATTGAACCTTCGAAAACACCTTGAGTGTCGCCACTAACTTGCTGCAGCACACCAAACAATTCACGCAGTGAACCAAGTCGCTTAGAAAGGATTTCCTGTAGCTGCGCGATCTCTTTTTCATTCTTTTCAAACTCATTTTCAAGCCGCGTGCTTCGTTCTTCCTCTTCTAACTGCATACGCTCAGCATTTTTAACTGCCTGGGCTTGCTTTGCTTTGTTAGAAACGAAGTCTTTCTCGCGTTGACTATTAACATCACGGTTAATGAGTTTACCTTCCTTAACCATCTGTAATAATTCGCTGAGACTCTTTGCTTTAATCTCATCGTCTGCAGCCTGTGTCGTCGCAGATAGTGTCAGCCCCAGGGCTGTGAAAAATACCAATAACTTTTTCATGTTCTTATTCTCCTGGTGCCGCTACGGGTAATTTAACGATATTGGCTGTCTGTGTCTTACGTGCAATTCTCAGCCCGTCTCGAATACCAGCATTAAACTCGTCTCCAAGTACAACCCATTTCTTTTGGTCTCTGTCCCACGTTCCTGCGAGTGCAGCGTCAGGCGTTTGGAAAGATAGGGATACTCGACCCCATTTTAGAATGTCAACTTGACGCTCGACCCCTTCGATTTCAATCACGTCGGTATAGACGTCGACCGTTGAGCCATATGTATTCTCAACTTGGTACGCCTGCATAACCTGGCTGAACTTCTCTGACACAGCAACGTCTGCACGATTTAAAGTCTCTTTCAAAAACGCAATTCGTTCGCGACGTTCAGCAATTAAGAAAGGCTGGTCAAGTTCGATGAATTTCTCGAGGTTGACAATCATTCGCTCTATCAGCGGCGTAATTTGACGCTCAACAAGTGAAACATTGTCGATGGACTGGTTTAACTTGCCCATTTCTTCGTTTTGATTTCTTATCAAACGCTCTTGTTGCTGGTTGTAGACACGTAAGCCATCTACGATTTTCATTACCTGCTTGTACTGAGACAATAAATCCCGAGTATCATCGGTAAGAGAGTCAATTTTCATTTGAGACTTTCGACCATCTACCGTGGTGGTCGCTCTGACCCCCAACACTTCGTCGAGAGTTTGCGCAGCTGCGTTGAAACTGACCGCAGACAAGACGCTTATCGCAAATGCAAAAAGCACCCGCCTAATCTGATGTTCTATCATGTTGGTACCTACCAGGAAATTGTTGCTTGTATGTAATTCTTATAATATTTTTTTTTGATCTTCACTACTTGAGTGCCAAGGGTATTTTTATCCGACCTTTGGTTACTAAGCTGCGAGGCCGTTAGAATGTAGAAGCTATGATCTTTTGTCAAGCGAACTGAATCAAATATACCTATCGATAGACTCAAACATCATAGATAGGTTTTGGCGCACCACTAATCACCCAATTTTGAAAAATATATCTTGTCTTATGCACGTAAACAGGCTTGTGTTTATTGCGCTCTTTTCGATGCATTTCGCGTCTTTTCTGACTGTATTGAGGTTAAAAACCAATAATTCCTCGGCCACAGAGTGAGGTGATAAAGCACGCATTGGCCTGTGGGGTGGCAAAAAGTTGGATTGATACCCAGATGAACAATTCTGCCTCGTCGCCGCCGATCATTATGTCTGGTAGATATAGCTACTATTTATTAAATCTTTTGGCAGTAATCAAAGAATATGATTGACGTAATCAGGCGCTAAATCCCTGGCACTTCGCTCATTTGTCACGACCACATCAACGGGCTCGCCCGTCAAGTAGGCCTCCGCAACACGACGCACATCATCAATGGTCACCTTCAACAGTTCGCTGCGGCGTTGTTGGCGGTAAACTTCACTGCGGCCAAATAAATCGTTATAGAAAACCTGCCGCGCTTCGCCTGCAGGTGATGCTGGCGAGTCGATACTACTGATAACGCCGAGTATCGATTGTTCAACATCTGAAAACGTGACCGGCGAGTTGACGACCCAATCAACAGCGGCAGAGAAATCGTCAAATGTTGCTTGCAGGCGCGGATCTCGATAGGAGTAAAATCTAAAAATGCCGTTGGTCGAATCATGACTCGCCCCCCCACCATAGGCTCCACCCTGCTCTCTAATCGTTCGATGCAGATAGCCATTGCGCAGCACACCACCCAAAATCGTTAACGCTGCCGAATCTGCGTGATTTTCGGGCACCGTCTTAAAAGCTCTCGCACAATAATTAACCTGCGTTGTCGTTATCCAAGCCTGGCGCAACTCTGGGCATGCAAAGGGCGCGGCTAGCGCTCCTTGATCGACCGCAGGCGAAGCTTTAGACCAGATATCAGACAACTCGTGCGCCATTTCATCCGCGACCAAAGGATCATTGATCAGCAAGAATTGGGTTTTTGTGTCACGCATAGCTGCGCCAATCTTCTGTAGCTGATCTGTCAACGCGGCAAGGTGATCCGCATCGTCAAGACAATCATCTAACTGACGTAAGTGAAGAATCCCCTCGAGCCCGCTTAAGTAGTGATTAAGTCTAGGTACAGGCCTTAAAACACTACTTGCTGCTGTCATCGCTAACATGTGTCCGGAATTGGTGATGCTACTATCCCTTCTCACCCTTGCCTGCTTCACTAAGTCCCGTGTTCTGGTACTTTCAGTAAAATTGGGTTGCCCGTAGGTTTCCTTGAGCAAGGTCATCATGCTTTTGGCATTGCGATTTAGGGCTTTGCTCGACACGGATATATAACCGACAAGGCTCTCCGGATCACTAACAGCGCCGCGTACGGTTGAAAAGCCAGAGATACCTCCAGTAAGGCTGTGCTGCAGAGCTTGCGCCTCCAGGTAGCTTCTACCAGCAGAACCAGATTCCGTTAACAAGTGCGTAAACAACGGCAGCAAACGCATACTGTCGACATCGAGTAACGGCATTTGGCTAACAGCGTGGGTGTAGACAAGGCCGTTTGTTCCAGCATCAAACTGCGTCAGATGCTTGCGTCCAACGTCAACATTTCGCGGCTTAGGCTCAGGTATGGATGCAGGAATGTCCTCGATACCAACTTTAGGTAACAGCTCTATCGGCTCTTGCCTATTCTGTCTTGTCTGCAAATCGATGGATTGCGCCACAATTGCCTGTTTTTCTTTGTCGCTGAGGCTGTCGTTGATATGTTGCAGATTGGTCTCTTCTTCGAGCAAGTTTCGATTGTTCATTTGTTCATCTGGGTACAAACAAACCCGAACGCGATGATGATTATCCAGCAAAACCTCTTTTATAAGATCTTTAATAAAATTTGGATCCTTGATCTCAGTCCTTAACTGCGCAATGACCTGATCAATATCAAGCAGATCAATGGGGTCACCGCGATGTATTGCTGCCGACATACAGGAGAATATCAATTGCATACCGAACGGTGTGCCATCACCGCCTATCTCTCGATGACTTAGTTCCAGTTGATGCAAACAAGCCTCTAAAGCGGCAATCTCAACACCTTCCTCTGCCACCTGCTCTAACGTTGTCAAAATCAGCGCTTCGACCTCATCGGCTTGGAATTCGTCGCTACCCTGCAGACCGCACAAGAAACTCATTTCTCTGTTGGACTCTTCCAGACCGCATAGTGGGCTAGGTGCGGCACCGAGCTCGGTTGATTCTAATGCCTTGCGCAAGGGCGATGCCGCTGTATCAAGCAGCACGTCTGATAGCAGGTTACACCGCAACAGGAGCGATAAATCAATGCTATCGCCCAATAACCAAGCCATCACGATATGGGTTTTACCCTGCAGGTTATCCTTGTCATCGGTGGGATAAGGTTCCGATACCCTCAACGTTTCTGTTAGACGTTGCTCTGGCGTAACCGCAATAAAGTCGTCGGAGCGATCAAACCTCGACAATGCTTTTTGTTCGAGTGAATCCTGCAAATCCACATGATTCATGTTACCAAATGTCATGAATACGGCGTTGCTGGGATGATAGTGAGATTTGTAAAAATCAACGAGCTCTTCATAGGTCAAGTTGGCAATATGTTTTGGATCACCGCCACTGTTGTAGTGATATGTCGACGTAGGATACAAGTGTGTTTTGACTTCGTCGTACAACAAAGACACAACCGAACTTGAATCCCCTTTCATCTCGTTATACACCACCCCTTTGTGCACCAAAGCTGATTGCGGGTTTTGCATTTCCTCAAACTCTAGCCGATGTCCTTCCTGAGCAAAGTCCAACTTATCGAGATTCGGGAAAAAGACCGCATCCAAGTAGATATCCAACAAATTATTATAGTCCTTCACATTTTGCGTCGCGAAAGGATAAGCCGTGTAATCGCTACTGGTGAACGCATTCATAAATGTATTCAATGAACGTCGAAGCATGAGGAAAAACGGATCGCGAACAGGATACTTCTCACTTCCACACAGTGCCGTGTGTTCTAACACATGAGCGACACCCTTCGAGTCCATGGGAACTGTGCGCAACGCAACCATGAACACATTCTCTTGGTGCTCAGCATCCATGTGAAAATGCATTGCGCCGGTTTTGACGTGCTCAAACTCGCGCATCGTCACGCCGAGGGTTTCTATACGCTGACTTCGAATGTGTCTGAACGCAGGATGACTAACTGAACTGCTCGTACCACTATGCGGCTCAGTGCTTTTGTTTGCTTGAGAATCAGACAAGGTATTGACCACCATCGAGGATGATGTATTGACCGGTGACGACCGAGTGCCCCTCGAGAAAAGATACAATAGAATCTGCAACAGTTTCTGGTGTACAAGTAAGTTGCAATGGAGCCGATGCTTCCAAATCAGACATGATTTTTTTGTAACTGTCGCCTATACCTTTTTCTAACCATTCACCTTGAATGAAGCCAGGACAAACTGCATTGACGCGAATCTCTGGTCCCATTGATCTAGCCAGTGACTGAGTCATCGTTAGCAAAGCGCCTTTGGATGCAGCGTAAGCAATAGAACTTCCGATGCCTCTAACCCCAGCTATAGAAGCCACATTAACAACCGAAGCATGACCTGATGCTCGCAGTGCAGTTTCCGCCGCGCGAATCATCTGATAAGGGCCAACAACGTTGACGCCATAGATATCAAAAAAATCATCTTTTTCAAGTCCAGACAATTGATCATGGGGCACAAATTTAGTTTTGCCCGCATTGTTAACCAAACCGTCTATTCGACCCCATTTTTCAAGCGCACTATCAACAAGTCGTCGACAGTCTTCGTCCACGGCGACATTTGCCTTAACAACAATGGTTTCAACCCCAAGTGCTTCACATTCGGCGGCTACTTTTTTCGCTGGCTGTTCACTACTGGCGTAATTTATCGCCACGTGACAGCCACGACTCGCTAACAATCTTGCTGTTGCTGCACCAACACCCGAAGATGATCCTGTAACGATGACAACTTTACCTTTTAAAGACATTAATATTTTGCTCCATATTTACTAGCGGGATTTTCCTTGTGAAACTTATCCCAATACTTGCCAATTTCATCTTTCATTTCTCTGTGCAGATACAACATGCTGAAGAGGTTCGGCAGCGTCATAAACGCTATAGTTATTGCGGAAATCAACCAAATCAGAGTTGTGTCAACTATGGCTGCGAGAAAAAAACCAACGACGTAACAAAGTCGGTACGGCAGTACTGCCCGAACGCCAAACAAATAGGTCATTGCCCTGTCGCCGTAATAGGACCAAGCAACAGCCGTACTAAACGCAAAAAGCACCAAACCTAGCGAGACAATGTGCCTACCATAGTCGCCGAATAGTCCTGTTGAAAAAGCCTCCATTGTTAGATCAACAGAGTGAATCAAAGACTTGCCGGCAAGATCTATATCGGATTGAATTTCCCCATCAAGGACCTCCAACTCACCGTTGAAGAGAGATTCTTCATTTAAAAAGCGAACGTCTTCCGCAATCGATCTATTGTGAATAATCGTAAAGCCATCTGACACGGCAACCCCGGCTACGACAACAATCATACCGGTATAGGCCTTGATACTATCGTTTGAGGCACCAAAATTAAGATGCTCGAACAATGCTTGACGCTGCTCTATATTATCCTCGGAGTATTCGCCCAAAATAATTTCTGTATCGAATTTTTGGAATTCGTTATCAACTTTTTTGTGCCATGCACCTGACGACAGAATCACTAAACCTGTAATCGTGCAAATAATAATCGTGTCAATAAACGGTTCTAAAATCGACACCATCCCCTCAGAGATAGGTTCATCTGCTTTCGCTGCAGCATGGGCAATCGGTGCGGACCCTTGGCCTGCCTCATTCGAAAACAAGCCTCGATTCACACCGCGATTAAATGCGTAAGCAAAACTCGCGCCTAGAAAACCACCTGTTGCGGCCGAACCAGTGAAAGAGTCACTGAAGACAGACATAAAGGCAGGCCCAATTTCCGATGCATTGGGGATAATGACAGCAAATGCACCGATCAGATAGATAACGGCCATGGTCGGCACGATCTTCTCCGCGACCTTAATAATCCGATCGATACCACCAAGAATCACGCAACCAAGAATGATCGCCAGCACTAGTCCGGTAATCCACAGCGGAATACCAAAGGATGCCTCAACACCGTTAGCAATGTTATTACTCTGCGGCAAACTTCCCGTACCGAAAGAACTGATCACGGTTGCTACAGCAAAGAACACGGCCAACCACTTCATATTGAGGCGTCGTTCCATTACGTACATGGGGCCACCAACAATATGACCTTCTGCATCAACTTGGCGATATTTGTGGCTCAACGAGACTTCAACAAATTTACTCGTCATGCCAAGAAAAGCCGTCATCCACATCCAAAACAAAGCAGCAGGTCCGCCGAGATAGATCGCTAAAGCTACACCCCCAATGTTACCCGTGCCGACGGTACCGGAGATTGCTGTCGACAATGCCTGAAAGTGAGTCGCATCACCCTGCGCGTCTGGTTTGTCATATTTACCACGCACTATGCGCCATGCGTGGTTGAAGAAACGAATCTGCGGGAACTTTAAATAGACCGTTAAAAACAAACCGGTGCCCAGCAAGACAAAAGGAAAATATTGAGCGGAACCCAATAGACCATCAAGAAGATTAAGAAACCCAGTAAAAGACTCCAAACGCTATCACCTAGTAAACCATACAAGCCGCAGACAATAGCAAATTTGCATGCTCCCCGCGATGGGTCTGAGTAAACCAAGCGACACTTTGCTGCTCTCTTAAATAAAGGTCGACACCCGAATCGGTATCGAATCGAATCCATGCTCTGGCTCGAAAGCTAATTGTTTGCAGTTCAACGCGGACAGCATCAGCGCCATCGCATCAAGAATGTCGTCTCTAGCCACATCAGCCCGTCTGGTCGCGTCTAATATATCTGAGTATAAGCTTGGCAGTGCTGCATTGTGCTGCGCTAGGATTTTCAGCCTTTCTTTAATTCCGGACTTGGTTTTCTTACCATGCTCGAGCTCCATGCCCGCTAACCGCTGAAAAGCTAGCTCCGGATGAGACTCCAACAGTTTGTCGCGCCTGACCGGATGTTTAATCAAATGTTGATCGACCTGTTGGATTTTGGCGCAAATGTTCCACGACTGTTTAGATAATTTTTTACCAAAAGCCGACACATTCAAACGACAAGCTTGTTCGTAGCTTGTCGCATAGACAGCAGACCTTGCCGGCACGGGGAATACGCTCGATCGCTTTTTTCCCAGCAACTTTCTTAACTGGCTTTCCAGTTGTCGGGGGGCATCCACCTTCAAGCCAATAGGCATGTCAATCAAAATACGTCGTGCGTCAGCCAATTCAGCCATTAACTCAGCGATGTCCTTGAACACCGCATAGCCAATAGACTTTTCTAGCGTTGCGTGCCCAGCTCGCAGCCCTTCCGGTTGGGCAATTTGCCATACGGCAAACCAACCGGCTGGACATCCGTCTACGCCAATATATCTGCCTGGCAGCCGCGACTTTGAAAACTTACTTGCCGGCTTCATTTTATGTCGCAGTCCAACAAGCCAAAGTTGAAAAACGGTTCGCTTGGAATTAACACGTGAACCCTAGGACGCGACCGGTTCACGCATGGTCACAAATTCCTCCGCGGAGGTTGGATGAATACCAACCGTGGCGTCAAACACGGCTTTGGTCGCGCCGGCTTTCATCGCGATCGCAATACCCTGGATAATTTCGCCAGCCTCAGCGCCCACCATATGTACGCCCACCACTTTATCGCTTTGGCGATCAACGATAATTTTCATCATGCTGCGTTCATCACTGCCGGACAGTGTGTGCTTCATCGCCTTAAAAGTTGATAGGTACACATCCACTTCAACATATTTGTCACGGGCCTGCTCTTCCGTCAGGCCAACCGTGCCGATATTCGGTTGGCAGAATACAGCTGTTGCAATACCTTCGTAATCCATCACCGTTGGCTTACCCAAATACTGAGTCTGTGCAAAAGCCATCGCTTCCTTTATCGCAACCGGTGTCAGCTGAACTTTGTCGGTGACATCGCCCAAAGCGAAGATGTTCGGCTCAGAAGTCCTAAATTGCTCATCGACAATGACAGCGCCGTTTTCTTTCAAAGCGACATTGACATTCTCAAGGCCAATATCGTCGACCGCAGGCTTGCGGCCCGTTGCGTACATCACCAAATCCACCTCAAGTGGCTCGCCTTGTTTGAAACTGACTTTTAGGGAACCATCAGGGTTCTTTTCTATACGCTCGACGTTTGAATCAAAATGTAGTTGAACATTTTTCTTAGCCAACTCTTCCGCCACAAATTCCCGCACATCTGAATCAAAACCCCTCAAGAACAGTGGTCCGCGATAAGACAGATGACTCTGCGAACCAAGCCCGCCGAAGATGCCTGCAAATTCTACTGCGATATAACCACCACCGACGACCAACGAACGTTTTGGCAGCTCTTCTAGGAAAAACGCCTCATTTGAAGTGATGACGTGCTCGGAACCGGGGAATTCCGGCACAACCGGCCAGCCGCCCGTTGCAATCATGATTGATTCCGTTGAAACAACTTTATCGCCAATCGAAATGTGATGGGCATCGACAATCCGAGCGCGGCCGTCAAAATGAGTGACGCCCGCATTGTCCAACAAGCCTTGATAAATACCATTCAAACGCAGAATTTCTGTATTTTTATTCTCTATCAGAGTTGGCCAATCAAACGTTGGTTTCACCTCGCTCCAACCAAAACCTTGAGCATTGGCATAGTCCTCGTGAAAGTGAGAGGCATAAACCATCAGTTTCTTAGGCACACAACCTACGTTGACACAGGTGCCACCCATAAATTTATCTTCCGCTGTCGCCACCCTTGCCCCGTAGGCCGAGCTCATTCGTGCTGCTCGAACACCGCCGGAACCAACACCGATGACAAACAAATCAAAATCGTATTTATTCATAGTAGTTACTCTTTTTTATCTCAATTCAAATATACTTCTAAAAATCAAGGTACAACCAAACCCAACGATGCAATACGGTCGACCCAAATGACTAATTTCGAACTCGTTCCTTTCGGTGCCGGGATATTGCCGCTCGTTTCTGGCAGCCTCATCAGAACAGCCAAGCACCTGCACGTCGAATGGCATGTTAATCCCCTGCAGCGTGCCATTGCCTGGCCATCTTCGGACGGCATGCTACGCCGACAGGATGAACTGTGGAAATCGACCTGCTTCGAAATCTTCGTCTCAGAACCCGTTTCGGACTCAATTGCGGCAAAACCCTATTTTGAACTTAACATCTCGCCTTCGGGCAGCTGGCAATGCTACCGGTTTGAAGATTATCGGCAAGGGCAATCGGTCTCAAATACATTTGCAGTAACACAAACAAGCGCAAGCCATAGCGCCGAACATTATTCACTGCGATGTACAGTGGAGTATAGTCTGCCCCAATTTGTTACAACTAGCCTCGATATTTCTGTATCAGCTATTCTCAAAACACAGTCTGCTGAAACATTGAAGCCCGATGGCGATAGGTCAGCCGCCGCGGAACTTAACTACTATGCGCTGAGCCATCCAAACAAGCAGCCGGATTTTCATCTCAGCAGCAATCGACAACTATTATTGGAGTGCGAGTAATCGATATAGGGAAAATTTCCCCAAGCACAACCGCGGGTTGATTTAGTCCGGCTTAGCTTGACTTAAGCCGGCCTCCCTCCCGATACTGACGACCCCATTTTACAGCACCCAAAGCGGTAGAAATATGACTTTTCAATTCGGCATCGATCAGCTCCTCGATGATCCAAAACTAATCAGCCAGTTAGCATCATCCCGAGTTGCTTTAGTCGGACACCCCGCTTCCGTTACTCAACACGGCTCGCATTCGATCGATGCTTTGACTGCAGTCGGCGTTGATCTTGTGAGGGCTTTTGGCCCGCAACACGGCATGCGCGGTGACAAACAAGACAACATGATTGAATCAAGCGATTTCCTTGATCCTATTCACGCGATACCCGTCATATCGCTCTACAGCGACCACCGGCGACCCACACCTGACATGCTACAGGACCTCGATATTGTATTGTTCGACCTTCAAGACATTGGCTGTCGCATTTATACTTATATCGCCACACTGAAATACTTTCTCGAAGCATGCGCACCGTTAGGTGTCGAAGTATGGATACTCGATAGACCAAACCCAGCAGGTCGTCCCATTGATGGGCTCTATCTAAAACCTGGCGCTGAAAGTTTCGTCGGCTGTGATGAGTTACCGACACGGCACGGTTTGACCACGGGTGAGTTAGCAGCATGGTTTATTAACAAAAACAAACTCGATACAAAAATTAACGTAATCAAAATGCTCGATTACCAACCTAACGCTGCACCGGGCTATGGTTGGCCAACCGAAATGCCTTGGATTAACCCAAGTCCGAATGCCAGCAGTTTGAATATGGCGCGATGCTTTGCCGGTACAGTGCTTTTGGAAGGTACCTTGCTTTCCGAAGGTAGAGGCACAACGGTGCCGCTGGAGATCATTGGCGGGCCGGGATTTCCCTCGCAACAGATCATCGATAAACTTGTTGCTGAAGTGCCACACTGGATAGATGGCGTTTTATTGCGAAGTTGCTTTTTTGAGCCCACTTTTCACAAACACCAAGGTCTTTTGTGCGCAGGTATTCAAATTCATACGGGCATGCAGAATTATGATCATGAAACGTTCCAGCCCTACCGGTTAATTGCGGGTATGTTAAAAGTTTGCCACCAGCTGAATCCAGAGCAACCCTTATGGCGAGACTTTTACTATGAGTATGAAAGTAATCGCATTGCTATAGACGTCATCAATGGCGGATCCGCGCTACGAACATGGGTCGAGGACCCACAGGCAGAATTATCTTCCCTAGATGCGTTGTTGCAACCTGATATCGCGCGCTGGCAGGACGAGCGAGCGAACTATCTAATCTATCCCTAATCAACGAACTATTTCGCCATCCATCAGAGCAATCAAATAAGCGACAATCGCCAGCATAACCTCATTTTATGCTCGCGATAACCAGCAATGGTGCTAATCAAGCGTGATAAGCTTTTACCTGAGTCGTGGTTAGCAACTTGAGCTGCCGTTGATACTTACCATTTTTTGATACCTGGTTTACAAACCTAATAATTAAACAGCGAACGGAATTCCTATCCTATGAGTAATGCATACAAGATCGCCATTTTGGCAGGTGATGCCATCGGTCCTGAAATAATGACACAGGCTACGCGCGTGTTTGATGTTCTCGCTAAATATCGAGATGTTGAATTTGACCTCATGCACGCACCCTTCGGCGCCCATGCATATTTCGAGCACGGCAAAGCGTTTCCCGAGGAGACCAAAGCCGTCTGCGATAAAGCTGACGCTATCCTAAAAGGTCCGGTCGGACTTAGTCATGAGGAATCACAGAAAATTCCGGTAGAAGAGCAAGCGGAACGTGGCGCCATCTTGCCCCTAAGAGCGCGGTATAATACCTACGCAAATTTTCGCCCAATCTTTCTCAGCAAAGACATGGCGCACTTCTCACCTTTAAAAGCCGAAGTCATTAAGGACGGCATCGATATTTTGCTAATCCGCGAACTCGTTGGCGGCCTGTATTTCGGCGAAAAAGAGCGTGGTATTAATGCCGACGGCAAACGATACGTTAAGGAAGTGCTGGAATATGACGAAGACCAGATTCGGCAGGTATTAATCGTAGGCTTTGAACAAGCGCGCGCACGTAAAAAAGTGCTACATAACATTCACAAAAGCAACGTGCTCATGTCGAGTGTATTCTGGAATGAAGTGCTAGAAGAAGTGCGTGCCGATTACCCCGACGTGGAAGTAAAACACCTGCTAGTCGACGCCGCGGCAACAGCACTATGCTTAAATCCAGGCCAGTTCGATGTAATGGTAATGGAAAATATGTTTGGCGATATTCTTAGCGATCAAGGCGGCGGCATACTTGGCTCGCTTGGCCTGATGCCATCTGCGTGTATGGGACCAGAAAAAGCTTACTATGAACCTTCGCACGGATCTGCGCCGGATATCGCTGGCCAGAACATCGCTAATCCGTATTCAATGATTGGTTCGGTCGCCATGATGCTAGATATGAGTTTCGATATGAAACAAGAATCCCAAGCGGTCTGGGATGCAATGAGAAGCGTTTTCGAAGCCGGTTATTCTACCCGCGATCTATCTGGGGGCGGCGATGAGAGTAAAATGGTATCTACCGTCGAGTTTGGTGACATGGTGATAGAAAAACTTGAAACCTTAATAAAGGCGCTTTAACAAAAGCCAGCTGAAAACAAGAAGAGCCCGCTAACGGACTCTTCTTGTTTCCTTTGGGTTCAATTTACTGTCGGCTTGTCTGCCGTTGTAATTTGAGTGTAATAGCCCTTATTGCACTACTAAATTCCCCTCACTTAGCTGATGCAGCAAGGCAACGTGATTTACTGCTAACCGGCTATAACAGCGCCTACGGTCGTTGCCATACTGGCAATCATCGCCAACACTGACAACCAACCCCAGCCAATAAACGCCCACATAACTAGTGGCTGCTCGAACAAATCACCTAGAATATTAACAACTGAATCAACCAGGAAAAATTTCAATATGGCCTGGATGTACTTCTTAATCATCGGAGTTAACCTTTTGTTGGTCTAAAAACAGCGCGCATTCTAACGCGATTTAATCGGATTTGGGAGCTTAGGTTGCGATTCCCATGCTTTGAATTCATCAACCGTGACACTCAGCTCGTCAAAAATCTGCTCTAAGTTGATTTCTTCGCCATATTTGGCCCGTTTTGACAGCATTGTCACAGGAAACAGAAAATTATCTGTCTTGCGCCAGCGCAGCGCCTTGCTTGCACCTAGGTCGTCTTCGTAAATGACCCAGATCATATTGAACTCACGCGCCAGAACATCGCCGAACACAACCCCTAGGTTTTGCCAAACAATAACATCGTCAAGACGCACCATGCGGCGATTGACTAAAGATTGTATTGCAGCCAAATCGGACTTCGTGCCGTTAACAGATAGGATCCCTAATTTGCGCTGAAGAAGCTCCTTGGCTGCTTTACGCATATTTTCAAGGATTTCTACCTGGCCTGCTGTGAGATCTCTTGATTCGAAATTATCTTGCTGTTCGGGAAAAGCGTATTGCTCAAGTTGTTCGGGTGTAAGCTCACGCATAGAGCTTGTCAACTCGGTTTGTATCTCGCCCTGCTCGACTTCGCTGTTAACCTCTTGTGCAGTGGCGCCAAAGCACAGGACAGATAGGTAACAGACGAATATCAAGAGACTGCATATTTGCTTCATGATCGTATAATTCCATATGGGTCCCGACATTATCCACCAAAGGTTGGGGTAGAAGCCAAGTAATTACAGCATATCTTTTGTTAGACTCGTGTTTCGGAAGGCGCAGCTTTTGATAGACTTCTCGAATTTGACTTAACAGTAGAGAAAAAGAGAGCCGCTTCCGCCTTGTTTAGATTGCTTTCGTAGAAACACTATTGCCGAGCTAAACGCCGGTGGCAGCGATCAAAAACCATTGGGATGATAACGCCAGACAAGACTTATTCTGCAAGATACGGAGATACGCTCGTTGGACCTAATAGAACGATTACACCAGCAACCCCACCAGTTTGTCATCGCCATTACCGGCGGCGGTACGAGTGCGATTAGTGAACTTCTGGCAATACCCGGCGCATCCAACACGCTGCTTGAATCACTTATTCCCTACAGTCAAGAAAGCCTTAAGGACTATCTTGGCTTCGAACCCACGTCGGCGGTCAGTCAGAATACAGCGCGACAGATGGCAATGAGAGCCTACTTAAGGGCCAAACAACTCGATTCTGACGGTTCCGTCATCGGTCTAGGTTCAACCGCCGCGATTACAACAAATCGAGATCGAAAAGGAGACGATAGATGCTTTGTCGCCGTCCAGTCTGATCATCACACCGCAGAATTCAGCCTCGTTCTAGATAAAACAAACAATCGCCAGACACAGGAACAACATTGCCAAACGTTAATCCTTTCCGCTATGGCTCATGGCTGTGGCCTGGAGGATAATGACCTAAATTATACGTTTGAGAAAAACAAAACATCTGTCCCGCAAACAATCAACACGCAAATGCGGCAGGCGAAGGCGCCAATGCCGTGGCAACAATTGCTAGTAGGCACAACAGGCTCGACCCACTCGGGCGATGCATCACCACAGATATTGTTTCCCGGTGCTTTTAATCCATTGCACGAAGGCCATCTTAAAATGATTGCCTTCGCTGAACAAAAACTTGGTTCACAGGTGACACTTGAAATATCAACATTCAACGTAGACAAACCGCCGCTAGACTATCTCGACATGCAAGATCGCGTCGGTTTGTTACAGAATCATCCGCACATATTTACCAATGCGCCAACCTTTTTGGATAAGTCCCATTTATTTCCAGGCGCAAGATTTATCGTCGGCTATGACACCATCATTCGTATTGCTGACCCCAAATACTATAACGATAGTACGAGAGAGCGGGACACTGCAATCCAATCACTGCATCAAAATCAACATCGGTTTTTAGTTTTTGGTCGATCCCTAGGAGATGCGTACCTCACATTGAAGCACGCTGATATTCCGACTGCCTTAATGGAGCTTTGCGACGAGGTTAGCGAAACGGAGTTCAGAATCGACATATCCTCTTCAGAGATTCGCGCCAAGTCTGCGGCTGAATGACGGCATTGGGTGCCCCAGGCGACTTGACGAAAAAGATTATCGATGGGCTAAAAACCTTTCCACAGGCAGCTTATCGGTAGCCATATTGTTACCAATGTTCAAACCTGTCTAGCCTACATCAAGCCTAATATTCTCGCACCAGTCCACGCCATTTGACATCATTCGAACTGCAGGCATTGATGCCAACGAATTTTCAACCGCTTCAGCATACTCTGGCAACAATTCAGCAACAGCAAAATTTGCTCTAGTCTGCACTGCGGGATCTGCAAGGCGATTTCTCTGTCCCCATTCGACGATATATCCACTACACGAAGTATTGCCCGTTTGAGTGAACGCGACATCCTTTTGCAAGCCAAAACTGTGAAACATCATGGCTTCCTCGAACACCATTGCGAGATCCTCGATTCGATTCGTATAGTTATAATAATCGCTAGAATAATCCGCACTGAACTGCGCTGCCGCATCAGCAGCACTTAAGGTCTCCTGCTCTAAGGAGGCACTCTCACCTAAAAAGGAAACCGCTGCTAGAGCATTCAAAGTAAATGACTGCAATGGGTAGGTACTACTAAGGCGCGAGGAAGGCGACACCTGCGACAATGAAAGATGAATAGGCACAGATCGATTCATTTGCTGCAGATTTGCAGGCGAGAAAAAGTCATTCGCGTGCGCTAACTCATGGTAAAGAACCGACGCGGTTTTTATGCTGATCGAACTAATGCCTCTCGGGAACGACTTAATGTCAGTATTTCCATCTACGTAGCGACGCAGGAAACTAAATTGAAGTTGCGCATTGAAGTCTGTTCTGAAATCAGGTGTATCTTCGATCACATCTCTCTCATCCTGTGATAACCACATTACATTCGGATCGAGATATATCGCACCACTATAAGGCTGAAAATGAGACGGTCTAATGTCGAAAGATATAACTATAGCAGTTACACCGCGCATCAATAACAGCATTTCAGGTGGCATTCTTTCAAGAATTTCTCTAAATCGCGGCCCCATCCAAGCATGTGAAACCAACACACGCTGCATGATTTGTTCAATGCTTGGATTATCCGTAACCATACCAATTAAAGGCAAAGTATCGGCACTACAACCCGCCTCCTCTTTCAACAACACAACGCAATCAATAAGTAATTGTGATTCCGTTGATAAGTCTGAGGATGTATCTGTTGAAGCCGGTTGAACCAATCTCCTAGCGCCGGCAGGCAGAACAAATGCAGCAGTCTGTTCAGGTTTTGATGATTCAGTAGATGTTGGAAGTGGGCTTGATGCATCTGACGTGGCAGCCGCTGGTGTTGTTTCGAGCGTTGTACTTGCAGCAGTAGCTGTTGTGGTACCTTTTGTAGCAGCTTTTGAAGAAGCTGTTGTAGAAGCTGTTGTAGAAGCTGTTGCAGAACCTGATGTAGTACCCGTTTTAGTGCTTGGTACCGAACTCGCTGTTCCTGTCGCGCTTGCGGTCGAACTCGCAACAGAGGGGGATGGAGCCGCATCAGACCCGCCGCCACCGCCACCCGAACAGGCAGAGAGAAGGAAAAAACAAAAAATGATCGGCAAAAATTTTATCATTTTAGAAACCACCGTTGTACTGATACTGCTTTAATATAGAGGTCTAAAGTATTCCCTCACCCTTTAATGTTTAGCGATCACTGCACTTCTAACGATCACTAAACTAGGCAGAAGATTAGTGCAGGCTTATAAATGACCTATGGCGAAGTTGTAATATTTTATTTTCTTTTGTAAACGAGTATTTGCATTTCGTTTGGCGACTTTTTTCGTAATATCGAAAAAGCATCAAGGTCTTAACTAATACAACCTATGTTGTTACTGAAATTTTTAATCAAACAGAACACTAACGAAGGGTTAGATAAAAACTAAAACTAGAGCCATCGTAGCATTTGGATATCATGGCCGGCCTAAGTGACCGGAATTGGCGAGCAAGCCAAAGGGGAAACGTCTTAATGGATTTGATATTGCATTAGTAACAGGCTCGCAAACTGATCTTCCTTTAGCGCACACCTAACATGTGATCACTAAGTCAAAATCATCTCACCTGTTTTACTAATTAAAGAATTTTTCAGGAAAAATTAATTACCAGTAGAGAGCGTATCAAGAATAAACGCGTATTCTAGAGCATCTTTCCGATAACGCTCATACCGCCCAGATGAGCCGCCGTGGCCGGTACTCATATTGATATCAATCAGCAATCGGTTATCGTCTTGTTTCAACTGCCTTAGTTTTGAGACCCATTTTACAGGCTCAAAGTATTGAACCTGAGAATCATGCAAACCCGTGGTTACAAAAATGTTCGGATAATCCTGAATTTTCACCTGGTCATAAGGTGAATAGGACAACATATATTGGTAATATTTTTCATCTTTTGGGTTACCCCACTCTGAAAACTCTCCCGTTGTTAACGGGATACTTTCATCTAACATCGTTGTAACGACATCAACAAAGGGCACATGCGCAACAACGCCGAGATATTTCTCGGGCGCTTCGTTAGCGACAACTCCCATTAGCAACCCACCTGCCGAACCTCCCATCGCAAATACTTTTTCCGAATGACCATAGCCGCGCTCAACCAATGCATCTGTTGCATCGATAAAGTCCCAAAAGGTATTTTTCTTATTCAATAGCTTGCCTTGTTCGTACCAGTTTCGACCCTTGTCTTCTCCGCCTCTGACATGAACCATCGCGAAAACAAAACCGCGATCCAGCAGGGAGATGCGTTTTGCACTAAAGCCAGGATTAGCTGAGTAACCATAAGAACCATAAGCGTAAATATACAAAGGGTTCTTTCCTTTCATCCTCTTATCCGCTCGATACACGAGTGAAACAGGCACTAGACTGCCGTCTCTGGCGGTAATACTAATTCGCTCTGAACGGTAGTTAGCAATATCAAAGCCTCCCAGCACCTTATCGCGCTTTAACAAACTTGACGTACCCGTATGCAAATCGTATTCAAAGATCGAGTCCGGCGTCGTTAAACTGGAATAGACGTAACGAACTTGCGTTGATGAAACCTCGGGATTTGAATGTAGATGAACGGTATATGTTGGATCGGGAAAAGCAATCAATCGCTCCTCCTTACTCAATCGGTTAATCACGCGTATATTTGTTAAACCTTTGTTTCGCTCGTCAATAACAAGAAAATCGTCAAACAGCTCAATATCTTGAATCAGCGTATCGGCGTCATGTGGCACGACCTCTACCCAAAGGGATTTGTCCCCTAGGGTCTGACTGGATACTTGCATCACTCTAAAATTTTCAGCCTGCCAGTTAGTCAGAATGAAAAAAGTATCCTTACTGTGCCTTATACGATATTCGAGCTTTTCCTCCCTAGCGAGAAAAATGCTCGGCGGCTGGGTTGGGCTATTGGCATCAATTAACCTTATTTCTGAGGAATCCGTACTTGAGCTTGAAATAATAACGAAGCCCTGGCTCCTACTTGAGTAAACAGAGGTATAGAAGCGATGATCCTGCTCCTCATAGACGAGCACATCTTCGTCATTGGACGTCCCCAAGACGTGACGATACACCCGATAAGGCAACATCGTTTCTTCATGCCTTGTCACATAAAAAAGAGTCTTACCGTCATTAGCCCACGCGAGACTAGTAGAAGTATTCGGTATTGAATCTTCAAGGGTCATGCCAGTCTTTAAATTTTTGAACCGGATTGTGTAAATTCGACGACTTACATTATCTTCTGCGTACGCCAATATGTCATTTTCGTTGACCACCCAGTTGCCAACATTGAAGTATTCGTGCCCCTCAGCCAACTCATTAACATCTAAAATGATAAGTGCTTGGGCATTCGATGCTTCACGTCTTAAGTAAACTGGGTGCTCACCACCGCTGCGGAATTCTCGGTGATAATAGTAGTTGCCTCGCTTTACAGGCACAGAACTATCTTCAATGATTAGCCTGCTGCTTATTTCTTGATAAAGCGTTTCTTGCAACGGTTTTGTGTGTGCCATCATGGCTTGTGTGTAGGCATTCTCGGCTTCGAGTAAAGACAACACCTCAGGATCTTTACGTTCGTCATCACGAATCCAGTAGTAGTCATCGATGCGATCATGCCCATGAATTGATAGGACTTTAGGATCAACTTTTGCAACAGGTGGCGTTAACGTAGACATATTTTCCTCATTTGAATCACAGCCAGCGACCAAAGCTGCGACAGCCAATAAAAAAACAAACTTAAAAATCACTGAGGTTGGTGTGGTGTTGCACAGCAATGGAATAGCCGGCCGGCTCGGACGCTTCGATCGCCTAAGCTTAATCGACGTTTGCGAGCGCAGCCGTTGAGGTTTCAATCGTCGAGGTATCTGGCGTAATTGCGTACTAACCAATGTTATTCCTGGGAAAATAAAGCTGCTGACTATGCTACGGACCGCGCCTTCAATCAACTAAACCCGCGACAAGGCCGGCAGCTTTTAGTGATGGACGACACTGGGCAATAGGCAACCCTGAATCTAGGCAGCAATTGCTTTGTGCGGGTCGATATAAGGCAGATGATGCGCCTTTGAAACGAATTCATTGGTTATCTGTCCATGGAATACGTTCAAACCCCGTAGTAAGTGAACATTGTTCGTCAACGCGGATTTGACTCCTCGATTGGCTAACTCGAGGACATAAGGCAAGGTTGCGTTATTTAGTGCCGCAGCCGAGGTTCTAGCAACAGCGCCCGGCATATTGGCAACGCAATAGTGCACCACTTCATCAATCATGTAAGTGGGTTCAGCGTGAGTTGTGGCTTTCGAAGTTTCGAAGCAGCCACCCTGATCAATAGCGACATCGACCAATACGGTACCCGCACGCATTTGCTTGACCATCTCGGCAGTAATCAGCTTTGGCGCGGCAGCGCCGGGAATCAATACCGCACCGATTATCAGATCAGCCTTCATGGCGACCTCTTCGACCGCGTCGTGAGTCGAATAAAGCGTCTGAATACGATTACCAAACAAGTTATCGAGTCGTCTTAGAACATCAATTGAACGGTCGACGATCGTAACACGTGCACCCATACCCACTGCCATTTGGGCTGCATTTTGGCCAACGACGCCACCACCTAGCACCAACACTTCGCCCTGAGCAACACCCGGCACGCCACCTAAGAGTATGCCTCGCCCGCCTTGAGCTTTTTCCATGCACATGGCACCGGCTTGGATGGACATTCGGCCTGCCACTTCGGACATTGGCGCTAATAGGGGTAACCGTCCCATTGCATCTGTAACTGTTTCATAGGCAATGCAGGTTGAACCACTGTCTATCAAATCTTGCGTTTGAAGCAAATCAGGTGCCAGATGCAGATAGGTGAACAGTGTTTGATCCTGCCTTAAACATTTTCGCTCGTGCGCTTGGGGCTCTTTAACCTTAACGATCATCTCTGCCGCGCTAAATATTTCCTCGCCGGTAACGACGATCTTGGCACCCGCTGATTCATACGCAGCATTACTGAAGCCAATACCAAGGCCAGCGTCGTTTTGCACCATGACCTGATGACCCTGTCGAGTCAGCTCCCTCACACCGGCCGGAATCAAGCCAACGCGATATTCATGATTTTTCACTTCTGTCGGTACGCCAATCAGCATCAAATTCACCACTAAATAGTTTACGGTTCGATTGGCGACAGTATATTCATCGGTCGATAGTGAATCTCACCTAAATAACACTATAATTAGCTATTTATACTTTTAAAATTAATTATGTTGGTGTATTTACCATGAAAAATTCTGAAATTAAGAATAAATCACTAGATCGAGTTGATCGGCAAATTCTGCAGGAACTACAACTCGATGCTCGTTTATCCAATACAGAACTAGCACGCAGAGTTAACTTGTCCGCGACACCTTGTGCTGAACGAGTCAAACGCCTTGAAGCCCAAGGTTACATTCAACAATACCAAGCCAAACTCAACCCACGACAACTGAATCTTGAATTGCTCGTGTTTGTTGAAATATCACTACTGCGAACCTCAGCGGATGTTTTTGCGGAATTCAGCCAAGCTGTTGCCGCACTGCCCCAGGTACTTGAATGTCATCTGGTGTCTGGCAACTTTGATTACCTTATCAAGGCGCGGGTTGCGGACATGAAAGCGTACCGTAAGCTGTTGGGTGAAACGCTGCTGACCCTACCCGGCGTCAGCGATTCTAGAACTTATGTTGTAATGGAAGAAGTTAAAGAAACACAAACCTTACCTATCCCCACTTAGTCCGTTCACCCCTAAGTCATTAGTTTCAAACCACATCATTAATCTTTGTTTGACACAAACGTTCAATTGCCATTTCCAAATTGCTATAGTACTGTATATAAATACAGTATAATTAGACTCTGAGATATCAGCTAGATTCAGCGTGTGATGAGCACCTCATCAGCAACTTATCCCTAAGTTAATAATTAAATTAACAATTAAATTAATACCTAAACTAATACCTAAACTAATATTTAGATTGACCATCATCATAGTGACCATATGGATATGAAACCGACAGCTATGAAACCGACAGCGTTGATGCCGGCAAATTCGCTAGAAAAGATATTGCAAAAAGCTGATGTTTGGCGCGCGTCTGATATCAACCATACAAATGGTATCAATAGCGTTTCAGCATCAACTATCTCAACTGGTTACGACCAGTTGAACCAATACCTTGCAGGCTCTGGCTGGCCGACCAATAGCCTGACAGAGTTCCTGCTTGATACTTCGGGTATCGGAGAGCTTCGATTACTCACACCCGCCTTATCCCAACTAAGTCAAGAACAGAACCGTTGGCTACTCATGGTCGCCCCACCCTATATACCTTACGCGCCAGCACTATCCTCAATGGGCATCGACATTTCAAAGGTATTGGTGGTCACACCTAAAAAAAGCGCTGACACATTGTGGGTGCTCGAAAAGGCGCTCGCCTCAAAAAGTTGCTCCGCGGTCCTGGCGTGGCCCCAACAAACATTGAAGGATATGCAGTTGCGGCGCTTTCAAGTCGCCTGCAAAGCCGGGCATTGTCTTGGCGTACTGTTCAGGCACAGTCGTGATGCTAGCAATGCATCCCCGGCCGAACTGAGAATTCAGTTACAAGCGCATCCTGCCTCAGCTTTTAATCAACATTCGCATTTAAACTTGAAAATATTAAAACGCAAAGGAGGCTGGGCAACCGAGGCTTTTACTCTGCAACTTAATGACCAACTACTGCAAACAACACCCGAATATCATGAACTCAACGTCAACAACCAAACGCGAGAAAACGACCTATCCGCACAGACAATTAAGCATTCCGGTATCAAGCATTATGTCCTCCAATAAGCCACCAGGCTCTTCTCATAGCGCCCCCCATAAATCTTCAGATAAAGACATTAATAAATCTGTTAGTCAGAGCACTAATAAAAGTATTAACGAAAGTATTAATAAAAGCGTTAAGAACAACACCCAAAAGAAATTATGGATAAGTTTGGTATTCGACCAGCTAGCGCTGGAAATTTTAAGTCGGGGCATGCGACCCGACGACACCCGACCGGTTGTCATTACCGAAAAAAGACGGGTTTATCGAGCCAGCCCAGCCGCATTCGAGCGAGGCATCGCAATCGGACAAAGTATGGATACGGCTCATAGTTTAAGTAGCAATATTTGCCTATTCGATCGAGATCCAGACAAGGAAGTCGCAACCCTGTCGCACCTTGCCCAATGGGCCTATCAATTCACACCCAATGTGGCCATAAAGTCACCAGACTGTTTATTGCTCGATATAACAGGATGTCTAAGCCTCTTTAAAGGTATCGATAATCTGAGCAAACGAATCCTCGATGGTTTACATCAGCTTGGCTATCATCCAGTCATGGCCGTTAACCAGACACCGTTAGCGGCCTTGCTGTTGGCAAGGTTCAGCACGTCAATGCAGACAACAAAGCCATCGCCTGCTACAACGACAAGCAAAACTAACTATGAAACTATCGATGAAGGTATTAATGTAGGTATTAATGCAGGTATTAATGCAGGTAATCATGACTCTGGTCATAAAGCTGGTCATGAAACAGGCCATATGAGTGCCGCCGCCGGTACCCGAAAATCGATTCTCGACAGCATTAAACATATACCGGTTCAACATCTGCAAACTGACGCAAAGCACGTCACAGCATTACAACAAATGGGCATTGGCAATATAGAGAAAGTATTTGATTTACCGGCGAGCAGTTTACGCCGAAGATTCGACACATACTTTGCCGACTACCTACTGAGACTTGTTGGTGACAAATCTGACCCACAAAATTTCATCAGCCAAAAAGCGAATTTCTATCATGACATCACATTTGCTTCGGACGTCGACAACCTCAATTCATTAGTTTTTCCAGTTAAACGCTTGCTCGAAGAGCTTTCTGACTTTTTAACCGCCAGACAATTGCAAACGAATCAATTTACATGGCATTTATGTCACAGAAATCATGGCAAAAAATCCTTTAGTATCCACCTCGCTAACGCAGAAAACGAACCCAAAGCATTTATGGCGCTAAGCCAGTTAAAGCTCGATCAAATTGATGACATCAAGGAAGTAGATGCTATCGCATTATCGAGCAATCAGCTTTTTTCGACTCAATCAGAAACAACCGACTTGTTTTCTGATCACTCTTTTTCAGACAGCGCTTTTTTGCAATACGGTAGCGCGTCAGTTGCTAATAGTTTTCTAAAAAACCAGCCAAAAGAAAATTTGTTGCTTAATATGCTGCATACTCGACTCGGTGAAGAACACTGTTTTCGACTCGCCCTTGCCGATGACCATCGTCCAGAAAAATCATGGCAACCTCTCTCGGCTTTTAAAGAGCCCTCAGCATCTCTCAGCAAAGAGCCTTCAGCATCTCTAAATAAAGAGCCTTCAGCATCTCTAAATAAAGAGTCTTTAGCATCTCTAAGTAGACAGCCATCAACGGCGCTTAGCAAAAAGACGCAACCTATACGGCCAGCCTTTATTCTGCAAACACCAAAAGCTTTAAAGATGGTAGAAAATAGTCCCTGTATTACAAACAAGCTGACGTTAATAAAGGGGCCCGAACGAATCGATTATGGCTGGTGGGATAAGCCGCTCAACAAACCACTGACAAGGGATTACTATATCGCCAGTCAACCAGACGGCAGCTTGTATTGGATATTCAAACACGCGGCATTAGACCAATGGTATTTACATGGTATCTTTGCTTAGCTTGTCCTAGAATTTGGCCTTACTCACATAATGGAGAGATGACTTGAACATCTATGAGCTAAAAATGTCTTCAATCGAAGGCAAGAGCGTAGACTTCTCACAATACAAAGATGAAGCATTGTTAATCGTCAACCTTGCAAGCCAATGAGGACTCACCCCTCAGTACACAGGTCTGTGTGCTCTGCAAGAAAGTAAAAAAGTAACCGTACTAGGATTTCCCTGTAACCAGTTCGGTGCGCAAGAACCCGGTTCAAACGAGGAAGTTCTGGAATTCGCTAAGACAAAGTACAACGTTAATTTTCCAATGTTCGCAAAGCTTGAGGTCAACGGTGACAATGCAGCGCCTTTGTACCAATGGTTAAAATCGGAACAACCCGATGAGGACGGTAACGAAGATATTCCCTGGAATTTCACAAAGTTTTTGGTCGATAGTGACGGTCGCGTAATCAAACGTTTTCACCCGAAAACGAGCCCCGAAGATATTGGCGCAGCACTGGCAGACCTTTTGTAAAAAAGGTTTTAAACGCACTGGACAGTTCTACAACACACCCGTTTGTGGTTTACCGTCAGGAGGCCAGGCTTTATTGACTGCGCCTCCGTGCGACTAAAAAACGAAACGCCTGCCAGGCTTTGCGACCAACCTGACAGCTCCTGCATTTACCTCATGCGCCGTTGTATTCTGTTCAACATAATCCTAAAGAGCACCGCCTTGAGGAGCAGCCATTTGAAGAATAACGCTTTTAACAATAAAGGCTGCAGAAACATTGTTTTGAAAACGGTTACTCCGAAAAGGATTGCTTTGAAACGGATTGCTTTGAAACGGATTGCTTTGAAACGGATTGCCCTCAAACAGATTGTTCTGAAAAGTCGCATCCAGAGAAATCGATGCTATTTCTACGATACAATAGAAACTGATAAGCGCCATCGTCAATACTGCATAGAAGCTGCTTGCGGCAGCAGTTCGCTTGTCTCCAGCAGCGGATAAATAAGCTAGGCATGGATGCAGCTGTTGATGTGTTCGGTGTTGTCGATTTGCGGTCTGACGCATTAAATGGATGCATGTCGAATATCTCGTTGCCTTATCTTGTTGCTACAGAACGAAATAAGAGTAGGGCTCCTTCGATGGCTGTTAAAAACATTGTAGAGATGAAACGTGATAAAACCACTAATCTGCGACCCGTTAGAACTGATAGTTAAAACAGATAGTTAAAACAGATAGTTGAAACTGTTAGTTGGGACTGAGTTAACATACAGCGCCTTTTTGTCGCGACCGCCAACTTTACATCTGTCTCGTCAAAAGCTGACAAAACGAGTACCTCAGGATATGAAATAGGTGAAAGAGAAACTAAACGATCGGCCGGATGGTGACCCCGTGGACATGAGCTACGATGACCGCAAAGCATTTTTTGATAGCTTGCTAACCATTTATGGACGAAAACCAGTACTTGAGGCTCTACAGAGCCGAGATGTAAAACCCTACCGACTGCACCTTGCTGATAGCAATCGATCCGCCGATATCCTTGATAAAGTCACAACACTGGCGAAGAACAGGCATGTCGAGATCCAATTCCATTCCAAGCGTGATTTATCTCAAATATCGAAAAACAGCAAACAAGATCAAGGTATTGCTCTGGATATTCGTGCGCCGGGTTATCAACCCTTGTCTCAACTCGATACGCAACAACAAGGGGATCTGATTTTATTAGACCGCGTTACCAATCCTCAAAATCTCGGTATGATTATTCGCTCCGTCGCCGCATCGCCAGCTCTGGGGCTAGTATTGCCGACAAAGGGTTGCGCCAACATTGACCCCCTAGTGATAAAGGCCAGCGCTGGCACAGCACTCAAATGCCGTATCTATTTTTGTTCGACCACCACATCAGCAACCGACTTGCTAGCCAAACAAGGTCGCAAACTATACGGACTATCAAGTCACTCAGCCAAACCGATAGATCAAATTACTGGTCAGACCGGTTGCGTGTTTATCCTCGGGAATGAAACAGATGGACTCAGCCCTGATGTAGCTATGGCCTGTGATGATCAGATCAAAATTCCGCTGGCTAATGACATCGAGTCACTGAATGTGAGCGTGGCCGCTGCATTGGTGGCATTTCGATCGGTATTTTGACGAATTAGACCTATATTCATTCGTCAAATTGAATTATTGTTGCGGCCTGCCATCCAACCCTAAGTAGACAAGACAGAGTGCATGATGGTTTTCGAGCGAAACACACATAATTACGTTATAACCAACCATAAGTATCCAGCCCCTATGAGAAGTATCCGATTATTTAGCTTCACAATGATGAGTATTGTATTGCTCGCATCCTGCGGTGAAGACAACGGTTTTCAAGAACCCATTGACGTTCCCACAGCTCAAGCGCAATTTTTTAACGCTGTAATCGATTCACCTAATTTACGTATCGTTGGAGAAGGTTCTCTCGCCGCACAGACAACCTATGGAAGCGTCAGTAGCGTTGTGTCTTTGATACCTGGGGTCGACAGAGAGTATCAGGTCAACTATCTTCTCGATGGGGCTGAATTCAATCTGTTTGAGTCAATAACGCAAATTCCAATCTCTAATTTTCAAACAATCATTTTGACAGGGTCGATGGCCGCTGCCGCTCCTGTATATATAACGACACCGCCCTTTGATTTCGAAGAAGATAGTACAGATGTTATAATTTCATTCGTCAACGCCTCACCTTCCCTCGATACTGCCACTGTAAAACTAATCAATCCCGACGCAAGGGATCAAACAATATCACTACCCTATGCCGTTGCTTCAGGTCGCATAACCACGACCGCTGCGGAAGATATTACATTGGAAGTGCGTGACGCCGATGGAAACTTACTGTTCGAATCAGGAACATTTGAACTAGTCGCGAGAACCGAACGAGTCTTTGCATTGATTGACTATTTTGGGCCAGGCACGGCAACCGTCGAAATGGTCAATGTCAACTTCCCAAACTTCTTCAGACAGCGATCGCTGCCCGTGAAAATTCGCAGTCTGAATCTAATTGCTGATCGTGGCCCAGTCGACTTCTCAATCAATGGCGCGCCACTGGCAAGCAATCAAATCTTTACTGACATCAGTGATTATCAAGACGGTCTCATTAGGGACAACGAGATCTCTGTGACGACGTTTGGTGATCCGACCGACGAACTACTCTCAACTACAGAAGATATCAGTGCAGGTAGGTTCGTAACATTTGGGGTATCAGGGCTTAATAATCGTATCAGTAACGCGACCTCCGTCGACGATCGTCGTCCGGTCGCGACCCACGCTCGAATGACCGTCACGCACTTGAGCCCTACTTTTTCAACGAATATCGACGTCTATGTATTACCGCCAGAACGCAACATCAGCAACTCATTTCCACTGATCAATGGCATGGATCAAAACGCGACCTTCGCTGGCGAGCTGTCGCCTGGGACTTACAATGTAACGATTACGACTACCGGCACTAAGGACACATTGATTGGACCTGTACGAATCGATCTTGAAGCAGCAAGCTTTTACACGCTAGTAATAGCAGACTCTGACGGCGGCGGCGAGCCGATCACGCTGCAATTTTACGACGATTTTTGATCACGTTGATCGTCAGTGATTTATTCTACAGGCACTTACGTCGCTGTACTTATCCATCAGTTGGACAATAGGTTTTCATCGCAAAGCGGATAATGGCTAGCGCGTTCACACCGCAAGGACCCGCTAACGATCAAACTGATCAAAAACGACCTTTTCAAGGCTCGGATTACCTGCTTCGTTAAATGCCTGCTCGAATTCTGACAACGCAAAGTTGCTGACCTTACCGTCCCTCAGATGTGCATCGAATTCATCGCCACTATCTAACATCCACTGGATCGCCTTGCCAAGATCGCCACAGCGTGATCCAACAAGTGATACTTCATTGACAACTAATTGACTCATGTCGATCGTCAAGGCACTCGCATAAGTACTCTTCACGACAATGGTGCCTCTGGGCTCTACGGCTGACAACGCCAGCGCCATTCCATCTTGATGGCCGGAGCATTCGACCACAACATTGAATGGACAGGCCGAATCGACTTGTGACAACACCTCAATACCACGGAGCGCTTTCGCCGCCTTTGCTTTATCTCGCACCAGCACACTGACTTTATGCCCACACGCTCTTAGTACACGGCAGACCATGCGACCGAGTCGACCGGCACCGACCACCAAGACCTTGTCCGTTTCAGTCAAGGTGATTTGATCAAGTATTTCCAACGCTGCCGCAAGTGGTTCTAACTGAACTGCCTGATAATCAGACATCGAATCAGGAACCTCAAACAGGTTTCTCTCGGGTATACACAAATACTCAGCAAAGGCGCCCGTTTGCTCTTTAATACCAACGACTCGTCTGCTGGGACAATGGTGTTGTAAACCCCGTAGACAAAGCTCACATACTTCACAACTAATATTAATGTCCGCAACCACCCGCTTGCCCAGCCAAGCCGCACTACCAGCCTCAACCGTGGCCACAAATTCATGCCCAGCAATTCCACTAAAGTCATAGTAGCCGCGCAATAACTCACGGTCGGTACCACAAATCCCAGCCTGCTTAATTGCCAGTAAACACTCACCTTGTGCAGGTTGAGGCCTCGGCAACTCCTTATAATCAAGTTCGCCCGCCTGCAGCCAAATACATTTCATCAATTTACCTTCTCACTATTTGTTAACTATTTATCCGTTACCAATGATCGGATATTTGCCTATATTGAGTCATCCAATCAATGATCAACAACCACTCATTTCAACGCATGAGATCAAAACTATATAGGCCACGACCTCTGAGATGCATACTACAGAAATACATCAACATCGTTTATCCTTCAGCCTTGATATAAAGGAAAAAGTCGATGCCGACAACACAATGGGATGTAAAGAAGCTTGCTGGATCTATCGGCGCGGAAGTTACCGGCCTTAATTTAGCTCAAATGACTGCGGCGGAAATTGATACCATAAAGTCCCTCCTCCTCGACCACATGGTTCTATTCTTTCCAGCACAGCACATGTCCGTCGAAAATCATGTCAGTTTTGGTCATAATTTTGGCAAACTTGAAGGGCACCCAAATCTAAAAAGCGAGTCAGTTTTACCACCCGAGGTGTTCCAACTTGAGGCTACCGCCGGCGGCGTAGCGGACGAATGGCATACCGACATTACTTTCCAAGATGAACCCGCGCTCATGTCGATTTTAAATATGGTGAAATGCCCAGAAACCGGTGGTGACACCATGTGGACGAGTCTATATGCCGCTTACGACGAGCTGTCAGAGCCTATGCAAGATCTTTGCAACGGTTTATCTGCTCTGCACGATGCCCACCCACATAATCGACCGGACCAAATGGCGATTCATCCCGTTGTACGCATACACCCGGAGACGGGCAAAAAGGCGCTTTACGTCAACGAACATTTCACCCGACGCATTGTCGAGATGAATGCGACCGAGAGCCAGGTCCTGTTGGGCTATTTAACGAAGTGGGTCGCTAACCCGCGGTTTACCGTTAGGTACCGCTGGACGGAAGGTACCATTGCGATATGGGACAATCGTTGTACCCAACATTTTGTTCTTAATGATTTTGTCGGCGAACGCATCATTCAGCGGGTAACAATCATGGGTGACAAGCCTCAGGGTAATCAACCTGCCTGGAAGCCATGGGTTCGTCCTGGCAGACTCAGCGCGACCAGTCGCCACGATCGACAACTATTCATGCACCTAAAATCTAAAAACCTTATTGATGCGGATTAACATCAGCAATTGATGAAGTAGATAGACCCATGCATTAGCCCATATTCACGCACATGTTTTTGCTGACCAGCGCCAAAGCATTGCGTACCATGACCCCTACGCTTACTAAATTACATTGGAGTACTTGTGTCAGCACCGTTAGACGGAATTACAGTGATAGAAATTGACAATTGGATGGCTGCACCAAGTGCAGGCGCGATTATGGCGGATTTAGGAGCACGGGTAATTAAGGTTGAGCCCTTAACTGGCGACCCAATGCGTGATACTGGCCGATCACCCAAAATCGAAGATGAAGCCATGAAAGCTTATGACTTTCAATTTGATGTAGACAATCGAGGTAAAGAATCTATTTGTATAGACCTCACTAGCCCTGATGGCGTCGCTGTGGTTCAAAAGTTATGTGAAAGCGCCGACATCTTTTTATGTAATCTGCTAGCGGTGCGCCAGGAAAAATACAAACTAGACCCTGACACAATCCTATCGTTCAATCCAAAAATTGTGCATGCCACGTTAACCGGATACGGCACCGAAGGATCAGACGCTTGGCGTCCCGGTTATGACGTAACGGCTTTCTTTGGTCGTTCCGGTTTGTATGACTCAATGAGAGAAGGTCAGGATGGCATTGTGCCGATGGCAAGACCGGCTCAGGGCGATCACACCACAGGACTGGCATTATTAGCAGCGATCCTTGCGGCACTAAGGCTTGCGGAGAAAACAGGCGAGGGACAAGTGGTGGAAACTTCGCTGTACGAGACTGCTGTTTGGACTCAGGCAACGGACTACGCCGTCACGGCTATGGATCACGCGCCAGTTAGACAACGATCAAGAGAGCAACTGTTTCTACCAACCGCCAACCGCTATCCCTGCGGTGATGGAAAATGGGTTGTATTTAACATGCCAGAGGTTTCAGCATGGCCTAAATTTTGTAAAGCCATAAACCGAGAGGCTTGGATAGAGGATGAACGTTTTGTCGATGTACGCAGTCGATTTCGGCTCATGCACACACTTGTGCCGATGGTAGATGAAGCTCTATCGGAAAAAACCCGGGACGAATGGGGCGTCATATTTGATGCCGCGGGCTTGATCTGGGGACCGGTACTCGGTTTGCACGAAGTTCCACAGGATAATCAAGCGAAGGACATCGGACTCTTCCCTACTCTGCAACATGAAACTCTAGGCGAGTATCGTACCGTCAATATCCCGATGCGCTTTAGAAACACCTCGGTAGGACCAAGAGCGCGTTCACCAAAATTAGGCGAGCACACAGACAAGGTTCTCGCTGACTTTGGTGTCGAGAATGAAACAATCGTTAAACTCAAAGATGACAACATCATCTCTCAGACTTAGCATCAGAGCGCTTGCTCACTCCGGTGAAGAGTTGACCGGGGTGGCAAAGCGACCAGAACAATCGTCTCGAATTCAAACAACCAGACGTAAGCTGATCTGGCCGACTTTTTGTTAGATTTAATTTGTTTTACACACCACGCTTGTTAGGCTAGATTTGCTCCTACCGAACCATCTGGAACGCCTCGGAGATTGCCATGAAAAAACCCATCGATCGCAGATCCTTTTTGAAAATCGGCGCCGTCACCGGCATCGCCTCAGGCCTGCCACTTAATGGCACTATCGCTTCTGATTCAGAAACCGCATCTTCTCTTTCGCAAGCGGCTGACAGTCTCTCCAATCCACCCAGAATCGAACAATATGTACGTTTGGGTCGAACGGAGCTGAAAATTTCAGATATTTCCTTCGGTTCAAGTCAGCTAAATCCCGGTGAAGAACATCTCGTTGAACACGCGTTGGCTCGAGGTGTGAATTACTTTGATACAGCGGAAAGTTACTCAAAACAGCAATCAGAAATCGTGCTTGGCAACGCCTTGAAAGGTCGGCGTGATCAAGTCTATATAGCCACCAAAATGCATGCAGGTGATTTAACAAACCAGCGCGCCATGATGCAGTCCCTCGAGGAAAGTTTGACACGGTTGCAAACTGATCACGTCGAAATATTTTTCAATCACGCGGTCAACGACATCAGTCGCCTCCAAAATGAAGAGTGGTTTGAATTCGCCGCAAAGGCCAAAGCGCAAGGCAAGATTAGCTATACAGGTATCTCTGGACACGCTGGCAACCTCGTGGAGTGTTGCGACTACGCGCTTGATAACGATTTGGTTGATGTGCTTTTACTCGGTCACAACTTCGGTCAAGACCCTTCTTTCTATGAACGATTTGTAAAGTCATTTGATTGGGTCGCCAATCAGCCAGAGTTACCACGCATCATGGCGAAGGCAAAAACGAAAGATGTCGGCGTTATTGCGATGAAAGTACTGCGCGGCGCACGTTTAAACGATATGCGTGTATTCGAAAAAGACGGTGCAACCTATTCACAAGCCGCTTTTAAATGGGCGCTCTCAAACGATAATGTTGACGCAACGATCATATCCATGACCAGCAAAGATAAGATCGATGAATTCGTTTCGGCATCTGGCGAGCGTCAGGTCAGCGATGCGGATTTCAAGCTTCTCGAACAATATGCACGCAATACTGATATGACCTATTGTCGACACGCCTGTAACGATTGCGATGGCGCTTGCCCATATAACGTGCCTATTGCTGATGTTCTCAGAACGCGAATGTACGCAACGGACTACGGTAATCTTGAATTTGCTCAAACCGAGTATGCAGCTCTTGAAGAATCTGCTAACGCTTGCCTGTCCTGCGATGGCGCTCCCTGCAGAGATGCTTGCACCCATGGGATTAACATCGCCCAACTGTGCGGCCCCACCCATTTAATGTTGAGCTAACGATGCATCTACATCTTGATTTAGTTGGCGGCATCTCCGGTGACATGTTTATTAGTGCCATGTTGGACCTATTCCCCAATTACGGCGACTTGCTTGCGGGACAAATCGAGCTTGCTGGCTTCCCCGATCTCGTCAGCCTCAAATACGGTCCTTTTAATGACGGCACACTTTCAGGCACTCTCTTTAACGTACATGCTGAAAAAGACGCCACAGGCCATCATCATCGACACTATAGTGAAATTCAGCGTATTATTTCCGAATCAAATCTTGACGATGAAACTAAAAAAATTAGTTTAGAGATCTTCCGCATCATTGCTGTTGCCGAGGCACAAATACATGACAAGACCATAGAGTCCGTCGCCTTCCATGAAGTTGGCGCATGGGATTCGATTGCAGATGTGATTTGTGCCAGCTTTTTAATTGCGCAATCGAACATTAATAGCACCAGTATTTCTGATTTGCCCCTAGGCGGTGGCCAAGTCAAAACAGCACACGGGATGTTACCAATACCAGCACCGGCAACTGCACTGATATTGAAAGATTTTCGTTTCGTCGATGATGGCATCAGCGGCGAGCGCATCACACCGACGGGTGCGGCAATTTTAAAGTACTTGTCACCGGACGTAGAGCCGCATAAATACCCGCAAGAAGATAAAGGTAACCTTATTAATCAAGGTTTTGGGTTTGGCACGAAGAAATTCTCAGGCATATCCAATGTGCTGCGGCTACTCCACTTTGATGCTGCGCAACCTGCGGCGGCCGATCAAGACTCAATCGGTTGGACAACCGACACCATCCAGATGTTGGCATTTGAATTGGACGACCAAACGCCCGAAGAAATTGCCCACTGCGTCGATACACTTCAGCGAGATACCGCTGTTATCGATGTTCTACAATACTCGGTGACAGGCAAGAAGAATCGAATGGCAACGAGTTTGAGAGTGTTGTGTCAGCCAGACAAGACCGACTCAATCCTGCAGTTATGTTTTAAATTAACAACAACACTCGGTATCAGACAGACTGAAACCAAGCGGGCAATTCTTCATCGCCGACAGATTGAAACTACCGTTTCGGACACTCTTTATAAATCAAAAATAGCGCAGCGCCCGGGAGGCGATACCGTCAAAGCGGAGATGGATGATTTGCGAGACATGCAGACACTCCAAGAACAACGTAAACTGCGCCAATCGATTGAACGTCAAGCGCAGGAACAGAGCGAAGAATGAAAAAACTTGAACAGCTTCAGGACTATCTCGCGAATCTCGGCCCTGTTGCCGTCGCCGTGAGTGGTGGTGTCGACAGCATGACATTAGCTGTCGTCGCGCATCGCGCTAATCCGGCAACGCATATCTATCATGCGATATCCCCAGCAGTACCTAATCAAGCAACCACAAGAGTTCGTCAATATGCAGAACAGGAAGGCTGGAACCTAAACATAATTGATGCCGGAGAAATCAACGATCCTGAGTATCTCGCTAACCCAGCAAACCGTTGCTATTTTTGTAAAACAAACCTGTATGACGGGGTGACCAATCACACTACGCATCTGGTTTTGTCAGGAACCAATATGGATGACCTTGGTGACTATCGCCCAGGTCTCACCGCCGCCAGTGAACATCAGGTCAAGCATCCTTATGTTGAGACCAACATCGACAAAAATACGTTGCGTCAAATCGCTAAACACCTGCAGCTCGATGACCTACATGATTTACCTGCATCACCGTGTTTATCTAGTCGCATAGAAACAGGCATATCAATCAACGCTGAGCTTCTACCGGTTATCAATCAGGTTGAAGAAACCCTATGGGAAACTCTTCAGCTTTATTTGCCCCTAAAGGGCGTGCGTTGTCGGATTCGCAAAAACGGTGTGGCCATCGAAATTGAAACAAATGAAACCGTCAGCTCGACTGCTGATTATGCACTTGAGGCAACCCGAATTGTTGCTGAACAGTTTGGTGAAAAAGGTTTTTCCAGCTACGCAGCCTCGATAACCATTGAGCCCTATCAACGCGGCAGCGCTTTTCTTGTGGAGACACTCAGCATTGACTAGTCATACTCGGGATATTGAATCAGAAATTTTATTAGATCTAAACCGTGAAAATAGAACCGGCCTCGCGGAGGCAATCTTCTGTGAGGGCAAGTCTGTTGATCAACTGCTTTCCATTGCTGATCGACTGCATGCGAATGAAAAGCCGATGCTGTTTACCCGGCTCGCGCAAGACGCATGGCTAGCGATCGAAGCACGGTATCCTGGGCTACTCGATTACGACCCCATCTCGCGTACATCAATTAGCCAAGCTGAATTACTTAAAAGTTCACCTAACGCCACGGCTGATGATATAGCGGTCATAACCGGCGGCACATCTGATTTGCCTGTGGCACGTGAGTTGGTTCGAACACTTGAGTACTACGGACAACCGCTACTGACCATCAACGACGTCGGGGTGGCAGGTCTATGGCGTCTGATGGACCGTGTCGAAGAGATCAAAACACGCAAGGTGGTCATCTGTATCGCTGGTATGGATGCTGCGCTACCGACGGTACTTGGCGGTCTCATTGGCTCAGCTATCATCGCCGTGCCAACGAGTGTCGGCTACGGCATGGTTAAGGGTGGAGAAACAGCACTGCAATCATTGCTTGTTAGTTGTGCACCAGGTCTAACCGTTGTGAATATCGACAATGGCTATGGGGCTGCCTGCGCAGCACTGCGTATCCTTAACCAAATAAACCGACGCTAATACGCCTGCTTACCTGAGACACTCCAGAGAATAGCGAAATTTAACCAGTTCATTTAAACAACTTCATTTAACAATATCCTTTAAACAACGTCATCTTGTACACCACGGGTGAACAAGGGTTCAATATCGTTGGCGTCAACATCGTTTGCAATTTCTGCCAGCAAACTGTCTCGTTCAGCCAAGCCCATTTCCTCATCACTGCATTGCTCGGCGGCATCTAAAATCAGCGGCAATAAGGTGGCATCACTCGAAGAGTTTAGAAATAAACCTGGACGACTAAACACCAGCTGCACAGCTCTCGCGATGGCATCTTTGTCCCGTAAGGGCTCATACCAACTAAATTTAGGACTGCTATCTTCGTCACGCCAGCGACGTTTGGCAATCGACTTGATTGTCTGGATCGCAAAGCCCTTTTGTTTCGACAATTCATAAAGGGTTTCAAATTCTTTTGCATATTGATCGTCGAGCAGAGACGCATAACTGTAAGGTAGTAGGACAGAGTCAAATTCAAATGAGCCCATACTTTTTAAATGCATTTCAGCGGTTCTAGTGCCATGACCTGTGACACCAATAAACTTCACCAAACCCTGTTCTTTCGCTTCGATCGCAGCTTTTAAAGCACCCTGCTCGCCCATTGCGACATCCCAGTCTTCGTCGTGCGTGAGGTTATGCAATTGTATAAGGTCTATTTGATCAATCTGCATTCTCTGCAAAGAGTTCTCAATACTTTTCCATGCCAGATCCCGCGTCCTGTCGCCTGTTTTGGTCGCGAGGAAAACATCACTACGATGATCCTGCAGGTACGGCGCTAATCTCAGTTCAGCGTCGCCATAACTGGCCGCACAATCAAAATGATTCAAACCTCGTTTCGTGATCATTTCGAGCACCGAGTCAGCTTTCTCCTGTCGCATGCCTCCTAAAGCAGCCGCGCCAAATATTATCCGCGTGCTTAAATGGCCTGTATTTCCAAAGGGTATCTTCTGAATCATATTGTCTTGCATAGATATTTCCTCTTTACGCGACTTATTCTTGTCTGATCAAATCGACTTCGTGTGACCTGCTCTACTGCCCGCATCGCTGCGTTGCGGCAATCAAGATAACACGACTACATGGATTGTACCGAGTCCTTAAAGGAGATACTTGTCATCGGAATATTCGCAACAAAAGCTCACTAATAAGTCTAGTTTGTAGTGACCATCCCCACCCTATGGCGATTTATAGAGCCTGTTCTTGATCTAACCAGCGTGTAGAATGGTGAAAACCACTAGTTTCCTATGATTATGATTTCGATTGTCTGTCCCGTATTTAACGAAGCTGCAGTCATTGATAAGTTCATCGATGCGATAAGCAAAGTCATGGCCTCAATCAATGAAGAATACGAATTACTGTTCGTTAACGATGGAAGCACAGATGACACGCTTTCGGTACTCGTCGCGGAGCAGAAAAAAACACCCACGATAAAAATAATCGATTTCTCTCGGAATTTCGGCAAGGAAGCCGCCCTCACCGCCGGCTTGGATCATGCTCGAGGTGACGCCGTCATCCCTATCGATGTCGACCTACAGGACCCGCCTGAACTCATTCCACAAATGATAGAACTTTGGCAAGGTGGCTATGAAGTGGTTTTAGCTAGACGGGTCAACCGAAGCCAGGACACCGTATCAAAACGCACCTCGGCGAATTGGTTTTACAAATTCCACAACAAAATTGCCCACACACCTATTCCAGAAAATGTAGGTGATTTCAGATTACTTGACCGTAAAGTTGTTGAGGCAATCAAACAACTGCCTGAAAAGCAACGTTTCATGAAAGGCCTATTTGCCTGGGTGGGTTTTAAAACCACGGAGATCAGTTACGAGCGACAGCCGCGTGTCGCCGGCAAAACAACCTTCAACACATGGCGGCTTTGGAATTTGGCCATAGAAGGCATCACTGGATTCAGTACCCTGCCCTTAAGAGTTTGGTCTTACATCGGCGCAATCATTTCACTGCTTGCTTTTGTTTACGGCTCACTCATTGTGCTGCGAACAATCATATACGGAATAGACCTTCCTGGTTACGCCTCACTGCTAACGGTAACGCTGTTTTTAGGCGGCATTCAGCTGATTGGACTGGGCATATTGGGCGAATATATTGGCCGTATCTACTTGGAAACCAAGTCCAGACCTCTTTATATCGTCAAGCAAGAATACTAATGCTACTCAAAGCTGTCCCATCAAAAATTGAACACGTGCATTGATCGCTACTCTGGGTATTTCAACTAGCTCATAATCTAAAGCTTCGTACCAAGCACGCACGGCTCGGTCAACCTCGAGACACTCTTGAAACGATTGATCACGCTCATTGTCAGTCGTGTAAATCTCTTGCCAAGGCGGCAAAATGAAAACTTTACGTTGATAAGGGTACGATTCCAAACAACTGTCACGCACATCACCACCAAGCTCAGACAGCTCATCTAGATAGCATAAAGTATCCAGAATCGATCGATCGAAAAAGGCCGTACCGGTTAACGCATCAACGAGCCGATAGTTATGGATATCAGCTTTCAACATATCCCAACCAAACTGTTCCGGATCAGGTCTCGACGACAAACCTTTCGCATGCCGAGCTCGAATAATTTCTCGAGCAGTATCGACCATGACGTGGCGGTCTGGTGCCTTTATGGCCTCCAATAACGACGTTTTTCCCGTACCCGGACCGCCTGTAATCACTACTCTATTTTCTCGACTGATCATAAATAGTCTCGTCAATTTCCATTCTTTCGTCTTTGCCGCCCACGTTCGCCAACTATGGGCAGACCAAACGTCGGTCATTAAACTTCACGTACCGTCTACCTGACTTATGCGCTCGACATAATAGCTCAACTGATACCAGCGCCTGTCACCAACCCAACCGCCCAGACAACGTAGCGATTGTACTTTAACGCCTCAAACTGAGAAGCAACACCATGGCGAAGGCTAACGCGGCAGGACCGTAAATCAGATTGGGAAAACTACGCTTTTATCATGCCGAATTGCAGCCACACCGGCTCGCGCAAAGGTCTAGCGTTCACTAATTGTGAGTTCAAAGGCAACTCGCCAATATCTCCGGGCGCTAGGGCCGATACCCTATTGAATTCATCGAGGTGTTGAATGGTTGTGGTGCTGAATGGTTGTGGTGCTGAATGTTTGTGGTGCCGAATAGTTGTGATGATCCTTGGCTAACCCTAAGGCGCATCCTTCGTAAACCGTATTCCTTCGCGGTGAGACCAAGCAATACCAACATCATATTTTAAAACTTTGTTAGGTCAACGTGTTCGACTAAGTTCTTCGAGATCGATCATCAGAAAACTTTGCCACGTCTCATCCATTTGCTGTTTCCACCTATGCAGCAAAGGACTGGTCGCCTTAGTCTCATCAACACCTTTGGTCAACGTCAGGTACTTGAACATAAACGCAGACACTCGAGCATTAACCGCACAATGCACGTGTACCTTTTCACCCTCAAGCGCATCCATTAACGCAATGAACTTTCTTAGCTGATCCACCGAAGGCGCCTCAAACGGTATAGGGAAATGAATGTAAGACATGCCTAATGCCGTAACCAAGCTGCCCTCGTTTTCTAGGGCATTTTCGGAATCGTGCATGGCAAGATTAACCACGGTGGTTACGCCTAACTCGGCAACCTCAATTAACTCGTCCTGCGACGGTTGACCTGACGTGCCAATATTTTCTGTGATTTGATGAAAGTTTAACAACGCCATGCAATGCTCCGGTTATGCAGATAGACAGGTCGTATTTTTTACTAAATCTCCCCCGCGGAAATAGGCACGCTAGCGATAAGAGGTTGATAAAAACTGTCAACTGGCAGCGGATCGCTGAAGTCCTTTCGGAACATCGGCAACGGAAATTCAAGGTTTCAAATTATGCTAAACCCTACGTCTTTGCAAAGATCAAAGTAATCTTGCCGATCAAAAATGTAGGGTAGCGTTTCTTGTTGGTAAAGAGAGAACTCAAGATTCTCAACTGGGCCATAGCTTCGCGTCAGAATTACTTGATAATCCTCTGAAATTTAAAATTCAATGCTCATCAATAGACCTAGCTTGACGGTAAACGCAGCGCTCCAGCTGCAAATTCTTGACCCCAAATCAAAGTACTGCGAAAGAGCGTTAGTCACCCGCTACAGGCCAAAGCGCCATATGCGCCGTCATCTCAGCAAGTATCGCAGGCATCACCGCCTCCGGCATATCGTGTCCCATGCCCTCAAATACAACAAGCTTCGATTCCGCGATCGTATCCGTTGTGTGTTGACCATGTGCCGGAGGTATCAACGTATCATTCGCGCCATGTAAAACCAGTGTTGGTGCCTCGATTGTCTTAACACGCTCAGTGCGATCACCGGTTTTTATGATTGCCATTAGCTGTCTTGGCACAGCTTCAGGATAGAAGCCTCTTTTTTTCATCTCCGCGGCTAAAGAACTGTTCTCATCATTATCATTCGAAGCAAGTTCCATCAAAGAGCTAGACGAGTCGGAGCTTGGTGGTGGTAAATGGGGAGCACCTGTCGTTGACATGATGGATATTAAACTCTGTGTGCGTTGCGGGTAATCGGCTGCAACTATTTGTGCGATCATGCCGCCCATTGACGCACCCACAATATGCGCGCGGTCTATTTCTAATGAATCCATAACAGATACAACGTCAGCTGCCATATCATTTAATAAGTATGGCGCTGTGACGCTAAAACCTAGTTGATTTTTAAGCAATTCCCACCAAAGTGTCGGTTCGCCCCATTCATCAAAACGCGTTGACGCGCCTGTGTCACGATTATCAATAAGTACAACACGATAACCCGCAGACTCAACACCCTTTACGAACGTATCGCCCCATAGACTGTGGGACGCGCCAAGCCCCATAATGAGGACCACCACTTCAGAGTCGGCGTCTCCCAACGTTTTATATGCTATGTTCACACCCTGCGAATCACTCATTGAGGCTGTTTGAGCATCCATATAAGTACGAGAGTATTCTGCAAACGCTACATTGCTCGCCAGCAAACACACCATCAGTAATATTTTCTTTGCCATTTAGAACTCCTTAAAAACGCTAAATCCACCATTTATGCAGCCGTTAGGCTATATCTATCAGAAGATTTTTGCCAGACTTAGAACTGTCTCAGGGCAACTATCGCGGGACGGGTTTATTTTGCTCAAACGGTCCAAGTTACATTATTATTCACTACTCTCGACTGTCTAGGCTCATGTCATGAAAACATCCTCAATAGGCGCCATGCTCGTTCTTACTCTCGCTCTGACTGCCTGCAATTCATTCAATCAAGCGTCGAATCTACCTTCCAATCTACCGTCCAATCAGCAAAGTCCCAACGGCATCGACGCTAGCCTTGTTAAAGACTTACAAGAAGGCTGGAATGAATTTACACCCGCCGGTGAGACCACCTGTTCGGATGGCTCACCCTATAAGTTCTTCGTTCGCCCGGGAGCTTCCAACAAGTTGATGGTTTACATGCAAGGCGGTGGTGCATGTTGGACCCGTGCTTCCTGTGATCCCGCGATGAAACCCAGCTACACACGAAACATCAGCGATGAATTCAAACCTTCGCAGCACGGTATCTTCGACTTTAATAATGAAGCAAACCCATTCATCGATTATACAATTGTCATGGCACCATATTGCACCGGCGATGTACATATAGGTCAAAGTGATACTGTCTATGCGCCCGCAAAAGAAGGACAGCGGCCGCTCACTATTCACCATCAAGGCCGAACTAATATGCAAGCTATATTAGATTGGACTTATCAAAACGTGCCATCACCGGAAGACATCTTTATCACCGGCTCCTCAGCAGGCGCGATACCGTCACCTTTTTATGCCGCGTTAGTCGCGGACCACTATCCTGACGCTAGGGTTGCCCAGCTAGGGGATGGCGCTGGCGGCTATAGACAAATAAATAGTACAACGCGCCCTGACGAACAATGGGGAACCTTTACGTTTATCAATAACGAAAATGGCTTCAACAAACTAAAAGCTGAAAGCTTCAATTACGAATCTTTATATATTGCTGCGGCACAAAAACACCCTCGGATCTTATTCGCAGAATACGATGCTGCTGAAGACGCTGTCCAAAAACGTTTTCTTTCGATGGGAGGTGTAGCAATTGTTCAACTGATTGACTCCCTCGAGGCCAATCATGCAGATATCCTAAAGGCCGCACCGAATTTCAGAAGTTTTATCGCCGGAGGTGAATCTCATACGGTATTGTTACGACCGGAGTTTTATCGTTATGGCGCTGGCGGCGTGTCGATTCGCGACTGGGTCAATGATCTTGCCAAATTCAAAGATGTATCAAACCTAACCTGTAAAGACTGCAGCGGCGATACCTACGCAGAATTTTGACCTGTCATCTCTTTTACACCATCTTAATGCCCCTCTTTGCCACCTAATAAAAAGTGGTAAGGGTCCGTTCAAAGCGTCTTTAACAGACCCGAATCAAACAAATAAATCGGCGTCCGTATCTAAACAAGAGTCTTAACGAGACTCCTGTAGCAACTTATGCAGTGCTCTATCATGTAAGTGACTAAGCAGAACGATTGCACTGGTAGTGCCAATCAGTGCTAAAAACATATCAGATTGCGTGTCCCACATATAACCCTGCGTACCCAAAAATGCTTCGGCATCTTCACCGCTTGCTAATGCAACCCACCACTCAATGAGCTCATAAAAAGCACTAAAAGCGAGACAAACACTCAGGATATATAAGTTCAGCCAGGCGCCAACCGCAACCACATTTAATCTAATGAGTATTTCTCTCGCAATAATCGCGGGTACAAAGCCCTGCGCAAAGTGCCCCACCTTGTCGTAATTATTACGATCCCAACCTAAGGGCTCCTTCAACCAATCAAACAGAGGGACTTCTGCATACGTGTAGTGCCCTCCTACCATTAGAATAAGACAGTGGATCAAAATCAGTATATAAAGCAATGGCGTCAGGGGGAACTTCTTGCGAGTCCAGACAAGCAGAGCTAACCCGATCAGCGCAGGAGCGACCTCAAGCAACCAGGTGAATTGATCCTTAGGGTCAATACCAGACCAAACAAGTGTCATACTGAATACAGCTAACCAAATTATCGTCATGCATTGCCTCAATAAAATTATCGAATAATTGTGCGTTAGACGTGTTTAACGTTTCCTAAACTAACAAATCTTATCGAACGGCTACAACTAGCGACTTTCAATCGATAGCTGACGATAGCCACGTCGAATCTATTCAACCATTGGTGTTGGCGTAAATTCTACTATTTTGGGCTCAGCAACCATGTTTTCTCTTGCCCAGGACAGACCCCTTTAATGCCACCCGGAATATCATAGGTTTGAAGAAGTCGAACCTCATAGGCGTCATTGTAATGATGCCTCACCTCCTGACTATCAACGCGAAATGGAGGTCCTGGCATCACCACCTGATCATATTCGAGACTGATCATAAGTTGAGGTACTTGATAAGTTATCTTCATCAAGTGATCGACATAACGTTTGCGCATATCTTGCGGCAGCGCAATCAGTGAAGCGCGATCGTAAATACAATCAACCTTACCCACCATCTCCTTCGTTACTTCAAAGAAATCACCGACAAGTATGTCAATATCTTTAGATTGAAATCGTAGTGTGGAATCCTCATCAGTTTTTGCTGGCTTGATTGTTAATTCAGCAAAAAGCTCTTCAATTGCCAATTCACTAAGTTCAATCCCAACGACTTTGTAACCCTGTGCTAACAACCAATGTATATCTAAACTCTTACCACAAAGCGGCACTAATACTCTCGATCCGGGTTCGAGTGAAAGCTCGGCGAAGTGTTTAACTAACATCGCGTTAGCCTTATCCAAATGGAACTGAATTTGTTTCTTTTCCCACTTTTCGTACCAGAATGCTTTATCCATCATTTAGGTCTCTTGATGCATACATTTACTTATCATATTCCCACCCAACGCACTGACGATCAACACCGAGCGAACCGGAAACAGATCGATCAACAGCAAATAAAAGGGCTAGCTGTGTGTCTCAGCGATATCAGCGAGCTTGCCTTGCGACAACAACACTAAATCATTCGAACTCAACTCGATTTCTAACCCGCGCCGACCCGCACTAACATAGATCGTGTCAAACTGGGCCGCAGATTGATCAAGCAAGGTTGGCAATAATCGTTTCTGACCCAGCGGACTCACGCCACCAAGAACATAACCTGTAGAACGTTGCACGTCAGAAGCGTTCGCCATAATGACTTTCTTACTCGCAAAATGCTTCGCCGTTTGCTTTAACGACAGCTTGCTCAGCGCAGGTATGATCGCAACGGCTAAACGCCGCTTACCTAGGTCTACAACCAATGTTTTAAAAACCCGATGTTGGCAGACGGCAAGCTTTTCTATCGCCTCCCGCCCGTAGGCGCTAGATGAAGGATCGTGCTGGTACTCGTGGATTATGTGGGCAACTAAATGACGCCTGACAAGATCGATCGCCGGCGTCATGGTTTACCTACGTCGCTAATAAACAGTCTTACCAATTCGAATCAAGAGCCGTTAGTAGTCAATTCAAGACGATAGAAATATCGCGGCGGGAAACCGGTCAAGATGCGAAAAGCCAACGGCAACGCGTTGTCTGCATCAACTTGATTGTGCTCAACCTCATCCACGGGCACAGCAAGGTAATCAATTTTACCGTCACCGAGGTCAATCTGTACCATAGGGTGAGCCATTGTTTTGTTATACCAGGCGCGAGGCCAGTGGTTTGCTGCAACATACAATTGACCTTGGCTTTCTAAGCGAGCTAACACCCTATCTTTACCATTGCCTTCGTTATCGTAAGTTGTAATAACTAATGTGTTTTGATCAGCCGGTTGAAAATAACCCAGCAATGATTCAAAGGCGACGACAATGCCGACATAAACCAGCGCGATAACCGACAGTACCTTGATAATTTTCATTTTTATTCTCCAACAGCAGGGTTTGTACTAGTTTGTTTGGGCATAATTCAGCCGCAAAACGAATATGCTGACCATTTGGCGTTAAGCACTCGAAACGACTGAGTCTAAATCTTTCAAGATACCATTCTCAATATTGTAAACCCAACCGTGAATCGACAGTTCTTTACCCGCTTTCCACGCATTCTTTACGATCGTGGTATTCGAAATATTTCTCACTTGCTCTTTAACATTAAGCTCAACCAACAAATTATGTTTTTGATGATGGTCGAGTCCTTCGAATTTGTCTTCGTTAAAGCGATAAACATCTTTTACGTGACGCAACCAGTTATCCACAAGACCATGTTCATGATCTGTCATGGACGCCTCGATGCCACCACAGCCGTAATGACCGCATATGACAACATGCTTAACATTCAAAACATCGACAGCAAACTGGAGTACTGACAGACAATTTAAATCCGTATGCACCACGACGTTAGCAATATTTCTGTGAACGAACACTTCACCGGGTGGCAGGTTCACAATTTGATTTGCAGGTACACGACTGTCTGAACAGCCTATCCACATATAATCCGGTGCCTGTTGTTTCGACAAGTTTGTGAAGAATTCCGGGTCGCGCTCCTTGATAGCAGTTGCCCACTCAAGATTGCGTTGAAACAGATGATCAAGATTGCTCAAGGGTCTTATCTCCGTATATAGACATGGCTACTGACGCGATATGTTATCAGCAAACTGCAGTGACGTTTTCTTACAGAACGCAATAATTCGACGCCCATACGAAGAATCATTGTAAACGGTATTTCCTAAAATTTTGAATCTGGGATGTAAAAGATGCCAAACACGCGACAAGTTAAGCGTTTAGCGATTCATCGACCACAAGTTCTTCCGCGTCTGTAAGCGTACCTAGTAATTTTATCGGCATACAGACTGATTTCACGATTGTTGCGAACATGGTTGTAATCACTTCTCTCAAACTTTCTTGAGCATGCTGGGCGCGAGGTGAGGTGTTGTTCAGTGCCACTGCCGCATAGGAAAAGAACTCATCGCTGACAAGCCGATCCAAAGAATTCTTCATGACATCATTAATACCGATTGCGTGTTTCAGCCGTGCTGCCATCAAACCGCCGGATGTTTCGATAAGTTGTTTTAACCTGAGCAGTGCATCAATCTGTTCTGATTCTCTAACGGAGTTAAACAACGGTATATTGTGAACTGAATCGAAATGTCTAAGAGCGATGTAACTAAGCTTTTGGGTACCTCATCGATTCTTTCTCGTTGACGTAATTCGAGCACTCTTCCAGCATGGGTGAAAAATTAACAAGAAATCAGAAGATCGAAAACCACCTTAGCGCAATACAATGCCCTAAATCGAATTTTCCCCGCAAGCTTCGACTTTCAAAGTCAGTCAAGAATAAAACGATTTTGCAGATCACTATCAGGTAAAAAATCATCAGGTACTAAACACACATTTCGTTTGCCAAACAGACGGTAACGTTGACCGCCCAAAGCGTCATATAGCGCATCGCGGATTTTACGCGGAATCCATCTCAAGCCACCCGTCAGCCACCAATAGCCATCAAGCTGGCCCGCAATTAGTAGAGCTGCATCCGTTCGCTCTAGACAGACCCCATGCTGAATGCAGTAAAAACTATTTAGCTGACAGGCTTCAATATCGAATGGCGCTAATAGATTTTTAGCCGTGTTGCTTTGTAAAGCAGCAAACTGAAAATTACGCCTTGAATCTCGCTTAATAATAAACTGAACAGAAGCGACACAGAGATTGCAGACGCCATCAAATAGTATAATTGATGTGTTATTGAGCGAATCAGTTGCCGCAATATTGTCCTTCAAAGCGAGCCTTTAGTGAGAAAAAATTTGTAGTAATCGATTGTTATAACCGATCTTTGTAACAGATTGTTAAAAAATGGTGAGGTTGACTGTGCAAATCAATCGACTCTATGCATCGTTACAAACGCCTGCAGCAGCCGTCAAACAACAACTATTAAACGGCAAGGATCAAACAGCAACTATCAAAAAACAACAATTAAAAAAACAACAATCAAACAACAACAATGATAATTGCTATCGCATCCATCCAACTACCGCCTGCTAAGATAACGCTGCCGCCTGCTTCCGATTATGCGTTAAATAAGAACATGCTGATACGATCAGCAACGCAAAATCCAATTGATTCATAAAACGACTTCACTGCACTGTTAGAACTATGTATCTGCAGGATAATCTTCCCGCAACCTGCCTGCGTCATCTCGTTAACAGCAAAATCAAAACCTTAGCCAAAAACCACGTCGGCGACCAGTCAGCCAACCATTATGACAAATGTGTGGGATGCTTTGCGTGTCAAAGACTCACTATTGCTCCGCCATGACTCTTGCCAAAGCCTCTTCGGATCGCCATCTTCCACCATAAAGACGACCGACATAGGTCATAGCGGTAATCATAATCATCACGACAAAAACAACCCAAGCGACCTTCGGGCCTAGTTCTAAAACCATGATGACAATGTACTGCACCACCAACATTGCCCAATGAAGTGCTACTGATACCCACATTAGCCAAGGCGTGTCCCCTGCGCCGCGCAGAATGCCTCCCGTCACAAGAATCAATGCATCCGCCATCACATAAGTGGACAAACCAACCATCATGAATGCCGACAACGCCTTAATATCTGCGGACTCAGGACTGGCTTGAACAAAGATGGCCACCAATGGGTCACGCAAAAGTAAAAATGCGACCGCTAGGACCGCTGAATACGACAAGCCAATCAGAAAACCGGCAAAGGTAACTTCCCTCATCTTTGCTAGATTATTTTGTCCAACAAAGCGTCCAATCAAACTAATGAGGGCGACATTCAGGCCGATCATAGGTACAAAGGAAACGATATCCCAGTTGAACACAATCGCCGAGGAAGCTGCTTCGACAATGCCATAGGACTGGAACATCAGTAAGAAAAGGTTGAATGCTGCTACATTGAGGAACATTTCGATACCCGATGGCACCCCAAGACGTAGATATCTGCGTAGGATACCCATTTCAATATTTAGGGATTCACCAATTGAAAATAGCGCTCTATGGTGTTTCTCAAGATAGAACAACAAGAACAATCCAAAGCTAAACAACGAACTGATAATTGTCGCGTAAGCAGCACCTGCAATGCCTAGTTCGGGAAAAACACCCGTACCAAAAATCAATACGTAGGTAAGCGGGATATTCACAAGCACACCGAAGGTATCGGCAATCATCACAACGCGCGTCTTGCCAATGCCGGCAAAGTACGATGCGAAACAGGTTTTCAGCAGCCCAATGCCAGAGCCCCATATCAATATAAAAAAGTAAGTCTTCTCTAAGTCGGCGAGAACCGCCACGTGCCCCATTAATTCAAAAAGATCTCCGACAAAGTAACCGATGATGAGTAACGATGGAATAAAGCCGCAGCACAATAACAAACCTTGAGTCACAACTTTCGGACACTTTTCTAAATCACCGGCACCATAGTATTGCGCAACCAAGGCATTGGCGTATGACAAGATGCCTATAAACAGCGACATACAAAAAAAAGATGCAACGCCACCACCAAGCGATGCTGCCATATGGGTCGGACTGATGAGCGACATGAAATAGCGATCGGTAAATATCATCAAGGCAAAAGCGCCCTGTGACACAACCATTGGATAGGCAAGCACTAATAGCTCGCGCAGCGTTGCTTTATCTACGACTAATATTTTTGACATGTAACTTTTATGTTGAGGATTAACTCTTACCCGACTTTTCCCGACTTTGCAGCCTAACTGATACGCTAGCTAAAAGCTTTTCTAAGCTTGTAAGTCCCCGTCCTTATGCAAGGAGGCTGCCCACAATTTGGCATTCTCGAAATCTGAAAAACCAAAGTGCTTAACCTGCGCACTGACAAAATGGCCAGCGACCTTCTCGCCAAACGCCCCCAATGCCGAATCTGTTACAAAAGCGACTCTTTGAATCTTTCGATGATGCTCTTTCACAAAACTAAGATGCTCAAGCAGGGCTGCAAACGAATTCCAGCCAGGAAATCGCTCGGCATGAATAACGATGCCCTTTAGTATCTTGTTATCATCGACGTAAGGATCGATTAGCGCTGCGGCCGCTTTGAAGTCACCTACGGACAACTCACCGACCGGTTCTAATGTGGCGATACCCAAGTCTGAATCGAGCTTTACCTTCAACACAATTCAAAATGCACTCTAGCTAAATATTAACTTTATTTTAGTAAGTCGGCAGATTAACAAAGTAAACTACTGTGCACTCGTCCATCACCAACTTAGCCTTAGGATTTTACGTCTCCACATGAAACAACTTGTTATAAATTGTCCAGCTATCGTTTGCCTTTAAAAAAGACAAGGTATCTAAAAACGTTAAACCCAAATAGTCATCTCTAACACGTGCAACTGCCGTCTCTCCTGCGATATCAATACTGATCACATCTAGTCTAGGGGCATCACCCTTAGCTTTCGCCGATGGCTGCTGGGTGTTAACAAACGACGCAAAGGTCTCAACATCCATTTCTTGCAAACCTTGATGGTTATATCCGGTAATCTTTGCGTTAGGGTGAAAAGCCTGCCGAGCTTTGGCTCCATTCGATTCAAACATGCTTTCGAAGTAAATTTGGATAACAGCCTCAATCGCCGTGTGATCAGACATAACTTAATCCTCTTTGGTTTTTATAGTTTTTGATTATCGACTTATCAAATAATTCGTTTGATGGCTCTTAGTAAGAGACCATATTAATAGCGCTTATTGATTAGTGCCTGTTCAAAGTGCCTGTTCAAAGTGCCTATCCAAAGTGCCTATTCAAAGTGCCTATTCAAAACTCTTAATCTAAGTTCCTATGAATGGAGTCAAAGGTTACCTGTTCGATCATAAATGAACACACAACAAACTAAACTTTACGACGACATCCAACGACGACATCTTGCAACAAAATATTACAGCGCTACACAATAAAGAACGATGAAAAAGTCACTTTCTGAGCAGTCGATACATAACCTAACATCGCTTTGACACATCATCAGCCACAGCAAGCATCTTACGCCCTTCTTCCTTCATGCCAATTTCCAGCAACGTGAACCCGGTCGATATACGCTCTACAAAGCCCCACTGCCAAATAGCAGCTCGATCAACGCCAGTTAAATCGGCTATTTTTTCACCACGCGCCTTTAAACCCTTGTGTGGGTCAGCATCAAGCAACTCATCGCTCCAACCCCGCATCATGACCGAAAGATCACAGGCTTTCTCTGCAAATAAACCATCTGGGTCGACAAATTTGTAGCACGGCACGGTTGATGAGTCATCTGCCAAAACCATCAGAGTGTTATTACCATGGGCATCACCATGCACTAGCACAGCGTTATCAGACCGATGCGCATGTTGCCTCGACTCCGCATAGGTCAAAGCAAGGTTCAAGGTGCGCTCATCGCAGGGCTCCTCAAGCCTTCTCCACCTATCTTGAATAAAGTTGAGCAACCAATGGGCTTTCTCTGCTCCCGTCATAAAACCATAGGATTCACTGATAGGTAGCCATGCAACACTCAGCGTCTGACAAATAATTTCTATCTGGCGAGACACTGACAGACCCTGAGATTCGATTGAGTCGCCGAGACGCTCCAACAGTATTGCGTGACAGGGTAAGTCTTTCGCAAGTAGCCCTGCATAGCCTGTTCCGGCGGCAAGATCATAGACCTTGGTTTCTACCGCCATGTTCGCGGATCCTGGTAAACCTAGCTTTAGAATGGCTTGACTTTGATCTGCGGTGATCACGTTTATTACCAAGCTTTCAGACCCACCCGACAGCACGGTCCCGAGCTTAAGTTGCCATCTCTTAGAAATATCTGCAACAAACGCATTCAACTCGCCTAGCCATTGTTGCCCTTGCTGACCAAGTGTATTGACCCGCTGTACGACGATTGCCGGTAGTTCTTCGGTGAAGTCACGCCCCATAGATACCATTATCTGTCTCGCCATTAGTAACGTAAGTTGAAACTTTATTTATAGTTAGGTTGATAGAGCTCTACGTGAACATCACCGGGCATCGTAAAATGAATAGCTAGGCCATAACCAGCATCAGTGACTTCATCGGTAAATTAAACAACACGACCGGAGAGTTCTTCAATGGTGCTGTTAATATCATCACAAAAAAACGACACATAGTGCATACCCGACGGCGTCCCTAATGCTGCTTGAGCAGGATGAACACCCATATCAGCACTCGGTATATCAAAGATAAGCCAGCCACCACCAACATCTGTCGCTGATAAACCAAGTTTGTCTCGAATAAACAAACGCAGTGCTGCCGCTTCGGATGAATAAAACATCGTATGCACACCGGTAATCATTAGGTACTCCCTACAATATCGGCGCCGCTATATGGCTACAAACACGGCAGCAGATTAGGTTAGTGTTTCGATTAGTTCACTTATACTTTTGCTTAGCGTAATACCTGCTGTATCGATCACACAGCGCTCAACCGTCCAGGCATGATACTCACGCTGCTGAATCTCCAGCCAATTGGGTAAAGTTAAACCCGCTACGCTCACATCACGTTGATTGATGCGTCTTTGGTGCTCCGCCTCGTCAGTACAAGTCACCTCAATATTGATGTACGGCACATCGTTATCGACTGCGATTTGCTCCCAGCCACGCCGTGTCACTTCAAGTGGGTTACAGGAATCGCAAACAACGTGCTGGCCTGCCTGCAAATTTTCCGCAGCAATGCGGTGTGACAATAAATACCCTTGCTCTACCACGTCACAATCAAGCAGGTCTCTCAAACCCTGCTCAATCGTATCAATGCGCAGATAACTTGCGGCCAGATGAGCCACCAAGCCTTTCGCAAGCGACGACTTACCTGATGCTGGCAGGCCCGAGAAGATAAATAGCGTTGGCTTAGACTCAATCATCGGGTTGCGTTTATCCTTATTAGGCACTTATATTCACTAGTACCGCTTTCCATGTGTTTTTGAGGCCAACAACAATATCAAGAACAACAATATCAACAACAATATCAAGAACAACAACAACAACAACAACATCTAGCTATTGATTATCAGGTTTTACTAACAATTTTTCGCAGCCCGTTCCAGCAAGCATTGAGTCAACCTTGTCACGGTCGTCCTGATCTAGACGGCCATACTCAATCCTTAACCACTGAAGGCATTTCGCTTGGTATGCAAAAGGTTCTTGCACCCAAGTTTTGCCTTCAACAATCGTTTCGACCGTATTGAGGTTCTTATCGAATGCTTCTGCATTAGCCAACATCACCGGCACGTAGGTCCGGCCGATTTCCACAAGCAAACTCTTTAACGTCTCAGGAGCATTATCACACGTGATAAAGCCATCTTCGGCCACTTCCACGCCCGACAGGTCTTCCATCTTGCTGACCCAAGCGTGAACACGCGGAAAACTTTTCACGGCGACTTTTGTGGGCGTGGGGTCAAATTGCACAAGTTGCGTCAATTGTCCGAAACAAGCAAAGTCCGCAGATCCAGGTCGATGCCCCATAATGTAAGGATACTGTTTAAGATGCTCATTCAAACAAGCAAGGAATCGTTTGTAACTGTCTTCAATGACGGGTGCCGTCGTATCGTTAGAGCCGACGACATACAGCCGCGAAATTTGTCTTTCTGAAAAAATATCCCGCATCTTCGCCATCACGTCGTCTGACTGCGTAACGTCTGCATAGTGTGGCAATATTGAACCTGCCATACCTATATCGTCCTGATAATACCAACGATAATGGAACATCGCTTTGGTGAGCCATTCATCACCATAGTCCTCGATCAAATAATTGATAAAGGCTGCAGCTGGCTCGGGTGGAATCACGGCACGCTGCGGATATTCCTCTTCCAAGCGCCGAATGATCGGTGTGCTGTCAACTTCAGCAACCCACTCACCGGTGTTATCCGGAAAATAGAATATCGGGATCAAATCTACCTTAGGTTTTGGCAATGTTAAATCTTCGGCTTGAAGATAACGATACGGAATTTGTCGAAAACGCAGTACTGCAAGCATCTTGCGCGTGTATGGTGAACCGGGTGATCCCCTCAAGGGTAACAGCGAATTTGACACAAACTTTCCCTAAATGACGCTAACAATTTTAAGCTAACGGAAAGGGCCAGACTAACGAATTTAGAGCGTAATTTCGACCAACTTTTCCGGACACATCAGGTTGCAAAGCCCTAGGTTATTGCTATTGACTAAAGAATCAATAAACGCAGGCTTTGCGCGGTAGCAAGCACCCAATCAACCTAAAATTTTTATCGCTATATTTCAAATCAATCGTTAGCCAGCCAAGCCTAAAGTGACCGTTAAAGTTTTTAGTTAGCGAACAATCAACATCAATTTAGTAGATAGACTAGCGCAATCTATATCCAGGGTCGCTGCTTCTACTTGCAGTCGAAATAGGCTGCCCAAAAGTGATATCAATCGCGCCCTCAGGGCTTAATCTGGAACCGCTAAATTTACAGCGCAAACAGAAACTCAATGGCGAGACAGCTGATTGAATTCAGGAGGACAAATAATGCCCACAGCGCGAATAACATAACAACGTAAACGAGCTTTCTTTTCAGTTTTAAGCACCGGGTGCGATCAGTAGCGCGGCAGTTTTAAGGTTAAGTGGATTCACGATTGTGTTGGCAGCTCGAAACGAAAGTGCCGCCGGTACAAAAAGCAAACCCCAACAGTCGGAAAACCAAAATTGCCAACAGTTTCACCCTATCGTCTTTCACGGAAGCTGTTTTCGGCCATATCGAACCACCATCACATGGAGAGCGCCGGCTCCATCGAGTATTGAAGCGCCCGTCGCGCTTGTTTTATGGTAGCGTTAGACATCCAAAATCAAAGAGAAATTGAAATGAAATTATATACAGGTGACCTGAGCCCCTACTCCGCCAAGATTCGTATGCAAATTTATGCGATGGGTATTCAAGACGATGTTGAATTTGGTTTACCCGTCGAGTTTATGATGGGCAAGATGTACAAGGTGTCGCCCATTGGGCGTATACCCGTACTCGAAACCGATGAAGGCTTGATACCTGAATCAGAAGTCATCGCTGAATATCTCGATGATCTATATCCTGACAAATCGATGCTTGGTACCACACCCAAAAACAGAGCTGATGTGCGTGTTCTTTCCCGCATCGGCGATATTTATTTGATGAATAACATCTTCATGTCTCTGAGCCAGATGAACCCAGAAACACGCTCGCAGGCCGTTATTGATCTTTTGATGGGACAGGTCGCCCGCGGTATTGGCGCGTTGGAGCGCCATCTAGGCGACGGTCAATTTGCCGTTGGCGATTGCCTCACTCGTGCTGACTGCACTTTAGTGCCCGCACTTTGGATGTGTGCTGGTACGGTGCAACGCTTCGGTGCTGAAAACCCCATTAAGCCTGATTCTCGCGTAGCGAGTTATTGGGAGAGTATTCAGAAAAATGAATTTGCGATAATGATTATTGACGAGATGGCGCGCGGCTTGAAGGCCCGCATGGATGGCACCGAACAAAAGCTCAGAGAAGAAGCGATTAAAAACGCCGCAAAAACCTAGCTGTGGTCTTGCCCATGCATGCCGTAAGATGATGCGCAGTATCCTAATCGACACAATTACTTATACACTCTACCGGCTACCTTTAGTTCCGGTGGGGTGATGTGTCACCGCACAAACAATAATGAGATAATACCGTCAGATTAACCAAGACAGACCTGAGTAATTGACAAACCAATGCTCACTGCGACCCACTCCAATGAAATGTTAAGCAAGGATACGTATGTCAGAAGTCGATTGGAGCCAGCTGTACAAACATCGAAAAAATGTTGCACGCCGATTCGGCGATCTTTGGCAATTGCCTATCGAAAAACGCTATCACGCAATTCTGATGCCGCTAGGTAAACCTGGCACTGCACTACTTGAGATAGGCGCCGGTGATCGCAGCTTACAAGCTCGCCTTGTCAAACAGTGGTCCGACTTCACCTATAAGAGCTGTGACATTGACAGGTCATATCCGCACGACTTTTTTGATATCGATGATGTGACTGGCTTGTACGACGTCATCTGTCTTTTTGAGATCATTGAACATTTGAATTTAAGTCAAGCATCGAACATGGTGCAACGCTGTCAGGCATTGTTGAAACCTGGCGGCAAAATCGTCGTAACGACACCTAATATCTATTACCCGCCAGGCTTTATGCGCGATGTCACCCACCGCACAGCCTGGTGTTATGACGAACTTGGCGGATTTCTCGAGCTAACAGGTCTAAAAGTAAGGACGATACACCGCCTCTATCATGACTCCGTCGCAAAGCGGCTGGTGCGTCGTTATCTGTTCTACCCCATCTTTCGTATCATGAATTTTGACTTCGCGCGACAAATCATCGTCGTCGCGGAGAAACCCGAATAGCATCGTGTCTAGTTTGAAACCGCAAGTTATCTTTGTCAGTAAGAACGAAGACAACCCAACTACGCGCTATCGCATTCAACCCTTGTTGCGGGCACTGACAAAAAACAACGTGCGCATCCAAAGATTAGACAGTGATGGTGGCTTAAAACTTCGGATACGACTGCTCATAGCGGCGCGCTCCGCCGACGTCATTATTATTCAACGAAAACTATTTGATAGTCTGTTTCTCAATTTATTATCGAAGTTTTGTGACAAGATAATCTTCGACTTTGACGATGCGATTTTTACCAAGAGCAACGGTCACGCTGCCCCAAGTCGCATGCAACGATTTAGTCGCACGGTCAATATTGCATGGCAAGTTTGGGCTGGCAATCAGTACCTTAGAAACGTCGCAACACAACAGCTCAGCCAGAACAAAGCTGATGCGGAGGCGATTGCGTCTATCAAGTATGTGCCGACCGCAATTGAAACTGAAAAGTACTACCAACAACCTAAACAATCCACTTTTAGCATGATATGGATTGGCAGCCAGTCGACCTCAAAATATCTGTATGCGAATACAGACATGCTCGAAGCGCTTGGTAAACGATTCGACAACCTAAAACTTATCATTGTCAGCGACTTTACCTTTGAACTGACTCACCTTAACGTTGAGTGCCACGCCTGGTCGGAGCAGGCGGAACTTGAACAGGCAGCCAAAGCGGATGTTGGCATCGCACCTATGTCCGATGATGATTGGAGTCGAGGCAAATGTGCATTGAAAGTACTGCAGTATATGGCCGCCGGGCTGCCGGTTGTCTCCTCAAACACAGGTGCCAATGCGAGCGTTGTCGTACATGGTCAAACAGGCTTTGTTGCTGACAAAATCGAGGATTGGCTAACGGCAATAGCAGTGTTGCAAAGTGACCCGAACGCAGCAATACAGATGGGCGCTGCAGGTTTGAAACGGATTCGGCATGAATTCAACTCAAACTTATGGGTTGAACAACAGCGAAGCTGGTTATCCGAGATAATACCCGCAATCGATCGCGCCTAAATCAGACTAAAGCCTTCCTAGCCCACCGCGCATATCAGCGCGCAGACGACGTTTCATTCGCCAAACTAACAAACCCTTTTTCGTATCAGTCAGTTTTGCTCGCTGGAAATAGGCTTCAAGAAACCGGTTCACACCAAACTGCTGAAAATACACCTTGTCTTCCGACACATTAAACATATGCGCAATGTTCCTACCGCGAGCGAACGCTGAAAGTGAACGGCTTTTCGTTTTCAAATCAGCAATATCGATAAGCGCAAAATTGCCGTCCTCTAGCTTCAGTACATTGCCTAGGTGCAAGGCTCGAAAATAAATACCCTTGTCATGTAATTCAGCGAGGTAGTGCGCAAGTTCAGTTAAATGCTGGAGCTGGCTTTGATCGCAAAGGTCACGAACCTCTTCACCGGCAAGCTTTTCATATACTACGTAGTAGGTGTTGGCAGCTTGACAATGGGCTGTTTTGGAAACGATGGGTCCGGTAATGCCTTTTTCAAGCAGCGCTTTTGCGTTCTTTTCAAAATTGGCGGCTTGCGAAAAGAAAATAGCCTTAGAGAATTTCTTACGAGGATAAATGAACTTTACGATTTCATTTTTCGATGTCAGCATAATACCGGGTCGCTGGACAGTACCGAACAATAGGCTGTTAGCTTCGATAAACTGATCTAACTCATGATGATCAATTTTTTGCATTGTAATATCTCAAATCGGTGCTACTTTACTTGAGGTCTTATTAAAGTTGCCGCGATAGTGCCACCAAGACCAAATTGCCTTCGATTATAACTTATCAAAGGAACTCATTGATCGTCAGACTACAAATATAGTGTTAGCAAAATTTCGACTCGCCGCAAAACAATACATAAATCATATCGTCATAGGTCGGTAAAACGTTTAAGTACTGATAACCGAGTGCTTCGTATTTAAAGATAAAATGGGATCGAGATCGAAGGAATTAATGAATTAATGAATTAATGAAATGATGAAGTTGCCTCCGTTAAACGCAGAATTGGAGTGAATGCATCAATGAGCCATTCACTCTAATTTTCTTAGTAGACGTAATTTTCGATGGTTAGACCCTCACAAGCCTAGGCAGACAGGACTATCTGTCAGTAAGGGTCAGTCGGGATTAGTTCAGCTTAGTCTTCCCAGATTTTCCACCATTTTTTACTGTTAGCTTCTCTTGCCGCTTTGCCTTTCTCCGAGCCCTTATCAAGTTCCTTTTGAACTTGGTCTGATTTCATTTCGCTTTGCTTTTCGATTCCTTTCAAATCACCAGAGGATCGCGACTTTTTTGTCTGCTTAGATTTTTCAGATTTCATCGACTTTTCTGAGGACTTCGATTTGTTGGACTTCTCTGACTTCTCTGACTTCTCTGACTTTTTTGATTTTTCTGATTTTTCGCTCTTGTTTTTCTTGACCTTTTGTTTCGATTTTTTCATCTGGTTTTCAGTGGCATTAAGTTCGTCTTGTGCATCTAAAAGCGCTTTGTTCGATTTGTTAGCTTCATTGGTTGGCTTGCCTTTACCGGCCCATCCAGGCATTTCAGCTCAAGCCGGAAAAGTGAACACACTCATAAGAAGGATAGTCAGTATTCTTTTTTGCATTTGAACAGCTCCATAAGGGTAAAGCGGGAACTAAGGAGACTATACGACCCCACCAGCAACTGTGCTACTGGCAAAGTGCTGAAAGGTTGCTCTAACCGGGCGAACAACCATAAGGGGCGAATTTTCCCGCGCAAAGTCCGCTCTTGGGTCACTAACTCCACCGTTCAGTTCTTCGTAAAGAAATAAACGCAACACGCCCTGCTGTCAGGCAAAAACCTATTTTACTCGCCGTCGCTCAGGTGATGTGAAAGCGAGCATGATCCGGCCAACTTGGATCAAAGCCACGCATTGAAAGTCTATCAACAACACCCTATATCGCCATCACCAAAGGTATGACGACGAACATCCAAGAAGCTGTATCTAATTACTTATCCGATAGCTGATTCACTTTATGGGTTTCATTTCGTTACGTTATGTAGCAAGAATTTTCATCACTATCTGCTGTTTACTTAATGGTATCTGAACTCGTTAGTCTTAAACGAACTTAGGATTTTCCCCATAGTCGTTATCATCAGGGTTGCCATCCAAAGCCATAAAGACGATTAACACGATCGTACCGATAAGCGGTATGAAAGCGATAAGAATCCACCATCCGCTACGGTCAGTGTCATGCAAGCGCCTAACGAGTACCGCGATGCTCGGTACAATGACAGCCAGACCATAGATCATCCCCAACAGACCAATCCCAGCTTCTGGATCAAAGGTGCCGGTCATTCCATCGATCAACGCTAATACAATGCTAATCATCACGTTGAACAAAACGAAGAACCAGTATTCTTTACGTCTTGCCCTACCACTAAAAACCGCGTATTTCTTTAAAGCGTCTACGTACCAGTTCATTGTCTAACCCTCAGATTGTTCGGTGCTCTGTCCCATATATTGTTTTATCTAGTGTTCGCTCTAATAATCGAAGTATTCGCCTCAAGCGCTAGGACTTCCCACTACCTCGGCTCTTAAAATTAAGCGTCAAAATCGAGCGGATTCAATTATGCGATTCACGCTACGAACCATTCAATCATCCGCACAGTTTCGAATTTAGAGCAAAATTCAACTTATTCACTCAGAGATTGATTGAGGTAATTCCTAAAATCTTTCGAAAAATTAATTTGGTTTTGCTCCCACCAAGCACGGAACCCTACGCTCGCTGTAATCCATTTAATCAATCTCTTTGATTCATACCAATCCTCGTCAGACAGCTCTTGGGTCTTATACTGGTAGTGCATCGAAGAGAAGTTCCAGGTGCATCTTTGCATTAGCAGTGCGAACCTTGCTGACTCGATCTCGCTGAGCTCTTGTCCAGCCAGGCCTTCGACCTGCAACTTAAACAATTGTGGATCCTTTAGAATCAGATCGGTAAAGGTTGTATGCTGTTTATCGATCTCCAGTTTCGCAGCTACCCTCATGCCATGGGAATTCTGCTTAACTTGGATTGCGAGGTAACCTAACGTTAAAACAACCGCTAACGCCCCCAGTATTTCACCTATCGCGCCTATCGCGTCCCAATTCATAAAAAATCTACTAAAACCAATAATATCAAAGACAATCGATGCACGTTGATCAAGTCGACCTTGAGTCTAAAAAAGACAATCTGCCTTTGGCTGAGCTTCATAAGTCTGTGCCCTTCTGCTAACTGAAGACAGGTCTAGTACTAACTAAAGACAAAAAGATGCAGGCACAAGTCTAGGCCGACTTATCTTCGTGAGGCAATAAGGTAGCCGTCTATATTCGAAATTTTTCTGCAGAATCCGGGTACTCATGAAAAATAAGATTCTCACAAGTGCCACAAAGGTTGGCGAGGTTTGATGGCACCTGCATCAAGGACTATTTTGTTTTGATTTAAGTTGGGTTTTTGTAGATTGAAATCGTTACGACGAAAGACGGACGTTATGACATGCGAGTCCACCCGTGCTAACTTTTTAACATTCTGTCTGAAAACAGCCCCATATGCCAAGCGGCTCTTTGATCATCTTATATGCAGTTTTACCGCGGTGACATACGCCCGTAAGCCTAGTGTTTAGTCCTACACATACGCGCCAAGCGCCGAACACTGGCGTTAACATAGACACTCTGTCACCCGAATCACCTAAGTAATACGAGTAACAGGTTGTCTTGTCCGATTGAACGTTAGCCGCTCCGTCTAAATGGGTGACTTCAACCGCAATTTATGTGCCGCTGCTTAGATAGCAGTAACTTTATTTGCACATGGACCTTTCTGACCTTCACCAACTTCGAATTCAACTGATTGGCCATCATTCAATGTTGCAAATTGACCGCCAGCTTGAATCTCAGAATGGTGAACAAATAAATCTTTGCCGCCGTCTTCTGGAGTAATGAAACCGAAACCCTTGTCTGCGTTGAACCACTTAACCGTACCTTTACTCATAACGTTCTCTTTTATTATGGTGAAAAATAATGCTGCTTTTGCCATCACCATCACAAAAACAGTACTCGAATCTAGCGATGCACATCATACTTTGTTTCTGTACAACGACCGAAAATTCCTAGCCGCGTGTTCGCTATAGCTCCGTTCTAGACATAAAATCTAGAACACCATGATATAGAGGTTCTCCTATGGCAACTAGTGCTATTGCTTAGCTAGCTTTCTAGCAAGTTTCCAGTGTTGCAGCAGCTCAAAAAACGTTCTTTAACAGTCACTTACGCTAATTCACCGCTTTCCAAAAGCTTAAAACTGTCTCCAACAGTTAGATCAAAGTCACTATTGAATCGTCCATATATGTCAAAACCATCGGATTTTTTCGAAGTCCCAGAGGTTCTTTGAGAAGTAGAGAGGTTATTAGAAACTTAGAACCGGCCCTACAATTTACTAACATCGCGCCGCATTTTTTGGACACCCATTACAAAATATCAAAATTCAAATTCAAGACACCGATTTATTTGTCTACAAATTCTTACAGACTGATGATGGGGCCCTCCTCGCAACTTTAATCCAAATTCTTAACCTAGGAAGCTGACATCCAGCCCATGAGCAAAAAACTAACCTACCGCTATGTTAAAAATCTCACGCAAAAAATAGGCGGTAAAATAAGCGAGCGCGGCCGCTGCACCCCCGGTCAAAAGTGTCCGTATACCAGAAAGAAAAATCGGCTTGGCAAGCGCAAGGCTTTTTAGCATACCGATTAAAAAGAACATGGTTCCCGCAAGAAAAGCACTGATAGCAAACTGCTGATTCATCTCTAAAGAAGATACGACATAGGGCATTAGGGGAATGGTACCAACCGCCACAAATGCTAAAAATGTCACACCGGCGGATATAACGGGCTTAGGTGCTGTTTTACCGAGGCCGTGCTCTTCGGCAAGCATAACCTCTAGCCATATCTTTTTATCGGCAGTTATTGTTTCAACAATTTTTTCGAGTAACGCTTCGCTAAAACCTTTCGCTTCATAAATTTGTCTTATCTCCTCGCGCTCACCCTCGGGAATTTGGTCAATGTGCCTCTGTTCTTTTTTCTTGATACTTTCGAAGAACTCCTGCTGTGTTTTGCTCGATTCATAATTGCTTATAGCCATGCTAAAACCATCAGCAAAAAGGTTCGCAAAACCTAGAACCACGGCAACAGAAGAAGGAAAACCCGCGCCCACAGAGCCAGAGACCACGGCAAATGTTGTTATACAACCATCAATACCGCCGAGCACAGCATCCGAAATGTTTTGTCCCTTTGGACCCAAAGATAGGCGTTCGCGAATGACATCAGGGTGATGGTCTCTAATAAGGTCTTCCTTAGGTTCGATTTTCAATCGAATGCCTCCAGCGTAGTATTGATCGGGCTTTTTATAGACCTCATTGCGGGCCAAAAGTACTTAGCGCAATTGGCTTCACGGGCCGGCAGAAGTTTGGATGTCGTTTCGTACTAGTTTATTTTGGCTAATCGTTGCGCCGCCACCGTTTATTAAGCCAAGCCTTTAACAAACCAGCTAACACTGATAATCCACCAACGATAATTGCAAATGCGCCTAACGGCATAAAAAAGCTTTCTTGGAGAACATTATTTTCATCGAGTGTTTGATAAAAAATGTTTTCCAGAACAATGGAAACTATACCGATTAAGACCAACAACGTACCCAGATAAAGCGCTTTATTAAAAGGTTTTTGATTCAAGTCAATTAAACGCCTTGACGCAGTCAACAACTAACTTTTATTAGGAGGTGCGACAACCGATTTTTTTCTGATATCAAACATAAATTTAAAAGCAGCAATAATGCCAGCAAGTTCAGCGATACCGACGACGGAAGAAAGCCAATATTCTGCTGACGCACTTGAAACGCTGCCAACTCTGTTAGCTTCTGCAAAAAAGCTGTATGAACCAAATACCAGTATAAGAGCGAATACTGAAAATAAAGAACTAACGATAATCATTTGCGATGCGGAAAGCTGCTCCCCAACTAAATACGCGACGATTAAGTAGCCACTTACAACGGTGAAATATAGGGCCATGGCGGTCATGCCATAACCTACAAGACTGAACGTCAGCTCTGCTGTTTCAAATTCTGTCACGAGTATCTCCTATGAAATTTAACACGCCATCATCAAAAGCACAGTGTCAGCAATGTGTCACATCTGGGTAACTCAAGAAACTATAGCTAACATAAATATTCAAGTGTAATCGTGTGAACACCATCGACAATTAGTTGGCGACTCCGCTGAGTAATAGGGCAC
>JAQXDL010000028.1 GCA_029251375.1 Pseudomonadales bacterium | reverse complement strand
CCATGGTCTACGTGACCTATTGTTCCTACGTTTAGATGCGGCTTCGTCCGCTCAAACTTCTCTTTGGACATTTTTCACCTCGAGGTAAATTTAATCGTTAATTGATTTAGCCTGACTTCGCAATAACGGCCTTCGCTATCGCATCAGGGACTTCTTTATATTGCGAAAACTCCATTGAGTATGTCGCTCGACCTTGTGTCGCACTTCGCATATCTGTGGAGTAACCAAACATCTCAGCCAAAGGTACTTCGGCTTTAACGGATTTGCCGGCAGGGACATCTTCCATTCCCAATACGATGCCACGTCGACGGTTCAAATCGCCGATAACATCGCCGTAATAATCTTCAGGCGTAACAACCTCTACTTTCATTACCGGCTCAAGTAGCGCCGGCTTTGCTTCAAGCGCACCCGTTCTCATCGCCATGGAACCGGCAACCTTAAAGGCAACCTCACTAGAATCGACATCGTGATATGAACCATCGTATAACGTTGCTTTGACACCCTGTAATGGATATCCCGCTAGAACGCCGTTCGCGAGCTGATCCTGAATACCTTTATCGACAGCACTAATGTATTCACGAGGCACAACACCACCGACAATTTCGTCAACAAACTCGTAGCCTTCTTCGCCATCGAAGGGCTCAATTTTAATCCAAACATGTCCGTATTGACCGCGACCACCGCTCTGCCGAATAAACTTACCTTCTGAGGTAACAGACTCGCGGATTGTTTCCCGGTAAGAAACCTGCGGCTTACCGATATTAGCTTCAACGCTAAACTCACGCTTCATCCGATCAATAATAATATCGAGGTGTAGCTCACCCATACCGCCAATGATAGTTTGGCCAGACTCTTCATCTGTTCGTACACTGAAAGAAGGATCTTCAGATGCTAGCTTGCTCAGCGCAACACCCATCTTCTCCTGATCGGCCTGAGACCTTGGCTCTACAGCAACGTGGATAACAGGATCCGGAAAATCCATACGCTCCAAGGTGATCAAATTGTTACCATCACAAAGCGTATCGCCGGTTGTCGCAAACTTCAGACCAATCGCCGCAGCGATGTCACCCGCACGTACTTCAGATATTTCAATTCTGTCGTTTGAATGCATTTGCACCATACGACCAATTCGTTCTTTCTTGCCTTTTATCGGATTAAAGACAGCATCGCCGGTCTTCAAAATCCCAGAATAGACCCTGAAAAAGGTCAGTGCGCCAACAAATGAGTCCGTCGCAATCTTAAAAGCTAGGGCAGCAAAGGGCTCTTCATCATCGGCGTGCCTATATCCGTCGACTTCGCCAGCGTCATCCAGATATCCATGGATAGCTTTGACTTCATCTGGCGCCGGCAGAAATTCAACTACCGCATCCAACATCGTCTGCACGCCCTTGTTCTTAAAGGCTGAACCACAAAGAGCAGGCACAATTTCGTTAGCCAAAGTTCTCGCTCGAATACCCTTCTTTATATCTTCGTTATTCAATTTACCTTCGTCGAGATACAGCTCCATCAGCTCATCGCTGGCTTCAGCTGCCGCCTCCATCATCTTTTCCCGATATTCCTCCGCTAGTTCAAGCAGATCTTCGGGAATATCTTTCTCAACAAAGGTCAATCCAAGGTCATCTTCATTCCAATAGATTGCCTTCATCTTAATGAGATCAATAACACCTTCAAAATTTTCTTCGGCGCCGATAGCCAGTTGCAGCGGCACAGGTGTTGAGCCCAAGCGGCTCTCAATCTGCTCGATGACACGCAGAAAATCCGCGCCAGCGCGATCCATCTTGTTAACAAACACAAGACGAGGTACTTCATATTTGTTTGCTTGACGCCAAACAGTCTCGGACTGAGGCTCAACTCCGGAGGTACCGCAAAAAACGACAACTGCACCATCAAGCACCCTGAGCGAACGCTCAACCTCAATCGTAAAGTCTACGTGCCCGGGGGTGTCGATAATGTTGATACGGTGCTGATCAAATTGTTTCTCGGAACCCGACCAGAATGTCGTGGTTGCCGCGGAGGTAATAGTAATGCCTCTTTCTTGCTCTTGCTCCATCCAGTCCATGGTGGCGGCGCCATCATGAACTTCGCCGATCTTATGGGACACACCGGTATAGAACAGCACCCGCTCGGTGGTCGTCGTTTTACCGGCGTCCACATGAGCGACGATACCGATATTTCGATATCGTTTAATTGGTGTTGTTCTGGGCATCTACTTCTACCTAGCTGTATTCGAGCTTGTATTTAGCAGTTATTACTAACAGCGCTAGAAACGGTAGTGAGAGAAAGCCTGGTTGGCTTGGGCCATTCTATGCGTATCTTCTCGCTTACGAACAGCTGAACCACGACCTTCAGCCGCATCCAACAATTCTCCAGCAAGACGCTGGGCCATTGATTTTTCGCCGCGCTTTCGCGCTGAATCGACTAACCATCTCATTGCCAAAGCTGTTCGTCGCGATGGACGAACTTCAACGGGTACCTGGTACGTTGCACCACCAACACGTCGACTTTTTACTTCAACGGAAGGTGCAATTGCTTCGAGGGCTGCGTCAAATACTTCGATGGGATCGCCACCATTGCGATCAACGATTCGGTCCATTGCGCCGTAGACGATTTTTTCAGCAACGGATTTCTTTCCGCTGACCATCACGTGGTTCATGAACTTGGCTAGTGTTTGATTGCCGTACTTTGGATCTGGCAGTATTTCCCGTTTCTCCGGGACTCTACGTCTTGGCATGACTCTATTCCTTCTTCAGGTTATCCAAGAACTGCTCGGCTATGCCGGAACCTGTCTTGGCCTTACTCTGGTCTGCACTCTTGTCCTTATAAAACAAGAGGTTTCCAGAAATGAATGTTTATTAAGCTTTCGGCTTCTTGGCTCCGTACTTCGAACGACCCTGCATACGATCAGCAACACCGGTTGTATCTAGTGTTCCACGTACAGTGTGATATCGAACACCTGGTAAGTCTTTTACTCGACCACCACGAATCAATACCACAGAGTGTTCTTGCAAGTTGTGACCTTCACCACCAATGTACGAAGTTACTTCGTAGCCATTGGTTAACCGAACACGACATACCTTACGTAATGCTGAGTTTGGCTTCTTTGGTGTAGTTGTATATACCCGAGTACACACTCCACGTCGCTGAGGACAGGATTGTAGTGCAGGCACGTCACTCTTGGAGACCTTGCGCTTTCTAGGCTTCCGAACCAACTGACTGATTCTGGCCATAAATTTCTAACTCCACTATTAATATTAAGCAGGGCAGCCAACGCAACAACGACGCCACCCTACCGAAAAGAGGTGCGCATTCTAATGATGCGCCCGTCTCTAGTCAACAGTAGATCAGCCGATGACTAATCTACTTCCTTACACGAACCGTTCTATAAACCGGATTCGCTTGAGTTTAACGCTTCACTTAACGCTGCTTCGACTTCAGTTGCGCTTACAGTTGTACGCGCTTCATCCTTCTCTGCTCGTCGCTTGCGTCGATCTTCATGGTACTTAAGACCTGTTCCTGCCGGAATCAAACGACCGACAATCACATTTTCTTTCAAACCGCGCAGATGATCACGTTTCCCTGTTACAGCCGCTTCCGTCAGAACCCGTGTTGTTTCCTGGAAAGATGCAGCGGAGATAAATGACTCTGTCGCTAATGCCGCTTTAGTAATACCCAACAATACACGCTCATATTTCACAAGCTGTTTCGCTTCTGAACGCAGTTCGTCGTTTTGCGCCAGCAGACGTGTAAATTCAACCTGCTCGCCTTTGATCATGCTAGATTCACCGGCATCTACGATGTCAGCTTTTCTCAACATCTGACAAACAATCACTTCGATGTGCTTGTCATTAATCGTCACGCCCTGCAGGCGATATACATCCTGCACTTCTTTAACGATGTATTGAGTCAGTGCTTCAACACCTTTTAAGCGAAGAATATCGTGAGGGTTTTCAGGTCCATCTGAAACAACCTCGCCCTTCTCAACATTCTCACCTTCAAATACCGTCATATGACGCCATTTCGGGATGAGTACTTCGTAATGGTCATCGCCTTCAGGCAACTCACTGGTATCAGCTGGCGTGATAACTAATCGACGCTTACCTTTAGTTTCCTTACCGAAGCTGACGGTACCGGAAATCTCAGCAAGTACAGCCGCCTCTTTAGGCTTACGCGCTTCAAACAAGTCGGCAACGCGCGGCAAACCACCCGTGATGTCCCTTGTTTTAGAGCTTTCCTGAGGAATACGAGCAATAACATCACCCACCTCAATATGATCACCATCTTCAAGACTAAGAATCGCATTAGCTTCAAGGAAGTAGTGAGCAGGTACGTCTGTACCGGCTAGCAACAACTGGTTACCTTCGTCGTCAATAAGACTTACCGCAGCACGAACATCTTTACCTGCTGAAGGCCGATCTTTTGGATCGATAACCGAGATGCTAGAAAGACCCGTCAACTCGTCTGTTTGGCGACGAATGGTGATACCTTCTTCCATCGCCTCAAATACAACCTTACCCCTAACTTCGGTAACGATTGGGTGAGTGTGCGGATCCCAATTTGCGACAATTTCACCTGCTTCCACATGTGCGCCTGAGCCTTTCTTCAGAACCGCGCCGTAAGGAATCTTATATCGCTCTCTTTCTCGACCTGTCTCATCGTCAGCGACGGCAACTTCGCCTGAACGAGATACAGCAACCAATTCACCGTTTATCTTTTCAATAGTCTTCAAGTTATGCAGACGAATCGTGCCTGAGTGCTTAACCTGAATATTGTCAATCGCAGTTGCTCGAGAAGCAGCACCACCAATGTGGAAGGTACGCATCGTTAACTGTGTACCCGGCTCACCAATTGACTGGGCAGCAATAACGCCGACCGCCTCACCGATGTTAACTAGGTGACCACGTCCCAAATCTCGACCGTAACAATTACTACATACACCGAAGCGTGTGTCGCAAGTGATTGGGCTTCGAACGATAATCTCATCTACACCTAAGTCATCAAGACTGGCAACACTCGTTTCGTCGAATAGTGTGCCCGCAGGAATTATCACTTCACCTGACGCATCAAGAACATCTTTCGCTACAACGCGACCAAGTACTCGGTTACCGATTGGCATGACAACATCACCGCCTTCAATAACGGCCGTCATAAGCAGACCTTCTTCGGTGCCACAATCATGCTCGGTGACAACTAAGTCTTGAGAAACATCGACTAAACGACGCGTCAAGTAACCTGAGTTAGCTGTTTTCAACGCAGTATCCGCGAGACCCTTTCGAGCACCGTGGGTCGAGATGAAGTACTGCATTACGTTTAGACCTTCCCGGAAGTTCGCCGTAATAGGCGTCTCGATGATTGAGCCGTCAGGCTTAGTCATCAATCCACGCATACCAGACAGCTGTCGAATCTGTGCGGGGGAGCCTCGAGCACCAGAATCTGAATACATCCAGACACTATTGAACGAAACCTGTTCTTCCTCTGCGCCATCTCGGTTAACAACCGTTTCTTTACTCAATGTATCCATCATCGCCGCGCCGACCAAATCGTTAGCACGGGTCCAGATGTCAATCACCTTATTGTATTTCTCGCCCTGTGTTACCAGACCCGAAGAATACTGAGACTCAATTTCTCTGATTTCGTTTTCCGCATCGCCAATGATGCTGGCTTTTTCATTAGGAATAACAAAATCATCAACGCCGATCGAAGAACCTGAGTTTGTAGAATATTCATAACCCAGATACATAATTTGATCTGCAAAAATAACCGTTTCTTTCAAACCAACAGTTCGATAACAAACGTTTATCAGCTTTGAGATATCTTTGTTGCCCAACGTCTTATTAACGTTCTCGTAGGCAATACCTTTAGGCACTATCTCGAACAACAATGCGCGACCAACCGTTGTGTCTTTGATTTCTGTACGAGCAATCAATTCACCGGCTTCGTTCTTGGAATACTCTTTTACACGCACTTTAACGCGCGCCTGCAAACCAACCTTGTGGGTACGATAAGCACGTGAAACTTCGCCAGTGTCAGCGAAAACCATGCCTTCACCTTTGTCGTTGATTCGCTCTCGAGTCATATAGTAGACACCGAGCACGACATCCTGAGAAGGAACGATCACAGGCTCACCATCCGCTGGCAGCAAAACGTTGTTCGTCGACATCATCAACGCCCGAGCCTCAAGTTGAGCCTCAAGTGTTAGTGGTACGTGAACAGCCATTTGGTCGCCATCGAAGTCTGCGTTATAGGCAGTACAAACGAGAGGGTGAAGTTGTATTGCTTTACCTTCAACTAGAACCGGCTCAAATGCCTGGATACCTAGTCTGTGCAATGTTGGCGCCCGGTTAAGTAGCACAGGATGCTCACGGATAACCTCCGCTAGAATGTCCCATACTTCAGCAGTTTCCCGCTCAACCATTTTCTTAGACGCTTTAATCGTTGTGGCAAGGCCTCTCGCCTCTAACTTACCAAAGATGAATGGCTTGAATAACTCCAGCGCCATCTTCTTAGGCAGTCCGCATTGATGCAGACGCAGCGTAGGTCCTACAACAATCACCGATCGACCAGAGTAATCAACTCGCTTACCGAGAAGGTTCTGACGGAATCGGCCTTGCTTACCTTTGATCATGTCAGCCAAAGATTTTAGAGGTCGCTTATTCGTACCCGTAATTGCTCGACCACGTCTGCCGTTGTCCAGCAAGGCATCAACCGCCTCTTGAAGCATACGCTTTTCGTTTCGAACAATAATATCCGGTGCCGAAAGATCCAAAAGACGCTTAAGACGATTGTTTCGATTGATAACTCTTCGATACAGATCGTTCAAATCTGATGTTGCAAATCGACCACCTTCTAACGGTACTAAAGGTCGAAGATCTGGTGGAAGAACCGGTAGTACGGTAAATATCATCCACTCTGGCTGATTGCCGGACTTGTCAAATGCTTCCATTAATTTGAGGCGCTTTGTCAGCTTCTTAATCTTAGTTTCTGAGTTAGTCTGCGGCAGCTCTTCACGAACAGTTGCAATTTCTTCTCTTAGATCCATATCCATCATGAGATCTTGAATTGCCTCAGCACCCATCTTGGCTTCGAATTCGTCGCCAAACTCTTCCAATGATTCGTAATACTGTTCATCCGTCAGAAGTTGACGCTTTTCTAACGTGGTCAGACCGGGATCGGTTACGACAAACGACTCGAAATACAAGACTCGCTCGATGTCCCGCAATGTCATATCCATCAACAAACCGATTCTTGATGGTAAAGACTTCAAGAACCAGATATGAGCAACTGGGCTAGCCAGCTCGATGTGTCCCATACGCTCGCGACGTACTTTAGCTAGCGCGACTTCAACACCACACTTCTCACAAATTACACCACGATGCTTCAGGCGTTTGTATTTACCGCACAAGCATTCGTAGTCCTTATTTGGACCAAAAATCTTTGCACAGAACAGGCCATCTCGCTCTGGCTTAAAAGTACGATAGTTAATGGTTTCAGGCTTTTTAACCTCACCATAGGACCAGGATCGAATCAGCTCTGGAGATGCCAAACCAATACGAAGTGAATCAAATTCTTCAGACTGTCCTTGCGCTCTTAAAATATTAAGAAGATCTTTCAAGGCTTTCCTCCACCGGGCTCATGCCCGCTTTAATGTGAATACTGTTGTTATTAATCAACCGCTTATGCGATTGATTAATCGCTCTCGAGTTCTATATCAATACCAAGAGAACGTATTTCCTTCACAAGTACATTGAAGGACTCCGGCATTCCAGGTTCCATGCGATGATCACCATCCACGATGTTCTTATACATGCGGGTTCGACCGTGCACATCGTCAGACTTAACCGTGAGCATTTCCTGAAGCGTATAAGCCGCGCCATAAGCTTCAAGGGCCCAAACTTCCATCTCACCGAATCGCTGACCACCAAATTGTGCTTTACCACCAAGAGGCTGCTGCGTAACCAAACTGTATGAACCTGTTGATCTCGCGTGCATCTTGTCGTCGACAAGGTGATTCAATTTCAACATGTACATGTAACCGACCGTGACTGGACGATCAAATTGATCACCGGTCGTACCATCAAACAATGTCGTTTGGCCGTTTTTTGGAAGATCCGCCAACTCAAGCATGGTTTTAATCTCAGATTCAGCAGCACCATCGAAGACTTTCGTCGCCATTGGTACACCACCACGAAGATTACCCGCCATCTCAATGATTTCAGCATCGGTAAATGATTCAAGATCTTCTTTACGCCCACTTTGGTTGTAGACTTTGCCTAAGAATTCTCTGACTTCTTCAACCTTGCGCTGGTCATCCAACATACGACCAATCTTCTTACCAAGGCCATCAGCCGCCCAACCAAGGTGAGTTTCCAAGATTTGTCCGACGTTCATTCGTTTTGGTACACCCAGCGGGTTCAAAACAATATCGATCGGCTCACCATCAGCATCGAAAGGCATATCTTCAACTGGTTTGATAACAGAAATTACACCTTTGTTACCATGACGACCAGCCATCTTATCACCCGGCTGTATGCGACGTTTGATCGCCAAATAAACCTTCGTGATCTTCAAGACACCCGGCGCTAAGTCATCGCCTGAAACCAACTTCGCTTTACCTTCTTCAAACTCTTCATCAAGCTCTTTGCGACGCTCTTTTAATCGTAAATCAGCAGATTCAAGCAACGCATTCAGGTCATCAGACTCAAGTCTGATCTTAAACCAATCGTCTTCAGCCAATTCATCAAGGTATGGCTTCGTGACTTTATCGCCTTTCTTAAGGTTCGGTCCTGCTATTACGGCCTTACCTTTAAGAGAATCACTTAAACGCTCGAACGTTGCTGTTTTGATGATTCGATATTCTTCTTCAACGTTACGTCGAATCTCTTCAACTTCGTGCTTCTCGATATCGAGTGCACGCTGATCTTTGTCGATGCCATCTCGTGTAAAGACGCGAACATCAATCACTGTACCGTTATAACTACTTGGTACTCGCAGAGATGTATCTTTCACATCAGATGCCTTCTCACCAAAGATCGCTCTTAGCAGCTTTTCTTCAGGTGTCAGCTGGGTCTCACCTTTAGGCGTTACCTTACCGACAAGAATATCGCCCGCGCCTACTTCAGCACCGATATAAACGATACCTGACTCGTCCAACTTAGAAAGCGCACCTTCTCCGACATTCGGAATATCACAGGTAATTTCTTCTGAACCAAGCTTCGTATCACGTGCTATACAGGTTAGCTCTTGAATGTGGATCGTTGTAAACCGGTCTTCCTTCACGACACGTTCTGAGATCAGAATCGAGTCTTCAAAGTTGTAACCATTCCAAGTCATAAACGCGATTCTGCAGTTTTGACCTAGGGCCAGTTCGCCCATATCAATAGAAGGACCATCGGCTAGGACATCGCCTCGCTCAATTTTGTCGCCTTCTTTAACAAGTGGCTTCTGGTTAATGCAGGTATTTTGGTTTGAACGTGTGTATTTAGTTAGATTGTAGATATCAACACCCGCTTCACCGGATGCCGTTTCAGCATCAGCAACTCGAATGACGATACGCGCAGCATCAACGGTCTCAATAACACCGCCACGACGCGCAACAACACACACACCAGAATCACGTGCAACAATCCGCTCCATACCGGTGCCAACCAACGGCTTTTCAGCTCGTAATGTAGGTACTGCCTGACGCTGCATGTTCGATCCCATTAGGGCTCGGTTAGCATCGTCGTGCTCAAGAAACGGTATGAGTGACGCGGCAACAGATACAACCTGCTGCGGCGATACATCCATGAAATTAACGCTTTCACGGCTTGCTTTGGTGAATTCGCTTTGATGACGAACATCAACGAGATCATCGAGAATGTTACCCTTTTCATCCAACGGCACACTCGCCTGAGCAATAACGTAATCACTTTCAACAATCGCAGATAGATATTCGATCTGGTCAGTAACCTGGCCATCAACCACTCTTAAATAAGGGCTTTCCAAAAATCCATGCTCGTTAGTACGCGCATAGGTTGCAAGAGAGTTGATCAAACCAATGTTTGGTCCTTCAGGTGTTTCAATTGGACATACCCGACCATAGTGAGTCGGGTGAACGTCACGTACTTCAAACCCAGCTCTTTCACGCGTCAGACCACCTGGCCCTAATGCAGAAACACGACGTTTGTGCGTCACTTCGGAAAGCGGATTATTTTGATCCATAAACTGAGACAGTTGCGCTGAACCAAAGAATTCTTTAACCGCAGCAGCAACGGGCTTGGCATTAATGAGATCCTGCGGCATCAAACCTTCTGATTCAGCAAGACTCAAACGCTCTTTCACAGCTCGTTCAACTCGAATCAAACCTAAACGGAACGAATTCTCGGCCATTTCGCCAACCGAACGAATTCGACGATTACCAAGATGATCTATGTCGTCAACTGTGTCTTTTGCGTTTCTAATATTGATTAAGCACTTTAAAACATCAACGATGTCTTCATTCGATAACGTGCCTTCACCTAACTCTTCTTCACGACCAAGCCGTCTGTTGAACTTCATTCGTCCAACCGCTGTTAGGTCATACCTTTCTGAAGAAAAGAATAGGTTTGAAAATAAGTTTTCTGCCGCATCCTTTGTCGGCGGTTCGCCAGGGCGCATCATTCGGTAAATTTCTACCAATGCCTCTAAACGATTGCTTGAAGGGTCTACATTTAGCGTGTCTGAGATCCACGGACCATGATCAAGGTCGTTTGTATAAATCGTTTCGAACGAATCAAGACCCAGCTCGCGAATCTTCTCGAGAACCTCTTCAGTCAACGAAGTATTACAGGGCACAACTATCTCACCCGTCTCTTCATCAATGAGGTCTTTAGCAGTAACGTGGCCACAAATGTACTCTAAAGGTACATTCAGCTGCTCAAGATTGTCAGCTTCCATGGCTCGAATGTGGCGAGCAGTGATTCTTGCACCCTCTTCAACTATCAAGTTACCTTCACTATCAAGCACTTCAAACTGGGCTGTTTCGCCGCGAAGACGCGAAGCGATAACATTCAGACCATAGCCTTCTTCAAACACCTGAAAAGTATCGGTGTCGAAAAACATTTCGAGTATTTCTTCAGACGAGTAACCTAACGCGCGAAGCAACACTGTTGCTGGAAGTTTCCGTCTTCTGTCAATCCGAACAAACACGCAGTCTTTGGGATCGTATTCGAAGTCCAACCAAGAGCCTCGCATCGGAATAACCCGTGCGGAGTAAAGTAATTTACCCGAGGAGTGCGTCTTACCTTTGTCGTGATCAAAGAATACACCGGGTGATCGATGCAACTGAGATACAACGACTCGCTCGATGCCATTGACAACAAACGTACCGTTGTCCGTCATGAGCGGCATTTCACCCATGTAAACTTCTTGCTCTTTAATATCTTTTATCGCCTTATTGGACGAATCTTTATCGTAAATGATCAACCTGACTTTGACTCGCAGAGGGACTGCGTAGGTCGCACTTTGAAGCTTACACTCTCGAACGTCAAAAGGTGCTTTCCCAAGTCTGTAGCTCACATATTCTAGAGCCGCACTGCCAGAATAACTGGCAATTGGAAACACCGATTTAAACGCCGCGTGAAGACCCTTCTCAATTCTATCCTTGGGGTCACGATTTTCTTGCAAGAAACCCTTGTAGGATTCAACTTGAATAGCAAGAAGATAAGGAATATCCATCAAGGTGTTAAGCTTGCCGAAATCCTTACGAATACGTTTCTTCTCTGTAAATGAATAGGCCATCAATGCCTCCAGGCTAGATCATTATTTCGTAACGGTGACTCTTCGTGCCGCAATGATACGACTCGCAAAGTCTAAATTTGAAGCGCAAAAAGGCTGGCAGCAATAAATGCTGTCAGCCTCTCGCACAACTATTTCCAAGATACAATCTCGGATTACTTAACTTCCACAGAAGCACCAGCTTCTTCAAGCTGAGTTTTGATCTCATCTGCTTCGGCTTTAGATACACCTTCTTTAACTGCAGCAGGGGCACCGTCAACCAATTCCTTGGCTTCTTTCAGACCGAGTCCAGTGATAGCGCGAACTGCTTTAATAGCATTCACTTTCTTCTCACCAGCTGATGTAATAAGTACATCAAACTCAGATTGCTCTTCAACGGCTGCTCCAGCATCGCCACCAGCAGCAGGTGCTGCGGCTACGGCTGCTGCTGCAGATACGCCAAATTTTTCTTCCATTGCTTCAACGAGTTCAACAACGTCCATCACGCTCATTTCAGCGATTGCATTTAAAATATCATCTTTTGATAAAGACATGAGTCCTATCTCCAATAGTTAATTTACTTAAGAAGCTTCTTGTTGCTTTTGATCGCGAACTGCCGCAACCGCACGAGTAACCTTGGTAGGTACTTCGTTTAGTGTGCGAGTTAGCTTGGTAACTGGCGCCAGCATTACTGACATCAACATAGCCAAAGCTTGATCACGTGTTGGCAATTTAGCCAACGCATCAATTTGGTCGGCCGCTAGTAGTTTCCCACCAACGCTAAGAGCGCGTATCTCGAACGCCTCATTCGTTTTTGCAAAATCCTTGAAGAGTCGTGCTCCAGCACCAGGGTCTTCGAGGGAGAATGCAAGAATGTTTGGTCCAAGCAATACTTCGTTCATACATTCGAACTCAGTACCTTCAAACGCTCTCTTTGCCAAAGTGTTACGAATCACTTGCACATGCACATTCTGGTCACGAGCCACTTTCCGAAGTTCTGTCATACTATCAACAGATACACCTCGGTAGTCAGCCATGACTGCAGACAGCGCAGCGCTCGCGGTTTCGTTTACTTCCGCAACAATCGCCTGCTTTTCTTTAAGTCCTATAGGCACAAGTAATACTCCTGTGTCGACTTTTGTAAACTTGCTACGTCGCTAATTCTCAAATGAGTCATAGTACGTACAAGCACCCTAATACGGCGATAGATTCAAATTTCGAATCGGGCTTCACCGTCTGCGCAGGCCTCTTCTTCCGTTTCAGGAATTTGGAACTTAACAACTAACCTATCTATTCGGTTAGCTGACCTACGGTCTTTGACAGGTTCTGCTAATCACGTTGACTTAACAGAAACCCCAAAGTTTCTATTACCAGCTGAGCTGGTTAACTGCTGATCAAATAAAAGATCAGCGAAAGATTACAGATTAAGATCTACTTAAGATCTAAAGCTCTAATGTAGATTGATCAATTGGAATGCCGGCACCCATTGTGGTGGACAGTACAATCTTCTTGATATAAGCGCCTTTGGCGGAAGCCGGCTTACCCTTCTTAAGGTCGCCTAAAAGGGCTTCAATATTTTCTTTAATTGCCTGTGGCTCAAAACCAACCTTGCCTACGCCACCATGGACGATGCCGTTTTTGTCTGTTCTGTATCGAACCTGACCCGCTTTTGCATTCTTAACCGCTTCAGCAACATCTGGAGTAACAGTACCCAAACGTGGGTTAGGCATAAGACCGCGTGGACCTAGTATTTGTCCTAGCTGACCAACTACTCGCATTGCATCAGGTGTTGCAATCACAACGCCAAAATCCAAATTACCTTCTTTAACCGAGGCTGCAAGGTCATCCATACCAACCACATCCGCGCCCGCTGCTTTTGCTTCTTCAGCTTTTTCGCCCTGAGCAAACACGGCTACTTTGACATCTTTACCGGTGCCATTAGGTAGCACAGTCGCGCCTCTAACAACCTGGTCAGATTTTCGTGGATCAACACCAAGATTGACGCTTACATCAACCGATTCAGAAAATTTTGCTGATGCAAGTTCTGTTAATATTTGAACCGCTTCTTCGATAGGATAGGCTTTACCGACCTCAATCTTTTCACTGTGCAAACGTGCTCTTTTTGATAACTTAGCCATTACACGACCCCTTCAGTTTCAATACCGGCCGCTCTTGCGCTACCCGCGATTGTTCGAACAGCAGCGTCCATGTCTTTGGCCGTTAGGTCAGGCATTTTAGTAGTTGCAATTTCTTCAAGCTGAGCACGTGTCACTTTACCCACTTTTTCGGTGTGCGGTGTCGGACTGCCCTTAGCAACGCCGGCTGCTTTCTTTAAGAGAACAGAAGCAGGAGGGGTTTTCTTAATAAACGTGAAGCTCTTGTCAGCATAGACAGTAATAACCACAGGAACAGGCATGCCTGCTTCAAGGGATTGCGTCTCAGCGTTAAAGGCTTTACAAAATTCCATGATATTCACACCATGCTGTCCCAATGCGGGGCCAACAGGCGGACTTGGATTCGCTTGTCCTGCAGGAACCTGCAGTTTTATATACGCGTCGATCTTTTTAGCCATGCTAAAAACTCCTTTGTGGGTCAAACCCGGCTATTCGTTCCGGTCCCCGATTAACGCCAGTTATCTGGCGCAGCTCCTTACCTATTTTGCGCTTTACGACCTAGCCTTTTTCGACTTGACCGAAATCGAGCTCAACAGGCGTTGAACGTCCAAATATAGTCACTGCTACATGCAGACGATTTTTCTCATAATTCACTTCTTCAACGACACCATTGAAGTCGTTGAAAGGTCCATCAACAACTCGAACCAATTCACCCGGCTCAAATACAGTCTTAGGCGTAACATGCTCACTACCAGCCTGCACTCGTTGCAAAATGGTCGCAGCCTCTTTATCAGATATCGGTGCAGGCTGATCAGCTTTGCCACCAATGAAACCCATAACACGTGGCGTTTCTTTAACCAAATGCCATGTATCGTCTTCCAGTTCCATTTCAACCAAAACGTATCCTGGAAAGAACTTACGCTCGCTTCTGCGCTTCTTACCAGCTCGCATCTCAACAACTTCTTCTGCTGGCACGATGACTTCACCAAACTTCTCAGCGAATGAGCACAGCGAGATACGTTCTGTCAGCGCGCGCATAACCTGCTTCTCATATCCAGAGTAGGCGTGCACTACATACCATCTTTTACTCAATTCAAACCTCCTGAGTGGTGATTACCAACCCGTTAACCAATAACGGCTTGGACACCCCAACTAAGACCGGAGTCCAGTGCCCATAAAAGCAAACCGACAACGATAACGACCACAACAACGATCATTGTGGTCTGTGTTGTTTCCTGCCTTGTTGGCCATATTACTTTTCTAACTTCAATGCGAGCTTCTCTCGCCAGATCCCAGGCAGCACGACCTCTTACAGTCTGGAGTGCTATACCAATTGCAACAGCTGCTAGCACTAAGCCAGCAACTGCTCGAATAAGCACACTTTCGGCGACGAACTGCATATTGGCGTAAACACCGCCGAACACAATCGCGACTACTACCAACCAGATCAACGGATCCAGCTTACCGACCGAAATTTCATTATTGCTCAACTAATACATCCTGGTATTTGTGATTTGCTTGGCAGGCCAGGAGGGAATCGAACCCCCAACCTACGGTTTTGGAGACCGTCGCTCTGCCAATTGAGCTACTGGCCTATCGTTGCGTGGTTTTACCATGCATAGCAAATCATCAAACTCTGTTAGCGATTTTACTCGCTGATTTTAACAACAACACCCGCACCTACAGTTCGGCCGCCTTCACGTATCGCAAAACGCTGGCCTTCTTCCATAGCAATCGGAGCAATCAACTCAACATTCATGTTCACGTTATCACCCGGCAT
>JAQXDL010000019.1 GCA_029251375.1 Pseudomonadales bacterium | reverse complement strand
GGTTGTCTTTAAATAATATTAGGGCAACCATTGCGATCGATACGATGAGTTTTGATATTCCAAGGGTGATGAAGGAGTTGGGCTCTTTCGTGCAACGACGACAGCACCGGCTTATATTTGGCGAAGAAGCAGCGTCGCAAATAGCGGCCTCGCCTATCACGCACGTAGGTAAAGACAAGAATATCCCGCAATTTGCACTGCTTTATGTTGCGGACGATGAAGTTAACCAAATTCAAGCGCAAGCCTTCGCTAAAGCACTGATTTCATCGAACGTAAGCGCCATTATGATTCCGGGTAATTCGAGCACAAGACAAACCATTGATGTTGAGCTTGGGGCACCTAAAGATGCGCCAAGTGGTGCATTAATGGCATTTATACGCGCGACTTTCTAGCGATCGGTTGACTTGGCAATATGATTCTTAAACGATTTTTGCTCGCTCTGTGCCTGTTCAACAGTCATTCATTCGGTTTGGCTGCAACCGATGCAAGCGATGCAACCGATGAGTTGTACCTGAGGCTAGAATCATTGCAACGACAGGGTAATGTGGTGAGCCCCACATTGGTCAAGGCAATCATTGAGCATAAACGGCGAACTGGACCTAATGCGTTTGTCCAATCTTCCCTTTTATCCGAACAGGCGGGTGTTGATGGCATTGAGCTTGGTCGGTGGCTCGATAAACTCGAATCTAATCCGGCCTCTTTAGGTCGTTCAACCTTTAGAAACGAACCCCTTGTTGTTGCCAATCAAGTCAATTTGAGTCAAATCTATACATTAGGCATGCCGCTTAACGCTGGCTCTGAGATAGTAACCAGCCGCTTTTGGCGGGATGGCCAGCCCTTACAAAACCAAATTCAGCAGCGAGACAATTTTGTCAGGGCACGCGTAGGCAAGGGCGCGGAGACGCGCTATCTGACGCCGTCTCAAACCCAATTAAAAGGTAATTACGGAGGTTTGAGTAGGGGCCTCCCAACACCGTCGTTTCTGATTGACGAACAAGGGCTTAAAGCCGGCGACCAAATCACATTCGAATACGATAATTTGTATATGCCGTACCGGGCAACGCAGCACTTTGTTTTGCCAATCTTGATCCGTCCCTTTGGCCATACCTACTTTGTGCAAACGTCCGACGCTAAACTTGTTGTTGCTGCGGGGCCCGCGGTGGATGTCGCTTTTGATGTGCCGGCCTATATTGAGTCTGGCGCTAGTTTTGATGCGCAACTGCGCCCGTTAGATCAATTCGGTAATCTCGCATCGGGCCGGACACCATCTTTCGACATTTTGATTGATGGCTCATTCGTGCAGCGAGTTGATGCGGGTGTCGGTCAAAAGCACTTCATTGATGATTTGCGGTTACCGCAAACTGACATTCCGCCAACCATAGAGGTGCGATCCAGTGGCGGCGGGATTAAGAGTCAAGCCAGTGCCTTTGTTATTAAGGACACAGGCGATAGCCTCTACTGGGCAGATGTTAACGCCATCCATTATCCCGGGCTTGCAGCGAAAGGCGACGGTGAAAGTGAATCTGTGGGCATAGAGATCACTGGATTGTCGCTCGACGAAACAACGTCTGAGAATTGGGATGCTATCCAGAACCCTAAAGGTTGGGTAGACAAAAGGACATTGATGTCGGGCGGACAGCAGCTCGTTATTTCACCTCAGTATCCTAATCTCGTAGCTGGCATACCAACAAACACTCTTCGTCGCGACGACAAACAGGCCTTTGCAGTTGCTCTGGCAGAGGTGCCCCTTGATGACCGAATTTCAAATAATGTGCAATTGGTAGAAATTCTGACCGGTAACGGAGGGTTTGAATGGTATGGCCATCGTTTGTTGGATCGCGGTTTTCGTCTTGGTTTTACCGCATCGGATAATGCCATTACAGTACCCGTTGGTCTTGCAAATAAGCGTGCTAAAACCGCGATCATAGTCCAGCCTAACGAGACGCCTATTGACGCGCTGCGACGCGGCAGGACCTTTATCACCAGTGGCGATAAAATCGTGCTTGATGTCTCCGTGAATGGCGCTGCACCCGGCAGCAGAGCGCCGCCGAGTTTACAGCGGGTTATTAAGGGGCAGGTTTCAGGCACGGCTCCGTTGATGCAGGTCGAGCTTTTTAAGAATGGCAAGGTGATTGATCAGCACAATTTTGCAAAACGAAACACAACTGTTGTCGAGGATACTGAGGGCGCAGTTGCGTTCGAATCGGCGCCACAAAGCAGACGATTAAAGGTCAGCTTCACATCTTCCTCGGCGCCCGCGATGGGACAGCGCGATTTACCGCGAAATGGTAGAGAGTGGATTGGCTATGTGAAGTCTGAAATGGCAGATATTGGCGGTTTAGCAGCGCCTTCTTTTACACGACCTGCAATTCAAGCCGTGTTAAAAAACCCCAAAATCGCTAATCGCGTTGATTTCATAACCTGGACCCGTGGCGAAACGAGTAGTTTTTTGTTGCAACTGGACAATGTCACTGATGATGCAATTATTGAACTTAACTTGCGTGAGGGACAAGAAGACAACGACGTGGTAACGCGTTTACGCCAGCCCGCAACTTTCGCGTCAGCGCGATACATGATTAGTTTGTTAGATCTGGAACAGGGTCCTATCACAAGAACAATGCTGGTTGATGGTTATCAAGATATCGTCACTTTTGAGTGGCTCGATCAAGCATACCCAACACATCTAAGCTTCCAGTTCATTGACCGAGCCCTTGGTAACACGCAAGACTATTATTATATTCGCGTTAAGCAAATCAACGATCAGGCAGCTTGGTCGAGCCCGGTCTTTGTTGGTGGCTTTGATCATCCCTAAAGTTATGCAATTAGCTTGGCCAGCAGTCTCAGATTGGCTGCTGTGTATGCTGTTATTGATTCCAGTGGCGGTGCAGAGCTCACCTTTGAGCCTTTGGAAAATAGAACATGGTCAAGCCGTTGTGTATCTGGTCGGTTCTGTCCATGTATTGAAAGTGAACGATTATCCACTGCCCGCACCTTTTCAAAAGGCCTTCGATGCTTCTCAAATCACTGTTTTTGAGGTCGATTTGGCTAAAGCCTCTGATCCTGGCGTCATAAACTTTTTACTAACACAAGGGCGATACCAACAACCTGATCGTCTCTCGGACAACCTTTTACCTTCAAGCTTTGCTGCGCTGAGCGAGTACCTCGACAGTACCCATCAGTCAATTGAGCAATATCAACAAATGAAACCCTGGGTAGTTTCTTTAAACATTGCCATGATTGAAACACAACGGCTGGGTTACGATTCTCAGTTAGGTGTTGACCTGTTTTTCCAAAACAAGGCAAAGGCGCAAGGTAAGCCGGTGCTTGAACTTGAAAGTATAGAAGAGCAACTTAAGCTCCTGTCGGGAGATTCTAGTGAACTACAAGAGCTCTCAGTGGTTAGCGCACTAGCTGAATTGCCGCGATTCGAGGTTCTGCTTGAAGAATTAATGGGGGCTTGGCGAGTCGGTGCAGCCGATGAAATGTATGCCTTGTTGCTGCAGTCGTACAGTTCATCTGCAGCCATCGAGCTTATGCCATTCGATGCGGATCTACTTGAACGTCAATTAGCAGAACAGATGACGCGCATACTCGATACCCGTAATCATAAAATGGCGGACAGGATTAAAACCTATCTGCAAACATCGAGTGACTATTTTATTGTAGTAGGGGCGCTTCATATGGGCGGACCGAACGGATTACTTGCACTGTTAAGTAAAGATCATGAGATACAGCAAGTGCATCATTCAGCAAAATGATTGCTGTTGTATCTCTATGATTGAAGCCCCTACAATGCCCCCCAGAAATACAATGATCGTGATAAATACAATGGCGCTTTGATCAAGAGCCCGCAGCCCGAAACTGGCAAAGCCTAAGGCATTGATTAATCATAACAGTTGTATAACGAGCAACTAATACCCCATACCAGATCGGGCCATTCCATAACTTATCTATAGGAGCCTCGCGATGTTCAGACTTGCGCTCATACAATCATGTTGGCACAAAGAGACCGTTGATCAATTTAAAGATGGTTTTAGTCAGCGTATAGCCGAATTAGTCACTTGTGAGATAGATTACTTCGAAGCCCCTGGGGTTGTAGAGATTCCTTTACTGACTAAACTTTGTGCCGCTGATAACTCGCCCAACGGGCCGTATGATGCGATTATTGTTACCGGCTTGATTGTTGATCACGGTGTCTACAGGCATGAATTTGTCGCCCAGTCAGTTATGGACCTGATTATGCGAATTCAAGTTGATAAAGAGATTCCCGTCATTTACGGCATCCTCACTGCGCAGGACTTTATGTCAGAAGGGCGAGACAAATTTTATTTCGATCACTTTGCGACTAAAGGTCTTGAGGCCGCAAATGCCTGCGCTAAAACGCTCGAAACTGTAGCGCGCTTGAAACCCTCGTAATTATTTCTTAAGTGTCGTTTGAACGGCCATCTGCCAGAACCGGCAGGTGGCATCCAGGACTGTGAAACGCCTCGCCATTTAGCTATCAATGATGATCGTTCAGGTTAACGCCTCTGATAACTTGTTGATTTGTGCATCGACGTTGACTGATGCAACAACTTGTTGAGCAGTTGCCCCGCTAGGTGTTGTTTCGAGCGCCGGACCTCTCTATTCTTGAACTACACGATGTTAAAAGATGAAAGGGTTGTCACATGAAGTATTTACACACCATGGTTAGAGTGAAAGACATTGATGAATCGATGGACTTCTACTGCAAGCATCTTGGTTTGGAAGAACAGCGTAGGGTTGAGGTTGAACAAGGCCGATTTACATTAGTTTTTCTTGGCGCTAAGGGTAATCCTGATTCGCAGGTTGAGCTTACCTATAATTGGGATGGTGATACGTTAGGCGAAGGTAGTCGTAACTTCGGACATTTAGCCTACGCGGTACCCAATATCTATGAATCCTGCCAGAAATTGATGGACGGCGGCGTCACAATTAATCGTCCGCCTCGCGATGGCCATATGGCATTTGTTCGTTCACCCGATAACGTATCTATCGAGCTCCTCCAAGAAGGTAAGCCGCTTGCCCCGCAAGAGCCCTGGGCTTCGATGGAAAATGTTGGTGAATGGTAGCGATGACTGAACTGATTTTTGTACGCCATGGTGAGATTAATGCCAACGTGGATCGGCGTTGGCATGGCTCGACCGACAGCGAATTGAATAGCCAAGGTACGACTCAAGCGCTTAAGGTTGGGAGGTATTTTGGTGAAAAAAATAGTGGAATATCAAAGATTTACAGCAGCCCTTTAAAGCGAACTCTGAATACAGCTCAAGCTATCGGGAATCATCTCGGGATCACGCCTGAAACCCATGTGGGTCTTAGGGAATACGGTATTGGGGTTCTAGAAGACACACCTTACGAGTCACTCGGTGCAGATCATCAATTCTTTGAAAAGATCGCCGCCGATCATAGTTATGCACCTGATCAGGGTGAATCTCTTAGCGGTGTCTGCGATCGATTCACCCAAGCGCTTCTGCAAATTAAACAACGTCATCCTGAAGAGCGAGTCGTTATTGTTAGTCACGGTGCAGCAATGGCTATTGCCTTCGCGAAGATTCTGACAGGATCACCTTTTCCTTTTTCTGACTACCATATGTCGAATACGGGTGTAACGCATCTTGATTGGTATGCGGAACCTGTCATTCGTGATTTCGATAATATCAATCACCTTCAGTAAGGAACGGTTGATCGGGTCGCAAGATACGAGAGAAAAGCACGTATCGATTATGCGACGTTATTGCCAGTCATTGCTGATTAGGGTACAAAAGAATGTAAGGGTCACGTTCAATGGTGCATAGGCGAATCGCTCACATTGACGTTTACAAAAGGCCTAATCTGTTTAAGCAAAAGCGAAAAGGTTAGCTTTACCAAAATACAAAGGAGTCAACATGGTTGATAGTGTCGAAGAACTTTCCGACCGCAAGTCCCAAGGTGTCGCGCTAAATTTAGCATTGGGTATCGACAGGGAAGAGATCCTTCAGGCGCTTCAGGACTTGATCGATCAGATGACTCGGCATCCAAAGGTGCTGACGAATGTCTGGCAACACCTGATGAGTGAATCTACCGCGATCATGCTGGGGTTCAGCAGTCTTGATCTCAGTGCAGATCCACGTTTCTCAGATCCAGCTTGGAACGAAAATCCATTTTATAAGCGTATTGGTCAATATTATCTCGCGGTCGGCGATTCGCTAGATCGTTGGCTCGATGAAAGCGAACTGACTGATATGGACGAAAAGCGCGCGCGCTTTTTGCTCGGTATCTTAAAAGACATGCTTGCACCCGTGAACAACCTCTACAGCAATCCGACAGCGCTAAAGATTCTCTTCGATAGCAAAGGCGAGAGCTTTGTTAATGGCATCAAAAACTATCTCGATGATCTGCGTCATAATCATGGTTATCCTGCGGTTGCCGACAGAAATGCATTTGTCATAGGCAAAGACGTTGCTGCGAGCGAGGGTGCCGTTGTCTATCGAAGTGAAGTATTTGAACTGCTTCAATACTTACCAACGGTTGCTCAAACGCACGAGCGACCCTTTTTATACGTGTTCAGTCAGGTCAATCGATTCTATCTCGGCGATCTAACACCTGACAGGAGCCTTTTTCAAGAACTGCTTGCAGCGGGTATAACCGTTTTTGCCGTCAGTTGGCGTAACCCAACTGCAAATGATCGTGATTGGAATCTAGAAACCTACGCTGAAGCTGTAATTAAAGCGGTCGAAGTCATGAAAGAGATTTCAGGGCAACCGACAGTTAACGTCATGGGGCTTTGCGCGGGCGGCATCACTACAGCGGCTGCGATAGGTTTACTTAATGCGCAGGGTGATGAATCCATTCATAGCCATTCGCTGTTCGTCAATATCCTCGATAATCGCCCAGAGGACAGCGACTTTGGATTATTTGTTTCCGAACGTTCTATTGAGATGCAAAAAAGTCGGGTTCAAGCCGCCGGCATATTCGATGAGAAAGATGTGTTTGAGATGTTCGCTTGGCTGACACCGGAAGAGAGCGTGATGGCTTTTTATCGCGATAATTATCTGCTCGGCAAGAATCCGCCTCTGCATCCGCTACTGTTCTGGTCGATGGACTACACGCGTGTGTCAGCCGGTTTGCAGTGTGATTATTTGGATCTCGCTTGGGAGAACAAACTGGCTAAACGTGAATTGCGGCTCCGGGGCAAGAACATTGATCTGTCTAAGATAGAGCATGATACGTACATTATGGCGGGCAGCACCGATCACATTACACCTTGGCGTGGTTGCTATCGAACGACACAACTTTATGGCGGTAATGTTGAATTTGTATTGACTAACCAAAACCATACTCAAACGATCAGCAATAAGCCGAATAAATACATGAAGTATTGGATCGCTGATCAATTGCCTGAAGATACCGATGAATGGATTAGCCTGGCTGAGGAAGTTGGCGGGTCTTGGCGGATCCACTGGATTGATTGGCTGAAGCAGCGCTCTGGTCCGATGATCGAAGCGAAACAAGAGCTGGGCTCAGTTGAGCATCCAGCCTTAGATATCGCGCCCGGGCGATACGTGTTAGAGCGATAACGTCTCTATAATCGCAGTTGGACGCGCATGTACGAATATTTGAATTTCAATACAAGACAGATTGAGTCTACTGGTAAGTAAGTAGACGTCGAAAATAATGATACCTGCCCAAAAGTGGCAAAAGGAGAATCAATGGCTACTTATATCATGCTCAGCAATTTGACTGATGATGGACGCAAGACCCTTAAAGAACGCCCAGAACGTCTGAAAGAGGTCAATAAAGAAGTTGAGTCGATGGGCGCCCGTGTCACTGCTCAATATGCAACGATGGGTGGTTACGATTTCGTAAACATCATCGAAGCACCGACTAATGAGGTGATGGCCAGATTGACCGTTGAGCTCGGGTCTCGAGGTTCTATTCAAATTACAACGCTACCCGCGATCGGCGTAGATGATTTTGTGGAGATGTTAAGCGGCAACGCACCTGGTGGAGAATAGGGCATGCCGGCCTATGTGCTGCTGACTCGGCTCACCCCAGACGGCATGAAAAAGGTGTTAGAAACGCCGGACGAACTTCGCGGCGTACGCAGGACGCTGGAAGAATATGAGGCAACGATTCTCGCCGATTATCATGTCATGGGAGAATTTAATCACTGCACGATCTTTGAAGTGTCGGACAATTTCCGCGCCATGAAAGCGGCGCTTCAGCTTGAACTTACCCATCAACCGGAATCTATGTTGCTGCCAGGCATTGATATAGATCTGTTTGAGCGCATGGTCAAGCAAGAGATTCGAACAGAAGGTCCACACGAATGGCAGGTTGAATGGTGGGCAAAAGTCGCGCGCGCTTCAATGCGTTGGTATCAATACTCCCGTTGGATGTGGAAATACTGTAAGCCGTTCACCGCAACGGGAAAACATCATTTCAAAAATATCGAGGGACCTTGCATCGTTGTCGGTAATCACACCAGCCACTTTGATGCTTTAGCATTGTTCCATGGTTTGCCGCAGAAGATTAAATGGAACATCTATTTTGGCGCGGCTGCAGACCGATGGTTTCTAAAAGATGGCGGCGGCAGAAAAGAATTGGCTTTGCAGCCTTGGTACAATTCATTGGTCGTCGGCAGTTTTCCGATCAAACGGGGCGGCGGTTCGGCCACGTTAGAATATTCCGAATGGTTACTGAAGCAGGGTGGCAATCTCGCTATCTTCCCTGAAGGCACCCGTTCAACTTCTCGCAAATTGTCGCGCTTTAAACACGGTGTCGCGATACTGGCGCTTAAACAGAACGTACCGATTGTTCCATGTTATTTAACTGGTCTAAACAAGCTCAGGCCAAAAGGGACAAACAAAATATTCCCTGGTCCCGCATCAGCGAATTATCAAAAACCGATTTACCTGCCGAAGGATATATCAATCCCTGACGCAACAAGAATGATCTACGATGCTGTGAATGAAGTGCACCAGCGCGTCATCGAGCACGGACCTGAAGCAGCCAATTCTGAGTGGATCCGAAAGCTTCCCTGATGCGGGTTCAAAACAGGGAACGCGATGTGCTCAGAGTTTCGACAGGTGGAGAGGTTGGGCTTACCGTCACTTGCAGTCAGCCATAATGGCCAGTGGAATATCTTTGCGACATTGTGTGGCGAGTATATGTTTAACGCCATCACGATAACCCATGCGCAAGGTTGGTATATTGTAGGCGCAAATTATTTTTTCAAGAACTGGTCAGTGTCTTTCTCCGTTCAAAAGGCGAGCGAAGGCGTTGATGTCGCGAAGAAGAATACGTATTTTCAACGGTTGGTTTTTCGTTGTTCCTGTAAGATTTTCGCAGCAGCATGAAACAACCTAAGTCGGAGATAGCTTGGCTGCGCTGAGGTAGGGCGCTAGCGTAAGCCATCTTTTTTGCATCCGGATACGTCCGCTAAAATTTCAACGACGCCTGTCGGGGTCCTTAAAAGCAATAGTTCAGGAAAATTGACCGTGCTGCTGTCACGCATAAAGATTTTAGTAATGTCATTGCTTGACAATGCCGCTGTGCGAAACTGCAGCCTCAATGAATCGAATCGCACACTCAACGAAATATATCGAACTAAACGCCTATGTTTGTAAAGCCCTTTGCTCGGTCTGGATTGCCTATAGACCAAGTCCTCGCAGAGCTAAAGCACCAGTTCAGCCTAGCTGACCAGGTCGTACTGCAAGCGCCGCCCGGCGCCGGTAAAACGACGATTGTGCCGCTTGCCTTGATGGACGAAGCCTGGTTGACGGATAAAAAGATTCTGGTACTTGAGCCGCGGCGTATTGCGGCAAAATCTGCAGCGACACGCATGGCGTCTCTTTTAAGGGAGCCGGTAGGCGAGACTGTCGGCTACAGAATGCGGCTAGAAAGCAAGGTGAGTAGATCAACCAAGATCGAAGTCATCACCGAGGGCATACTGGTTCGAATGCTTCAGCAAGACCCATCACTGGAGCAGGCAGGTCTGGTTATATTTGACGAGTTTCATGAGCGTAATTTGGACTCTGACGTTGCGTTAGCTTTGTGCTTAAAAGGCCGGGCGATTTTTAGAGAGTCAGAGCCTCTAAAATTGTTAGTCATGTCAGCAACGCTCGACAGTGAAAAGATCGTTAACCTCATCTCCGCGCCTGTACTGACTAGCCAAGGTAAACAGTTTCCCGTTGATGTCATTTATACGGGCGCCAGTAAACCCCGTGATCGAATTACTGATCGTGTGGTGACGACGATTAGAACAGCAATCAATGATAACCCTTCGAGCAGCATGTTGGTTTTCCTGCCGGGACAGGCTGAAATTGGTCGAGTAAGGGATGCTTTATCCAGTTTACCAAAGCACCTCGAAGTTCATTGCCTGTACGGTAATCTCAGTTTAGAGCAACAACAAGCCGCTATTGCGCCAGCAAAGGCGGGCGCGCATAAAATTGTGCTTGCCACCAATATTGCAGAAACCAGTCTAACTATTGACGGCATCGATATTGTGATTGATTCAGGTTTAGCGAGACAAGCGCGGTTTGATTCGAGCACCGGTATGACCAGATTACATACGGTTAAAATTTCACAATCTTCAGCCACACAGCGTTCAGGCCGAGCGGGGCGTTTGCGAGCCGGACGCTGCTATCGCCTTTGGTCGCAAGAACAGCAACACCTGCTTGCCCAGCAATCGCCACCTGAGATCCTGAACGCTGATCTAACGCCTTTTGCGTTGCAACTATTGCACTGGGGTGTTTCTCATCCGAGTGAACTGCAACTAATGGATACCCCTTCAAATGGTCAATGGCAAACATCAGTGTCCTTGTTAAAGCAACTTGGCGCTGTCGCCCCAGCGTCGATAGACGCAGCTGAAATTGGACTCACAGCGATTGGTGAAGCGATGGCAACTTTGCCAACGCACCCCCGAATTGCTCACATGCTAATTTGTGGTAAAGCCATTGATGCGGTCGATACAGCCTGTTTAATGGCGGCATTACTATCCGATCGATACCCTTTTGATGACCAGGCCGATATAAGTTCGCCGCTTGAGATGCTGACAGGTGAAAGAAGCTGCCCAAGACAACACCGGGGATGGTTGCAAAGAACGCGAGAACTCGCGCGTCAACTAGAGCAACAGTTAATGCAGATCGAAGTAAAACAACCTTCTTTTACTGTGCTTCGCTCTCAACTAGAAGGCTACCTATTGGCTTGTGCCTATCCGGACCGCATCGCGCGAAAGAGACATTCAGGCGGCTATCAACTATCTAATGGACGCAGTGCAAATCTGGCAGGTAATCAAAGCCTTGGTAAACATCGATGGTTATCTGCGGCCAATGTAGGCGGCTTAGCCCACGTTAAGGGTGACACAATTCGATCTGCCGCCTGTTTGGACGATGGGTTATTTGATGGCGCATTGGCGCACTTAAAGACACTGCGCAGCATCGCAGAATGGGACGATAAGTCGAAGCGTTTTGTTGCGGAGGCGCACACTGCCATCGGCCAACATATTATCAGCAGAAAAAGACTGCAGAGGGTACCCGTCGAGATTAAGAATACTGCGTTAGTGAATCATGTACGTGATGCAGACCTGCGGCCTTTAAACTGGACGCCAGAACTCAGACAATGGCAGGCACGGGTTTCGCTCATTGGCACCGCCTTGCATAAGCCTGATTGGCCGCGCGTTGATGACGAATATTTGAAGGAACAGCTTGAACAATGGTTGATGCCATTCCTCGACCCGCTAAGTAATCTAAAAGACATTCGAAAACTTGATCTAATGTCCATGCTCGAATCCATGTTGACGTGGCAACAACGTACTGAACTTAACACGCTCGCGCCAACACGATTTAAAGTGCCGTCCGGGTCAAACATCGCTATCGATTATCTGCAATCACCGCCGGTGCTAGCGGTGAAATTGCAGGAAATGTTCGGCTGTCTACAAACACCGCGACTGGTCGGCAACGAAGTCGCGGTTGTTGTCCATTTATTGTCCCCAGCGGGTCGGCCGCTGCAGATTACTCAGGATTTGGCAGGGTTTTGGCAATCCTCCTACCATCAAGTTAGAAAAGAAATGAATGGCCGTTATCCAAAACATCCGTGGCCAGAAGACCCGCTGCAAGCTCTGCCAACACGGCGAACTAAACCACGTTAGCTGTAGCGAAGATGTTAGCTAAAATTTCCGTCAATTATTTTTGCAAATACTGTGCACTTGCAGGCTGCAAGAAAGTGTCTTTGTCTGCTAAGGGTTAGGCTAACAACGGTGCAAAATCGAACTTGCCCAGAACAACACCTTTTATAGGCATACCTGACGGCGAAGCGATTGCTTTAGTTTGTTCTAATTGGGGACAGCAGCGAAACCCCTGTTGGTATTACAATTTGAAGAAGCATCCTCCAGCAGAGCTGGCCTTTATTACAGCCCTTGGTGATTCATATGCCGCAACATACGTCGCCAACGACGTTACAGATAACGACGAGTACGAAAGACTTTGGCAAAAGGCCTGTGACGTTTATATTGGTTATCCTAAATATCGACTGCGGGCAGCCAATAGACGTATTCTCAGTATGTCGATGACGCCCGAGGCGGTCTGAGAAAACCTATTGATACGTTATTGTGTATTCCTTATCAGACCACTGCAATCAACTCTTACAACCATACGGGTGATAAAGTAGACATGAGCGTTCGAAGCTTTAGCTTAGTATTAAGTTCTGCGTTGTTCTTAATGCTCAGTCTGCCTAGCGATGTTGAGGCAGCATCAGGGTATGTCTATTTAGGCGATTCAAGCCTGATTGATACAAGCCCAGGCGATTCAATCATCAGCCGAATAGGGCTTGAGGGCATCCTGGTCAGCAATGGTGTTGCCGTCACCCGCACATCGGCTTCGGGCTATTACATGCTTGAAGATAGCCATACAAAAGATGTTGGTGAGTTTATCTTTGTGACACGGCAGGCGGGTTACAACGCTGATCAGTGGTTTAAACCCGTCAGTACAGATTCTGTTGATTTTGTACTGCGCAGGTCCGACCCAAACTCAGTGTCGAAAGATCAGATATTTTTTGTTCAACTGTCAGATAGTCATGTCTATGATCAGGCGAAAGATTTTCTAGCCTATTCAAGCCCTCAGGTGCCTTGGTTTGTGCCGGATTTTGTCTACAACCTCATCGCTGTTGGGTTGCTGCAAAAACAGTATGGCGACGAGGTTATCGATAAACTTCGACGTGAGCTTAAATCCGTTGGATGGGTGTCTGAATCGGAAGCCTATCTCGACAGTACGGTTTATGACGCCTATTCACGCTACCTTAGACAGGAGGGATTAAATAATCTCGACGCCACAATTCGAACGGCTTTCTCAGAGATCAACGGTCTTTCACCGGATTTTGTCATTAACAGCGGGGATCTGATTCTTGAGAGTAATCGTGGTACCGCGCAAGCGATACAACGTTGGTTTGACTACTATCGTGATATTGAAAAAAACATAGAAGCACCTGTATACAACACCATTGGCAATAACGAATTGGCTGGTACCGAACGACTGGATTTTCTGCCTTCGCAACCCGGGTACGGCAAGCGGTTGTATAAGAAAAACCTGGGTCCGACTCACTTTAGTTTTGATTATGGTCAATTTCACTTTGTTGCCCTTGATACGCATTCGAGAGTGATTCAAAAAGACCGGTTGTCTGATAAAGATTTAGATTTGAACGACGATGTTCGTAACGATGAAAGTTGGAGTTACGGCAAAATGACGCCTGATATATCCCAATGGTTAGATCAAGATCTGCTGGCGCATCAAGATCAGACGTTGGTGGTTGTAAACCACGAACCGTTTCATTTCGATCCGGATTGGCCATTTGAAGAAGACCAAAGTGCCGATGACGACGGTTTATTCGCCAAACATAGCGTTGATTACGTTTTATCAGGCCATACACATTATCGGAGTCACCAACGCATCGGTGGTACCGAGCATCTAACGACCGGGGCGTTATCGGGTATGCGATGGGTTTTGCCCGCCACTATCCATGAACGTGGTTATCGCATGTTTTACGGTCTTGGCCAAAAGCTTGTTTCAGTCTGGAAACCCCTAGGGACAGCGACAATTGAGTTCGTTGAACCACCGTTAGACGCTAAAGATCGGCTGATATTTGCAGCGATTGATAGTCGTCAGGCGTTTGACAGTGTCACTGTTGAGATGCCCGTCGGAGGCAAACCCGAGACAGTGGTCGTAAAAAAGCTGAACAACTATTTTTATGAGATTAACAAAGCGAGTTTAGCTCAAAGCCAAACCCAAACGATGATTACCGTTGTTACGACGAGTCGCTCGGGTACGGTAACAAAAAGAAACCTAACACTGCCGCAATAAAGCTACTGATCTCCCCGCGGCATCGACTTTCGTAATTGCTCATCGAAGCCCGAAGCAACCCATTCACCCTGAGCCGAATTCCAATGTGAGAAGAATAGGCGCATTTTAGCATCATCATGCATCGCCAATCTTTCCGGAAAAAGATTCCAATCGGTTAACGCGGGTGTAGGAGAGCGCTGATACTTATCTGTCGTCGGTAAAGAGCTTCGCAACCATCCACCACGGGCGTAGTACTGATGCCATGTGCGTCGTGACTTTTTGCCGTCACCGTCCAGGCGTGTGTGGTAGGTCGCGGTATCGTATAAAACACAACTTCCGGCGGGGCCATGAATCGGTAACTCAACATATTCGTTACCTAGAGATTCGTGGGCATCCTTCAACGTATCAAACTGGTTGCTTTTCGGCACGACGCAAAATGCCGGGGTTTGATCGCCGACGTCAGTCAGATAATGGATCGCACAAAGCCAATCACAGGGCATATAGGGTTTGCGTAGCAGGCGATCCTCTCTAACGGCATCGTGATGGAAATTCATCGAGCCAGTGCCGGCGTTTTCAGGTGTTTCTCTAAAATTCAGTTCACTGAATCGTACGCTATCTTCGCCGCCTAATAGCGCTGAAACGATTGGAAAGGATGCGGGGTGCTGCAGGTAAACATCAAGTTCAGGGTAGTCGAGTAGGGGCTGCGAGAATATAAGCCCCTGTTCTCGATGATGGGGTTTACGGCTTCTGCCTAAACCCCATGAGTCGGGTCTTTGTTTTTGAGTACGATCAAAAAATTCATTTAGTGCCGTAATCTCAGCTGGCTCAAGGCAGGGTGACAGGACAACAAAGCCGTTGTCAGTAAAAAAGCGAATCGCTTCCGTCTGTTGTCGTATTGGATCAAACAGCACAGCGGGCGCAGCCGCGACCTTTCCAAAGCCTTGATCGGCAATGCTGGCATCGCCTGATTTATTTTCTTGCGGTTTAAGGGTTATGGTCATTTCTTATCCCCAATTTCTTTGCAATCAGTGTCTGAATTTACCCGTTCACTTTCGACAATGCGAGTACCACAACTTGCAATTTCTGCGACAAGGATGAATTATCCATACAACTTTCACGTTAGCCGGGGCACTTAAATGACGACCACGAATACCGTCCTAGGATCAATCGAATCAGATCAACTCGGTTTCACACTGATGCATGAGCACGTCATGATCAGCGCGAGTGGATTGTACGACAGCTACCCCGACCTGTTAGGTAGCCAAAGGGAAGAGCGGGCTGTGGCAGGCTTAGTTGCCGCCAAGCAAGCGGGTATCGACACGATTGTTGACTGCACAACTTTTGACCTTGGCAGAAATGTACCACTACTTAAGTTGGCTTCGCAGCAATCTGGCGTCAATATTATTAATGTCACTGGCTGGTGGTTAGATGTGCCCCGGTTTCTACAGGGTGTATCGGTGAATCAGATGCATCAGGAGTTTTTACGTGACGTCACGCAGGGTTTTCGAGGTACGGATGTCAAAGCTGGCTTACTCAAATGTGCGGCGGACTTTGAAGGTGTGACGCCAGACCTCGAAGTGATGGCGCGAGCGGTCGCAAGAACCCATTTGGATACCGGTCTGCCGATTATGGCGCATTCCTTTCCGACCGGTCATGTTGCCAGACAACAGATTAAGATCTTCAAGGAGGAGGGTGTCGATTTAACTCGTGTCAAAATCGATCACTGCAACGATACGACGGACACGGAATACCTCGAATGGATATTGGATCAAGGCTGCTACCTTGGTTTGGATCGCTATCCGGGCCGCAATGTAAGTCCGCATATGCGAACGGTGACCATGAAGCGCCTTATCGATATGGGTTACGAGGATCGTTTGTGTCCGTCCCACGACTGTATTTGTCTGGCGGTAATAAAAGAGAACCCGGACGGCACGATGCCTGATACCCATGATTTTGCTCGACATAATCCGGACCAGTTTCTCTATATTCATCGTAAAGTTATCCCTGATTTAAAGGATATGGGCGTTTCAGATGCAACTATCGAAAAACTGTTTGTGACGAACCCTCGTCGTTACTTTTTTAATGTCTAGGTAATCCACGAAAAGGTCAGATCGTGACTGCTGCAGGTACAAAACAATCCTTGCGGATGGCTTTTTCGTGATTACTACCTATGATAGTCTCAAACTCGGTTTATAGGCATTTCCAACAAATTCAGCCTGCAAAAAAAAGAACTCATGAACGATGAATAACGCCGAGACTGCACCGAACAAGCAACGCATAAAGAGCCAGCGTGCTCAGGCCGCGATATGTGACGCCGCGATCGCATGTCTTTACGCGGTTGGCTATGGTGATACGACGCTTAACAAAGTGGCCACAATGGCAGGCTTTTCAAAGGGCGCCTTGCAGCATCACTTTGCGTCTAAAGAAGATCTTATCGCAGCAACCGCCGATCGTTTACTGCAAAGGTCTGTCGCCGGTGTGACCACAACCAAGGCACAACAACGATTTGAATCGGTCGATGCGTCGTTACGGCGTTCTTGGGAAAAATTAATCAACACTGCGGCTTATCGTGCTTTGCTCGAGATACTTAATGCTGCTCGTGCTGACAAAGCGCTGCAAACTAGGATCTCTGACAACCTATTACAATGGGGCCGAGCTTTGGATCAAAACGCTATCGACACTTATGAGGCGGTAGATGGTAATGACGAAGATGTTAAAGCGCTTATGAACATGACGCGATCTTTTATGCGCGGTTTGGTGATCCAAGAACGGTATACGAATGACGCCGATGAAACCTCTAAGCATATAGAGCGATGGATTGACATGATCGCGCCTCAATTGCGCATGCGAGAGAGTGATGAAAACCGAACTGACTATGTTAAGCATCAAAAGTGTTAACAAGAAAGTCGACAGAAAAAGTATACGGTGATCTACAAGGCAAGATACAAGCCGAGACAAGACGAAACGAGAGACAGACACAAGATAAATAACGAAATCTTCGCCCACCTTAAAGGGCAGTAAGATTTAACGAGTTCCTAGGAGGAACGTATGCCTGAAGCGATAAAGATAGCGAACTGTAGTGGATTCTATGGAGACAAACTGTCCGCTGCGTTAGACATGGTCGAAGGGGGTCCCATTGACGTGTTAACGGGGGACTACTTGGCTGAACTCACAATGACAATACTCTACGACCAGAAGCAAAAGCGCGCCACGGGTGGGTATGTCGGGACATTTATGAAGCAGCTCAAAGATGTGCTTGGTATCTGTATGGAAAAGAATATTAAGATTGTCACCAACGCCGGTGGTTTGAATCCGAAGGGTATGGCTGAGGCAGTAGAGGCTTTAGCGCTTGAGATGGGCGTAACAACAAAAGTCGCCTATATTGACGGTGATGATCTTGTGCCTCGCATGGAGGCACTGCAGGCTCAGGGGGAAACGTTCACCAATTTGGATCGGGACATTCCGTTATCTTCGACAGACAATGAAACCGTGACCGCAAATGCGTACCTCGGCGCTTGGGGAATAAAGGAAGCCCTGGATCAAGGTGCAGACGTTGTTATCTGCCCCCGCGTGACTGATGCCGCTGTGGTTATAGGTCCCGCTGCATGGAAGTTTAACTGGCAGCGCTCCGATTATGATGCATTAGCCGGCGCGCTTGCAGCAGGTCACATTATTGAATGTGGCGCTCAGGCCACCGGTGGAAACTATTCTTTCTTTCAAGAAGTCCCCAGTTTTCACAACATGGGTTACCCGATTGCAGAGATCGAGGCCGATGGCAGTTTTACGGTCACCAAACATCCTGGCACCGGTGGTTTAGTGTCAGTTGGTACTGTTAAAGCACAGCTCTTGTATGAGATATCGTCGCCGGCCTATCTGAACCCTGATGTCATTGCACATTTTGATACGCTGTCGATTGAGCAGATCGGCGACGATCGTGTTTATGTTTCAGGTTGCCGTGGATCGTCACCACCGCCAACGCACAAGGTTTGCATTAACACAGTTGGCGGTTATCGAAATGGTTTAGATATCGTTTTGACCGGACTAGATATTGAAGAGAAGGCGAAGATTTTCACGGACACACTGTTTCAGTCGGTTGGCGGTAGAGATCAATTTGATGAAGTGAGCGAACAGCTTGTCAGGAGCGATAAGGAAAATCCCGAAAGCAACGAAACGGCACACGCGACGTTGCGTCTCAGCGTCAAATCGAAAAACCCTGCGTTGGTCGGCCGTGTGTTTTCCGCAAAGATGATTGAGCTGGCCCTTGCGAACTATCCTGGCTTTATCTCGAAAGTAGGACCCGGTGGTGGCGGCTCTTTTATTTCATATTGGCCTGCACTCGTTGATAGTCAGTACATCACAGAGAATGTGTATGTTGATGGCAAAAAGACTGAGGTTAAACCCACTAGTCAGTTAGGGCTTGAGCCCATGTATTATCAACAACTGCCGGTGAAAATTCCCGACGTACCGGCTGGCGAACTCGTCACAATTCCCTTTGGCCGACTGTTTGGCACGCGCTCTGGCGATAAAGGTGGCTGCGCTAACGTGGGGGTTTGGGCAAAGACGCCGCAAGCGTATGGTTTTTTGTATGAGTTTCTAACGGTCGAAAAGTTTAAAGAGTTGATGGCTGACACAGCGCAATTCAATATCGATCGATATGAGTTACCCAACTTAAATGCACTCAACTTTTATATACACGGTATTTTAGGTGAGGGGGTTTCATCGTCGGTGCGTATGGATAGCCAAGCCAAGAGCATGGGCGAATATATTCGAGCCAAGCATATCGAAGTGCCTAGAGCACTTGCGCAACAAGCTGGTCTAATTAAATGATTCGTGTCGTTCATTCAGAGGAATATATTTAGTGATCAACAAAGTATTGATAGCTAATCGAGGCGAGATCGCTTGTCGCATAATTGAGAGTGTACAGGCTGCTGGCTATGATGCTGTCGCCATTCATAGTGATGCAGATGCGGACGCATTGTTTACGGCTTTGGCCGATGAGTTGGTGAGCCTAGGTGGCAGTACCGCCGCTGAATCCTATCTTGATATGGATAAGGTTATTCAAGCTGCTATTGCCAGCGGTTCAGACGCGATTCATCCCGGTTACGGTTTTTTGTCGGAGAACGCACAGTTCGCTGATCGATGCTTTCAGGCTGGTATTACGTTTATCGGCCCGTCAGCTGAAGCGATTGAAATTATGGGTAACAAAGCCGCCGCAAAAAAACTGATGCTCAGCACGGATGTGCCATGTATACCCGGTTATCAAGATGCCGCACAGGACAATGAAACGCTCATTCAAGCGGCGGCAGTAATTGGCTATCCAGTCATGGTTAAGGCTGCAGCCGGTGGTGGCGGCAGGGGTATTCGGCTGGTCGAATCGGCCGATAAATTCGTTGAGGCCCTGCAGTCAGCGCGGGCTGAAGCCAGTAGTGCCTTTGGCAGCGACGAATTAATACTTGAAAAAGCGGTTGTTGATGCGCGTCATATTGAGATTCAGATCATCGCTGACTCACAAGGTAATGTTGTTCACCTGTTTGAACGTGATTGTAGTGCCCAGCGGCGACATCAAAAAGTTATCGAAGAAGCCCCTTCGCCTTTTATGACAGACAAGCTGAGAGAGGCGATGGGTGAGGCCGCCGTTAACGCTGCAAAAGCCGTTGGATATGTTGGCGCTGGCACCGTCGAGTTTTTGGTTGATCAAGATCGCAATTTTTACTTTCTGGAAATGAATACCCGTCTGCAGGTTGAACATCCTGTTACCGAGATGATCACAGGTGTCGACCTGGTCGATTGGCAACTGCAGATCGCAGCCGGCGGTCGCTTACCTGTTGAACAGCAAGACGTGGAAATGCAGGGGCACTCCATCGAAGTTAGAATTTACGCAGAGGATCCGACGAATGGATTTATGCCGCAAACAGGTGAACTGAGGTTATTTGAACCCGATGATGGTGAGGGCGTCCGCATTGATCATGGCGTTTATTCTGGTGCTGTGGTTTCGCCATACTACGACGCGATGTTGGCAAAGGTTATTGCGTGGGGGCAAACGCGAGAAGAAGCGCGACGCCGACTTGTGCGTGCACTGAAAAAAACGCAAGTGCTTGGTTTAACTACAAACAAAACATTTCTGGTTCAGCTTTTGAGTGAACCGAATTTCATCAAGGGCGATGCAACAACGAGTTTCATAGACGATGCGCTTTTATCCCGTTTGAATACGGGCATCACCACGTTGGATTACGCCCTCGCAAGCACCGTGATTCAGGATAACAACAATCCTCTTGCTGGCTGGAGTAATGCAGAGCCGATGTTGCGTTCTGAAACCTACCGGACAGGTATTGATGGCTCATGCCAGCAAACATTTTGTCGACAAACGGATACAGGATTTGAAGTGTCGGTGAACGATGAAAGTATTGAACTGATGAATGTGGCTTTCTATCAAAACCAACTGACCTATACATTTAACGGTGTCACAAGGTCTGCTTGTTTTGCTGTTTGGGATGATCAGGTCAGTATTGATATAGGCGACAAGGTCATCAACTTGACCCGCACAACTTACCATCCTGTCCTGTCAGAGGATGATACGGCTAACGGTTATATCAATGCATCTACCGAGGGTTTGGTGATCGATGTGCTGGTGAATGTTGGTGACACGGTGAAAAAAGGCGATGCACTGGTGCTGGTAGAAGCAATGAAGATGGAGCATCGACATATTGCAGACGCAGACGGTGTCGTTAAAAATATCAGCGTCGCAAAAGGTCAGCAGGTGAAAAATCGCCAGTTACTCATCGAACTTACTTTTGACGAACACAATATAGACTTGAGCCAACCGGCATCAGCGGAGACAACATCGTGAGCCAACTTGAAACTAAACTGGATGTGACCAGCCAAGCATTTCGAACCAATGTTGATTTCATGAATACCTACGTTCGCAAAGTGCGTGGTGTCGAAGCCAACATAAGAAAGAGTGAGGAAAAGTATCGGGACAGAGCGTCCAAGCGGGGCAAGTTGTTACCAAGGGAGAGGCTCGCGCACTTATTAGATTCTGGCTCACCGTTTTTGGAATTGAATTCGATTGCTGGCTATCTAATGAATGGCGATACAGACGGTTCATCCGCGGGTGGCAACATCATTGTTGGTATAGGCTTCGTTAACGGTCGCCGAGTACTGGTCATGGTTTGGAACTATGCGATCAAGGGTGGCACGATTACTACGGCAACAACTCGCAAAAATTTAAGACTTCAGGAAATCGCTTTGCAGACGCGTTTACCGATTATATCCTTGAGTGAAAGTGGCGGGGGTAACCTTGCTGGTGGTGGTGACCCTGACCCTTGGGGTGCGCATGGCTTTCTAGATGGCGGGCGTGTTTATGCGCAACAGGCCGAGTTATCTGCTGCCGGCATACCTCAAATTACCGTTTCTCACGGTAACGCAACCGCCGGTGGCGCTTACCAAGTAGCGCTGTCTGACTATGTTGTATTGATAAAAGGCCAGACCCAATTATTCCTCGCCGGACCTCCTTTGCTTAAAGCCGCAACGGGTGAAGTGGCTGATCACGAAACTCTGGGTGGTGCAGAAATGCACGCAACGATTTCTCAAACCGGTGAGTACCTTGCGGAAAATGACGCCGATGGTATTCGTACTGCAAGGGATATTGTTGATCAATTTCCACCTGACGCCAGCCGACGTTTGATTCGTGACAAAGAAATTCAAGAGCCTTTGTACCCGGCGGAAGAACTCAGAGGTATTGTGTCAGAGGATAAACGCATTCCCTACGACATGCGTGAAGTAATCATGCGTGTCAGCGATGGTTCAAAGTTTTTCGAGTTTGAACCCACCGTTGATCAACACACAGTATGCGGGCATGTGAATATCGGTGGCTGGCGCTGCGGCATCATCACTAACAATGGACCAATCACGCCGCAGGGAGCGAAGAAGGCCAGTCATTTTCTGCAGTTGTGCGATCAGACTAATACACCAATGATTTTCCTGCATAACACCACCGGTTTTCTTGTTGGTGTTGAGGCGGAACAAAGTGGTCAGGTCAAACATGGATCGAAGATGATTCAGAATGTCGTTAACTTTCGACCACCTAAGATATCGATCATCGTGGGTAACTCCTACGGGGCAGGAAACTACGCGATGTGTTCAAAGTCTCTAAAACCTGCGTTCGTTTTTTCCTGGCCGACGGCACGTCAGGCTGTCATGGGAGGCGCGCAAGCCGCAGGGGTACTGCGCATCGTCGCTGAGGATAGGGCGGCAAAAACTGGACAACCTTTAACTTCAGAGCAGATCATGCAGATGGAAGAAAGTAGCGCGCTGTTAATCGAAAGTATGGAGGCCGAGTCTGAGTCAATGTTCTGTTCGTCTCGAATGATGGATGATGGAATTATTGACCCAATCGATACCCGAGAGGTGCTTATTTTCGCCCTTGAGACATGTATGGAATCCGGTTATCGAGGCACTGAACCTAACACATTTGGAGTGGCGCGATTATAGCGTCAATCAGCGTGGGTTTGATGCAAGGAACGTATAACAAGCGCCTTTATGATACTCCGTAACAACGCAAAAAAAATGAACCGACTGCCAGAGTCAACAATTCGATTTTAAAGTGAGTGAAAAGTGATTGAACATAATAAAGATCTAGACGTGTTTAGGGCCGATGTCTCTAAGTGGCTTAAAGAAAATAATCCAAAGGACCCCGGTTTTATTTTGCCGGAAACATTTATGGAGGTCGGCACAGACCAGCAGTTTGAGTTTCTCCGAGACTGGCAACGTAAGGTCTACGATGCGGGCTATCTTGGTATGGCATGGCCAACAGAATATGGCGGCGGCGGAATGCCCCAGATTTATCAAGACGTTGTTAATGCCGAGATGGCTAAACAACGGGTGCCATTTGTGCCCAATACTATTGGTTTGAACTGGGCGGGTCCGTTGATTCTCAATATGGGTCGAGAAGAGGACAAGCAGCGCTACATCAAAGGCATTTTGAATGCCGATGACATTTGGTGTCAGGGTTTTTCTGAACCTGAACACGGTTCAGACTTGGGCAATGCACAATGTCGTGCTGTGAAAAATGGCGATGACTATATTGTTAACGGTTCCAAAATCTGGACCAGTCTAGGGAGCTATGCAAAGTACATGATTCTGTTGGCTCGAACGTCAACGGACGGCGATAACAAGTACGCCGGGTTAAGCTTTTTCCTATCTCCCATGCAGGTCGATGGCATCGAACCACAGCCAATCAAGAAGTTAACCGGTGAGTATGGCTTTTGCCAAACCCATTTCATTGACGCCCACATACCCGCGGATTGTATGATCGGTGCGCAAGGCGAAGGTTGGCAAGTTGCGATGAAGACGCTGATGTTCGAACGGGGTGCCACTGGTGGTCAGGCGGGCGGGCTATCGATGATGGATATCAATATGGGTGACGTTCTAGAGCTGGCTAAGCGAGCTAGACGAAACGGCAAGCCAGCGCTTGACGATCCACTCATTCGCGACGAACTCGTTCAGTTATTAATAGAAGAGCGAAGTAATCGGTTGATGAATGTACGGGCAAAAATTCCCGCGCTTAACGCTGAACGACCCAATGCAATCTCCATGTCGGGCAAGCTTCGCAGCTCTGAACTGAAGCGAAAGTTTACCCAATTTGCCTTATCACTACAGGGTGCTAATGGTGCGAGGTATGTCAGTGCTGCGGCGGTCGATGGGGGCCGATGGCAACGTTCTTACTTCAATTCCTTCTCTGCAACGATTGGTGGTGGCACTAGTCAGATCCAGAAAAACATTCTTGGCGAACGTGTACTTGGGTTGCCGAAAAGCTAGTTAGATCGCCTTTAAGGTCAGTTAGGAGTTTAGTGTGGATAGTTTGATAGAGTTTAGTGAAGAACAATCAATGTTGTTAGATACGGCAACGGACTTCTGTAACAGTCGTTCGCCGTTAGACAAGGTTAGAACATTGATTTCGACGGAAAAAGGCTTCGAGATCGATGAATGGAATGCGATGGTTGAACTCGGTTGGCTGGGTATTACGATCCCAGAACAAAATGGTGGGCTGGGTCTTAGCATGGCTGATGTCGTGCCGATTGTTGAAGCGATGGGCAGACAGCTGATGGGGTCTCCCTTTCTTACAACAACACTCGCGAGCCAGGCACTTATTCATGGTGGCACGCAAGTGCAGCAAAACGAGTGGCTGCCGAAAATCGCGACAGGCACAATTGCAACCCTAGCGCTGCAAGAAGAGGACGGTGATTGGGATCTTCATAACTTAAGTGCAATAGGTTCGATCAACAATGATTCGATTGAGCTGACCGGTAAGAAAACATTTGTGCTTGATGCTGCGGTCGCAGAACTATTGATTGTCTCAATCAGTTTGCAAGGTATGCCTGCTCTCGTATGCGTACCAGTCGATGCGATACCTGCCAAGCAGATTCAGAGAGAAACGGTTATTGATGAAACGCGCCGCTGCTATGAGGTCAATCTTGAAGGCGTGAGTGTGCCTCGCAGTGCAGTGATGGCAAACACCTGTTTTGATGTTATCCAACGGGCGTCTCTGCTTTTACTATCCGCCGAAATGGCGGGTGGCTTGGCGAGCACCCTCAACACAATTGTTGAATACCTTAATACTCGAAAGCAATTCGATCGATTGATCGGTAGTTACCAAGCGCTTAAACATCCAGCGGCGGATATTTTGCTAGGGCTAGAAGCCGTTCGATCCCATGTGTATCACGCTGCAACTATTTACGATTCGGGTGACAAGGCTGCTATCGAGGCTGCTTTGCATATGGCTAAAGCGACGGCGAGTGAACAATTTGCTTTTGCCGGTGATCGTGCTGTGCAATTTCATGGTGGCTTTGGATTCACCTATGATTGTAACGCTCAATTGTTCCTTCGCAGAGCGCTATGGAGTCAGTATCAATTTGGCGATGAAAAATATCACAGACAGGCTTTAGCGCCGTTACTTTTGGACTGAGCAAGCCAGCGCGAGCTCGTCCAAAAGTTGAATACACACAAAACTGTCAAGATCCGTTAGGAATCAGATTATGAAGTTATACCATTGCAAAGACGCTCGTTCGCTTCGACCGCTTTGGGCTCTTGAAGAGATGGGCTTGGACTACGAATTGATCAATATGACGTTCCCGCCGAGAGCTACCTATCAAGGTTACCTCGATATCAATCCAATGGGCACCGTGCCAACACTCGTCGATGGCGAAACAACCCTCACTGAGTCGGCTGGCATGTGTCAGTATCTAGCGGAAAAATATGGCCCAACACCACTTGGGCTCACAGTAAATGATGCTGGCTACGGTGAATATTTAAATTGGTTGCATCGTAGCGACGCAACGTTGACGTTCCCGCAAACGCTAGTACTGAGATATACCCAATTGGAACCTGAAGAGCGCAGGTTGCCGCAAGTCGTTGCTGATTATTCGCAGTGGTATTTATCTAGGCTCAGGTCCGTTGAGCATGCGCTTGAAGGTAATGACTTTCTCGTCAACAACACGTTTACCATGGCCGACGTTGCTGTCGGCTATGCATTGTATTTAGGACGTTCGTTGGGTCTCGATGAGCGTTACAAACCAAACTGTCAGGCTTATCTCGAGCGCCTTATTGCAAGGCCGGCATTTATTAAGGCTCAATCTCTCTAGCCGAATCACTTTAGTGGCGTTGTCTTGATAACGACGGTGGTTGAGCCAGGCTAGGATGGATAGGGGCCTGGCTCAACAATCATCAATCATCAATCA
>JAQXDL010000005.1 GCA_029251375.1 Pseudomonadales bacterium | reverse complement strand
GTTTGAATCGCAGCTTCTGTCGGCGATGACCGATAAATAACTTGGCTAAGATAAACAAGTCTATTGCGAGCTCGGCACATTGCTGCGACCGGGCGCGATGCCTTTAGGTTAAAATCAGTTGCTGGTTCTACGTCGTCTAGTTGTCTGTTGTTCCCTTTAGTTCTCTTTAGTTTCCTTTAGTTTTTTGTTTTTTCCTGTTGAAACAAAAGCCGCTAGCGCAGTTGTGTTTGTTCCGCTGCGGGTTTCATTTTTGTTTGTTTGTCTTAGGCAGTTTTCGGTTTCATTAGCACGTCCTCTCTCCTTGGTTGCCATCGCTCGATAGCTGTTTAAGTCAAAACCCGTTTATGAGGTATTGCAATTAGCAATGTTATAACATATCTTTCTTGGCTGGATGGCCCAACAAACAGGCGCAAGAGACTCGACATTCGACAGCGTTATATAAACAGGTTGCAGCAAAACATTTAGCGTCAGTAGTCGCACCAAGGCCTCTAAGTTAACGACACGTATTTTTTAGGGATCAATCAGTAAGGTTCAAACCCATGGCGACATTTGATGCCTGATAAAGACACGCCCGTTGTCGAGCTGAACAAGCTTGAGTTTAGCTATGACCAGCCGATCTTGCGCATCGATCACTTTGCCGTAGCGCTGCGCGAAAGCATCGCAGTGCTTGGGCCGTCGGGTTGCGGTAAAACCACATTCATGCATTTGATTGCCGGTCTGTTGCGACCTCAAAAAGGCAGCGTAAAAATCAATGGCTCTGACATTTGCCTATTGAGCGAGGCGGCTGTTGATCGCGTTCGGGGCCAAAACATCGGCATTGTCTTTCAGCAATTGCATCTCGTAGCATCGATCAGTGTGATGGATAATTTATTGCTTGGGCAAAGATTAGCCAGGGTGCCAATCGACCGCTTGTTTGCGATGGAGCTGCTGGCGCAACTGGGTATCGCCCATTTGATTGACCAAATGCCAGGTAGATTAAGTCAAGGCGAATCGCAACGTGTTGCCATCGCGCGCGCTGTCGCGCACCGCCCATCACTGCTGATTGCCGATGAACCAACTTCGGCATTAGATCGTGCCAACGCCGAGGATGCGCTGGGTGTGTTGCACGAAATGACCAACAATAACGCCGCCGCGTTGATCATTGTGACGCATGATGATCGTGTTCGCGGCTGCACTGATCGGGTGTTCGATTTAGGGACGACGGCATGAGTCTTTTTCGACTTGCGCTGGCCAATCTAAACCTTTCGCGGTTGTCATCGTTGATGAATATCATCTTGCTTGCACTGGGTACCGCCAGTATCGCAACGTTGCTGTTGGCCAGCGCGCAGTTATCTTCGACCCTGACGCGCAATGCCGCCGGTATCGATATGGTAATTGGTGCGAAGGGCAGTCCGCTTCAGTTGGTGCTGGCTGGTGTCTACCACGCGGATGTGCCGCCCGGCAATATACCGCTCGCTGAGATAGATCGTTGGCAGCTTCATCCTATGGTGAAAATGGCTGTGCCGCTGTCGATAGGGGACAGTTATAACGGCTATCGTATTGTCGGTACAACAACGGAATTTGCGGCGCTTTACGATACCCAACTTGCAACGGGTGAATACTGGCACGCCCCGTTTCAAGCGGTTATTGGTTCACAGGTCGCGGCAACGACAAATCTGTCGATCGACTCGCGATTCGAAGGTGTTCATGGTTTAACGGATGGCGGCGATCGGCACGAACAGTCCAGCTATCAGGTCGTGGGGCAGTTGAAGGCGACAGGCTCGGTATTGGATAGATTGATTTTCACGTCGCTAGAAAGTGTTTGGCAGATGCACGGTGATCACTCTCAAGACCATGCGTCGACCGACGACAATGCCCAGACAGGCGATCGTCAAGACGAACTTCACGACGAGCCTCAAGTCGAGCCTCAAGTCGAGCTTCAAGACAATCTTCAAGACAAGTATGGACAGGGCGAGAAACCAGAGCATGCGCATGAAATTGAACATCCACGAGAACATTTTTTAGAGCAGCCACGACAACACCCACCAAAACATGCCCACAATGCAGTAGAGCATACGACAGCTGAATCTCGGCAACAGGCAGCAACAGTTCTTTCAAACCACGAAGACGATCGTGAAATTACCATGATATTGGTTAAGTTTTCATCACCGCTTGGCATGTTGACGCTACCCAGAGAGGTAAACGAAACGAGTGCGCTGCAGGCGGCAGCACCCGCGTTAGAAATTGCTCGGCTGGTCCAGGTTGTGGGTGTTGGTTTGAACTGGCTCAATGCCTTTGCCGCAATATTGGTGCTAAGCGCAGCCTTGTCGATACTGGCTGCGCTATACGCGTCACTGCGGGCGAGAAGAAAAGGGTTGGCGGTGTTGCGCTGTCTTGGCGCTAGCCGTTGGGAACTTTTTTATCTGCTTTATATCGAAGGCATGCTATTGACCATTGCAGGGACTTTTTTGGGTCTTGTACTTGCGCACGGCGGCATGGGCCTGCTCGGCATTGTGTTAGGCGCTGGGCAAGGGCTCGCATTCAGCGGCTGGACTTGGGTGAATGGCGAGTTCGCGCTTGTATTGGGGATGCTTTTAGTGGGCGCCTTTACTGCTTCGCTGCCGGCGATGCAGGCTTATAGAACGAACGTGCCCGCGACACTTGCCAGTGGTCAGGAGTAGTAGATGAGACAATTTTTACTTAACGCGCGTTTTCTAACCTTATCTTTGAAAACCTTTTCTTTAAAAACCTTCGCGTTACTAACCTTTGTTTTGCTGTCGGCGCCGCATGTTGTCGCAAGCGACGTAGCAAGTCAGCTAGGTGTGCCGGTGCCGGTCAGCGATGACGAGATCTATCGTTTTGAGGTGTTCTCAGCATCCGGTTATGGCGATGAACGCGGCCGACAGATAGTTGATGTATTGGAAGGCTACAGTGTCAATTTCGCCCTAATGGTGGATACCCAAGCTGGCAACCCAGTCATCGGATTGCAGCCCTACTTCGAGTTAGAGGGCACCAGTTCGTTACAACCGCTCGATGAGGCGGCGCCGTTTAGCAGCACCGACGAAAGTGGCATCCTGGAATTTTCCGTTAAAGCCGGCGAAAAAGGTCTTGATCGCGTAACGCTTTCCTATGGCGACAATACGGCGACGGTGTTTCTTAATATCATCAGTATCAGTGTCTTGAATTATGCGTCAGTACCACCCTTGGAAGGCGGCTTGGATTGGTCTGACTTGACCCAGGCAAAAGTGCGCTTCACAGACGACGCGGTGCAGGTGAGTTTTCCAGCGATGATCGAACAGCAAGCCGGTGACATGGTGAAAGTTTCCGGTTTCATGATGCCGTTGGAAGCTGGGCTCGGCCAGCAACATTTTTTGTTGACGCCCAGTCCGGCGCACTGTTTTTTTCATATACCCGGTGGGCCGGCTGGTGTGATTGAAATATTTTCGGAACAAGCCATTGAAACGTCGTGGGATCCAATACAACTTGAAGGTCAGTTGGCATTGTTGGAAAACAGTGACAGTGGTGTGATTTATCAGCTGCTGCAGGCTGAAGTCGTTGATTAAAACAGTTGTTGCGCGGTGGGTCGTCATCTCTCAAAAAACGGCTGAAACCTCGCGTGATGTGCCATGTTGCCCGTCGCGTCTTAGTTTAGATTTTACCCTAGGAGTTGCCCGTTCTAATGTTTGACCCAGAAGACCATACTTCAAACCCAACCATCGGTGCGGGCGCGCCATTGATTGGCGAGATCATACAAGCACGCCTCAGCAGGCGAACAGTGCTTGGCGGCTTGTTAGCTGGCGCAGGTGCGCTCGTCACTGGCTGCACTATTGAGCCGGTTGCAAAGAAAAGCACCTTTTCGTTCCAGGAAGTGGGGCGCGGTATGGATGATAATCATCATGTCCCGCCAGGATACACTGCCGATGTATTGATCAAATGGGGTGACCATCTGTTCGATGCTAGCGCGCCCGATTTCGATCCGTATCGACAGAGCGAAGCTGATCAGTTGGCGCGATTCGGCTATAACAACGACTACATTGGTTTTGTTTCACTTAATGATGATCCAAGCAGAGGATTGCTGTGTGTGAATCACGAATACACCTCGGCGCCATTGATGTTCCCCAATGTCGCTAAAGATTTTCCGAAGTCCATGACGCAAGACCACGTGCTGACCGAAATGGCCGCGCACGGTGGCTCTATTGTTGAGCTGCGATTGCAGGGTGGTCGCTGGCAGCCAATCCAGGGATCGCCTTTTAATCGTCGTATTACAGCGCATAAATCACCGATGCAGATGTCCGGGCCAGTCGCCGGTCACGATCGACTCAAGACGTCGAGCGATCCGACTGGACGCCTGGTCGCCGGTACAATGAACAATTGTGCCGGCGGTATAACACCTTGGGGAACCTGGTTGATGGCAGAAGAAAACTTTAACTTGTACTTCACTGGCAAGCTCGATGACGATCATGCGGAAGCGGCAAACCATGCAAGATATGGTTTAAGTTATTCGCTCTTTTCATGGGGTAAGTTTTTCGACCGATTTAATGTCGAGCGGGAGCCGACTGAGCCTAATCGTTTTGGCTGGATTGTCGAGGTTGACCCGCGCGATCCGACATCGACGCCGAAAAAGCGATCAGCGCTAGGGCGTTTCAAACATGAAGGGGCAGAAACTGTCATCGCGCCAGACGGTAGGGTGGTTGTTTATATGGGTGACGACCAACGATTTGACTATGTTTATAAATTTGTGACTAAAAATGCCTTGCGCAAAGATCAACCTGATCCCGATCTGTTAGACGACGGTACCCTCTTTGTTGCTAAGTTTGCTTACGATGGCGTTGTCGATTGGTTAGCGCTGCGTTTCGGCGAAGGGCCACTGAATGAGACAAATGGTTTTAATTCTCAAGCCGATGTACTGATTGAGGCTCGCCGCGCGGCCGATTTATTAGGTGCAACACCAATGGATCGTCCCGAGGATGTGCAACCCGATCAAAAAACAGGTCGTGTCTGGATCATGCTGACAAACAACCACCAGCGATCGGCGGAGCAAGTCAACGCGGCTAACCCCAGAGCCAATAACAACAATGGCCACATCATCGAAATTGTTGAGCCGGCGGGAAATTTTGGGTCGACGCGTTCGCGTTGGGAAATTCTGGTTAAGTGCGGTGACCCGAATGACGATACAGTCGAGGCAACATGGAATATCGCAACCTCAGACGACGGATGGTTTGGTAGTCCTGATAATGCAGCTTTGGATGGGGCTGGTCGCCTATGGGTTGCAACCGATGGTAACCATACAACCGGCGCCGCCGACGGTATATGGGCGGTGGAGACGAGCGGCGCTAGAAAAGGCATGGGTAGCAGCTTCTTCCGTGCGCCGATTGGTGCTGAAGTCTGCGGCCCACAGTTTTCTGCGGACAGTAAAACGTTGTTTTTGTCCGTTCAGCATCCGGGTGACGGTCCGGGTGCAAGCTTTGAAAATCCATTGACTCGCTGGCCAGATTTTCAGCCTACGATGCCGCCGCGTCCAAGCGTGCTTGCAATTCGACAGTTAAATGGTGATCCCATCGGCTCGTAACATTTGTTGTGTTTTTCTGATCTTAATTTGCTCAGCAATTGAGGTCAGAACCTCTGATGCAGTGTTGTATTGTCTAACCGTCTGCGGCGCTGTCTGGCGTGCACTCTCTTTTAAGCCGTTACTGGATACAGTATTATCATTGGATGTTCAGCTACCCCTGCACGTAACAGCCGATGAAGCTCTATATTGCTGAAAAACCCAGTCTTGGACGTGCCATCGCGGAGGTTTTGCCAAAGCCACACAAGAAAGGTGATGGGTTTATCACCGTGGGCAACGGCGATTGTGTCAGCTGGTGTGTCGGGCATTTACTCGAGCAGGCTGAACCTGATGCCTATGATGCCAAATTCAAAAAATGGCAGTTGGAACACCTGCCCATCGTGCCTGATATATGGCAACTTAAACCCAAACCGACCAGCAGCAAGCAACTGGCGGTGCTAAAGCGTCTGGTAAAGGAAGCTGACGAACTAGTGCACGCCGGTGACCCGGATAGAGAAGGCCAGCTATTGGTTGACCAAGTCATCAACTATCTTGGCGTCAACGGCGCGAAGCGCAACACCATACAACGCTGCCTGATCAGTGATTTGAACCCAATAGCGGTTACCCGCGCGCTGGCCCAGTTGCGGGATAATCGGGAATTTATTCCGTTGTCCACATCGGCATTGGCGCGATCAAGAGCCGACTGGCTGTATGGCATTAACATGACCCGGGCTTTTACGCTGCAGGGTCGCAAAGTTGGCTATCAGGGTGTGCTGTCTGTCGGCCGCGTCCAAACGCCGTTGTTAGGTCTGGTCGTGAATCGCGATGCCGAGATCGAAAACTTTGTCTCGAAACCTTTTTTCCAGGTCATCGCTAATCTGCTGACAAAAGACGGCGACCGATTTAAGGCACGCTGGCAACCCAGCGAAGAATGTCTGCCTTGGCAAGATGAGGAGGGCAGGGTGCTATCACGGTCGCTGGTCGAAAACGTCACCGCGCGCATCACCAATCAACCGGCCACGGTGACCAGCAGTAAGGTTAAGAAACGACTGCAAGCGCCACCCCTGCCTTACAACCTAAGTAGCTTGCAGATTGATGCGGCGAAACGATTTGGTATGAGTGCCAAGGCGGTATTGGATACCTGCCAAAGCCTTTACGAGCGGCACAAATTGCTGACCTATCCGCGCTCTGACTCGCGTTATTTACCGGTCGAACATCTCAAAGAAAGTAGTGCCGTGTTAGCGGCGATTAAAAATAACAGCACCGCGCTGGCGAGCCCCGTGTCCGATGCCGACACGAGTCTGGTCAGCAAAGCTTGGAATGACAAAAAAGTTCAAGCCCACCACGCCATCATTCCAACCGCGCGAAAAATGGATATCAGCAAACTCAACCAAGCCGAGCGCAACGTTTACGAGTTAGCGGCACGACAATATCTGATTCAGTTCTATCCGCATCATGAGACGCAAGAGAGTCAGATTGAATTGACCATCGCCGGTGGTCTCTTTATCGCTAAAGCCAGCGAATCGCTGAAGCTAGGTTGGAAACAATTGTTTCCCACAAAGAATACAGGCAAGAGCTCGAACAAGAACTCCCAGCAAGACGCGGCGCTAAACAGTCATCTGCCGGTGTTGAAAAAGGGTGATATTTGCAGCAGTGAAGCCGCCGAGATTCTATCGAAAGAAACCTCACCACCCAAACCCTTTGACGATGCCAGCCTGCTGGCAGCCATGACCGGCATCGCCCGCTACGTCAAAGACGCGGAGATTCGAAAGATACTCAAAGAAACAGATGGCCTTGGCACGGAAGCAACGCGGGCCAGCATTATCGAGTTGTTGTTCACCCGCGGGTTTCTGCAACGGCAAGGTAAAACGATTCGGTCAACACCAGCCGGCAAGGGCTTAATCAATAGTTTGCCGGTAATGGCGACGACACCGGACATGACCGCGCAGTGGGAAACGCTGCTAAGCGCGATGAGCCTAAAAGAAGCCAGTTATCAGGCCTTTATGACGCCGTTGGAAGCAACGTTGCGTGACCTCATCACCCAGAGCCAAGTAAAGCTGCCAACAGGTCTGAAGGATGTTCAGTCGACAAAACCCGCTTTTAAGAAATCAGCTAAGAAAAAGAAGCCCGCGGTCAAGAAGAAAACCAAAGCGCCGGCGTCGTAAGTCAGTAATTCAAGGGGCTCTGGCCATTTATATGTCGGAATGCTGGCTGCCTCCTCCCCTTCATTCTCCAAAATAGTTGGATGCGGCCAAGAAAATTCGTTCTCGACGAATAGGTCTACTCGTTATAGTATTTTGACCATCCTGTGTTTGACATTGCAGGCGTAGCGATTCAATTAACCCTTATTTGAATTAGGTAGGCTGGTATGAAGCAAGAGAAGCAAGTAGAGATTCTGAAAGAGTTGATGCGACAAGTCGATGAAGGCAAAAACATTGATGCTGGGGTGCAATACAAAATGCCAACCTCCGCCTATGCTTGCCCAGAAATTGCCGCGAAAGAATGGGATCTGTTATTTCAGAATCATCCTCAGCTCATTGGCTTATCCGGCGACCTCGCCGAACCCGGCAGCTTCCTGACGATCGATGACTTTGGTACACCTGTATTAGCGACGCGTGATAGGGACGGTGTTTTTCATGCTTTCTTGAATGCTTGTCGACATCGCGGTGTGCGTGTTGCACAGGATACCCGAGGCCGTAAAAACGTTTTTACTTGTCCATTCCATGCCTGGAGTTATTCGAACAAAGGCGATCTGGTCGCTATACCCGATGAAGATCATTTTGGCCCGGTCGACAAAAGTTGTAATGGTTTGATTGAGTTACCCGCGGTCGAGCGCGATGGCCTACTCTGGGTTCATCCGCAGCCAGACGGACGTTTAGACATTGACGAATTACTTGGTGAAACACTTGCGAAGGAGCTCGCCTCCTACAATCTTGGCGATTTGGCTCATGGCGGGGTTAAGACCATCAACATGAATCTCAATTGGAAATTGGCGAACGATACCTTTGGTGAAACCTATCACTTTGCCAAACTTCATAAAAACACGTTGGCGAAAATTATCCCAGGCAATACATTACATCTGGAAGAGTTTGGTCGGCATCACCGTTTTGTTACCGCTGCGGCAAGCCTGCAAGATTATAAACAGGTGCCAGAGGATGAATGGGATATCCATGTCGGCTCAGCCTTCATTCTGTATTATCTATTCCCCAATATCACATTGATTGCAGGAAAAGATAATTGCACCATCGTCAAAATGTACCCGGACCCAGACAATGCCGGCCGTTCGACATCACAGGTTTTTGCTTATTACTCTCAAGAAATTATAGATATGGAAAAGGCGGCGAGAGAGGCGGGCACGTTGCAAGAGGTCAATGCGGATACAGCCTATGACCCTGATAACAGATCGATACCTACGCTGGCAGCAACCATGGAAGTTTTTACCAGTACAATTGAGCAGGAGGACTATTTGATGGGTGAGTTCCAACAGAAAACGGCTCAAAACGGTTTGTTAGAGTTTGTGACCTTTGGACGAAATGAGCCGCCACTGCACCATTTCCACAAGACCTTTAGAGAAGTGTTAGGGCTGTCGCCTCTAGAAAAAATAACGTAATCAATAAGACGCGAAAAAAAGTGAAATGTGATCAATAAATTTAGGGGGATATAAGATCCCCCTAAACCTAACTTTTTCTATCCTTCCCAGTAATAAGGATAATCTAAGTACAATCGAAACGCTGAACAATCCATCACGCGGCTGACACCGGCCTCTACCTTTGCCATGTCACCATTCTCGTACGCCATTGCAGAATCGCCCCAAGCTTCAACGCTTGGGAACCATCGAGTTATTAGGAATGAATCTTCCATGGAAGGTGCGGCGCCAGGCCCAGGATTCCAAAAGTAAGTTCCGCCCTTAGATCCACCAGCTTTCAATTTTTCTGACATAGCCAGCATCGCTTTTTTAGCATTATCCATCGTTTGTTTATCGTTCAATTTACAGGTTCTGAACAGTACGACGCCAGTTTCGCCCATAGGTGCCAGCTCGCCACTAAAAATGGTTTCCCCATGCGAGAGATTAGTACCTACATTAGTTCTCACGGCATCAAAATCTGCATTAAATGCATCGCCATTTTTTAAGTAGTAACTTAAAGTGTTGGCGTATTCTTTTGTGTTTAGAGAAAAGCCCACCCAAAGCGCATCCCAATCTCGACTACTAGGCAGCGCCGCGTTGTTAACCGCCCAGGGTATCAATATGCGCGAACTATATTTCAGATCTCCTGATTTCGCAAAGTCCGCGAATTTCTCTCTTAGATCCATTATGTCGTTTAAACCCTTGCCGGGTTTAAACTTCAATTGAATTGTTTCAATTTGAAATCTATCCGGATCTTCTGCTTGCTCGGCAAATACCGTGCCGGTTAGCAACAGACTCAGTACGATTGATAAAAGTTTGTAACTTTTCATTTTTATTACCTCTCTTTATTAGTAGTTACCGCCGTCTACAATGACCGGTGTCTCAATATTTCGATCTCACACACTGAGCAGGGTCTAGCATCAACTCCGCGTTGCTCGGCCGAATAAAACGACAAGCTGATTGCTGGAACAGAGTCTCTCCCTATTCCAGTTTTATTAGGGGGTTTAGCTGCGAGGCGCGCCAGTTCTAATGAACCAACCGTCCCAAGCTTGTGCCACTTCGGGCACACAAGTTGCCACTTCATTGAAAGCCGCTTGCACAGATTTACCGGCGTCCGATGCTGCAAAGGCAGCGTTGGATGCTTCACCCTCTTCGGCGTTTTGCCAGATATTTACCCAGTTAAAATCATGGCGGTATTCGGTAAGCGGCGTGTAATCAGGGCGGCCAATTCGAAACCAATAGGTAGATTCGGGGTTAGCCATGTCAACTGCTTCTACGGCAGGCAAAAACTGGCCTCTTATTATATCGCGGACATCATCGGCAGACTTGCCCGGGTTAAAAGAGCACAGCTGATTCGTGATGTAGTAGGGTGATTGCGAAGAATCAAAACTCGCTGGTATAGCTTTTGGTGTGTAGGATATTTCAGGAAAGCGGTCAACACCGGTTTGCGCGCCACAAGATATGACGCCAGGGTTTTTGCGGTCGACCTTAGTCTGTACGTCGTTCGCAGCATACTCCGCCCAACCCGCAGCCATCACCTCTTTACTAGGCCAGTTAATTACCCACAACGCATCAAAATTATCATCTTCCCAACCCCGGGGAACATATCCAAATGCAGCTGTAGGCTTGGCACCAAGTTCGTCTATTTCGGCATTCCAATCTGCAACCAAAGTGGTCATTGCTTCATTGGACCAATTTTCACCATTTTGGCACCACAAGTATTCGTAGTAGCCAGAAGGCTGAATAGTAGTCGCAGCATCGGCTGCTGCCAGTACTTGCTGTTGTTCAGCGGTTTCGTTGGTAGGTTGCGAGCAACCCGTAATAAGTAAAAGTGATATCATTAAGACATAAAATGCTTTCATTGTTGAACCCATAAGAGTAGGTGGACAAAAACTATAGGCATATTTTAGTGAGGTTTAAACGATAGTTCGGTTTTGGTTTTAGTTATCAATATCGTTGCTCGTGCGCACTTCCTCACATAATCGCTCCTGTAAACCAGTCACGCCTAACTGGTTTAGAAATTCTTCTCTGTGAAGCCAAAGGTGCTGCTGGGTCAAAAATGCGAGCGCACCCGGTAAGTAGTGCAAGATTGCCTCTGCAGTGCACTGCCGAGCAGGCCGTTGAGGCGGCGCAATTTATTTGCACGTCGCCGTCATACGCTTGCACTACTTAAGTATTGCTGGTTCGGAGAAGGGTAGGCTGAAACCATATGGAAGGCCCGAAGTGGCGCCGGTTTGCTGCTGCGCAGTGAGATACTATTGCTTAGGCGCGTTAATCGCAGGTGGACGAATACCGTGAAAATAAATTATGAACGGCCGCTCTAAAATCATCTGGCAGAGTTAGCGACAGTATATGATTACGTTCATCAAAAGGGTCGTGCTGGCGATCTATATATCCGACGCTGTGTAGATGGTCCACAATGTTGCTAAGTGTACTCTTGCTAAAGCCTGCTTTCTCAGTCAAGAGCGTTGCTGTCAATGGATCGTCATGTGTCATTTCAAGCATCATCAGCCAAATAATCACCGCGCTGTGGGTTGCATTTTCGGCAGGGCAATAATTGCCCACCAATGACATGAAGTCCGCTATGAAACGCCAGGTTCGCGAATTTGTTTTGATCAGGAACCGATTGGGTTGGAGGGTGAAAGGTGCGGCGCCTTGTTGAAAGTAATTTGCCATAGCAGAGGCTAACTTGAATGATGGCAGATACTCAGTCCCTCTTTTTAAATATAGACCTTTCTCAGCGCCTTTGCGCAGGAGTCTAAGGACAAAGTCACTTGGCTCGCTCGTCTCCGCCACCAATATAGTAACGCTAACCGGTTGGTTAAGGCGAAACCAATAATCGTGAGTTAGCGATTTAAGCACGCTGTATCGGCGGCTGCTTTTACTAATTTGCTGAGCATTAAAGGCTATGGTAACAACGTTTAGAAATTGATAAAGCTGTGTAAAATCGAAATTGTTTGTCGTTGTCATCAGCCCAGAATGTTTCAGTTTTTTGTCACACGGTTTGGTGCTTAAGTTCAATAGTTTACGCATTGTCACCTATTCGTAGCTATTCGGCTCAAAAATAACATATAGAGTTCAACGACTTGTAGGCAAGTCTTTGTTACGTTTTGTAAACTTAAGTGTCAAACAACCCATGCAGTCTCGTCCTGCTCAAGATGCCTCTATATTTTTCGATAATGTCAAGGCTCCTCTATGCTGGCTATAATTTTCACTTTGCCGCTACAGCTGCGTAAGCAATACGAAAGGCTGACCTTAGCGTGATGGATAAATGTGAAATTTACGTCGCATTGATTTTCAAAAGGTAAAAGGGGTTTATGAACCCAAGTACGAGGCCAGAATTAGCGTGCTATAAAAAGGCTTTTAGAAAAAATGTAATCATCCTGATGAATGCAAATTTGAATTTTTGATGTCTGTTTCTGCCCGCATTCTGCTGTCATCTTGCAGGGAAGGGTGCATCCTCTGCGCCAGTAAAAACGCCGCCTTCAAGCTCTATCGTTACTGCAGTCGCAGGACTCAATGGGGCAATCACGCCTTCAAGCGCGACCGTCGCTACAAATCAAACAATAACATTCACATTGATGCCTGATGCAGAACTTGTCTTTACTTAAGTCTCTGGCTGTGACGGCTCTTTGATCTCTGCAACCAATACGACGGACGCTGTTTTAGCTGCATGCTCGCTGAGCGTTCAATATGCAAGGAATATGAGCGCTGTGTTTGAAGGCGCGGCTTATAAATGCCGTTATCTAGAAAATAATTAGGGTCGCGGGGTTAATTTGATTAACAGTTATTTAAGGGCGTGCGCCTCAGCGGATATGTTATGACCAAAACCAAAACCGAACTATCGTTTAAACCGAACGAAAATATGCCTATAGTTTTTTTACTTACTTTTATGAGTTCAACTATAAAAAGGATAAAAAAAATGAAAAGGATATTTTTGTGCCTCTTGGTCTTTACCGGTATAAACGTTAGCGCAGCAATGGCTGAAGAAACGCCAGTTCCTGAGTTCGCAACGATGTTTCAACTTTCTACTTCTGACCAGGCCAGTGTGGCTGCAGCATTTACCCAATTTTCTCTGTCTGATTGCAGGAAAAAGTTACCCACCGCGATACGTATTATGAACGAAAATTATAACGGCACAGACAAAACAACGCACTCGGTTATCTGGAATTTTACTGACACCTCAGCGATGTCGTCAACATTTGGTGCACTAAGAGAGTGTCGCGCCTGGGCTGACACATTTAACACTGTATCTAAAAATGTTGAATGGCAATCGCAGCAACTACTGCGCACTTTGGCAGCGGGCGGGGACTATACAAAGGATACCGCTTACATCGTTTGGCAGACTAATGTGTCAGATGAGGCAGCGTACGTAAAAGCTTACAAAAAACTCATGGCTGCACAAACCAAGAATGGCCTCGTAAATGGTGCTTGGGGTCTGTGGAGAGTTCAGGGCGGCGCGACGAGTGACGTTACACATATAGCTTACGCCGGCGCAGCAAATATGGAAGAGCTGCTTGCAACGAGTAATCCTTCCAAGGCATTTTTGGCTTTCCAGAAAGAGGTAGCAGGCATTCGCACTGTGCACACGCAAAACATTAACACTGTACTTGCCGATCTATGATTAGCCGGGAACAAGTGGTCTAAAATTTTTTTAAAAAGGAGGCGTCCCAGATTTCCTGGGCCGCTTTGTCTAACTTGAAATAAGGAAATGATTAATGAAAAAATTATTATTGATACTAGCGTGCCTGTTGCCTATTAGCGTTGTAGCGGACGATCATGTGCCAGTTGAACCGATTATCTCTGCAATATATGAATGCACGCTAAATGAGGGAGTTTCGGTTGACGATGTTGTTGCATTTGGCAGTGGTGCAGTGAAAAAATTCGCGTCCAAAAACGAACTCGCAATGAACAGCTACCTATGGGAGGCCGTTGCCGTAAATGAGCCTTATAATGAAGCCGACGTTCGATGGGTTAATTACTACCCTACATGGACAGATTACTATGCAACGGGTGCAGTCTTTGCCAATAAAGGCAGCAATTTAGTCAGTAAATTCAACGAACTATTATCATGTGAAAAGCCGGTAATAATGGCAGCTCAAAACCTTATGAGTGACCTGGTCGTTGCCCAGCAGAAGCCGTTTGTTGGTTCTGTCTGCAACCTCAACGAAGGTAAATCGATGCAAGATGCAATGATGGCATCGTCACAGTTGATCGGCTTGATGAACGAAAGTACCGATGCCAATGTTGGCGGGAGCATATTAACGCCAGCTTTTGGAATCACTGGCTTTGATTACGTTGCCACGTTCTATGGCGAGATTAAGGACATGGCCACGCTGATGGATAGTGTCAGAGATCGTTCGTTGGCAACAGCATTGGCGAAAGCAGACTTTCAGCCTGCAGCGACCTGCGTCAACGACTTGCATATGTCACATTTGATGGTCCATCAAGGACAGTAAAGTTCGAAGTAAGGCGAGAATTAAACCGGCCCTGTGGTCGGTTTTTTTTCTGCCCCTGGTTTTTAACTCGCTAGAAGATAAACGTTACTCACTTGCGCAGTTTTCAAAAAGAACCTATTGCGACACACACTTACTTGCCTAAATCTTGATGCCTAATAAATGTGGTCGGTGCGAAATTAATAGTTCTATGAGATTTGATGTTATCGACATCGGTGAAGGTTTGTCGCGGTGATGTTATAGGCTTCGCTGCGTTGGCAACACGGTGAACTGACCGTTAGCAGATCGATAAATGAAAATTTTATTCTGACCCCAATTGTTCGAAGTCGTTACCAGCACAATTGAGCGGAAAGGCTATTTAATGGGTGAGCTGCAACAGAAAATCGCTCAAAACGGCGTGTTAGATCATGTTATCTTCGGCGGAAACGAGCCGCCACCGCACCATTTTCACAAATCCTTTAGAGAAGTGTTGGGGTTGTCGCCCTTGGAAAAATTACTTAATCTAAAGGCGCTGATTTGGGGTTGGGGCTAAGGTTAGGCTCAAGAATTTTAGGCACAGATCTTACGTAATAAGTTTACTCTGGCCGTTTATGTTGCCCCCTTTCTTCCCTTCAGCTGAGGTCAAGTTCTTCGCGCTATTTTTTATTAGTAGGCTCCTTAGAAGGACGATGTTTATTCACTATTGACGTGATAATGTCCTTGTCGTTTTACACAAAAGGAAACACTCGAGCGAAATGCCTTTTCCAATAAGTGATCTTACAACCGGCGGTGAAAATCCGTTCATTCCCAGTTTATTGTCTGCTATTAATCACGCGACAGACATAAGTATTGCTGTTGGCTTTGTCCGTTTAACGGGTCTTAGGTTAATCGAGCAAGCAATCTTTGACGCGCTCGCTAGGCGTTCCCGGGTCAGAGTTTTAACGGGCGATTACCTTGGTTTCACCGATCCCGCAGCGCTGCGTAATCTAATGCTGATGCAGGAAAAAGGTGCTGAGATCAGGGTTTTTGAGAGTTCAGGGTCACGCAGCTTTCACATGAAAGCATACCTGTTCACTAGCGATAACGCTGGCTTACAAGAGGGGTGTGCGTTTGTCGGTTCGAGTAATATTACCTCAATAGCACTAGAGACTGGTTTAGAGTGGAACTTGAAAGTTGATAAATCGGAAAACGAAGCCCGGTTTAGTCTTATACAACAAGAATATGATCAATTGTACAAAGATAGTGCTAGCAAACCCCTTACCCACCAATGGATTGATCGTTATGCACTGCGACGATCCGAAATTACTGAAACAGAGCGGCCAGAAGCCGGCGCCGATGAGTTGGAGCTAGCACCAGTTCCAAATCTGATCCAAGCAGAAGCGCTCGCTGCGCTGGCGACGACTCGTTTGGATGGCTACAGACGAGGTTTGGTTGTCATGGCGACTGGTCTCGGCAAAACCTGGTTAGCTGCATTTGACGCCCAACAAGCCGATGCCAAGCGAATACTTTTTGTTGCGCACCGTGAAGAGATACTCACGCAAGCTGAATCAACATTTATTAGAATATGCCCTGAAGCAAAAGTCGGCAGTTACAATGGTAAAGAACATGAACTGAATGTCGATATGCTTTTCGCGTCAGTACAAACGCTAGGGCAGTCTCGCCATCTCGATCGGTTTCCAAAAGACTACTTCGATTATATTGTCGTTGATGAATTCCATCACACCGCAGCCGCGACATATCAGAGTTTGCTCCAACATTTTAGTCCAAGATTCTTGTTGGGGCTTACCGCAACACCAGAGCGAACTGATCAGTCCGATATTCTAAGTTTTTGTGATGACAATCTGGTTTTTAACAAAGATCTTTTTTCGGGTATCGATGCACAGTTGCTTTGTCCGTTTCACTATTATGGTATCGCTGATGTTGTCGATTATGCCGAGATCAGCTGGCGTAATGGTAAGTTTGACCCAACCGCATTAGTCAATCAGCTTGCGACGCAAGCTCGTGCTAAACACAATTTTGTGCATTGGCAGAAACATAAGCAGACGCGTACGTTAGCCTTCTGCGTGTCGCGCAAGCATGCTGATTTTATGGCCGCCTACTTCTTGCGCCAAGGTGTCAAAGCCGTTTCTGTTCACTCAGAGTCGGATAAGCAGCGAGGTGAGGCGCTTTTTGAACTTGCCGCAGGGACTATCGAGATCATTTTCTCCGTCGACCTGTTTAATGAAGGTGTCGATCTTCCTTCGATAGATACAGTCCTTATGTTGAGGCCGACTGAATCTAAGATCGTGTTTCTTCAGCAATTAGGCCGTGGGCTGCGTACCTGTGAAGAAACAGGAAAGAAAAAGCTCCTAGTGTTGGACTTTATTGGTAATCACATTAGCTTTTTCCGTAAACCCGAAGCGATGTTTAAAATTGGTGTCACGAATAATGCCAGACAGGAATTTCTAGCAAAGATAGCTGAAGATACGCTTGCGCTGCCGCAAGGCTGCTTCGTTAACTACGATCTTGAATCAATAGATTTTATGAAACAGCTAACGGCTACACGCGTTGATAGTCAGCAAGAAGTTTATTCTGCATTGAAACAATCTTTTGGGCGCAGGCCCACATTGTCAGAGTTTTATCGCGCTGGTGGAAATGTTTCGACAGTGCGAAGTGCAGTGGGTCAATGGCTGGCGTTTGTCGAACAAAACAAGGACTTGTCGCCGCAAGAAAGTAGCTGCCTTGCAGTACACCAAACATTCTTTGAGGAGTTGGAAAAAACTAACTTAACGAAAAGCTTCAAGTTGGTTTTGATCGAAGCATTACTAGAGCTAGATGGTTTTCAGAATTCACCAGCGATAACGCTGCTGGCAGAAAAAAGCTTCGATGTACTTCAACGGCGACGCACACTGTTACGCGACCTGCCGGAAAACTTTCGCGATAGTGACCATGTCGAAGATGACGATACGTGGGTTAGCTACTGGCGAAGGAACCCGGTTGATGCGTGGGTAAGTATTAAGAAGAAGGCTGACACATTTTTCAATCTGGCTGGGAACCTGTTTCGCTTTAACCAGGTCATTGAGCCTGAAACATACGAAGATTTTGTGCGTTTTGTAACAGAGATTGTTAACTATCGGTTTCTGCAATACGAAGCGAGGCTAGCACTCAGTAGTGATGCAGCGCCAGAGGCGTTGCCAACGATCGCGCCTGTTAAGAATCAAGAAGTCCCGTATTTTACCGATCTTCGTATTGCGTGTGGACATTTTGGTAGTAGCGAGCACGATGATGAGAATTTGGTGCATGTGCCGCTGCCGTTATCCTATGGAACGTTGGACCCAGCTCGACATTTTATTGCGCGTGCCAAAGGTAACTCCATGAATGGTGGTAAGTCAGCAATTGTTGACGGCGACTTTCTATTGCTAGAGCTGATTACAAGCGATAGTGCGGGTAGTCTAAATGGTTCAACCGTTGCGATTGAGCAGCAGGATGTTTCCGGTGATGACCAGTATTTGCTGCGGCGGGTTGTTAAATCGCGGGATGGTCATTATGACCTGGTCGCCAATAATCCAGACTATGAAACTATTCCTCATAACGATGCTATGAATACAATTGCGCGATTACGCACGATTGTTGATCCTACCGACTTGTATCTGCATAACTCTTTCATGCGAGAAGAGATACCTGCTTTGTTCGGTCTTGAATTCAATACAGGTCTTTGGCAGTCCGGTCATGTGTGTCCTAAAGGACACCCAGACCAATATTTGTTCGTCACTCTCAATAAGCAAAGCCATGCTGTTGATCACCGCTATCATGATTATTTTATAGATCGACAAACCTTCCACTGGCAAAGTCAAAATAGCACCACGCCAAAGGGGGCAAAAGGTAAGCGGATCGTTAATCATGTGAAGAATGATGGGAGAGTGTTTTTGTTCGTGCGCAAGAATAAGCTAGAGCGAGGTAAAGGCGCACCATTTTATTATTGTGGCAATGTCAGCTATCAGACCCATGAGGGAGAAAAGCCAATGAGTGTGAAGTGGCTTCTTGATCGGCCACTGAGTGAAGAACTATTTGATTTGTTTCGTTAGGTGAAGCGGATTAGGCAATAGTTGCTGCGCCGGAAATTACTTGAGAGTCTATAGATGTGGTACCGAGGGCCGGAATCGAACCGGCACATCCGTGAAGATACCGGATTTTGAATCCGGCGCGTCTACCAGTTCCGCCACCCCGGCACACCTATAGAAAACGTAACTCTGCGATTGGTCAGCAATCGAGAGGGCGCGATTATAGCCATGTCTTATGTTGATGTGAACTGTTGTGTGGGATCTGGCGGATAAATTTGTTTGAAATCGAATCGTCTTGTTTGGAATAGGCCTTTGGCATTCATTTAGGCTCTTAATGGCTTCTGTTCAATGGCCATTGCAAAGTGGTGGGTAGTATCCAGACGGATCTTGCGTATATTTCGCTTAATACTTGATTTTATTAGGTTTAAAGGTTGTTGCCCGTTCAGAGTTTGGTAGAATTCGGCGCGTAGAAATAAGAAACTCGCGCTGATAACTCATGGAATGACGTTCAGGCGAAATAATAAGGGACTACCAAGGCCATTTATGTGCGCTTAGATCGAATTGAACGTGAAGAAGAAGTGTTAGTTGATGTGATCAATTGCTTAAGCCAGCCAGACTTGAATGATACTTCTCTTGCCAGCCGTACAATGGATGTATCAGAGCAGGGTATGAAAATGTCGTCAGGCATGGTTATTCCCGTCAATACCATTGTGGCGCTAAGGTTAGATTTGCCAACGCAACTATATCGGCTAGAGACAGAAGTGCGCTGGAGCCAGGAGAACGGCGAGAACACACTGGGCCTGCTGATCAACAAAGAAAGCCAAGATATTGGTGCTTGGGCGAAGATGTTTCAATTGGATTTTTAACTCGCAAGATAGTTCGCGATTATTTTTAACACCCCTCGTTTTTTGATAGAACATTACCTATGTCAGAGTATTCCCTATGGACGTAAGCGACTTTACCTTCGAGTTGCCGCCGCATCTTATTGCCAAATATCCTGCGCAAGATCGTACCTCCAGTCGGCTGCTACACCTAAACGCCACCACCGGCGACATCACCCATTATAAGTTTAGCGAATTACTCGGTTTGCTTGCGCCCGAAGACGTGATGGTGTTTAACGATACCAAAGTGATTCCGGCGCGCATGTACGGCGCAAAGGAAACCGGCGGCAAGGTGGAGGTATTGCTAGAGCGTGTGCTGGATACACACCTTGCCATCGTGCAAATGCGCAGCAGTAAACCCTTAAAACCCGGCGCAATAATCAAATTAGATGATTCTGACTATACGGCGGAAGTTGTGGAAAAACAGGCTGGTTTTTATCACGTGCGATTCGGTGATCCGGGTGTTTTAGCCATTGCTGATGCGCTTGGGCACATGCCATTGCCGCCCTATATCGATCGCGCTGATGAGTTGACAGATCAGTCGCGTTATCAAACGGTCTATGCGGATCAACCTGGTGCGGTTGCGGCGCCGACCGCTGGGTTGCATTTTGATGATGCGCTGCTAAAAGCAATTAGCGACAAGGGTGTTGAATCAGCGCGCCTTACCTTGCATGTTGGCGCTGGCACGTTTCAACCTGTACGTGTTGATAAGGTTGAAGAGCACAAGATGCATTCTGAACAAATTATGGTGCCGCCGTCTGTTTGTGACGCGGTGAATGCTTGTCGAAAACGGCGCGGCCGCGTTGTTGCGGTTGGTACAACGTCAGTCAGATCTTTAGAGTCAGCATCAAAAAGTGGCTCAATCGAACCCTTTGAAGGTGATACCGATATCTTTATCTATCCGGGTTACGAATTTCGCTCGGTTGATGCCATGGTGACCAACTTTCATTTATCGGGGTCTACCTTGATGATGCTGGTCAGCGCGTTCGCCGGGGTCGAGAATATTAAGCGGGCTTATCAGGTGGCGATCGAAGAGGAATATCGATTTTTCAGTTATGGCGATGCCATGCTAATTACGAAGTAGTCGACGCGTCTTTGCGCGCTAATGCGCCTTGGCGATCGATTACCTGCGGACAAGCATGCCGATACAGGCCAAAAGCTCACTAAAAAGCCCACCACAGTGCATAAAACACCCCGACTTTCAGGTATTATGCGCCCCTCGTTTTTGTCAGAAGATCAACCAAATTGGAATTTGAAGTTTCCCACACGGATGGCAATGCCCGCCGTGGACAGTTAAATCTCGCTCACGGTGTCGTCCAGACGCCTGTGTTTATGCCTTGTGGCACCTACGGTTCGGTCAAGGGCATGCTGCCTTCAACACTCGACGAGATTGGTACCCAGATCTTGCTCGGTAATACGTTTCATCTAATGTTGCGCCCCGGCATGGATGCCATTGAGGCCCACGATGGCCTGCATCGCTTCATGCATTGGGATAAGCCTATTCTGACCGACTCCGGCGGCTTTCAGGTGTTCTCGCTTGGCGACATGCGCAAGATAACCGAGAAGGGCGTCAAATTCCGCTCGCCGGTTGATGGCAGTGAAGTGTATCTGGACCCAGAAGTGTCGATGAAGATTCAAACCAGCCTGAACTCCGACATTGTCATGGTGTTTGATGAGTGCACGCCGTATCCCGGTACCCATAAAGAGGTGAAGGATTCGATGGAGATGTCGTTGCGTTGGGCCAAGCGCAGCAAAGACGCCTTCAAGCAATATGAAAATCCCAATGCCCTGTTCGGCATTGTGCAGGGTGGTGTACACAATGATCTGCGCGACATCTCAAGAGATGGCTTGGCGGATATTGGTTTTGATGGCTATGCCATCGGTGGTTTATCCGTTGGCGAGCCAAAAGATGAAATGCTTGATACCGTCAGCCATGTGGCGCCGTCATTACCGCAGGACAAGCCACGTTATTTGATGGGAGTGGGTACGCCGTCCGATTTGCTGGAATGTGTGTCGCGCGGTGTCGATATGATGGATTGCGTGATGCCAACGCGCAATGCCCGTAACGGCCACATGTTCACATCAAAAGGTGTGGTGAAGATACGTAATGCCGTGCATAAACGCGATGATTCGCCGTTGGATGAAAACTGCGACTGTTACACCTGCCAAAATTTCTCAAGAGCTTATTTGCACCATCTTGATAAATGTAAAGAGATGCTTGGACCGCAGTTAAGCAGCCTGCACAACTTGCACTATTACTTCGACCTAATGGCGCAGATGCGTACAGCCATTGAAAAGGGTGAATTAGAGGCCCATATCAATACAATCTACGCGGGATGGGGCGAGAAGCGGCCAGTTTGACGACGGTTTGTTATAGCAAGCAAGCGCGTTTGATTTAGTGCCGGTGATTCGGGAGAATACGGCACTTTTTAGCGGTAAGAGATAGAATAAGGGGTTAGCGCAGGTTTGAAGGTGTTACTGACTTGTTCTAGCATTGGACCGCGTTTATTTTCGAGAACGAATTTAGAACGATATGCATCGGCGCAAGTTTGTCGTTGCTTGTTTTAAGCACATGAACAAGAATTTCAACAAGAATGTTAACAAGAACACTAATATTAACGTTTCAACACGGCCTTTTGGCTAAGAGTTTCTAATTATGATTATTGATTTCCTTATTCCCGCTGCGATGGCTGCCGAGGCAGGCGCAGGCGGCGCTGGTTCATTTCTAGGGCCAGACCTTTTCATTATTCTAGCCTTCGGTTTTGTGTTCTATTTCATCATCTGGCGCCCCCAAAGCAAGCGCGCCAAAGAGCATAAAGATTTGGTTGGCGGTATTGGCAAAGGCGACGAGATCGTCACCAACGGTGGTCTGCTTGGCAAGGTGCAAAAGGTTGAAGAGCAGTATCTGGTTATAGAAGTTGCGGAAGGCGTTGAGCTGAAGCTTCAAAAACATGCCATTGCTGCAGCGCTACCTAAAGGTACGATCAAGAAGATCTAACGCGTCGCAGTTCGAAGCAAGCGCTTAATTAAGCTGAACCACTAAGAAGCCAAACCAAATGTTAAATAAATATCCTTTGTGGAAGAACCTACTCGTCCTGACGGCGGTAATATTGGGCGTGATATTTTCACTGCCAAACATTTATCCGCCAGACTTCGCTGTCCAGGTGTCGTCGGAAAACAACGGCGAGAGCGTCACAACCGAGGCTTTAGATGCCGCGGTTGCTGCGGTTGAAGAGGCCGGCTTTGACTACTTTGCGCCGATGATCACGCCCGCTGGCAATATTATCATCCGCTTTAAGACGGATACTGAGCAACGGCAAGCGAAGGCAATTATTCAGCGCGCCATGTTTGATGCCCCCGGTGAATATGTGGTGGCATTGAATGCTGCCGCTTCAACACCACAATGGTTAAAAGATTTGCGGGCTGAACCGATGAAGTACGGTTTGGATCTTCGTGGTGGTGTGCACTTCTTAATGGAAGTGGATACTGAATCGGTTGTCACCAATCGTATTGATAGTTTAGAAACCGATGTGAAGCGCAAACTGCGTGAACAGAAGATTCGCTATAAGTCGGTACAATCGCCGCGGCGTGGTGTTTTGCATGTGTCATTCCGCGATGAAGATGTGCGCAGTGCAGCACGTAGCGAGCTAGAAACTCAGTATCGAGAATTTACATTCTCCAACGGCGATGACGAGTTACCCTACCTCGCCCTGACCATCACACAGAATGCCATCGATGAGATGGAAGACTTTGCCATTTCCCAGAACCTGCAAACCATTCGTAATCGCGTTAATGAACTGGGTGTTGCTGAGCCTTTGGTACAGCGCCTGGGTCGTAATCGCATTGTTGTCGATTTGCCTGGCGTGCAGGACACAGCTGAGGCCAAGCGTATTTTGGGTAAGGTTGCGACTTTAGAATTTCGCTTTGAAGCTAAGCCCGATGCACCGCGTTCAACGACCATGAAGTTTGATTACGAAGGTCGGGAAGCATCTCTTGAGAAGAACATCATTTTACGCGGCGATCGTGTCGTTGATGCGCAGGTCGGTTTCGATCCCGATTCAGGTTTACCGCAGGTCAATATTACCTTGGATAGCGAGGGCGGTAACTTAATGCACCGCTCGACCCGAAACAATATTGGTCGCCGTATGGGTACGGTGTTTATTGAAACCAAAACCCGTGACAGCTACGAGATGGTTGACGGCGTTGAGGTCAGAAAATCTGAGCCTTATGTCGTTAAGCGCGTTGTCAGTCTGGCAACCGTGCAAGCCGCCTTGCCACGTCAGTTTAGAATCACAGGCTTAGGCGCAGGCGAAGCGCGCGAGCTGTCACTACTATTAAGAGCCGGCGCACTCGCAGCCGATATGTATATTGTCGAAGAGCGAACCGTTGGCGCCAGCATGGGTCAAGAGAACGTGGATCAGGGCGCTATGTCGGTCACCATTGGTCTGTCGCTTGTGCTGCTGTTTATGTTGGTTTACTACCGCGTGTTTGGCTTTGCGGCAAACTTGGCGTTGGTTATTAACTTAACGCTGTTGGTCGCCATCATGTCGAGCATCGGTGCAACACTGACCCTGCCAGGTATTGCCGGTATCGTTTTAACCGTTGGTATGGCGGTTGACGCAAACGTGCTGATTTTCTCGCGGATTCGGGAGGAATTGAAAAATGGCTTGTCACCCCAGTCGGCCATTAATGCCGGTTTCGAGCGGGCTTTTACTACTATTTTAGATGCCAACCTGACCACCCTGATCGTTGCTGTGATTCTCTACAGCATTGGCACAGGCCCGGTGAAAGGTTTTGCTATTACGTTATCGATCGGCATTCTCACTTCAATGTTTACGGCATTGTTGTGTACGCGAGCGATCGTCAATCTCATTTACGGTGGCCGTAACATCAAGTCGCTGTCGATATAGGAGTTGACGAGTATGAAAGAATTTAAAATTGATTTTATGGGCTTCAGAAAGATCGCGACGATGATATCGTTGGTGCTTGTTGTCGCCTCACTCGCTTCGTTAGCGATTAATCAGCTTAACTGGGGTTTAGACTTTACCGGTGGTTCATTGGTTGAAGTGGAATATGAAAATTCCGCTGATCCAAATGCAATTCGTCTGCAGTTAGACGCTGCAGGCTTTGAAGGTCATGTGGTGCAGTTTTTCGGTTCAGATACCGATATTTTGGTGCGTATTCCGCCTCAGAAAAATCTGACGGATAAAGAGAACGCTCGGCTTGGTGATCGCATTACCGCAGTGCTGAAAGAAGGCGGCGAAGGCGTCGATTTGCGACGTTCTGAATTCGTTGGGCCGGCGGTTGGTGAAGAACTGACTAACCAAGGCGGCCTAGGTTTGCTGGCGGCGCTTGGCAGTGTGATGGTTTACATTGCGTTTCGATTTCAACTTAAGTTTGCCATTGGTGCGGTATCGGCTTTGTTCCACGATGTGATTATCACCTTAGGTGCATTTTCGATTGTAGGCTGGGATTTTGATCTGACAGTGGTGGCCGCTTTGCTCGCCGTTATTGGTTACTCCCTAAATGACACGATTGTGGTCTCGGACAGGGTGCGGGAGAACTTCCGCAAAATTCGAAAGAGTACCCCCGTGGCGATTATTAATACGTCGTTGAACCAGACGCTAGGCCGTACATTGGTTACCTCGTTTACCACCTTGTTGGTGTTGGTGGCGCTGCTTCTCATGGGTGGCGAGCAAATTCGAGGCTTCGCGATTGGTTTAACTATTGGTGTAGTTATCGGTACCTATTCGTCCATCTACATTGCAGCGAACGTATTATTAGCAATGGGTATCACTAAGGAAGATTTGGCGATTCCCGTCAAGGAAGGTCTGGACGATCCGGATATGATGGAAATGCCTGAACGCTAGTTCGCATAAGTACTTGCTAAAAAGAGTCTCTATTGAGGCTCTTTTTTTTGCCTGCTGATAATTGAATGCTTGTTTGGTTGGCTTCGGACGAAACCGATTTATCTTCCGTGAAATGGCTCGCAACCCTGCGGGTTGCTGCGCTTGAGTTCCACTGCAGATAAACCGGTTTTTAGATTAGTGTTTGTTTGTGCTTTTAATTTTCGTGAGTTGATGTGCAAATTGAATCTGTCGCCAACAGGAAAGCCGGAGACCTTCTGGCGAAAGTAAAACGCAGTGCTGAGTGGGGGAGTGAGACTCAAAGAGGCTCGCGGCGGAAGGAGGGAAGCCCTAAGGGCCGCGAGTCATTTCGTCAGAAGGTCTCCGGCTTGCTGCACCACAGAACCGTTCTGCTTTTGTTCTTAAATCTAAGCGTTAAACGCTAGGGCTTAAATCAAATGTCCCAAATGCTGCTTAACCACGGGGGTTAACGCGCGGAATACTTTTGGTCCGGCTGCGATCACGTTGCCTGTTCGCATGTGGCTAGCGCCGCCAGAAAAATCACCCAGCCGACCACCGGCTTCCTGAACCATGAGCGTGCCTGCGGCGATGTCCCAAAGGTTTAGATTGCGCATCCACATCGCGTCGAGACGACCTGCTGCAATGTATGCAAGGTCCAGCGCAGCGCTGCCGCCCTGTCGCATGATGGCACCTTGGCTGATGAGGTCAGAATAGATATTGCCTTGAGCCACAGCGATGTCGCCGTCTTCGCGACCGCCGGTTGAAATCATTGCGCCTTTCAGATCGTTGGTGTCGCGCACACGCAGCCGGTGTCCATTCATTGCAACGCCTTTGCCGCGGCTGGTGACGAATTCTTCTTCTCGCAAGGGGTCAAGGATAACGCCGTGTTCGACTTTACCCTTGTACATGCAGGCAATGGAGATACAGAAATGCGGCAGATTGTGGGTAAAGTTTGTTGTACCGTCGATGGGATCGATCACCCACTGATATTCAGCATTAGGGTTTTCTGGCTCAAAGACATTCTCCTCGCCCACAAAATTGTGGTCAGGATAAACGGACTTCAGTTCTTCGATAATGATCCGCTCGACTTCTTTGTCAGTGTCAGTGACATAGTCGTTCGGTCCCTTTTGGGAAATCTTGATAAGGTCGGGACGGTCGAAGGCGCGGACGATGTGTTTTCCGGCGGTTCGGGCGGCTCGAAGTGCCATGCGGGCCATGGGTTCCATAAATGAAGTCCGAATTTTATAAAGAGCGAGTATTTAAGGCCGCGCATTCTAACAGTTCTAGTGTAGAATTAGATATGTCTTCAGCGCGATCCCCAACGAATTTATCCCCAGAGGATAATCTGTTCCCCAAAGTCCGAGTGGTTTTGGTGGAAACATCCCATCCCGGTAACATCGGCGCGGCTGCGCGTGCGATGAAAAACATGGGTATTTGTAACCTTTATTTGGTTACGCCTGTCCAATTTCCCCATGATAAGGCTATTTGGCGTTCCGCGAGTGCTGATGACGTGGTTCGAAATGCGGTCGTGGTCGATTCGCTCGACGAGGCCTTAGAGGGCTGTCAGCTTGTTATTGGTACATCCGCGCGAGATAGACGCATTCCCTGGCCGATGTTAGGTCCAAAAGAATGTGGCGAGAAAGTCTTCTCGGAACAGGCTCAAGGCGCTGAAGTAGCCTTGGTGTTTGGTCGAGAAGCACATGGACTGAAGAACGAAGAGCTTCAAAAGTGCCATTTTCACGTCAATATCCCCACGGGCAAAGCCTATTCCTCGCTAAATTTGGGTATGGCGGTGCAGGTGTTGGCCTACGAAGTGCTGCAAGCAAGTCTCAATGGTGTGCAACCGAGTGAACAGTGGGATGTGGGTCCGGCAAGTGCCGATGAAGTTGAGCATTACTTTGGTCATCTCGAGAAAACCCTCGTGCAGATTGGCTTTCACGATCCTGAAAACCCGCGGCAATTGATGACCCGATTAAGGCGCATGTTCAACCGCATTCGGCTGGATAAGATGGAAGTGAGTATCATGCGCGGATTTTTGACGGCTATTAACAAAAAATACAAATAAAACAATAACTTATGTGTCTTTTCAGGGCGACATTTGCTTGCTCGATAGCCCCGCTATACCCCTTGTATCAATACATTTTTATATTGGTCTAATCGCCTACTAACGTCGTAACATAATTATCTAAGCAAGGACTTCCAAACGGTAAGTACTTGACTAGAATGGTTGGTTAAAAGGTTGACTAGAATAGTGGGTTATTGCATAGTGCAGCCCCTTCTAAAGTGACCTAATCGGAGATGGTACGTTACAAAAAGTGCCCTAATCTTAGTAGGTAAAAATTATGAGACTCACAGCAAAAGGACGCTACGCAGTCACGGCGATGCTTGATTTAGCGGTCCGCAAAGATGTCGGACCCGTCAGTTTGGCAGATATTTCTGAAAGACAGGGCATTTCCCTCTCTTACCTAGAGCAACTTTTTGCTAAACTGCGGCGCCAGGAATTAGTGAAGAGTGTTCGAGGCCCTGGTGGTGGCTATCAGCTGAGCCGGCAAGCCAATGAAATATTTGTTGCCCAGATTGTGGACTCCGTCGATGAAAACGTCGATGCGACGAAATGTGCTGGACGCGCAGATTGTCAGGGCGGTGAAACCTGTCTAACGCACGAATTGTGGACAGACTTAAGCCAGCAGATACACCAATTTTTAAGCAATATTGATCTCGCTAGTCTTATTGAGAAGCGCGAGATTCAAGAAATAGCAGCGAGACAAGAGGCAAGATGCGACGAACTAGTTCGTTTGCCAGCACAGGAATTAGAAGCATGAGTTCACCAATTTATTTCGATTACGCAGCAACAACACCCGTAGACCCACGTGTCGCCCAAAAGATGAGCGACTGCTTACTTGCAGAAGGTAATTTTGGTAATTCCGCAAGTCGGTCACATAAATTCGGTTGGGAGGCAGAAGAGGCGATTGAAATCGCACGTCGGCAAGTCGCCGATCTAATTAACGCTGATCCACGGGAAATTGTCTGGACTTCCGGCGCAACGGAATCTGACAACTTAGCCATAAAGGGTATCGCCCACTTTTATCAAAGTCGCGGTAAGCACATTATTACGTCGAAGATTGAGCACAAAGCGGTGTTGGATTCTTGTCGACAGCTCGAACGAGAAGGTTTTGAAGTCACGTATTTAGAGCCAGACAGTAAAGGTATTATTTCGCCTGAAGTCGTCAATGAGGCGATTCGAGAAGATACAATTCTCGTGTCACTGATGCACGTGAATAACGAGATTGGTGTTATCACAGATATCGGCGCGATTGGTGAGCTTTGCAGATCCAAGAAAGTGTTTTTCCATGTTGATGCTGCGCAAAGTGTCGGAAAAGTCGATATCGATGTGGCTGCAATGAAAATCGATTTGCTGTCATCTTGTGCACACAAAATCTATGGCCCCAAAGGCATCGGTATTCTTTATGTTAGTCGTAAGCCGCGGGTTCGCCTTGAAGCACAAATGCACGGCGGTGGTCATGAACGCGGCATGCGTTCAGGTACACTGGCGACGCATCAGATTGTCGGCATGGGTGAAGCATTTCGCATTGCAAAAGAAGAAATGCACGCGGAAAATGACCGTATAATGGCGCTGAAGCAACGCCTCTGGGATGGCCTCAGTGATATGGAAGAAGTCTTTATCAACGGTAGCCCTGAGCAACGTGTACCAGGCAATTTAAACGTTAGCTTTAACTTTGTTGAAGGCGAGTCATTAATCATGTCTTTGAACGATTTGGCTGTATCCTCGGGTTCAGCTTGTACATCGGCAAGTCTTGAGCCCTCTTACGTGCTGCGCGCGTTAGGTTTGAATGACGAGATGGCTCATAGCTCTCTGCGCTTTTCGATTGGTCGTTTCACAACGGAAGAAAATGTTGATTTTGCGATTGGTAAGATTAGGGCAGCAGTAGAGAAGTTGAGAGAATTGTCGCCCTTGTGGGATATGTACAAAGACGGTGTTGATCTCGATAGTATCGAATGGGCAGCGCATTAAAATTTATTGGAACCGTCTTACGGCGGTTGATTGAAGAAAGTTTAAGAAAGTTGAGGAAAGTCTAATGGCATACAGTGATAAGGTTCTAGATCATTACGAAAATCCACGTAACGTCGGCAAGATGGATGCGCAAGACGATACAGTGGGCACCGGCATGGTTGGAGCACCCGCGTGTGGTGATGTAATGCGCTTGCAGATTAAAGTTGGCGATGACGGCGTCATTCAAGATGCCAAGTTCAAGACTTACGGCTGTGGTTCAGCGATCGCGTCAAGCTCACTACTAACAGAGTGGGTAAAGGGGCGTACGCTGGATGAAGCTGCGTCAATCAAGAACACAGAGATAGCAGAAGAGCTGGCTTTGCCACCGGTTAAAATCCATTGTTCTGTATTAGCAGAAGATGCGATTAAAGCCGCGGTGAAAGACTTTAAAGAAAAGCACAGCGCTTAAGATAACTGTTTAGACGTCTATCGCGTAATAGATGTCTAAACAAAAACATAGACGAAAACTGGTAAAAAACTTGGATTGAATAGTCCGGTTTAAAGAGAAGCACATGGGAATTAGCCTGACAGAGAAAGCCGCCACACATATCAACGACTACTTATCGAGTCGGGGCAAAGGTATGGGTATTCGTCTTGCAGTCAAAACGACGGGCTGTTCAGGACTCATGTACGTGCTCGAGCCTGTTGATACGCCTCTAGAAGAAGATCTTAAGTTCGAGACCCAAGGCATTGAAGTATTTGTTGACCCCAAAAGTCTCATCTATATAGATGGTACCGAAATGGACTACGTCAAGCAGGGTCTCAATGAAGGGTTTGAATTCAAAAATCCAAATGTTCAAGCTGAATGCGGCTGTGGCGAAAGCTTCACAGTATAGCGCCTACGCTATACCAGCCTAATTCAGACAGCCTACCGTGGACTTCAAACAAAACTATTTTGAAATTTTTCAAATGCTTGCGTCCTATCAAGTCGATACAGACCTGCTTGCGGATCGCTATCGAGAACTGCAGCTAAGCGTTCATCCCGACAAGTTTGCCGATGCAAGCGATCAGGAAAAGCGCCTGTCAGTTCAGTGGGCAACCCAGGTCAATGCGGCATATATCACGCTAAAAGAACCTTTGAAACGCGCGATCTATATGCTCGAAATGAGCAATACCAACATTGAGCACAACCCGACGCTGGACCCGATGTTTCTGATGGAGCAAATCGAGTTGCGTGAAGCGTTGGAAGATATTGAGGCGAGTGGTGATGCTGGCCTGACGCAATTGGACCAATACAGAGCCGACGTGAATAAGGTGTTTGAAAACCTTCAACGTGATTTTGACGCGCAAATAAATGATTCGATTATTGAAGCGGAACAGACAGTCTATAAAATGCAGTTTGTGCACAAGCTATTGGCTGAAGCGAATCAGCTTGAAGAAAGGTTGCTGGACTATTAGCAAACTTAGACGATGTGAACGCTTGTAAAAGCACGTTAAACAAAACCTTCAGATAAAAAAAAACGATTGAGAAACCTCTAAGCGATACTATGGCGTTATTACAAATCACAGAGCCTGGTCAGGCAATCGACCCTCATCAACGTAAGCGCGCCGCGGGGATCGATCTGGGCACGACAAATTCGTTGATCGCCAGTCGGCGGGAAGGGGGCGTGGCCACCTTGCCCGACGAAAGCGGTGTGCATCTGCTGCCCTCTGTTGTTCGATATCTGGCGGATAAGTCCGTGGTTGTCGGCACCGACGCTTTGGCAGCAGCTAAAACCGATCCCACCAACACCATACTTTCGGTAAAGCGATTGATGGGCCGGGGTACTGAAGATATTAGTCGCCTTGGCACGAGTCTGCCTTACAACTTTCAAACATCCGATTCCGGCATGCCCTTATTGGAGGTTGTCTCGGGTGTCGTGAGTCCGGTCGAAACATCTGCATCCATATTGCATGCGCTGGCGCAGCGGGCCACTGAAACCCTAGGTGGCGAATTAGATGGTGTCGTGATTACCGTACCCGCCTACTTCGATGAAGCACAGCGGCAAGCAACCAAAGACGCCGCTAAGTTGGCAAACCTCAATGTACTGCGACTCTTAAGTGAGCCGACAGCTGCCGCTGTCGCTTACGGATTAGATACTGGCGTCGAAGGTGTTGTTGCTGTTTACGATCTGGGTGGTGGCACATTCGATATCTCGTTGTTAAGGCTCAATAAAGGCGTCTTTGAAGTGATGGCCACTGGCGGCGACTCTGCCTTGGGTGGTGATGACTTCGACCGAGCGTTAGCGGAATGGATTGTTGCTGCCTCAGGACACGATCGCGATTTAAGTCAAACACAGCAGCGCACATTGATGATTGAGTCGCGCCGAATCAAAGAAGCCCTTTCAACACAGCAGCAAGCACCTGTCGTCATCGAGTCAGAGGATCTGTCTTTTAAGGGTGTGATAACGGCTGCTGAATTCAATGAGCTGGCTGCCCCTCTGATTCAAAAATCAATTAAAGCCTGTCGTCGTGCCGTGCGCGATGCGGGCGTTAAACTGCCGGACATCCATAGCGTTGTCCTAGTTGGCGGCTCAACCAGGGTACCAAGTGTTGTCGCAGCCGTGGCAGAGTTTTTTGGTACGCAGCCGATGTCGGACATTGATCCGGATCGGGTTGTCGCGATTGGTGCTGCATTGCAGGCCGATGCGCTGGTCGGCAATAAGTCCGATGAAGAAATGTTGCTGTTAGACGTGCTGCCTTTGTCATTAGGTCTTGAAACCATGGGTGGTTTGGCCGAGAAAGTGATTGATCGAAATACCACGATCCCCGTTTCAAGAGCGCAGGAATTCACCACCTACAAAGATGGCCAAACGGCGATGCTGATTCACGTGGTGCAAGGTGAGCGTGAGTTGGTAGATGATTGTCGTTCGTTGGCAAGATTCGAGCTGCGCGGCATACCACCGATGGTGGCAGGCGCGGCTAAGATTGGTGTGGTTTTTCAAGTCGATGCCGATGGTTTGTTGTCGGTATCAGCAACTGAAATGAGCACCGGTGTTCAGGCTCATGTCGAGGTGAAGCCTTCTTACGGTTTGAGTGAAATCGAAGTCACCAACATGTTAAAGGCGTCTTTTAGTCACGCCAAAGAAGATGTCACCGCACGAATGATTTCCGAAGCCAGAGTTGACGCGGTTAGAGTGCTTGATGCCGTCACCAATGCCCTGAGGATTGATGGTGAAGCATTATTGTCAGCAGCCGAAATCACCACATTAGAAAATGAACTGAAGCAACTTGAGCATGTCTTGGATGAAAAGGATGCGGCGTTGATAACTGCGCAAACAGCCACTTTAGCCAAAGCCTCAGATGACTTCGCCGCAAGACGTATGGATGCCAGCGTAAGATCAGCCCTCGCGGGACATTCGATAGATGAGATTGAAAAGGAATAGTCCATGCCACAGATAATCGTTTTGCCCCATGGCGAAATTTGCCCGGAAGGTGCCGTCATTGATGCAAACAGCGGTGATAATCTTATCGAGCTGATTTTGGATAATGGCATTGCACTTGAGCATGCCTGCGAGATGGCCTGTGCCTGCACAACCTGCCATGTCGTTGTACGCGAAGGTTTTGACTCTCTCGCAGAGTCAGAAGAACTCGAAGATGACCTGCTGGATAAAGCTTGGGGTCTGGAAGCCGATTCACGGTTGAGCTGTCAGGTTGAGGTTGGTGACACGGATCTTGTCATCGAGATTCCGAAATACACCATTAATCAGGTGTCTGAGAACCATTAAGAGAGGCGATTCAGCATGAAATGGACAGATGTTAATGATATTGCGATAGAGCTTTACGAGGCGCATTCGGATATTGATCCACTGACAATACGGTTTACCGATTTACATGCCTGGGTGCTTGCGCTCGAAGGCTTCGATGATGATCCGAACCGATCCGGCGAGAAGATTCTTGAAGCAATACAGGCTGCATGGATAGAAGAGGCCGAATAAGCGGCAATTTGCCGATTCCGACGAGCTTTTCTCGCAAATTTGATGGTATCTGCTAGAATCCGCGGCCTCAGATGACCCCCGAGAGGGAATTATTGGTCATTTTCGTGTCTAAACCCGAGTATAATGCCGGGTTTCATTTTTTCAGAGTTTTACCTTTTAGGAGATATCCACATGGCGGTTGAAAAAACCTTTTCTATTATCAAGCCTGACGCAGTTGCCAAGAACGTCATCGGCGAAATCGTTGCCCGGTTTGAAAAAGCAGGATTAAGAGTTGTTGCTTCACGCATGGCTCATTTGTCCAAAGAAGAGGCACAGGGCTTTTACGCAGAACATGAAGGACGACCATTTTTTAATGATCTGGTTGAGTTCATGACATCGGGTCCTGTTGTTGTTCAAGTTCTTGAAGGCGAGAATGCTATTTTAAGAAATCGTGAATTAATGGGTGCAACTAACCCTAAAGAAGCTGATGCTGGCACGATTCGCGCCGACTTTGCTGAATCAATTGATGCGAACGCTGTTCATGGTTCAGATGCACCAGAATCAGCAACACGCGAAATCGCTTACTTCTTTTCCGCTGATCAGATCTGCGAGCGATAATATGACAGAGTCTCTTGCCAAGCTGGATTTGCTGGGTATGACCCAAGAGCAAATTGGAGCGCTGCTCGTAGAGCTTGGTGAGAAACCCTATCGCGCTAAACAAGTGATGAAATGGATTCATCATCGTTTTATTGATGACTTTGACAGCATGACGGACATTAGTCTGAAGCTGCGTCAGCAATTGAGCGAGAAGACTGAAATCCATGAGCCAGAGATCATCACCGAGAAGATATCGACCGATGGTACGCGTAAATGGCTGATGCGATCGCGCTCAGGCAGTGCGGTTGAAACAGTCTTTATACCGGAGGGTAATCGCGGCACATTATGTGTCTCTTCTCAAGTTGGTTGCGCACTTGATTGCAAGTTTTGTTCGACCGGTAAACAGGGTTTTAACAGCAATCTAACCGCTGGCGAGATTGTCGGTCAGGTGCGTATTGCGCGCCGTGTGCTTGAAGAAGCCTATCCTGATAGAAAACGCGCTGTCACCAATGTTGTGTTAATGGGTATGGGCGAACCACTACTTAACTTCGACAATGTTATTGCCGCCGTGAGCATCATGATGGATGATCTTGGGTATGGTATTTCCAAGCGTAAGGTGACCATCTCGACTGCGGGTGTTGTGCCGGCTATTCGCAAGTTAAAAGACACGACGGACGCTTCTTTAGCGATATCGTTGCATGCCCCAAATGACGAATTGCGTGACACGTTGGTGCCAATCAACCGAAAGTACAAGATTGCTGAACTGCTGCAGGCTTGCAAAGAATACGCGCAAAACTTAGGTGAAAAACGCACAATCACCGTTGAATATACGCTGATGGACAAGGTTAACGATCAGCAAGAACATGCCATTGAGTTGGCGGCTCTGTTAAAGGATTTCCCCTGCAAGCTCAACCTCATACCTTTCAATCCCTTCCCCGGTTCTGGCTTTAAACGACCCAGCAATATCGCCGTGAAGGCTTTTAAAGAACGAATGGTAAAAGCGGGCTACAATGTGACTGTTCGCACCACTCGAGGTGAGGACATCAATGCCGCATGCGGACAGCTTGTTGGCGAAGTAGAAGATAAGACTCGGCGTCAGGAACGGTACCGACTTATCCAGACTGGGGTCGCGTAGTGAGTATGTCTACAATCAGACAGGCGGGCCTGATGGCCCACATTACGAAAACTGCATCCATCATTGGGCTGATGCTTGTCTTAATGTTTAGCCTATCTGCTTGTGTGACTGAGACGACAGGTTCTATTCAACAAGATCCCGATCCTGTTAAACAACTTAAAGCTTATATCGATTTGGGCGTCGGGTACGTTCAAAACGGTGAGTTTGCCAGAGCAAAGGACAATCTAAATAAGGCGCTTGAAATCGCTCCGGATTCTGCCGATGCGCACAATGCTTTTGGCTATTTGTTTCAACTGGAAGGTGAATACGCCCTGGCAGAAGACCACTATAAAAAGGCGCTTGCCTCTAACCCAGAACTTACCAGAGCGCGAATGACTTACGGCGCCTTTTTGTACAGCCAAGTTCGGTACAAAGACGCACAGAAAGAATTTAGCATTGCGGCAGAGGATCGCCTCTATCAGATGAGGGCGCAGGTGTTTGAATATCTGGGTATGACCTATACAAAACTGAATCAACCTCGCGAGGCGGAATTGGCATACTTGCGAGCGACTCAGCTTAACCCAAGCCAAGTAAGGGCTTTACTTGAATTGGCAGAGATTCGATTTGAACAACGCAACTATGTCGAGTCGCGCAGTTACTATAAGAAAAGTCTTCGAGTGGCTGCACCTTCGTCACGTAGCCTTTGGCTGTGCATACGTTTAGCGCGGATCTTTAATGAAGATGACCAAGAAGCAAGTTGCTCACTTACTCTGCGAAATGTGTTCCCGGCATCCGACGAATACAAACTCTATCAATCGGTAGCATCAAAAAATGCCAGACGCAGTTAACCAAACGGACGACCCGAGTTCGATCTCAACAGCATCGACATATTTGCGCGATGCTCGTGAGGCGATGGGTATGTCGCAGTTGCAGGTTGCTGAAGAGCTTTATTTGACGCCTTCTTATATTACAAAAATAGATGAAGATCGCATCCATGAAATTCCTAAGCAGGCTTTCGTGAAAGGCTATCTTCGATCCTATGCACGGGTCGTAAAGCTCGATGGTGATCAGATTGTTGCGATGTATGAACGACTGGACACCAAATCGATTGCGCCACCGTCGATGCGCAGCGTCACTGAAGAGCCTGTTGGCCCAATCACTTTTACTGGGCCAGTGTTGCAAACAGGTGTCATTGGTTTAGCAGGACTGATTTTAATTATTTTAGCGGTTTGGTATTACTCTGAGCCCGAGTTTCAACCCGCTTCTGAGCTGGAGCAAACAGGTAGCTTCGACAGTAATAATAGTGCGCAGAACAGCATGGCGGGAAGCAGGCAAGCGCTCGAATCAAGTATGTCTTCTAACGATACTGCGCAAAGTGACAACGAAACTGACGGCGGAACCATCTACAGAACTGACAACATCGATCGAAGTGTTTTTGCGGATTATGGGGACACGAATTCTGACCTGACGGAGCAAGACGCGCAATCTCAACTGAACCAAAAAGCGCTTCAAGCGCAAGAGCAAGTTGATACGTTGACGCAAGAGACTTCGGATGCTGAAAGCGCAATTGAAAGCGTTGTTAACGATAATTTAGACGAAGATTTTGAAGGCGATAGAGACCAAAGTTTTTCATCGGAGCTGGCCTCATTGCGAAACCGCGTAGGGACTGAATCTGAATCGGGATCTGGCAAGTTGGTGTCGGTTGGCAGAGAAACCATTGATGGTACTCGCTTTATCAATGTCACTGCCGGTGGTGACGCAGAGTTACATTTCACCTTCGCTGACGAATGTTGGGTTGAGGTCGAAGATGCTGATGGCGACGCCATATTTGGCGATCTGGGTCGACAAGGCGATGATTTAAGGGTGTTGGGTAAAGCACCATTTGATGTTTTGTTTGGCAACGCGCCAGCGGTGACGATGGCGTTTAATGGCGAAAGCGTGAATTTGTCGCAAAGCACAAAGTCTGACAATACCGCCAAGTTACGCGTTGGAGAGAGCTAGCCAAGCAGCTAAATGCTGCCCTAAAAAATGGCACGCACTGTTAGAAACTAAAAATTTGTACGGTCCACAAATCGGACAACGAGATCAACATGAAAACTGAATCAACAATTAAACGTCGTGTGTCGCGTCAAGTCATGGTGGGTAATGTGCCCGTTGGTGGCGATGCGCCTATTGCTGTTCAAAGTATGACGAACACAGAAACCTGTGACGTCGAAGCTACCGTGGCTCAAATTAAACGACTAGAAGACGTTGGCGCTGATATCGTTCGTGTTTCCGTGCCTAGCATGGAAGCGGCCGACGCGTTCGGTGAGATTCGCAAACAGATTAGTGTGCCTTTAGTAGCGGACATCCACTTTGATTATAAAATCGCATTGAAGGTTGCTGAGTTAGGCGTTGATTGTCTGCGAATCAATCCAGGTAACATCGGTAATGCTGAGCGGGTCAAAGCCGTTGTTGGCACCGCCAAGGATAAGAACATTCCGATACGTATCGGTGTCAATGCCGGCTCCTTAGGTAAAGATCTTCTGCGTAAGTACAAGGAACCCAACGCAACGGCGATGATTGAATCGGCGATGCGCAATATCGAATTGTTAGACAAGGAAGACTTTCATAATTTCAAACTGAGCATGAAAGCGTCAGATATTTTCATGACGATAGAAGCCTATCAGGGTATTGCCTCTCAAATTGACCAGCCTCTGCATTTAGGCATTACCGAAGCCGGTGGTTTGCGGTCTGGTACGGTTAAATCCGCGGCAGGTCTTGGAATGTTGCTGATGCAAGGTATCGGTGACACCATTCGAATCTCGTTAGCGGCCGATCCTGTCGAAGAGATTAAGGTTGGTTTTGATCTGCTAAAAAGTCTTCGGCTGCGCAGCAAAGGTATTAACTTTGTTGCCTGCCCTAGCTGCTCTAGACAGAATTTTGACGTGATCAGCACCATTAATGAACTTGAAAGACGCGTCGAAGACATTACCACGCCACTCGACGTTGCCATCATTGGTTGCATCGTTAATGGTCCAGGTGAAGCGAAAGAAGCCGATATAGGGCTCACGGGTGCAACCCCCAGTAACCTAATCTATTCCGAAGGGAAGCCTGATCACAAGATAGCTAATGACAATCTCGTCGACCATTTAGAAAAAATGATTCGCACCCGCGTTGCCGATAAACAGGCGCTTGAAGCTGCTGAAGCGAAAACGTCAAACGTCGGTGAGGCATAGGTCCTGATGAGTAAGCAGGATAAAAACGTAAAGATTCAAGCGCTGCGCGGCATGCAAGATCTGCAGCCGGAGCAAAAAGAAACGTTCCGTTTGATTGAAGATAAGTGTCGGGAAGTTTTCGGCAGCTATGGCTATCGTGAAATTGGTTTACCCATATTAGAGTCAACCCATCTGTTTAAACGTGCAGTGGGAGAGGCCACGGATGTGGTCGAAAAAGAGATGTATACCTTCGATGACCGTAATGGCGACAGCGTCACTATGCGCCCCGAAGGCACAGCCGGCTGTGTGCGTTATGCGCTTCAGCATGGTTTGTTGTTCAACCAGGTCCAACGGTTTTGGTATTCCGGCCAAATGTTTCGTTATGAACGTCCTCAAAAAGGTCGCTATCGAGGCTTTGAACAAATTGGTGTCGAATGTTTTGGCATGGAAGGCCCGGACATTGATGCAGAAATTTTACTAATGTGTGCTCGGTTGTGGAAGTTGCTGGGCGTCGATGATGCTATTCGGTTGGAATTAAATAGCCTCGGTAGTAGCGAGTCGCGAGCGGCTTTTAAAACAGCCCTCGTAGCTCACTTAGAATCGGTCAAAACTGAGCTCGATGAAGATAGCCAGCGTCGACTGACAACAAATCCGATGCGAATTCTTGACAGTAAAGTCGAGCACACGCAAACCTTATTGAAGGGCGCGCCGGTGCTATCTGACTATATCGATGACGAATCGAAAGCGCATTTTGACGGACTATGTAAGCAGCTTGATCTTTGTGGCATCGAATACACCATAAACCCGACAATTGTGCGTGGTTTGGACTACTACAACAAAACAGTGTTTGAATGGGTGACTGATAGCTTAGGCTCGCAAGGCACTGTTTGTGGTGGTGGAAGATTCGATGGTCTCGTTGAGCAAATTGGTGGAAAACCAACGCCCAGTGTAGGATTCGCCATGGGTTTGGATCGACTGGCACTAATGCTTGAAGCTAACCAGCAAGAGACGGCTAAAACAGATATTTATATTGCTTCGATTGGCGCTGAAGCGAGACAAATGGCCCTTGTTGTAGCGGAATCTGTGCGCAGCGCTTATCCACAACTGCGGACCTTAGTACACTGCGGTGACGGTAAGTTTAAGGCACAATTGAAAAAAGCTGATGCGTCTAACGCAACCCTCGCGCTGATCATTGGTGAGGATGAAGCAACAAATAACACGATTACTGTAAAACGTCTAAATGAAGGCGGAGAACAGGAATCTATAACCGCTGATAGCCTAGATAAGTTTCTTGGCAACGTAATATTTTAAGGAGTTACCCCCGGTGGCAGATGTAACAGAAGAAGAACAAGTTGAAGCGATAAAACGATGGTTTTCAGAAAATGGCACATTCCTTGTGGTGGGTATCGTTGTTGTCCTGGCGATAGTGTTTGGCTATAGAACCTGGGAAACACAAACTCGTGAAGCGGCAGAGGCGGCATCGGTCAAATATGAAGAGCTTGTTGTGGCTGTAACGGTCAGCCCGCTTGAAGAACTGAGTGAGGAGAACCTCTCGACAGGTCAGTTTATCGCGGAAGAGCTAAAGCAGAATTACAGCGGCACGACCTATGCACATTTCGCGGCGATGCATATTGCCAAGATCCACGTCCAAGGTGGTGACCTAGACGCTGCATTAAAAGAACTCGAGTGGGTACTTGCGAATGACCCTGATGAGAAAATTAAGGCGATTGCGAACATTCGCGTTGCCAGAGTATTACATGGTCAAGCTAAAGATGAGGATGCCTTAGCGGTTCTCGACAAGACCAATTCAGCTGGACATGAAGCGTCATATGACGAGTTGCGCGGCGATGTACTGCTAGCAATGGGTAAGCCTGATGAGGCCAGAGAGGCTTATCAACGTGCGGTTAATGCGCAAATAAATAAGCGACCCATGACCCAAATGAAGCTAGACGATCTCGTCGCACCCAAGTCAGTCATAGCGGTAGATGATGGTGATGATGCGTCGACTCCTGAGGAGTCTGAATGAGTCTTCTCCGCAATTATGCGCTGTTAATCTTAATGACCCTATTCGTAGCTGGTTGTAGCTGGTTCGGTGGCGATGATGAAGTTGAAGTGCGTGTGCCAAACGAGCTTGCGGATATAAAATCATCGCTGCAATTGAAAAAACTTTGGAGCGTTGACATAGGCCGCGGTGCTGAAGATCGCGCGATTAAGCTTGTGCCCGATTTCTCCGGTAGTCGCGTGTTTGCGGCCTCTGCAGATGGCACAGTCAAAGCCTTAGATTCCAGAACAGGCAAAGAGATTTGGAAACTGAATATCGAATCGTTCTATACCAAAGAAGAACGGAAAATTGCCTTCTCAAATTCCACTGACACCATCACCGGTGGTGTAGGCGTTGGTGAAGAGCTGGTGCTTGTCGGTTCTGCAGCGGGCGAAATTGTTGCAATGAATGCAAGTGACGGCAGTTTGGCGTGGCGTGCAAAAACAACGAGTGAAGTGCTTTCGCCACCTCAAGCGAGAGATCAGCTTGTCGTTGCCCAGACGATAGACGGTAAGGTTGCGGGTTATGAAGCGTTGGATGGCGAGCGAATGTGGCTCTATTCCACCAACGAGCCGAGTTTGACATTACGCGGTACAAGTACGCCAATCATTGCTGATTTTGTCGTTGCAGCTTTTGCTAATGGACGCGTTGTTGTTCTTGATAAAACGCGAGGCTTGCCGGTCATCGACCAGCGCATCGCGGTTGCCCAAGGTAAATCAGACCTTGAGAAGCTCATCGATATTGACGGTGAGATGGTACTCGATAATTCTAGGCTCTATATTGTTGCCTATCAGGGCAACGTCATGGCGCTTGATCTGGCAAGTCGAGGTCGGCCGGTTTGGACGCAGGAGTCTTCGAGCTTCAGTGGTCTTGGTATTGGCTTCGGTAATATCTATGTCTCCCGTGAAGACAGTGTTTTGGTTGCACACGATGAAGACAATGGTAAAGAAATTTGGTCAAACGATAGTCTGCTTTATCGGGACATCACTGCACCTGTCGCGATCAGTAGTTATGTCGCTGTCGGTGATTTTGAAGGATATCTGCACATTATTGCTCAGTCGGATGGACGTTTTGTGGCGCGAGCAAAGGTTGATAGTAAGGGGCTCAATAGTCCCGCTGTTGTTGATGGAAGTCGAATTTACGCTATGGGTAATAGCGGGCGCTTATCGGCGTTTGAGATAGTGCAATAACATGATTCCTGTCATAGCGCTGGTAGGCCGGCCTAACGTTGGTAAGTCCACGCTGTTTAATCGATTGACGCATACCCGTGACGCTATTGTTGCTGAATTTTCTGGTCTCACCCGAGACCGACAATACGGCAAAGGGGCGATGGGTGATTTTGACTATATCGTTGTCGATACCGGTGGTTTAACGGGTGACGAAGATGGTATCGATGGGCCTATGGCTGATCAGGCTTTGTATGCTATTGAAGAGGCCGACCTCGTGTTGTTTATGGTTGATGCCAAAGATGGTCGCACTGCCGGTGACGAGGCTATTGCAGAGATGCTGCGCGGTCAAAATCGCGACGTTCTGCTAATCGGCAATAAAATTGATGGCAAAAACCCCGACTATGTCGCCGGTGAATTTACAAAGTTAGGTTTTGGCGAAGCGCTGTTTATTTCCGCTAGTAATGGTAATGGTACGCGTCAGCTCATCGATGATGTCATTGCTGAACATCCTGTCATCAAACAAGTTGCTCTGGTTGAAGCGGAGTCTGCACCTTCTAACTCAGGTATTAAGATTGCTGTTGTGGGCCGACCTAATGTCGGTAAATCGACCCTAGTAAATCGCCTATTAGGTGAAGATCGCGTGGTTGTTTTTGACGAGGCGGGCACGACACGGGATAGTATTTATATTCCCTATGAACGGGAAGGGCGTGCTTACACAATTATTGATACGGCGGGTGTACGCCGTCGCGGTAAAATTAAAGAGAAAGTCGAAAAATTTTCGATTATTAAAACCCTCGATGCGATCTCAAACGCAAATGTTGTGATTCTAATGATCGATGCCCGAGAAGGTATTGTTGATCAGGATTTGCATATTCTGAGTCACATTCTTGATGCGGGTCGAGCATTAGTCTTTGCGGTTAATAAGTGGGACGGCACCGAGCTCGATCAGAAAAATCATGTTAAACGAGAGTTGGAAAGACGATTGACCTTTATCGACTTTGCCTCGACACATTTTATCTCTGCGCTGCACGGTTCCGGTGTGGGTCTTATCTATAAGTCGATCCACAAATCTTATGAATCGGCCAACCGTAAAGTTCAAACCCGCGTTGTGAATGACATTTTGATAGACGCCGTCAAAGAACATCAACCACCGATGGTCAATGGTAGACGCGTTAAGTTACGTTATGCGCACGTAGGTGGCAGCAATCCACCGATCATTGTTATCCACGGCAATCAGACGGCGGGTATTCCTGATTCCTACCGACGATTCCTCGAGAACCGTTTTATCAAGGTTCTGAAGCTGGAAGGTACGCCGATTCGCATTCAGTTTAAGACTTCTGAGAATCCTTTTCAGGACAAGAAAAGCGAGATGACGGACAGACAAGCTAATCGAAAGAAGACGACAGTCAGCAGTCATACCAAGAAACTTAAGAAGAACCCGAAGAATAAGAAGCGTTAGAACCCGTTTCTTTTTTCTCGCATTTATGCGACTTTTGCCCGTCTAGTCAGACGATTGCGGCAGAAACAAATTTGGATCAACACGCGTGTTGTTTAAGCTAACACTCCAATGTAGATGAGGACCCGTGACACGTCCCGTCATGCCCACTGCGCCAATCTTGTCCCCCGCTTGAAGTTCATCACCGACCGCAACATCGATTTCGCTCATATGACAGTACATGGTTATAAGTCCCTGACCGTGGTCGATTAATACCGTATTGCCATTGAAGAAATAACTACCTGTGGCGGCAACTCGCCCCGGGGCTGCTGCGGCAATGGCGACGCCCGAATCGGCGGCGATATCCAAACCGCTGTGAGGATTTCTGGGTTGGTCGTTAAAAAATCGCTTTAAACCAAATGGGCTAGAGATGGGGCCTGTAACAGGCAGCGCGAAATCTGCGCGGCTCGCCGCTGTTTGTTTTTCAGTACGAGCGAAAGAGCGGAAAACCGCGTTCATTTCTTTACGTTCTGCTGCAATACGGTCGAGGTCTTTCTCGTAGGGGTTTACTTGGCGCTTGTTAGTAATAGTTAATCGCTGTTCTTTGTAACTCTTGGCTTCAACATCAAATGACTGCGGCTCACCATCAATGTTTAACGTGTGGCTGCCGGCGGATGCGCTTAAAGCTATGCCGACGATCGCATAGGATTGATCATTGGCGTCAATGATCATGACCTGGCGTTTGTTGTATTTAACCTCTTTTGCATTGTTATCGATTTCAATGACAGCGACCCCGCCGGGTACAGGAGAGTGTTGTGGTAGCGCGAAGGTGCTTTGACTAACGCCGAGGCAAAAACAAAATAAGGTCATTGAAACAAAGCCGGCGATAATGTGTTTCATGAGGCTGGGTTCCCGTTCTTGTCTTCTTTGGTTGTTGGAGTGATGGCTGTTGGAGCATTGGTTATTGGCGCTTTGGCTGTCGGAATAATGTCTGCAACGATGGAATCGGTTGACGTCGATGTGACGGTTGAGCGAAATGAACCAAGTCCCAGTTGCGTGTCTACCTGGTCGCCTTCCTTCATGTCCGTGCTGTCTTTCAGAATAACCCTGTTGCCGTCATCGTCCTTGGCAAGCACCATCGCATAACCCCGGTGCAGGGTTTTTAGTGGGCTGACGGCTTCGAGACGTTGTGTGACAGTCTCGAATTCTTGCGCTGCGTTCTTTAAAAAGCTCAATCGCTGCGTTTCAAGGCGTTGCTGTAGCGAGCCAAGTTCGCTTTGTTGCATTTGTATATCTTTCAACGGGCTTTTTAATCGACTCGCCGAAACAGCGAATCGTGTTTGCTGTTTTGATAAGGTTTGCTCCATCGCTGCGGTGAGCCTTAATGCGGTCTCGTTAAAAGACTGGCCGGCAAACTGTTGTCGTAAACCGCCGGTGATTCTGGCTTCTAAATCATCAAGGCGTTGATGCCAGTCCTGCAGGCGCTGGCCTGGATGCCGCAGGCGTTTCTGCAAATGTGTAATGCGCTGCGCCAACGCAGATTGAGTTTGGCGGCCGATACGAATCAAGTGTGATTCGAGTCCGCTTAACCTTGACTGCCATGCATCAATGTCGGGGCTGATCATTTCAGCTGCGGCAGAGGGGGTTGGCGCGCGAAGGTCAGCAACAAAGTCGGCGATGGTGACATCTGTTTCATGTCCAACCGCCGCAACGATCGGTAGTTGGCTGTTAAAAATAGCGCGTGCAACCGGCTCTGTATTGAATGACCAAAGATCTTCCAGCGAGCCGCCGCCTCGTGTCAGTAGCAACGCATCAAACCTTTCAGCACCCCAATCGTTGGCAAACGCTATGGTCTCAACGATCTGGCGGACCGAGTCCTCGCCCTGCACAGCGGTAGGAATAATGGTGACTTCCATGGCTGGAAAACGCCGCTTTAGTACATGCAGAACATCCCGGACCGCGGCGCCGGTTGGTGACGTAATGACGCCAAGGTGTTGGATCATTGCCGGTATGGCCTTTTTAGCCTCTGGCTCAAACAGGCCTTCGGCTGCCAGTTGTAGCTTCAACTTTTCGAAAGCGTGTCGTAAGGCGCCATCACCGGCTTGTTCCATAAACTCGCCGATCATTTGGAAATCGCCGCGGCCTTCATACAGACTGACCTTGCCGCGCAGAATAATCTGCATGCCATTTCTTGGCACAAATCGAATGAGCCGGTTGCGGCCTTTAAACATGGCGCATTTGAGCTGCGCTTTTTGGTCTTTTAAAGTGAAATACCAATGCCCGGAGGCGGGCACTGAGAAGTTTGATATCTCTCCCTCGACAAAGACATTGGGGAACTCACCTTCGAGCAGTCGCCGAGCAGATTTGGTTAGATCGGCAACGGAGAGGATCTCACGATTTGAAATACTATTATCCATAGGTTGCATCATACCTATTGTCATATCGGCTCAACAGTCTTTGCTGCGTAACTCGGCGATATGTCTAAATAAGACAGGCTGCCGGTCTATCGCCCGCTTGATTGTCGCGCATTTTTACCGCTCTTTTTAAATCCCAAGGTCGCATCTGCAGGGCGGGTAGGTATAATGCGAATCTTTGCGACATCGCTAAAAGATGTGCCGATAATCTATGACTGATTCAGATGTAAAAGCGCCCAACGATCCAACCTCTTCAACGCACAATATCCACGCCGAAAAGATCCTGATTCTCGACTTTGGTTCCCAGTACACGCAGCTGATCGCGAGACGTGTGCGAGAGACGGGTGTCTATTGTGAAATCCGCCCTTACGACATGACGCAAGCGGCGGTTGATGACTTTGCGCCCAACGGCGTTATTCTCTCGGGCGGACCGGAGTCGGTTACTCATGATGATACGCATCGAGCACCGCAACATATATTTGAAATTGGTGTGCCCATCCTAGGTATTTGCTACGGCATGCAAACCATGGCAATCCAGTTGGGTGGCAAGGTTGAAGGTTCCGACGAACAAGAGTTTGGCTACGCTAGAGTTAACGTTCAGTCCGAAGGCAAACTGCTCACCGATATCGAAGATGGCCAGGATGCTTCAGGTCGCTATCTCGATGTTTGGATGAGTCACGGCGATAAGGTTGTGGCGCTGCCGGATGGCTTCACCAAACTAGCTAGCACCGAAACAACCGAATTCGCCGCCATGTGTGATGAGTCACGAGGCTTTTACGGTGTGCAGTTTCATCCAGAGGTGAATCACACCTTGCAGGGTGAGCTGATTATGCAGCGCTTTTTAAAGGACATTTGCGGTTGCGAATGTCTCTGGACGCCCGCCAATATTGTTGAAGATATTATTACTCAGGTGCGTCAGCAGGTCGGCGACAAACGTGTCATTTTGGGTCTTTCTGGTGGTGTTGATTCGTCAGTGGTCGCGGCCTTGTTATCGCGTGCGATTGGTAATCAGCTGACCTGTGTGTTTGTGAACAACGGTTTGCTGCGATTGAACGAAGCTGATCAGGTCATCGAACTTTTAGGCAAAGGCTCAAGCAACGTCTTCGACCTTGAAATTATTACAGTAGATGCGGAAGAGAAATTCCTGACACGTTTAGCTGGTGTTAGCGACCCTGAAGAGAAACGCAAAATTATTGGTAACACTTTCATTGATGTCTTCGATGAAGAGTCTGCCAAAATCGAACATGCCGATTTTCTTGCGCAGGGCACTATCTATCCCGACGTAATTGAATCAGCCGGTAACAAAGACGGTAAGGCGCACGTGATTAAGTCACACCACAATGTTGGTGGGTTGCCGGATTACATGAAGCTGGAATTAGTTGAGCCGTTGCGAGAGTTGTTTAAAGACGAAGTTAGAAAGATTGGCCTTGAGCTTGGCCTGACCCATGAAATAGTTTTCCGTCATCCGTTTCCCGGCCCTGGTCTTGGTGTTCGAATCCTCGGTCCAGTTTCCAAACAATATGCTGACCTATTGAGGCAGGCAGACCACATCTTTATTGAAGAGCTGCGCGCAGCTGACTTATACGATAAAACCAGTCAAGCCTTTGCGGTATTCCTACCGGTTAAATCCGTTGGGGTTGTGGGCGACGCGCGTCGTTATGAATACGTGATTGCGCTACGTGCGGTTGAAACCATCGACTTTATGACCGCCAGATGGGCGCACCTACCCTATGAATTCCTCGAGCGTGTATCAACTCGCATCATCAATGAGATCAGTGGCATATCACGGGTGACCTATGATATCTCTAGCAAGCCGCCGGCAACGATTGAGTGGGAATGAAGAAGAGATATGGAAAGTAAAGCAAAGATAATACCTTCTATTAGATATAAGAATTGCGAGAAAGCCGTCGAATGGCTCTGTGAAGCTTTTGATTTTGAAATATACCTTAAAGTCCCTAGCGATAATGGTGGGATTCTGCATGCTCAGTTAATTTACAACGATTGTATGATTATGTTGGGTTCGTCGCATGAAGGCGACGGATTTGGCAAGTTGAACTCTTCTCCTATAGAACTAGAAGGACAGAATACTGCAAGTGTTTATATGGTTGTGGCTGATGCTGACGCGCATCACAAAAAAGCTATAGAAAAAGGTGCAGAAATAGTTCTTGATATTAAAGATGAAGACTATGGGGGAAGAGGATATACATGTAAGGATTTAGAAGGGCATCTATGGAACTTTGGGACATATAACCCATGGGATTGATTGAGATTGTGAGACTGAAAGAGTTACAAAAAAGTTACAAAGTCTAAATATAGAGCCTTTAAAGTATTGATATTAATAGATATTTTAAGTGGGTAACTATTGAGTGGGAATGAAAATGGGCGCGCGAAGGGTTAGATCGTATAGCTTACTGGCGAAAAGTATGCATTGGGTATTTATAGGAGTTTTTGCCTACGCTGTCATAAATCAGGTTGATGAAGTTGAGGAGCTTGAGCACTTTACTCGCCTTATGAAGGAAGTGTTGTTTGCCATTATATTTCTCTCTCTGTTGCTTTTTCGATTTATATATATGCGTTCTGCGCGAGCAGCTATGCCACAGCTCGATATGCCTAAAAGCTTAATTCTGCTAGCTCGAACTGTACATCTGGGTATGTATGTAAGTCTCGCATTGATCGCTATAACCGGATTGATAATTGGAGGGTTGTACTACTTCGGGGTAAAGGACGGTTTAGTGCTTGAAGGTATCCTTTTATCACATGAGATATTTTTTTGGACAAGCGTAAACCTGATGGGTTTACATATTGCTGGAGCGATTTATCACCGTTTACAGGGAGATGGTGTCTGGAGTGCCATGGTTCCCATACTGAAGGAAGAGCCTGATAAATGAATTTTTAAGAGAAGGTTTTGTTACACATGGACTACACAGTGTGTAGTTAGAACATGGTAAGTTATTGATAATGGTGGAAGGGTACAAATTGAAAATAACCTTTTTACTACACACTAAGAAAACAGGCGTCGCATACCCTTATGTTTACCGGAGTTTTTCTCATGTCTACGATTGAGTGGGAGTGAAAAGCAATATAAAGCAATATAAATTAATAACTTAAATGTGGCACAATTTATCAAAGTAAGGAAAGAATGCCGGTTTGAGAGCACTAAGAAAGATATAGCAAACTCTTGCTACTGTAAAATCTCATAAGTTGAATTGATATTTCATCTTGATAAGGTGTAAAATAATTTTTACAATATGTAAAAATAATTATACATAAGGAATTTTATGGATTTGTCATATAAAGAAAAAGGTTTGATTGCCTCGTTAGGAGTTACCTTACTGATATTTGGATGGTATTTTTATGGTGCTTTTTCAAACCTGTCGTTAAACCCAGAACCACCTAGATTAGGTGCAATCATTATTCTCATTGTTTTGGTTATTATTTCAGAAGGCATCATTCAGTCATTTGTAGCATTAAAAAATAAATCATCATTAGAAGATGAAAGAGACAAACTTATCGAGAGTATTTCATATAGATACAGTTATGGGTTCTTGTGTGTTTGCATTTGGTTTTTAATGATGCAGAATTTATTAGATACTTGGTTTGATAATCACCTTATATTTACTAGCCCTTATGGCATGTTCCATTTTTTACTCTTGTTCTTTGTTTTATCTGAGGTAATTCGTTTCGGCACTCAACTGTATTATTACCGCAAAGGGTTTTAGGTTGTCGAAAAAAATAAGTAATAACATTAGAAAATTAAGATTTGAGGCAGACGAAATGTCTCAGCAATCTTTAGCAGACAAAGTAGGCGTAACTCGGCAAACAATATTTGCCATTGAAAAAGATAAATACTCTCCATCCTTAGAAGTTGCTTTTAAAATATCCAATGTTTTCAAGACACCCTTGGAAGATGTTTTTACTTATGAATAGAGAAATTTTTTAGAGACACACTTACGATGATTAAAGACTAAATTCATAGTGACAAACTTATGACAAACTACTTTGTACACCTCTGTCTCCCTTTTTTTGTCAGGGTTCCAGAAGTGTCTACTATTGAGTGGGAATAGTCGCTTAGATGTAAATTATTGATATATGGACTGCTGACAAGCGTACAGCATGGCGCTTCTGATCAAAATTTAATATTAAACCCAATCT
>JAQXDL010000047.1 GCA_029251375.1 Pseudomonadales bacterium | reverse complement strand
TATGTCCCAGGTGATTCAAAAGCTGCGAAGTTTGACTGCGCTTGGTATCAAGATAGCCATCGACGACTTTGGTACAGGTTATTCATCTCTTAGCTATTTACAGCATTTTCCAGTCAACACACTTAAAATCGATAAATCTTTCGTTGCTTCAATTAATGTCAATAAAGGTGGAACGAGTATCGTCGATGCAATTGTAGCAATGGCACAGGGACTAAACCTGAACCTAATCGCAGAGGGTGTTGAGACGGATCCGCAACTGGATTATTTAAGAAGTTTAGGTTGTGCGGAGATACAAGGCTGGTTATTTGGTAAGGCTGAGTCGGAGCAGGTGACGCGTAAAATGCTTGAGCGAAAGCGAGATGGTGAGACGATAAGAGCGAGTGAAGTAGCTTATAAAAATGAACCCCTCGCCAACGAGGGTGGTAACGTCCGCTAACGAACTGCATGTTGACGAGTTTTTGTGTCGGTGTTTTGCATGGTCAAATTGTGTAGCCGAGATGTATAAGCCATTTGCTGCTTTTGTCTCGTTTGTTTCGCTTGTTTCTTTTGTTTAGTGGCTTCGACACTGAGTAGACTGTTGCGCCATGTACGCATAGTAAAATAGTTCATTAGAAAACCCATCCTAAAACAGAGTCCGATAAGGTAATGATGACGGCAGCCACAAACGTTGTGCCTAAATCGTCGATTTCAAAATCGTCTATCAATTGATCTGTTAACCACAATAAAAACGTATTGATCAATAACAGAAACAGTCCGAGGGTGATGAAAATGAAAGGGAATGAAATAATTTTCAGAACTGTTCCTAGAAAGACATTGATGAGCCCATAGACGATGGCAACAACTAAAGCTGTTCCGTAGCCATCAACAGAGATGCCAGGTAAAGCTTCGGCGATGAAGAAGATAACCGCGCCGAGTAACAAAAAGTGCAGTATTAGGTCCATTTCGAATTCCTGTCCTTACTATAGTTAGATAATACAAAGGTTCGATTTAGGTATTACACTAATCGTGCCAAAGTTCTAAGTGACTGATAACAATGTGTTTATTTTATTTCTGCTTTTCGAGATTCGTCATTTTAACTAACTCGAGGGTGAAATTAGCCATGTTTATTGTTGACGGTTTTTTGAGTCAACGCCTTTATTCTCCTTGGCAGCGAGATATGAAAAAGGGGGCTTGTGCCCCCTTTGTATACTCAAGCCTCAATTTGCGCCTTGTAACAATCTACTCGAACTTTCTCGGTTCCCACCATGGGAAGAACTCCGGCATATCACTTGAAACCTTGCCAGGAAACTCCGCCGGTCTTTTCTCAAGGAAAGACTGCACGCCTTCCGCAGCATCCGCCGATTTTCCGGTGAAATAGACACCGCGTGAATCGATCTTATGCGCCTCCATGGGATGATCGGCTCCCAACATTTTCCACATCATCTGTCGAATCATAGCGATTGAAATTGATGATGTTTGATTGGCAAATTCACGGGCAAGCTTTTTCGCAGCGGGCAGAAGATCTTCGCCATCATGAACACTTCTAACAAATCCACCATCCAAGGCTTCATCGGCACCGAAGACACGCCCGGACATAGCCCATTCAAGTGCTCTGTCGATACCAACAATACGTGGTAAAAACCAACTGGAGCATGCTTCTGGAACGATACCGCGTTTAGCGAAAACAAAGCCGTACTTGGCATTACTCGATGCCAGCCTCACATCCATGGCACATTGCATGGTTGCGCCGACTCCGACAGCAGGGCCATTACATGCGGAAATGACGGGTTTCAAACATTCAAAAATTCTCAATGTTAGCAAGCCGCCTCCGTCTGGCTTTAAGCCCGTTCCCGCTTCCTCAGCGTTGAAGGTGCCGCTGCCACTTGAAAGATCAGCGCCAGCACAAAAGCCTCTGCCTGCGCCGGTGATAATGATGGCTTTCACATCATCGTCTGCGTCGGCGCGATCGAATGCGTCGATTAGTTCCGTCATCATTGTGCCAGTGAACGCATTAAGTTTCTCAGGTCGATTCAGGGTGATCGTTAGGATCCCATCTTCATCGATGTCGAAGAGAATTTGTTCGTAATCCATGGTCTTCTCCTATCAGTTTAGTCTTCTAATTTTTGATTTTTAATTTCGCTACTTCAATGTCCCATATGATCAAGCATTGGCATGTTGCTGTGCAAATTCTCGCATTTGGATGAAAAGATGCCGCTGTGCATGACTGCCACCAATTTCGTGTAGACGTTGGGCGACGCTGTCCATTTTATTGGCGCTACTTGAATAGTTTTTACGAGCTAACTCCAGCATAGCGTGTGCGATCGGTAGACCAACGTCCGCTGCGAGTCGGCCCTGTGTCGAGTCGATAGTGGCCCATTGCGACATGGACGAGATGGCTTCGTTGATAATCGATGGTTGATTGAGCCGAATCGGGGTAAGTAAATAATGCAGGCTGCAGAAAACCAATTCAGTATCCTTAATGCGTTGTGATGACAAAGCTGAAAGTGATTCCCAGCGATGGCCAACATCAATACCTAATCTTTCCAGACGCCAAAGTAGCGCAGTGCTATTGCAAACATCCAAATAAAAATCGTCTTTGATGGGCGTTTCAAGAAATTCGTCATAAATTTCAAGCGCCTGCTCAGGCAGGTTGATGCCAAGATAGAATAACGCTTGGTGCCAATGTAAATGGTAGATGAAATTGTTGGTGTTAGACCAGCTCTGTAACAGTGGGGTAAGCCAACGAATGCCATCATTGAAGCGTTCTTGCATTTGCATCACGTGCGCAACGGCATGGGCAGCCCAGAGGTCGTTTGGGTTTGCTTCTACAGCTTGCCTGCCGCTTTTTTCGGCTTGCTTATAGTCGCCACTTTCTTCCAAGCCGAAGGCCTGCATACCGACAATGAAATTGAAGAACTTGTCGCCCTGTTGCCAATGAGGCAACACTGTGGCGACCGAGTCTCGCATAGCAAATGCATCGCCACTGTAAAAGTGGAGATGATGATTTATGCGTAGAGCGAGAACATCGTGAGGATAGATCGTTAATAGTTCCTCAAGAACGCGGATTGTGTCCTTTAACTGATTGTCTGACCAAGAGGTTAATGCGGTCAGGTGGCGCGCTTCTCTATCGTTAAGGATCGGCCGCATCAGTTCCAATTGTTCGATGGCATTGTCCATACCAGGCAGGAGTCTTGGATCGCTGCCTAATTTCATCAGGTAAGCCTTAAAGCAATGTGCCATGGGCATATCCTGATCTTGCTCGAGTATCAAGGTCAGCTTGGACATCACATCGGCCTTTGAACCAAGATAGGCTTCGATAAGGTCATCAAAGCGTTCAACGCTAGAGATTTGGTCTGCTGAAAATGCGAGTCCTTGTTGGTTTTCAATTTGTTGCATGTTTGATTTCCATCGGATCACTGACCGAAACGCCGACCGTCTTTGTTTAGGAACTCTGTTTCTGCAGGTGTACTTGTTCTTCCCAATGTGACATTTCTATGGGGGAATCGTCCATATGTTTTGATGATGTCGAAGTGTGCATAGGCGTGGTTGGTGAATGATTGGATTTGAACTCGCCAAGCGCTCGGTACCTCAGCCAGCAGTTGTTCAAACAACGCCACGCCGTTCTGTTGGTCCTGTCTTGACTCAGAGTGCTCGTAGGGGTGGTAAAGAAAAACGCGTTCGATGTAAGACAGTTGCAGGTGCAGTTTTTCTTCGACGGTTTGTTTCGCAATTTCGAGACACCGTGCATCATTTTGGAATGCAGTTGGCTTGCCACGATAAATATTACGGGAAAGCTGGTCGAGCAATATCACCATCGCGATCCGGTTTTTCAACGTGTTCAGTTTTGAGTCGAGTTCACCGTCTTCTGCTTGTTTCAGTAGTGCGCCGAACTTTTCTTGGATTTCAGTATCCGCTTTTTGTGTGCTGCCATACCATAGTTTGGATCGACGTTTGGACTCGGCCGCACTTGTCGGGGCGTCACCGAGCCAATATGTCAGTACATCGGCAAGCACGCTCTATCCGCAGCCCTTAATGTGCAAGGGCGAGGATTTCTTCGTCGCTAAACTCGAGGTGTTTTTTCAAATAATAAACGCCGAGATAAACGAAAGGTGTGTCGCATAGAGCGATAGTAAGCTTGAACAGATAATTGTCAGCCATCATGCTGCCCATTTGATTTAGGGTCACGGCACCGGCGAAGTAAGACGCGCCAAAGGTTACGCTAATCACCATAAAGGAATCGACGATCTGGCTGACCACCGTACTGCCGTTGTTACGCAGCCATAGATGTTTGCCATTGGTGAGTCTTTTCCAAAAGTGGAATAGATAAACGTCACAATATTGAGCAGCGATGTACGCCAACATCGATGCGAACACAGCGCCGGATGTGGTCGCAAACATCAATGAGAAGAGTCCGACTTGACCTTCTACGGTCTCGCCATTAGGTAAGCCAACGGGGCCTGCCAAGGTAAGTTGTTGCCACGGTGGCTGGTTATCTGCGGCAGGCAGAATATCGCCAAGCCACATAGTGCCAAGAATGAAAAAATTTAGTGCTAGTCCAACGGTGACTAAAAAGTTTGCACGGGCTTTGCCATACAGCTCGCTAATAAGGTCGGTGACGAGAAAGGTGATGGGATAGGGTAGGACACCTACGGCGACAGCGAACGGACCGAGTTGGATGAAACGCGTAATGCCGATGATATTGAGCATCGTCATCGCACAAAGAAAAATACCTGCAAGGACGAGGAATGCACGTTCTCGTTTTACTTGAATAGGATTGAGTTGCAGCGTCATCGTTAGTTCTCAATTTGTCCGAGGTTAGCGTGGATAATTGTTCCGTTTATAACCGGGTGCGTCGCGGCAAATTTGATTGTCTCTGCAACTTCTTCAGGCTGCACGAGTCGCCCAAAGGTTGAACCAGAGGCAATACTATCTAATATCTCCTGATCTTCGCCAACGTGAGTACGAAGCATTTCGGTGTCTGTGAATCCCGGACAAACGCAGGAGGTGTGAATCTGTTTACCCTGTAAATCCTGGCAGGTCGATCGCATCATACCAACCACCGCATGTTTGCTGACAACGTAACTGTAAGAGTTAGCGACAGCTTTTTCTGAAAGCGTTGAACCTATGTAGGTGATACTTGAACCCGGTTGCATTTTTGGAATGAGGATTTGGTTCAAAATATGCGGTGCAACGACGTTGATATCCAGCATGCTGCGAAAATCTGCGGTAATAGAGTCCGCTGCGGAATCATTGATCAACCTTGCTGCGTTGTGGACCAACGACAACACACCATCTTCGAGTATGTCATCAAGCAGTGTTCTGGTAATAGTTTCTGCATCAGGACCAGACAGATCGATGCTGTGATTCTCAATACGTGAGTCTGCAGCGACGGTTCTTGAAATATTGATGACGCGGTAGCCATCATCAGCAAATAGTTTCGCAGTTTTAAAGCCAATACCTTTGCTAGCGCCTGTAATTATGAGGGTTCGCATGATTCTATAGATCCTGTCCTAATTGCCACTCCGCCACGCCGTACTGTCCTGGGCTTGAGGAGATTTTCACTGTGTATGCCGTAACACCTTTTTCTTGTAGATCATCATGATGGATCAGTTTTTGTAGAAAATAATATGAAAATTCTTCTACCGTTGCATTTGCGATCGGCAAAGTCATGACGTCACGAGGTAGAAATGGAATACGCTCGCCGTTAAAGATTGCGACAATGTAACCGTTGTCTTCTGTTAGAGAAAGATGCGGCGAGTTCTCTGGCAGAATCGTCTGCTCGTCAAGTTCATCGCACATATCCTTCAAAATCGCCTTCAATATTGCGTAGTCGAACATCAGCCCATCATCCCCCAGCGTGGCCGTGACATGACACTCAACTTGGTAATTGTGCCCATGTAGGTCTTCACGATCTGTTTTGGAGAAAATGGTGAAGTGGGCAATAGAAAAGTTCATTGCCTGCTTAGCGATTTCGATGCGGCTTGTTCTGCCTGATGGATGATTGCTCAAAATTTTGGCTCTTTATGAATAAGTCGACATAGTAACCTATTTGATTGTCACGGGGGAGATAGGCACACTTTCAAAAAGCAAAATCAAAGGCAATTTAGAGGTGATAGATCATGGCATTATCAAAGTTAAGTCGATCGATTAAAGGCAAGGTAGTCATCGTTACAGGTGCAGCCAGCGGTATGGGTCGAGCAACAGCACATCTATTCGCTGATGAAGGCGCCACAGTCGCACTTATCGACATTAACGCGGGCCCCCTTGCGGAGGTTGTTGGAGAGATTCATGCGGAAGGTCTTGAAGCCAAAGGCTGGACCCTTGATTTATCGGATGCGGACGCGGTAGGACGGGTTATCAAGGACGTGGGGGAGCATTTTGGCAGTATTGATATACTCGTCAACAATGCCGGAATCTCTCTATTTGCACCAATTGACGCGCCAGAGTACTTGGCCGCTTGGGATAAATCTTTTGCGGTCATGCTTACCGCTCAAGCGTTAACTGTTCGTGCTGCATTGCCTTATTTGCGCCAAGCCGAACATCCGAGAATTATCAACATTGCCTCCACGGAAGCGCTTGGCGCAACCAAGTTCGGCAGTCCCTACACCGCAGCAAAATCAGGGGTGGTTGGTCTGACGCGGTCTTTGGCAGTAGAGCTTGGACCTGAAAACATCACCGTTAATTGTATCTGTCCCGGTCCCATCAATACCGGTATGACAGACGGCATCTCTGATGAACACAAAGAGATTTTCGCTAGGCGACGGGTTGCGCTACGCCGTTATGCCGAGCCTGAGGAGGTCGCGCATGCGACACTGTCCTTTGCTTTGCCAGCCTCGCAGTACATTACGGGTACAGCACTGCCGGTGGATGGCGGTATGACAATTCGAAACGCTTGATTGTAGTTGGTGCCGAACAGCATGTGCTGCCTTGTTTGTGAAGGATGGTTTGTGAAGGATGGCTTGTGAAGCACGGCTAGTGCAGCAATGTGTCGCCGTACAGCATGAGCAGCAGTCGTTTACGTTTTGTATCGGTGAGCTGCCGATTCGTGATGTAATCGACATGTTCGCTCGGACTGGCGTTAGGTTTTATCTGAATGCCCCATAATGGGTCAACTTCGTTGGGTAGCATCGAATAGCGTATATCAATGACGCTGTTTTTAGGCTTGCCTTTTGCGACATATCCGTTTGAAAACCAACGAAATCTTTCAAGGTCGCGTGCTTGCTGTGACTGAGGGTCCAACCAGGGGAAATCCACTGCGATATCCAACTTCTCGATACGCGTGCCTTGATAGCTAAACACGTTAAAACCGGCTCGCATCGCATCAATGTAGTAGTGGCCGTCGTATTCATAGATAGTTTTCCATAACAGCAGATTACCAAAGCCAGGCTTGGCGGCCATGTTTTCCGGCACATGGCCTCTGTCACGGGCAAGTTGTAAACCGGCCTGTTCTGCGCGCTCATTTTGGATCGCGCCAAAGAGTAAATAGCCGATAAACCAGATCAGGCCGATGCGGGCGTAGCCGCGAATCTTATCAGTGTCTGTCGCTCTATAAGCGCAAATAGCGCAAACCAATAACGGCACGGTTGCGATTGGGTCTACAACGGAAACATTATTCCAGGCGACGCGATAGTCACTAAAGGGCCAAAACAGCTGGGTACCGTAGGTCGTACATGCATCTAAAAGGGCGTGGGTGCTGTAGGCGAGTAGGCAAACAAGATAAGTCTGTGAGAAGTTTAGAACCGGCCGAGACCATCGGTAAAAAAGCGCGGCACAAATCAGTGCACCGAAGGGGATAAATGCAAGAGCATGGGTAAATTGTCGATGATATTCCAAGAATAAGATCGGATTGCTACTCGAGCGGATAATGACATCGATGTCGGGAGCCATCCCCGATAAAACGCCAAGCCATGTGGTGGTCTTAATAGTATCTTTACGACTGACACTTTGCGGTAATACAGCGCCGAGGGCGCCCTGTGAAATTGGATCCATTGATGAACGACCGATCTGCTATCTACAACAAGAAGCAGGCAGGCTAACGAGATAACCGATCCAACTCAAGTGTTACAAATCAGTTTAGTCAACTTGCCCAATGCGGTAACTTATGTGTTACTACGGTTGGTATACGAAATATCGACGACATTTTGCAACTGTTCATTCTGGTGCTTTGGCATCAGTTTGGTTCCGATTACTAGCTTGCAAGAATGCGTACAATAAATGCGCGATGTGACACACAATATTGAAAGGTAATGCTAAGAATGACGACGATCAACGACCTTGATAAAAATGTTAAAAAAATCCAAGGCCTAGCCGGTGGTCTTGCGTCACAGTGGCTGGCAGGTGAGCGGCGCTCTTTGATTACAATTGATTGGCCTGAATGCACGTTGCAGCAAGCCTATAAAATTCAGTCGGATTTTGTGAGTGAATTATCCAAGTCGGAGTCGATCAGTGGCTATAAAGCGGCAGTATCCAATAGCGCTGTGCAAAAAATGTTTGCGACGACAGTACCGGCCAGCGGAATCCTGTTTGCTAACAACGCCTTTTCAACCGGTGCAAGTATTGCCTTAAATCGTTTTCAGCAACCAATCTTAGAAACCGAAATCGGCTATAAGCTGAATGCTAATATTGAATCGCTTTTTGGTGCATTAGATCCATCAAGTTCGTTGCCTGTAACGGCTGAGAATGTTTTTGAGTATGTTGATGCAATTATGCCGGTGATCGAAATAGCAGATGTTGGATTTTCTGCAAGACTGACGTCCTTGGTTGACTTGGTTTCAGCAAACACAGCTTTTGGCGGATATGTTCTGGGCGAGGAGTTTGCCCTCAGTGATTTAGACATAAAGACTTTAGATACGATTGCGATAGGTATGTCGAAAGATGGTGAGCCTATCGGCTCCGGTGCAGGGGGCGATACCAGCGGTGGCCAATGCGGATCGCTTGCATGGCTGATTAATCAAGTTTATTCATTAGGCTATCGCCCGAAAGCAGGTGACTATCTTCTGACGGGTTCGTTAGGCAAAGTCTATGTTGGCCAAACGGGTGTTTATGAGGCCGTATACAATGGCTTAGGGCGCGTTGATGTGACGTTGACTTAAGTAAACTGCCGGGTGGGCCAAGGTTTCAATTGAGCGCCCAGTCGCGACATTAGTTGAACAGGGTAAATACGGAGATAAGCAGGTATTTTTTTCATTTTCAGCCATCTAAGAATGCTGATGAGTTGGTTGCGTTAGATTATTGATGCAGTCAATATTGAGCAGATCGTGACTGGCTGCTGAGTAAAGCAAAGGTCAATATAACAAACGTCAACGGAACAAACGTCAACGGAACAAACGTCAATAGAAGATGGTCCGCTAGTGAGGAAGCGATATGTCAAAATTAATGCTCGGCGCGATTTTGTATGAAGGATTTGAACTGTTAGACATGTTCGGTCCGTTAGAAATGTTCACAGCGTTGCCGGCTGAAATGTTGGAAGTTGTGATGATTGCTGAACAAAAAGGCGCTGTAAATGCAGCTTCTATGTCGGGTGCACCCATGCCATCGGTGTTGGCTGAATATAGTTTCGAGACAGCGCCGGCACTTGATTTGATATTGGTGCCAGGTGGCATGGGAACCATCCCTGAACTAGACAACACTGCGATGCTCAATTTTCTTGCTGATCGTGCCAAAACGGCGATTATCACCAGTTCAGTATGCACTGGCTCTGCATTGCTGGCTAAGGCGGGTATCTTGGATGGGAAAAAGGCGACGTCAAATAAGCAGGTTTTCAATCTCGCAGCGAGCAGCTCAGATAAGGTGGAATGGATTGAATCGGCGCGTTGGGTTGATGACGGTAATGTTGTCACAAGCTCAGGTGTGTCAGCCGGCATCGATATGTCATTGGCTATCATCGCGCGACTATTTGATGTTGAGACAGCCGAGGCCATAGCCAATGGAGCGGAATATACTTGGCATAGAGAGGCCAATGTTGACCCATTTGTACAATATCTAAATCAGGTCGCATTGCCTGCCTAGTTTTTATGACAGTAATATTTTTTAAATTTTAATATCAACGTAGGAAGAGTGTTATGAATTTCGATATACCACAGGATATCCAAGATTACCTCGGTGTACTTGACGCATTTATTGAGTCGGACATAAAGCCCCTTGAGCAGCAGGATGACAATATTCGATTTTTTGATCATCGGCGCGAAGATGCTCGCACCGACTGGGATAGAGGTGGTTTACCGAATGAAGAATGGGAGGCATTGTTAGGCGAGGCGAGGCGTAGAGCTGATGCGGCGGGTCACTATCGATATCCGGTCCCTAAAGAGTATGGTGGCCAAGATGGCAGCAACTTGGGTATGGCAATCATTCGCGAACATTTTGCTTCAATGGGTCTCGGCCTGCATAACGACCTGCAGAATGAACATTCAATCGTTGCCAACAATGTAGGCTTGCTGCTGATGCTAGCTTACGGCACCGACACCCAAAAAGATGAATGGATACCGTTGCTGCTCGAAGGCAAGCGAGGTTTTGCATTTGGTATTACGGAACCTGACCACGGTTCGGACGCGACTCACATGGAGACCAGTGCTGTTAGAGACGGCGACGGTTGGCGAATTAACGGTGCTAAGACATGGAACACGGGTATTCACAAGGCCGCCTATGACATGATCCTAGCCAGAACGAGCGGCAAACCGGGTGACGGCGACGGCATCACGGCGTTCTTAGTGCCAACAAACTCTGAAGGTTTTAAAGTTGAAGAGATGCTGTGGACCTTCAACATGCCGACCGACCACGGACGGGTGTCTTTGTCAGACGTCTATGTATCCGATGATGCTGTTTTTGGTGGAGAAGGCCGCGGTTTAGGCGTCGTTCAGCATTTTTTCAATGAAAACCGTATTCGACAGGCCGCATCTAGCCTAGGTGCCGCGCAGTTCTGTGTGACTGAATCAGTTAAGTACGCAATGGAACGTAAACCGTTCGGAAAGCCCCTATCAACTAATCAAGGCATTCAGTTTCCTCTGGCGGAATTGCAAACCCAGTGTGAACTACTGCGAGCATTGATTCATAAGACTGCCTGGCAGATGGATACTTACGGTAACTTCAAGGTGTCAGACAAGGTGTCGATGTGTAACTTCTACGCCAATCGACTCTGTTGTGATGCCGCTGATAGAGCAATGCAGGTGCACGGTGGCTTGGGTTACTCACGACATAAACCGTTTGAACATATTTACCGACATCATCGCCGATACAGAATCACCGAGGGTGCAGAAGAGATTCAAATTCGCCGGATTGCGGGTTATATGTTTGGGTTCATGAAGCAACAGGCACCAAAAGGTGTAAGAGAAGATTAAATGAGCGGGTCGTCCAGTTTGGAAAATGTTCAGCAAACGTTTGAGCAAAAGCTCGAGCAGGTTTATCGCCAATCTTTCGATGAAACAGACTTTGGTTTTGTTTCACTTGTCTCCGTTGAGCGCCTCTCAGGAGGCGCGAGCCAGGAGACGTATCGAATTACTGTCGAAACTCAGCTGGGTAATGTTGTCCATGCCATGCGTCGAGCCGCCGGTGGCATACAGAGTGAACCTGTTGTTGGTCACCCTGGGCTGGAAGCAGAAGCGCTGCTGATTCAAAGTGCAAAACGCTCTGGGGTACCTGAACCTGAAATCTATTATGTGTTAAAGCCATCCGATGACCTTGGCAGTGGCTTTATTATGGAGTGGCTTGAAGGGGAAGCGTTGGGTGCACGTATCACGCGCGGTGAGGCTTACGCGGGCTTACGAGAATCACTTGCTTACGAATGCGGCAAGATCATGGCACAGGTTCACCAGATTGATTTGGACCAAACTGGTTTACGTCAAAAGCTGGATGAAGTGTCGCCAAGAGATTTTGTTGAACAAACGTGGGAGCGATACAAGTTGTTCGATACGCCTCACCCAATGATTGACTATACCGCTGTCTGGTTGATGGATAATTTGCCCGAATCCTACACACCGGCGCTCGTTCACAATGATTTTCGAAACGGTAACTTCATGGTTTCTGAATCAGAGATTGTTGCGGTACTTGACTGGGAGCTTGCACACATCGGTGATCCGATGCGAGACCTTGGTTGGATATGTGTGAATTCTTGGCGTTTTGGTGGCGCCAAACCCGTCGGTGGTTTTGGCGATTATGAAGACCTATTTAAAGGTTATGAAGAAGTCAGTGGCCAGAAGGTCGATCCGAAGGCTGTCAAATTTTGGGAAGTGTTCGGGTCTTTCTGGTGGGCGGTCGGTTGTTTGGGTATGGCGGAGCATTATCGCAATGGACCGGACAAAACCGTTGAGCGGCCGGCGATTGGTCGACGAAGTTCCGAGTGCCAAATAGATTGTGTCAATCTGCTGATCCCCGGTGCTGTTGAGTTGATAACTCCTGACTCCGATTCTAACGACCTTGATATGCCTCGAGTTGACGAGTTGCTTACCAGTGTAAGAGATTTTCTCCGTGCTGACGTTATGGCAGAGACGACCGGGCGAGTGAACTTCTTAGCCCGAGTTTCTTCAAACTCACTCGATATCGCTTTGCGAGAATGGCAGCTTGGTGCGAAGGCAAAGCAGGCTGAGCTTGCTCGCTTGCAAGCATTCACGGGCGAGCAAACTGATCTTGGTAGTCTGCGTTGGAAGTTGGTGCATGCCTTACGCGACGGCAGTCAATCGTTACATGATGAGGCACTACAACATCATCTAAGGCAAACTGCTGTGAATCAAATTGCGATAGATCAACCTAAGTATAGCGGCTTTCGCAATGCGATTAGTCAATCGGTGACGTAAGGCAAACTAAACTTATAAAAACTTACGTCTGCTGAATGAGTAGTTAATTTACTTAATATCACCTGAAGTTTCGGTTAGAGGAAATGCTAATGAACAGTGTGAAATTATTTATGAGCCTCGTTTTTGCGGCGGCTTTAATTGGCGGTGCGTCTGCAGATAATACAGCGGACAAAGAAACGAGTGTGTCTAAACAGGTAGCCATTACTGATTTGTTGCAGTCCGATATATAAGATGAAGACAAAGCCAGAGATGCTGGCCCTAAGCCAGCCGAGGTTTTAGCTTTTCTGGGTATTGAGCCAGGCATGCAGGTGCTTGACGTTATTGCCGCCAGTGGCTACTGCACGGAAGCACTTGCGATGACCGTTGGGCAAGATGGTCCGGTTTACGCACAAAACCCCGATTTTGTATTGCGCATGAGAGAGGGTTATAACGTCAAAGCACTGTCTGCGCGCTTGTCTAACAATCGTCTCGCGAATGTTGTTCGGCTCGATACAGAGTTGACTGATCTTCAGCTGACGGCCAATAGTCTGGATGCAGCATTTACGGCTTTGAATTTACATGACGTCTATAACCGATCCCCAGAGGCGGCAGTAGACATGCTCAGCAATATCAAATCGTTGCTGAAACCCGGTGGCATAATGGGTGTGGTTGATCACAATGGTGACCCGAGTCAGGACAACGCCAAACTTCATCGCATGACCCAATCACAGGCCATTGAAGTCGCCGAAAAGGCGGGCTTCATTGTTGAATCCAGTGATGTGCTTGCAAATCCAAATGACGATAAGAGTCAAAATGTATTTGCTAGTCGCGGTGCAACAGATCGCTTTGTTCTAAAGTTAACAAAGCCGTAGGGTAGCTTTCGTAAAAGCAGCAAGTCATACGGTCAGTCATAACAACGTGCCGGTCCGAGGTTTGGTGCAGACGTTGCAATGCAATTAGGGCTGCAGCCATTGTGGTAACTGATCAACCGGAATCGATGCGAACAGTTGCGACAGGCTATAGATGCTGAGGCCAGCGAGACCTCCAACCACCGTGCCATTGATGCGTATAAATTGAAGATCTTTGCCAATTTGCAATTCGATTCGTTCGGAAGCGGCTTGCGGGTCCCAACCTTCAATGGTTTGTGAAACAAGGTTTGCGACTTCATGACCGTAGGTACGAATCAAATACCTCGCACTGTCTTCAGCCCAACCATCTATTTTTGCCGCTAAGACTTCATCCTTGAGGATTGACTCACCAAAGCCTCTGACGGCGTCAGCGATAGCTTGTTTGAGCTCGGCGTCCGGGTTTTGGCTTTGATTCAACAACGCTGTCTTGATGTCAGCCCAAAGTGAATGGGCGAATTCATCTAGCGCAGGTGCGTTTAAGAAGTCTTCCTTAAGGGCAATTTCCTTCTCTTTGATTTCCTCGGAAAGTTTTAAATCCGTCATGAAATCTGTGCTCATTTTCATCAAGCGAATGCGCATCGGGTGAAAAATGTCGACCTGCATTTCGTATAGGGTTTTACTGACGGATCTAACAATTTTGTGATATATCGCTCGATCGACAGTACCTGGAAACCACCACGGCGTTTCTTCTTCAACTGTTTGTCGAATATCAGCGTCACTGTCTTCGAGTAAATGCAGACCGATGCCGACAAAAGAGTCGAATAAGTCTTGCTGTCGCTTACCGGATGTAACAAAGGTCAGTATGTCGCCGATTATGGGTGCAAATGAGGTTTCACGGATTTGTTGCTGAAGTTTATTTTCGATCATGTGTCGAATGTCTTTATCATCCATCACTTTCACAACCCCGGCGATGCCTGAGGTGATTTGAGTGGCAATCGCGTCGGCATTGTCGGGTTCAGAAATCCATTTGGCGACGCGATGACTCAATTGCATCGACCTGATTTTGTCGGAAATGACGTCTTCCGATAAGAAGTTCTCTTGAACGAAGAGACCGAATTGCTCAGCAATGCTGTTTTTTCTGTTGGGGATGATTGCGGTGTGCGGAATCTTGATGCCAAGGGGATGTCGAAAAAGTGCAGTGACCGCAAACCAATCCGCAATCGCGCCGACCATAGCCGCCTCGGCAGTAGCTTCGATATAGCCCAGCCATGGTAATTGTGCATGGAAATAGCGGCTAACGATAAATATGACCGTCATCAATATGAGTAAACCGGATGCGATACGTTTCATCCGCACCAGTTCGGTCATCTTCAGCTGTTCTTGATTTGATAGGTCGTTTAATAGCATGGGATACCGGCAACAACGATTGTATATACAGTTAGACGGTCACAATGATACAAGGGTTTGGAGGAACTGTTGTAATATACCGACGGTCGTGATGACATTGACGGTAATTTACATAAGTCTCAACGAGCGGATACTCAGTGGCTTAATAGTAATCATCAAGGCGAATATCGCTTAACACTAATTGTTGAATAGGGAGAGGACACGATGGATGCAGCAGAAACGAACAAAAGTTTAAGTACTTTTGATATGACGGGCAAGACTGTCGCTATAACCGGTGCATCTTCAGGTTTTGGTCATCATTTTGCTGGTGTACTCGCCAGTGCTGGTGCATCGGTTGTGCTGGGTGCACGGCGCACCGAAAAGGTTGCGCAGCGGGTTGCTGAAATTAACGAAAACGGCGGCAGTGCGCTTGGGCTTACGCTTGATGTCACTAATGCTGACAGCGCCGAGCAGTTTCTGCAGGACGCTGAATCGAAAATGGGCAAGATCGATGTCTTGATAAACAATGCGGGGGTCGAGGCGGGTGCAAAGACCTACTCTATGATCGACGAGGATGATTGGGACTATGTATTTGACACCAACTTAAAGTCCGTTTGGCGTTTGTCGAAGATGTTTACGCAGATGGTTGGCGCTGATAAAGCAAGAACTGGCACGATCGTCAATATCGCCTCAATCACAGCATTTCGCACAATTAAGGGTCAGTTCCCCTATGCTGTATCAAAAGCAGCGCTTGTCAAGGCAACAGAGATTATGGCGCTAGAGGGCGCTCGCTATGGGGTCCGCGTTAATGCTCTGGCGCCTGGATACATCCTTACGGATGTCAGCCGCATATTGCTGGAAAGTGAGATGTCAGAATCCTTTCAAAGTGGCATTCCGATGCGGCGTTATGGTGAATTTGAAGATCTCGATGGCCCGATTCTGCTGCTGTCATCGAATGCATCGAGCTACATGACAGGCTCGACCGTGGTTGTCGATGGCGGTCATATTTGCGCTGAGTTATAGTCGGTGCAATGATGGTAATGATAATTGTTCTCATATAGTTTAGGATGCACGCAGTCTTAAACTGTTGATCGATTTAGATGTAAAGATATGAAACTCGCCGAGATATCCGCTGGTGCACAATGCCGAGTGCAGTCCGCCGCTGACGAAAACAAAGAGCTACAGAGCCGCTTATATGCGCTTGGTGTATACCCAGGCGTAATGATGGACGTGTTGAGGTTTGCACCGACCGGCGACCCCATGCAAGTGCGTGTTGGCGGCACGCTTATCAGTATTCGAAAGCAAGAAGCAGAACAGATCTTCGTGGAGGCAACAACATGAGCCTCGTCACCATCGCGCTGATCGGCAACCCCAACGCCGGCAAAACAACACTCTTCAATAGACTCACCGGTTCACATCAGAAAGTGGGTAACTGGCCGGGTGTAACGGTAGAGCAAAAAGTGGGTACCTTTACGCTTGGTGGGCAGCAAATACAGTTAGTGGATTTGCCCGGTATTTATTCTCTAGAGCAAGAATACTTAGGCTTAGATGAAAAGATTGCGCTCGACTTTCTAAGGGCTGGAGACGTCGATCTTGTCATAAATATTCTTGATGCGACGAATCTAGAACGCAACCTCGTGTTAACGCAACAACTGGTCGAAGAGAACGTGCCCATCGTTATTGCGTTGAATATGCTAGATGTTGCGGAACAACAGGGTGTCAAAATTGATGTCGATTTACTTCAGCAGAACCTCGGTATCGATGTATACCCGATCGTTGCCTCCCGCTCGGAAGGTGTTGAGGCGTTAAGTCAAAAACTTGAAACCTATTTAGCCGATCTGAGCAGTGATTCAGATACCCATGTTGCAGGTTCTAGCGATGCGACTGCCATTAACAACGCATCAGCTGAAGACACGGAGCAACTGTCGGCGCCTGAGAAACTTATCAGGCGTTATCATCGTTCAACCCAATTGGTGAATGGTGCCGTTGAGGTCTCGCCTGTGTTTGACTCGTTAACCGAGCGAATAGATCGTTGGGTGCTAAATAAATGGTTGGGCATCCCTTTCTTTCTATTCATGATGTATCTGATGTTTACCGTTGCGGTAAATGTTGGCGCTGTTTTTATCGACTTTTTTGACATCCTGTTTGCTGCTGTATTTGTTGATGGCTTTCGTTGGTTGCTTGAATCAGCATCCTTTCCGCAATGGATGATCGTGTTACTTGCCGATGGTTTAGGTGGCGGTATTCAATTGGTCGCGACCTTTATCCCCGTTATTGGTCTGCTGTTTCTGTGTTTGTCCGTACTAGAAGATTCGGGTTATATGTCGCGAGCGGCTTTTGTAGTGGACAGCCTAATGAGTAAGTTGGGTTTACCGGGCTCGGCATTTGTGCCGTTAATCGTCGGTTTTGGTTGTAACGTGCCGGCTGTCATGGCGTCTCGGACGCTTGGCCGTGACAGTGATCGATTAATGACAATTGCTATGGCGCCGTTTATGTCCTGTGGCGCGAGACTGACGGTGTACGCCTTGTTTGCTGCCGCGTTTTTTCAATCCAACGGTCAGAATGTTGTATTTGGACTTTATTTGTTAGGCATCCTGCTGGCTGTGATGACGGGCTTCATATTCAGGCGTCAGATTTTTGGTCATGAAATTACGCCTTCGTTTCAAGAGATGCCTGCCTATCACATTCCTGTACTTCGAAATATATTGATCACGACGTGGTTCAGGCTTAAGAGTTTTGTTTTTAGAGCGGGCAAGACTATTGTCTTGGTTGTGATTGCGTTGAGTTTCCTAAATTCAATTAGTACAGACGGGTCATTCGGTAATGAAGATTCTGAAGCGTCCGCTTTGTCTACAATCGGTAAGACAATTACGCCGATTTTTGCACCTATCGGCGTTCAAGAAGATAACTGGCCTGCGACGGTCGGTTTATTTACCGGTATCTTCGCGAAGGAAGCTGTCGTCGGCACTTTGGATGCGCTCTACACAGCTGCGGATAAGGACGACAGCACACCTAATCTTGTTCAATCAGCGCAAGCGGCAGTGATGTCAATTGTCGATAATGGCGCCGGTTTACTTAGCGGTCTTGCAGACCCCTTGGGCTTAGGTATTGCCAATATTGACAATGTATCGATTGCGGCGCAGGAACAGGGTGTTCAGTCTTCAACCCTGACGAATATGGCGTCGCTGTTCGGTAGTCAACTCGCAGCTTTTTCATACCTTGTGTTCATACTACTTTACGCCCCCTGTGTTGCCGTTTTGGGCGCGATTACCAAAGAAGCAGGCTGGCGCTGGATGGTACTTATTTTTAGTTGGACGACTACGGTCGCCTATGTGGCTGCAAGTAACATTTATCAGCTGGGAACCTTCTCCGAGCATCCGACATTTTCCGTCTCTTGGTTGTTGGGTTCAGTACTGGTGATGTGGTTTTTTATTCACAATCTGAAGCGTATCGGGCGCCGATCAGCTAATCTGATACCCGCGATTCAGGTGAGCTAGACGGCTTTCAATATGTCGCTTAGCGTCCTGTTTAGGGTTTAGACTCGCTTGCTCATCAGGACGAACTCGGGACGACCGGTTTCTTGATAAAGAGAATCAGAAAGGCACTGACCAGGTTTGAGAAACCCACCGCAAGAATTGCACCGTCATAACTGCCAGTAACGTCAAAGTAATACGAGGTTGCCAAGGGAGCACCCGCAGTGAGAAAAATGGTGAAGGGCAGAGCCGCGCTTCTGACCGCACCGATGTACCTTCTGCCAAAATACGACGCCCATATAACTTCCGTTAAAGGAATCATGCCGCCCCAGCCCAAGCCTAGGATGACGAAGCCGGCGATCGTACCATTCAGGGATTCTGCTCTTGCTGCAAATACGATGATGAAAAGGGATAAGCCTGTGATAGCTGCACTGGTAGCGGCCAGACGGTTGGGCTGTAAACCATCGATTAACCAACCCCAGATGGGTTTCGCTAATAGCGCAGGCACAGACGCGGCGGTAATCATCAGCGCTGCCGTGCTTCTGCTATAACCGGCATCAGTCATAAAGGGTACGGTTTGAATCAACATGACTTGGATTGTGATCAAAAACAGGGCGAAGGCAAAAACCAGATAGTAGAAGGTGCCGGTGCGTAACGCCTGGCTGCGAGTTAGTGAGTTCTCGAAATCCAACGCGGCCCTTTGCGCGAAGCCTGCATTAACTTCTTCGCTTGTTTTTCCGTCCGGATGTAAGCCGTGATCTTCTGGTGTACGACGCATCGCCAGTGCAGCGGGAATAATGCAGATGACGGTAATGATCGATAACAATTGCCATGCTGCGCGCCAATCAAATGTGTCTATGGCCCAGGTCGTTAATGGCGTGAGTAGCACGCCAGCGAAAGATACACCCATGGCGGCGAAGGCGACGGCTCGACCCCGGAAATCAACGAACCACTTTGCCAAGGTGACATTCACAATGAGGTTGCCTACCAGTGCCGCGCCAATCGTTAAGACGATGCCGTTCAAAAATACCCAGTGCCACAAGTTGGTAATCATTGATGTACCGTAGAGTGCGACGGCTAAAACCGCCGTGCCGATCAGCATAAAACCTTTGGCACCTTGTTTATCCACGTGGCTACCGATCAGGAAACCAGTCAATGCCATGACAACCTGACCCAGTGTTCTGGGTAACGTGAATTCTGCGCGCGTCCAACCAAGCTCTTCAGTCATAGGAATCATAAACGGACCGATGACGTAGTTTTGCACACCTGTTGAAATAAACTGGGCAACAAATGCGGCGAGAATCAACCAGTAGCCATAGTAGATTGGGCGCAAAACAATGATTTCCGATTTATAAAAGCGGGCAGATGATATCAGCGCCGCCTATAGATGAGTAGCAATGTGCTCCTACGAAGCATGCTCTTTTAACAGAGGAACCAAATGGTCCGCGAATTGCAGCATTCTTAGGCTCAATGAATCATGCTTTTTTTATTGATTCGCTATTACATTCTAGTGGGTAAGAAACATGCAAATCTTTGTGAAAAATGCCAATATGCGTCCTCGGTAATAAGGTACTTTAGCTTTTGGACATTCGGACTAAACTTGCGTTAACTCTCGTATTTGTATCCCTTTTGAGCATGCTTCTGCTCGGCGCTTTTGCGTATCAAACTTCATCAGAATTGTTGAAGGAAATTTCGATCCGTCAATTAGACTCTTTAGCAGAAAGCAAAGCTCAAGACCTCAGCAAGGTTCAAGAAGGTTGGAAGGACCAAGTTCGCCTCATTCGTAGCTCAACCGATCTAAAGGAAACTCTATCAGTCAATGACCTGGCTGAACCTGCCACACAAGAAGCTGTGCGTCATATCATCGAGCACACAGCGGGTGCCGTCAAAAATGTTGCGAAGGTAAAAATTTACGACAATCGTGGCAATATCATGAGTTGGGGCGAGAGCTACGATTACGGTAAACCCGGTATGCCTATCGTTTCAGACGACGTTGGCTACGGCGGCGCATTCCACGACGATGATGGCCATATCAGAATTGTTATGACGACCAAGATCACGCGGGACCGTCATATTCCAGCTAAACCCTCCGGCTTGGTGTCGGATAACCCCGTTGATGAAAACGTGCTTGGTTTCATGGAAGTCGCATTCAATACATCCGATCTGCAGACCGCGACATCTGACCACACAGGGCTTGGTGAGACCGGTGAAATCATGGTGATAAGTCGGCAAGATCAAGAGAGTGCAATTTTGTTGAATCCCCGTCGGCATCATCTAGAGATAATGCCGCGAGTTGTGCCGATTAGCAGTACATCGGCAGTCGTGCAGAGGGTACTCGACGGTGAGTCCGGTATCCATATCGATAGTTATGAAGACTATCGTGGTCAACAAGTTTGGGCGGCGACTCGCTACTTGCCAGACGTTGAATGGGGTTTGGTCGTAAAGGTTGATACGACAGAGGAAGAGTTACGAGCCGATACCTTACTTGAAGCCATGTTCGACATCGGCATTGCGTTATCAGCATTCGCTATCATCGGTGGTACTTTGCTCGGTTTCTACCTTGCCCGTCCGATACATGAACTTGCTGTACTCGTTGAGCGTGTTCGTAAAGGCGAAACCGATCTTCGTGCTGAATTTGAAGGTGACGATGAGATTGCCTACCTAGCGGAATCGTTGAATGAACTGCTTGATCATGTTGCTTATGATGAATCGGATACACAGGAGGCTCACACAGGGCCGAAAAGTTCGGACGAATTAGACACAACAACTAAGAACACCAATGTCTGAAGCCGTTGATTTCCTAAAATTATTTGGCGGCTTCGTTTATCTATTGATGGGCGGTGATTTGCTTGTCAGAGGTGCACTTGGACTGGCGCGGGAAAGTAAGATTCCACCCGTCGTTGTCGGGCTGACAGTTGTTGCAATGGGTACGTCGGCGCCTGAATTAATGGTGTCGACCTTTTCAGCCTTGTCGGGCTACCCGAATATTGCGATAGGCAATGTCATTGGCAGTAACATCGCCAACGTTTTGCTTGTATTGGGTGTGCCAGTGCTCATACATCCCATTGTTTGTGATCAAGAAGGTCTGTCGAAACAGACCGGTCTAATGGTCGCCGTTTCTCTATTATTTATTTTTCTCTGTGTGCAAGAGCCGATTACGTTTTGGGAGGGTGCCTTGTTAGTGACTATCCTCATCTGTTTTTTAATTGCGACGACACGAGGTGTTGCCGTGATGCCTGGTCTTGATGATGTCGAGGAAGAGCTTGAACGGGTGCTCGGGTTGCCTAGCTATAAACCGACGATCACCTTATTCATTGTACTTGGCATGATTGCGCTGCCGATGGGCGCCGACTTAGCGGTTGAAGGTGCCGCTGGTCTCGCATCAAGTTGGGGTGTTTCGGAAGCGGTTATCGGCTTGAGTCTCATTGCGCTCGGCACGTCTCTGCCGGAACTCAGTACGACCGTCATCGCTGCGCTGCACAAGAATTCAGATGTTGCCATTGGCAATGTTATCGGCAGTAATTTGTTTAATATCTTGGCCATTCTTGGCATCACAGCGATGATGACGGACATCCCGGTTGAAGCGCGTTTCATTAGTTTCGATCTTTGGGTGATGTTTGCGGCTGCGATTGTGCTTTGGTTGTTTGTGCTTGCGAAAGCTAGGATCGGTAAACCGGCAGGGGTCATTTTCCTGATTGGCTATGTCGGCTATATGGTTTCAATTTACTAAGACCTATTGATGCCATACAACCGGCTGAGTTTAATTTTTATACAATTCAGTCGGTAGTTTGTAAGGTACTCGTTAACAAGTCGCCAGCTAGCAAGGCACTAGTCAGAAAGTCACTCGTTAATAAGGCACTCGTTAATAAGTCACTAATTTCGAACCGTCTGTTCACTTATGCATTGCGTACCATTGCGTCATCTCTGCCTTGTATCGCTCTGGCGTCGTGCTTACACGACTATTTCAGCATATTCACCTAATACTGATAGCACTACGAGACATCCGTGTCAGGTACCCAATTGCCGTGAAAACCATAGGGCACACGCACGGGCAGTTTTATTTGTGCAAGCGCTGGACGAGATAGATCAAGTGCGTCAAGAATAATCAGTTCACTGGCTTTACGCTGCTCATCATAAACAAACGTCATCAGGTAGCCATCATCCTCAGACTGAGCAGATTGTTTAGGAATAAAGTTTGGTTCCGCACCATGTCGGCCCGGTCCAAAATTAAACTCCGTACTGGTTCCTGATTTTACATCTTGTTTATAGATACTGGGGAACGACTGATTACCGACGGCCAAAACATAGCCGTATTGATAAGGTTTACTGTTCAGGTCTGGATGGCAACGAGGAAACTCTTGAGCGCGTTCATCAATGATTTGTTCAGAGACTTTGCCACCCTTGGGATTAATCGTCCAACGGTCGAGTCGGGGTAGGGCGTCACCGAAAGGTCCGTTAGTGTCGGCGGCGAACATCTTTTCGTATCGACAAATGTCGATAACAATCTGACCGTTTTCATCTTCATAAGCGTTCATCGGGTGGTAGGCATAGTTTTGGCTGATGCTGCTCCAAACTATGTCTTTGCCTGTGCCATTGCGTGGCATAACACCAACCCGCGCTTCATGTTCGTCATTCCAACGAAACGGGAAGCTCGCACCGGTGCCGAGCGCCAGAAAGCTAACAGTTACAGGGAGATCGAATAGCACAATGTAATTCTTGGTTAAACTCATGTCATGCAGCATGGGCATGCCGGGTAACGGAATATCGACTGTTTTGATGAGGTTGGCATTAACATCCATGACGGTGTATTTCACATGGTCACGGTAGTTACCCCAATCGTAGCTAATGGCATGTAGTTCGCCGGTATCAGGATCGATTTTGGGGTGTGCGGTATAGCCACCCCAGCCGGGGTTTTGACCAACGGTATCTAGCGTGTAGCTGAGCTCGATCGGACGCGAGCCTGATTCGACAATCGCCCAAGTTCTGCCGCCATGACCAATCACGTTGGTGTTGGGTCCAAAGCCTAGGTCTCTGCCGTCAACAGACTCGTTCAGTGCTTCGATCACTGATTCGCTGCGAACCCAGCGATTACGATACCAATCAGCTTTACCATTATCGAGACGCAAACCATGCACCATGCCGTCTCCGGTAAACCAATGGTATGAATCTGTATCGGTTTTGCCGAGCGGGTTAGGGCCATTTCTTAAGAACCTTCCTGTGAGCTCCTGCGGGATTGTGCCTATTACTTCAAGTTCAGTAAGAGTTGATTCAACATCGACCGGTTTGAAGTTACCGGAAAGATAGACGCCGTCATCGTAGAATGCGTTGGTTGTGCCTGCTGAACCGTCACAAGCGCTGAGTAGAGCCGGCGCTAAAGGTAACATCGCGCCTGTTTTAATTATGTCTCTTCGCTTTAAGAATCGTTTCATCATCGGCCCTCAGGGTATTTTTGATTTAGTCTAGGCCTTTTATTGCGCTTGTTAAATGATTTCTCATATCGTTGGCTGAGAGGGTTAATTATGGCAAGTATTGATCCGACGCTAATGAAAAATCAGCTGGGATAGTTTTGATAGCGAAGGCTCGCCCGGTAATCCTTCACTTCAATTCGATGAAGAGTCATCTGGCGTTATAGTTATTGGATTTAGATCGACGAATATAGGCTTTGGCGGCGTGGCGTGAGTGCTGAGCATACTAGGAGGTATTGAAGTAACGAGTTTTGGCATCAACGACGCCATACAGCAATCAAGGCTATGAGCCGACCCCGCGGCGGGAACCTATTCGGTCGGAGTGCAAGTAGATTACTGAGGGTCTGTTGACCCGTTTGAGCTCACTTTCCTAGGCGATGTTTCTGGCTTTGAGTAAGACGCGGATTCAGATGACATCCTGGATTCTTCGGACTTGGATGATGACTAAGACCTGACAGGTGACCTTTCAGATCCGAAACCCTTTAGTCGCTTTGTAACAACTTGATGTTTTAATGCCATAGTCGGCAAACTTGCCGTCGTAGCATTTTCTAGAGCGGTCGACCGCTCTTTTTTTGTTTCGCGATCAATGGCCGCACAGGTAGTATAGGTTCGACTATCTAAAAACTTAAACTACATGTCAGTAATAACTTATTCTTTTATTCTCAAGCCAAAAAGATACCTTGTTTCCCTGTTAGCGATCGTGTGCATCCTAGTGGCATGCCATCTTGTACTTGGTTATATTAATTACAACATCGTAGAAGTCCCATGGTTGTTAACCCAGCTATTTCACCTAGATGAGGAGAATAATATACCTACTTGGTTCTCTTCATTTCTTCTCCTCAATGTGACTTTTTTCTTGTTTCTAAAGTTCCAATCGACATCTGTATTCAAAACTCATTGGTTGTTAGTGTCGTTAGGCTTTCTTATTCTGTCCCTAGATGAGGTTGCAGGTTTACACGAGACATTTAATACCGCGATTGATATCAGTTGGGTTTATCCGGCGGCAGCATTGTTGTTTGTCATAGGTTTGTTTTTTGTTCCCTTTGCGTTGTCTTTGTCAAAGTTTCTTTTTTCAGGTTTTTTATTGTCGGCACTGGTTTTCTTTGGCGGTGCGATTGGCGTAGAGCTTGTTTCTGAAGATATGGACGAGGAGACGTTCGCTTACATTGTCGCGACCGCAATTGAGGAAGGTATGGAGATGATCGGCGCGTGTATGTTCATGTTTATGAGTCAAAACACGCTGAAAGATTCTGCTGCATAATTTGTGAAGATTTTGTCTATACTTTCCCGCGGCGGTTAATTTGGTTGTTTTTAGTCACTGATGTGAAGGTATTATTTCCGTTTGGAGTTAAGGTTGTTGAATGAATAGGGTTAATAATAAAGTCGCGTTGGTGACAGGTGGCGGCAGCGGCATTGGTCGCGCCAGTTGTTGTTTGCTTGCGCAAGCCGGGGCCAAGGTGTTTGTGACAGACATTAACCAGATGGCACTAGACGAAACAGTCGAAATTATTGTGTCCAGCGGTGGCTTGGCGACAGGGGTGCATCAGGATGTCACCGACGAGGGTCGATGGGACGAGGTAATGAGCTTGCTGCTTGATGCCTACGGTAAGTTGGATATATTGGTGAATAATGCAGGCATCAGTGGTGTAGGGCTGCCGCCAATCGAAGAGGCATCACTGGCGAGTTTTCAGAAAGTGACTGCTATCAATCTTGACTCAGTGTTTTTAGGTACACAAAAAGCTGTGCTAGCGATGAAAGACAGCGGTGGCTCTATCATTAATATTTCCTCTGTCATGGGCATCGTTGGTGGCGCGGGTCCCGCTTACAACGCCTCAAAAGGTGGTGTCAGACTGTTAACGAAGTCTGTTGCTGTTCATTGTGGCACGATGGGTTATAACATTAGAGTGAACTCTGTCCATCCTGGTTATATATGGACACCGTTGGTTGAGAATATTTTTGAGCATGTCGGTGTGGATAATCTTACCGAGGACGGCTTTCGAGAAATGCTAACCGAGAAACACCCAATAGGGCGTTTAGGTGTAGCAGAGGATATTGCTAAGGGTGTCCTGTTTTTGGCATCTGACGACTCATCTTTTATGACAGGTAGTGAGTTGGTTATCGATGGTGGTTATACCGCGGTCTAGTTTATTTGCACCCGCGGCTGTTCAGCGTAGAGAACTTATCAGGAGAGCGTAAATGTCTTTAGAAAATTTTAGAGCAGAAGTCAGTGATTGGTTGGCAGAAAACTGTCCAGTCTCTGCTCGCGGTAAGGGCGAGTTAGTCACGATAGGCAGTAAAAGGCCGATGCAAGATCCTAGCCTGCTGCAGTGGCGTCACAGTTTGGGTGCAAAGGGATGGACAGTGCCCACATGGCCAAAAGAGTATGGTGGCGGCGGGCTCACTAATGATGAAGCTGCTGTATTGTATGAGGAAATCGCGAAGATAAAGGCGCGCTTACCCATGCCGGGGATGGGCGTCTCCATGATAGGACCGACCCTTTTGGAATACGGAACAGAAGAACAAAAGAAACTCCACATACCGGGCATCGCCTCGGGTGATGTCTCTTGGTGTCAAGGCTATTCCGAACCGGGTGCAGGCTCTGACTTGGCGAGTTTACGTACCAAAGCCGAGGACAAAGGCGACTTTTTTGAAGTTAATGGCCAAAAGATTTGGACCTCGGGTGCGCAATTTGCCGATTGGATATTTGCCTTGGTTCGAACGGACTTCGACGTGCCTAAACATGAGGGTATCAGCTTTGTTTTGATGGATATGAGTCAGCCTGGTGTTTCCATTAAACCCATAAAACTCATATCGGGTTCGTCACCTTTTTGCGAAACGTTTTTTGATAATGCGATTGCGCAAAAGACTGATTTGGTAGGTCAACTCAATCGAGGTTGGACTGTTGGTAAAAGGCTTTTACAGCACGAAAGGTCAGGTCAAGGTGGTTTAGGGCAAGCGGGCGCGCGTCGAGTCGTGCCTGAACCCAAGCTTGCAGAAGTTGCAAAGCAATATGTCGGCGTTGATTCGACTGGCAAGATTGCAGATTCTCAAGCACGACAAGAAGTTACTCAGTTCGTGATGGATCGTGCGAGTTTCAAACTTACCCAAAAAAGAGCTCGAGAGGAAAACGACTCTGGTCAAACGATGGGCGAAGCGACCTCTATCTTTAAGCTGGTTGGTGCATCTTGGAGCCGAGATACGTCAGACCTTCTCTGTAAGCTGAGGGGATCACAAGGTTACGGCTGGGAAGGCGAAGGTTTTGATAAAAAGGAAATCGAATCAACGCGCGATTTCCTCAGTGCAAGAGCGCACACGATCTATGGTGGTACGAATGAAGTACAACTTAATATAATTGCGAAACGCGTTCTAGGTTTGCCGGAATAAGTTTTTAATAGTTCGTGGCTACAATCACCTTAGGACGAAAAGGCTGACGTTAAGGTGATTCAGCAATAATTCTGCCGCGCGAGAAGACGGCGACCGGATAGCGTGTTACACCCTTGAGTCGATTTGATTGTACATAGACCCAAGCGGATTCTAATGTGGGAATCATGGGCACCTGCTCGTACAGGATATCCTGCATTCGCCCGAATGCTTGCATTCGGGCCTGTTGATCATCTGTTTCATGTGTCAGTTTCATCAAGCGATCATATTCCGCATTTTTGAAATTCATATCGTTATATGGGCTGTTGGAAGCGAAGATCCCCGCAAAGAAAACAGGATCCTGTAAGGCGCCACCGCAGAAACCGCTTCGTGCCAGATCAAATTCACCTTGCCTAAACTTGACCAGCGACTGTTTAAAGGTCTGTTTGTCTACTTTGACGTCTAATCCTAGATTGTTGATCAGTTGTGATTGCACAAACTCGGCTTCAATCTGCCGGCTTTCGTTTGCCAGCATCACAAGGGGAGGCAGTTGTTGAAGGCCTAGTTCCAATTTAGCTTCCTCAAGCAATGCTTTGGCTCTGGGTATATCTTGAATAATCGGCGTTGCCGGGAAATCGGCTTGAAAAGAACCGTTAGTGCTGCGCATTCTTTTTGTGAACACGCTATCAACCTTGCGGGAACCGGGTAGTCCAACGATTTTATTCACATAGGCTTCTCTATCCAACGCTAGACGGATCGCCTGTCTCAACTTGATATTACTGGTGACCTTACTTTCATCCATATTCATCATCACCCAGCTTAGACAATTTGTTGGGGATGTACGTATGCGCGCACCAGAAGTAATTGTGTCTTGAAGAATATCTTCATTTAGTCTGAGCGCAGCAAGTTGATCACTCTGGTAAAGATTTAGTAAGGCGCGGGTATCATTCGTAATATATCCAAAATTTATCGCATTGAGGTGCACATTTTTACTGTCCCAGTAATCAGGGTTAGCCACTAAAGAAAGTGACGAGCTGTGTTTCCACCCAGTCAAAATGAAGGGGCCGTTTGATAATGTTTTTCCCGCATCAGCACCATATGTGTCAGCTTGCTGTTCGACAAATTTTTGCGACAAGGGCATGTAATTCACACCGCCAAGCACGATGAGTGCATAAGGTGTTGGTTGGCTCAAGGTGATTTCGAAGGTCTTGTCGTCGATAGCGCGAACTCCAAGCTCGCTCGGTTGTTTTTTACCCGCGAGAATATCCGTCGCATTGTTAATCATGTAGGCAAAAAATGTCGAACCACCAGCGCCTGTTTTTGGATCTACTAAGCGTCTAAAGGCATAGCTGAAATCCCGTGCGGTGACCGGGGAACCATTACTCCAGTTTGCTTCGCGCAAATAGAACGTCAGCGTCATGCCATCGAGAGTCCATCTTTCAGCCATACCAGGAACTGTTTGGCCGCGTTTATTGGTTCTCACCAAGCCTTCGTTAGTTAAACTTAGAATCTGAGCACTAATCACGTCACTTGATAGGTTACTGTCAATGTTCGGTGGCTCAGAGCCCAAAGCCAGTGTGATTGAGCTTTCTGAATCATCGATTGCTTTGGCACAAGTCGCGACGGGAAAAATAGCAAGCGCGAAAAGACTGAGAAGCATAACAAGAGAAATCAACATTGAGGCTGGGTTCGCGTGCCGGAAAGTTCCAATATAAACGTCAAGTGATCACAATGATACGTGGAAATATTATTCAATTACGGCAGTGCGCCCGTCTGATTGCTGGGCGTTTGTTCGTTCTTCAACAATATATTCTTAGCGTATATGACCCAGAGCGAAGCTAAACATTCGATAACTATTTGTTGCTGTGTTGGAGGAAGCGCATGTCTTAGTCTCGCAAATCAAGGGTGCTTAAAGGCTGTCAGTTTTTTGCCTCCTACAATCAAGTGCAGACTATCGTGGTCGGATGTGTGGATGCGGATTGATAATCGTGTCGACCGGATGGGGCTCTTAGTCGCTAAGGGTTTCGAGATCCGCTCGGAAACTCCCATTTTGAGCGCGTTTCGTGGATAATCTTGCCTTGCTCATGCGGTTAGAAAAGGAATACAGAGTGTCGTTTAATAAGATGTGTTGCGCGTTACTCCTCTCATTTTGGGGAAGTTATGTTTATGCTGCCGACCTGCAGAGCGCAGAGGCTGTTTTCGATAAGCTTAAAACGTTGGAAACAACGATTGCTCGCCTCACAGCTGATCTCAAGTCTACAGAGCGCACCAACCCCCGCATTATTAAGTCGCGTCTGACGCATCTTGAGTCAAGTCACACTCAGCTGTTGCATGATTTCACAGCTTCACTTTTGAAAGAAAAACCCGACGCTATTGATGCTGTCTTGTCCGATGGACGCTTGCAAGGTTATCTGGCATCAGAGCCTGGGCGTATTCGCGCGGGTTTGAGTCGAATTACGAATAATGTTGTTTTACCTGAAAGCACAATCTCTGCTCAGGAAATCGCAGCTCAGATGTCGAGACTTGATATGTTGTTGATGCGTGCGGGAGAGAAACACGCGCAACTGGTCGTGAATTTGGAGCTCTCCAAATTAATTGGCTTAGATGTTGAGCAAGAAGAAAACCTGTTGAATGTTGCGACATTTGAGCGTGCGGAAAATGCGTCAGCTTATCTGGGTGTGGTGCTTGGTGATGTTAAATCGCTCAAGAGTGAAGCGGCGATACTTCCCGACGATCAAGATTTGCAGGCCCGTTATCGGATCAGCGTCAAGTTATTATCAATCGTCGTGAATGAGTTACAAACCGTGACCACCACCCTAGATCAGTTAGGCCAGGTTGACACGACAAATTATCGATCGCAGATCTTGGCAGCAACAGGGTCTTTGTCGCAGGATATTTTTGATATCGGTGTATTGTCGAAACTGTTGAGTAAAGGCCTAGATTATACGCTTACTTGGTTCGGTTCTAACGGCGTTGAGATCATCTTCAATCTTATTACGTTTATCGTCATTGTCGTTATCAGTCGATTTTTGTCACGTTGGATAAAGCAAGCTGTTGAGAAGGGCTTGAGCCTATCGACAGCAAAGATGTCAACACTGCTCAGGCGAATGATCGTATCCACAGCGGCATCCTCGGTCTACGTCATTGGGTTGTTGATCGCGTTGTCTCAGATCGGTTTCTCACTCGGACCGCTACTAGCCGGTTTAGGTATCGCCGGTTTTGTCATTGGTTTTGCTCTTCAAGACACATTGTCAAACTTTGCCTCAGGTTTAATGATCCTTTTTTATAGACCTTTCGATGTCGGCGATGTGATCGATTCCGGTGGTGTGTTTGGCGAGGTGAGTCACATGAGTCTAGTCAATACAACCATCCTCACCTTTGACAATCAAACGCTTATTGTTCCGAATAGCAACATTTGGGGCAACGTCATTAAAAATGTCACGGCGCAGAAAATACGAAGAGTCGATTTTCTATTCGGCATTAGTTATGGAGACTATATTCCAGATGCAGAGGCAGTCATCTGGAACATATTAAATAGTCACGAGTTGATTTTGAAAGACCCACTACCGCTCGTGAAGGTGCATGAACTTGGCGACTCATCGGTCAACATTGCGGTAAGACCCTGGGTCAAGACAGCCGACTATTGGACTGTTTATTGGGATATTAATCGCACTGTAAAGCTGCGATTTGATGAAGAAGGTATTTCGATTCCATTTCCACAAAGAGATGTTCACATTATCAGTAAGGATTAGGTCCTTAATGATCCTATCTAGGCGTATAAGCTAGTCGTATAGGTTAGTCATGTGGAAGAGTAATGTCGGCTATTAATATCGGTAGGCGTTTTTAGCGCCAGAGAATATCTTCCATGATAAGTAGGCTATCGATTAGCCGAGGACCTGAACGGCTAAAGTACGCATTGCCGTCAACCACATGAACTCTGTCGTTTTTAACACAAGGCAGAGAGGCCCAGTCAAGATTTGACTTTAGTATGTCCATATCCATTGCCGCTCTTTGCTCGTCGAAGCCGCACAAGGCAACCACCATCACATCGGGGGCAGCAGCCTGAATTTCCTCATAGCTGATCGTTCTTGAGGGTTGGTGTTTATTACCTAGACAATCTATGCCGCCGGCCAGTTCTATGATCTCAGGCGTCCAATGACCCGCATTAAATGGCGGATCAATCCATTCAAGAAATGCGACCTTCGGCTTGCTCGGAAGATTTGCGCGGCGTTGTTCGACATCCCTAATAGTTTGTTGCCCCTGCTGAACGAGTTTTTCTGCACGTTTTGATACCCCGCACGCCTTGCCTACCATCAAGATGGTATCGAATACGTCGTTCAAGGACATTGGCTCAAGGTTCAATAGCCTTGGTTTAATGTTCAAATTTTCTATCACGGCTTTGACCTCGCTCTCTGCGACGGCGCATACATCGCAGAGTGCTTGCGTGACAATCACCGTAGGCTCGAGTTTAGACATGAGTGCCTGATCAATAGAATAGAGTGCGGAGTTGTCACTGAGATGATCACGGACTTTCAGATCGATATCTTGGCTCGATAGTCCTTTGGCAATTGTGCTTTGCGTGACGATAGGGCGATCAACGATAGAGTTCGGATAATTGCACTCATGGGTAATACCAACTAGTTGGTCCTGCAGGCCAAGTGCGCAAACGATTTCCGTTGCACTCGGCAGCAGGGTCACTATTCTATGAGGCATTCCAACTTGTGTAAGCGGTTTCTCTATAGGTTGCTGTTTTATTCTTTCTGCTACTGGCTGCTTCACATCAAGCCCGTGCCGTGTGTTTTTTTCGTTTGCCATTGTTGTAGCCACTCGTAGCCGCCGAACATCAAAAGACTATAAATGAAGTCACCACCGAGTGTTCGCAGTAAAAAGGGTAGCCCCTGAATATAGCAAGCTATCAGACCATCAAGGGTTCGAGGGAAAGCGATGTACCACATGCCAATATTCGATATGAGATAAAAGCATATGGCGCCAGTAATAATGGCGACACAATAACGCAGCGGCGTGCGCTTTGTACCCAGAATAAATCTGCCGACGAGTACAGTCGTCAGAAAGCCAAAGTAGACAGCTGCCATCACTGGAGCTGCATATATCCCTATCACCACGTCGCCCAACAACAAGGCGAATACGGGCACAAAAAGTGCCCATCGATGCTTTATGTGGGTGCCCGAGAATAATCCTAAGGCACCAATCGGGGTAACACCCAAAGGGTGCGGTACTATCCTAGCGATAGCAGCAATGGCGATCAGTAGCATCAAACCACCGTTTAGCTGTTTGAACGAGAGAGTTTTCATATCCATAGACCACAATGAAGAGTGAGGTTATATACTCGTATTACATCGCTGCTAACCTACCAAGCAAGTCTGACGCCTGCGTAGGCACCAATACCTGGCGGCGTGAATCCAAAAACTTCCTCGTAATCTTCGTCAAGTAGATTGTCGATGCGCGCAGTCAGCGCAATTTTTTCTGTCAATTGATGATTAATGGCAACGTTAACCAAAACAAAACTATCAAGAGTCACCTGTTCTTGCGGTAGGGGGAAGGGAGGGAAGAATGTATCGTCTTGTTCGCCGTTGTAGCTAATGCTCATATTGATATTTGTTTTTTGCAGCGCATAATTGCCGACAAGAGCGGCGACATGTCGCGGTCGTCGGATCTCATCAATATCTTTACCCGTTGAGTCTTCAGCGGTGGAATCAGTATAGGTGTACGAACCACGTAGACTGAATTGATCACTGATATTCCAATCGATTTCGGCTTCAAAACCCTGACGTTTGGATTCACCATCGATGTTCTCTGCGGTAAATGCAAAGGTATTGCTGTCAAAGACGAAGCCGTTGATTTCGTTCTCTAAGGTTGCGTCGAAGTAAGCGATAGAAGTCAATAGATTGCCGTTCAAGGCGACATGCCTAAAGCCTACCTCCCATGCTTGGGATTCCTCAGGGACAAGATCAGGGTTTCCCTGGAAAGTATCAAAGGTGCCAAACCTCTCTGAAAAGGTTGGGTTTTTATTTGCCTGTCCGACCGAGCCAAAAAGAGAAAGAGCGTCGATAGGTGATTGCCACGAAGCGGTAAGGCGATAGGAGTTTGCATCGTCAAAATCTGAGTTATTGTCTTGTCTAACACTTGCAGACAGATTCCAGTTGTCGCCTGCATAGCGATACTCTAAGGCGAGGCCGATGCTATCAATATCGATGTTTTTGTTTGGGTCGCCAAAGAAGAAAGCTTCGCCGCGCTGTTCAAATGCTTCTTCTTCATACTCTGCAACAATCGATAGGGTATGCGCATCTCTAGAATGTCACCCTGATACTGTATCTGGTCGCGCGTACCTCGGACGACAGAGTTGATTGCCGTGCCCGTATCCGTTTCGTTGTCCGTATCTGTGCGAGATAAAGACAATCGCTGCTGATATCGGCCTTCGAAGCTATTCAGACGAAGATTAACCCGCCCGTAAATTTGCTCACTATCGGTGCTGTTGTCGGCATCGGCAGGCAGCCCCGTAGAGAAGGGGATAGCATCGAAGTCAGAACTTGAATCAACGTACCGTAAAGAGCCAGACAAATTAACTTTCTGCGTTAACTGTCGACTCGCACTGAGATCGAGGCTGGTATTTTCGTAGCCATCATCTTCGCTACCGTTTCGCGCAATGTTAGTGCCGTCCGTGTTCAGGTGGGATAAGGATGCACTAATTTTAGTGTCCCCCATATGTTGCCAAGCAACATTAGCGTTTGTGGTTGCGAAGGATCCTGCCTCGACGCCGGCTGTTAACGACGACGTTTGGTCCTGCGAAGGTATTGTCGAGATAGAAATGACACCTGCAAGCGCATCGCTGCCCCATAGAGCACTTTGTGGTCCCCTGACAACTTCCACCCTTTGAATTTGTTTGGTTGTCAAATGGGCAAAGTTAAACTCGCTACCCTGTGCTGGATCGTTAGCTTCAATGCCGTTGATCAAGACGAGAATTTGATTCGCCTCGGCGCCGCGCATGCGAATCTGTGCAACAGCACCACGACTGCCTTGCTGATTAACCTGTAGGCCAGGCACGGTACGTAAAAGGTCTATTAAACTGTTGGCGTTACTATTGACGATATCTTGCCGGTCCAAAACAGAAAATGATGTGCCTGAGGACATCAAGCTGGTGTCTGTTCTCGATGCGGTGACTGAAACCGTATCGGTAACCTCCGCCATCGCTTGATTGAAGAAATATATAGAAATTATAAACAGCAAGAAAGCCGTTTTAGCTAAAACGTTAGACATGTTTTTACACTCCGCCCGAGTGAATCGGTCAAATTTGTTTGGGCGACAGGGAAGGGGGAAGGGGGAAGGGTTAACTTCTACATTCGCCCGCCGCGATATGTATCAATACAAGTTTCAGGCCGGTCTCCGGGCTCACGAGTGGTATTCAACAGTTTCAAAAATGTTGTAATGCCTTGTGATTTTGCCTTCCCATGCTCGTAGCACAGTGGCGCATAAAATCACTAACTCGTCTACCGTTGCGGGGGCAGCGCCAGAATTGCTTACGCTTACTGGCTTCTCGTTTCACTCCAAAGTTTTAGCTTTATATTGCGTAAATGCAAAGCTATGTTTGGAACACCTATAACTGTTAGACGCGGTGATGATAGGGATGCAAGGATGAGAGGTCAATTAATATATGTGGATATCTTAACTTTTGCTTTTAAGAGATAATCACAACATGCATCTCATAAATCGCTTAATACCTTTCTCTCGCTGGCTACGTGACTATCGCTCGGAAGATTTTGTCAATGATAGCGTCGCCGGGATCGTCGTCCTGTTTATCACAGTACCGCAGTCTATTGCCTATGCTTTTTTAGCCGGACTACCGGCGGAGATGGGGCTCTATGCAGCAATTTTTGCGTTGATCGCTTATGCAGGGTTCGGCACTAGTCGCAGTCTTGCTGTTGGCCCAACAGCCATCATTGCCATGATGACGCTTGAAGCTACGTCGAGGTTTGCCATCCAAGGCAGTCCCGAGTTTGTCGTTGTCTCTATGAAGTTAGCACTTTTGACTGGTGTCATATTGCTGTTACTTCGATTGATAAACTTCGGTGCGGTCATTAGTTTTCTGAGTCATGCGGTTGTGACTGGCTTCATCACAGCAGCAGCGATCTTGATTATCACTAACCAGATTCCTGCTATTTTAGGTCTACCTACTGCTGAATCCACGGAAGTTTGGACAGTTATTCCTCATGTCGTATTCGGTATCACAGATTCAAACCTAGTCGTGGCATCTATTGGTGTAACGTCAATTGCATTTTTATGGCTTTGTAAAACTAATCTTGAAGCAGTGCTGCGTAGATGGTTGCCTCAGTTGTCAGATACCTGGTTGAACGCGATTGTTAAATCTGCGCCGATGTATGCCGTCATCTTATCTATTTGTGCCGTTGCTGGGTTCAGTTTGGATATAGCCAAGGACGTGCCAGTGGTTGGTGTGATTCCTTCCGCGTTGCCGACGATAGGCTTCGTTATGATGAGTTTGCAGGATGTCGAGTTGCTTGCGCCTTCTGCGCTGTTAATTTCAATGGTCGTGTTTATGGAAAGTACGTCAATTGGAACGGCAATGGCGAGTAAGCGTCGTGAAAAAATCCAGCCCAATCAAGAGTTAATCGGTCTGGGTGTGGCAAACGTAGCGGCGTCAATAGGTGGTGGTTTTCCAGTAGCCGGAAGCTTTGCGCGCTCGGCCATTAACAACAGTTCCGGTGCAGTGACGCCGATAGCGTCATTGGTCACCGCAATTCTTTTGATTTTTTCTTTAATAGCGTTTGCCGGCTTATTTTATTATTTACCAAAAGCCATATTAGCGGCTGTTATTATTATGTCGGCGATCCATCTGATTGATATTAAAGATATACAAAGAACCTTTGTCTTCAATCGAACCGATGCCGTGACTTTTACGTTTACCTTTTTTGCCGTTCTGGGACTCGGCGTCGAGTCCGGTATTCTTGTCGGTATTGCAATTTCGTTTGTTTTGTTGATTCGTAAGAGTAGTAAACCTCACATCGCTATTGTTGGACGATTGCCGGGTACAGAGCACTTTAGGAACGTTGAACGCCATGATGTCGAAACCTATCCCCATGTGTTGGCGGTGCGGATTGACGAAAGCTTGTATTTCGTCAATGTACGTTACATTGAAACCTTTCTACTGAATAAAATTGCTGACTCGGAACGACTCGAACATATTTTGCTTATCTGCACTGCTACTAACTTCATTGATGCCAGTGGGCTAGAAATGCTCGAGACCCTGTCTGATAATTTACAGGCGGTAGGTGTTACGCTGCATTTAGCAGAAGTCAAAGGGCCTGTGATGGATAGCCTTAAAGACACTGCGTTTCTTCACAATATGACAGGTGAGTTATTTTTATCGGCGGACCTTGGGATGAGGAAACTGGCCAATATGCGATCGGGCGAAATGAAAAATTAGAGTGCATAGTTCGATTTTTCGGTGCATTGATAATGACGTTATCAAAAAACAATTGATATAATTGAAGACATGACAAAATAAGTTTGGCACAGACAGCCAGGAGAAATTAATGAAAACACAATTGGTAGAATACTCACATGGCGATGAGACTCTCGAAGCTTATGTTAGCTTTGATGAGACGATTACAGGCCCTAGACCTGCGGTGTTGGTTGCCCATGATTGGACCGGTCGAAGAGAGTTTGCGACGAGTAAAGCCGATGAGATGGCTGCGCTGGGATATGTCGGCGTTGCGATTGATATGTATGGTAAGGGAGTTTTCGGTAAGGATGATGATGCTGATTACAATGCGAGTTTGATGGCTCCACTCGCCGGCGACAGGACTTTGTTACGGGGACGTATCGAAGCGGCGATGGATACCGTGCGTGGCCTCGACGCGGTTGATGCTAGCAAGTTAGCGGCCATTGGTTATTGCTTCGGTGGCATGTGCGTATTGGAATTAGCCCGAGCCGGCAGTGATGTACTCGGCGTTATTAGTATTCACGGCATTTTCTCACCTGGTGATGTCGCCAATGAAAAAATCACAGCAAGGGTTTTATGTTTGCATGGTCAAGATGATCCCATGGTGCCGCCACAACAGGTGTTAGATTTCGAAAATGAAATGAGTGCTGCCAATGCAGATTGGCAAGTCCATGCTTATGGCGGCACGCTGCACGCATTTACCAATCCCGCCGCTAATAATCCTGATTTCGGAACGATGTTTAACCCAATAGCCGATCGACGTGCAACGCAGTCTATTAAGAATTTTCTTGGCGAAGTATTTGAGTGAACAAATGCGTTAGTGTGGTGAGAGCGGTTTTTGTGTTTTCCGTTCTCATCTCAGGCATATGTTTCGAACCGTAAAGCTCGAGCTGCCTAGAAGTTATCCTTTCGACGTCGTGTCTCAGCAAAAACTTCGGTAAGTTCTGCACCTTGTAAACCAAGGTTGTTTTGCAGGTCCGCACTTGTTGGGCGTAGGAATGGGTTTGTTGCCTTTTCAAGTCCAAGTAGTGACGGCACTGTCGGTTTCCCAGCTGCACGCAATTCATCAATTTCTTTAGAGCGGGCCTGTAACGCTTCATTCTGTGGTTCTACGGAAAGGGCGAAGGCAGCATTGGCTTGTGTGTACTCATGTGCACAATAGACAATTGTACTGTCTGGTAATTTGATGAGTTTTGAGAGACTCTGCCACATTTGTGCAGGTGTACCTTCGAACAGCCTGCCACAACCGAGTGAGAAGAGGGCGTCACCGGAGAAAAGAATTTCTGAGTCAACGAAGTGGAAGGCAATATGGCCAATTGTATGGCCAGACACATCAAACACTTTCACATTGTGATTGCCGAATAAAAACTCATCGCCGTCGTCGACTTTGATATCAATACCAGGGATTCTATCAGCATCAGGACCCGAGCCAATAATGGTGCATCCCCATTGTTCTTTTAACTCTATATTGCCGCCGGCATGATCGAAGTGATGATGTGTATTGAGGATATGCGTTAGGTTCCAACCTTTTTGTTCAAGAGCCGCATTTATGGGTGCAACCTCTGGCGTATCTATTGTGGCCGTCATGCCACTTTCATCATCGTGTATCAAGTATCCATAATTGTCCGACAGGCATGGGATTTGTTGTACGTGGAGCATTTGCGGTTCCTGAGTAGTCGATAAAGTCTGCGTATTGTCTTACATTCGAGTAGAGGAGCCAAGCGACATCTCTAATTCGCGTTAGCGTAGACGATTAGATTCCTGTTGAGAATAATTTTTTGTTGTTGGCGATAGACGACAAGGAAATCCTCCTGCAGATTCAAAAAGTCTGACACCCTAGATTCTTCGGGAAGCGAGGGATATATCGTGCCGAATAGCGTTTGTTCGTTAACAAAGTGAGCAACCATCGTCGTTGGCGGTATGGTTGAACGATTTATTATTTCGGTGTCATCGGTTTCTGTTTCAATAAACGTCACGTGTCGCTTATTAATAAGTCTGAAGGCACCCGCATCACTCTCGAAGGACAAAAACCGATCTTCATCCTGATTGAGCAGCTCTTCAACGCGTGGTTCTCCCGTTGGGGAGATAAAGTTCTCTGTGACCCAAATAAAACCAGAGATAGTTTCGTCATTAACCAAGTTAATAACAACGGATGTTGCAATCTTTGGAATCTCGTACATCTGCTTATCTGCCAACCTGTGCTATTTTTGATTTTATCGATACATAGTGTATTTGTTAGTCTGTATTTGAGAAAGTAAAATCAGGACAAACGGTATTTGAACGACTTTATGCATATGTATAACGACATTAGCTTAGTTTAAAAGCTTAGTTAGGTGCCTTGTCATCTAGGTATATTATTAGTCAGGAAATAGTTAGTCGGGAAATAGTTAGTTAGGAAAAATCGACCTTGTAGTCGAGTAGTTGTTCCCCCTCGAAGCTAAACCAACCTTTGACGACCTGTCCAGCAAGCACCTGAGGTAACCAAAATTGGTCATCCTGCCACATCTCCTCAAACGGGATGCGATCAAGTGGTGTCCAAATCGGAATTGCTTCATCTGTCTCGGTCGGTGTTCCGCGATAGCCAGTTGCGACATACACAAAGCCATGAATCTTAGGCATTTCATCTTCTGCATGAAAGAAAAGTTCGCCGCCATAACGAACCTGAGTTGGTGTGATGCACAATTCTTCCTGCGTTTCTCTGACGGCGCACTGTTCGGGCGTTTCGCCGGGGTCAAGTTTGCCACCTGGACCATTGATATTGCCAGCTCCAAGGCCGCGTTTCTTGCGGATTAACAGTACGCGGGAGTCCTCAATAACGAACATCAGTGTTGCGACGATATCTGGTTGCCACAAGGTCCAATCGATACTGCTAACTTTCATATTTCATTCAACTTTTTGATTGTGTCGGTCGATTTCGCTCGTATTTTTTAAGTTCTAAGTGCTAAGTGCTAAGTGCTAAGTGCGAAGTGCGAAGTGCGAAGTTCTAAGTTCTAAGTTCTAAGTTTGAGACTATTCCCTTTCGCTGCGCCCGACAATGGATTGATGACTCTTATCGTTTGTTTTAATAAATCAGGTGAGTCCCTTTAACTGCAAGCGGGTGTCGTTTAAGCGACCGGTCGGTAAAACGCCGTGACGAAACCGTTGACGTTTCCACCCAAGTTGGTAAATTGCTTGTAACAAAAATTATAATCGGAAAAAGTATGTCGGTATTCAACGAAGAAGATACGCAGATAGTCAAATCACTCGCGTTAACATTTGGTGGCTTTATTGCTTTAACAGCCGCGTTGATCGTTCTAGCTATTGCAATTACTTAGGTCTCACCGTGTGAAGTAGGTTGCGCGAGCCTGTGTCTCAATGCGCCTACGAGCATCAGACAACAAGGGATAGGGAGGCCTGTCCTTCGATGATCGCAACTGTTGGTGGTTGAGGCAGGCGGCAGTTGGCATGCTCAGGAAAAACGCATTTGCCGCTGATGATGTCGAAACGGTAACCATGCCATGGGCAGACTACCTGATTATCTGTGTTTTGACCCAAAGGGCCGAGTAGATGAGGGCAGTTGGCGGCGTAAACCTCAATGCCTTTGTCACTCTTGCGAATCTGCCATTCATGGCGTCCTAATTTTACGATCTTTTCTGCTTCTAGTGCGTCGAGTGCACCTAAGTTGATACTGTCAGGACCATGGCTTCGATCACTCAGTTTTGCTTGTCGTCGTATCATCATCTGCTCATCTTCATCCCACAACTGGGTATAAAGGTTTAGATAGATCGCACTTAACTTTGGTAATTTCTTGATGTCGATATTGGGCGCATTGATTGAAACGTTGATCGATGTGTCGCCATTATTAGCGGTGATGGTGGTCCAGATTTCAGAAATTTGTTCGCCTGCCAGATAAGACCTAGCGACGTAGGTTGATTGGTCTCGATTGACGCAAAGCTCAATGTGATTCTTGTGAGCGGAGTCTGACCAAACGCGCCAGCCCCATTCCCCCGCGGCATCAAGCTCATTGTAATCAAAACTCGTATCGTGCAGCCAAGCAAGATGCTCCCAATCAAGTACATTTTCCCAAACGCGCTCAGTGTTGACGTTGATTATGCGATCAAAGTTGACGATCTCGGTTAAGGCGAGTTGGTTTGGGTTGTGCTCAAGGGCATTTCTTTGTTGTGGCATGGATCGAGTGTCTGTTAGTTTGTTTGCGTCGGTCTTTATCGTGTTGCTCATATCAGGGTCACTTGTTCACGTTTCGTAGAGACAGTTAGCGCGATACATCATTCGATATAATGCATTCTGAAGCCGGTACACCTTGTTGTTAAGTTGCATTGTTTCATTCATATAACTGGGTGGATCAGAGCTTAGATTGCGAATGCGCAAGCTGCAATCGAGATTCTTGCAGAGCTGCGTTCCAATCGTTCTGCGTTCATCGCTACCCCTAACCACAATGGAAAACATCGCAGTGCCTGCTGATTTGTGCACGTGGTTACACCATGAGCACATTTCATAGCGTTTTATTCGGCTGTTTGACAGGGCGCGTCGCAGTGTTAGACCGCGCAGATCGTCTTCGTTGCCCAGTGGGGTGACAACATAGCCTAAATGACCGGAAGGATGAATCCAGCCAAAATAGTCAAGTACGCCCCAATCAACATAATCCAGGTTGGGTATGCTGGGTTTGGACGGCTCATTGTCGAATAAAGACCGTATTGTTGTCGCGTCTAGGGGTTCCAATTTATCTCTCTGATGTCCTCAAGTCCATGCTACCACTTGATTATAGTGCTCTGCACGCGATGTTACTGCCCCTTAAATTTTGAGCTATTGGACTGCAGAAAAATAGCCCTTGAAATCAAAAAAATGACCCATATAAAGGGAACATATATCGGGTTTTGTTGCCTAATCTCCTGATGACAGCAATAACCCACAGTGAACAGATTGGAGTTAAAAATATGACAGCGATTGCATTGCGACATCCATTGCCTGCGCTAAGCACGTCTAGTTTGCAGAGCTACTTGGATTCTCTACAACAGATTCCAATACTCAGTCGTGAAGAGGAACAAGATCTCTTTAAAGATTTCCACGAGACTAATGACCTTGATGCGGCTCGAACCTTAGTTCTGTCCCATCTTCGCTATGTGGCATACATTGCCAGAAGCTACACAGGCTACGGGTTACCTTTGGAGGATCTTATCCAGCAAGGCAATGTTGGTTTGATGAAGTCGGTAAAGCGCTTTGATGCGAGTCGAAACGTGCGCCTTGTTACCTTCGCCGTTCACTGGATAAAGTCAGAGATCCATGAATACATTCTAAAGAATTGGAAGATTGTTAAAATTGCGACAACCAAAGCACAACGTAAATTGTTCTTCAACCTGAGAAAAGCTAAGTCACGTTTAGGCTGGTTTAACTCTGATGAGGTTGAATTAGTGGCAAATGATCTAAATGTAAAACCCTCAGAGGTACTCGAGATGGAGTCTCGACTCGGTAACTTTGATGAATCATTTGATGCGCCCGCTGATGAGGATGATTTCATAGTAGGTCCCTCGAACTACCTGAGTTTAGGTGAGCAAGAAGACCCTGCTTGGGTTGCATCCTCCGATGAGGTCACAAGTCTTAAAGCTGAAGGTCTTGCGGTTGCCCTCGCTGCGCTAGATGAACGATCTCGCGATATCGTCGAGAAACGATGGTTGATGGATGAGAAAATGGGTTTGAAGGAACTTAGCCAACAGTATGGTGTTTCTATGGAGCGAATTCGTCAAATTGAGAAAAAAGCGTTCGAGCAGATGCAAGGTCATTTGGTCCTGTAAACCTTCTTTAAATTAAGTTGTTACAGAATAAAACGGCGCTGATAGCGCCGTTTTTTTTGCCTAATCCTTCGCTATCAGGATCACGAATAGTTTAACAACAGTCAGGTAAAGTTAAGTATGGTTAACTGCTGTGACTATTGATTAAAAAGTAATTACCATCTGTAGCAACTGCAGGCAGCGGCGGTAATAGAATAATAATAAGAGGCATCTCGTGGCGTTAGATCATTCAAAGGAAATCACGAAATCGACGATGTGGGCTTATGGCGCGGTGAGCCTACCTTTAGCGATATTAAGCTATCCAATCAGTGTGTGGATCCCGAGACTCTACTCAACGGAAATGGGCATTAGCCTTGGGTTGATTGGTGCAGTAATTTTTGCCGCGGCGATTTTTGACGCAATCTCCGATCCACTTATGGGGTTTGTCAGCGACAGAACACGAACCCGGTGGGGGCGTCGTCGGCCTTGGCTCGTGCTTGGTGTGCCGATCTATGCTTTCGCCGCTTGGATGTTATTAAATCCAACTGAAGGTATTACCGTTGTATATCTTGCCAGCTTTTACATCATGTACCGAGCAGCCACCACGATTCTTGGGCTCCCTTATGGTGCTTGGGGTATTGAATTGTCACAAAATTATCATGTTCGAACGATGATCCAATCCATTAGAGAAAAGTACGTTTTGCTGGGTCTTGTGGTCGCATCACTCATCGTTTTAGTTTCCCAGGAAGTTTTCAACAACGTCACAGCGAGTTTTGTGATGGGTAACTTTTCTTTTGTGATAATCACCTTATTACCAATTACAGCCCTTATCGTTCTATGGAGGGTTCCGGAAGTCGCGATCCCGCCAAAAACGCAGGACGTTGGTTTAAAAAGCTCGCTCGGAAAGATGTTCAGGAATAAGTTGTTCATTCGTCTGTTGGTCATTGAGTTGTTGATCGCTGGTGGGGAGAATTTTCGAAACACTTTATCGCTGTTCTTTATCCAAGATTATATTGGTGCAACGGGGATAGGGCGGTTGTATACCCTTTACTTTGTTGTAGGTTTAGCGGCGATACCATTTTGGGACTGGATCGCAAAACGTTATGGAAAGCATCAGTCACTAAGTGTTGCTATGGTACTGGTTGGCTTTGTGTCCATTGCATGTTTTTCCTTAAACAAGGGACAAATAGAAGAGTTCTATGTTCTGTTTGCGCTCAAAGGTTTTTGTTTTGGCGCGTTTGCTTATTTACCTCGAGCAATGTTGGCGGACGTTATCGACTTAGATACGATTCGATCTGGAGAAGCGCGGCCAGCGAGCTACTTTTCGATTCACGGTTTCATCACCAAGTGTGCGGTTTCTTTTGGTGGGTTAAGTCTGCCGATTTTAGGCTCTTTAGGTTATCTCACGGCGCAGGGCTCAATAAATGGTCCTGACGAATTGAGGTGGTTAGGCATACTCTATGCTGTGGTACCCACTGCCGTGTTCATCATTGCTTTGTATTTATGCGTCACTTGGCCCCTCAACGCCAGCTTACACAGTCGGGTGCAATCAATGGTGGCAAAGCGTCATAGTCTAAAAGCGAGGAAGCTGAGCTAATAGTGCCGACGCTCGATGTTGGCTCGACTTAAATTTAATTTGGTAAGAGTTTTGGTTGTAGACATTTAAGGAGAAGCAAATGAGTTTGATAGCATCGGATGAAACGAACTTCGATTATGACGAAGTTTTGGAACAACTCAACAAATACCTTCGGCTACGTGCGACGCCGATTGGCATGAAGATGTTCAAAACCAAAGAAGAAATGGAAGCAGTTCCGCGCATAAGACGGCCTAAGGATGTACATACAACCGATCAAATCGTCGGCCAGGCATGTCGTAATGGCTGGACCGTAGGTATCACCATGGATGATCTCGTCGGTGCACAGTGCGGCACTGTCATTGGTTTGCATCCCCGTAACGAAGAATGGTTGTCAGGGGACAGAATGACAGGTGTTTGGTATGGCACGGCAGAGGATGCGAAGGCGCATCAAGACGCCATGGATGTATTGGAGTATGGCCAATATGAGGCCATGGCGGTCAGCCCGTTAGGTAGCGGTCGCCTCAACCCGCCGGATATCTGCCTTATTTATGCAACGCCTGCTCAGATGATTCTTTTCATCAATGGGCTGCAATGGTTGGGTTATAAAAAGCTCGATTTCAGTTGTGTAGGCGAATCCTCCTGTGCGGACTCATGGGGTCGTGCATTGAAAACAGGTGAGCCAAGCCTTTCAATTCCATGTTTTGCTGAGCGACGCTATGGCGGTGTAATGGACGATGAATTGCTTATTGCTTTACCGCCAAGCTATTTGCCAAAAATTGTGGCGGGGCTGGCGGCATTGTCAAACAATGGTTTGCGGTATCCGATCGCGCCTTATGGTGTGAGCAATGATGTTAGAGCGGGCATGGGTGTGAGTTACACCGACTGAAACACGAATCGCCACTTTAAATGCACATCTCATTTTTGACTAAATTAGTTGCGCGCCATTCGACAGATGCGGGCATGCAATGTGAGCGGGGTGAGAAATCGGATCGCTTGTTGAGTACTTAAAAACATTGCCTGGAGAAATTGCTCAATGCATCAAAAACGAACTGCGATAATCACTGACGCGAACATGCATGTGGGACCAGATCTTGCGCGTGAGCTTGCCAGTAATCACAATCTTGTGCTTGGCGAGCCTGCTGTTGGTTTGGTTGAGGAAGTCACGGGCTTGGGCGCAGATGCGTCCGGCCTTGACGGGGTTGCAGATCTCTCAGATCCTGAATCAATAAAAAAACTGGTTGAACATGCTCTTGCGAAATATGGGCGGTTGGACGCGGCTTGTATTCGAACCGGTCGAATCATTACAGGTAAAGTATCAGGGGCATCTGTTGAAGACCTTCGTAAACTTCCAGCACAAAACATCGAGTCGGTTTTATTTGCCTTGCAGGCACTCATACCACCGATGCTCGATAATGGTGGCGGGCAGATTGTGATCGTTACCAGTGCTTCAGGTGGCAAACCGACACCCATGGCGGCGCTGTATAGCGCGACGCGCGCTGCGGCAAACATGCTGGTGAGGAATGCAGCGGCGGAGGTTGCTGATAAGAACATCTGCATCAATGCGGTGGGCACCAATTATCTGGACTATCCAGGTTTTCGAGCTGCGACCGGTGCTGATGACCCCAAGATTAAGCGCGCGATAGAAGCTCAGATACCGATGAATAGGCTTGGTTTACCTGCCGAAGCAGCGCACTTTGTGGCTTCGTTGTTTGATGGCAAAAACCGTTTTCAAACGGGACAATTCTTTTCAATTAGTGGCGGTTGGGGTTAGTCTTTTTAATCGGTGAATCATGTAAGGTTTGACTGTCTGATGTTGTATTGCTATCGCCAGTAATTATTCGGTCGACATATTAATTCCTGCGTTAGACTTGAAGGTAGGGTCGGATATCGAATCCGAACATACCATAACGTGCATCAACCGCTGCCAAAGTTTCTGGGCACCAATAGTTTGATCCGGGTTGAGGGAAACCTAACACGGCACGTTGATCGAGACTACTTGAGGCAATCAGCTTTTCTAAAAACTTATCGTCCGAATAAGCGCTCCATGCCCAGCCAGTATGAAGTGTGCTAATCCATTCTGCTTCTGCTTTGCGATAGGTAATGTTTGTTACCAAACGTCTTTTTCCTGTCTTCATCGGCGTGCCCCGATGCCAAACATCGTGACGATAAAATAAAATGTCACCCGGTTTAAAACGCACATGTCGCTCGGCGGCGTAGAGACTTTGGCGCCAGTCGGTCAGAGCAGGTCGTTGTTGCGAAAAGTATTCCTCTGCGTTTGACCGATCATTTATATACCTTAGATCACCAATGCCGGGCGAATCAACGATTGGCCAAGGGTAGCGTGGATCGTCCGCGCCTTCACGCGGGACCACAGCGGTTGGCCCGCCAACTTTACTGACATCATCGAGATACAGAATCATTTCAACAGCTTCTGGTCGATCCCAAGGCGCTGGGTGGGCTATTGTGTGATTAGGGTAGTCGACGTGGATACGCTGATCTGCATTGTCTTGAATGCCGGCCTTTGTCTCGTCGCTATGCGCCCGTCCGTATTTCGCCCATAGGTCAGCTTGCGACAGTCGAAGTTCATTTTCTTTGGTATTGAGTAACTGTGCGATGGCAGACAACAGTGCGGGGTGTAGCGTCATCTTATTAAAGCTTACTTTACGCGAAGGGAAAGTGAATTTACCCGCACTGCCAAAGTCTGAAATATCCGCGGCAGCATCTGAGCCCGGCTCCGGGAAATTTTGTTCTGCAGCTTGAATAAGCTCTTGCACGAGATCCGAGGGTAAAAGATTAGAAACGAAACAAAAACCTTGTTGCCGCCATTGTTCGATTTGCTTTGATGCGAGTTGGTGCTGAGAACAGTTGCTTGAATCAATCCAGTTGTATTGCATAATTTAAATTTTTTGTGGTTTTTAGGTTGTCAAATTGCATGATTCGATGGCAATTTTGGATTCGGTGCAACTGTGATCAAAAGCTGCGTCTTTGGTTTTGGAAATAGTGGAGGTTGTATTAATAGCTCGTATCGATTGACGTAATGGTCGCCAAAGGGGCAAAAAAGCGAACCAGTTCATTTTGGATCGGCAGCGACTCAATTTCAATCGTTCATTCGCCGGCAAGGAAAAAGAGCATGACTATCTGGTACACAGAGGTCGAAAATTGGTCTGAAAGTCGTGCTGGACTCAATAGGTATTGTCCCCATAATCCAATGAAAACCAGAACGTGAACAGCCAGTGGGGCGATCAGCTTTTGGCGCATAGTGTGGGTCTAACAATGTGGTTATGGCTATCGTCCATAAAATGTAGCGTAAAGTAAATGGCTCATTTTGCCTGCAACAGTTTGCCTTTTATTAGGCCTGAAAAGATCAAGCTTTTAGTTAGTTAGACAATCCGCTAGATTACGTTGTTCAGCATTTTAGAGAGTCGATATGACCAACAGATTAGAAGGGAAAGTTGCGGTAATTACTGGTGGTACCAGCGGTATTGGTGAGTCCACAGCAGAGCTGTTTGTTGCGGAAGGCGCCAAGGTTGTTATATGTGGTCGATCTACCGAGAAAGGGCAAGCGATTGTAGAGCGGTTAGGTGCTTCAGCGAGATTTGTTACAGCGGACGTTATGAAGGAAGCTGATATCGCAGCAACAATAGACGTTGCTGTGAAGGAATTCGGCGGCTTAGATGTGCTCTTCAACAATGCCGGTGGTCCAACATCCTCGGAGCTTCTTGATCTTGATGAAGAGGCTATTCACTATGCGATGCAATTGTTATTCAGCAGCGCGGTACTTGGTATTAAATATGCCTTACCCCACATGGAGGCTCGAGGCGGGGGCTCGATTATTAATAATTCGAGTATCGCTGCGATTAGAGATAATCAGGGCGCACTTCTTTATTCAGCAGCCAAGGCGGCGTTAACACATTATACGACGCTCGCCGGGGTCAAATTTGGTCCGCGTGGTATTCGCGTCAATTGCATCTCGCCGGGTGCGATTGCAACGCCAATTTTCTATGGCGGTTCAGCGCGAGCAAACAGGTTGTCCGATGAAGAAAATGCAAAAAAGATGTCTAAACTCGAGGGTAACCTAGCCAATGCAACGCCGTTACGTAAAACCGGTTTGCCTATGGATATTGCGCAGGGGGCGCTATATCTGGCGAGTGATGAGGGACGTTTTGTTAACAGTCACGACCTTGTTATCGATGGCGGCCGCACGGGCATGTTCAACGAACCGACTAACTGAGTTAGTTTTTGATAATGACAGTGAGTTTGCATCTGCTTTGATGCCGACTTATGTGTCGTGTTGTGTGCCGTTTTTGATCTGTCGACATTCACAATTGAGAACGGCAGGTGACGTTTACACATGAGCTTGAGACGGTTCAGAGAGTATTCTTTGCGCTGATGATGAACTCAAAGTCATTGACGTTAGGGTCGTCTCGATTAGTGAGTGGAAACGCAAAATCGAGATGGATGACTCTGCCCGAATCGGTGCGGCTGGAAGCTAAACGGATACCAAAACCGATGTTGGCGAGATAGTCATCTTCAAAGCCTTCATCAATTTCAGGGTCCCACGCGCGACCGATGTCAATAAACGCCGCAAAACCGAGATAGGCAAGCGAGAACAGATGGTAGTTGGTGTATTGCCTTTCTTCCATGGTGAAGTGCACGCGACGATCACCGGATTGGAATCGTTTGTCATAGCCGCGAACGCCGGTCTCTCCGCCCAGTAGCACTTGTCGATGACTACTTAAGTTATCTGTCCAAATTGCACCAAATTCGGTGAAAAACTGCCTGTTGTGTGGCTGTTGGCGAAAGTATGTTATCGAATAGGCGACGACAACGTCTTCTGTTTGATCATTTTCTAAGTTGTAAAGACCCTCCCAGGTAACCCTGTGCTTTAATAGTACTTTATCGGTGTAGCTGAGCGTGTCAGAAAATCGACCATCGATAACGATCCGATCCGTATCTGAACCAAAGTCCTCGTCTGCGTATCCAAATCTTGCCCGAAGAGAATAGCCAAGATGTAGGTCTTCATTACGGTTAATTTGTTCGAAATTGAACGAACGAGTGTATTTGTCCTCTACCGCCCCATACTGTAAGAATGGATAGGAAAGCTCTTTATCGGCGGGGATTGGATTAGGTGAAGGTAGATCCGGGCCTGAAAAGAATGTTTCCTGGGTGTAGCGATACCCAACCCGCCACCGGCGCGTGACGTCATTTTTTAGACCCTGCGAGAATCCATAGTTGAACGAATAGTCCTGCAGTTTTCGACCAATTTCAGAAACATCCTCACCATGAAAGTATTGTGTGTTTACCTCCTCGGCTTTCTTTAATCGAATATCCCAAGCTTGTTTCGAATCTAAGGCGTAGAAGGGCAGCTGCAGTCGAGCGAATTTTTCGTAGCCGTCGTCGCTATCGGAATAACGTAGGTGTGTTCTGATGCGACTGCCAAAGACATTATTGTCTTTGTAAGTGATGCGATCGGATTCGCGGTCAGTATCTTTCTCATGATCGATCGCGATTAGCTTGCCACGGCCAAGGAAATTACTTTCTCCGATGCCAATGTTGTAGTTGTTCTCGCCACCGGATCGATCGAAAGATAAATCCAGATTTAAAGACCATACATCCCGTGTGACGATTTCTATATCTGCACGTTGATCACAGTAACGAACTACTCTGATATCTGCATCATAGAGCTGGTTCAGATCGCGGACGAGTCTTGCCGATTCATCGATAAGTCTTTGGTCATAGCTGTCGCCTTCTTTGAATAACAGCTCCTGCTTGATCGCACTATCCTTGGTAAGTATGTGAAGTTTGTTAGCTGCTCGAAAGAACCAGTTATTTTCCTTTTCATTCGATTCATCAAAGATCTGCAAACGCGTTGTGCTGACGCTGCCGACGCTTGAAACCTGATCAGAATAACTCGGATGCTGCTGTTTGAAGTCGTAACTACCATTCGCCAGTTGTGATTGTGCGCAGGGCGCGAGAATATTCTCCTTTAAGACAACGGGCTTGTTTTCGATAAGCGAACGCAGGCCTGAGTCATCCGCCTGGTTCAATGGTGATACAAGGCTGCTACTAATTAACAGTAGCAACGATGGATAGTATAATCGGTTGCAGGGTGCTGGCTCGCGGTTAGAAGTGCTCCTTGTATCGAATAGTTCTAGAGACTGTCCAACCGCCAAAGCGATAGAGTTAAAATGATTCAAGATTAAATGAAATCGATCAGCAAGCGCGCGAGTGTTCAAAATAAGGTTTTGTCCCAGTCTTATATATAACATTAAAGCACTGACAGGTGGTCACTGTGAAGGCTATAAGTTTCGTATACTTTTTAAAACTTAGGTCAACGCCGAATTCGATCACCAAACAGATGAGATGCCTACAAATGCTTGGCCGCAGATTGGGCGAATGTCCGTTTAGATCGAGGCGGTTATTGTCATGTTATTATGCGGAAATTGAGGGTTAACGCTATTAAGGCGGATCCCACAGAGTGAGAATTAACGAGCCCACCTCATAAATGGTGTAAAAGACGATTGATGACTACATCATGCTGGCCGCTGCAGTTTTTGTAGGGCTGGTGCTTGGCGACCTGATTGGCAAAGTAAAACCTAGCGGAGATAATAGTGTTAAAAAAATTCTTACGAGCAACCCGCTTGGTGGGAATTGAGAAAAACTCTCACAGGTACACAGTCGCAGATTCTGCAATGTTTAGAATCACACTCTGAGGTGAGCATAGAAAAACTTCAAGACAGGTTCTCATTTATTCCGGATCGCGAACTTTACTACCGGCTTGAACAAATTGTGTTAATGATCTTTGTGATTAGAGGCCTTAAAGGCAACGGCGTCATATACACCTTAAACTCAGACTACTCATGCACAGTTGAGGATGATAAAACAGTTATGCTCGGTGTCAGCGCCAGTTGAGACGTTATCGACCCTAGGTCGGTCACCCAGTGTTCGCCGTCGCAGCGCGGTCATCCCAGGAAGCTTATTATCAATAGTCTGATTAATAGTCCGATTAATAGCGTTATGAAGAGGAAGGTTTAGAGCCGCAGATATTGCTATCGACTAAGGCCTCCAAGGTCACCATGATTACCTCCGCTTTCTCAACCTCTCAACCTCTCAACCTCTCAACCTCTCAACCTCTCAACTAAGTCGACAACCTGCGTCCTACAAAAAATCTCAATTACCACTCTTTGCCAATACCGCCGCGATTGCCGAAGAACGCAGCGGGCCAATTTCGACCAGTAATCATTGCCTTGTCGACATCCTCCGGGCTTGCTAAGCCATCATCGACGATTTTTCGTGCTTCTTTGGCCGCAGCGGCAAAGACGCGATTCAAGATGAAGCCATAGGTGCCAGGCATATCTTTGACCATACTCACTGCCCGTTTGGACGCTTTTGCGATGCCGACAATCGCTTCAATCGAATCCGTTGATGCCTGTGGTGTGGTCACAACCTCGCACATTGACATGACCGGTACAGGGTTTGAAAAGTGCATGCCTAAGAAGCGGGTCTTTCGTTCATCCGTCACTACCTCGGCAATTTCTTGTATTACTAATCCCGATGTATTTGATGTAAATATTGCTTCTGGTTTGACTAAGGCATCGAGTTCTTTGAACACGGCCTGTTTCAAGTCCAGTTTTTCTGGCACGGCTTCAATGATGACATCACAGTTTTTAAGGTCGATATTGTCGGTTGTAAAATCAACCAGCTTAATCACCTGAGCCGCAGTGTCGTATCCCATTTTTCCTTTCTCGACGGCTCGCTTCACACCCCATTTGCCTTCAATCAAACCATCTCGCGTTTCTTCGATGATTTGATCGGAAATATCCTTGATGGTGACGCGGTAGCCGGCAGCCGCAATCACCTGTGCGATACCGCCGCCCATAATTCCACCACCTACAACACCGACATGTTTGACCTGTTCAAACTTCATGAGAGATTCCTTATGTTTGTTTTGTGTCTTCACTGTAATGCAGTCCTTAGATCTTAACAATTGATCGAGTCCTAACGTTTTGTTGGTCATTAGTTGCTGCAAGCGAGCGCTCTAATTTTTGTTAAACACAACTTTACGTGAGCGTTGTCTTTGTTGCGCTAGCGCACGTCTAGGGTTGTGTGTATTTCACTAATGGCTGGTTATCCTGACTAATGACCTTTCCTTTCGGATGGTTTATCAGTAGAAAAAATCAATAAAAACAATGATCTATGAAATTGGCATGAAACCTGTATTGAAGTATTTAAATCCAAGGGTTTAAACAAAATTGCGTTAGTTTGCGTCTCATCTAACAGCAGCAAGAAAATGATTGGATACCAATAAATCTACAGCAGAGTGATTGAATCAAACCCATGCAGATTTCAAACAACCTCATCGATATTTTCTCCCACCACAAGGTGGCCTCAAATCTCGCGATGATCATGATGGTGCTTGTTGGGCTTTGGGCTGTGAACAGAATAAATATGCAGCTAGATCCGACCGTGAAATGGCCGGTTGTTTATGTGAATGCAGGCTGGCAGGGCGCTTCGGCGGAGGACATTGAGCGGCTCGTCATCGTTCCGATCGAACAGCGCTTAACGAACTTACCAGAAATGGTTGAGGTGAGATCCAGCAGTGTCAACGGTCGCGGCTGGATACGCATTGAATTCAATCATAGTGCAGACATGAGTGTCACTCTCGAAATGGTCAAGGATCGCGTTGCGCAGATTCGAAACTTTCCTGTAGAAATGGATCCACTTCGCATCCAGATCGATCTCGACTACGAAGAGATCGCGGTGCTGCTTATTACTAGCGAAGGCGAGTTGTCAGAGTTAATGACGATTGCGTACCAGATGGAACGTGAGCTTTTGGCCGAGGGTATCGACCTTATTCAATTTGATGGACTACCGGAAGAGGAAATTGCCATCCAGGTGAGTAGCGCCAAACTTATTGAGCTGAATACAGATTTGGATGAAATAGCGCGAGAAGTTGGTTTGAGCAGTAGTAACTCGCCGGCAGGCACTGTTGGACGTGGGCAAGGGGCAAGACAACTACGAAGTCTTGAACAGCGCCGCAGTGCGCAAGGTTTCGAAGACCTAGAGATTACGGTTCAGCCGGATGGTCGGTTAGTCAGGTTAGAGGATATTGCGACAATCGAGCGCCGTACGGTTGTTGACAGTCCACGCCTTACCCGCGACGGCAAAGTTGCTATTGAGCTGGAGCTTTACCGCCTCAGCGACACCGATGCGATTGATTCAGCCATGATTCTACATAACTGGATGGACCGTAAGGAGCCGCAGTTGCCGCAAGGGGTACAAATGCACTTGTACGCCGAAGTTTGGGTGTTATTAGCGGAGCAGTTGAATGTAATTTTGTCGAATGGATTGTCGGGTTTGCTGTTGGTTATTGCGGCACTGTTCTTATTCTTAAACGGGCGTGTCGGTTGGTGGGTGATGATTGGCATTCCGGTGAGTTTCTTGTTCGGCATCATGCTTTATTACAGTGTGTTTGGCGGCAGCATCAATATCCTTGCGCTGATCACGTTTATCATGGCGTTGGGAATCGTGGTTGATGATGCCATTGTGGTTGGCGAAGACGCGGTGACGCAGTTCGAGCAGGGTAAGTCTCCTGCCGAAGCTGCAGCGGGCGGCGCAAAAAGGATGTTCTTGCCAGTTGTTACATCCTCGTTGACCACGATGGCGGCATTTGTTCCATTGCTGCTGACCGGTGGTGAGATGGGTCAATTTATCGTTACCATTCCAACGGTAATGTTGTGTGTCATTGTTGCATCCTTGGTCGAATGTTTTTTAGTTCTGCCGGGGCACCTGCGCCATAGTTTTGAGCGTATTGATCGTGACAAGACGAGTGGCTTCAGGCTCTGGTTTGACGCGCGCTTTATCTATTTGAGAGAGCATTATTACCGACCGATCCTGGAGCTGGCACTGCGACACCCGGGAGCAACTTTCTGCGCAGCCTTAGGTTGTGTTGTCGTTGCTTTCAGCCTTGCTGCCAGTGGTCGTGTGGGTGTGAACTTTATCACTGGCATGTCACTTGAAATGCTAGAAGCCAATGTTGAATTCAGTGCGGATGCAACACCCGCTCAAAAGCAGCAATTTCTAGCCCACCTCGAAGAAACCATGTACAAAACTGATCAAAGTAACGGCGATCAGAATATCAATGGCTATGTTTCAAGAGTTAACAGCGCAAGATTAAATCAGGAAAGAAAATGGGGTAGTCAGTACGGCGCTTTAACAATCGAATATGCGTGGGAAGAAGATCGCATTATTTCACCGCAACAATTCGTCGTCGACTGGCGTAAAAAAGTACTCAAGTTACCTTTTGTCGAACAGTTGCAAGTTGAAGTGGTCGGTGGTGCAAATAATGGTCGTCCCGATATTACGCTTATCTTGAGGGGGCAAGATATGTCCACATTAAAAACGGCATCAGAAGAATTGCAGGCTGCTCTGGCAGGCTATCAAGGTGTATCGAATATTTTTGACGATTTGCCTTACGGAAAGGATCAAATCGTTTTTTCTCTTAACCAGACCGGCAAGACAATTGGGCTGACCACCGAAACATTGGGTCGACAATTACGGGCAGCCTACAACGGACGTCGAGTGCAGATATTCAATGAAGATAGTGTCGAACTCGAAGTCCTCGTCATGCTGCCTGATGAAGAAAGGGAATATTTGTCCTCTCTGAAACAGTTTCCTATCAAGGTGCCGGGTGGCGAGTTGGTTGCGCTAGGTACGGTAGCAGACCTTGAAAATCGCCGCGGCATCGATGTGATCAACCACAATAATGGTTTTATGTCGGTGTCTGTTAACGCGAGTGTTGATCCTGAGTCAAACAATACTCAACGTGTACTAGGCCACTTACGCGAAAATGCGTTAGCGGAAATTCTTCAGCGGTATGGTCTGTCCTCCGGCGTGGGCGGTAACACGCAGCAAAATGAACAGATTGTCGAGATTATGACAGTCGGTGCGATGTTAACGTTGATTTTCATCTACCTGATACTAGCCTGGTCATTTGCCTCTTACACCTGGCCAATTGCTGTGATGACAGCAATACCGTTAGGTTTAACCGGTGCAATTGCCGGTCATTGGATTATGGGTATGGATATTGGTGCAATGTCCTTGCTCGCATTTTTTTCCTTAACCGGCATTGTCGTTAACGATTCAATTGTTCTGATTAGTTTTTTCCGGCGCGGCCTTGATGAAGGTTTGTCAGTGCATGATGCGATTCGAGATGCATCTTTATCTCGATTTAGAGCGGTTGCGCTGACTTCGATAACAACGATTGCAGGCCTCACGCCCTTGATGTTCGAAACATTTAGTCTGGCGATGTACATGGTACCCATCGCAATCACAATTTGTTTTGGTTTGGCCTTTGCCACACTACTTGTGTTGCTGGTTATACCCGCCCTAGTTGTGCTCATTGAGGGCGCCAGTGTCAGTTTTAGTGCGAGGGTGGATCAAACTATTTTGACGCTTCAGAAAACAGTAAATGATCTAAGGGGATCTGGTCATGCTTAATCTTTTGAAAACTCGCTTTGCCGGTTTTGTCATATTAATAGGTGCAGTTTTTGTTGCTTTTGTTGTAATGGCGACGGCCCCCAGTTCAGAGCCAAGTATAGTGCAAGAAAAAGCTTGGCCGGTTTCTACTAAACGTCTAGATTATCGTTCCTTGTCTCCGCTGTTAGTGGCATATGGTAAAGTAGAGTCAAAACAAGTCGCGCATCTAACGACATCGATAGAGGCGCCTGTTGAGGAAGTATTTACTCACGAAGGTGAATGGGTAAGCAAGGATGATGTGCTGATTCAGTTAGATAATAGTGAGCTAAAATTATCGCTTATTGTTGCGCAAGCAGACTATGATCGGCAGGCTGCTATTTATGCATCAACGTCTAACGACTTTGCACTTGCGCAAGAGCTTACTGAGCACTATGTTAGTTTGAAAAAAGTGGCGGATGCCAAATTACAGCGTCACATGGATCTGTACAACTCAAATATGGTTTCGAATTCAATCGTTGATGAAGTCCAACAGCAAGCGAGTGAGCAAGCGATATTGGTGGCGGAGCATCATTCTAAGATTCGCAACTTTCCTAATAATCTCAAAATTCAAGACGCCATGCTTGCTGAGAAAAAAGCCATTTTGGATCGCGCTAAATTAGATCTTGCTCAAACCAGCATTCGAGCACCCTTTGATGGGCGAGTTATTCGAACCATGGTGTCTGCAGGTGATCGAGTATTGCCCGGTTTACAGATGATCTCCGTTGCGGAACATGACGGCATTGAAGTGAGGGCTGCAATATCTTCAAAGGTCGGTAAACAACTTAGACAGAAGATAAGACAGGGTGTCGTGATTACTGCGCTTGCGGTCGTTGATGAAGTTGAGGTCCAGCTAAGGCTAGCGCGTCTTTCTGGCGACGTGAAGTCTGGGCAAAGTGGCGTTGATGCTTTTTTTACGCCCACCTTTGGTGAAAACTTGGATATTGGCAGAGTGGTTAGCCTGTCAATCACATTACCAAGCGAAGACGCTGTTGCGGCTTTACCGGTCCAAGCGATCTATGGCAGTAATCGCGTTTACCGTGTTACGGATAATAGGCTTGAGTCGGTGCAGGTTGCTCAGGTCGGGGACTATGTTGATGCAGCAGGTCAGTTTCGTGTCTTAGTTCGTTCTGAAACATTGAATCAAGATGATGTCGTTGTCACCACGCAGCTATCTCGGGCCACCAGCGGTCTGTTGGTTGAAACGATTGGTGAGGCAAGTCTTGATCAGGCTTTGGCTATTGAGATAGAAGGTTAGGTTTAGCTCGAGTAGAACAGTTGCTCGTCAAATCTGGTGCAGCATGATTGCAAGCTCAAGGTGAATTTGCTCGGCAATGTAATGACATGAAGGCTCAATGTGCTTTTTCATAGTCCGGTGAGCGGGCAATTCTGACAAACATCAATAAAGCGATTGCGGTTAGCATCGTGGCAAGAATAAAAGCAGCACCAGGAAAATAGATGGGTGCCTGATCTGACGAGAAGTAGCCAAATGTCTGCGTCATTATTAGTGGGCTGATGATCGATGTTAGGCTCATGACGCTTGCTAGCCCCCCCTGTAATTCACCTTGTTGATCAGGGCCCACTTTGGTCGACAAAATGCCTTGCATTGCGGGGCTGCTCAGCCCAGCCAACGCGCCAGGAACGAGTGCCAAATAAACCATCCATGATTGTGTCGCAAAGGCGTAGCCCATGAACGCAGTCATTGTAAGGCACATACCGATTATTCCGGCAACCTTTGGCCCCGTTCTCGGTAGTACGATTCGAATAAGAAAACCCTGCGTGAACGCCATACCTAGGCCAACAAAACCGAGCGAATAACCAATCTCCTTCGGGCTCCAATCAAGTTGCTCTATCGCCCAAAAACTCCATGTCGACGGTAAAACATGATGACCAAGGTTGTAGACGAACATGACGAACAATATACCGAGCACCATCGGGAAGGCGCTGAGTGACGTCAGTGTGCCAATTGGGTTGGCGCGCTTGAGATCGAATTGACGACGATTCGTTCGGTTCAATGATTCCTTTAAAACGATGAAACCAAACAGCATGTTAGCCAGAGAAATGATACCGGCTGCAAAAAAGGGTACGCGCGCGCCATATTCGCCAAGAAAGCCGCCGATAATAGGCCCGAAGACAAACCCCAATCCAAACGCAGCGCCGATTAGGCCAAAGCTCTGAGCGCGTTCATCAAGCGGTGTAATATCGGCCATATAAGCATTGCAGGTGCTCATGGTGGAGGCGCCGAGCCCCGAAATGATGCGACCGATGAACAGCAGCAGTAAACTATCGGCGAATCCCATAATCAGATAGTTGATTCCCATCACCAGCAAGGACAGCAAAAGAACGGGACGGCGCCCGTATCTGTCCGATAAGTTACCGACGATGGGTGCAAAAAAGAATTGGATAAAGGCAAAAACGAACATTAGCCAACCGGCAATTCTAACGGTATGCGCAGCACCCTGACCTGTGATGTCAGCAAGAAGACTTGGCAGGACCGGCATAATAATGCCGAATCCGACTGAATCCAGCAGCGCCGTTAGAAACACGAAGATAGTGGCGAGTTTTTGCATGTTTGTTATTTATACGCCTGCTTTTTCAATTTTCGGACATTATCGGTTGCGTTACCTTTGCGCGGATCCGACGCATCGCTGCTGCGTGAGGCTTGGCCAGCCAACCTCAACAACTGTTATTTTGTTTGAAATACCTGAAACGAGCCAAGCTGCTTGGGAATTCACAAAAGTTGCTCTAGCCTTTATTCAATCTATCATCATTGCTTCAAATATGGACAAAAAATATATTTCGCGTAGCATTGCGGTTCCGAATTTGCGCAACCCGAGACAAAGTAATGACAGACCAAATCAACATCGGCAATCTGGTAATCAAACAGGTTTTGTATGATCTTGTAGCGAAAGAAATTACCCCAGGGCTTGGCCTCGCTGCCGATGATGTGTGGGCAAAGTTTGAAGCAATATTGACGGACCTCGCGCCTAAGAACAAAACGCTGCTTTTAAAGCGCGATCAAATCCAGTTAGCCATCGACAATTGGCATAAAGCGCAAGCCGGTAAGCCGCATGATGCGGCAGCTTATGAAGCATTCCTGCAGGAAATAGGTTACTTGCTTCCTGAAGGTGATGACTTTCAAATTGAAACATCAAATACTGACGATGAAATTGCATTGTTGGCTGGACCACAATTGGTTGTGCCGATCGATAATGCTCGGTTTTCGTTAAATGCCGCAAACGCACGTTGGGGCAGTTTGTATGATGCGCTTTATGGCACCGATGTCATATCGGATGACGGTGGTGCGCAGAGTACCGGTAAGGTCCATAATCCGATCAGGGGCGATCGGGTCATTGCATACGGTAGAGCATTTCTTGATGAGCACCTGCCGTTAGCAGGTCAATCCCATGCAGATGCGACTAGCTATAACATTGCCGATGGCGGATTGTCGGTTGCAATGAAAGATGGATCCTCGGCTGCACTAGTAGATACAAATCAGTTTGTGGGTTATCGAGGCGACAGCGCCAGTCCAGATGGCATTTTGTTGGCCCATAACGGCCTGCACCTTGAGATTCAGATTGATGCAGAGGATTCAATTGGCAAAGATGATTTAGCAGGCGTTAAAGATATATTGATGGAAGCAGCTATATCGACAATCCAAGATTGTGAGGATTCAGTCGCCGCAGTTGATGCTGAAGACAAAACTAACGTGTATCGAAACTGGTTAGGTTTGATGAGAGGCGATCTTTCAGAGGAGTTTCAAAAAGGCGGCGTTACCATGACGCGTCAACTCAATCCGGACAGACAATACAATGCGCCAGATGGGTCTGCGCTAGTGCTGCATGGTCGCAGCTTGTTGCTGATTCGTAATGTTGGTCATTTGATGACGACCGACGCCGTACTATTTAATGGAGAGGAAGTCCCAGAAGGCATTCTCGACTGCATGATGACAAGTTTATGCGCACTCTATGATTTAAAGGGGCTAGGCAAACTGAGTAACTCTCGTACCGGTAGCATGTATATTGTTAAGCCAAAAATGCACGGCCCTGAAGAAGTTGCATTCGCCATTGAACTATTTGCGCGCGTCGAGCAAGCGTTAGGGCTTAGCGAAAATACGTTGAAAATAGGCATCATGGATGAAGAACGACGTACAACGTTGAATTTGAAGGAATGTATTCGAGTTGCAAAAAACAGAGTGATCTTTATCAATACGGGTTTCTTAGACAGGACTGGCGATGAGATCCATACCAGCATGGAAGCCGGCGCGATGGTGCGCAAAACGCTTATGAAGCAACAACCTTGGATTTCAGCCTACGAAGATTGGAATGTTGATGTTGGGCTTGCCGCAGGCTTGAAAGGCAAAGCTCAGATCGGCAAGGGAATGTGGGCAATGCCTGACGAGATGGCGCAGATGATGGACGTTAAAATTGGCCACCCACAAGCCGGTGCGACAACAGCATGGGTTCCATCTCCGACAGCTGCAACCTTGCATGCTATGCATTACCACAAGGTCAGCGTGTCGAGTGTTCAAGATCAAATTAAATCGCGTCCGAAAGCTAATATTGATGATCTATTGACGATACCTGTCTTAGGCGGCACGAATTTATCCAGCGACGAAGTACAACAAGAGCTCGAAAACAACACGCAAGGAATTCTCGGCTATGTCGTCCGATGGATTGATCAGGGTGTCGGTTGTTCTAAAGTGCCTGACATTGATGATGTTGGTCTGATGGAGGATAGGGCGACACTTAGGATTTCTAGCCAGCATATTTCCAATTGGCTTCGTCATGGTATCTGTTCAGAGGAACAAGTCATGCAAACCATGAAGAAAATGGCCGCTATTGTTGATACTCAAAACGAAGGTGACGGCGCCTATCATGCGATGGCCTCTGACTTTTCTAAGAGCGTCGCTTTTCAAGCAGCCTGTGATTTGATTTTTCAAGGCGCCATCCAGCCTAACGGGTATACTGAGCCTGTACTTCATGCGCGTCGCCGCGAGGCTAAGGCGCTTCGGCAGTCTTAAGTCAGTGAAACTTTTATAGTGGCAGGTGAAAGCGGTAGTCAAGAGCATCGGCGCTTTCGCCTGTATTATATTCGACCTATCTGGTAGGTTGATAAGTCCTGTAAAGGCCTGAATTTTTCGAACAATGACCGATTCTAAGCACAGAATTCTGATTATAGAAGACGAAGCTCTCGTCGCACGAGAGCTGAAAAGTCGGCTGACTGCGCTTGGGTATGAAGTCGTGGGAGTCGCGTATGGTCGAGGCGGCATCCAGCTTGCTCAGGAAACTGAACCCGATCTTATTCTCACAGATATCCATCTGAAAAATGGTGAAGATGGCATTGAGATGGCGCGCGAGATACAAGCCAATCGCGATACGCCCATTGTTTTTCTGACTGCTTACTCTGACGAAGACACGGTCTCTAGAGCGAAAGCGGCGACGCCTTATGGGTATATCATCAAGCCAGTTGAAAATAGAGAGCTGCAAATCACCATAGAAATGGCTCTTTATAAATTCGGTATAGAAAAAGAGTTAAGAGAAACACAGCAGTTACTCCAAACCGCCTTGACGTGTTTGGGTAAAGGGCTTGTCTTTATTAACTCTGACGGCATTGTGACAGATCTCAATGTTGATGCGGAATCGATTCTAGGTACCACGCGCGATAAAGCTGTCGGCCAAAATTGGGGTGAGGTCGTTTCAATTATTGGCAGCTCAATAGAGTTGTCTTTGCAGGCAGCCTTTTCCGGCAACAACGTTAATAAGTTGGCGCCGTTTATCGTTTCTGTTCCAGAAAAGCACCCGCGTTTAGTTGATGGAATCATCGGTCCGATGCAGGACGGTGCAGTTCTAATTCTTAGGGAGCTGACGGAAATTAATGATGATATTGAAATATTGCCTTCCACTGAGGAGCTGATGGCGGGTCTAGGCCACGACCGATTAGCGCCGGGTGAATCTTCAATTTGCCAGCTACTCATCTCTTATCAAGGTGGTGAGTCTGACGATTTAGATCGAGTCACAGATTTCCTTAATCAGCGCCTGCGTGCAACGGACTTGGTTAGTTTGTATGGGGACTTTCAATTATCTGTCAGCATGCCATATACCTCGATTGCTGAAGGTGAATTAATAGCAAGCTCGATTTTGACTGATTTGAATGAGGAGTTTTCAAAAAGTTCGGTCAAATTTTTTATCGGGCTGTCTTATAGTTTGCCAGGAGACCAAGAACCCTTTGAGTTGTTCAGACAAGCGGAGTCTGCTTTGCACTTAGCTGAGGATTCTGCCAGCGACAGAGTGATAGTTTGGGATGAGAATCTTGAGAGAGCTAAATCAGAGGCTCAGCTAGAGCGACGAGGCGAAGTCGATCGGCAGAGGGAATACCAAAATAGGGTGCTGCTTTGGAATGTTATCAATGTTGTTTCTCGTGGTGATAGTTTGTTGGAAACAAGCCGAAAGGTTTGTAGCCATCTTAGGCAGTCATTCGGTTTTGAACAGGTAGCATTGATGGAGCGCACAGAGAGAGGCTTTGAGCTTATTATCGGTGACTCTGCAGAGACGACCCTTGATAGTATGTCTCAACTCGATCTCAGCGAAAAAACATTTGTTCAATTGGATAAGACGTTAGCATCAGATAATTTTTTCTTTGCGGGCGACGACTCCTACCTGTTTAAACTTTCTTCAACTAAATTGCTGTTTTTCCCAAGCCATCAAGCACTTGCCGATTCAGAGATCGAATTTTTACAGAATTTGTTGTCCTATTTCGTAGCCAGTATTCAGCGTTACGACTTAAAAGTACCCGTAATAACGATTGAGAGTGATCCGGGTTTTGTTTCTAGTTCAAAAAAAATGCAAGGCGTGTTGGAGCGCGTTGATTTAGTCGCGCCAACCCATGCCACTGTGCTGATTACCGGAGAATCTGGCTCGGGTAAGGAGGTTATGGCGCAAACAGTCCACCGTAATAGTCCGCGCTCGGATAAACCTTTTATCATTGTTGATTGCGGTGCTGTTGTTGGTAGTTTGATAGAGAGTGAATTGTTCGGTCATACAAAAGGGGCTTTCACTGGCGCAGACAGTCATTTTGTTGGTCGCCTGAAAGAGGCTGAAGGCGGCACAGTTTTGCTAGATGAAATTGGCGAGTTGCCCTTAGATGTGCAGGTGAAACTGCTTCGCTATGTTGAGAATCGAGAGATTGCTCCGGTTGGTAGTAGTCGTTATCAGTCGGTTGACACAAGAGTCATAGCTGCGACCCACCGTAACTTAAGAGCTCTGGTTGATGAGGGAACGTTTCGCGAGGATCTTTTCTATCGACTTAACGTATTTACTTTGGAGATGCCGCCGCTGAGAGAAAGGCGTGATGACGTTCTGTCGCTCGCTCGGCATTTTTTGTCCATGTACGCAGGTCAATACGAGCGAGGTTCTATTGGTTTTTCGGAAGATGCTGAGCAAGCGTTACTGCAGTACAGTTGGCCCGGCAACATTCGTGAGCTGGCCAATGTCGTTAACCGGGGTCTCATCCTCTGCAAAGACTCAATCATCGGTACGATTCACTTAGGTATTTTTCCATCGGTAAAAACAGATCTGGTAGAGAGCCAACAGGTCCTCGATCCCGAAAAGAAATTGGAATCATCGATTAAGAAATGGGTAAGTATTAGTTTACGTGACCAGCCTGAATTCTTTCCGCTAGGTACCCTTTTGGAGCAACAGACGATTAGCGGAGTTTTGTTGCACCACAATGAAGTCTTGAATCGAGCCGCGATTTCTTTGGGTATTCCAGAGTCAACCTTGCGACGCAAGGCAATGCGATTGAGGCTGTATGACGAAGAAGTCTGCAGGGACCGTATTCCCGGTTGGGAGGAGGTTAATGATATCCTCATGTTGTTGTGCGACATAGCAAAGTCAGAAGGCGTTCCTTTGCTGGACTTTGTGCTTTTCGTATTGACCAGAGAGCTGGAAGCCAGGCGCCTTAATAAGAAAGATGCCGCGCTCATTCTCGGCGTATCAGTACCTACCTACAGACGAATGATTTCTCTTTCGCAATAATTATTCCAACCTAAAAAAATGATGGTGCCTGTCGTCACGGGCGTTTGATACAAAATGACAGCTCTCCAGTAGTGCCTCGTTTAACAACCATTCCTAGTTTGACCGCGGTTATGTCGTGTCGTTAGTTGTCGACCACTGTCTGAGTAACGATGGTTGTTCAAAAATCAAACTAGCCAGAGCGTTCTAGCGGTCTTGCTTAAAACGCTTTCTAGTATTCAAATTGTTCATGATTTATCCGGAAAAGAAAAATATGGCGCATAATTCGCCATTATTGCTCGCCAATAGTTCGTTGAACAGCCAATTATTTTCGCCACTATTTTCATTTTGGTGTTGGTGTGTCTTGATATTTCATTATAAAACAATGACTTAGTATGGCTATCTAGAATGGCATGAAATATGTATTAATATTTGCGATGATTGCGCGCCCGCCTGACCGAATTTTAATCAGCGTAGGTGTTGTCATCAAACGGGCAAAAATATTAACGATAAATCTTCGATGAATTAGACCATTGGAAAAAAACATGAGCAGAACAATACGTATACCAGTAATTATCTTCATAATGAGTTGGGGTGTACTGGCATCGCCACTGTCAATGGCAAAAGGAAATGTTGAGAGTATAGTCGGCAACGGTATGCCGCTAAAAAATAATCTCAAACCTTTAGGTGTTGGCGATATCAATGCTAATCAAATGGACGCAAAGCGCGTTTTTTTTGAGACAACAAGGGATACGGTTCATGATTCGCAAGGGGCACGGTATTTATGGGAGACAGACGGAAAAGGGGTTAAGGACAAAGAACCTCAGTTAGCACGTTATCTTTGGGAAGATGGCAGTCCATCCAGTGGCATAGCGCCAAAACTTTATCTTGATGTTCCGCTGTCAAACCCTACCAGTCCGACCATGTCTAAGTATCTTTGGGATGAAGATGGCGTTTATGAAGATCAACAGTTGGCACGTTACCTTTGGGATGAAGAGGGTGTTTATGAAGATCAAGGGTTGGCACGTTACCTTTGGGATGAAGAGAGTGTTTATGAAGATCAACAGTTGGCGCGTTATCTTTGGGATGAAGAGGGTGTTTACGAAGATCAAGGGTTGGCACGTTACCTCTGGGATGAAGATCAGCAAATGGTACGCTATCTTTGGGGCGAAGATGGCCAAGAAGAAGAGCAAGTAGCACGTTATCTTTGGGATGATGACGGCGCTCAGCCAACACAGACGGAACTTCAGCTTGCCAAGTATCTATGGGACGAAGAAGAGGCGAACGGCGTTAAAGCCTCTTACATTATTTCGGGTAAAGATTTTGGCCAGGTAAAAGAAACCATGCAAAATATGGGTATAACGCCAACACATGAGTTTGGCATTATCCGATCAGTCGCCGCCAATCTAACGGCATCTGAAGCGAGCTCCTTGCGCTCGGCACCTGGAATACAGCAGGTGTTTGAAGATGGCCAAGTTAAAACGGCTTCGGTCCGCTCAAAAGGTGGTAAAAATAAATCAAAAAACGAATCAAAAAATAAATCAAAAAATGAACCACTCGATACGGTGTTTCCCTCTTTTATCGATGCAGATCGGGTCCACAAGGAAGGTATTACCGGTGCGGGTGTAGGTATCGCAATCATCGACTCAGGATTATGGGGACACAAGTCTCTTGTCAGAGATACGCATAAGAACAGTCGAGTCATCGCCTACTATGATGCGATTGAAAATCGGGAAATCTCGTTAGACGAGTTAGAGACTCGTAAAGACTGGAAGCGCAAGTTGCGCGACGGAAATGGCCACGGTACACATATCGCAAGTGTGATTGCCAACAGCAGTAAAACAGTGGATGAATTTGGCAAGAAAACCGGTGGTTATAACGGTATAGCGCCCGACGCCAATCTTATTATCGTCAAGGCAATTAGCGAAGAAGGCCAGGGTAGCTATCTAGATGTGATTGAATCGATTGCTTATGTTATTGCGAACAAGGAACGTCTGAATATCCGTGTAATGAACCTTTCGTTTGGCGGGGTTCCGATGTCCCACTACTGGCAAGATCCAATCAATCAGGCTGTTATGTCAGCTTGGCAAGCCGGCATTGTTGTTGTCGCATCTGCGGGCAACTTAGGACCTGAACCACAAACTGTATCGGTACCGGGCAACGTGCCTTATGTTGTCACCGTTGGGGCGATGACAGACAACTACACGCCTGCCGACACGTCTGACGATTTTCTTGCAACTTTTTCTTCAGTTGGACCAACGTTAGAAGGATTCGTTAAGCCAGAGATTTTGGCTCCCGGTGGTCACATGGTTGGTATCATGCACAAGAAAGCACAGATTGCCTTAGACCATCCTGAGTTTCACTATCAGGAAAAGTATTTTCAAATGTCAGGAACATCGCAAGCAGCAGCTGTTGCCTCGGGTGTAGCAGCGCTTATTATCCAAGCGCAGCCCGATCTCAGTCCAAACGATGTGAAATGTCGACTGATGTCCTCAGCACGTGCTGCGACTGGCGCCAATGGCGGTCTCTTATACAGTGTGTTCCAGCAAGGCACGGGTTTAATTAATGCTTATGGCGCTGTTCACTCCTACGATTCCGGTTGTACAGGTAACAGTATGGATATCGCGCTCGATCTTCTGCAGGAGGAGCATTATGGTGGACCAGCACAACTCAACGACGATGGAACCTATAGCCTGTCAACAATGTCTGGGCACGAATGGGACGCTTCCGTCGAGTCCGAGGATGCTTTGGCCTGGAGTCAGGATGGCTTGGCCGCTGAGTCGCTCGTTTGGGATATGGGTTATCTTTGGAATGAATCGGCGTTACAAGATAATAACGGCACTTGGGTGCAAGAAGATTTTGCAATCAATGGCTACAACTGGAATTTCGATGCGCTAGTTGAAACGAGTGGTTTCGCTTGGGATCTCGGTGTTGATTGGAACCACAGCATAAGGTGGGATGTCGAAAACCAAGGTCTTCTCTGGACTTATGGTGATGTGCAGAACCAAGGGTTACTTTGGACTTACGGTGGTGAAGTTGATAACCAAGGCCTACTTTGGACCTACAGTGTTCTGGACGCACAGGGGCTCCTATGGACCTATGGTGGTATAGATACGCAGGGTCTGTTGTGGACTTACAGCTTCGTCGAAGACCAAGGTCTGCTTTGGACCTACAGTGGTGAAGTTGATAACCAAGGTTTGTTGTGGACCTACGGCTCAAGTGTCGAAAATCAAGGGCTTATTTGGACCTACGGTGGGTCGGTTGACGAGCAGGGATTACTTTGGACCTACAGTGATATACAGAACCAAGGGTTGATTTGGGATTATAGTGGAGACGTCGACAATCAAGGATTACTCTGGACTTACGGCGACGTAGAAAATCAGGGCTTGTTGTGGACTTACGGCGACGTAGAAAATCAGGGCTTGTTGTGGACTTACGGCGACGTAGAGAACCAGGGCTTGTTATGGACCTACGGCGACGTAGAGAACCAGGGCTTGTTATGGACTTACGGCGACGTAGAAAACCAGGGCTTGTTGTGGAC